>NZ_VHSQ01000021.1:0-36616 GCF_013048515.1 Vibrio sp. 1-2 (7-a)
TTTAAATTTTGGACACTTGCTGATTACAAGCGAGTGATACCACTGCGGAGTGGTAGTTCAGTTGGTTAGAATACCGGCCTGTCACGCCGGGGGTCGCGGGTTCGAGTCCCGTCCACTCCGCCACTTAATATCGACAACCTCGCCCATGCGAGGTTTTGTCAAATCTAGAATATAAGAATTCTAAAGGGGTGTAGCTCCAATTGGCAGAGCAGCGGATTCCAAATCCGCGTGTTGGGAGTTCGAATCTCTCCACCCCTGCCATATATCAAGGCTCTGACTTAGGTCAGAGCCTTTTTTGTATCTGCTTGACACTATGCATGTGTCCTCTCATCCCACCTATATGCCTTTCTGCTGCCTGCTGCTCTTTGTAAGTATTTATTAACTCACCAACCTATTAGACTAGTCGTTATAACCAAGAGCTCCGAAATGTTAGCAATAAATGAGAATCATTATTTATATTTAGTTACACTCGACTCATCTGGATTAATGAGTAACTATTCATGGATATCTCTCGTCGTCGCTTTATTCAATCTTCTTTGGCTATTTCTATTCTAGCTGTTCTACCAGCTTGTACTTTATCGCGGCAGCAAGATAAAAACGGGCATTACATTTACGATCTAACTGCAGAGCCTTCTACGGCTGAACTAGTGCCCGGTTTCAATACTGAGGTATTAGCTTTTAATGGGCGTATACCTGCACCGATAATTCGTTGCCGACAAGGGGAAAAGGTAACAATCAACTTCATCAATAAGCTATCAGAGCCGACGACGATTCATTGGCATGGCTTGAGGATTCCTATTGAAATGGATGGAGTTCCGTTTTTAAGCCAGGCTCCTATCATGCCCGGAGAGACTTTTACGTATGAGTTTATTCCGCCAGATGCAGGTACGTTTTGGTATCACCCACACATGAACAGCGTTAAGCAGCTTGGTATGGGGTTGGTTGGGCTAATAATTGTTGAAGAGGCTGAGCCTGTTCAGTTTGATGAAGAGCATGAAGTCGTCCTCAAGCATTGGCATTTAGACAAGCAAGGACAGTGGAAGAATCTAATGGTGCCGCGCTTGAGTGCACGTATGGGAACGCCAGGAGAGTGGAGTAGCGTCAATGGTATTCATGAGCCTGTTTATACGCTGAAGCAGAACGCGACTACGCGATTAAGAATTGCTAATGTCGATAACACCATTACCTATCCGATCGCGATTGAAGGCACAGAGGCTTGGGTTATTGCCATCGATGGCAATCCAGTTAAAACGCCTTATAGGCTCACTCAACACAAAATTGGTCCGGGAATGAGATTGGATATCGGATTGATTGCTCCGAAGGCTGGAGAGCGTGTTTATGTGCGTCAAATGAAAGGGCGCTTCCCATTCTCTTTGTGTGAGTTTGAAGTTGTTGAGTCTGACCTGCCAAGCAACAAGAAACTGCCTTTATTGCCTCTCAACCCTGTGCCTGATCTTGATTTGGAAAATGCGGAGCAAATCGATTATGTGTTTGAATGGGAGGGGGCGATCACTCCTGCCGATAAATCGGGCAAAGCGATACCTAAATTCTGGCTGATGAACAAACGAGCTTGGGAGGGAATGAGTAAAGATAATATCCCAGCACCACTTTCAAAATTGGAACTTGGAAAAACCTATATCTTCAATTTGAAGAACGTTACTCAATATCATCATCCTATTCATCTTCATGGGCATACATTTACTGTTCTTGAGTTAGATGGCAAGAAACTTGACGAACCGTTCCATACCGATACGGTTTTACTTGGAAAAAATGGCAGTGCCAAAGCTGCCTTTGTTGCTAACAACCCTGGACGTTGGATGTATCACTGCCATGTTATTGAGCATATGAAAACCGGTTTGATGGGGTATATTGAAGTAAAGTGACTCCTGTAACTTTTTTAATCTCAGCGTGTTTTAAATGCAATACGTTGTCGAATTCTAAAATTTCACCATCAATATCGCTTTAGTTTTGGTTACAATATCGTCATCAATAGTGTTGGGGGGAATTATGGGGCAGTTTTCCATTCTTGGTTTTATTGCGCTAGGTGGTGCTTTTGGTGCGTGTTCTCGTTACTTGATATCTGAACTGTGTGTCATTTTATTGGGGCGTGGTTTTCCATACGGTACGTTAACCGTTAATGTGGTTGGTTCATTTATAATGGGCTTGTTGATTGCTGCGTTCGACAATGAACTGTTGGCAACAGAACCTTGGCGACAAGTGATTGGTTTGGGATTTTTAGGGGCACTGACGACGTTTTCCACCTTTTCTATGGATAATGTTTTACTTATGCAGCAAGGTGCATTTTTTAAGATGGGGTTAAATATTTTATTAAATGTGGTGCTGAGCATCTCTGCTGCGTGGATCGGTTTCCAATTATTGATGCGCAGCTAGCAAAGTAGTTAAAAATTAAACAGGTCGGCTTGGTTTAACCAGGCCGTTTTTATATACTGATATCACTTGTCGGAGTGCCATAAGGCTGAGACCGTTAATTCGGGATCCGTTGAACCTGATCAGATTAGAATCTGCGAAGGGAACAAGAGAAGATATTTATACCGGAGTTCTTTCTGGTTGACCTATCAAATAGTCGAATGTTGTTATAGGCAAATTACTTAAGCTTTATTTAGCCTTAATTTGACTCCTCTTGTCGCATCTATCCGCCAAGCATTTTTATCCAATTACTTTTTATCTAGTATAACAAAGCAAGGAAAAATGCTATGTCGAGTCGCAAACAAGCGAGACTGGAAGCAAAACAGTTCATTGAAACACTCTCGGTACAGCCGTACCCAAATTCCACAAAAGTATATGTAGAAGGTTCACGTCCAGATGTTCGTGTACCTATGCGTGAAATAGCGCTAGCAGATAGCCTGATTGGTGGCACAAAAGAAGCGCCAATCTTCGAGCCTAATGAGCCAGTACGCGTTTACGATACCTCTGGAGTATACACTGACCCGGAACACACCATAGATCTTTATAACGGCTTACCTAAATTAAGAGAAAGCTGGATTGAAGAACGCGGTGACACAGAGTTACTCGATGAAGTAAGCTCGGTGTACACCAAAGAACGCTTAGAAGACGAAACACTAGACGATCTTCGTTACGGTAATCTACCACGTATTCGACGTGCCAAAGATGGGCAGTGCGTCACTCAGCTGCACTATGCTCGCAAAGGCATTATTACCCCAGAAATGGAATTCATCGCGCTGCGTGAAAACATGGGTCGTGCCAAGTACCGTGATGATGTGCTGAATCAACAGCATCCTGGTCAAAGCTTTGGAGCGAATCTTCCAAAAGACATTACCGCCGAGTTTGTTCGCAAAGAAGTTGCCGAAGGTCGCGCGATTATCCCTTCTAATATCAACCACCCAGAATCCGAACCAATGATCATTGGACGTAACTTTTTGGTCAAAGTGAACGCTAATATCGGTAACTCATCGGTGACGTCTTCGATTGAGGAAGAGGTTGAGAAGCTAGTGTGGGCGACACGCTGGGGTGGCGATACTGTTATGGATCTCTCCACAGGTCGCAATATTCATGAAACTCGAGAATGGATTCTGCGTAACAGCCCGGTTCCGATCGGTACCGTACCTATGTATCAAGCGCTTGAGAAAGTGAATGGAGTTGCCGAAAACCTTAACTGGGAAGTGATGCGCGATACTCTGATTGAGCAAGCAGAGCAGGGCGTTGATTACTTCACTATCCATGCCGGTTTACTACTTCGCTATGTGCCAATGACTGCAAAGCGTGTTACTGGCATCGTTTCTCGTGGTGGTTCTATCATCGCGAAATGGTGTTTAGCGCATCACCAAGAAAGCTTCTTATACACCCATTTCCGAGAGATCTGTGAAATATGTGCTAAGTATGATGTAGCACTTTCTCTAGGTGATGGTCTGCGTCCTGGCTCGGTTGCCGATGCTAACGACGAAGCGCAATTTGCAGAGCTTCGTACCCTTGGTGAATTGACCAAGATAGCGTGGGAATACGACGTTCAGGTCATTATTGAAGGCCCTGGTCATGTTCCAATGCATATGATCAAAGAGAACATGGAAGAGCAGCTAGAGCACTGCCATGAAGCTCCGTTCTACACGCTTGGTCCACTGACGACAGACGTCGCTCCTGGTTACGACCATATTACGTCAGGAATTGGCGCTGCCATGATTGGCTGGTATGGCTGTGCGATGCTTTGTTACGTAACACCTAAAGAGCATCTTGGCTTACCAAACAAAGAAGACGTGAAGGTAGGCATGATCACTTACAAGCTTGCTGCTCACGCTGCTGATTTGGCTAAAGGGCACCCTGGCGCACAAGTTCGTGATAACGCGCTTTCTAAAGCACGTTTTGAATTCCGCTGGGAAGACCAATTCAACTTGTCACTCGACCCAGAAACCGCTCGAGCTTTCCATGATGAAACCTTGCCTCAAGAGTCGGGAAAAGTTGCTCACTTCTGTTCGATGTGCGGACCAAAGTTCTGCTCGATGAAGATTTCGCAAGAGGTACGAGAGTACGCGAAAGACACTGAGCAAGTTGCTGCGGACCAAGCTATCTCGATCAAAATGCTTGATGATCCTCTTGAGGGGATGCGTCAGAAATCGCAAGAATTTAGAGAGTCAGGTTCTGAGTTATACCACCCAGCAGCACATGCCGAGGTAAGTGATTAATGAGAAAAATCCTTATTCCGTCATCATTGATTGAACTAACAGGTTTAGTTCAGCAATGTTTGTTGTTGGCGAAAGAACAGGGTTTTAGCATTGAAGACATTGAGTTGGGTGTGAGCCCAACTCAATCTATTCAGCTTGTTCGCGACCAACAGACTACACATATAACGACTGATCTTATTGATGGACATAACTCTGAGCATGAGAGTTCATTTGTGCTTTATTACCGTTCTTCTTTATCGGTAGAAGCGTGTGCAAAGCAACCGTCGAAAGCGATTTATATTGGTATTGCTGATGCGCAGGTTGCCGATGAAAAGGAGAAAGTGCTTCAGCTTGATATCTGGCGTCACCCAATTAACAACGAAGTGAGAGCGCTTGCCGTTAAGTCCAAACCCAACGCAATCTTCGATCCCGAACATCACCTTGCTTGGATAGTAACGCTGACAGCACTCGATTCTCCTATCGAAGATGCGTTAACACTTGCTCGAGGGATGCTAACTCAACAAGCGAATGTTTCACGTGAAACACTATTGAATGACAACCTTGACGAGGGACGATCTACTAAGTGGGCTGACCAATTTGATGATTTCCCGACACCTGTACTGGAAGATAACCGACTCGGTATTCAAGTTGGTTGGTCAGCACAAGGAGAGAGCGTTAACTTTCCAACTCTACCTAAGCAAAGTCTAGGACTCTATCCAGTCGTTGATGATGTTGCTTGGATTGAGCGCCTACTGCCACTAGGCATCAACACTATTCAACTACGAATCAAGAACCCACAACAAGCCGATTTGGAACAACAGATCATTCGAGCAATTGAGCTAGGTCGTCAATATCAAGCACAAGTGTTCATCAATGACTATTGGCAGTTGGCAATCAAGCATGACGCTTATGGCGTTCACCTAGGACAAGAAGACATAGAAGAGTCGAATTTGGCTCAGCTAACCAAAGCCGGCATTCGTCTTGGTCTTTCTACGCATGGTTATTACGAACTACTGCGCATCGTACAAATTCATCCTAGCTACATCGCGCTAGGGCATATTTTCCCAACCACCACAAAACAAATGCCATCGAAACCACAAGGTTTGGTGCGCTTGGCACTGTATCAAAAGCTGATTGATAGCATTCCTTATACAAATACAGAGGCTGCTTTCCGTCCTGCAAAAGACAAAGCAGGTAGTGACTATGTGCTTGGCTTTCCGACGGTCGCGATTGGTGGCATTGACCAATCTAATGCAGACCAAGTTTGGCAAACAGGTGTTTCTAGTTTGGCAGTTGTGCGAGCTATTACGTTGGCAGAATCACCTCAGTCCGTCATCGAGTTTTTCGCACAACTGATGAAGGAAAGACAGCTAACGTTTGCTGATCAGAATAGTGAATTGGTGGATACCAAGAGAGGCGAGCATGCTCACGGATAAGCAGTTCCTTCGCTATCAACGCCAAGTCGCTCTGCCTGAAATTGCCGAAGTTGGGCAACAGCGCTTGAGTAAATCGCATGTGTTGATCATCGGTTGTGGTGGATTAGGAAGCGCAGCGAGTTTGTACTTGGCATCAGCGGGCGTTGGTAAATTGGTTGTGGTTGATGATGATGAAGTTGATAGCAGTAACCTACAGCGTCAGATCATTTATCGTGAACAAGACCTCCAAGTTGCGAAAACAGAAGCGACTGTAAAACAACTCAATGAACTTAATTCTATGGTTCAAATTCGTGCCCTCAATAAGCGATTAGACAAAGCACAGCTGCAGCTTGAGGTGATGCTTGCGGATGTGGTACTCGACTGCACCGATAACATGCCAACGCGCCAGCTCATTAACCAAGTTTGTTTCGAGCAAAATACGTCGCTCATCTCGGCGGCGGCGATTGGTTGGCAAGGGCAATTCGCTGTCTTTGATTACCAAACATCAAATGAACAAGAAGCGCAGAGTAAAGCCTGTTATCGCTGTTTGTATCCGTTTGACGAATTACCGCAAACGCAAAAGTGCAGTGAGAGCGGTGTCGTCGGTCCGGTGGTGGGCACACTTGGTAACTACCAAGCGATAGCGGCAATTCAAAAACTGGCGACGGGAAAGTTTCATGTCGAGACTGCCAAGTTGCATCTGTTTGATGGGTTGAAACTGCAATGGCAAACCATGGCGATAAGCAAAGACAAACAGTGCCAAGTGTGTGCTCAGATTTAGCTTACGAGTAATGGACAGAATTAAGAGAGTTGGAAGCAATGACGTTATCAGAACAACAAACAACACAAATGACCGCTGCTGACTTAGATGTGATCACTATTGTCATCAATGACCAGTCACATCAAGTTGCCAGTGAGTCGAATCTACAGCAAATCATTAGTCAATTTGCGCTGCCTGAAATGGGCTGTGTTTTTGCAATTAATAACAATGTTGTGCCGCGCAGTGAGTGGGCTAGCACAGTTCTTTCACAGGGAGATAGCATCTCTTTGTTTCAAGCGATCGCAGGGGGTTAAAGTCGATGCTTAAAATTGGTGATAAACAATTCGAATCTAGACTGTTCACGGGAACAGGGAAATTTGCCAGCAGCCGATTAATGGCAGAAGCGATTCAAGTGTCGGGATCTCAACTTGCGACCATGGCGTTGAAGCGTGTGGATGTGAACGACCAACAAGACGATATTTTGCTGCCGCTAGTACAAGCGGGTGTGAACTTATTGCCGAACACCTCAGGTGCAAAGAATGCTAAAGATGCTGTGTTTGCAGCACAATTAGCGAGAGAAGCGTTAGGTACAAACTGGTTAAAACTAGAAATTCACCCAGACCCGAAATACTTGATGCCCGATCCTATTGAGACACTTGCAGCCGCTGAGCAACTGGTTCGTGAAGGTTTCATTGTCCTTCCTTACTGTCATGCTGACCCGGTTCTGTGTAAACGATTGGAAGAGGTAGGCTGTGCTGCGGTCATGCCATTAGGTGCGCCGATCGGTTCTAACAAAGGGATAGTTTCTCACGATTTCCTAGAGATCATTATCAACCAAGCTAATGTTCCAGTGGTTGTCGATGCGGGTATTGGTGCTCCTTCACATGCCGCACGTGCGATGGAAATGGGCGCGGATGCCGTGCTCGTCAATACTGCGATTGCAGCTTCGAGCGATCCTGTTGCGATGGCGAAGGCATTTAAGTTGGCGGTAGAGTCGGGGCGTATGGCTTATGAAGCCGGACTTGCGGGTAAGGTTTCTCATGCGGTTGCGTCGAGTCCACTGACGTCATTCCTAGATGAGCTTTAGTCCTAGATTGGTTTAGCTATTAAGCGAGGAAAACATGAGCTTCGTTGAACAATTTAAGCAGCTTAATTGGGATGACATCTCGATGTCGATCTACGCGAAAACGGCACAAGATGTTGAGCGAGCATTGAATAAATCCAAGCGTGATTTGGAAGATTTTAAGGCGCTAATTTCACCAGCGGCAGAAGCGTACTTAGAGCAAATGGCGCAGTTGTCATACTCGGCAACTCGCAAGCGTTTTGGTAATACCATGTCGCTTTACATTCCATTGTACCTTTCTAATTTGTGCGCCAATGCTTGTACTTATTGTGGCTTCTCAATGGAGAATAGAATCAAGCGTCGTACCTTGAATAGGGACGAAGTGGCTGCGGAAGTTGAAGCCATTAAACGCATGAAGTTCGATAGCGTATTGCTGGTGACTGGCGAACACGAAACCAAAGTGGGCATGAAATACTTCCGCGAAATGGTACCGATGATTAAGCAACGCTTTAATTATTTGGCGATGGAAGTGCAGCCGCTAGATCAAGACGAATACGCAGAGCTGAAGACATTGGGTTTGGATGCGGTGATGGTTTATCAAGAAACGTATCATCCTTCGACTTATGCTGAGCACCATTTACGTGGTAATAAGATGGATTTCGAATACCGATTGGATACACCCGATCGTCTTGCAAAAGCAGGCATCGATAAGATCGGTATTGGCGCTTTGATAGGATTGGAAGAGTGGCGTACAGATTGTTTTTATGTGGCAGCGCACTTGGAGTATCTTGAGCGCACATATTGGCAGACTCGTTACTCAATTTCTTTCCCACGTTTACGTCCTTGTGAGGGCGCACTCCAACCAAAATCAGTCATGACGGATAAGCAGCTTGTTCAGTTGATTTGCGCTTATCGCTTGTTGAATCCGGAGGTGGAGTTGTCGTTATCGACTCGTGAATCACCCAAGTTCAGAGACAATGCATTACCGTTAGGCATCACCAGTATGTCTGCTGCATCGAAAACTCAGCCGGGGGGTTATGCGATGGATGATGTTGAACTCGAGCAGTTTGAGATCAGTGATGAGCGAAGTGCGGGTTCTGTGGAAGATATGATTCGAGCCAAAGGATTTGACCCTGTATGGCGAGATTGGCACTTGGCGTATTCTGGTTAAGCAATAAATAAAGCCACTAGCCATCGTTATGTTTCACGTGAAACATAAGCAAAAAAAGAGGGTTGATGCAAAACATCAACCCTCTACTTTTTTCTAGCTTCTAGCTTCTAGCTTCTAGCTTCTAGCTTCTAGCTTCTAGCTGTGTGCTACAGGTAGCGTTGCCTGACGAAGCCACTCTTTAACATCACCTTCGACTAGCGGGCTGATCTCATCCCATACTTTCTGGTGGTAATCATTCAGCCAAGCAAGTTCTGGACGAGTTAACATATCAACATTGATGTTGCGTTTGTCGATTGGGCAGCGTGTTAGTGACTCAAATGACAGAACAGGGAAGTCACCGTTAGTTGGTGTTTCAACAACAAGCTCTAGGTTTTCAATACGGATACCAAACGCATCTGCACGGTAGTAACCTGGCTCGTTGGATAGCACCATACCTTCTGTTAGAGGCACGTCGATTTGCTTCTTCGAAATGCTCGCTGGACCTTCATGAACACTTAGGAAGTGACCAACACCGTGACCAGTACCGTGATCGTAATCGTAACCTTCCGCCCATAGGTGCTGACGAGCTAGAGTATCGATTTGGTAACCACGTGTGCCTTTCGGGAAACGTGCACGAGCAACACCGATGTGGCCTTTTAGCGCGAGAGTGAATTGTTTAATCATCTCTTGTGAAGGCTGACCGATCGCAATTGTACGCGTGATGTCTGTAGTGCCATCGAGGTACTGACCGCCTGAATCCACTAGGTAAAGTGTGTTCAGCTCTAGCTTGCCAGGTTCGGGTTGGTTTTCGTGGTTGTAGTGACACATCGCCGCGTTACCACCTGCCGCTGAAATGGTATCGAAGCTGAGATCCATTAGCGTAGGGTCTTCGCTACGAAATGCTTCCAGTTTGTCTGCTAATGTCGCTTCGTCATGCAGGTTACCAGCAGCAACTTCCGCATCTAACCAACATAGGAACTTGCTCATTGCCACGCCATCGCGGATATGACACGCCTTCATACCGGCAATTTCAACCGAGTTCTTCGCCGCTTTTGGCATCAGACATGGGTCTGCTGCTGCAATCACGGACGCACCAGAGTTTTGTAGTACTAGCTTAAACCAAGCGTTACTGATTGCAGGGTCAACTAATACCTTTTTACCTGTCATGGCTTCAAGGCGAGATTTAAGTGCTTCTGGGTGGTGAACGGTCACACCGGTGCCTACGTGAGCGTCAAAATCAGCAGGTAGACGAGCAGGATCGAGGAAATATTCCACGCTTGAATCTGAGTGCAGAATCGCGTGAGAAAGCAGAACTGGTAGGCGTGATACATCCAAACCACGTACATTCAGCAGCCAACAAATAGAATCTAATGCTGTGATCACAGCGCTATCTGCACCTGCTTTTTTAACCAGTTGGGCGATCTCTTGACGCTTATTCTCACTTGATTGACCGACGGCTTCTGTTGGCATTAGGCGAACGTCAGAGACAACAGGCGCTGGGCGGTCATGCCACAACTCATCAATTGGGTTGTTGGTCAGAATATTTAGCTCAAGCTTTCCAGCCAGTTTAGCTTGTGCCATATCTAGCCAAGCTGAGCTGTGCATACGAGGATCAATTGCGACAGATGCGTTTGTTGGCAGGTTGTCTAGAACCCAATCTAAAGCTGGTTCTTCAATAAGGTGACGATATTCAAATAGGTCACCAGGGACTTGTTTGGTGACTTGAACGGTATAGCGGCCATCAACAAAGATAGCGGCTTTGTCTTTGGTGATTACCGCAGCACCAGCAGAACCAGTAAAGCCTGTTAACCAATGTAAGCGCTCGTTGTGCGCTGGGACGTATTCACCCAAATACTCGTCCTCGTGCGGAACCAGTAGGGCATTAATATTATGTTGTATAAGCCATTCGCGAATCGCATTCACGCGGCTGAGAGTTTCGTTGTGCATCTGTTTTATTCCTTCAAATTACCGCTCCTTCATGCTCAGGTGTGGGAGCTGTTTCCTTCTGCTTCATGCAGTTTATGATCAACGCAAGTTTGCAATGACTTAGGTTGAGTCGGAGTACAACTAGGCCATAGATGAGCCAAAAAGGACTACGACAGTTAAGCTACTCATTTTACCCGCTAAGCGCAAATTGAGAGCGGTATTTTTATCTAAGGTGATCGGTTTTTTGTGTGATCATCGTACGTAGCCAACCCAATGCAGGGTCGTTTTCTCTGTCTCGGTGCCAGAATAAAGTGTATGCCATAGGTGGAAATTCTAGCGGGAGTGGTAGTACGACCAAATCAAGCTGTTTAGCAGCGAGCTGCACAAAATGGCTTGGAGCGGTAAAAATAAAGTCAGTGTAGGAACATAAACTTGCGGCACTATTAAAGTCCGGAACGGTGACGGCAATATCGCGGTCGGCTCCAATATCGGCAAGGCGATAATCTAACAGCCAACGGTCGTTGCCGTCACAACGCACTTGTACGTGACGCAGGGCGAGATACGCTTCGAGGTTCCAAGGCTGTTTTAATGCTGGGTGATTTTTGCGAATAATACACATCTGGTGATCTCGATAAATTTCCAGTTCGCATATGTCATCGGGTGGCAGCAGAGTCAGCTTGGCATCATTAATATCGATATCTTTTCCAGTTAAGCCTAAGTCTAGCTCTCCACGTTGCAGCATTTTAAAAGTATTATCGGACCAAGGGTGAGTGCTGATCGTTACCCCAGGGGCTTGCTGAAAAATCGCCGGTAAGAAATGGGGTAGAATCAGAGGGTAAACACTTTCAACCGCTGCTATTTGAAAACGGTATTCGCTACTTTGTGGAGAGAACTCTTCTGGTTGAGTCAGTACTTCTAACTGGTTTATCAACAGATCCAGTTTAGGTTTAAGAAACAAAGCGCGCGGTGTTGGTGTTAATCCATGCGAGTTTCGGGTGAAAAGCGGGTCATCAAATTGGATGCGCAGTTTAGCCAGTGATTTGCTCACGGCAGACTGACTCAAGCACAGTCGGTGGGCGGCTCGGGTGACATTTAACTCTTCTATCAAAACTTTAAAACAGACCAATAGATTTAAATCGATACGAGCCAGTTTTTCGACGTTCACGGTGAATTTCCTCTAAGGAATAATGCTCATGATTATACATCATTTCCATTCATATCATCAGATGATTAAGCTCTATCCAAAGTTCTTTATCCAATTCGGAGTGTTGTGTGCCTAGCCAGTTTTCTAATAGTAAAAAACAGATGGCGTTATTGACCCTTTTGGTTCTTTTCAGTCCTCTTGCGATTGATATTTATCTACCTGCTTTACCTCTTATTGCTTCCACTTTTCAGGTCGATAATGCGCTAGCACAAGACACGATCACTTGGTTCTTATTTGCGATGGGTGTCGGGCAACTGTTTGCTGGCCCTTTGGCAGATAAACTCGGACGTCGAACTGTTGCATTGGGCGGTATCACTATCTATGCGATGAGCGCTTTATTGGCGTGGAGTGCTCAAAATATTGAGTGGATGTTGGTTTCCCGACTGCTACAAGGCTTAGGTGCGTGTGCGACATCGGTAGCAGCCTTTGCAACAGTTCGCGATATCTTTGGCCCGGAAAAAAGCGGCAAAATGATCAGCTACCTTAACGGTGCGATTTGTTTCATTCCGGCTTTAGCTCCAATTCTAGGTAGCTGGTTAACTCAGCAATTTGATTGGCGAGCTAACTTCAGCTTTATGGCTGGCTTTGCCGTTGTGTCCGGTTCATTGATGTTTTTCATGATGAAAGAGACTAACCCATCAACGGAAAAGCAAGCCGTGTTTAAGCTCAGCCGTTACTGGGCAGTGCTTAGTACGCCATCTTTTGTCTTCCATGCTTCACTGTGTTTAATGGCAATGGCGGTTATTCTTGCGTATGTCACCTCGGCGCCATCGGTATTGATGACAGGGATGGGGTTGTCGATGAATGAGTTCACCTTCTGGTTTGGTGTAAATGCAGTGATCAATATTGCGGCTTGTATGCTTGCGCCTAAGTTTATGGAGCGCGTTGGCACGCACAACACTTTGGTTACGGGGATCTCGACTCTGGGCCTCGCAGGTGTGATTATGCTGGTGATGAATGGTCAGAATACCGCGCTTTCTTTCATGCTACCTATTTTCATGTCGTCAGTGGGTTTTGCATTCATTCTGGGTGCAGCAGCAGGGAAAGCATTAGAACCGTTTGGTGATAAGGCGGGTACGGCAGCTGCACTGCTTGGGTTGTTCCAAATGAGTGGCTCTGGTTTGTTGGTTGGTACGTTGCAGCGTTTATCTTTGGAACCTCAAACACTGATCGCAATTCATATGTGGGTTCTATTGCCTGCGTTGGTGGTTCTGTTTACAAAAGCAGGTAAGAACTGGCATTCAAGCTTTGCGAAAGCGTAAATCAGTGTAATTTAGTATTTTCCAATGTAAGTAAGGCGTGTATATTTGTCGTTCAGACTTTTCCTGACACCATAACGGAACTCAAAAAGTAATGTCGTTAACCACGTATGAAATGGCTCGTATTCTAGAGCAAATGGAAGATTCACCAGAAAAGGTGATGTTTGGCAAGTTGCTTAATGAGCTGGGTAATCAAAGCTCCGAGCGTATTCGTAGTGCGGCTAAACAAGTACCTCTGCCAATTTTGCGTGATATCGTGTACCAATTCCAGCAAGTGATTGAGTCGCGCAAAGGCGAACAAGTTGAGCTGTTGGCAAAAGATCTTGCTCAACAGGGCATCTCAGCTGATGAGCTTCTTGCTTACTTAAATAAACAATAAAAAGTCCCCGCCACTGCGGGGATTTTTTTATCGCGTCAACTTGTTCTTTATAACATGGTCAATAGAGATAACTCCCGGTCCCCATACGATGACCACTAAAATCATGAATCCCCACAATTGATGGTCATAGAACCCTTTTTCCCACAATACCGGGTAAGAGATGACCGCGATGATATTGAACACAAACAGAATCGCAGCCATCGGGCGGGTAATTAATCCCAACGCTAAAAACACTGGCAGAATTAACTCGGCAGCCGTTCCCATGTAGGCCGCTAACTCCCAAGGCAAAAGTGGCACTTGGTATTCCAATTCGAATAGATACAGCGTGCTATCCCAAGAAGAAACTTTGATTAACCCTGAATTGAAGAACACCCATGCAACCCACAAACGACAAAAGAGAAGTAGTAAAGGGACAAAGCCAGCTTGTAAGGTATTGATCAAGTCGTCGTACCGATTGACTAAGTTTTTAACCGTATTCGTCATAGAGTGCTCCTTAGATTGATTTCAATGTAAAGCCGTCAACGAGATCGAGTGCCATGATGCTATTAAGGTGATCGAGCAAAGCTTCGGGTATTTCGCTCAAACTCTGCTTCTGCTCTAAACATTGCAGCAGTTGAAAAACATCGGTATCGAGTGCGTGACATTGAGCTTCTCCATTAGCTTGAATCGAGATGACACCTCGCTGTAATTGATTGATATTGAGTTGTTCAAACTCTTGGTGTTGAATCGCATGAAAGAGATCAAATACGGCGTAGTTTGAGTCAAAGCTGCGGCTGCCAGTGCGCAAATGAAACACCAATTGAGGTTGTTGTTCTTCCGTCACTTGGGCAAGTGCAGATAAAGGGATTCGATTTGGTTTTTCGACTTTCTCATTCTGTATTTGTCGAGCTAAGTCCATATGCCATTCAAACCTTGCGACTTCAGGAGTGTACTGGGCTTGGGTCATGACCTGACTAAACTGCATAATCGTATCTTGAAAGCCCACACCATAATGTACGACATTACCTTCTGCTAAGGGGTGAGAAAGTACGTGTTGGCGAGCAATTTGATCGAAGCACTCTTTTCCAACTAAGGCTTCAACCATTGGGTAGGTTGCTGCCAATACCTCACTCAAGCTGATGATAAAGTTATTGCGGTAAATCTGTATGCGTTCATCTGCGGTAAACTTGTCACTCACAATGTCGCATTCTTCACCGAGCGCTTGATAATGTAGGGCTTTAGCAAATTGACTCTGCAAGGTCGCAAGATTCATGACGCTTTCCTTTTGCTCTTTTGGTCAATTAAATGATTTTTCTGCAATAGTGAGGATGCTTTTTCTGCTTCGCCAAGGAGGATTTCTGGTGCAGGAATATCCAAATCCCATTCAATCAGCGTATGGCGAGGGCCGTGTTTTTGTGTCCAACTAACGAACAGCTGCCATACATCATCACTGACGGGACGGCTATGAGTATCAATCCAAATCTCACCTTTATCCAATGTCTTAATAGTAAAACCTGCCAAATGAATCTCGTCGACTTTGTCGGCTGGAATCGCATCTAGGTATGTGTCGCAATCAAAACCGTGATTGAAGGCGGAAACATATACGTTATTTAAGTCGAGTAATAAACGACAGTCGGTGCGCTTTTGCACTTCGGTAAGAAAATCCCATTCGCTGATGGTTGAATGGTGAAACTTCACATAACTAGATGGGTTCTCAATTAAGATTTCACGTTGTAGATATTCTTGCACTTCAAGCACGTTACGAGTGAAGACTTGCAGCGCTTCTTCCGTGTAAGGCAAGGGAAGTAGATCATTGAAGTAGTGACCACCATTTTCACTCCAGCTTAAATGGTCAGAGACGAAGAGCGGGTCAATTGTATTTATCAATGCTTTTAGTTGCGCTAAATGTTTCGTATTCACACGTTCCACCGAGCCCAGCGATAAACCAATACCGTGGCAACTGATGTGGTAGTGCTCGCGTAATGCTTGTAGTTGATGGCGCTCTGCTGAGTTGGGCTGAAAGTAGTTCTCGCTGTGGATTTCTAGCCACGACAGCTCAGGTTTGTGTTGGCTAAAATAATCGAGATGAGGGGAACGTAATCCAACGCCAGCAAGAGGATGGAAAGAGTGATGTTTCACGTGAAACTCCTTTTCTGATTGGCGAGTAACTGGGGGCGTTGGTTAAAGTGCAACGCGCCCCACAGAAACTTGTGATGTTGAGTTATGAGCCGCTGGTGCTACCGCCAGCCAATTTGTCACACAATCCTTTAGGAACGACAACAAAAGCATCTTTTTGGTTGTCTTCTTTAGAGGTGCCCGCGCAAGAGCTGTTTTTCGTTGCGCAGTCATTTTTACCGGCTTTCGCCACGCCATAACACTTTTCTTTTTCTGCTGCGACAGCAGGGGCTGCGGTGAGCATGGTGCCACCAAGAGCAAGAAGGCCAGTAACAGCAGCAGTAACAGCAAGATTCGATTTTTTCATCATAATTTCCTCTGAGTGATTTCCTTTTACTTTCATTCGGCAAGTCGATGCGCCGTTTGGCGTACAACCTTTATCCACTTGCTTAAATTAAAAGATAGAGATGAGGCAGAAAAACTTTCATAAAAATAACTCTCGCGAATGGTTTTGGGGTGATTACCTTCGTTAACTCTTTGAATGAAAGATTAAAAAAACAACGAATTTTTTATCAAGTTTTGTCTAAACAGCACCCAGCTGTTTAGGTTATAATCGGTTTTTATGTATAAATAACCAGTAGCTCATCATGATGGATCCATCTCTATTACTCGACGGTCTAAACGATAAACAGCGTGAAGCCGTTGCAGCTCCTCTAGAAAACTTACTTGTCCTTGCTGGTGCAGGGAGTGGTAAGACTCGCGTTCTTGTTCACCGTATCGCTTGGCTTATGTCAGTCGAGCAAGCTTCTCCTTTCTCGATCATGTCGGTCACCTTCACCAATAAAGCGGCAGCAGAAATGCGTGGTCGTATTGAAGAGTTGATGATGGGCAGTGCATCTGGCATGTGGAATGGGACTTTCCACGGTATTTGTCACCGCATTTTGCGTGCACACTATCTTGATGCCAAGCTACCGGAAGATTTCCAAATCATAGACAGCGATGATCAGCAGCGCTTGTTAAAGCGCTTGATCAAAGCGCAAAACTTGGATGAAAAGCAGTGGCCTGCACGCCAAGTTTCATGGTGGATTAATGGTAAGAAGGACGAAGGATTACGCCCATCGCATATCGACGCTTATCACGATCCAGTGACCAAAACTTATTTGCAGCTGTATACCGCTTACCAAGAAGCGTGTGATCGTGCTGGCTTAGTGGACTTTGCGGAAATTTTGCTGCGCGCGCATGAGCTACTGCGTGACAACAAGTTTGTGCGTGAACACTACCAAGCACGCTTTAAACATATCTTGGTTGACGAATTCCAAGACACAAACAACATTCAATACGCTTGGCTACGCATGATGGCTGGCCCAGATTGTCACGTGATGATTGTTGGTGACGACGACCAGTCAATTTATGGTTGGCGCGGTGCAAAAGTCGAGAACATTGAGAAGTTCACGCTGGAGTTTCCGAGCGTGAACACCATCCGTCTCGAACAAAACTATCGTTCGACCAAGACGATTCTTGAAGCGTCCAATACCTTGATTGCGAACAACACTGAACGTATGGGTAAAGAGCTGTGGACGGATGGCAATGTGGGAGAGCCGATCTCGGTTTACAGCGCTTATAACGAGCTTGACGAAGCGCGCTTTGCGGTCAATAAAATCAAAGAGTGGCAAGAGAATGGCGGCGCATTGAATGATGCTGCGATGCTGTATCGCAACAACGCGCAATCTCGTGTTTTGGAAGAAGCATTAATTCAGGCAGGCTTACCGTACCGTATTTACGGAGGCATGCGATTCTTCGAGCGTCAAGAAATCAGAGATGCGTTGAGCTACTTGCGTTTGATGGCGAACCGCAACGATGATGCCGCGTTTGAACGTGTCGTGAATACCCCAACACGTGGTCTGGGCGATAAGACGCTAGAGACTATCCGTCGTGCTGCTCGTGATAGAGGTTGCACTATGTGGGAAGCCAGTCTGGCAATGCTCGATGAGCAAGTATTAACGGGTCGAGCAGCTGGCGCGTTAAGTCGTTTTGTCGAATTAATCACCGCGCTGGAAGACGATACACTAGAAATGCCATTGCACGAGCAAACGGACCACGTGATCAAGTACTCGGGTTTGTTTGCGATGTATGAGCAAGAGAAGGGCGAAAAGTCTAAAGCTCGCATAGAAAACTTGGAGGAGCTGGTTACCGCCACTCGCCAATTCGAAAAACCAGAAGAAGCGGAAGAAATGTCTCTGCTGACGGCATTTTTAACGCATGCGGCTCTGGAAGCGGGTGAAGGTCAGGCGGACGAATTTGAAGATGCAGTCCAACTGATGACGCTGCATAGTGCGAAAGGTTTGGAATTCCCATTGGTATTCATGGTCGGTGTGGAAGAAGGTATGTTCCCAAGCCAGATGTCCGCTGAAGAGGCTGGGCGTTTGGAAGAAGAGCGCCGTCTGTGTTATGTGGGTATGACGCGCGCGATGCAAAAGCTCTACATTACTTACGCGGAAATGCGTCGCCTATATGGCCAGGACAAATACCACAAACCATCGCGCTTTATTCGTGAATTACCAGAAACGTGTTTGGATGAAGTGCGCATGAAGGCGCAAGTGAGTCGCCCTTCAAGTAGTGGACGTTTTAGCCAAACCGCAGTAAAAGAAAACTTCAATGAGACTGGTTTTTCACTAGGTTCTCGTGTGATGCATCCGAAATTTGGTGAAGGAACGATCATCAACTTTGAGGGTAGTGGCCCACAAAGCCGAGTGCAGATTGCTTTCAATGGTGAAGGCATTAAATGGTTAGTCACCGCTTACGCGAGACTGGAGAAGCTGTAGGGCTTTGTGAAAAAATGAACATAAGAGCTGCTTCGGTGGCTCTTTCTGTTTTGGCTGTTTTGAATCAACAAAATGCTGAAAGATAGGGAACTAAATGACGCTATTCGAAAAGGAGTTTAGTCTAAATCGCTTATCTTTAGACAAAGAAAAACCCCGAGGGCTTACGCCCGTCGGGGTTATAGTCTTACTCGCAGCAATCCAGCTACTAAAAGTGCTCCATGCATCAAATCCTTGATAGCGTGCTGCATTCCTTCAGCTTAATCCTTTCGTCGCCTTCCTAGCGGTGTCCTTGACCTTATCCTGGTCTGCTAACCATCCTCGTTAGCTCTCATCACTTGTTCCCTGAGCGGTGTCCATGACATCATCCTGATGTTCAGTCCTTTCCTCGTCCAGAGGTGTCCATTTCCCGTCCTTAGTAGCAACCGTCCTAGTTGCTATTGATTCCGTTCAATGTCCAGTTTTGCAATCCATGCCCGACTATTCATCCTGAATACCCGTTTCTTCTTCCTGAAGTTCACCAAATCCGTGGTGTTTCCTGTTCCGTGTCAGCATCCTTCCGACAAGGTTCATATTACGCTCTTCACGATTCTCAACAATGGTCGAAGCCCACATTTTTCTCAATCAAAAGCGTTTGAAAAACAAACATATTTATATTATTCAATATCTTATGTTTGTTTGTGGGCTGTTTTACCATTAAAAAAGAGAGGTTTGCTCCACTCCTTGTGAGAGATCTCGCACAAGGAGTCGAGCAAAACAGGCCTATTTGCCGATTGCTGCTCCTTCTCGACGAGGATCTGCGGCACCTTCTAGTCCATCTTTTGTTATGCGTATCGCATGCAGTCCAGAATTCAAATCACGAACATTGGTTTTAAAGCCCATCTTCTCCAGCTCTGGCTGTAAGCCTTCTGCAGCGGTACCTTGTTCAATATCTAAGGTGCCAAAACGGTCGAGTAATCGTGGTTGATTGATTGCTTGTTGGATATCCATATCCCATTGCGTGTGGGCAATGATGGTTTGCGCCACGTAACCGATGATTCGACTGCCACCCGGAGAACCTATCGCCATGTAAGGTTTGTTATCTTTCATCATAATGGTCGGGGCCATTGAAGATCGTGGACGTTTGCCTGGTTCTATGCGGTTGGCGATTGGGATTCCTTCGTTATGAGTACGGAAAGAAAAATCGGTCAGTTCATTATTGAGCAAGAAGCCACGCACCATTAAGCGCGAGCCAAACGCATTCTCAATGGTGGTCGTCATGGAAACCACATTGCCTTGCTTATCGACGATATTGAAATGGCTGGTGGAAGGGAGTTCAATGGACTCGTCTATGCTTAAGTTCATTGCGTGCGACCACGGAGGATTGCCCGCTTCAACTTTGCTTAGTGCTTTGCCGACTTGGATCAGCTCTGCTCGCTGCTGGAGGTAGCTTTTATCAAGCAAGCCTTGAGTTGGCATCGGCACGTAATCTTGGTCTGCCATGTATTTACCACGGTCAGCAAACGCTAGACGCGATGCATCGGCGAGTACTTGCCAAGATTTAATGCTGTTAGCACCCCAGCCTTTGAGATCGTACTGTTCAGTGATCGCCAAAATCTGACCAATGGTGAGCGCGCCAGAGCTTGGTGGTCCCATGCCGCAAATGTCATAGCTTTGGTATGCTGCACAAACCGGCTCACGTTGTCTGATTTGGTAGGTATCAAAGTCGGGTTGGGCTAATACACCGGGGTTACCTGGCGCGTTTTGTACCGTCTCGATAATGTCTCTGGCGATATCCCCATGGTAGAAGGCTTGGGCGCCTTGCTTAGCAATAGCACTCAGCGTTTGTGCGTATTCAGGGTTTTTTAATAGCGTACCTTCGGTTTTTGGCGAGCCATCCGAGTTAAAGAAATAGGCTTTTGTGACTGGAAAGCGTGATAAACGCTCGGCGTCTTTTTCTATCAAGCTTGCTAGGCGAGGACTGACTTTGAATCCTTGCTCCGCAAGCGAGATAACAGGTTGAATGATCTTTTTCCATTCCAGCTTGCCGTATTTCTGGTGGGTATCCCACAATAGTTTCACGGTGCCTGGTGTTGCGACAGAGCGTCCACTAACCACGGCATCGTAGAATTGCAATGGCTGACCGTTCTCATCTAAAAATAGCTTTGGCGTTACGGCGAGGGGGGCGGTTTCACGCCCGTCGTAAGTGGTCAGTTTTTGCTTTTCGCTATCCCAATACACTAAGAACGCACCGCCACCAATACCTGATGACTGGGGTTCAACTAAGCCAAGCATCAATTGCACCGCGACCATGGCATCTATCGCATTCCCGCCTTGCTCAAGTACGTCTGCACCCGCTTGAGTCGCCAGTGGGTTAGCAGCGGTAACCATATAATCTTTAGCTTTGACCAGCTGCTTTTGCTCAATGCCAGTGCTGTGCTCTGGTGCGACCGAATCTGCAGCTTGGTTAGCGAAGGCTTGTCCAGTGAAGGTGAAAGGGGAAGTAAGAAAAAGACCCGATAGTACGAGTCGGTTAAATGTCCATTGCATGATGACTCTCCATGTTGCCAACTAAGGTTATTCAGCTTGGCAGCCACGGAGATAGTCGTCGAGTTTCCTATTAAAGAAATGTCGAGTGTGCGACGCTTTTAAATCAGAGAGTTATCGAGAAAGGAGCGGAAGGTTTGCACTAAAATACTGCTGCCAACTAGGGTAAATACCACACCACATAAACCATCTATATAAATGCCGGCTTGCTGCAATCTTGTTTGCAAGCGCTGCGTTGACAGCATCCATGCAAGGCTAGAAAACCAGAGTAGCGACAAACCAAACAAAATCACCAGAGCAATTCCTTTTCCTGTCACCGACATGCCCACTGGGACAAGGCTCGACATTAAACTCACAAAAAATACTAAGGCTTTGGGGTTGAGAATATTGGTTGCGAACCCCTTGGTAAACGCCTGACGTTTATTACCGATCACAAGATTACTGTTTTTGCTTGGCTGATCAGAAAGTGGGTTTTTGATCGTCGCGATCACGCCGCGCAGTGCACCGATACCCAAATACAACAGATAGCTGCCCCCAAGCAATTGTAAGACGGAGTAGAGCAGAGGATGCTGGTGAACTAAATAGCTCACCCCCGTTATGCTGAATAAAGAATGCAGCAAAATACCGACTGATAAGCCAAGCGCAATGTATAAGCCAGTTTGACGGCCATGACGGGTGGCATTTTGTACCACAAGCGCAAAATCCGGACCTGGGCTCATTAAGGCAATGAAGTGGATACTGGCAAGCGTTAAAAGGATAGTCGATTCATTCATAACACATCTCAAAACATAGTGGATATGAGCTATTGTCGTGATTCTTATTCGCTAGTGCTTGTAAAAAACTAGCAGTACTGAATACCACAGCGTATGAGATATTAGCGTGCCACTTGTGAAGGCGAGACGCCATAGGTTTGTTTAAACGCTTTACTAAAGTGGGCCTGATCATAAAAGCCCACTTGATAGGCGACGTCCGTACCACACCATCCTGCTTGGAGTAGTTTCATTCCTTGCTCTAATCGCAAGCGAGCAAACCAAGCGTAGGGAGTCATCCCCGTTTGCGCTTTGAAATGGCGTTGAAACTGCGTGGGGCTCAGTTGGCAGAGCTCTGATAGTGCATCTAAACGAACTGTTTGGTCGAGATTCGCCATTAAGTAATCTTTTAAGGTATGCAAAGACTGTTTTCCAAGAGGAACCACTTTTTGCCTCGCGAGTGATCCGTAGCGATCAAAAAGTTGATTAAATCCTTCAAAAGGAAGGCAATCTTTGGTGAGTTGGCTGAGGTTATCGCGGCGAAGAAGAGCATGCAAGTTACTAAGTTGTGAAAATATCTGTGGATCTGAGATGATCAATTCATTAAAGCGGATTATTTGACCATTTTGACTAAGATCGGCAAGATCGCTGAGTAGGCGCGGCTCGATCGCAAATACATTCACTTCATAGCCACTTTCGAGCTTAGAGTGCCCATCGTGCAGTTCATCTGGCGGCATAATTACGATTTGCCCATGACCCACTTGATGGCTACAGCCTTGATATTGGAACTTTTGCGTGCCATGCGTGATTAGACCGAGGTGAAAATCCAGATGATAGTGCCTTTGAAAAGCAAACTTCTGGTATTTCGCCTCGATCAGGCTCAGCTGATCATGGTCGGTTGCGTAGTATTGAATCTGTTCCATTACATACAAAAAAAAGCTTGGTCACATTGTGACCAAGCTTATCTGGCAATTTCTAACTTGTCTTGTAAAAAACGATCACTGTGGCTGAACGATTCGGCGTGAGCGACGGTTGTTGCGCAGTCCATCAAAGCTAAATACGACTAGCGCTCCCCAAATAAAGGCAAAGGTAATCGCTTTATCCATGGTAAAGGGTTCGCCATACATCAGTACTGCCAGTAAGAACATCAAGCTTGGGCCGATGTACTGGAAAAAGCCTAACGTTGATAATTTGAGTCTTGTTGCCGCACCCGTAAAACAAAGCAGGGGCAGTGTGGTAATCACACCTGCTGCAATCAACAAGCTATTTAATGCTAACGGGTTAGTGAGCATATTCGACGTTGGGGTTTCTGCAATAAACAGCAGATACACGGCGGCGACAGGCAGAAGGAGTAATGTTTCGATAAACAATCCTGTTTTTGCATCGACACTGACTTTCTTCCTTAAGAGGCCATAGAAGCCGAAACTCATTGCTAACGCCATCGCAACAACGGGCACGGAGCCGAATACAATCAATTGGACCAGTACACCACAGCCCGCTAATACGACAGCAAACCATTGCAACTTACGAAGTCGCTCTCCCAAAAAGACCATGCCGAGCAAGACATTGATTAATGGGTTAATGTAATAGCCTAAGCTCGCGTCAAGCATATGATTGGAATTGACCGCCCAGATGAAAATCAGCCAGTTTCCGCCAATTAATACAGAACTTGCGATCAGGTAAGCGATCTTCGTTTTGTCTTTCGCGATGTAGTAAACCGAGCGCCAGTGACGGCCAAAGTGAAGGAGTGCGGCAAGCAAAAAGAAAGACCAAATCACCCGGTGGCTCAGAATTTCCAAAGGGGATACTTGTGCGATGGATTTAAAATACATCGGCGCAATGCCCCACATGGTATAGGCACCAATCGCCAGCAAGATACCTTGCCGAGCGCGTTGTTGTTCGTCTTCTGGTGTCATGAGGTGTCACCTAATTGTGTGTTTATAGAGCAGAAAATCAGTATACGAGTCGTGATGCGAAACACCTAGCAATTTGCGGTTTTATTCACCACGAAACCCCATTACAATGTGCCCTCACTTTGTGTGCCTGGGCATGCAAAAGCATTTCTACGATCACTCAATCTGAGATTATTCATGACCTCAACCTTGCTAGCCGAAAAATCAGATACGCCTGTAACGCCTCAACGTGTGTTGGAGGAAGTATTCGGTTACCAGACGTTTCGTGATGGTCAGCAAGAAGTTATTGAAGCCGCTATCGAAGGCAAAGACAGCTTAGTCATCATGCCGACTGGTGGCGGTAAATCTCTCTGTTACCAAATTCCGGCGTTAGTGCGCTCAGGGATTACCTTGGTGATTTCACCGCTGATTTCATTGATGAAAGACCAAGTTGATCAACTGAAAGCCAATGGTGTAGCAGCGGAGTGTGTGAACTCGACCATGAATCGAGAAGAGCTACTGAGTGTGTATAATCGCATGCACTCTGGTCAGCTTAAGCTAGTGTATGTCTCGCCAGAGCGCGTGTTAATGCGTGACTTTATTGAACGTTTAGAAAACTTACCCTTATCTATGATCGCCGTGGATGAAGCACATTGTATCTCTCAGTGGGGACATGATTTTCGCCCAGAATACGCGGCGTTAGGTCAGTTAAAGCAACACTTTTCGCATGTGCCCTTTATGGCACTCACTGCCACTGCCGATGATGCGACGCGTCGTGATATTCTAGAACGCTTACGCTTACATGAGCCTCAGGTGTATCTAGGAAGCTTTGATCGTCCCAACATTCGTTACACCTTGGTAGAAAAGCACAAACCGGTTTCTCAAATCATTCGCTATCTAGCCACCCAAAAGGGAAGCTGCGGCATTATTTATTGCGGCAGTCGTAAGAAAGTTGAAATGGTGACCGAGAAGTTATGCAACAACCATATCCGCGCTGCTGGTTATCATGCAGGGATGGATACTGAAGAGCGAGCTTACGTTCAGGAAGCTTTTCAACGTGATGACATTCAAATCGTCGTTGCGACGGTTGCATTCGGCATGGGTATCAATAAGCCAAACGTGCGCTTTGTTGTGCATTTTGATATTCCACGTAACATCGAGTCCTATTATCAGGAAACTGGTCGAGCAGGGCGAGATGGCCTGCCTGCCGAGGCGATGATGTTGTATGACCCAGCCGACATCAGTTGGTTGCGTCGTATGTTGGATGAAAAAGATGATGGACCGCAGAAGCAGGTAGAAAGCCACAAACTCAATGCGATGAGTGCTTTTGCGGAAGCGCAAACCTGTCGTCGTCAGGTACTGCTCAACTATTTTGGAGAGTATCGCGAAAAGCCGTGTGGTAACTGCGATATCTGCCTGGACCCACCAAAACACTTTGATGCGACCGAAGAAGCGCGCAAAGCGTTGTCGTGTGTTTACCGCGTTAACCAAAGTTTTGGTATGACGTATGTGGTTGAGGTGCTGCGTGGGATGCAAAACATTCGTGTGCGCGAACATGGCCACGATAAAATTTCGACTTACGGCATTGGTCGTGATCACAGCCATGATTACTGGGTGAGTATCTTCCGCCAGTTAATTCATAAAGGGCTGCTATTTCAAAACATCACTCGTAACTCGACGTTGCAATTAACCGAAGAAGCACGTCCATTACTACGTGGTGATGTGTCTTTAGAACTTGCAGTTCCACGTTTAGATACCGCAGCACGTGCCGCGAAGTCGGATAAACTGACCAGCAAAAACTACGATAAGAAGTTGTTTGCCAAATTACGTAAGCTACGTAAGTCGATCGCCGATGAAGACGGTTTGCCACCATACGTGGTATTCAGTGATGCGACCTTGATTGATATGGCAGAAATGCTGCCAACGTCATACGGCGAAATGTTAGCGGTTAGTGGCGTTGGTCAACGTAAACTAGAAAAATACGCCGATCCATTCTTGGATCTGATCCAAGAACACATTACTCACCACGGATAAGGAATCCATATGCACAAGGAATTTGGTCTCGCTGATTACATTGTTGAAGAAGGGCGTCTTATTATTACCGCTCCAAGCTTCGACCTCGATACTTTTCCGGCACTGGGTGAGCGTTTGGTGGAATTATTATCTGCGTCTGTGGTAGAAAAACAGTGGGATGCGGATATTCACTCTTGGTTGATCGATTTTGAAGGCTGCCGCTTATTTATGAAAGCGGAGCACTACAGCGAAGCGATTTGGTTTGAAGCGCTAACAATAGAAGAGAGTAGGGAAGAGCTCGACTATTTAGCCGGATTGTTCCAACGCGGCTTCTAAATTCAAGTTATCTATTCTTTAAAGGGTGTTTCACATGAAACACCCTTTCTTATTTTTGCATCAAAGCCCTTGGTTTTGACGTGATGTTCGCGAAGAAACGTTTGCGTATAAAACACCGCTTGTGAGTAAAATTGGTTAATGTATAATCGCCCACCGCTTTACTCTGAATGAGTTAAGCTAGTTTAATCGTCATTTTTTACATTGTTGGTAAGAGTGCTTTTCTCTGTAGAAAACGCTCGATTTGGGTTCCCTCGCCCCCAAACCAAACTAAAAAGGTATCGCATGAGTAACTTTACCCCTGCGCAGCAGCGCAACGCCCTTATCTATCTGGTTTTATTCCACCTAGTCATTATTGCATCCAGCAATTACCTAGTTCAGCTACCGTTTACTATCTTTGGCTTACATACCACCTGGGGTGCATTCACCTTCCCATTTATTTTCCTTGCGACGGATTTAACCGTACGTATTTTCGGTGCTCAGTTGGCGCGTAAGATCATTTTCTTAGTAATGTTGCCTGCTTTGGCTGTCTCTTACTTCTTATCGGTGGTGTTCTTCGAGGGGCAGTTCCAAGGTTTTGGTCACCTAGGGGAATTTAACTTATTCGTTGCTCGTATCGCGATTGCTAGCTTCATGGCGTATCTACTTGGTCAGATTATGGATGTGCACGTGTTCAACCGCCTACGCCAAATGAAACAGTGGTGGGTGGCCCCAACGTGTTCAACGCTTTTTGGTAATGCACTGGATACCATCGCTTTCTTCGCGATTGCGTTCTACCAAAGTCCAGATCCATTTATGGCGGAACATTGGACGGAAATCGCGCTGGTGGACTACGGCTTTAAGTTAGTGATTAGTCTTGGTCTGTTTGTGCCTATGTACGGCGTACTACTGAATTACTTAATTAAGAAGCTAACGGCAGTGAACCCTAACTTTAAAGTCACTACGACGGCATAGTTTTCATCAGTTAATAGCAACAAAGCCGCTTTTGATAGCGGCTTTGTTGTTTCTAAAGCAAATGTACAGCGAAATGAGTATTTAGATCATTGGTGTCTCAAAACTCTATGAGTTGTACATAGGATAATAACGGGTATTAAAAAGGCTCCAAAAGGAGCCTTTGTCATGGGATAACAACCATTAATCAGAGGTAATCGTTAATGGCCAACCGATATCAGTTTGACGGTTGGATTCGATTTCTAGCTCAGCGGCGGTCAACGGGTTGGCCGCTAGCCACTGTGCATCAATGTTTAATGTTAGGTTGTCACCTTCAGCCGTTAATACGACGTTTGGCTCTAAGTTTTGGTTGCGACGGTGAGTCAACAACACCGCTAAGCGCAACAACCGCAGTACGCGCTTGGCACTTGAGCCTGATAACGCGTGTTGCTCAGGCAGTGAGGTGAGTTGTTCTCGATAACGACGGGCAATCTCACCAATAAAGAACTTCTGCGCGCGAGTGTAGCCAGGTAAATCCAAATTCTGGAGTAGGTAAGCACTGTGCTCACCGCCTTTTTTGAAATCGATCGTTAAGCCGATTTCATGCAGCTTTGCGGCGGTTTCAAGCAATATCTTGCCTTGAGGTTCCGTAATCCACTCATCGCCGCCGGCTTGCTCCAACAGTTTGCTTGCCAGTGTCGCAACTTGTTCACCGTATTGGTGATCGAGCTGATAACGACTTTGTACGCTGGCAATTGTGCGAGCACGGATGTCTTCTTGACGTAGCTCTTCAACCATCTCGTAGACTAAGCCTTCACGTAGTGCGCCGCCCGCTAGTGTCATCGCGTCGATTTCCAGTAATTCAAAAACGGCAATCAAAATAGATAGGCCGCTAGGGAACACTAACGCACGTTCAAGCGTTAAGCCTTCAATGTCGAGCTCTTCTAAATGATCGGCTAACATGGCTTGCTTCTGCAGGCGTTTCAATTTGGAGTGAGTGATTACTTCGTCCATACCTTGCGCTAGCATTATCTCTTGCAATGCCTGAACGGTGCCTGATGCGCCAACGCACACATCCCAACCGATTTCTGTATAGCGCTCTAGAATTGGCTGGATTGTCTGCTTCGCGCCTTCAATTGCTGCGTCAAAGTTACGCGCATTCAACTGGCGATCTTTAAAGAAGTTTTCCAGCCAAGTCACACAACCCATTTTTAAACTGGTCAGTGCTTTGGCTTCGAAACCTTCACCGATGATGAGCTCGGTACTTGCGCCACCGATATCGACAACAAGACGGCGACCGCTGCCTCCAGAAGTGTGTGCGACACCTTTATAGATAGTGGCCGCTTCTTCTTCACCGGAGATAACGTCGATTGGTTGACCAAGAATCTGGTTCGCTTTCTCCAGAAACACATCTACATTCGTGGCGGTACGTAAAGTGGCTGTGCCGACAATACGAATGTTTTGTTTAGGAATATCCTGCAAGCGTTCCGCAAATAGACTTAAGCAGTCCCATCCTCGCTGCATAGCTTCCATACTAAGAGAATTATGTTCATCTAGGCCCGCTGCTAGACGAACCTTGCGCTTAATTTTAGCCATTGTTTGAACGCTGCCATCGATATGACGCACAACGAGCATGTGAAAACTGTTCGACCCGAGGTCGATGGCGGCGTATAGCGGCGATGATCCTGCTTGACTCATAAACGAACTCAGTTTCCTTTTACGATTGTTTTGGTGCCGATTGACGCGGTTGGCGCGGACGACGTCCTTGCGGCTTGCGGTTACCTGAACCTGAACGAGTACCGCCAGTATTCGTACGACGCTGTTGGTTGCGTGGCGCACGCATACGAATTGGCGCTGGCAGATCTTGGATCAGCGCTGACGAATCGTATTCTGAAACTGGGATAGTGTGCTCAATGTATTCTTCGATTGCAGGTAGGTTAATTGCGTACTCTTCACAAGCAAAACTGATCGAGTGGCCGCTTGCACCAGCACGACCTGTACGGCCAATACGGTGAACGTAATCTTCACAGTCGTCAGGAAGGTCGTAGTTGAAAACGTGCGTCACTTGAGGAATATGCAGACCACGCGCAGCAACGTCAGTTGCAACAAGAATGTCGACATCACCTTTGGTGAATTGCTCAAGAATCTTTTCACGTTTCTTTTGCGGTACATCACCAGTAAGAAGACCGACACGGTGTCCATCGGCAGCCAAGTGACCCCAAACCGATTCACACTTGTGTTTCGTGTTCGCAAAAATGATGGCGCGATCTGGCCATTCTTCTTCAATCAAAGTTTGAAGGAGGGCCATTTTATCTTCGTTAGAAGGGTAGAAAAGTTCTTCCTGAATGCGGTGACCAGTTTTCTGTTCTGGCTCTACCACAACATGCTCAGGGGTGTTCATGTGCTCAAATGCCAGTTCTTGAACACGGTAAGAAAGCGTCGCTGAGAACAGCATGTTCAAACGCTCTTTTGGCTCAGGCATACGACGGAACAAGAAGCGAATGTCTTTAATAAAGCCAAGATCGAACATGCGGTCGGCTTCATCCAGAACAACGGCTTGAATGTTGTTAAGGTTGAATACGCGCTGTTTGTAGAAATCGATGATACGACCTGTCGTACCAATCAGAATATCGACACCATCTTGCAGCTTATTCAATTGCTTATCGTAGCTTTCACCACCGTAAGCCAAAGCGGTTTTTAGACCAGTGCTCTCAGTTAATGCTTCTGCATCATTGTAAATCTGAATAGCAAGCTCACGTGTTGGCGCCATAATGATTGCGCGTGGCTGCGTAGGTTTACGACCTTCATGCTCTGGTGTCGTCAGAAGGTGGTTGAATGTAGCAGTAAGAAACGCGAGCGTTTTACCAGTACCCGTTTGGGCCTGGCCTGCGATGTCTTGGCCGGTGAGCAGGACCGGCAACGCCAAGGCTTGGATAGGGGTACAAAATTCGAACCCTTTTTTGTCCAATCCTTCAATAACTTGGGGCTTTAAGCCCAAATCGGCGAACTTTTGCTCTGTGATATGCGTCTTTTTCATGGCTATAGAATATCAGCTAAAGCTTGCAATACGAAAGTAAATACATTCCAATAGGGCATCTAATTACTGGTTATCATCCAACCAGTTTCGAAAAACACATTGGAGTGGAAGATGAGTGATAAGATTTTGCAGCTAACTGATGACGGTTTTGAAAACGATGTAATCAACGCTGCAGGCCCGGTTCTAGTGGATTTCTGGGCAGAATGGTGTGGTCCTTGTAAAATGATCGCTCCTATTCTGGACGAAATCGCAGACGAGTACGAAGGCAAACTCACTATCGGTAAACTAAACATCGACCATAACGCAGGTACACCACCTAAGTTTGGTATTCGCGGCATTCCAACGCTACTGCTATTCAAAGACGGCAACGTAGCGGCAACGAAAGTTGGTGCTCTGTCTAAAACTCAACTAAAAGAGTTTTTGGACGCAAACTTATAATCACCAAGTGATTACAGATAAAACCGTGCAAAGTAACAACGCACGGTTTTGTTTTTCTAACTCTGGACTAGAATACTAATTAGTGCTAACTTATCGCGCGTTAATTGAACAAATTTCTCTTCTTGGTCGATCCTGAGACCAAATCCATCTTAACTAGAAAACAGATCTTATTTTGACTAAACAAGAATCCACCACCATGAACCTTACCGAACTGAAGAACAGACCTGTGTCTGACCTTGTAAAACTGGGCGAAAGCTTAGGATTAGAGAACCTAGCTCGCTTAAGAAAACAAGACATCATCTTCGCGATTTTAAAAGCGCACGCTAAAGGCGGCGAAGACATCTTTGGCGATGGGGTTCTGGAAATTCTGCAAGACGGCTTTGGTTTCCTACGCAGTGCAGATAGTTCATACCTTGCGGGTCCGGACGATATCTACGTATCACCAAGTCAGATTCGTCGTTTTAACCTACGTACTGGTGACTCTATCGCTGGTAAAATTCGTCCACCAAAAGACGGTGAACGCTACTTTGCCCTTCTAAAAGTCAATACCGTTAACGACGACAAACCAGACAACGCTCGTAACAAGATCCTATTTGAAAACCTTACCCCTCTACATGCAAATGAACGCATGGTAATGGAGCGTGGTAACGGTTCTACAGAAGACATCACAGCACGTGTTTTAGATTTGGCATCGCCTATCGGTAAAGGTCAACGTGGTCTGATTGTTGCTCCGCCAAAAGCGGGTAAGACAATGCTTCTGCAAAATATTGCTCAAAGCATCGCATACAACCACCCTGAGTGTGAGTTGATGGTACTTCTTATCGACGAACGTCCAGAAGAAGTAACAGAGATGCAGCGTCTAGTTAAAGGTGAAGTAGTCGCGTCGACTTTCGATGAGCCAGCATCTCGTCACGTACAAGTAGCGGAAATGGTAATCGAGAAAGCAAAACGTCTTGTTGAACACAAGAAAGACGTGGTTATCCTGCTTGACTCTATCACTCGTCTCGCTCGTGCTTACAACACCGTAGTACCTTCATCAGGTAAAGTACTGACAGGTGGTGTGGATGCAAACGCACTACACCGTCCTAAGCGTTTCTTTGGTGCAGCACGTAATGTTGAAGAGGGCGGTAGCCTAACGATCATCGCAACGGCACTAGTAGATACTGGTTCTAAGATGGATGAAGTTATCTACGAAGAGTTCAAGGGGACAGGTAACATGGAACTGCACTTGAACCGTAAGATTGCTGAGAAGCGTGTATTCCCTGCGATTGACTTCAACCGTTCAGGTACACGTCGTGAAGAGCTACTGACGAAGACTGATGAACTACAAAAAATGTGGATTCTGCGTAAGATCGTTCACCCTATGGGCGAAATCGACGCAATGGAATTCCTCATTGATAAGCTAGCGATGACGAAGACCAACGATGAGTTCTTCGATGCGATGCGTCGTCAGTAATAGCTGAGTCCTTATTCTAAAAAAGCCACCGTTAACGGTGGCTTTTTTGTTGCTTTCTCCCGATGGAAGCATCAGAATGAGAACAAATGTTATCGGGAGGTTAACATGCAACAAGGAATGTTGTCGTCATTACTCCTGAGCTTGTCACTTATCACACTACCCGCGACGTTATCTGCCAAGGAAATGCAGGAGTCTGTAGTAGAACAGTGGCTTCAGGATACTCAAATACAAGCTAAAGTCTCTGAACTGCTTGATTACGTTGTCAGGGATGAAGTCGACTCGCTTAAATTTGCCCTTGATCGACTAGCTTTACCTCAACAAGAGGTCGTGCGTTTTCGGTTATTGGAAAAGCTTGAGAAGCAAGATGTGATTCTCACGCCTAGAATGGCTCTGTTTGTTGAGTCTCAGATCCGTATGACTCCTACTTATCAGGTTCTAGAGCGAGGGGACGGGTATGAGTTTAGTGTGCCCGCCTTTAACTTTCCTGCTATTGCGAGCCGCTTGATTAAGCGTTGGAAGCAAGACCAAAGTACCTTGGACTTTGTACTACAAGCTGAGCGAAAAGAGCTCGACTTAAAGCAATGGCTTACAGGGCAATCTCAACAAGCTCAGGCGCGTGAAGCACTTTTGATTCGAGAATTGGACAGCTTATCACCGCATGCGCTTGCCGCATTAACCACTCAGTTAACCAAAGCGAATGTGACCAGTTGGCTACCATCGACAGCCGTGATCGTGAGATTAGCGCAAGTAAGTCAAGATGAGGAAGTGTACAACTTACTCTGGCGGATGAGAGCGGATTACAATAGCCAGTCCGAACTCGAGCGTTTAGCTACGGTTGGGGACGTTTTTTCAATTCAGCAATTGATGAACTCCACCGTCAATCCGTCACTCAAACCAGAAGCCATTAGTCTACTCACAAAATCCAACCCTTTATCTCCGCAAGTGAAACAGTTTCTAGTGAGCAAAATGGCACTATCGGAAGAAGCTACAATGGTCGCTCGAGAGCTGGCGCAGCAAGGGCATCAAACCTGGTTGGAAGAGTTAGTCTCTAACAACCATCAAGTGAAGACCCGGCAGATAGAGCAAGTATTAAAGTAACCTGGCTCACATACCCACACAAAATAGGAGGATCTTAGCGTCCTCCTATTTGTTATACTGCGGACAGTTTAATCAGCCAGTCATGAAGGCCTATGAGTTTTAAGGATTTACGCGAATTTATCGACCACCTAGAACAGAAAGGTCGACTTAAACGCATTGCTCACCCTGTCGATCCCGCTTACGAAATGACAGAAATCAGTGACCGCACCTTGCGTGCTGGTGGCCCTGCTTTGTTATTCGAGAATCCGATCGGCTACAACCTCCCCGTTCTGACTAACTTATTTGGTACGCCAGAGCGTGTCGCGATAGGTATGGGACGCGAAGACGTAAAAGAACTGCGCGAAGTTGGTAAACTGCTGGCTTATTTAAAAGAACCTGAGCCACCAAAAGGCTTCAAAGACGCTTTGGAAAAACTGCCAGTGTTCAAGCAAGTATTGAACATGCCAGCCAAGCGTCTACGTAAAGCGGCGTGCCAAGAGGTTGTTTGGCAGGGGGACGAAGTCGATTTGGATAAAGTCCCGGTAATGAGTTGTTGGGCAGAAGATGTTGCGCCACTGCTAACCTGGGGCTTAACCGTGACCAAAGGTCCGAATAAGAAACGTCAGAACCTAGGCATTTACCGTCAGCAGAAAATTTCCAAGAACAAAATCATCATGCGTTGGTTAGCCCACCGAGGTGGTGCGCTTGACCTGCGCGATTGGATGGAAACCAATCCAGGTAAACCTTTCCCAGTTTCGGTCGCGTTTGGCGCAGACCCTGCAACCATTCTTGGCGCAGTAACACCAGTGCCAGATACGCTATCGGAATACGCGTTTGCAGGTTTGCTGCGTGGAAGCAAAACTGAAGTCGTTAAGTCAGTCAGCAATGATTTGGAAGTGCCAGCAAGCGCGGAAATCGTGATGGAAGGCTATATCGACCCGAACGAGTTTGCTGATGAAGGTCCTTACGGTGACCACACTGGCTACTATAATGAAAAAGAAAAGCACCACGTATTCACCATTACGCACATTACTATGCGTAAAGACCCAATCTATCACAGTACCTACACAGGTCGTCCGCCAGATGAACCTGCTGTATTGGGTGTGGCATTAAACGAAGTGTTTGTGCCGATTCTGCAAAAGCAGTTCCCAGAGATCGAAGACTTCTATCTACCGCCAGAAGGTTGTTCGTACCGAATGGCAGTCGTCACCATGAAGAAGCAGTACCCAGGACATGCCAAGCGCGTAATGATGGGTGTGTGGTCTTTCTTACGTCAATTCATGTACACCAAGTTTGTTATTGTGTGCGATGAATCGGTAAACGCGCGAGATTGGAATGATGTCGTTAAAGCCATGTCAGAGCATATGGACCCTGTACGTGATACCTTGATGATAGATAACACGCCAATCGACTCGCTCGACTTTGCTTCACCAGTGGTTGGGCTTGGCTCCAAAATGGGCTTGGATGCGACCATTAAATGGGATGCTGAGCTGGCGACACGAACCAAGGTTACCGAGCGTGACAATAAAGCGATTACCGAAGCGGATCTGGATGCATTAAAACAGCAACGTCCTGAGATTGTTGACGTCTATCTACCAGCTGCAGCAAACAACCAATTTGCTGTCGTGACCATGAAGAAAGACCAAGCTGGTCAATCTCAAGAATTGATGGAATATCTATGGGGCTTCTTTGCTCAATACACGGATAACAAATTCATTATCTTGTGCGACGATGACGTTAATGTACGAGATTGGAATGACATCATTTGGGCTGTGACAACTCGAATGGACCCAGATAGAGACACAACTCAAGTGCGTGGTAATACTGAAAGTTCATCCAAATTAGGATTGGATGCGACCAACAAGTTCGAATCTGAAGTCACGCGCGAGTGGGGTACGCCTATCAAAAAAGATCCTAAACTTGTGGCTAAAGTCGATGAGATTTGGGACCAGTTAGGTATTCTATGAGTCATCAAGTCCACCTTCTACCAATGGACGTTACGTTTCCAGTAAAAGAAGGGGAGACGGTGTTGGAAGCTGCGCTCAACAACAATATTCGCTTCCCACACCGTTGCCAAGTTGGCGCTTGCGCCATGTGCATGTGTAAAAAGCTAACGGGCGAGGTGAATTACCACCTCGAACCGATGCTAACCGAAAAAGAGCAACAGCAAGGTTGGATATTCCCTTGCCAAGCCTATACAGAAAGTAATTTAGTGCTTACTTTTGATGAGTAAGCGAGAGGAACACCATGACCATCCAATGTAAAGTAAAGTCTATTCAGCCGTTAGCTTGTAATACTTACCAAATCCTTCTTCACCCAGAATCACCAGTGCCTTTTAAAGCGGGTCAGTACCTAATGGTAGTGATGGGTGAAAAAGACAAACGTCCTTTCTCTATCGCGAGCAGCCCTTGCCGTCATGAAGGTGAACTTGAACTGCATATCGGTGCGGCGGAACACAACGCTTACGCTCAAGAAGTTGTCGAAGCAATGCAAGCGGCGCTTGAAACTGATGGTCAGATTGAAATTGATGCCCCGCATGGTGATGCTTGGGTTCAAGAAGAAAGTGAACGTCCACTATTATTAATTGCTGGTGGTACAGGTTTTAGTTACGTGCGCTCGATTCTGGATCACTGCGTCGCGCAGAACAAAACCAACCCTATCTATCTATATTGGGGTGCGCGCGATAACTGCCAACTTTATGCAAAAGAAGAACTGGTCGAGATCGCTGATAAGTTTACTAACGTTCACTTTGTTCCAGTTGTAGAAGAAGCACCTGCTGATTGGCAAGGTAAGGTTGGTAACGTGCTACAAGCGGTGAGTGAAGATTTCGAAAGCTTAGAAAACTACGATATCTATATTGCAGGCCGCTTTGAAATGGCTGGCGCAGCACGTGAACAGTTCACTCAGAACAAGAAAGCGAAGAGCGAACGTATGTTCGCAGACGCGTACGCATTCATTTAAATACGGCTTATGAGGCAGAAAAAGAGGGTTTTTTACCCTCTTTTTTGCTTTTTTGATGAAATAGTCATCGAACAGTCGGTTTTTCCCATTTTTTTCCAAAAAAGGGTTGCGAACGGATCTGAGTTCCCTATAATGCGCATCCACCGACACGGCAGACGCGATAAGGCTTCAGCAGGGTCGGAGAGGTAAAAAGCTTCTACGAAAAATAAAATTGAAAAAGTGTTTGACACTGCCAATTAAATCGCTAGAATGCACCTCCGCTTTGAGAGAAAAACTTCTCGCAAAGCAAGCTCTTTAACAATATAGACCTATCAATCTGTGTGGGCACTCGTTGATGATAATCCAATTAGAAATTTCTCTTAATAAAGAGGGGTTTCAAATTAGGTTTCAATGAAACGAAGTGACCATTGAATCTTCGGATTCAGCACAGTCAATTCAAACATTACTTTATGTAATGTTCAGTATTCATTGAGCCGAACAAAATCTTAAATTGAAGAGTTT
>NZ_VHSQ01000022.1:0-35139 GCF_013048515.1 Vibrio sp. 1-2 (7-a)
TCTGAACAAGGCGTAGCCATTCTTGCTGAGATCTATGCTGAGACATTTTCGAGTACCTTTAACGATAAAAGTTAAAGGTTACGACGTTTATTAAAAGGATTGAATGAGTCGATTTAAAGACGCTTACCTTTATTGTGAGCAACTAAGCACAATTAGTGTAATTTGCATGTTAAATAAAACGGACCGCATAAGCGGTCCGTTTTATTTTTGTCTTTATTAACTTCAATCATCAATAAGCATTACTTAAATTAGTGCGCGTTTAAGTGATACCAGTCATTGCGAATATTGGGTCATCTAGGTTTGTTAATTGATAGTGACTTGCTCCCGATGACTGGTTTTAGCCTACTATTTTGGAGATTGTATGTTCAATATGAAATGGATTTTGACATTGTGCTTATTTGTTTTTGCGCCTTTTAGCATGGCTGCGGATTCAGCCACTGACAAATATGAAGGAATTGAAATTACCGTAAATATCAACACGGCTTCTGCTGAAGAAATTGCGACCATGTTGAAAGGTATTGGTGAGAAGAAAGCGCAGAGTATCGTGGACTACCGCGAGGAGCATGGCCCTTTTAAAACGGCAGCAGATTTGAAGAGCGTAAAAGGCATTGGTGAAGCGACAGTTAAGAAAAACGAAGACCGCATTTTACTGTAGCTTGATGTATTTCAGATATTGAGTCTGAATTCAGAACAATATCTGTTTCCCTATTACTGCTTTCCCGAACCAACCCCTCTTTCGTGGTTCGGGATTTTTTATCCGAATAAACGACGGCGAAAACCTTTTTCCATTAGAGCCATTGTTAACCCACCGAACGCACCAAATAAATGAGCATCAATAGCAACGTTTGCGCCGATAAGCGCAGCAGTGCTGCTGGATGGACCATAGATCTGCTCCCATGCTACTTTGGCAATAAGCCCTCCGACCAACAACAGGCTGCTTCTTCTGCTTTCAAAAACTTCTCTGAGTGCCCAGAATCCAAATAGACCGTGTAGTACGCCAGATAATCCCACGTACACCGACATATTGGTAAACAAATTCATTGCGCCAACAAATGCACACAAGAGTGAGAAAACGATAAGGAAGTTGCGAGTGCTTGGACGAAAAATAAAAGTAATGATCCACAATCCTGCCAGGTTCATCCCTAAGTGCGCAAAGTTGGTATGTGTGAGATTTCCTGTTACGATTCGCCACCATTCGCCATGGCGTATATTGTAGCTGTGCCACTCGGTTAGGCTTGCCATTGGTTCGAATTGAAGTATCAAACAGATCACGCTGATAATACTCAGCAAGGTATAAAGGTTCACTCTATGTCTCGTTATTGTTCTCGTTGTGGAAAATCGCAAAAAGCGTGTATTTGCCAATGGATTGTACCGTTGGCAAGCGAGGTAGAACTTATCATTCTTCAGCACACGAGTGAAGAACATCGTCCGCTTGGTACGGCACGGATTCTCAATTTGAGTTTAGATAACTGTATTTGTCTGATAGGAGAGGACTTTTCTGGTGATGATGTCTTAAATCACTTGTTGGCGGATGAATCATATCAACATTTTGTTCTTTACCCATCGGAACAGTCACGATGCATCTCTGAAATCAATCAAGTGAGCCGTAGTGTATCTAAGAAAATACGTTTGGTTTTGCTCGATGGGACGTGGAAAAAAGCGTACAAAATGTGGCAGCTTTCTAGCAATTTACATCCACTCCCAACCGTGCAATTACCGAAGCAATTGCAAGGGCATTACACCATTCGTAAGGCGCCCTCTGAGAATAGCTTATCGACAGTCGAGGCGGGTTATCATTCGCTTCGTTTGCTTGAACCCGAGAGAGACTTTACACCGCTTATGCATGCCTTTGAAAAGATGATCGAATTCCAAATCGCCCAGATGCCGTCGGGCGTATTTGAAAAGAATTACTTGAAAGGTTGAGTGTTACTAAAGAACGATGGAAGAGAATAGCTGACGGTGAAGCTTTTGCGCGTGTCCATCGGTCATAGCAGAAATGTAATCGGCGATGACTCTCATCTTATTGCTCTCGCTTTTCGCTTGGCACCACAGTTCTTTTGTATGAACAGGCAGCAAGCGCTCTGGGTCCGCTGTTAACGCTTCAAAAATGTCCATAATAATTTGCTGACCTTTATATTCAACGATCTGGACCTGCGGGACTTGGATAACAAAAGTACTGACAAAGTGTTTGAGTACGTCAAGTGCTCGTGCCATTTGTGGCTCTAAACACGCATTCCAAGACAGTAATGGATTATTGAAAGGCTCATCCACCGCCTTGATTGAAATGCTGGTCAGGAGGGCGTTAACCATACCACCGATGGCATCTTTCCGTTCATGATGCTTACCACTAAATAGCATCTGTCCGATGGAATCGATATGTGCTTCAAACCACGGGTCGCCACAGTCCGCTAATTGACTTGCTGCGCCTTCTTGCCATTGCTGACGTGTCACCATACCAAGCACGATTGCATCTTCTAAATCATGAACGCCGTAGGCGATATCGTCCGCTAGCTCCATGATTGAGCAATCGAGTGATTTAAAACGCGTTTTACTGTGCTCAAACTCCGATTCTGGTTTTGAGCGCATTAAGCTAAGCAATGCCTTGTCGTTTTCAGAAAGCGGCGCAATTACCCAATCAAATAAGTCTTTGTCACAATCATAAATGCCCTTCGCTGGGCTCCAATCTTTGGCTTTTAGTTTGCGTTGATGCTCGGCTGGTTGAGGCAACTTGACGGAGCGTGTTTGACTAATAAGGGCAGGGTACTTGATCAAACCAAGCAGTGTGCGGCGTGATAAATTCATTCCGAAATGCTCAGTATAAGGCTCTAACTTAGTGACGATACGAAAGGTTTGGGCGTTTCCCTCGAAACCGCCATGTTCGCGCATTACGTAGTTTAGAGCGACTTCTCCCCCATGACCGTATGGAGGATGCCCGATGTCGTGCGCCAAACATAATGAATCAATTAAGCTGTCTGATGGCAATAGATCACGGAACTCTGGTTGTTTTTTCTTCAACTGGGCGACGATACCGGTCCCGAGTTGCGACGCTTCTAAGGAGTGTGTTAACCGGCTGCGGTGAAAGTCTTCCAAGCTATTGCCGTGTACTTGGGTTTTTGCTTGTAAGCGTCGAAATGCAGCCGAGTGAAGAATGCGCGCTCGGTCTCTTTGGTACGGGCTTCGATGGTCGTCACGACGTATTTTATGCTCATCATCATGGCGCTCTTGCCATTGCGGGTGTAATTCAAACGACACGATTATCTCCGTAAGCTAACTGATTTCATCTAACGATAATTCGAAACTTGGGGCAAAGGTATTGAGGAAGTAATCCATTTCAGGCGTTCTACGTTCTTGCAAAGTGATGTCTAAGCGTTTTTTTGCCAGAGCGAACTCATGATTGCCTGCGCTTAGTTCTTCGAGACATTTTAAATAGGCACAGATGGAGTCGGCTTGCTTGACGATTTTGGCGTCCTCTCCGTGTGCAGAGTGGGAAAGAAGGTAGGGGGCAAAATCATCTTGGAACTCTTCCGGTAACATTGAAAGCAATTTTTGTTCCGCTGCCGATTCTATCTTCTTATATTCTTTGGCAATTTCAGGGTTGTAATACTTCACTGGGGTTGGAAGGTCACCCGTTAATACTTCGCTGGAGTCATGGTACATAGCAAGAATCGCGATGCGTTCTGGATTAAGGTTGCCGCCGAACTTTTTGTTTTTAATTAGGGCAAGGGCATGAGCGACAAAAGCAACTTGTAAGCTATGCTCTGAAACGTTTTCTGGTGAGACGGACCGCATTAAAGGCCAGCGTTGGATCAGCTTCATTCGAGCCAGGTGAGCGAAAAAATGGCTTTCTTTCATGGCTTTCTCCGTTTCTGGTGTAAAAAAGGAACTCACTAGGAGTTCCTCTAAGCATATGAGAGATCAGCACTAATTACTACCAGTGATTCATTACTGGCTGTAGGTTGATAGGAATCGCTCAAAACGTCCAATGGCGATTTCTAGATCTTCAACGTGCGGCAGTGTCACGATGCGGAAATGGTCTGGTTTCGGCCAGTTGAAGCCGGAACCTTGCACCAGTAAGACCTTCTCTTGTTTTAAGAAATCTAAAACCATCTGCTGATCGTTCTTGATGTTGTACATTTTTGTGTCGATTTTCGGGAAGAGGTACATCGCACCCTTAGGTTTGACACAAGAAACACCAGGAATCTGATTGATCAGTTCATACGCTCTATTGCGCTGCTCTAATAAGCGTCCGCCAGGTAAAATCAGTTCATTGATACTCTGGTATCCACCTAGCGCAGTTTGAATCGCATGTTGCATTGGTACGTTTGCACATAAACGCATCGATGAAAGCAACTCCAATCCATTCACGTACCCTTGAGCTAGATGTTTAGGCCCCGTTAGGAACATCCAGCCACCACGGAAACCGCAAACACGGTAGGCTTTTGAAAGGCCATTGAATGTCATGACGAGCACGTCTTCAGTGAGTGTTGCGACTGAGGTATGTGTTGCACCGTCGTACAACACTTTGTCGTAGATCTCATCTGCGAAAATGATCAGTTTGTGCTGGCGCGCGATTTCAATCACTTCAAGTAGGAAGTCACGGCTGTATACCGCACCTGTCGGGTTGTTCGGGTTGATCAGAACAATGCCACGTGTCTTCGGTGTGATTTTCTTTTTGATGTCTTCAAGGTCAGGGTACCAGTCTGCACCTTCATCACATAGGTAATGAACCGGCTTACCGCCTGATAGTGCAACTGAAGCTGTCCACAACGGGTAATCAGGTGCTGGGATCAGCATTTCGTCGCCATTGTTTAATAGCGCTTGCATGGCCATCACGATCAGCTCAGACACGCCGTTACCCACATACACATCTTCGACATCTAGAGAGCGGATACCTTTACGTTGATAGTGTTGGACCACGGCTTTACGAGCAGAGTAAATGCCTTTGGAATCACAATAGCCTTGAGAAGTCGGCAGATTACGAATCACGTCGACTAAAATCTCATCAGGGGCGTCAAAACCAAATGGGGCAGGGTTACCAATGTTTAGCTTTAGGATTTTATGCCCTTCTTCCTCCATGCGCTTAGCATGTTTGAGTACAGGACCCCTAATGTCGTAGCAGACATTATCGAGTTTTGACGACATCCCGATATTTTGCATTGTATAATTCCTAAAAATTCGTTAATTTCTTTATTAAAATACAATAATTTGTTTTTTATTAGAATATATATCTGTAAATTATCTGTTTGCTGGTTAAGTTTTGCTCGTTTGCTGTCACAGGATTTTGCAAAAGATCGCATACGACCTTGATTTGCTTTGGGTCTAAACTTAGAGTAGCCGTCAGTTACCATTTATCCTCACATACTACGAGGTTGATTTGTCACAGTTCCATCAAGCCGTAAAGAGAATTATCGAGCGAGTTCAGCAAGCGGAAGGCAATCAAACACGTCTGGTCGAGCCCCTGAGCGAGAAACCTAATTTCTCATTTATTGATTGGCTTGATGCACAACCACTTTTCCCTAAATTCTACTGGCAGTCCCGCGATACTCGTGAAGAGGTCGTTGCACTAGGGCAATTACACGCTTTTGTTGAGCCAGGCCCTGCTTATACCATTCTAGGTGAAGGGCAACGAGTCTGGGGCGGACGCTCTTTTGACGGCCAGCATGAGAAGAGTCGTCGCTGTATGCCTTCTTTCTTCTTTTTGCCTCAAATTGAGTTAATTCGTTTTGACCAACAATGGTCTCTCGCAGTTAATATTTCAGAAGACAAAGCGCGAACCCTAGCAGGACTGCATAAACTGGTTTGTGAGGTCGCGACCTTAGCTCCGATTTCTTCTCACATCCGCTCTATTGTTCATACGCCAAGTCAGCCTCAATGGAATGAGTTAGTTCATAAAGTTCTGACTGGTATAAAGAATGATGATTTTAAGAAAGTGGTATTGGCGCGTCGCTCTACCGTGCAGCTTGATAACACATTAAGTGCTGCACAATTGCTGAAAGCGAGTTACTTAAATAACCATCATAGTTTCCATTTCATGCTGAGCTTAGACAGCAAACACAGCTTTATGGGCTCTACGCCAGAACGTTTGTATTCTCGCGTAGGGCACGAACTTCATACCGAAGCGTTAGCAGGCACGATTGGTCGAGGGGACAACGCCACTCACGATATGGAGTTGGCGAATTGGTTATCCCAAGATGAAAAGAACCTCAATGAAAACCAATATGTAGTTGATGACATTATTGATCGCCTATCACCGCATTCCGAAGCGGTTGAAGTGGAGGCCGAGGCAAGTTTGGTTAGGCTACGAAAAGTGCAACACCTCAAGCGAAATATTCACGCGAGCCTAAAGACGGGCATAAACGGTGTTCAGTTGTTATCGGCGCTTCAGCCAACGGCGGCGGTTGCTGGCTTACCTCGACAAGAATCCATGCAGTTTATTCTTGATAATGAGCCCTTTGCACGCGGCTGGTACGCGGGGTCAATGGGGTACATAAGCCATGAACGAGCAGAGTTTTGTGTCGCGATCAGAAGCGCGCTTGTTCTCGGTGACCAAGTACAACTGTTTGCGGGCGCAGGTATTGTGCCAGGTTCTGTGGCAGAGCATGAGTGGGCGGAACTTGATAAGAAAATGTCGACGTTACTTACGCTGATTTCTGATCACCCCCCGTTGGGAGTCGCATCATGAATCATGACCAAGCGGTGCTCAATCGAATTTGGTCAGAAACCATATTGATTGAGCTTCAGCGATTTGGCGTTAAGCATGTTTGTATCGCTCCTGGCTCTCGTTCTACTCCTTTAACTTTAGAGGTGGCAGAGCGGTCCAATTTTTCTATTCATACTCACTTTGATGAGCGTGGTCTCGGCTTTATGGCTCTTGGTTTAGCGAAAGCTACTCAAGAGCCAGTGGCAATCATCGTTACCTCTGGTACGGCAGTGGCGAACTTATTACCAGCCGTTGCGGAGGCTAGGCTTACTGGTGAAAAGCTGGTGCTGCTCACTGCGGATCGTCCGATGGAGCTCGTTGGCTGTGGCGCAAACCAAGCGATTAACCAGTTGGGTATTTTTTCACATCATGTCTCGTCCAGCTTGAATTTACCAAGCCCAACTTTAACAACATCGCTTAATTGGTTGCTGACCTCTGTTGACGAAGTGATGTTTACTCAGCAACTGCAAGGCAGTGCTGTTCATATTAACTGTGCATTTCCAGAGCCTTTGTATTCCAATGGTGCAAAAGCGGATTATCAAACCTACTTAGACTCGGTAGCCGGATGGCGAAAAGGAAGTGGTACTTATACCCAGCGTTTTAGCCACTTATCACAGGCGCAAATCCCGTCTTGTGCGGATAAAAAAGGCTTGGTTGTGATTGGCAGCTTACCGCTTGAACAAGCGAAGTCGGCGCAGGCATTTGCACAAAAGATGGGATGGCCGGTACTTGCAGACCCGCAAAGTGGTCTCAGTTCGGATTGGACGCATTACGATGTATGGCTTCAACTTCCCGAGCTCGCAAACGAGCTTGAATCTTGTGAACTTATTATCCAATTTGGTAGCCGAATCATCTCCAAACGTTTGAACCAGTGGATTGATAAACAAGTTTCGCAAAATCAACAAAGTAAAGACGTTCAATACTGGTATATCTCGCCGCGTATGGACCGTAATAACCAAAATCATCTGGCGCAAATGCACTGGGTTGAGCTTCCTCAAACTTGGGTTTCTCGCATTAGCTTTGAGAAGCCAATATTTGCTGGGTGGGCTGATAGGTTAGCGAATGGAGTTAAGCGAGTTCATCAACGTATCGAAGAAGCTTTCCTATCTGATTCAGCGTCTGCCATTGACGAAATTGCGTTGGCAGCAGACATCAACGAGCGCACTAAAAACGCTGATGTCTTTTTGGGTAACAGTTTGTTTGTTCGACTTGTCGATATGTACGGCAAACTTGATGATGTAGAAGTGTTCACTAACCGAGGCGCGTCAGGAATTGACGGTTTGTTTGCTACCGCATCAGGTGTGCAGCGAGCAAGAGGTAATCTGTTACTGATGTATATTGGTGACACATCAGCACTGTATGATCTCAATTCACTAGCGCTGTTTTCTCACAATAAATTGCCGACGGTACTTGTGGTCACAAACAATGATGGTGGCGCAATTTTCGATATGTTACCGGTGCCTCAGGAGCATCGCACTGCGTACTACCAAATGCCCCACGGTTATCAGTTTGAACATGCAGCCAAACAGTTTGGTTTAAAGTATGAGAAGCCAACTACGTTAGAAATGTATCAAGCAATGGTTGCCGAGCACCTGTCGAGCGGTCAAGGCACACTGCTGGTGGAAGTTCAAACCCCACCAAGCCAAGCCGCAGAGTTGATAAAGGTATTTAATAAGAGCCTGCATGCTTCACTCTGAGAGCCTCTCTTCAACTGAAAAACACCAAAGTGGCGACCTTCCCACTCTGGTGTTTTTGCATGGCTTTTTAGGAAATGGTGCTGATTGGCAAGCTTGTTTGGATGAGCTGACTCAGTTTGAACGAGTCGTTATAGACCTTCCTGGTCATGGTCGCAGTCAGTTTACAAAGTGCAACGATCTCGATGATTGCTGCAAACTTCTTAATTCCACACTATCTTTATTATTTCCTCCGCAACAACCACTTATTTTGATTGGTTACTCGATGGGCGGTCGTATTGCGATGCATGGTATTGCCAATCAATGCTTCTCAGATCTCAATATTGTGGGCGCAATTGTTGAAGGGGGAAACTTCGGGCTTCAAACTGAGTCAGAGAAACAGGTGAGATTGGAGAATGATGCTCGCTGGGCAAAGCGTTTCAAAACAGAACCACTTGAACGTGTTTTGAACGATTGGTATCAGCAAGCGGTGTTTTCTTCACTAAACCATGAGCAAAGACAAACATTAATTGCGAAGCGAAGTGATAATCTTGGCTCGGCGGTCTCGAGCATGCTGATGGCAACATCGTTAGCCAAGCAGGCGTATTTGTTGCCCACACTGAAAAAGCAGAATATACCGATGTATTACTTGTGTGGTGCGAAAGACCAAAAATTTAGCCAACTGGCACAACGTAGCGGGTTGGCGTATCGACAAGTTGAAGGCGCAGGACATAACGTTCATCAAGAGCAGCCCCAACAATTTGCGATGCATATTAAGCAAATAATTCAATCTCACTTTGGTGAGAGTAACGAGAACAATGGGAATCACCATGGCTAAAACAGTAGGCATTTCTGAAGAAGAACTTTACGCTCCGGTTCAATGGAAAGATTGCGGCGAGAAATACGAGGATATTCACTACCATAAATCTGAAGATGGTATCGCGAAAATTACCATTGCACGCCCACAAGTGCGTAATGCATTCCGCCCTCAAACAGTAAAAGAGATGATTGATGCGTTAGCAGATGCGCGTTACGACTCTGGTGTTGGCGTGATCATTCTGACAGGTCTAGGTGAAGACGCATTCTGTTCTGGCGGCGACCAGAAGATCCGTGGCGACTACGGCGGCTATAAAGACGAGCAAGGTACACACCACCTAAACGTATTGGACTTCCAACGCGATATTCGAACTTGTCCAAAACCTGTGATCGCATCAGTTGCCGGCTGGGCTGTTGGCGGCGGTCATGTACTGCACATGATGTGTGATCTAACAATTGCAGCAGACAACGCGCAGTTTGGTCAAACGGGCCCTAAAGTGGGTTCATTTGATGGTGGTTGGGGCGCGTCTTACATGGCTCGTATCGTAGGCCAGAAGAAAGCTCGCGAAATCTGGTTCCTATGTCGTTTCTATAACGCGCAAGAAGCGTTAGACATGGGCTTGGTCAACACGGTTGTGCCGCTAGAAGAGCTAGAGAAAGAAACCGTTCGTTGGTGTCGTGAAGTTCTTCAGCATAGTCCAATGGCGCTACGCTGCCTGAAAGCTGCCTTGAATGCGGACTGTGATGGTCAAGCAGGCCTTCAAGAGCTTGCGGGTAACGCAACGATGATGTTCTACATGACCGATGAAGGCCAAGAAGGTCGTAACGCATTCAACGAGAAACGTCGCCCAGACTTCGACAAATTCCCTCGTAACCCATAATCCGTATAAAAAGAGGAGTGTTTCAGCTCCTCTGTTCCATTTTTCCTGAGCGCCTCGCCCTCTGGGAGGCTGGTGGGATTGCTCGCCAGAACGCTCAAATATACGGCATTACATAGGACTCGAATTATGCGTGAAGCGAAAATTTATCGTTATATCTTGCCCATGGATAGTGGTGTCATCCTGCGAGACAATAAGCTAACTGAACGTGTTGGTTATGTTGTTGCGCTTTCTGAAGGTGACCAAATAGGGCTTGGAGAAGTCGCTCCTCTTCCTGGTTTTAGTTTAGAGAACACCGAAGATGCTGGTATTCAGCTACAAGAACAAGCGGAGCGTTGGGTAGCAGGATTGGATGTGGATTACGCCAACATGTATCCATCGGTCGCGTTTGGTTTATCGATGGCACAGTTAGAGTTAGCTGGTGGCTTACCCCAACAAGGTAAGTATCAAACAGCGCCGCTGTGTACTGGTGACCCAGACGAGCTCATTCCAAAGCTGAACGAAATGGAAGGCGAGAAAGTCGCGAAAGTAAAAGTCGGGCTTTATGAGCCAATTCGCGATGGCATGCTTGTGAACCTTTTCCTTGAATCTATCCCTCAATTAACGCTTCGACTTGATGCAAACCGCGCTTGGACACCAGAAAAAGCGCAACAGTTTGCTAAATACATTACTCCGTCTCTGCGTCAGCGCATTACCTTTTTGGAAGAGCCGTGCCGCTCTCCTGGCGATAGTCTCTCTTTTGCTATCAATACTGGTATTGCGATTGCTTGGGATGAAACGTTGCAAGATGCGGTTCGTCGAGAGGATTTCCGTCTTGAAGATCTAACTGGTGTGAAAACGATCATCATCAAACCCACACTCATTGGTCCGGTGGATTTTTGTATTACACTGATAGAGAAGGCGAAGTCACTGGGGATGAAAGCGGTTATTAGCTCGAGCATTGAATCCAGTCTCGGTTTAACGCAATTAGCGCGCTTTGCCCAATGGCAGCTGCCTGATGAAGTTCCAGGTTTGGATACGATTGGCCTATTCAAAGCTCAGTTAGAGCAAGGCTGGCCTAAGTGTGAACTTCCCGTTCTTCCTCTGAAAGATCAGGAGATTGTGTGGCATTCTGCATAGACAATGTTGCGAAGGCACCGTGGAAATATTGGGCTCAAACGAGCCCTTTTTCTATTGCACTCAAGACACCAACAGAAACATTAAACTGGCAACAACTCTCAGTACGTATTGACCAATACGCTCACTATTTGAATGGCTTGGGCGTAACGCGGGGAGATGTGCTGACCTTGGTAGGTAAAAACCAAGTAGAAACACTGCTGTTTTATCTTGCTTCCAAGCAGTTAGGCGCACTTGCCGCGCTGACCATGGTACAACCACTCGATACGTTACAGAGTAAACTTGCGACCCTTTATAAACCTGAACAAACTCGGTTTATCTGGTTTGCTCAGGAGTGCGCTTCGACCTTTTCTGAACATGATATACAAAAACTCGAGGCAACATTGCTTTCATCGCCCTTAGTTTCACAACAAGAGCGTGATGCGGTGATTGAAGATGCCTATCACCATGACAGGCTCGCTTCAGTGGTATTTACCTCTGGCTCGACAGGGGAGCCTAAAGCCGTGGTTCATACACATCGACAACACTTTGCTTCAGCAGAAGGCTTGTTGCAAGATTTCATTTTCACTCAGAAAGATTCTTGGCTATTGTCGCTTCCGCTTTATCACGTCTCTGGATTGGCGATTGTATATCGTTGGCTATATGTCGGAGCGACATTGAAAATCGGTACAGGAAAACTTGTCGAAGATATTCAGGGCGTGTCACACGCCTCTTTGGTTGCCACGCAGCTCAAACGGCTATTGGATGATGATGTTCACTTGTCATTGACGCATGTGCTATTGGGCGGCAGCCACGTTGCTCACGAGTTGGCGTTGCGAGCCACAGGACGAGGGATTGAGGCGTGGTTAGGTTATGGGATGACGGAAGCAGCCTCTACCGTTACCGCAAAGAGAATTGACAGTACCAATAATGCTGGACACGTATTGAATCACCGTAAGATAAAGTTGGTTGACCAACGCATTTTTGTCGGTGGTAAAACATTGGCGGCAGGGTATTTTCATCAAGGTCATGTTACTCCGTTTCTGGATGAGAAAGGCTGGTTCGATAGCAAGGATCTCGGTGAGTGGCAAGGTGACGAGTTAAAGATCATCGGCCGTGCCGACAATCAATTTATCTCTGGTGGTGAGAACATTCATTGTGAAGAGATTGAGGCAGCATTGAACCAAATTGATGGCGTGGTGCAGAGCATAGTGGTTCCAGTCGAAGATGCGGAATTTGGTCATCGCCCTGTTGCTGTGATTCAGACCAATGATTTGCGCAGCAAAGCGGAATATGACCTGCATTTGCAATCCAAATTAGAGAAGTTTAAATGGCCAGTGGAATACCATTTAATGCCACAAGTGCTATTAGAAAGTGGGATCAAAGTTTCTCGGAAGGCAGTGAAGGAGTGGCTATTGCCATCAATTCAGCATTAGTCAATTTTGCTATGTATTAGTCAGAAAGGGAATTTCGTATCCTTATAACTCTGAATCATAATTATGCTTCTTCGAAGAGAGAAAAGGCATAAGGTTCAGGATGGTAAAGCTAGTATTAATTGCGGCGGTAGCACTACAAATTGGTATTGCAATAAGCAGTGAAGGGCTCGCCCGCTCTCTTGCAGAGCTGACGGCCTTTTTGATCGCTATCGCATTGGTTGTTACATACAAAAACAGCAAACTTGAGCCGTCGTCATCTCAACACGATGAGAAGACCACTAATATCTAAACAATAACCAACTTAGAGAAGTGGTTGAAATTAACACCCACAGAGTTACACCAAACAACAGTGGCTTAGCTCCAGCAGACCTCAGCTTCGAAATTGAAATGCTGCAACCAATCAGGAACAGGCATACCACCAAAGCTTGTTTCGCTCCAACGAAAATACCGTGATAGACCATTTCAAATTGAGGGAAGAAGTCGCTAAACGCGATGGCTGCGCAGTACCAAAAAATGAAATAAGGAATAACTAACTTTTTCGTTCCATTCTCTTTCTGGTCTCTCGAAAAGATCACGGCACTGATCAGTGCGACAGGGATGATCCACAAAGCTCGTGCGAGTTTTAACGTTGTTGCTGTAGTTAGTGCTTCTTCACCGTAGGCTGAGGCAGCCCCTACAACAGAAGAAGTGTCATGAATAGCAATCGCGGCCCATGTACCAAATGTGTGTTGATCTAGCCCTAAAGCATGCCCAACCACAGGAAACACGAATAGTGCGATGGAGTTTAGGACAAATACCGTTGCCAGTGCTAATCCAATCTGTTCGTCTTTTGCTTTAATCGCTGGCGCTACAGCGGCAATTGCACTACCACCACAAATTGCTGTACCTGACGAGATTAAGTATGCGGTTACTCGCTCCAACTTAATTATTCTGGCAATGATAGTGCCTATGATCAGTGTGCCCGCAATCGTGGCGATAATCAGACCGATACCATCCGACGTGACAGAGAGTGCTTGCTCAAAGTTGATGCCAAAGCCTAAACCAATAATCGAGTAGGACAGCAGCTTTTTAGTAAAAGAAGCAATGGGCAGTTCTGAAGGCACAAAACCAAAACTTGCGAGTAGAAAACCAATAACTAGGGCAATAGGAGAGGAGACAAAAGGGGTTAAGCAAAAGAGTAACGCCAATCCAAACAAGAGGTAGTTTCTATTCAAGGTTTTTATTCGCTGTTGTGAATGAAAGCGCGAGTATATCGCACTGAGTGTGGTCAGTTTGTCTTAATGATTTGAACACATGTTCAGTTATTCTAAACATGTGTTCAAATGTATTTTTATCGCCAGTCGCCTCTAAGTTGATGCACTCTATCGAACATCGTTTTTGCCGTTGCTTCATTTGGTGGAACCGGCTGTCCGGCCTCAATTTCTAGCTTTGACCAAAATCGAGTCGGTAAGCCACAACATGCGCGGCCTTTCGCGCGGCTGAAATAGCTTCCCCATAAGCCTTTGAGTGCCACGGGTATGACAGGTACTGGGCTGCGACGCAGAATAATATCAATGCCACGCATGAATTCATTCATTTCACCGTCTGAGGTTAATTTCCCCTCTGGGAAAATACAGACGATATGTCCTTCGCTTAATGCGGTTTCTACATCATTAAATGCACGTCTGATGGAGTTTCTGTTACTCGCTGAAATCGGAATTACCCCAGTTCTGCGTAAAAAGCGTCTTAGTGGCGGTAGGTTGGCGTAATCTTCCTCCATCACAAAACGAATCAACCTTGGGCATACTGCACTAAGTAGCAAGGCGTCCATATAGCTCACGTGATTACATACGATTAATGCACCGCCTTGTTCTGGCAAGTTATGTAGGTTTTTATGTTTCACTCGATAAATAGTGTGAGTTAGCATCCAAACCACAAAACGGACAACGAATATCGGTATTTGCAAAAAAATGTAAGCGGCGACCAAGAAATTCAAAATGGCTAACAATGCAAACAGCTGAGGAATTGTCATCTTGATGACACTCAGGCACACAATACCTAAGACAGCACTGCCGACCATAAACAGAGAGTTAAAGATGTTGAGCCCTGCGATGACTTGTGCGCGCTCGGTTTCCTTTGCTCGATGCTGCATTAATGCGTAAAGCGGTACGATAAACAGCCCGCCAGAGGCGCCAATCATCAATAGATAGAAAAATAATGGCCAAAAAGGCTCATATCTAAAGAAGTCTACAAAGTTATGGAAGATAGGTAGGTCACTTGGAATGGAGGTTGCCATCAAGTACCCAAATACCGTAATGCCAAGTGCGCCAATAGGCACAATACCGACTTCGATACGATGATTCGAGATCCAATTGCAAAGTAGCGACCCTAACGCGATACCAATGGAAAACAGAGCAAGCAAGAAAGACACCGCACTCTCGGTGCCATTTAAGTAAATCTTGGTGAAATTCGGGAACTGGGTTAGATAGGCGGCGCCTAAAAACCAGAACCAGCTTATCGCCATAATACATTGAAAAACAACACGATCTGATTTTGCGATGGATAGCGTGTGTTTAGTTTGTTTGTACGGTTGCCAACGAAAAGAAAGATTAGGTGCGCTGGCGGCTGCAAAGGGTATTGATCGGCTCGACAAATATCCCAACAATGCAAAGAGTACGACACAAAATGCGGCAAGGTATTTTGCGTTGTCTGCTGAGGCGATAATTCCAGCACCTAGGGTACCAATAAGGATGGCGATAAAGGTACCAGCTTCAACAAGGGCGTTGCCTGGCACTAACTCTTTCGCGTTTAATTTTTGGGGCAAAAGGGCATATTTAACCGGTCCAAAGAATGCTGACTGTGTGCCCATTAAGAACAGTAGCAGCAAAAGCACACCATAACTTTCGGTTATAAAACCAATGGCGCCCAAAAGCATGATGGCGATTTCAAACAGCTTTACCTTGCGAATAAACCATGATTTTTCATATTTATCGGCTAATACGCCAGCTGAAGCGGAGAATAGAAAGAACGGTAGAATGAACAAGCCAGCCGCTAAATTGATGAACAAGTTGCTCGAAATAGGTAGTGCGCTGGATCCCGCGAAGGCGACAAACAGCAGCAAAACGTTTTTAAAAATATTGTCGTTGAAAGCGCCAAAAAACTGAGTAATGAAATAGGGTAGGAACTTTCTTTGTGTAAGTAAGGACGGCTGTCTGTCGGACGACATGGATAATCCTTTGTTACCAGTTTGTGAGGTAGTTAGAAATCAGGTTACTGATTAATTCTTTACCATCAATTGGTTCACTAGAGAAAAATTTATCATCAACACTGAGTAAAGTAATACCGTGTACGCCAGACCAAAGCACTCGACTCGCTTGAATCACTTCGGACTCGGTACGATGTGGTGCGATTTGAGCCAATAGTGACTCCAGCATTCCTGTCATCCCGTCGATACGTTTGGCATGCCATTCTGGAAGCTCTGCACCATTCATGTTGTGCTCGAAAACTAACTGCCAACGGTAAGGGTGCTTTTGAGCGAAATCGTGGTAGCAATAAGCCAGTTCAAATAGAGCTTGATGAGCGTCTTTACTGCTATTGGTCGCCTTCAGTGCTTCTTGGGAGAGTTCGTCTAAAGTTTGCGCGACTACGTGTAAAAGTAACAGGTTATAGTTGCCAAAAATGTTGACTAATGTGCTTGGCACGTAACCAATCATGTTAGCGATTTTACGAAGACTGAGTTCGTGGTAAGAATTCTCATCTAAAAAGTTTTTGACTGTTGTTAACGTCAAATTCACTAACTCTTCTCTGGTGTGATCGTTTCTGCGCGCCATACTCTCAAACTGCTTTATTGAACATCGTTCAATATGATAGTCAGCTACCTATTAACCGTCAACAAGGCAATATACTCAAGTGACGTCAAGGTGCAGGATTCTGAGCTGTGTCACTGATTCTAATTCAAGTAAAACATCCCTAAGTAGCAGTGAGTTCATTCCCAGCATTTCCAAACGAACCAAGTATCTCGAAGTTAACCGAGAGCAGTCTGTATCTTTGGCAATATTCTGATACATGTCAGCTTCTGTAAGCTGTTTTCATCAACAGGCATACAGAGTATGATGACGTAACAATCATCTTTGGCGTGCTACTGTTTGAAACAATCGTTGTTTCGTCTGATAGAGCACAATCTTAGATAGCTAACTTTAAGGATAACGATGAAACGTTTATTTTCTATTGTTGCTCTGTTGATGTTTACCGTTGCTGTAACGCCTATCGCGGAAGCGAAGAAGTTTGGTGGCAGTAAGTCTTTCGGTAAGAGCTACAAAACAGCGCCAGCACCAAAACAACAGCAACAAAACACCAATACGGTCGGCAAAGATCAGACGGCGAAGTCTTCAAGTAAAAAAGGCTTAATGGGTGGTCTGCTAGGCGGACTTCTTGCTGGTGGTCTACTTGCTGCATTCTTTGGCGGTGCTTTTGAAGGCATCCAATTTATGGATATCCTAATTATTGGTTTGATTGCCTTTGTCATCTTTAAATTAATGCGCGGTATGCTAGGTGCGAAGCAGGGCAGTATGAACCAGCATCGTCAGCAACCTGCATTTGGTGGTAACGCATCTAAGTTTGAGCAACCAAACATGCAAAACTTTGAGCAACAGCCAAACACAAATAATGGTGGCTTTGGTGGTTTCGGCGCTCAAACGGACGTACCACATAACTACCCACCGGGCTTTGACCAAGCAGCGTTCATTAACGGCTCTCGTGAACACTACCGAATCCTGCAAGGTGCGTGGAATCACAATCAACTGGAAACCATTGAAGAATATGTTTCTCCAAGCCTGTTTGAAGATCTGAAGGCAGAGCGCGCGAAGCTCGACGGTGAGCAGCATACTGATGTAATGTACGTTGATGCAGAGATCGTCCGTGCCGATTACGATGCAAATAAAGCACAGCTTAGCCTACAGTTTAGCGGTCGTTACCGTGACACAGTAGAAGGTGTTGAAGAAGAAATCGAAGATATCTGGCACCTAGAGCGTGACCTGACTGTGCCTAATGCACCATGGTTAATTGTTGGTATTCAAGGCTAGTCACCTTTAAACCAATTTAGTCACTAATAAAAATCCCGCGCCCCCTGCGGGATTTTTTGTATCTGTCGTTTGTATCTACGAAAGATATTTTTATAAAACCTGCCAGGTGGAGCCTTCATCATAGCTCGCGCTTAACTCTGCCGAATATCTTTTTTGCTAGCTACTCCTCAAGTGCTTTACTGAATGTTTTTAGCATTCACATTATGGTCATTGCGATAAAACAAGGACAAAGTGCTAGTACATTGTTTGTATTACAACGACCAGATCCGAACTTTGGCCATAGGAGATTCGCTTTGGCCCAGTTGTTAAAGTAGGATCCAACAGAGGGAGAACCGCGAAGAAGTTGGGTTAAATAAGGAAGGTCTTGTTACTTTATCAAGAATCCGAAACGAAAAAAGCCAGCTCAATGAGCTGGCTTTTTCAATATGGTGGAGGGGGACGGATTCGAACCATCGAAGGCAGTGCCGGCAGATTTACAGTCTGCTCCCTTTGGCCACTCGGGAACCCCTCCAGGGTGTTTTATACTTGAAAATTAGTTTCCCAACCTAGCTTTCAAGTTGTTCTTATGTTTAAAGGAAAAACACAAGAAAAAATATGGTGGAGGGGGACGGATTCGAACCATCGAAGGCAGTGCCGGCAGATTTACAGTCTGCTCCCTTTGGCCACTCGGGAACCCCTCCAGGGTGTTTTATACTTAAAAGATAGTTTCCCAACCTAGCTTTCAAGTTGTTCTTATGTTTAAAGGAAAAACACAAGAAAGAATATGGTGGAGGGGGACGGATTCGAACCATCGAAGGCAGTGCCGGCAGATTTACAGTCTGCTCCCTTTGGCCACTCGGGAACCCCTCCAGGGTGTTTTATACTTGAATGATAGTTTCCCAACCTAGCTTCCAAGTTATTCTTATGTTTAAAGGAAAAACACAAGAAAGAATATGGTGGAGGGGGACGGATTCGAACCATCGAAGGCAGTGCCGGCAGATTTACAGTCTGCTCCCTTTGGCCACTCGGGAACCCCTCCAGAGGATTTTTATACTTAGCAAGATGTTTTCCCAACTCATCTCCCAAGTGCGGAGCGAATCATAGCAAACTCGCTCAGGCTGTAAAGCGTTTTTCTTGCGTTTTTACGTTGAATGCTGTCTTTTTGGGCAAAGATGGTAGAAAGTCAGCGTTTTGTGTGTCCTTTGAACAGAAGAGAAACGCTCTTTTTACTTGAATTTACACTACTTGACGTTAAACCACGTATCTACTGATAAAATGTAAGCAGTTTAATGACATAAGTTTATTCGTTTAGAAGTCAATATCATGAGCATGAAAGCCACGTTATCGTTATCTGTTTTAACGCTTTCTATATTAATGAGTTCTCCATCAGCTTTCGCAGCTATGCGAGGCTCAGCAGTTACCGTCGTAACTGAACAAGTAGAAACGCACGAGATCAATCAATCCTTATCGCTTATCGGTAAATTAGAAGCGGCGGAGTCTGTGGTTGTTGCATCGGAAGTCGCCGGCAAAGTGAATCAAATCGCTGTTAAAGCGAATCAAAATGTCCAACAAGGTCAACTGTTAATCAAGTTGGATGATGATAAGGCTCAAGCTGCTTTGATTGAGGCAAAGGCGTACCTTAAAGATGAACAACGTAAGCTAAAAGAGTTTCAACGTTTGGTTAAGCGAAATGCTATCACCCAAACTGAGATCGACGCACAAAAAGCAAGCGTTGAAATTGCACAAGCAAGGCTGGACGCCGCTCAAGCAAATTTGGCCGATCTTCATATTACTGCGCCGTTCTCTGGCACTGTTGGTTTCATCGATTTTAGTCGCGGTAAAATGGTTAGCGCGGGTACAGAGCTGTTGACCTTGGATGACCTTTCCGTCATGGAGCTGGACTTACAAGTACCGGAGCGCTATTTATCAATGCTTTCTATTGGTATGGAAGTCATTGCCAAAACCAGTGCATGGGGTGAACAGACGTTTACTGGTCAAGTCACAGGTATTGATACGCGAATCAGCGCAGAAACGCTGAACCTGCGTGTGCGTATTGAGTTTGAAAACCCTGAAAACCGCTTAAAACCGGGCATGTTAATGAATGCATCATTGGCCTTCCCAGCGATTGAAGCGCCAATTATCCCAGTTCAAGCACTAGAATACTCTGGCACCAAGCGTTACGTATACGTCATCGATGACAACAATAAAGCGACTCGACAAGAAGTCATTCTCGGTGCTCGTGTTGATAACGAAGTCGTTATTGAATCAGGCGTTGAAGTTGGCGACAAAATTGTTGTACAGGGCATCGTTAATATGCGAGATGGTGTTGAAGTTAAGGAAATTATCGCACCAGGAAAGTCAAAAACAGCTAACGCAACTGGTAATCAAGGTGTTCAAAGCACGCAAGACGAAGCGGCTAAGGAAGCAAACTAATGTTACTTTCTGACGTTTCTGTAAAACGCCCAGTCGCAGCGTTGGTATTGAGTATGCTGCTGTGTGTATTTGGTTTTGTATCCTTTACGAAACTAGCGGTGCGAGAAATGCCGGACATTGAAAGTCCGGTCGTTTCTATTAGTACGCGTTACGAGGGCGCTTCCGCGACGATCATCGAGAGTCAAATTACTTCTGTATTAGAAGATCAGCTTTCAGGTATCAGCGGAATAGATGAGATCAGTTCGACGACGCGAAACAGCAGTTCGCGTATCACGATCACTTTTGAGCTAGGTTACGATCTCAATACGGGTGTTAGTGATGTTCGCGACGCGGTGGCTCGCGCTCAACGTTCGCTACCCGATGAGGCGGACGATCCAATTGTCTACAAGAATAACGGTTCAGGTCAGGCCTCCCTCTATATAAACCTCAGCTCTGCAGAGATGGACCGCACTCAATTGACGGATTATGCCGAACGTGTATTGATGGATCGCTTTAGCTTGATCTCTGGGGTGAGCTCCATTGATCTCTCTGGTGGTTTGTACAAGGTGATGTACGTGAAGCTTAAGCCAGAGCTGATGGCGGGGCGCTCAGTCACGGCTTCGGACATTACATCGGCACTGCGAAGTGAAAACTTAGAAAGTCCGGGTGGTGAAGTTCGCAATGACTCGACAGTCATGTCGGTACGGACAGCGCGTAGCTATAACACGCCGGAAGATTTTCAGTACCTCGTGATTAAAAGAGCAAGCGACAACACGCCTATCTATTTGAAAGATGTCGCTGATGTTTTTATCGGTGCAGAAAACGAAAACTCGACCTTTAAAAGCGATGGCGTTGTCAATGTTAGTTTGGGGGTTGTTCCTCAGTCTGATGCGAACCCGTTAGAAGTAGCAAAATTAGTTCGAGCTGAAGTTGATAACATCCAGAAGTTCTTGCCGGAAGGAACGCGGCTTGCTATCGACTACGATGCGACGGTGTTTATCGAGCGCTCGATAGAAGAGGTGTATAGCACGCTATTTATTACGGGCGGTTTGGTTATTTTGGTGTTGTACATCTTCATTGGTCAAGCTCGTGCAACCTTGATTCCAGCGGTTACGGTTCCGGTATCGCTGATTTCCTCATTCATTGCCGCTTATTACTTTGGCTTTTCTATCAACTTAATTACCTTGATGGCATTGATCCTGTCTATCGGCTTGGTAGTGGATGACGCGATTGTGGTTGTTGAAAACATCTTCCACCATATCGAACGTGGTGAATCGCCTTTGCTTGCGGCCTATAAAGGCACGCGGGAAGTAGGCTTTGCCGTTATCGCGACAACGTTAGTGCTGGTGATGGTATTCCTGCCGATTTCTTTTATGGATGGCATGGTAGGTCTGCTATTTACTGAGTTTTCTGTCTTGTTGGCGATGTCTGTGATTTTCTCGTCTTTGATCGCCCTAACATTAACTCCTGTGTTGGGTAGTCAGATTTTGAAGGCGAATGTAAAACCAAATCGATTTAATCAAGTGGTCGATCGCCTATTTAGTAAACTGGAGAGTGGTTACCGCTCATTATTGAAAGGCGCATTGAAAATACGTTGGGCTGCACCGCTGGTGATTCTGGCGTGTTTGGGCGGCAGTTACTTCTTGATGAACCAAGTGCCAGCCCAGTTGACCCCTCAAGAAGATCGCGGCGTGATGTTTGCGTTTGTACGCGGGGCTGATGCCACGTCATACAATCGTATGTCAGCCAATATGGACATTGTTGAATACCGGTTGATGCCATTACTCGGGCAAGGGTATCTGAAGTCGTTTAGTATCCAAACGCCTGCATTTGGTGGCCAGGCAGGCGATCAAACCGGCTTTGTTATCATGATTCTAGAAGACTGGAACGAGCGAGATGTAACAGCTCAGGAAGCGCTTAACAAAGTGCGTGGTGCACTGGCTGGCATACCTGATGTTCGAGTGTTCCCATTCATGCCTGGTTTCCAAGGTGGTTCGAGTGAGCCTGTTCAGTTTGTATTAGGTGGCTCTGATTACGACGAACTTCTCGTCTGGGCTGAAATGTTGAAAAACAAAGCAGAAGAATCGCCAATGATGGAAGGTGCTGAGATCGATTACTCAGAGAAAACGCCAGAGCTATTGGTTACGGTCGACAGACAGCGTGCCGCAGAACTAGGGGTCAGTGTCAAAGACATTTCTGATACGCTAGAAATCATGCTTGGTGGTAAAAGTGAAACGACTTATGTTGAGCGTGGCGAAGAATATGATGTGTATCTTCGTGGTGATGAAAACAGCTTTAATAATGCAGCGGATTTAAGCCAGATTTATCTGCGAACTAATAGTGGGCAGTTAGTGACGTTAGACGCGGTCACTAAAATTGAAGAAGTGGCAGCTTCTATTCGTCTATCTCACTACAACAAACAGAAATCCATCACTATTACGGCTAATCTGTCAGAAGGCTACACATTAGGAGACGCGCTGAATTACCTTGATCAACAAGCGATAGACAACTTACCAGGTGACATCTCGGTGAGTTATTCTGGCGAGTCAAAAGACTTTAAAGAGAACCAAGCGAGTGTTGCTGTCGTATTTGCGTTGGCATTGCTTGTGGCGTATCTCGTGTTGGCGGCTCAGTTTGAAAGCTTCGTGAACCCGTTAGTGGTGATGTTTACGGTGCCGATGGGCGTATTTGGTGGCTTCCTTGGCTTGGTTGTGATGGGGCAAGGCATGAACATTTACAGCCAGATCGGCATGATCATGTTGATCGGCATGGTGACGAAAAACGGCATTTTGATTGTCGAATTTGCCAACCAGTTACGTGACCGTGGTGTTGAATTCGAAAAAGCGGTTATTGATGCAGCTGCGCGACGTCTACGCCCGATCTTGATGACAGCATTTACCACGCTTGCTGGTGCTATCCCGTTGATTGTATCGACAGGGGCAGGTTATGAGAGCCGTATTGCCGTGGGTACCGTGATCTTTTTCGGGATGGGATTTGCGACATTGGTGACCTTGTTTGTCATCCCGGCTATGTACCGATTGATTTCGGCGAAAACACAGGCGCCAGGTCATGTAGAAGCAGAATTGAACAAAGCACTCAGCCACGATACAAAAGGCCGTATTGCTCATCCTTAGCCGCTGTACGTAAAGCTTTGATTGAAAACACCGAACAACTTTTGTTCGGTGTTTTTTTATATTGAGAGTGATTACTTATAGATCTAATGATTATTTTTGTTTATTATTTCGCCACTTCTTCGAGGGGCACAGGACTCGCTCATCGTATTGACTGAATGTCGGGTCTTGTTAGGTGTAATGCCGGGAAAGCAGCATATACCTATTATTATTTGAGGTGTTCTCTTGAAAAAAGTACGTGGTAGTTACATGGTAGAAATGGTTTTAGTTGCGGGTGTTATGGCGTTGTTAGCGACCACTGCACTTCCGACGTTAACGAATGCACTAAAAGATCGTCAAGATGGCATTTTACACTCTCTCGATGCCGGTCAACCAAGTAGCCATGTGAATCAAGAGACAACAGAAAAGTTCTCCGCTCAGTAACTGATGACACACCGTAGATTGTAAAACAAGCCGAGGTAAAAACCTCGGCTTGTTTGTATTTCAATTCTGGTAACTTGGTGCTATCTAATGTTAGAAGCGTTTCCCTAAGCTAACTTGCACACCTTCGTAGCTGTCGTAAAAATCTTCAAAGCCCATATCTGCGACATTATAGATGTACTCTGCGCGCAACCAGATGTCTTTGCTCATATCCCAATGGACACCAGCACCGATATTGAATAGTGCTCCTGAATCATCTGTGACTTTTTGTTGGTTTGGAACGTACATTTCTGCCTGAGTCCCCAACGCGGTCACGCGGCCGAACAAAGAAAGTGGTGTATCGCCAAGGTTATCACTGGTCAATACTGCTGACATACCCGCTTGGTAATAGTGCAAATCCAAATCTGTTTTCAGTGTGTCGTTTTTAAGTTCGTTTTGGGAGTAGCGAAGCACACCTTCAAACGCAAGGTATTGATTAACATGATAGCCCCAACCAACAGTGATATGTGGTGTGGACCACTCATTGTCTCTGTCTGAGCCAAAATAGGGTGTATCAAAACCGACGTTACCAGTACCCAGATAAAAATAAGATTGATGAGTTTGTTCTTGAGCAGCAAAAGTCGGCACACTGATGGTCAAGGCAGACAATAATAGAATGGCGTTTTTCATAACTTGACGATAACCTTTGTAAAAGACCGTTGTAATGAGTTGTGTTAATATTAATTTAATCAATAAGATAGATGGCGTTTATCATATCAGCTTTTACGCAAAGGTAGTCATTTAGACTGAGAATTGTTGCGCTAAAGCAGACTTCCTAGGCTGGAGAACTTACTATTCGGTATGGTGACTAACGTCAATCAAATAAAAGAGAAGGAAAGGAAAGTGGCTGAATTCAAATATAAAAATCTGACTCAAGAAGAACAAGATAAGTTAGACGCGGCGACATTTCGTCGTTTATTGGCGCATTTAGACGCGAATAAAGACGTGCAGAACATCGACCTCATGATTCTTGCGGGCTTCTGTCGCAACTGCTTTAGCAAATGGTACAAAGCTGAAGCGGAAAATCTCGGTGTGGATTTAGATATTGATGACGCTCGCGAACGTGTTTACGGCATGACTTACGATGAATGGAAACAAAATCATCAGCCAGCGGCAACGCCAGAACAATTGGCGGCGTTTGAAGCGCGTCAGAAAAAGTAATACTCATTTCCAAAAAAACAGCCCGCACATCAGCGGGCTGTTTTTTTACATTCGAATTTACATATTAAGCGGTAATTGGACCGCAACATGCAGGTTCGACACAGCCTTTCGCTTGAATGACTTCAAGTTGCGCGAGGTAAGGTTGAATATCACCGATGTTCTCTTTTACCCATGCTAAGTCGTAATACGTATCTAAGTAACGCTCACCAGAGTCACATAAAAGTGTCACGATAGAGCCTGTTTCACCGCGTTGTTTCATTTCGCAGGCCAGTTGAAGCACACCGTAGAGGTTCGTCCCCGTTGATGCGCCTACTTTACGCCCAATCAGTTGAGAAACCCAATGTGCAGTTGCCACACTGGCAGCGTCTGGAATTTTGCGCATCTCGTCAATAACACCTGCAATAAAGCTTGGCTCGACACGTGGTCGACCGATGCCTTCAATTTTGCTGCCGGCCTCACCTTTTAATGAGTGATTACCTGACTGGAAAGCGTCGTAAAACACCGAGTTTTCAGGGTCTACGACACAAAGTTTGGTGTCGTATTTTTGGTAACGAATAAAACGGCCAATGGTTGCGGATGTACCACCAGTTCCTGGGCTCATTACTACCCAATTAGGAATTGGGTGATCTTCTAGTTCCATTTGGCTAAAGATAGAGTTCGCAATGTTGTTGTTGCCGCGCCAGTCAGTCGCACGTTCAGCATAAGTAAACTGATCCATGTAGTGACCATTTAACTCTTGAGCCAAGCGTCGAGACTCGTCATAAATCTGATCTGAGCGCTCTACAAGATGCGCTTTACCACCGTAAAACTCAATTTGTTCAATCTTTTTACGTGCGGTGGTTTTCGGCATAACAGCAATGAACGGTAAGCCAAGCAAGCGAGCAAAATACGCTTCTGAAACGGCAGTGCTGCCTGAGGACGCTTCAATCACTGTGGTTTCAGGACCAATCCATCCGTTACAAATCGCATAAAGAAACAACGAGCGTGCCAATCGGTGTTTCAGAGAGCCTGTTGGGTGCGTGCTCTCATCTTTTAGGTAGATATCGATACCATCAAGAGAAGGCAGTTCGAGTTTAAATAAATGAGTATCAGCAGAACGTTGAAAGTCTGCTTCAATTTTACGCACTGCATTGTTGATCCAGTTGTGGTCAGTACACATGGCGTCTCTCCTTGGAAATCGATAGATAAGCATTGGATGGGAATAATTTACCTATAATATGAGAGAAAAACTTTGCTATAGTTGCTGGTAATAGATGTTTTGATAGAAAAGTTTTCTACACTTTGTGGGTTTTATAGGATGATTTTGGATCGAGTCGATAAGCAGCTGCTTGCGTTGTTACAAACCGACAGCACCTTGTCATTAAATGAGTTAGCAGAGCAGGTTAATCTGACAACAACGCCATGTTGGAAGCGTTTGAAAAGGTTGGAAGAAGAAGGCTACATCGAAAAGCGCGTGGCGTTACTGAGTGCAGAAAAACTCGACCTGTCTTTTATCGCTTTTGTTCAGCTAAAAACCATCGATCACTCTGAAGATTGGTATCACCACTTTGTCACAACAGTGAGTGATTTCCCTGAGGTGATGGAGTTTTATCGTATGGCCGGCGAGTATGACTACATGATGAAAGTGCTAGTCAAAGATATGAAGTGTTTTGACGAGTTTTATAAGCGCTTAGTTAATAGTGTAAAGGGATTGTCTAATGTGACTTCAACATTTGCTATGGAATCCATTAAATATACGACTGAGTTACCACTTCTCAACTAAATAGCTTTATACGAATTTTATTTAATGGTTACTCTACCTGTTAGCATTTTAAGTGTTAACAGGTAGCAGGGTTATTCTAACTAGGTTACTTTTTACTGGATTGGAATAAATATAAACGATATTTATTCTATCTTCTATTTCCGCATTAACTGTTTGTTTTTTTATCCTTTATTAAGTGCTCATACAGCAAAACGCATGAAAAAATAACGCAATTTTTTCTCTTTATTTTTCGTGTTTTATTTTTATTGAATATTCATTTTTACTAAATTAATTAATTGGTTTGATTTAAACGTTTGCTTAGTGTTGTTTTGTGTATTTTAGTCACCACTTCTGAACATTTCTTTTTATGCGTAATACAGTAGCAAATACTTAAGTAACAAAGTACTCAAAAATGGATATAGTGATTAATAAAACATCGTATTATTATCGCTAGCACTTATTTGTGACAAAGTATTTCTAAAAATGAACAGAAAATATTATTTGCTTTTTCTCGCGGCGTTACTCGCTGGTTGTGGTGGTGGAGGTGACTCTAAAACGAACAATACAAAGACACCAACTACGATAACAAAGCAGAGCCGTCCACAGTTAAAAGCTGAAGACACGTTATTGAAGTTTGAGGGCGTGGGAACCGTTACAGAGGCAAAATTGAGCAATGTACATGGCTCGGTGTCTTATCAAGTCATTGACTCTAATCCGCTAAATGTTGTGAAAATTAATGACTCTGGAATGCTACAAATTTTGCGTCCAGGAACGGCAACAATTCTGGCTACGGATAGCAGTTCTGCTTATGCTTCCTCTGAAGCACGATTTTCTATCACTGTGGAACGAGGTATTAACACAGACCTTTCGGTTAGTGATCTAAACTTCAATGCAATCGAATCTGAAGGGAAAGCGCTGACCGTTCGTGGCCAAAAAGGTGAATTGAGTTATGAAGTAGAAAGTGGTCATAACTTGATTCGGGTTGATGAGAACGGTTCGGTATATTCATTAGGCTCAATTGGTCAGGCGTCGGTACTGATTACTGACTCAGGTAACGAGCTTTATCTGCCGAAGCAAGTTCGCGCGACGGTGAAGCTTCATGGAGTAGCATCCGGGCAACTTCAATTCGCCTTGCTGGAAGACGAATATAGAAAAGGGCTGACGTTAGAACCTGCACGTTTAGATAAAGCTCAAACGCAAAGCATCACATACAAAATCATTCGCAGCGAACCAGACAACAAAGTTGCCGAGTTACTCAACCCTGAGTCAGGTGTGCTCCTTGTTCATAATGTTGGGCAGTTAACCGTTGAAGCGACAGCAACTTACAGCGATGCCTTTTTAGATAAGCAGCAAACGGCGCAATTTGTTGTGGATGTAAAACAAGGTCAACGCGAAGCAATCAGCGTAGCGGATGTTGTGAAAACTTATGAGGAAGGTGGCCGAATTTTCCCTAAGGTGACGAATGCTCGCGGCGACTATTCACTGCGAATTATTAGCGGCACAGATGTTATCGCTAAATCTATGAGCAGTGAAGCACTGCTGATCAAAGGTGTAGGTACGGCTGAAGTTGAAATCTACGAGCATGAAATGCGTAATTATCCTGCAAGTAAAGCTCGCTTCAATGTTGAAGTTAATCGCGCGCCTCATCCAGTGATGAACGACATTGAAATGTCGCTTATTTATCAGCCTAGCCTCTCAATTCCTTTGGCATTTTCAGGACAAAAAGGCAACGTAAGCCTAGTCGGTAGTTTACCGGACGGTTTAAGAATGACCGATGGCAAGTTAGAAGTAGAGACGGCTGGTGAATATCGTCTTAAGTTTGAAGATGATGGTGGGGATTTATATCAACCAATTCAGTTTAATGTAGTCATCAAAGTAGCGAAAGCTGCGGGACAAGCCATGGTGACACAAGATTATGAAATGGTGTATAGCAAAGACTATAGCTTTGATCTTCGTCGTGACTTTGGTTTAAGTACAAGTAACGATCATGTAGAACTCGTTGATAACACTGCTACAGATGTTATAGAGGTTACTGCGGATGGACGTGCCTATGTTTACAAAGCGGGTAAAGCGACGTTAACAGTTCGTAGACAGGAGAGCGCGAATTATACTGCGGGTCCAGATCAGAAAGTGTACGTTAATATTCTTAGTGCGCCGAGTCGGATTGATGTGCAATCCGATGTGGAAGAGACTTGGAAAACCAGCCAGCCTTATGTTCAAAAACCGACCATCTCTGGTACGGTTGGCGAAGTTTCGTATCGATTTGCAGAAAATGCAGCAACGGATGTGGTTTCCCTAGACAGCAAAACGGGCGAGATGCGCATCCTCAATGCTGGCAGCACAAGAGTTGTTGTATCGGATGCAGGGGACGATAAATTTACTCCGGGTGAAAGCAGTTTCTCTGTAACGATCAAACAGGGCACAAACCCTGTATCGCTTGCTTATCCAACGGTAGACTTTTCAGCGGGTACTATTATCTCACCAGTGATGAGTGGAGGAGAGGCGAAAGCCAGCTATCGTCTTATTAACCAAAAAGATCCTGTGGTTGAGTTAGTCTCTTCTGAAACGGGGCGTTTGAAGATTTTGCACGCAGGCGAGTACCAATTAGAAGTGACGCTAACTGCACGTAACTATACAACTAAAACCGTATTGGTTAACGGCACCATTAATAAAGCGGATCATCCCGGTCTTACCACGAAACTTCAAACCGTTGAGTTTACGCCTTTCAAGGCAATTGACTTAGATTTCGGTAGAACGGTCGGTACTCGCACTTACTCATTTGGCGATACTGTGAGCAAAGATCTTGCCACGTTAGACAATGCGAATGCTGAGTTGACGCTAACCAATTATTCTCAATACCATTCTATTGCGCTAGATATCTCTGAGAGTGAATCGCGAGATTACAAAGCGTTACCAAGAACAAAAGTCACGGTTAGTGTCGATTTGGCAGAGTCGGGTGTTGCAGATAAATACACACAACTTAATAGCGAACAAACCGTTATTGTGAGCACGCTTAGTGCCCCACAGTTTGCCAATCTAGAAGAGAGTGAATTTGGTATCTTGGGTTCGCGTTCGGTACGTGAACCGACGGATGACGAGTTGCAAAAACACGGTAAAGGTAAGGTTGTGCTATTTATGTTTAAGCCAGTTGGTAGCTATGACCGAAGACAAGAAAAGGCAGCGTGGGTGCATATTGCTCGATTCGATGGATGTACATCAGAGCTATTTGCTGATGACCTTAAGCCTTTTAATGCAATTGGTTATGATGATCCAGGGTATTGCACCAGCGGTAGCACTATCCGTATGACTCGGTTCTTAGTGATTGATGATTCTAATTTGGAAGACATAGAGTATGAGTCGGCAGCACCAATCATTACTTACCGTCGTGGGGTGCGTGAATTTTTAGCAACGGATAAAGGTGGATTCTATGCTGACCCAAATGTCGTTTACGGGAAAAGCGAATACGGTTACCCGAAATCACTTTACGAATGGTCGGTCATTACTATGAAGTATCAACCAAATTAATTATCGTTTGATACCCACAAAAAAGGAGTGCTAAGCACTCCTTTTGTCGTTTAGGGTTTAGTGGTTACTTGGTATAGCGCATTACACCTTCTTGCACTGCGGTTGCCACTAAATGACCTTGCTGGTTATAGATTTCGCCACGCACTAACCCACGAGTGTTACTCGCTGTTGGGCTTTCTATCGCGTACAACAGCCATTCATCCATTTTGAACGGACGGTGGAACCAGATTGAATGGTCAATGGTGGCAACTTGGAAGTTTGGCGTCATTAATGACACTTCATGCGGGTGCATTGCTGTCACGAGGAATCCCCAATCTGATGCGTAGGCCAACAGGTACTGATGTATAAGCAGGTTCTCTGGCATTTCACCATTGGCACGAATCCAAAGATACTGTTTAGGCTCTGCTTTTTTGGGTTTTAGGGGGTTGATGACCGTAACAGGACGGGTTTCAATTGGCTTTTCACCACAAAATGTTTTGCGTAGTCGCTCTGGCAGGAATTCGGCTATATGGCTAGCAAGCTCACTCTCAGAGGCGAAGTTTTCTGGGCCAGGAATGTCTGGCATTTCCTTTTGATGATCAAACCCAGGTTGATCGCCATGGTAAGACGCCGTTAAGTAGAAAATAGGGCGTCCATTTTGAATCGCCTTAACGCGTCTGGTGCTGAAGCTGCGGCCATCCCTTAGGTTTTCTACATCATAAATAATGGGCTTTTCTGGATCACCAGGGTACAAAAAATAACTATGGAAGGAGTGCACCGCGCGTGTTTCTTCAACGGTGTAGCGCGCAGCAGAAAGCGCTTGCCCAATCACTTGGCCACCATACACTTGAGGCAAACCTAGGTTTTCACTTTGGCCACGAAACAAGTCTTCTTCTAATTTTTCGAGTTGTAGTAGGCTGAGCAATTCTCGTAATGGTTTACTCATTGTGTCTCCTCACCGTTGTCTTTCACTCCAACTTACCTCAACAGTCTCACTCTTGTGAAGTGCCATAGTTAAGAACTATTGAGTAACTTAGAAATAGTATTGTTCCGATTATGAAACAAAATCAATTGTTTGATAAATTCTAACTCAGTCAAACTATTGTCAAATAAACTGACAGGAAGCAGACAGTTTTGTATTCCACACCTATAATTGCTCCGGTTTAATACTCTTTTCGAGGAAGATATGAAAAAAACACTACTGCTTGTTACTTCTTTACTCTTTGGGGCTGCGTTAGTGGGTTGCCAAACTTCTCAAAATACAGAAATGGAATCTGCAGAGGCGTCAATGAAGACGATTACAGGTACAGTGGCTTACCGTGAGCGTATTGCTCTGCCGCCAAACGCAGTGGTTACCGTCGCGTTAGAAGATGTGTCTTTGGCTGACGCGCCAGCAAAAGTACTAGCAAAGCAGACATTCGAAACGGAAGGTAAACAAGTTCCTCTTTCTTTTGAGCTGAACTACGATAACAATGAAATCAAACCAAACCATCGTTATAGCGTCCGTGCGCGTATTGAAGTGGATGGTAAATTGCGTTTTATCAGCGATACACATAACGGTGTAATCACAGATGAAGCACAAACTCACCAGTTGGATATTCGTCTAGTTGGTACGCGTTAATATCAAACTCAGCGAACAAAAAATGGCAGCCTAAGGCTGCCATTTGTATTTTCTTAGCGAAATTTTTCCAATCTCAGACACTTCAATTCCTTCGGCTTCTAATTTCTTTGTTTGTCGTTCTAAATCACTGCCTTTTAAGGATATTTTTCCTTGACTATTTATCACTCTAAACCACGGGAGTTTGCTGTCCTCTGGCAAATTACCAAGCGCTTTACCAACATGTCTTGCGTAGCCCGGGTAACCTGCCATTTTTGCGATTTCCCCGTAGGTGGAGACTTTTCCTTTTGGAATTTGGTGAATTACAGCAAAGATTTGCGCTAAAAATTGGTCCATACTCAAAAGTGTCTATTGTGGATTACTAAGGAATGGTAAACCATCGGACTTGTATATTGCTAACGGTTCTTAACGTTTATATTGCCCGCGATTGACTTTTGTTGATCACATTTTCTCTTCAGTCGTGCCGTATGTTAATGAGCGTTAAAAAGCATAAAACAAACACAAGCTAAGCTTGAATCTAGACCCTCTCAACGACTTTTAATCCCAGTTTTTGCCGTTGAGTTACCAAGTAGGTGGGGAAGCCAGGAGGCGCTATGATTTTATCGACACTTCAATTTTTCATTACGACTTTACTCGCAGTGGTGTGCGTTCGAGCGATGAGTTTGAGCGAGGGAGATATTCCCGTTCTTGCACTCATGATCCCGGCGTTGTGGATCTTGCCACAAGGCGGGTTTGCAGGCTTGGTGTTGCTGGGCGCAATGATGGCTTTTGGCGCTACGCTCTCAATGCAACCTATCGCGCTATCGATTGGTATTTTGATCCTTTTCCCACTTTTAATGGTAGTGTTCTCTCGTAGAAGTTCGTTGGGCGTCCTGCTCACCGCAGGCCTAATCGTACTTACTCTACAAGTCGGTATTATGGTCACGCAACAAGGTGGGAAGCTGGATGGATCCGCTTGGGTTACAGTGGTTCAAACTGTCTCGGTCATGGCGATGTGGTGGTCTGCTGTACATTGGACCCCATCCAATAAGCACAGCTGGTGGCCGATGCTGTTGTTGTTCCCATTATGGATTGCTGGCTTACCATATGCCGTTCTTGTGGCATTGAGCGTGACAGGAATGCTGGCTTCAATGGAAACCCTCGCGAAGCTTAAACACTCCATTCGTTGGAGTAAACTATTGTGCTGGACGTTACCGACCGTTGGCTTTGCTGCCTTAGTGGTAAGTCCGACTACAGATGTACCAAACCCTGTTTTTGTTGTTTGGATCTGTTTGTTAGGAACGGCTTGGATGACGGACTATATCTTACGTAGCAGCGATGAACAGGCAGAATTATGAGTATTTCGTCAGGTAAAAAGTGACACGTGCGGCAGACTATCGAATTGGTTGTGGAACAAAATGAAGATTAGTATATGTTCTTCATTTCATATTTACTAAACTTCCAATAATAATAACCACATTATAAGTGGTTGATTTAAGATAAGTTTGTCATGACTACCTTTGCTCGAACACTGTTGCTTTTTACTTGTTGCCTACTGAGTTTGAATGTAAAAGCTGAATCACCTTTAATTGCTCATTATAAAGTTGCGACAGAAGCGGATGATGTCGTCACCCGTGTTCTTTTTAATGCTGCATCGAAAGAGTTCGGCTTTACCGTTCAATATGTGAACTATTCCAGCTTTGATGCCATTCTAAATTCCGTCGCGAATGGAGAAGCGGACTTTGCTGCTAATATCACTTACACAGAAGAGCGTGCTCAACGCTTTAGTTACTCCCGTCCAACTAATATCGAATATACCTACCTTTTTGGTTTAAAAGACTCGACGTTGAGTGACATTTCACGAGTTGGCGTCCCTAAAGATACGGTTTATGCCGAATTACTTAAACAATACTACCCGGAGCTAAAACAGGTCTCTTATCAAGGTCATGACCAAGCGGTAACGTTACTGAGATCAGGCGTTGTTGAAGGCGTAGTCGATGCCATCAATCAGCTTAAGCCGATGCTGCTGGAGGGCTTTGACGCTAAGATGTTGAATGATCAGATTTCGATAAAGCCAGTATCGATCATCAGTAAAAAAGATCATCATCTCGAAGAGTTGGATACGTTCGCTACGTTTATTCATGGGGAAGGAGTGCAAAAGCAACTTCGTGAAGAGATCTCCCAGTATCAATTTGAATTAAGGCGAGCGGCATTGCGAGAATCTATTCGCTTATTACCTCTCGATTTTAGTGAGCCAATACGGATCAAGCTCGAATCTATCTTTCCATATGTTGTTTACAACGAAGACGGCAGTATCGAAGGGATGACGGCAGATGTCGTCCTGAGAAGCTGTGAGATCTTGGCATTAAACTGCGTGATCATTAGTGAGCCAAATGAAAGCTGGGGTTCCATGTACCATGAATTTATGCAGGGGAGTTTTGAAATTTTAGCGCCGTTAACGGTCAGTCGCGAGCGGCATGAATTTAGTTACTTTCCCAAGCCCCATTACTCACCAGCATCCGTTATGGTCAAGCGTTTAGGTTATAAGCCGAACACTTACTCTCATGTGTCACAGTTGATCTCTGAGCGGATTGGTGTGGTTGAGGACGACTTTTTCGACCAAATGATGACGCAACTTTTACCGCTAAAAGAGCTGAAACGTTATCGTACCCAACAAGAACTCATTCAGGGTTTATTGAATGAAGAGGTCGATTACATTCCGATGGATACCGCGATGCTCAACCACTTTTTACGTCTGAGCGAGTTGGTTCCGATAGAGCAGGACACGGCGATTGGTGAGTTTTACCAGTCACAACTTTCTGTTGGATTGGTGGCGAACGAGAAAGGTGCCATGCTTGCTCCTTTTTTCAGTCGAGCGATAGCGATGTTGGAAGTTGATAAGATCATTGCCCAGTACGACCTGCGCCCAGATTGGCGTACCGCGCTTGAATATGAGGTTCGGCTGGCGACGCAAACACAGGCTGTGTTTGTCTTTGTATTGTTGTTTGCGATTTGCGTTTCGCTCTATCTTTACCGTCAATCGAATACCGACAATTTAACGGGGTTAAGAAATCGCCGCGCGTTGCAAGTAAAACATCGAAAAGGCGTAAACAAAGAGCTATCCATACTTTACTTAGATATTAACCACTTCAAACGAATCAATGATACGTACGGTCACCGTGCTGGTGATGAGGTGTTGCAATTATTGGCGCTAAAAATTCATTATGTATGGTCAGGGAAAAGTTACCGGATAGGGGGAGATGAGTTCATCTTGTTGGGCTACCCGACTCAAGCGGAATTAAATAGGGCAATGAAAGAGCTCAGCAGAATTGATGTAAAAGGCAAACTGTGTAGTGAGTTAGAGTCTGTGGGTAAGCGTCTACGAACCGACTCATTGACTTTCTAATATCTACGCAGATACCGCCAACTAAGGCGGTATCTGTCATTCTGAGCGGTATTCTGTAGGGGCGGACTATTCCGTCTTTGGCATTTTCCAA
>NZ_VHSQ01000023.1:0-30885 GCF_013048515.1 Vibrio sp. 1-2 (7-a)
GCTACATCATTGGATATTACTGTCAACTCAGGCCACATCAGTATAACGGTGGTCTAACTCCCAATGAGTCAGAACGATTATATTGGGAAAACTCTAAAACAGTGGCCAATTTTAGTTGACCACTACACTTTGCGCATCTTCATCATCACTATGGCGATAGACGGCAGAAATCAATCTTCTTGTGGCTTTCTTATATGCTAAAGCACTCCTAGAAGAATGATGATCGCGACAATAGTATGGAGACTGATTCACTCGTTTGTAGCAAAGCGCACAGAAAGGTAAAGCCAAAGTAGTGTGTTTTTTTTGAGTATTGTCAGATGATGGCCTTTGAGGTGTTTTACTCTTCGCTTTTACCAACATTTGCTCAATCACATCGACATATTCGATGACTAAAATATCTTGATTTTGAAGTGTTGTTTTTTTCTCATCACTCATATTTTTAGTTCTAAAGTCGATGAGCTTATCTATTGTGCTGGATAACCCCCCGCAGAAACGTACAAATTCTTTAATCGTATCAGGCTCCTTACCTGTAAACGTTTTTAAAAACGGAATGTACAGAATGAGTACCTTTGATACTGTTCGCTCTAACGAAATATCAAAAGCATCCACGACTGAGATACCTTTCGAACTCTTCTTTTGAGTAAGCTTTTTGTTTTCACTTCTAGATCGTGCTTCAAGTTTTTTCAGGTTTTCATTTAATTGCTTTTCAAGTAGGGGTGCAGCCATTACATCCATTAGTGTCAACCTAATTGTGTCTTTGTTTCAATCTACAACACTAGCGTTTGTTTTCATACGATTACATCAAACAGAAACATAAAAACAAAAATGAGAAGAATAAAAATGATAGATAGAAATTTCATAAGAGTTAGCGACTTAGCTACGTACCTAAATATAAGTAAAGTGACTGTGTGGCGCTGGCGCAAAGAAGGTCGTCTCCCGCCAGCTCGTGCAATCAGCACGCGAATTGTGGGCTGGGAACGAGAGACTATTGAAAGATGGCTCGAAGAACAAACAACAGAGCTACCGTACTAAGGGGTGTAAGTGAATGAACATACAAACTAACGAACGCACTTACATTACAGACTTACGTACCAAGCTTAAGCAGCAATTTATTCAAGAGATGCATAACGCGAACAAAGATCCCGATAAAGGCATTACCTTCGACGTGATGCTTGACGCTTACGAAGCTGCAAAAGCGGAAGGAAAATGTTTTGAGAACCCAGCCCAATTACAAGCCGCGGTTGGTGGGAGGTATGTAAAAGCTCAAATAGCATTTCAAGTACTCGCTTCTGCTCAACCTAATACGAATCGATATAATCGAGAAGTTCCTCAGTGGTTTTCCAGCCCACTAGAAGCCGCACTAAAACTCGACATAGTGGCATTGTGGCAAGCTGTAGAGAGTGACATTGCTAGTATTGTAGAAAGTCGAGTAAAGATAGCAGAACACTGTTCTGAACAGAAACGACTACAAGCATTACAATCTAGTGAGCTAGTCGAAGAACTACAAGACAAGCTAGCAGAGTTACAAGGACTTCCTCAACAATTAACTGATCTCACAAATGATAATGATCGCTTAGCTGCCGAAGTCAAACAGTTAGAAAACAAAGCTTCTGAGTTACAGGATAGTGCCGATACATCTTTCAGTTACCAGTGCAAAAATGCGATTTTGGAAGACAACAATGCGAAGCTTAAATCTGAAAATCAGAATATGAGAAAAGAACTTGAGAAAACTGCTGTCCTTCTACAAGAAACGCTTATCAAGAAAGCCAATTTGGAAGGTCGACTAGAAGAACGCGGCGAGTTTTCTAACACTGCCAACAAACAGCATCCAAGCTAAAAATCAATACACTTTGCATCACGATAACCTATTCCCACGATTGGGAATAGGTATGATATCTTCTTACTTATTCGAGATAACTGAATTTAGCAATGACTCAATGCCGTAAGAAGTTAGCCCTACCCTCCCCAGATGGATACAAGTGAAATACTGAACGTTTTATCTAGGACGATGTTTAACGCACACCATTCCGTTAAGTGCGTTCGAAAAGGTGAATGTTATGTGGACAATGAAATGAGCTGAACAATGTTCGCGCTATCATTAACAGCGAGAAGACTCATGTTTCGTTTTTCTGTCGCTATTCCCATTACATCGAAATCGTCGACTCAATTCTCGAAGCGTTTGCAGCCGAACAAAGCTTAGTCATTGAAAGCAAAGAAAATTCCCCCACAAATTAAAGCAAGATCCCATAGCACCTCACAAATCACTATCGAACCGCTGACTCATTCCCACGCATGGGAATGACTACAAAGAGAGTCCAATTCCGAACCTGGTTCTAGTTCCTATAGTGCGGGCCGAAAGTCAAGAACCACCCTTATGTGTATGTAAGCTTAGCGTTTCTCTTGATTAATAATCTTCCCCATGATTTCCTTTTTATATTCAGTAAGTAATACTTCACGCTCTAACTTTTCTATTTCGTTGTTCAAATGTTCGCCATGGGCAGGAAACAAATCCAACAGTTCTTTGTGAGCAACTATTTGATCATTAATTTCAACGATTTTGGTATTTAACTGATCTTGGTATTGTCGCTCTTCGCTAACAGGCTCTGGCTCTAAATACCCTTGGCCGACTCTATGCTTTTCTTGTGTGACTTTTGTGCCTCCGATTGCAACAAATTGAGCGTTGTTTATTCTAGGGGGACTTAATCGCACAACCTTTTCTTCTTGTTCGAGTATTTTCAAAATTCGATAAGACTGATTATTAAATCTCTCAATGTGTTCATCAGTACAATAATACTCATCAAGCATCGGTTTAAGCAGTGCTTGGTAGCTATACAGGTCAAAATATTCGTCAGTCTCAAAAGACTTAAGACTTTTTAGGCCGATTTTGTATAACTGCATTGTCCCAACTCTCATACATAAATACCTTCTGCCACCTAAATATTTGCATAATATATTATACCCATGTTATGTAGTCAATCAGTTGTTAGATAGCGTATAAATATGGAGTTATGTACACTTGATAAAGTAGTAATGAAAAAGAATAAGAAATGAACAATCTGGCAAAGGAAATATCAAAAAACATTGCAGCTCAGAGACAGAGATGTGGTTTATCAAGCACTGAAGCAAGCTTAAAAGCGGGATTTAGCAGAAGCTACCTAAGTAAAGTCGAGAAAGATGGTGTCAGAATCACAGTTGAAAAGCTTTATCAGTTAGCTCGAGTTCTCGATTGTGAAGTGACTGATCTTTTACCCGAAGATCACCCTGACTTATTAGATTAGGAAAGGCTTAGCATTAAGCTTTTCACGAACAACTACACTGCTCTCGCAGTGTAGATTTCTACCTGTGTAGTTCCTTTGCCTATTTTAGAAAAACACCATCCACTTCACTGATAAGTCAGTATCTTTTCTGCTTTTATGCATCCTTTGGTATAGTAATGAAATGCATTTGTACTGATCTGGCTAATCGCATGGAATCAACAATCAATAAATCAAAGCTATCTGAAACCGACATCATCACGAAATTCATTCTTCCTGCTATCAAAGATGCAGGATGGGATGATATGTCTCAAATCCGTCAAGAAGTTAAACTACGTGACGGTAAGGTCATTGTTCGTGGTCAGGCAGCGGCAAGAAAAAAGGTTAAGTCGGCAGACATCGTTCTTTACCATAAACCGAGCATGCCTCTAGCAGTTGTCGAAGCAAAAGCGAACAAGCATGAAGTCGGCAAAGGTATGCAACAAGGACTAGATTACGCCAGCCTACTTGAAGTCCCTTTTGTCTTTGCCTCAAATGGCGACGGTTTTATCTTCCACGACAAAACCAACCCAGCTCAACTCGAAACTGAAATTCGACTTGAAGACTTCCCGACACCTCAGCAACTATGGGACAAGTACTGCGTTTGGAAAGGCTACAAAACCGAGCACCTTCCAGTTATTACTCAAGATTACCATGATGATGGTAGCGGTAAGTCTCCGCGCTACTATCAGCTACAGGCGATAAACAAAACTGTGGAAGCGGTAGCAGCAGGACAAAACCGTGTTCTGCTGGTTATGGCAACAGGTACGGGCAAAACTTACACTGCATTCCAGATTATTTGGCGACTGTGGAAGTCCCGAACCAAAAAACGCATCCTATTTCTAGCGGACAGAAACATTCTGGTCGATCAAACTAAGACCAACGACTTCCAGCCGTTTGGCACCGCTATGACCAAAGTCACGGGGCGAACAGTCGATCCCGCTTACGAAATCCACCTAGCTCTGTATCAAGCTCTGACTGGCCCAGAAGAGCATCAAAAAGCATACAAACAGGTCGATCCTGATTTCTTTGATCTTATTGTTGTTGACGAGTGCCATCGTGGCAGTGCCGCTGAAGACAGCGCATGGCGCGAGATTCTTGAGTATTTCGGTTCTGCGACTCAAATAGGGCTAACCGCGACACCGAAAGAAACCGATATCGTGTCTAACACCGAGTACTTTGGCGACGCCATTTATACCTACTCTCTAAAGCAAGGTATTGAAGACGGTTTCTTAGCCCCTTACAAAGTTGTACGTGTGGACATCGATGTAGATTTACAAGGTTGGCGACCAACCAAAGGGCAAGTCGATAAGCATGGTGAAGTCATCGAAGACAGGATCTACAACCAGAAAGACTTCGACAGAACCATGGTAATTGATGAGCGAACAGAGCTTGTTGCACAGACCATCACCAGCTACCTCAAGCGCACCGATCCTATGGCTAAGACTATTGTGTTCTGTAATGACATTGACCACGCAGAGCGTATGCGCCGAGCACTAATCAACTGCAACCCTGAGCAAGTTGCTAAGAATGAAAAATACGTAATGAAAATTACAGGTGATGATGAAATCGGCAAAGCTCAGCTTGATAACTTCATCAACCCCAAAAAGGCTTACCCTGTTATCGCGACCACCTCAGAACTCATGACAACAGGTGTCGATGCAAAAACTTGCAAACTGGTTGTTCTTGACCAGGGCATTCAGTCGATGACCAAGTTTAAGCAGATCATCGGTCGTGGTACTCGTATTGATGATCGTTACGGAAAGCTATGGTTTACCATTCTCGACTTTAAAAAAGCGACTGAACTGTTCGCTGATGAGCGCTTTGATGGTGTCCCTGAGCGAGTTAAAGAGACAAAACCAGAAGACTTTGAAACCGATGAAGGACTCGAGGAGATCATCGATGGTGAGGATGAGCTTGAACAAGATGATCCATTTGAAGGGGAAGATATCGACCCTGAAAGCATCCAAGAACCAGAAGCTCCATACGACTCAGGTTCATCTCCTTCTGACGGTAGCAATTCCGATGATGATTGGCAGGATGAAAACCGAGTTAGAAAATTCCATGTCAGCGGTGTAACGGTGAAAGCCATTGCCGAACGTGTTCAATACTACGATTCCAACGGTAAACTCGTAACCGAATCGTTCAAAGACTATACCCGCAAGACGATGGCAAAACAGTTCACCTCAATGGATGACTTTGTTAAGCGCTGGCAAGATGCCGATAAAAAGCAAGCAATCATTGATGAACTGGCAGAGGAAGGCATTATCTGGGAAGCGTTAGAGCTGGAAGTAGGCAAAGATCTCGACCCATTCGACATGATTTGTCATGTCGTGTATGACCAACCAGCACTCACCAGAAAAGAACGCGCTGACAATGTCAAAAAGCGCAACTACTTCACTAAGTACGGTGAAACGGCTCAGCAGGTGTTGAACAACTTACTAGACAAGTACGCAGACGAAGGCGTTCAAGAGATTGAAAATATTCATGTACTCAAAGTTAAGCCTTTTGACGAGATGGGACGCCCTGCTGAAATCGTCAAAAAGTGCTTTGGTGGTAAAGAGCAATACTTAGAAGCGATTTCTGAACTGGAAGCTGAGATTTATCAATCAGCCTAATCACCATTTAAACCAAGCTAGAGTTTCTTTAGCTTGGTTAACGACCTCAAGTCACAATGCATATCTATATTTTTGGTAACCTAAATTCAGGCAAAACAACGTTAAGCCAACAAATACAAAGACGTTTGCCTGAGTTCCCTTATTTATCTTTAGATGAGTATCGAATTCGCTTTGGCGATGGAACCGAGCAAGGTGAGCAACTTGCTTGTGAGTATTTCCTTGCTGCGGTTAAACAACAGGAAAACGCGATTGTTGAATTTACAGGATACGGTCAAACAGCTAGCCTTCTTACCAATCAATTAGATAGGAAAACAGGCATATTAATCTGTTGTACTAGAGATATTGAGCAGAGCATCAATGCAATTGATGACGAGAAATACTCAGAAATCCCTTACCCATCGTCCTACAAAAAACTGCAAGCTGTTGATGAAACTATTAGATTTTTGAAAGATAAAATCATACCGACGGAACTAGAAACTCACTGGCAAAGACAAATTTGGCAGTCTTACTGCTTTGACTTCTCTGAGAACTTTGATGCCTTCTGGGCGGACTTCCCATTATCTCAACACACTTGGGTCAGTAAACTTAATAAAGTATTGATCACAGATACAAGCGTATCTACAGCTCTACTTTACGGAAGTTTGGGCGCTAATCAGTTAACAAAGCGCTCCGATATCGATTTATTTATTCAGTCATCGATTTCGGTTCAGAGTTGGCATGAAAGACTCCTCAGATTGTTCGGTGAACAATTGGCTCATACCGATATTTTGGGGTCGAAAATCACTCTTAGGACACAAGACCGTTTGCTTATAGAAATCGTTATAGGCCAATCGCTGTCTGACATTTCTCTTTATTATCGTGAGTCACAAATCTACAACGTTCACTTCACTATTTTAAAGGGTGAACTTGGTCTTGCAGAACAATTAGACGCCGTTACCAAAACACATACAAGCGAGCGAAAGCAAGCCAAAGAGTTGGCCGCTCAGGTTTACTTTTTATTTTGCTCCTTACCGAACCTTATCGCTAACAACGACAGTTACAAGTACCACTTTCACTGCTCTATCATCCAGCACTATTGTGTTCAGCTAGAACATTTATTGCTAAGTGAGTTTAAACACAACTACCTTCCCAGACATGCCGCTACAACATTGATTGATTTCCCATGGCAAATATTTAACTGCCCAGCAACTCATATCAGTACAGTGCAATATACTGAACTTTATCAGTACCTCATCACACTGTTCGAACGGCTTAGAAAGAAACAACTGATTAAAAGTAATGGCTATTTCTCTGTGGAGAGTCGCTTTCTCCACGAGATCCCTAGTGAAGATAACAAGGCTTAAAAATTGAAACATAATCAATTAAAAACAATCAACTACCAACTGTGGCTAGTGCTGATTCTGACAAGCTTGATACCATTAATCTACTCAACTACACGAATCCATTTCTTGGGCAGCATCCCTAGCCCATGGACTTTTAGTATTGCAGCACAAGTTGCATGGTTAAATGTAGGATATGAAGTCCTGAGCGAAGCATTACTTATACCTCTAGCATTTATTCTAGGCAGAGTTATTCATAGTAATGAAGCTTTTCGCGAGCGAGCCAGTCTATCTCTTTTGGTTACCTTAATTTGCTACTTTTTGGTGACCTTAATGGTATTGTGGCTAGCCCCGAACTTTGTAGATGCTATGCAGCAACAGGCTGAATTATTGACCCAAACAATCCAATACATTCGATTGGAATCTGCCGCTATTTTGCTCTCCAGCTTCTATGCTTTTTTGTCTTTGGTTCTCGTCCTAAGAAATGAACGAAAGGCGCTGTATGGTCTCCTGATAGTACAAATGCTCATGACTGTCCTTTGTGACAGCGTCTTCGTCAGTCAACTACTCTACTCCCTTCAGTTAGGAGTGAATGGTATTGCTCTGAGTAATATCGTAGTCAATAGTCTTCTCGCACTGTTTGCCCTGATTTATTTATCGAAATCAGGGATCACTCTGAGCTTCAAGTTTTCTAAAGGAGATAAATCTCAATGGCTCAAAGAATGGGCAAAGATTGGATGGAAGTCAGGGCTTGAGTCACTCGTGCGAAATACTGCCTTTATTGTCATGATTCTTCAGCTTATTAACCAAGTACAACAAGCGGGAACATTCTGGGTTGCTAATCAATTTATTTGGGGCTGGCTACTACTTCCCGTTTTGACATTAGGACAACTGGTTAAGCAAGATGCTGCGACAAACAATGGATTAACATCTGAGCGAGTCAATTACTACCTTTGGATAACGTTAGGAATTATTGCTGTTTGGATACTCACCGCACCGCTTTGGAACAGTTTTATAGCCGATGTCATGGGAATAGAGAACCCAGAATCAATCACCAGTCTAGTTTGGCTAATGGTTGGGTTCTACATCATTTTCAGTTTAAACAATGTCATAGACAGTTACTTTTATGGTATTGGACGCACGGATTTAATGCTGTATCAATCACTTATCGTAAACACCTTGTTTTACGGTTGTGCTTTTGTGCTTTATCAAATCGGATTCTTTGTACCTACGCTTGAACGAATCGCCATAATGTTCGGCTTGGGCATTACTGCTGATGCGCTAATCACTTGGGTGTTGTACCTAGCTCTACGTAGCAAAGCGGATGATATACAAGCTGCTGAAATCCAATCGTGACAACAGTTTGTCTAAATTTCGACTTCACTGGGCAAACCAACAAACTCAAGAAATTAGAACAAAACGGCTATTTAGCCGTTTTTTAACCTACCTGCTCCCTATCATCCAACCAACTGGATATCTCTGCTAACTCTGTAAGTGAATCGTCACTCAAGCAGCTATGGTTAACGTATTTTGGAACCACGACATTCAACCCCAATGCAACAAAATCTGGATGTTCCGAAATGATTTTCACGTACTGTTCAAGCCGACTTTCTGGGGTAGATTCCCTCTGTAACTGCTTCTTGAGAGTCTCTCTAAACTTACGAACTTCCTGCGGGGAAACATCTTCTATATCTTCATATTCAGAACACTGAAGTTCTTCGTAAAGAACATCGGCCAGTTGCTTATGGCTCCAGCCTAAGGCATCCAACATGGTTCGAATTTGATTTTGTTTTTGGGCTGTCCCCATTTGTCCCTACCCTACTAGTTACTATGCAATGGTCTCAGCGGAGACAATCATTCATAAACGAAAAGGAAAATATTATGTCTAAAAACAAAGCACCAATGACCCCTGAAGCCGCTGCTCGTATTCAAGCGAATCAAGCAAAACAAAATGGCGGACAAGTCTCTAAAGATTCATTCGCTGCTCGCGCTCAACGCGCTGCTGCCAACAACCAAAAACAAGGTAAATAGGAGTAACCATCATGGCAAAACCAAGTTCTGCACCAAAGACTGCGCCGAAAGGTAATCCAAACTACCCAAGCACAACTGGCAAGCCTTCAGGCAAAGATCGTGGCAACACACCTAAACGCTAAGCACATTAGATATAAATGAGGCAGTCTAGCTGCCTCATTTTTCTATTATGAACAACTTCTCGCATTCAGCTTGAAGTTACTCAAAAACAAGTTTTGATCAGATTTGTAATCGGAATACGGCACAGACTTTTCCGTTTGTGAAAGAGCGCATAAACACGTTTCTCGCTTACTCTCATACCAACTCACCGACACCATATTTTTTGACGAGTTTATGCAGGTATCAACGATGGCATACTCTACTTCTAATGGGTAACGCTCTTCATCAAAAGCACCATTCACCTTATAACCACCAACCACGCCCACGACCAATGCCGTACTGGCAGACACCAGTTTCCGTTTACTAAATTTAAAGCCTTTGAAGCTTTTTTCACACTTCTCACACGAGATATTCTCTGCATATTCAATAACATTGTCAGTGTGACAATGGGGACACTCAACCTTCATTTTCTAGACAACCTGGTTATATTTTTTATTATTTCATTTATATCACTGATTCATTATTAAACCACAATTACAAACATAGTTTCATAGCGATAAGTTCATTTTCTTCGATCCATTTCTGCTATAATCTGCCCCAATTTTTCAGTCAGTTAATAGTAGAACTCCATGTCAATCAGTTCAGTTATCAAGTCTATTCAAGACATCATGCGTAAAGATGCGGGTGTTGATGGTGACGCGCAGCGTCTAGGCCAAATGTCGTGGCTTTTATTCCTTAAAGTGTTTGATGCTCAAGAGGAAGAGCTAGAGTTCGAGTTAGATGATTACCGCGACCCCATCCCAGCCAAGTACCTATGGCGTAACTGGGCGGCAGATAACCAAGGCATTACAGGTGATGAGCTGCTGGAATTCATCAATGATGACCTATTCCCGACGTTAAAAAACCTTACTGCGCCGAAAGACACCAACCCACGCGGTTTCGTGGTGAAAGAAGCCTTTAGTGATGCCTTCAACTACATGAAAAATGGCACACTGCTGCGCCAAGTGATTAACAAGCTCAACGAGATCGACTTTACTGACTCTAAAGAACGCCACCTGTTCGGTGACATCTACGAGCAAATCCTCCGTGACCTACAAAGCGCAGGTAATGCGGGTGAGTTCTACATAATGCCATCTACAATTTTATAGATTTAATGCCACCTTTATTTTTTAAGGAAAGTGTTACTGGATAATCAATTACTTGTTATGAGTAATATTTGATTTAGCATTTTTCTTCTATCAAAATTTAAGCAAATTAAGTGTCTACCTCCATCTATTATGTTTACTCGTTCGCTTATCTTTAGCAAAGACTTTAAAATGAGAATATTAACGCAGTTAAAACATCAAGAACTATATTACCAGCGACATAAATTTGTTCCTCATTACAATGAAAACGCGTACTGAAAGTTTAAAAGTATGTACTGAAAGTATGAGTTCATCCGTTCTTATTAATTGCCTAAATATGCAAAATTAATATAAATATTTGATTTTGTTCGAATTAATGACTAATTGTAATTGTCAAATAAAGTGAGTTCAAGTTTGCAATAATTTTCCTATAGGTGAGCTCAATATACTGATTTATATAAAATAATAATAATTTTCCTATTGTTACATCCATACTTTTAAGAAATGTGTACTGAATGTGTTTTTAATGCCACCCATTGATTTAAATGATGTTTTTTAACTTATTCTTGATGTTCTTATTCATTATCTCGAAACTTTGCTATAAAACTCTATGATTTTAGTTTGTTCATGAATAGTGTGAATTAATAAGGAATGTATTTTAGATAAGAACCGGATTTAACTTTATTGAGTCACCTTCAGAATTCAACGTTGTCTATAAGTTTGGGTAAATGGGTAGGCCACAGTTACAAATAGCAGTTAATGGTGAACTTATAACTTTTAATATTTTCAATGCTTATATACATCGTAAAGAAAGTGTTTGAAGTTATTTAAATCAACGACCAAAAACTAACGGCATACTTCTCTGAAAAAGTGCTTTGGCAACAGATAGCTCATTAGACCGTGGGGATACGAAATGAAGTTGAAGGGTTATCGGTAACAGGTAAGATGCTTAGGTACAGAAAAAGTAGATAAAGAAATAGATCTCCAAACGACTACATTGAGAATTTTTCAACGGTAAGTTAGAGATGCCGCTGCCATCTCAATGTCACCTTGGTTCCTTACGAACTGACTGTGACCAAGTGCTGCGCGGACCCACATACAAAGTATGCCTCATATTTAAAGACCAAGGGGCGTATGCTTGGTCTGGTGTAATGATAGATAGTATTGAGTACATGGGCAACCGTTAAAGTGTCTATCTGAACTCTTTGGATTATGAAGAATTTTAGCCTTCTTTTTCAGCGGTAGTTCATTACTCAACATCATAAAAATAGGCGTACTGAAAGTTCGAAAGTACGTACTGAAAGTATGATTCAACTCTTTTCTAAGCATTCGAAATTTTCATAACATATTGATTATAAATAATAAATGTAAATATTTGTAGCTCTCAAATAAAGTAGGTTCAAAATGACAATAAATGACCGAAAAATAAAGCTAATATATTGATTACTATAATAAAAATAGCATTTCCCCTATTGTTGTATTCATACTTTCAAGAAATGCGTAGTGAATGTATGTTTTTAATTCTACCTATTGATTTTAATGAAATTTCCTCAATAAAACTTACTGCTTTTTTCATTTTTCTCGAAAGTTTTAAGTTTTTAAGCTATAAAACTCTATAGTTTAAATTTTTTCATGAATCATGAAAAATGCGTGAGGCGTGTATTTACGATGAAACAACTCCATAACGAACCCAATCTTATTGGCTTACCGTCAGAATTCAACCCTGTCTATACGGATGGAAAAATGGGTGGTAGGCCGCAGCTAAAAATGACAGTTAATGGCCAGCCGATAACGTTTAATATTTTTTATGCTCATATACATCGTAAAGAAAGTATTAAAAGCTATTTAAAACGACGACCAAAAGCTAACGACATACTTTTCTGTAATCACCTCAGCGATTATCTTAGGCAGTTATGCCATGACTCAAACATCAACTATGCCGATGACTCCGGAAACGTAAGAGTAATGACTGGTGACATATGCATATTCATTGGCAATAGACCTCCGATAAAAAAAGATAAATCTCACCAGTTTATGACCATTGGTATCATGAAGTGCTTATTTGCTCTTTTCGCTGAAAAAGACCTTATCAATGAGACCTATGCGAATATTGCATCTAAAGCTGACATTTCGGTTGGTATGGTTACAAAGGCAATGAAGTACCTTATTGAAAACAACCATATAGTAAAGAATAAACGCCAAAGAAGATTTTTAAATGAGCCAGAGCTGCGTTATGAATGGTTGAAAAGCTATGGTCACATTTTAGCTCGCTATCATCAGGTGACGACTTATCCTCCTGTTGACAATTGGGAAGATATCTTATTGCAGCCAGGAGATGTTTGGGGTGGAGAAGTGGCCGCGACTCAGCTTACAAAATATAACCACCCTCACGAGATACTATTGTTTAGCCGACATCAACCGGTCAAGTATTCTATCGGACATAGAGAGTTACCACCTCTTAAAGTAATAAAGCCATTTTGGGGCGAGTCTTTAAAAATTGGTCAACCTGCGTTGGCATTACTAACTATTGCTGAGTTGCTACTATCTAAGGATGCGCGCAATAGAGAAGTGGCTTATCTTATCAATGATAAATATGGAGAGTTCAACACATTACCTTTGTGAACTTTGTTATGTTAGGAAGTTCAAAACTGACTTTCATAAACATAGGAATAGCAAAAATAGAATCATACTGGCAAATTGGTGGATGGGAGGTTTTATGACCGAGAAACAACGCAGAGCTATCTTGTACCGTGCCGCTCGTAACCGAAGAAACGGTTTGCATCTTAAAAGTGACGATAACCTTGAGCGTGCAGTTAACGAATCACGTCAGTGGCGAGAATCCATTGAATTGAAATCGTCAAAAACCTAATCTAAATAAATTAAAGCACTACTGATTAATCCACCACTAAACTAAACACAGAGATAAGATGCTATGACTGATCCATACTTAAACTTATTGCCAACATTAGAAGAATTCGAACTGCCAGACGTTCCCTGGAAAGTTGTTGACCCATCATCGTTACCGAAAGCCACTCTTTCAGCATTCGATTCATTTATGAGCGGAGCTAGCGTTCCTCATAGAGTATTCGTTTATAGTCATGACTACTCTCGTTTCTGCATGCTAGTCCGTAGAGGTGATATAGTGCTACCTTAGCGGTGTAGCGGAGATAAAAATCGAAATGGTTAAGGTAAAACGCAGATAATTATCAGGTGTTATCTATCCACTCAATCACTCAAATACAACTCCGCCATCCCATCTAAACGGCTTTTCACTTCTTTCCAGTTCGGCATCACACTGGTCAATAAACGCCAGAATTTCTCGCTATGGTTGTGCTCTGCGATATGGCATAGCTCATGCAAAATTACATAGTCGATACATTCCTTGGGCGCTTTGACCAAATGTGGATTCAGCATTAAATTGCCCTTGCTCGAACAGCTTCCCCATTGCTTGGTCATTTGCAGAACCCGAAAACTTGGAATTCCTTTAACCCAAGTGGTTTGTGGCAATAATTCAGATAACCGTTCGTGGAAGATCCGTTCAGCACGTACGCTATACCAACCAGAAACTAGGGCTTTGGTCAGTGCTTGCTTGTCTTGGTTAAAGCGGTTTAGCGTCACCAATAATTTGCCACGTTCCATTTTAACGTTAGAAATAGCATTTCGGTCTTCAATCACTTTGAGAACATAACGCCTGCCAAGGTAGAACTGCATTTCACCGCTGACATAGTCTTTAGGCTGAACATACTGCAAGTGACCACGAAACTCCTTGAGCGCATCGTAAATCCATTTTGCTCGCTTCATCACCGCGTCGTGGATATCACTACGTTCGGCATCATCAGGGGCATTCACCACGACTTCGCAATTAGGATGCACCTTTATCGCAATCTTTCGTCTCTTACCCTCAGGATGAGGTTTACGCACGACTTCATAGGTGACAGCTTCATCACCATAGATGAAGCTGTATTCTTCTAGCTTGCCTTCTTTAGAACTTACCGATGTCATTAATGATGACCTGCCACGCCTAAGCGAGTGATTTGAATAATATCGGTAATGATGGCTTTGGCCGTATCCATTCCAATGGCTTTAAACAAAATTGGCAACAATGCGCGACGAATTTGGTTTTCGATTTCTGTTGGGTTAATGGAAAACTCAGCCACGGCAGCCGTCACGATTTCATCAATCTGAATCGCAAAGTCGAAGCGCTCTTGCTCGGATAGTGGATTTTCTGAAGCATGGTGTAAGAACAAACCGAAATAAGCCTGAACATGGCGCTTAATCTTTGGATCAAGTTCAGCGAAACGGTCAGTTGGGATTCCATCAACTTTGCGCTCTTTCACTTGCTCTTCAAAATCAGCAAACAAAAGATACTGCTTAACGGGTGCATCAAACATCTCTTTGGCTTGTTCAATTGCCTTTTTGAGGAGATTAGAGAAATACTCCTGTGCGTAAGGGTCATCCGCTAAATCTTGCTCAATCATTTTGGTTACGCGGCCAGTGATGACGTCTTTTTTGTTGCGGGCCTCGTCGTCACTCATTTCTTCAGGTTTGGCAGTTTTACCCATATTGCCGACCAGATAAGCGCCATCAGGTTCCTGAATTTCAACCCCAGCAATGTGCTTGTTCAATAGTGCACGAATATCTTCGGCATATTGGTCGTAATCTACCGTCTCTTCAGCATCTTCACGTACCTGTTTACGCAGTTCAGACATCGATTTCAGCGTCTTTTTATACAAATCACGCTTATCGTCGAAGCTCTTATCATCAAAGTAGGTCGCTGATTGCAGAGCCACTTTTAAACAGTTTGCGAACAGCGTCAGTGCCGAATAGAAATCTTCACGCTTTTTCAGATTGGTATCGGTCAGTTGACCATCGATGGTTTCAATCTTAGGTGTTAGAGCTTGGCGCAGTGCTTGACCATCTTGCTTATTTTTCACATCGGCAAAGATCGCCCATAAGTCGTTATACAGACTTGGCAACTTCTTATATTCGGTATCCATACGGCTATATAGGCCTTTGAGATCCTCAATGTCGAAGCCGCCTTGAGTGCGCTCTGCCAACTCTTGGTAGTCGGCAATTGTGGAATCTAACTCTTTGAGAATTCCGCGATAATCGATCAGATAACCAAATTGCTTTTTCTGATGCAGACGGTTAACACGAGCAATCGCTTGTATCAAGTTATGCTGCTTTAGTGGCTTATCGATATAAAGTACGGTGTTTTTCGGCTCGTCAAAACCTGTCAGCAGTTTATCAACCACAATCATAATGTCGGGGCCATCTTCACGACCAAAGGCTTCGATGATCTGTTTGGTGTAGGCTTTTTCGTCCATATTACCGACGTTCTCTTTCCACCAATTCTGCACTAAGTCTTTGCTCTCGCCATCAACGGTATCGTGACCTTCGCGAGTGTCAGGTGGTGACATCGCTACCACCGAGGTGACTTTACCAATCTCATCCAATAGCTTTTTGTATTGGATTGCTGAGGCTTTAGAGTCACACGCCAGTTGGCCCTTTAAGCCTTGGCTTTTGAAGTTTTGGAAATGGTCGGAAATATCATAAGCGATTAACTCCAAACGCCCTTCGGTTTGGTAGATCTGGCCTTTCTGAGAGAATTTTTTCTTAAGGTCGGTGCGCTGTTTTTCCGATAGCTTATCCGTTGCCCGGTCAAACCATGCATCAATCGCACGGTCATTGGTGCTGAGTTCTGGAATACGCTCTTCATACAGCAAAGGCGTGACAGTTTTGTCTTTTACCGCTTGCTGCATGGTGTAGGAGTGGATAATTTTTCCGAACTTGTTTTCGGTCTTATCATCTTTCAGTAGTGGCGTACCCGTAAAACCAATGTACGCAGCCTTGGGTAGCGCTTGCTGCATAAAGATATTGTTGGAACCATTTTGGCTACGGTGGCCTTCGTCTACCAACACAATAATATCGGGGCTGTCGTTGTAGCACTCTGGCAAAGTGACTGCCGTACCGAATTTATTGATGATAGAGAAAATAATTCGCTCATTGCCTTTACCAATTTGCTCGGCAAGGCGTTTGCCCGTAGTTGCCATTGCCTCTTTTTTGTCTTTATCCGATAACGCACCACCTGAAGCGAACGTGCGGGCTAATTGATCTTCTAAATCAACACGGTCGGTCACTACCACTACGCGGCATTTTTTGAGCGCTTCAAGCCAGATTAAAGCTTTCGATAGGAACACCATAGTGAACGATTTACCCGAACCTGTGGTATGCCAAATCACTCCACCATTGCGAGCACCTTTATCATCGAAAGAGGTAACACGTTCAATCAGAGCTTTAATACCAAACACTTGCTGATAACGAGCAACAATCTTGCCTGATTTTTTATCGAACAGAGTAAATAAACGAGTCATTTCCAATAGGCGATCATGGCGCAGTAGCGATACCAATAAGCGGTCTTGGTCGGTGACAACGAGTTCACCGCCTGCGATAAGGGATAAATACTCATCGCGCACTTTAGCTGGGCGATGGTTAAACAGCAGGTCGAGTTTATCTTGCGCTAATGGGGTGTTTTTCAAGCGTAAATAGGTCGCTTCAGTGATCTCTTCTTCTTGCCATTTGGCCCAAAACTTCTCTGGTGTACCGCAAGTACCATACAAACCATCGTTACCATTTATTGAAAGCAGCAACTGGCTGTAGGCAAACAGATGAGGAATTTCATCGTTTTTCTGGTTGCGGATATTTTGAGAAATCCCTTCGGAAACCGTTGGCTTACCTTCATGAGAAGAGTCTGGACGTTTCGCTTCAATCACGACCCAAGGCAGGCCGTTAACAAAACACACCATATCGGGAATGCGTTTACCTGTGCCGTGGGCATTTTCAATTTCCATCTCTTCGGTGAAGTGGAATTGGTTATTCTCTGGCGTTTCCCAATCGATGATTTGAATGGTTGGATTGGTCTTTTTGCCATCGATAAACTCAGTCACACTGATTCCATAGGTTAAGGCATTGTAGAGCTTTTCATTCGCTGCTTTTAAACCAGCATTCATCGCTGGGGTCGCCAGCTCTTGAATGATTTTATCGATAGCCGAATCTGAAAGCGGATAGGCTTTACCCAGAAAGGTATGGGTTTTGTGTTTCAACACACTGCGCAGCACGCTGGGAATAATCACGGATGATAGGCGACCACGCATCGCTAAGCATTCAGTAGGAGGAATGAATTGATAGCCAAGGTTTGTTAGTAACGTCAACGCAGGAATTTTTGCACTGTGCTCTTCACGGAAGTTGGGAATTGAGCTACTCATCGTTGTTTTTCTCTTCGATATGTTCGTTTACTTCGACTTCTTGCCACTCATCAGAAATTGCCTTCCAGTCAACATGTCTATCTTCTGGTTCGCCTTGGCTATTTGTTCTAGTCCAAACATTCCAGTAGTCAGGATCATCTGAATGTGGCCTTTGACGCTCAGGTAACGAGAGCATTCTTGTTAAAATAGGCAATTCTGCTGCCCAACCCACTAAAAATGCGTGTTGAGAAGGTAGGGCTGGAATTTCCCTTATCAAGCCTCGTATACCATCAGGTAACAATCTTGCTACCATCTCTTGGTCTTTATCGTTGGTAATACGATGCAGCAAGAATGTATTGCACTGAGAAAGTACTGTAGAAGATAGCTCTGATGGTCGTTGAGATGATAGCACTAAGCCCAAGCCAAACTTTCTTCCTTCCCTTGCAATTTTTTCGAAGACCTGACAACACATAGATGAAGCTGAAGCTTCATCTGAATCATTCCTGTAGTTTTTTATAAAGTTATGGGCTTCCTCCATAACTAAGGATGTAGGCAACACCTTATTGTCGGGATGATTTCTTCTATATCGTTGTAGTGCCTCGAAAGTGAGTCTGGATACAACGGCAGTGACAATATGGACGATTTCTTGAGGTACCAGAGAAAGATCAATTACAGAGACACAGCCATTACTGGCATCGCTAGAGCCAACGAACTCTTCTAACCATTGATTAAGAGATAACTCTCTATTGTTACCAGAAACAGAGAGCATCCTTTTATCCGACAGCATCATTCGGATTCGCATCACCAAATAATCAAAAAACTGTGGATTAGTTTCTTGCTCTGCAAGAGTTTCGATATGGTCAATAAAGTCAGTACTTTTAAAAGGGAGTGGAGCATCTTCAGACGGGCCACTCTGAAAGACTAAGCCTCCCAATGAATTAAGAGTGCTATTTATTGAAGAAATAATACTTTCGATATCAGTCTGACTAAAATCGTTATAGTACTGAATGTATTGTGGAGGCTTTGTGGGCCTTGCTTTACTTTGGAGAATGTTTTGGACAGTTTCGTTATTTACATGTAGTCCCACAGCATGAGCCGCATGCTCTTCCATCCAAGCTTGCAAATCTTCAGACAAAGCTACTAACTTCGGTGAAAACTTCCAGCCTTCATAATTGTTTCCTGCACGTACTTCTGATTTCAGCATGATTACAGCGCTAGACAACCGCCTTCTTAACCTGAAGTCATCGCTATGCTCATCTTCTTCAATTCCACACCGAACTTCTCTCAACGCTCGTCTGAGTAGTGGCTTTTGCGCTCGGCCACTGGCTTGAGTAAAGGCAGACCATTCGGAGCTATTCCACAACCAAGCAGGGACATTCAGCAGAAGCTCATTCGTAGTATCATCTGGTTCTACCTTAAAGACGCGAGCTTTGTGATTGTCAAAGGCTCCTGAATACTCACCATTCGGATCTATTACTAAGAATCTGGCATTTGGATTCTTATCGCCCGAAAGCTTCTTAGCTTCTGCTAGAGACCAGTGAATAAGGCCTGCAACAGAGCATGATTTTCCGCTACCAGTGTTTCCTAATATAGCCAAATGCCGACCAAAAATTTTATCTGGATTAACTCTTACTTCAGCATTGTCTGCTAAAGGACAGTGGCCGATTAATACTCGTCCATCAGTTCCAGATTCCACAATAGCTTTCAACTGAATAGAATCAGGAATAATGACTGGATCACCTAACCCTGGAAAGGTATGCACCCCACGTTTAAATTTATATTTTGTGTTTTTTTGATTGCTTTCATTAACAAGGGTTCCAAGCAGGCTAAGACTCATCTTTCGCAATGGGAAAGGCAAATCAATAAGTCCAAAGTCTTGTATTCCTTTCCGTTTAGGGAAAGATGAGTGCTCTATAGCTAGCCAAGTGATTTGCCCGACAATGAAGCCATTCTCTGTTGGTAATAACACAAAACCATTAATTCTTGGAAAAGGTCTTGGCTTGCCTGCATTCATTGCCATCGATTGTGGAGCGTCAAGATCTAACAATACTTTGACTTCATCAGGAGCTACAAAATCAACAGTTCCAATTTGGAGCCTCGCAAGGTTTTCCATTGGAGAAATCATATTAATTCTCCTAGTTGATTGCTGTCGTCAGATAAATCTTCTTTGGATGTTTTTTTGTCCCAACCTCTGGAAGTGATTATCTCTTGGACTTTTTGGGTTGTTAAATCAATCGCTGGCTTGGGTAAGAAGGTATCAACTAGGTTAGTTATTTCCGCAAATGGGACTCCAATCATTAAAGAGATTTGATCTGAGCGTCCCACTCGTTCATAAAAGTTAGAAATGCGATTTCCAGGATTATCAATCGAGATGATAACTAAGTGAGTTGATGGTATAGAGAGCATATCCTCAATAACCCTGTTGATATGCTCATCACCAAACCCATATCCGTAGCACACCAAAACAGTATTAGGTCTGCATGTGGCAGCAGCAAAATCCCTAAATAGCTCAACATAAGGAAATTCGGATGTTTCACGATCTTTAGCTGCATTCGGGAAAATTAAGCAGTTAGTCGGCTCTACAAAATACGGTTCAAAAGAAGGAGCACCAAATGGCACAGCAACTTTTCTTACATGCCTATTTTTGTAACTCCAGTCCAGTGAACCATGCAGCTTAGTGTAACGAGCTAACCCTTCCAGATACCTCGGCTCACCCCTAATGCCAGGCGGGTTATAGTGCATATCCAGTTCAACTCTTGAGGATCTGAATATCGGATTTAAAGAGCCAACAAAGCGATCCATCAATCGAATTCCAGCCATATCTGCAGCCCACTCGATTAACCGATCATAATTGGTTGTAAAAATATGTAGTCTGTCTCTGCTTGCTGTACGACTAGCAAAGCTGAGCAGAAAGGACATTAAATATCTGGCAGTATCTTCAGGTTGTTTTTGTGGTTTAGGGAGAGTTTCAATCAGGTTTTCTGTGCCCAAAACACTTCTAATTAGATTGGAGAGAATGTCTGATATATCTGATTGTAATTCTACAGAGCTATAATTTTTACCATCGTGCTCCAAAATTTTCAGACCTTCCAGCAGTTTGTTTGCGGTGCGAATTTGATCTTCAAGGTTCGGCTGGTCTCTGCCAGACTCCTTAGCCGATGTTTCAACGGCTTTGAGCAAAAGATCTTTATTAGGATAAGCGGTAAACTCTGCATCTCCCATTGTTGCACCAGTCTGTTGTGACGCAAGATATGAAGCAGCACAGGTTAACCCACTACCAGCCAAAAGGTTCAGATGTTCATTTTGAAATAGAGCAGTCAGCCAAGGCTCTACTTCCTGACGGAACTGGCTAATAGTCAGGGCATCTTCACTGGAGCCTAGTTTTTGAAGCTTATCCTCTTTGAAGGAGAAATGTCTTGGCTCTTTATCTTCAAATACTTTTAGCGTTATTTCCCAAGGCATTGCTTCTTTGCTCTCACCATTATTATCCATAAATAATCCTTGTTACATTTGCACTCTGCGCTTACCCGTCAACAATTGCTGCATTAACGCCTTTTTCTCATCTTTGAGGTGAGCGAGTTTGGCTTCTAGTAGTTCGATTTTTTTATCCGCTGCGGTGAGGACTGAAGCGATTTTTTGTTGCTCTTGAGGTTCTGGAAGTCCAATTACTAAATTTGCAAATATTGAAATCCAGTGACGCTGGTGACCACCGACAGGATAATTTAATACCTGCATAGCCTCATATACGTACTTTATGAATACACCATCTTTGGCGATTAATATTTTCATCGCACTCGATTTTGCTTTAAATGGAAAGTCTACAAACTTACTAGCTGTCGTAAAGTCATCAAAAATTATTGCTGGTAATTTTTCACTGAAGATACCGAAGTCTTCATTCGAGTAACCAAGTATGAAAGTCTTTCCTGCTGTTAAAACTGGTGTTGGATACTCATCTGAATATTCAGTAGATTTAACCAAATAGGGTGTTGGCTGCTTGTAATCTAGAAGTTTTCCTAACTCAACCTTTTTCCATTCCCCCTCAAACACCTTCCCAGTTTCAGGATTCACCAACCGTTTTTTCCCCGTCAACAATTGCTGCATCAGGGATTTTTTCTGCTGCTGGCTGGTTGCAATTAACTTTTCGGTGGTTGCAATCGCTTTATCCCAAGTAGAGAGGATCTTGGCGATTTTTTGTTGTTCAGGGAGGGGGGGGCAAGCAACCTTTAGTTTTTTTATATCTGCGATATTAATTCTGGAAACCGTAGAACCAATCGATAGTCTGGATATATCTGTTTTAGTTCTTTCTGTATTTAAGATCAGCGAGAGAAAAACTGGATCAGTTACTTTTTTCTTAGGACGAAGCATAACCATGCGTTGCCCCATACATACTTTTTTGTCGTATGGAACTAAACAGCTTTCTCCCGCAGGAGCTTCACGAGTAAACAGAACATCGCCATACTCAGGTACCGCTCTTTGAGTCCATTCCTCATAGCCTTCACTTGTCGTGTACTTCATATCATCCATAACCAACTGCCCATTACGAACATTACTGGTTCTAACAACAAGATATTCTGATTCAATTACATAAGGGGCTGTTTTATGCTCACAGTCTACAACTGTACAAAGTTGCGATATGGGCTTTGCTTCCAGAACGCTATAAGGCATATCCCAACTCCTTCAGATAACCTGCCATTTCCGCTTCCAGATCCGCCAGTTCACTTTGCAGCACCAAACGTTCGTTGCGCACAGCAATCAGGTCGATCTCTTCCTCTTCCTCAAAGGTATCGACATAACGCGGGATATTGAGGTTAAAGTCGTTTTCAGCAATCTCTTCTAACGTCGCTAGGTAAGCGTATTTATCCACGCTTGTACGGGCTTTGTAGGTATCAACAATCTTCTGGATATTTTCTTCGGTCAATACGTTTTGGTTTTTACCTGATTTAAACTCACGCGACGCATCGATAAACAGTACATTCTTGTCATCTTTATGCTTTTTAAAAATCAGAATCGCCGCAGGAATGCCTGTGCCAAAGAAAAGTTTTTCTGGTAGGCCAATCACGGCATCCAACAAGTTTTCTTCAATCAACTGCTTACGAATTTTTCCCTCTGAAGAGGCGCGGAATAACACCCCATGCGGCACCACCACACCCATACGCCCAGTTTGCGGCTTCAGGGTTTCAATCATATGCGAGATAAACGCATAGTCGCCTTTGGTTTTTGGCGGTACACCACGGCGGAAGCGACCAAAGTGATCGTTCTCGGCATCTTCATGGCCCCATTTATCCAAACTAAATGGAGGGTTGGCTGTTACTACATCAAAGTGCAGCAAGCCACCGTTGGAATCCTGAAGTTTCGGGTTGCGAATAGTGTCGCCCCATTCAATGCGGTGATTGTCTTCACCATGCAGGAACATGTTCATTTTCGCCAGTGACCAGGTTGAACCAATCGCTTCCTGACCATATAAGGCGTACTTCTTCGAACCATTAAAGTTCTTCTGAACCTGTTTACCACACTTCATCAATAGTGAGCCCGAACCACAGGCAGGGTCACAAATGGTATCGCCTTCCTGCGGCGCAAGAATAATCGACAGCAGATCCGAGACTTCCGCAGGGGTATAGAATTCGCCCGCCGATTTACCACTTCCTGCCGCAAAGTGTTTGATGAGGTATTCGTAGGCATTACCAATGACATCAAGTGTTCCTACGCGGCTTGGACGCAAGTTAAGAGTTGGCTTACCAAAGTCTTCTAGCAGGTGGCGAAGAATATCGTTCTTCTGTTTTTCATCGCCGAGTTTATCGGTATTAAAACTAATATCCTGAAACACGCCTTTCAGTTTGCTGTTGGCTTCTTCAATAGCGTGTAGAGCGGTATCAATACGTGAGCCATTACCCGCGTCAAAACGTGATTCATACAAATCCCAGAACGAACTGCCTGTCGGGATTTTAAACGACTGACTTTCAAGCATTTCAGCAATCAGCTCGGGAATATCTCCAAACTCTTTTTTCAGATCTTCAACTTTATCTTTGTGCACATCTGAGATGTACTTTAAGAACAGCATAGTAAGGATAAAGTCTTTGTATATTGACGGGTCAACCGTACCACGGAAGGTATCACAGGCATTCCATACTGCTTTGTTGATTTCGCTTTGGTTGATTGGGGTATGTGGCATAAATCCTAGCTCTTAATTGTTAGATGAATTCATTAGGTCAGTAGCAATCGCATTTAACTGCTGCTGTCGGTTATTGATTAGCTTATGCAGCAGAGCATTTTCTTTAATGCTGGCGGCATAAAGCTTGGCAATCGTGTTCTGGGTTTCGATACTAGGTAAGATAATCGGTGTTGCGGCCAGCACTGGCTTACGAATACTAATTTGAAAACTGCCTTCGGCACTGCGTTTAAAATATTGCTGTGCAGGGGTTTGATTTAGCTGCCAGGTTAAAAATTGAGTGTTCACTAAACCTTGCCATTTCGATTTAAGGTGCAAAAGAAACAGACTAGGTGCGCAGGTCGTGTTTTCTAAGTCGCAGTCAACATAACTAGCCGTATGCTTAGCTCCTTTGGCACTAAACAAAATATCGCCTTTTTTGAGCCAATCAGGTTCACGTTTACCTGTCAGATCGGTGACGATTAAATCGCTGTAGATTAACTCGCCAAGTTCAGAGATATCTTTAGCTTGTACCGCTTTCACTGAGCCACTAGGAATATCGCGTATGGCCCCCCGAAACGGGTAGCCCGCTTGAATGGTAACCAAATCCGATAAGGTCACTAATTTCGAGGAGCTGACTCCTTCAATCATTGGCCTTGTACTCCGCACTTTGAATAATTTACTTATTCTGCCACTTATGAAGAACGTTGCAACACTTAACTACAGTAATTAAATGATGCAAATTAAACTTTGACATTAAATCCAAATGATTTTATTTTTTATATGCAGTAATTATATGGTGCATGGTGAGTTTGGTGGTATTAGTAAAGAAGTTAAACGTCAATATGGGTGATTTACCCTATTTTGATACCAGTGATGCTAAGCAATTACGAGTAGTAACGTTTCATCATGACCGTGAGGTTGAAAAGTTCCCCCGACTTCATTCTTTAACTCGTATTGAAGATGTATTGGAAATGAATCTTTTCTTAGAGCATCGGTTTAAAGGCCTGTTTATGCCACCGAAACGAGGGGGCAGAGTTAACAGCATGGGAGGAGTCAGCTTATCAACGTTAAATTCCATTAGCTATTCGCTGAGCATTTTTCTCGACTGGTTGGAAAAAAATAATGTTGCTTGGCAAGAAGTACTAGCTGTTGCCGCGACTGATAAAGCAAAATACTGGCTGCCAGTGTATCGCTTTCGTAAGCATCTGATAGACAGAGTTCAAGAACAGAAAATAGAGCGAGATACGGTAAATCTATATATGAATCATATTCGTCAGTTTTATGAATGGGCCATGAAGCAGCGGCGTATTGAGAAAATTCCGTTTGAGTATAAAAACAAAATCATCAAAAAAAAACGTAAAGATGGAGACATTGATTTTCTCTTTTCTGGTCAGTACGAGCAAGAACGCGGTATTCCTATTACGACTACCGACTTATTGATCCCGAAGAAATACAAACAGAAAAAATTTAATGAGGGAGAGCTTGCTCCCTACAATAGAGAAGAATTGGAGCTGCTCTATAGTAGCAAAGCATTAACACGACCAAACGCTAAACTTTGGGTTGAGTTAGCGCATCTGTGCGGATTAAGATCTGAAGAGGTTGCCGGCTTTCCATCACTAGCGGTTGTCAATCCAGCATTGACAAGCTCTACATTGTTTTATGTTGAGATCACCGGAAAATTTAATAAGCAACGTACCATCATGGTTTCACGCCAACTGATGGACAGTCTATGGATTTATCTAAATTCACCAGAACGACAACATCGTTTGGGTAAATGGCAAATCCAGCATGGTAATGTGGCTAACGCGTCATTGTTTTTAAATCGTTCAGGCAATCCTATCCTGGCAAAATCTGTCGGAAACATTATTGCAAAAGTTCGTGCCGAATTAGGTGACACGGGTCTAGAGCGAGACTTTCATGATTTAAGAGCCACGTTTGCGACCAATCTCGCCAGCTTTATGCTAAAGAAAAACCTTCCTATTGGTTTTATTCAATACAAACTGATGCGTTTATTGGGACACGCCAATTTCTCTACCACCCAGAAATACATTAACTTTGCTCGCTCGGATACGTTTGACAAACAGATGGCCCGTTGGGTAGATAAGTTATTTGGGGATCATTTATCAAGCTTGCATGATGAGCTAGTTTCGATACAAGGTGGCACCAGTGAGAACTAATATTATAAAGCTTCCCTCAGGTTCGAAGGTAAACATCACTGAGTTAGTTGAAGCATCTCCTATTCTCGAATCGCAGTTACGTTGGTTAATCAAAACTCCTAATTATAATGGCTCAAATTCAACATCATTACAGTCTGTTTCTTCTCGATTTTCTGTTGTGGTATTCGCGCTTAAATATGTTAATAACAAATTCCCAGATTGTAAGCTGGCGAAGGATGGATTTAATGCATTTATTAATAATGGTTACGAACTTCTAAAACGTACAATAAATAGTGATCTTCGAAAAGAAGCAACACAAGAGCTTGTTTATGCATTAAAAGTGTATACAGGGCATGATATTTCTCGTTCGATTCTATGGCCAGAAGCTTATCTCATTCTCCCTGTTGGAGAGTCAGATGTGAGCGATCTCTATGAATTTTCGCCTATTCTCGTTGAAGATTTACGTAATATTGTAGCTAGCGACCGATATCAAGGCCATAAAGGACATAATTTAAAATCTATGAATCATAGATTGCGAGTAATTGTTACTGCATGTAGATATGTTATTAATCATATCGATAAGGCAGATTATTTGAAAATGGGCCTAAGAGGTTTTTTTGTATATGATTACCTGTTATTGAAATCTACTTATGCTAGTGAAATAAGATCTGAGTTGTTTAATGAGTTACGGTTTGCGTTAGAAATATTTAAAGGAGAATCAGTATTACGCCATAATTACATAGAGAATTTGTTATCTTTTTATTTTAAAGAATATGACAAATGGCGTTACATTGACTGCAAAGAATTGGCTGGTACATTGCCAAATGTTTTTGCTGAATTGAAAAATATGTATCGAGATGAAATATCTCTAATCGAACAAAAAAACTACAATATGGAGACGCTTCATACACGATTTTCAAAAACAAAGCGCTTATTGTTGAATTATATCTATCCTAATTTTTCTCAAGATATAATAAAGTATGGAATTCAATGCTTAGGGCGTAACAATAACAAGATCCAAAAACAATTATTTCAGATTATCCAATCTCAAGTTCAGGAAAAGATCATTTCACTCAGAACAGGTACTGGATATTTCGAGGTTATTCGTTGGTTGATGGAGCGTTTCGGACAGCAAGCTACGGATGCTTACCGCATCTCTATGCAGCGTTATCAACGTCATGCAAAAAGAACAAAATTAGAAAATGTCTATTCTGATGAAGAACTTGTTGAGTTAATTTATTACCTTGAAGCGGCGCTGGCTTCCGCAACAGAGAGTAAAGCAAAAGTAGCTTTGCTATTTGCCAAAATTCAGATCAAGACTTGTTGGAACAAAACACCACTTTGCAATGTTGAGTTAACTGATATTAATGAGATCGAATTGCCTACTGCTAAGAAAACCATGCTTATTATGGTTCAAAAAGCTCGTAAAAATTATGATATAGATACATATAAGTTGGATGGGCGAACGGTAAATAGTGTAATGATAGATATTCGCTCAGTGAAAGAGTTAACGGAACCTTATCGCCTACAGATGTCAGCTTGCTCACATCTGTTATTTATTTATCAAGAGTTCGGAGAAATATATCCGATTTCTCCTAATAACATTGTTAGTTATGTTAACTTGTTGCTTTCTAATCAAGGTTGTCGAGTTCGTTACAATACTCAGAAAGTTCGAACTTCTGGGGCGAACGATATCTATAGACAAGTTGCGAAAGATTTGCGCAAGTATAAACAAACAATGCGTCATTCATTTTCAACTTTTATTCAAAACTATCAAAAAATTGTTGAAGTCGATACTCAACTAACGCTTAGTGATGCAATTCATACTATGCAAGCGTATTTTACAGGAAGAGAAATTTCCCCAAATATCATTATATTAGATAATGATGAACCTAATTGCCAGCAAACCCCTACTGGGTTATGTGCTTCTGTTGGTGGAGATGTTGAAGCGGTTCAATATCACAAAGAACATAGGCTTCTACACAATCAGAATGGCCAAGAAGGACGTTGGTGTAGCGATTATCTGGCGTGTATTTGGTGTAAGTATTACCGAACAGTAGCGGACCCTGAACATGTCTGGCAGTTGCTTAGTTATAGAGATTATGTCCTTGAAGATATGTCGGCCAGTATTAGTAACTTAGAGCAAAATGAACGGCAGACTGAAATTATTCAGACATTGCGAGGAAGAGTCGCTGACATCCTAGAGCAGCTTAAATTAAGAAACCCTAAAGCTGTTGAGCATGGAATTAATTTACAAAAGAAAAACGGTCTGCACCCATTTTGGGAGTTTGCTGTGACATCGGTATCAATATAGGTAGTTAAATGACTGATATGTATAGCGTTCTAGGACAAATTTTAGATGTTGATGGGCATATTAGAATCAGACCTTATAACCCTTTGGTTGAAGAGGGCCTCAAGAGTGCTGTGTTATGGAAAACTAAAAAAACTTCTGGGGTACATACGAGTCACTATGGTGATGATTTTTGGACCGCTCCAGGAGAGAAACAAAACATAACGTTTCATAATACCTTCGGTGAATTGGGGCATGAGCTCAGAGCATTAGCATTAGGCATGTTAAAGCACGGGGCCGGTGAAGGTATGACACCATTAAAATGGAATACAACCCACAGGATTATTCGGTCTAGTAAGCGCTTTGGTATTTGGCTGAAAGAGCAGAACATCATGTCTCTGAGTAGTCTAGATAGTCTTCCTTTACTGCGTTTACGCAATTTACTTGAAAATTTTCTATTGAAAAATGAAGCTATTAAACATGTTCACGTAGCCCAGGAGATTTCTAGTTGCCTTTATTGGTGGCGACAGTATGGGATTGTGATATCAGAAAAACATGTAGATGTTCTTACAGAAATTCTTGCTCCATACATAGCTAAAAAGTCCGATTATCGACAAAAACATGCAGTTATACCAACACGAGTTATGAAAATTCTCCTCAAAGAATGTGAATTCAAATTAATTCAGGCAGAGAAATTTTTTAATCAGTGGGAAGCTATTCAGAATGAAATGAACCGTCGTATACCTCATTTGAGTCGTGGTCATTTTAATAGGACTACTCACATTGATGCTCTTTCTAATGAGGAAGCGAATTTACTTAATGAATTACACCCCTATTTTTCCTCCATAAAGCGTTATGTCTTTGTCTTGGTTATAGCCTATTCAGGAATGAGGCACAGTGAAGTCTTGGCTCTTGAAGATGATGCAGCATTTAGTTTAGAAGGTAAATATTATATTAAATCGCTACTATCCAAAACTTCAGATGGAAGCCAAAAATTGGAATGGGTTGTTAGTGAGCTTGCTTTCCGCGGCATTCAGTTGCTTAGTAAAATGAACAATATTTATCGAGAAAGAGCAAAGATTCTTTTAAAGTTTTATGGTGACAAGCTTCCTGAACAACGTGCTGAAAATATGAAATTTGGATGTTCTGATAACAAGCTATTTCAGGTTAGATACTACAAGCAAGCTGCACAATTTAGTCACTTAGGTAAGCAGAATATTAATTGTTTTAGTAATATTAATCAGTTGATCAATATTCCACTGGAACAGAGTGATATTGATCAACTTGAAAAGCTGGGCTGCAACGTTCATTCTGTATCAGCCAGTAGCGTACATTTTCGTAAACCATATCAAGTCGGGATGCCATTCAATTTTACCTCACATCAATTTCGCCACACATTTGCTTGGTTTATTGTCGCTAACCGCCTGGGCGATTTGGATGATATTAAATATCAATACAAGCACATGGAAAGTAGTATGAGTTTGGTGTATAGCCATCGAGGTTATGATTCTTTAGAAGAGCTAATGAGTTTGACTCACAGTTTCGAAGAATACTTAACTCAGCAAGCTATGACAGATATGGTGGCTGCGGCTGAGCAAGGACATTTGGCTGGCCGAGGGGGTGAAAAATTTATCGGTCGTTTGAATAATTTACTTGGAGACACTTTCACAAGTGGGTCTTCCCCTCATTTTTCTAACATGCAAGAACTGCTTACGTATACGGCAAAACATTCAGCGAGTTTTCGCGGTCTTTCTCACGGTTACTGCACTAAAGGATCAGACTGTCAAATTCGTAATGCTGCTGACCCAAGTCACTGCGTTAACTGTGATTCATATATTGCAACGCCAAAACATTTACCACACTGGAAAGTTATCAAGAAAAAATGTGAGTATCAATTGGCTCGTTTTGAACAGTTTCCTGAAGATCTTAAGCCACGGTTTGCTTCTTTTAAAGGTGCGCTATTAGACAACCTTTATGCAGCAAACAGTATTATCAATCAGTTGCAAATCAGTATAAAGGAGGGGTGATGGAGTGCGATACTAAAAGCCGGCTGGATGCAATCATTGCACAGATGATTGCATCTGGGGAAAAAGTCAACGTAAGCCGAGTTGCGCAAAAAGCGGGTGTATCTAATGCGTTAATCTATAATCGATACCCAGAGCTAAAACTCAAGATTCAACAAGCAAAGCTCGGGCAGACACAAAAAGTTAAACACATAGAATCGACTTTAGAAATCGAAAAATTGAAAGGAAGGTTAACAAAATCCATTCAGAAACAAGAGGAAGCAGAGTTAAAGGCCGAATCTTTAGAGAATCAAAATAAGAAACTTTGGGAACATATTCAGCAGGTTTACTCGATGTACGATCAGATTCTGGCTGAACGGAATGAGTTTGCTGAGCGTTTGAAGTTTGTTGGGAAGTGAAGGTTTGATTCACAGTAAGCGTCTACGAACTGTAGTGGCATAGTGAATTTGGTCACTTAGTTAGAGGTGATATCATCACCTCATAAGTTAACAGGTGACACTATGACAAAACGTACAAGACGACTATTTAGCGCAGAATTT
>NZ_VHSQ01000024.1:0-3126 GCF_013048515.1 Vibrio sp. 1-2 (7-a)
TCGAAACTCCTTCGGGTTGTATGGTTAAGTGACTAAGCGTACACGGTGGATGCCTTGGCAGTCAGAGGCGATGAAGGACGTATTAACTTGCGATAAGCCCAGATTAGGTAGTAAAAACCACTTGAGTCTGGGATTTCCGAATGGGGAAACCCACTTACATAAGTAAGTATCGTTATGTGAATACATAGCATAACGAGGCGAACCGGGGGAACTGAAACATCTAAGTACCCCGAGGAAAAGAAATCAACCGAGATTCCGAAAGTAGCGGCGAGCGAAATTGGACTAGCCCTTAAGCTTTATAGGCGTCAGGTGAACAAGCTGGAAAGCTTGGCGATACAGGGTGATAGCCCCGTAACTGACGACGCATATTCAGTGAAATCGAGTAGGGCGGGACACGTGATATCCTGTCTGAATATGGGGGGACCATCCTCCAAGGCTAAATACTACTGACTGACCGATAGTGAACCAGTACCGTGAGGGAAAGGCGAAAAGAACCCCTGTGAGGGGAGTGAAATAGAACCTGAAACCGTGTACGTACAAGCAGTAGGAGCAGGCTTTGTCCTGTGACTGCGTACCTTTTGTATAATGGGTCAGCGACTTATATTCAGTGGCAAGGTTAACCATCTAGGGGAGCCGTAGGGAAACCGAGTCTTAACTGGGCGTTCAGTCTCTGGATATAGACCCGAAACCAGGTGATCTAGCCATGGGCAGGTTGAAGGTTGAGTAACATCAACTGGAGGACCGAACCGACTAATGTTGAAAAATTAGCGGATGACTTGTGGCTAGGGGTGAAAGGCCAATCAAACCTGGAGATAGCTGGTTCTCCCCGAAAGCTATTTAGGTAGCGCCTCGGACGAATACTACTGGGGGTAGAGCACTGTTAAGGCTAGGGGGTCATCCCGACTTACCAACCCTTTGCAAACTCCGAATACCAGTAAGTACTATCCGGGAGACACACGGCGGGTGCTAACGTCCGTCGTGGAGAGGGAAACAACCCAGACCGCCAGCTAAGGTCCCAAATTACTACTAAGTGGGAAACGATGTGGGAAGGCTCAGACAGCCAGGATGTTGGCTTAGAAGCAGCCATCATTTAAAGAAAGCGTAATAGCTCACTGGTCGAGTCGGCCTGCGCGGAAGATGTAACGGGGCTAAGTAGTAAACCGAAGCTGCGGCAATATACTTTTGTATATTGGGTAGGGGAGCGTTCTGTAAGCGGTTGAAGGTGTGTGGTAACGCATGCTGGACGTATCAGAAGTGCGAATGCTGACATGAGTAACGATAAAGGGGGTGAAAAACCTCCTCGCCGGAAGACCAAGGGTTCCTGTCCAACGTTAATCGGGGCAGGGTAAGTCGACCCCTAAGGCGAGGCCGAAAGGCGTAGTCGATGGGAAACGGGTTAATATTCCCGTACTTCTTACAATTGCGATGGGGGGACGGAGAAGGCTAGGTGGGCCTGGCGACGGTTGTCCAGGTTCAAGTGCGTAGGCTGAAGAGTTAGGTAAATCCGGCTCTTCTTAAGGCTGAGACACGACGTCGAGCATCTACGGATGTGAAGTCATTGATGCCATGCTTCCAGGAAAAGCCTCTAAGCTTCAGATTGTAAGGAATCGTACCCCAAACCGACACAGGTGGTCGGGTAGAGAATACCAAGGCGCTTGAGAGAACTCGGGTGAAGGAACTAGGCAAAATGGTACCGTAACTTCGGGAGAAGGTACGCTCTCGACGGTGAAGTCCCTCGCGGATGGAGCTATTGAGAGTCGCAGATACCAGGTGGCTGCAACTGTTTATTAAAAACACAGCACTGTGCAAAATCGCAAGATGACGTATACGGTGTGACGCCTGCCCGGTGCCGGAAGGTTAATTGATGGGGTTAGACTTCGGTCGAAGCTCTTGATCGAAGCCCCGGTAAACGGCGGCCGTAACTATAACGGTCCTAAGGTAGCGAAATTCCTTGTCGGGTAAGTTCCGACCTGCACGAATGGCGTAATGATGGCCACGCTGTCTCCACCCGAGACTCAGTGAAATTGAAATCGCTGTGAAGATGCAGTGTACCCGCGGCTAGACGGAAAGACCCCGTGAACCTTTACTACAGCTTGGCACTGAACATTGACCCTACATGTGTAGGATAGGTGGGAGGCTTTGAAGCGCAGTCGCTAGATTGCGTGGAGCCGTCCTTGAAATACCACCCTTGTAGTGTTGATGTTCTAACGTCGACCCCTTATCGGGGTTGCGGACAGTGCCTGGTGGGTAGTTTGACTGGGGCGGTCTCCTCCCAAAGCGTAACGGAGGAGCACGAAGGTGGGCTAATCACGGTTGGACATCGTGAGGTTAGTGCAATGGCATAAGCCCGCTTGACTGCGAGAATGACAATTCGAGCAGGTGCGAAAGCAGGTCATAGTGATCCGGTGGTTCTGAATGGAAGGGCCATCGCTCAACGGATAAAAGGTACTCCGGGGATAACAGGCTGATACCGCCCAAGAGTTCATATCGACGGCGGTGTTTGGCACCTCGATGTCGGCTCATCACATCCTGGGGCTGAAGTCGGTCCCAAGGGTATGGCTGTTCGCCATTTAAAGTGGTACGCGAGCTGGGTTTAGAACGTCGTGAGACAGTTCGGTCCCTATCTGCCGTGGGCGTTGGAGAATTGAAAGGGGCTGCTCCTAGTACGAGAGGACCGGAGTGGACGAACCTCTGGTGTTCGGGTTGTGTCGCCAGACGCATTGCCCGGTAGCTAAGTTCGGGATCGATAACCGCTGAAAGCATCTAAGCGGGAAGCGAGCCTTGAGATGAGTTCTCCCTGATACTTTAAGTATCCTAAAGGGTTGTCGTAGACTACGACGTTGATAGGCAGGGTGTGTAAGCGTTGTGAGGCGTTGAGCTAACCTGTACTAATTGCCCGTGAGGCTTAACCATACAACACCCAAGGGGTTTTGATGGACTCAACTAAGAACGTTGAATGTGTAAGAACGAGAATTAAGAAACAGCTTTCCGAATTAAAGAATTTGCTTGGCGACCATAGCGTTTTGGACCCACCTGATTTCCATGCCGAACTCAGAAGTGAAACGAAATAGCGCCGATGGTAGTGTGGGGCTTCCCCATGTGAGAGTAGGACATCGCCAGGCTTTA
>NZ_VHSQ01000025.1:0-2515 GCF_013048515.1 Vibrio sp. 1-2 (7-a)
AACCGACTCATTGACTTTCTAATATCTACGCAGATACCGCCAACTAAGGCGGTATCTGTCATTCTGAGCGGTATTCTGTAGGGGCGGACTATTCCGTCTTTGGCATTTTCCAAGGTAGAAGATGACCATGGTCATCCTCACTCTTCAGTTTCGGGATTTCTCGTAGCACGTATTCGAGGTACTCATACGGCTCACAGTCGTTAGCCTTCGCGGTTTCGATAAGACTGTACAACACTGCACTGGCGCGGGCTCCATTATGAGTCTTTGAGAACAACCAGTTGTTCCGTCCTACCGTGAACGGACGTACTGAACGTTCCGCTCGGTTATTATCCATGCTTAACCGGCCATCATCGATAACTCTTACTAGCTTCGACCATTGATTGAGACTGTAGCTAATCGCCTCACCCAATTTACTTTTAGGGGGCACCTGAGTGACCGATTTATCTAACCACGCCTTGAATTCATTGAGCAGAGACTGAGTCTTTGATTGGCGGGTAACATATCGCTCTTCCCTCGTCTTATCTTTGAGTGCTTGTTCAACACGATAGAGCTTTTGGAACCAACTCACTGCCCACTGGATTTTACCCCCTTTTCCTTGCTTGCCTTTTGGTTGGCTCTGCTCTGCCTCTATGAACTTGCGTCTTGCATGAGCCCAGCAACCCACCAACTTCGCCTCTGTCTTTTCATACGCTTTATACCCATCAACATGAAGGTATCCAGTGTAGTTTGACAGATACGATTGAGGGCAGTGATGCCCCCGACTCCCTTCCTGATAGTCGAACAAGACGATACCAGGGGATTGCGCATTACCACCCCGGTCTGGACCACACCCATATAACCAGATGTAACTTTTCTTTCTTTCGTCATCGAGCACGGTCAACGTGGTCTCGTCCGCGAACAGAACATCTTGAGCAAGGAGGGTTTCTTTCAGTAAGGCGATTAACGGCTCTACCTTATCAGCGCAACGCAGTATCCATTGACTCATCGTTTTTCGGCTGAGCGCTAGCCCATATTGTCTGAACAGCGATTCTTGACGATAGAGAGGCAGGGCATAGTGGTATTTGTTCGTGATAATTTGCGCAAGCAAAGAGGGAGTCGCGATGCTTTTCGGGATAATCGATGCTGGCGGTGGAGCCATTGCAACAACACTCTTCTCTCCTAACGCGTCACATTGACGACAGACGTATTTGGGTCTTTCAGTGACTTCGACATACAACTTGGCCGGGATATACACCAGTTTTTCACTGGTGCTTTGCCCCATCCTGCAGAGTATCGACTGACAACACGAGCAGGTTTTTTCTGATTCTGGTATGTCCACCACGACTCGCTCTCGTGGCAGGTCTTCGGGAAGCTTTGGGCGACCACGACGTTTTGTCTCGGATGAAGTGTTTTCCGCTTCCGAAGCGTCATCATTCGGATTATCGGGTGCTTCCTCTTCACCTATCGTATCGGCATGAGTCTCCGCCTCATTGAACTCTAAGTCCTGAGGGGGCAGGGTTTCACTACTGCTACCAAAGCGTTTACGCCGCGCTAGGTTGAGTTTTTCAACCAGCGATTGGATGGTTAATTCGCTCTCGCTTAGAGATTGGCGAAGTGTGAGTACCGTAGATTCAAGCTCAGTCACTTTTGAACGTAAGAGCGCTAGCTCATCTTCTTTATTTTTATTTGGCATATAAGGAAGATCGCAGAGAGCCGCGAAAGTTCCTTATACGCTATTATTTTTTAATTTAATTAAGACTTTGGTAATTCAATGTTTGATGGGGTTTCATTTTTTCAATATCGAGCCCATCAAGCAACCAATGCCACTGCTCTTCCGTTAATGAGAGGGTTTTCCCTGGCATTTTTCTTGGCCAAGCGAACTTGTCTTTTTCGAGTCGCTTTTGCCAGAGGCAAAAGCCATTACGCTGCCAGTAGAGAACTTTGAGCTTATCCCGCGTGCGATTAGAGAAGACAAATAGCGCTTCAGAGAAGGGATTAAGGTTCATATTCTGTTCAACAATAAAGCTCAAGCCGTTAATGCCCTTTCTAAAATCGACGGGCGCCTTGTGGAGATAGATAACAGAGATATCAGGGAACATTTTCATACAACAGCAAGCTCCTTCAATAGAAGACCGAGCCACTGAGGTGCTACATCACGAGGTACATGAAGAGAGCATGCTCCCGCTTCAAGGCGTAATTCCGTAGGTAACGTAGAGGGAGGCAGTTGCTCGGTTTTGGTGTTTAGCATGGCTGTTTTTTCAACAACAACGAATTCAGAAAGTGAATCTTCTCGTTTTTTAGGCAGGTTGACTAAGTGGTGTAGTTTGCGACGGTTGTTATCAAATGTTTTTGGATGAAGATTGTGCTCTAAACAAAACTGAGCGGCAGACTGCTCACTATTGTAATACTTCTGAACAAGGCGTAGCCATTCTTGCTGAGATCTATGCTGAGACATTTTCGAGTACCTTTAACGATAAAAGTTAAAGGTTACGACGTTTATTAAAAGGATTGAATGAGTCGATTTAAAGACGCTTAC
>NZ_VHSQ01000026.1:0-2440 GCF_013048515.1 Vibrio sp. 1-2 (7-a)
TAATTAAGCAACAAAGCCTCGATATTAATCGAATATCAATAAAGATATAGTTTTTTACGATGACGAAAACATTTAATTATAGGTATTTAAAATAGAATTAATGGATATAGTTGAGTGATATATATTTATTTTATAAATCTAATGGATGATTTTTTCTCATTGTAATATTATATAGATAAATATATAAAGGGAACACTAATAGAAGTGTTCCCTTTCGATAATATTATATATAAAATTAGAGTTTAGTGATTTATGTTTATGTTACGAGATCACTTCAATTCGGTCTAAGAATATATCATGTTCATTTTTATTAGTTATAGAAATATGAACTGTACCCTCCTTCAATTCCTTGTATACATTAAAATTTAAAATGTTCTTTAAAACGTAATTTCCAGTTTTACCAGAGACAAACATTCTAGGGGGATTATCATGGTGTGGATCCTTGGTGTTCGGAAAGACAATTGTATCTTGGTCAATGCACCAATTGTTATTAGATACAGAGACACTACATAAGACATCTTGATCACAAGCATAACGAACCCGCACTTTGTAATTATGAGTTATATTATTTATAATTTTCAATGTAACTGTTTGATTCTGCTTAAGATTCACAGCGGAAGCACTGTTGATTGGTTCGTTTACACATCTCACTTCAGTATTAAAATCTCCCTTTTCTAAAGGGAAGCCTTTGATGATATGTATTACATTATTTTCTTCGTCTAAATCTCCAATATAGTTTTCGGGGTATAGATCAAAAGGAACATGACTACTTATAAATCCCCATTTCATATAGTTATCTGCATGTTTTTCTGGTTTGTCGTTTGATTGAACAGGATATATCGCATTTATTTTTTGGTTGCTGAGTGCTGTATTTTGGGATGTTGATCTATTTCCTATTGGAGATGAACCAGCTACTGAATTTCCGTCAACAGATACTAGACTATAATCCAAATACATTGAATTTTGAGAGGTGACGTTAATATAAGTCATTGGACTGCTAACTGTAGATAGTGAATTGTTTTCACCAGCCGATATTGTTGTATTGCCATATTGCAATTTAATCCCGTTGCAATAACCATGTTCTACACCTTTAGTTTTATGGAAATAGTTGTTAAATCCAGCAGAATTTAATTCCATTTTTTTATATGTAAAATTTCTTACATCTGAACTTTCCTTAAACCCGATGCCATAAGACACAGGACTGAAAATATCTATAACATTTATAACTATGTTGTCATTGCCTTCCCATGGACCTACGATATCATTAAATACTAAACGAGTTTGATCAGATTTAAAACTGATATTGTAGTAGTATGCATCATCTAACGCTGGCCAAGTTGATACAATATCAAAGCACTGAAGAGTCATACAGCGAACATAGCGGTTATATTTTATGTAAGAATCTTTTCTGTCTTTTGTTAGTGATGGTAAAAATCTATAGAAAGTATCAGATATTGTTTCTGTATATTCTTTTATTCTTGTTTGTAATAGTCCTCGCAGTGAATTTATCTCCTTACTTTCATCCAGTGTTGATTTATACTTAGTTGCAAATGTAATATACCCTTGTATTAGTATAAGATCCAAAGTTGCAACATTTGTATACATTGGTAGGGTTAACATTACCGTTTCTGCATTAAAATCAGCATCATTTTTTGATAGCTTTGGATTTTTAAAATGAGGCAATGCGTCTTCAATGGTTTGCTTTGCATCATAAAACTGTCTGTTTACACGATAAAAATTATCTTTACTTATATCCTCTGCCGCTCGGATCCCGACATCCGGACCTTCCGAATTACCGATAGCGACTTGCATCTCCCTTTGGAATTCCTTTAATGCACCTTCGATTGAATTAAGATAACTTGTTAAATCATTTAAGGTAAAATCTCTAAACTCATTATCAACAAGACTTTTAACTTGTTTCATAATAAGTTCGAAATATGCTTGATTTGCATCTTCACCAGAAGAACCGCCAAATATTTTAGGAAAAATAAAACCTGTGAACATGTTAATAAATGGAAGTACGGGTCCTGCACCAGGTACCAGCCCTATCAAAGATATTGATGCTCTTGCTAAAGCTGTAAAGTCAACCTGACCAGTTTGTGAAGTATCCCATGCTAACTTAAGGTGTTCGTTTAATACTTTTAAATCTCCATTTTTAGAAAATGTTTTCCAAGCGTCAGTTAACTGATTAAAAGTACTGGAAAATGAATCAAAACTGGACGAGTCTTGAGAAGGGCTATTTGCTAAGACATTACAAAAACTTGAATCAGTAGTCATAATATAACTCCATTTAAGATAGTCAGTATAAACTTTAAGTCCAACAGTTGCTAAGCAACTCACTGTTTAAAATAGAATCATATGCACCTAATTGCAATCATTTTTTAACCTTCTAATAACATATTGGAGTTATCACTAGGTTTTTCTTCCTAAATCGGCTTTG
>NZ_VHSQ01000027.1:0-1258 GCF_013048515.1 Vibrio sp. 1-2 (7-a)
TGTAGTGGCATAGTGAATTTGGTCACTTAGTTAGAGGTGATATCATCACCTCATAAGTTAACAGGTGACACTATGACAAAACGTACAAGACGACTATTTAGCGCAGAATTTAAGTTAGAAGCAGCGCAGTTAGTCCTAGACCAAAACTACTCAGTGACTGAAGCAGCCCAAGCCATGAATGTGGGCAAGTCCACTATGGATAAATGGGTTCGCCAGCTCAGAGAAGAGCGCCAAGGAAAAACACCTAAAGCTTCACCGATGACCCCTGAACAAATAGAAATTCGGGAATTAAAAAAGAAGTTGGCTCGCCTTGAAGAGCATAATGAAATATTAAAAAAAGCCACGGCTCTGTTGATGTCGGACTCACTGAACAATTCTTGATAATCAAGAAACTCAAGCAGAGCTACAGCGTAAAAACATTATGCGAAGTCTTCAATGTTCATCGAAGTAGTTATCACTATTGGCTTAAACGCCCAACGGTAATTAATGCTGAAACAGTAAAACTGCGCAGCTTGGTCAGTGAGGCTCATGCCGCAAGCAATGGCTCTGCGGGTGCGAGAACCATTGCAGATATAGTCACAAATCAGGGTGTAAATCTGAGCCGATACCGAGCGACAAAGCTTATGAGAACGCTTGGGTTAGTGAGTTGCCAAGTACCAAGACATCGTTACCGAAAAGCTTCACAAGAACATATTGAAGTTCCAAATCACTTAGGTCGTCAGTTTGCGGTTACTGCGCCAAATGAAGTCTGGGCTGGCGATGTTACGTATATTTGGACAGGTAATCGGTGGATGTATTTAGCGGTTGTTATCGATCTTTTTGCCCGCAAAGTGATTGGTTGGTCGATGTCGTTATCACCTGATTCTAGGCTAACAGGCAAAGCTCTTTCGATGGCTTATGAGTCTCGTGGTAAGCCTAAAGGTGTCATGTTCCACAGCGATCAAGGTAGTCACTATACCAGTCGTAAATACCGCCAATTATTGTGGCGTTTTCAAATAAAGCAGAGTTTATCGCGCCGAGGAAATTGCTGGGATAATGCGCCGATGGAGCGCTTCTTTAGAAGTCTGAAAACGGAATGGGTGCCAACGGTGGGTTATCGTAGCTTTGCTGAGGCTCAACAAGAGATCACTCGCTACATCATTGGATATTACTGTCAACTCAGGCCACATCAGTATAACGGTGGTCTAACTCCCAATGAGTCAGAACGATTATATTGGGAAAACTCTAAAACAGTGGCCAATTTTAGTTGACCACTACA
>NZ_VHSQ01000028.1:0-1066 GCF_013048515.1 Vibrio sp. 1-2 (7-a)
TAAGGAGGTGATCCAGCGCCAGGTTCCCCTAGCGCTACCTTGTTACGACTTCACCCCAGTCATGAACCACAAAGTGGTAAGCGTCCCCCCGAAGGTTAAACTACCTACTTCTTTTGCAGCCCACTCCCATGGTGTGACGGGCGGTGTGTACAAGGCCCGGGAACGTATTCACCGTGGCATTCTGATCCACGATTACTAGCGATTCCGACTTCATGGAGTCGAGTTGCAGACTCCAATCCGGACTACGACGCACTTTTTGGGATTCGCTCACTCTCGCAAGTTGGCCGCCCTCTGTATGCGCCATTGTAGCACGTGTGTAGCCCTACTCGTAAGGGCCATGATGACTTGACGTCGTCCCCACCTTCCTCCGGTTTATCACCGGCAGTCTCCCTGGAGTTCCCGACATTACTCGCTGGCAAACAAGGATAAGGGTTGCGCTCGTTGCGGGACTTAACCCAACATTTCACAACACGAGCTGACGACAGCCATGCAGCACCTGTCTCAGAGTTCCCGAAGGCACCAATCCATCTCTGGAAAGTTCTCTGGATGTCAAGAGTAGGTAAGGTTCTTCGCGTTGCATCGAATTAAACCACATGCTCCACCGCTTGTGCGGGCCCCCGTCAATTCATTTGAGTTTTAATCTTGCGACCGTACTCCCCAGGCGGTCTACTTAACGCGTTAGCTCCGAAAGCCACGGCTCAAGGCCACAACCTCCAAGTAGACATCGTTTACGGCGTGGACTACCAGGGTATCTAATCCTGTTTGCTCCCCACGCTTTCGCATCTGAGTGTCAGTATCTGTCCAGGGGGCCGCCTTCGCCACCGGTATTCCTTCAGATCTCTACGCATTTCACCGCTACACCTGAAATTCTACCCCCCTCTACAGTACTCTAGTCTGCCAGTTTCAAATGCTATTCCGAGGTTGAGCCCCGGGCTTTCACATCTGACTTAACAAACCACCTGCATGCGCTTTACGCCCAGTAATTCCGATTAACGCTCGCACCCTCCGTATTACCGCGGCTGCTGGCACGGAGTTAGCCGGTGCTTCTTCTGTCGCTAACGTCAAA
>NZ_VHSQ01000029.1:0-958 GCF_013048515.1 Vibrio sp. 1-2 (7-a)
TGAACAAGGCGTAGCCATTCTTGCTGAGATCTATGCTGAGACATTTTCGAGTACCTTTAACGATAAAAGTTAAAGGTTACGACGTTTATTAAAAGGATTGAATGAGTCGATTTAAAGACGCTTACGTCTGTGGGTATCTCTATCGGTGTCTCTGCAAAAAGAGAACAGCACATGAGCTTAGAGCAAGCCATGCATTTAGCTGATGAAGATATGTATTCAAGTAAGCAGTCAACACGCCGTTATCCTTCTTCGCATCGTTACGTGGCTCAATCATAGAGGAATGAATTGATCGAGTTTTGTCCAAACGGTAATGAAATGATGAAATTCAAGGTTTTTGCTCTTGCATTATGAGGGCTGATACTGAATAATCGCCCCATCGATTGAGGCAAGTCCTCTCGAAAATAATTATGGGGCTCTGGTCCTCTCGCAACAATAGCTCGTGAACTCGGTCAGGTCCGGAAGGAAGCAGCCGCAGCGGGTGACTTGTGTGCCGGGATGTGGCTGGGGTCCCACCCTTTATGAAGCCTGCAATATATGTTCGCATAAATTGCAGGATTTCTTCATATTTGCACCATAAGTTTTCATAGTCTATTTTTTTGCTGTAGGTTTACAACAAAAGTGACTTGGCTATGTTTGACCAAACTAAGAAATCATCTCACGTACACAACATTTGTAAGTTCATGAGCTTGAAGAACGATGCTGTTGTTCGCACTCTCTCCATTCTGGAGTTCGATTTCTGTTTTCACCTCGAATACAACCCAAACATCAAAAGTTTTACCTCTCAACCTTTTGGCTTCCACTATCAGTTCAATAACCGCAAGTGCCGATATACTGTAGTGGTCAACTAAAATTGGCCACTGTTTTAGAGTTTTCCCAATATAATCGTTCTGACTCATTGGGAGTTAGACCACCGTTATACTGATGTGGCCTGAGTTGACAGTAATATCCAATGATGTAG
>NZ_VHSQ01000002.1:0-606271 GCF_013048515.1 Vibrio sp. 1-2 (7-a)
GGCTCTCACTTCAAAGCGATTCTCTTTCCTGGCATGTACGGCAAGCCGACAATGAGCAAGTCTCTCGCCCACCCTTTGTACGTTCTAGGCCAAAGGCGAACCACTCAACATAACACTCACCCATAATGCGCACTAAGGGTCTAATAAATCATCATCAGGGTCAGTAACATCATACCAACTACATTGGCCACAATAGTCATAACGACAATTATCTGAATCAACAAAAACCAAAAACTCAGATAGCTGCTTGCATTCTGGACAGGTATCTTCGTATTTTCTTAAAACTGTAAGATCTTCAGTATCTAAAGTTATCGACATTTCTATTTCCTCGCTAATCTATCAAATAAATCCCGTGTGAACGTGCCAAAGGTTGGCTGAATACATGTTCCGCTTCCTCGAAGCGATTTTCGCAAGCTCAATATCACTTCTTGCGGCGAGCGGTCTAACTAGAGGTTGCCCATCTAAATAGCATTATTGTTCCCCAGATGCAGAAGCCCCAGAACAAGGTCCAAAGAATGTTTATCAGCATGGCTATATCTGAACAGGAATATTTTGCTGGAGAATATCAGTTGGCTTTTCACGTTGGCCGCAAGTGAAGATCCTTTCTGAATCCTCCCAAGCTACCCGATAGACACAATCCGAAAGAACTTCAAACTGATAGCCAATATCAACCAAATCTGTATGGTCGAAACTAAAAAGCTTATCCGTACCATCGTAAACATCGATGTATATCTTATAGAAAGTCAGGTCACGGTTTAGTTCTCCCATTGATTTCAAGCTAGTAGTAAGCGCGATTTGCTTAGCGTAACCAGTGATAAAAAAGTCGTAACCATCTAAAGGACCAAAACCGGAACTGTTCTTTTTCTTGGGTGAAGTCTCCGTTCCTTGAGCTGTTGGCGTGCCAGCTGGAATTTCTACGTTAACATTTTGCTGCTTTACTGGTTCCGGTGCTTTTTCGGGTTCAGGCCACCAAGCCATGATGTTGATAGGCAAGCCAACACCCAAAAGCAAAGCAGTACCTATAACAGGCCATCGCTTCCAGAAAGGTCGAATGTCTTTTGCTTGCGCTTCCTGCACATGCTTGTTCGATTGAGAGTGGCTTTTGTAAAACGGAAAGTACTCTGATTTGTAAGAACGTATTGAAGTATTGACAACCTCACCGTTGCAACCATCTTGCACCTTTTTCGTGTATGAGTTGCTTGAGCCCATAGCCGTGTTTTTCGTGCATCGATAGGTCACTTCAATCATGTCCTTAATATCTCGATGCACTTTGCGGATGTTCTGAGTAAGCAGAATGATATCAACACCATAATGACGATGAATCGAGAACCACTCAAGAATCGCAGCAGGAAGCCCGCGAGACGGCAAACTCATATGAGCCTCATCGACAACGTACAAAGGCCCCTGTCCTTTCTCATTTCGCCATTCATCCGAGTAATCACCAATCTGACTAAATGGACGACTTGTAGAACCAAAATCCGTCAAACGACCATCAACAATCTTGATTAGGTCGCGAACGTGCTCACCAAATATCTTTACAAACCAATCAACATTAAGCGTAATATTGGTGATAACTTTGCGCCCTTCCTTGATGGCCGGAATGATGTGATAAGCCACGGCCTCGTAAGTCTTACCGCCTCCTGGTCTACCTGCTATTGCATAAATCATGAGCCTAACCTCGTAAACGGAATCAGTTGAAGCATTAAGCGAACCGTGATTGCTGCAAGAATGATAGAAAGGCACTGAGGTAAACCAACCGCAGCCATAACCCAAGACACTGTTGGAGGGATTGAAGTCATATACTGACTCATATCAACAGGCGCAAAGAGCGCGAACACGCCAGAAAGCAGCATGTTAACCATCTCCATGACCTGATCGACCGCCCAGAAAAATAAGTCCTTGAGCATGTTAAAAAGCGACACTAAGAGCTGATACAAAAAGACCAAAAGCTTATTAAATAAATCGACTAACCAATCCATATTAACCCCCAAAAATGATGCGACGTGCTGCAAAGATGGACGACATAATCAGAACTGCACGAACAAAACCGAAAACCCAATCAAAACTGATGTGCTCTTCAAAACTGAAGTCACCAAAGAACGGGACTGGAAGAACGAAAGAAGGACGCTGAGCATTAGATAAATCTATGTTGCCGAATGAATTAACAAAGTCGTCAATCACACTGGTTTTTAGATCATTCAGTTGACCAGACACCAAACCGCCTAACCCATCAGGATAAGCAGATTCATAAAAGCCAGTACAATTGCCAGCCTCGATACAAGTGCCGCCCGTACCAACGCCGGACGTATCAGTGTTGGCGATACCGTCCAGTGTTTCAGAAATACCAGCGACATCCTCAGCAATACCATCCATTGCGCCAGCAATTTGTTCAACATCATTACCAACACCGTTAATCGCATTGGTATTTTTATTTACCGCTGTTGTTATGTCAGCATTGGCCTGTTGAATCAGAGACTTTGTTTTACGATAGATTTCATTGTCGTTAGCTTGCTGCTTTTGAATGGCCTGCGTATTGGTGACAACTGAAGCATTAAGCGCAATGATTTGATTCTGAACGTCAGCACTTGCCTGATTAATGTCAATGTTCATCTCATTGAGCGCCTTGTTTACATCCTTATTCATTCCCGTTATTGCGCTAACCACTGCCGTATCTGTCGATTCATCTGTTGGAGGGTCCTCAACATCAGGTTCATCTGTTGGAGGGTCAGGAACGACAACATCATTGTCTGAATCTGGTAAAACGCTAGGGTCTTCGATGTCGCCACCTGTTGGGTCGTCAGGGTCATGAGTTGGGTCTGTATCTGGTTTTTCTTCAGTATCAGGGTCTTTAAAATTGGTACATAAAGGGTCGGAACAAAAGGAAGGACCGTTTGGAACGTCGCACGCAGGGCCAATAACCGTGTAGCTAGCATAACACCAACCCGACTCACCACACCAAGAGCTAGAGCTGTCAATTGAAGCACCGCAACCGCCGCCTTTTGAAGAACAAAGATAACTAGCGGGAGATGAATTGCCCCATATAGATGAATCCCAGGCGACAGAATCGTGTTCGCCCTCAACATCAGAGCAGTCACCACCATTACATTGAGATTCCCATGACTCAGTTTCATCACTACAGGAAGAAGAAAATTGTCTGCCTTGTGATTCACACTGAGTTCGGGCCGCATCTATAGCATCAAGTGTTGATTGACGCTCGCAATAAGGAAGAGGTGGTTCTTCACACCTACCAGTAGAAGGGTCATAAGTAGTACCGGAAGGACAGCTATCAGTCCTAACATAAAGCGTATCACCGAAAGACGTCCAGCCAGCATTACACTCACGATAATTTGACAAATAAACACCAGACCCCGTCCAACTTGCAGAAACGACACGAATCGTATGACCAGAAGGAGTACCAACACAACCCTTAGCTATAATCTCCTCAATCAACAAATCAGGAGTTGGTGCGCTTAAGCCATAAAAGGCCTGAAAATAGTTAGAAGGCTTAGTAACACTTGAGGAATAGACAGTGTAGTAAGGAGTTTGGGCAAAAGCACTAAATGAAAAACTAAGCAAAATAACCAATGACGCAATGCTTTGTTTAATACTCATATATAAACCTAATTAAAAAAGGGGACCGAAGCCCCCTATCCTCTAAAGTTTTGAGAGGCCACAAATCCAGCCATGCCACCCAAAAGCACAAAGACGATGAGAATGACGTCGTGAAGAATGGCCAACATAAACTTAAGCCTTGTTCACAGCACGCTTAGCAAGAGTGATGGATTTAAGAGCCATAGCGATACCAACAATTAGCAAGCCAGCCGCACCGATTTTGGTCGCAACGCCAGCAAGGTCGATTGCACTGAATGGGTCAGCACCTGCCTCACTTGCGAAAGCAGCACCAGAGAAAGCAGCCACAGCAACAGTAGCAGCACCACGTTTTGCGAATTTCTTCGCTTGATTGATGTATTTCATAAGTACCTCAGAGAAGTTTGATTAAACGTAAAGCCATCTTGATGGCATAGGTAGAAATGAAGCCCCCAAAGAACACCAAGGAAAAACCAAGGCCGAACATTTGAGTGGCTTCAGGGCCAGTAACCTGAGTGAAATCCATCAGCGAACCGTATTCTTGAGCCGTAACCATGACGTAACCGCTACAAGAAGCAGCATCAACCTCAGGAACGACAGCAATGAAACCGTCAGCGTTTGGAAGTGCGCACACAGGCATAATTAAAAACCTTACTTAGCTTTGTCAGAGACAGGATTGTCGAACAGGCTGCGAATCACTTTGAAGTCACAAACCAAGTTGCGGCGAGGGTCTTCTGGGTCAGGTTCGTACTCGAACTCAACAAGAGCCGGACACATCGTTGTTTCGAATTTAGCGAGAAGTGCATCGTTTGGCGCAAATGGAACCTCAACAGATTCAATACCAAACGCAATTTGAGAGCCGTTTTCGTTTTCCCAAGGCTTCAGCGCCTTACCAGCAAACAAACGACCAATTTCATATTTTTTACCAGATTGCTTACCAACGCCTTTTGAGTAAGTGCCACCTGTTAGAACGTAACGAACAGCCATGCTAATTCTCCATTATCTCTTTGATTAAGTGTTTGTATGTATCAGGCAAGTTGAGCAAATCACCCTGCGTATCCTCAGATATGAGCAACCCGAAAACTTTCTCCAAGTCACCATCCAAGTACTTAGCAATATCCGCTAACGTGCGGCCAACTTGACGACGAGCCCAACGAATGCGCCCGTGCATATCGAGCGCAACTTGTTTCTTTTTTGTAACCACCTTTACTGGAGAGCTGGATACGATAGATGCGCTATACGCACAAATTCCGGCGAAGTAACCGCTGATATTGAGAAGCACATCGATCGGCATCTCCTTCAGCTCACACTCACTTCTAAACCAAAACATATCGAGCCCAAGCTGAGCAGCCTTGTTATAAATACGCCAGTAAATACGAGATTTGCGGTTGCCAACCTCGAAGGATTCATTGATAACCTTGCCGGAAGGTTCAGCGAAATAACGCTCACCTGCACTAGGGCCGCAACCCCTATCAGATGTGCGAAACGCATTATCGGCATAGGCTTTTTTTGCATACTCACGACCGAACAGGCCGTGGAAGTCATCGACTGCAAGGTCGATTCGAGATAGACGGTTACAGTCGAGAAGCTCTAACCACCAATGCAAACGGAATGCACTTGTGTGCTCAAAAACGTGTTTGCACCCTAGCCCCTCAATTTGGAAATAACAGGTTCCACGGTTGCCACCCAAAGCAACAAATCCAACGTGCTTATTAGAGTGTTTGGTCATCAAGTGACATGAATCCTCGTAACCGTATAACCCCTTACCACGCCAAGGCGACATGCGAAGGCCAAGAACGTGCAAGCAAAAAACCTCCAAACGTTCCATCATTGCAACGTTCCATTGTTGTTTGTATCGCTCGATTAACTTTTCTTTTTGCTCAGGAGTTTTAGCCATGCGGTAATTTGGCTTAGGGATTGGAGCCCAGATAGCAGATGAAAGGTCGGACTTATGAGCGTGACGCAAAGATGAGTAAGGGATTGTCCAAGACAGGTAATCAACAAAAACAAAAGGACTCGCCTCAGTATCGATTTCCAATTCTTCAGGGGTGAATACTTGTTTTTTCATGTTCTCTGAAAACCTGTCAAGAGTAAATTTATTGCATATCTTGGGTAAATATTTTTACCTTGTCAAGATACTGTATGAAAAAACACTCCTTATAATGAGAAAAAACATGGACTCAATAAGGGGTTTAACATGCTAAATGAGAACATTAAGAGACTCCGAGAGGAAAAAGGAGTCACTCAACTTGAAATGGCTAAATCTGTCGGAGCATCGGCAAAAACCGTTATGAACTGGGAATCAGGCAAGACTGAGCCAAAAGCATCAGAGCTAGTTTTAATAGCTAAAAGACTTGGGGTATCAGTTAATGAAGTACTTGGAAGAGAACAGAATCCGCACGAAAGACTGATAGAGAAAATTAGTTCAGCGATTGGAGATTTCAACGACGCGGAGATCGAATCACTGTCGATAATGGTCGAAGGTTTGTATTTGAGGAATCAAAGCAACAGAGCTAGAAATAATTTCTCCTCAGATAAGACTCGCTAACGCTCAAACACTGGCGCGCTACGCTTGCGAATACACGGAGAACACTGATGGTTCAGTGGAATTTACCCCCGTAATACTAGACGGGGGTTTGGCTCCGCTTTTAGGTCCCTCCCGCTAAGCGGGCCCCTCCCAAAATGCTCGCTAACCGACGAAGTTATGACGATGAAGAAAATCATATTATCAATGGCCTTAATGAGCTCAAGTTCATTGGCAGACCCGACGATGGGCGAAATCATTGGTCGTGAAGAAGATCCAAACCGACCACTTGAAGAAGTCTATGGCAAGGAACGCATAGACAAAATCAGAAACGGTGATGATCTCTGCATGTATGAATACAAAACCGATGAAAGCGGAAAAATAAAAAGTATCAAACTAGAAGGAAGACCAGAAGACTGCAAAAGCCTCATAAACTACTTCATGTTTAAACACAAAGACAAACTAAAATGACATACTCAACGTTTGGTATGTCATTTCATTAGTGCAGCATTATGTGTGTTATGTTACGGGCTCTCACTTCAAAGCGATTCTCTTTCCTGGCATGTACGGCAAGCCGACAATGAGCAAGTCTCTCGCCCACCCTTTGTACGTTCTAGGCCAAAGGCGAACCACTCAACATAACACTCACCCATAATGCGCACTTTAGAGTTAGAAGATTAGCATTGAAGATGATAGCTTGGTGACGCCGTATTTGGCTTTTCGCTTTATAGACTGCAGTAGCCGATTAAGGTCCTGCACTGTATTGTCCCCCTCCGTTGATGCAAGTTATACTTTCCCTCCCGTTAAAAGACAACGTGACTCAGAGTTGCAAAAAGGTAACAATCATGGAATTGATGAACAATGAGCTGATCTGCTTTGCAGCCATTTGTAAACACCTCTCTCTTACAGAGGCATCAAAAGAACTTAGAAAGTCGAAAGCTCAAGTCAGCAGGCAGTTAGCGGCATTAGAAAAACAACTTGGTGTAACACTCGTCCACAGGACAACAAGAAAACTCGTTTTAACTGATCATGGTGAAAGCATTAGAGAGCTTGCCATAAAAACGTTAGAGAGCTTGCAGGAGTTAAATTACAGAGCTAGCTCGTTGAGTGAATGCATTAATGGAAAGTTTAAAATTACAATGCCCAACTCTATAGCCTCTTCTATTTTTGGTTCTGTTCTTAAAGGCTTACAAGAGCGATATCCAGCAGTGAACTTTGAAATATCATCAAGTAACAATGTTGAGAATTTATTAGAAAGCAACGTAGATTTAGCGATTAGGCTTAATAATATTATTGATGACACTCTGATTGCACATAAAATCGGTGATTATAACGATGTTTTAATATCTACAGTTAACAATGCCAATAACAACACGCTATTAATCTACAAGAATCACTCGAATAAGGAATCAATTAAAAAGCAGTACACTGACGTTATCGAAGTTGATAACACCTCTATTTTAATAAACTTTGTCTCTGAGGGGGTTGGGGTTGGCGTCATTCCAAATTACCTTGTAAAAGGTAACCATATAGACAACAATATCCAAATTTCACAAAATTTTGATATAGAACGCTCCATGTATATCGCCTACCCTTATCAAAACCCTTTACCAAGAAAGCTAGCTGAAATATCTACTTTTATTAGGTCTGAGTTATCAAAAATATTGAAAAATGAATCACTTTAGGATGGCTTTTCAGGTTTATAATTTTCCTTTGATAACTCATGAGATCTAGCGAGAAGCTTTGTAACGTATTGTTTCAAAGAGCCTCGTTAGGCATTTATGAAAATCCCCAACTTTATGCTTGTTATCACAACATGAGATGCTATACCGTTTCATTATCAAGGCTTTGCGTGGAATAAATCACGTGGGTTAAACGATAGATTGACTTACATTAAAAATTTAATCGAAAGCAGCTTTATATTAAATTGATTTCATAACGTTCTGCGTGTATCTTCTACCCATATCCCTACAATAACCAAGGAGAATGCCATGGATAAGCTACTCGCGTCTGCACTAGAAATTAAGCAGCGAACTATGGTGACTGGCTTTTTTGCTAGAAATGGATTCAAAATTGCTATGACCGATTTTGATGATGTCACTTTTGAGCGAGAAGGTGTGCAAGTTAACGTGCATTTTGATTTGCAGTCAAACGCAGAGTCTGCATCTATTTTATCCCAAGAGGCATCTGCCATTCCTGGTTAATTATTTTGTTGTCAATCATACATACGTAAAGCCGAACACAAACGTTCGGCTTTTTAATATACGAAAAACGGGATTACAGAAGATGTGGCACAAACCTGCGTTACTGTTACTCATCCAAGTAAACAATCAATAAATCCGCTTCAACCTCATTCGCTACCTTTGGTACCGATGAAAAGAAACGGCTCAGTAAATTATGATGATGACCGCAGACTACGAGGTCTATTCCCTCTTTTTTTACGATTCCCGACAATTTGATATGCAGGTCGCCGATAACTGCCATCGTCTCGTGTACTGGATATAGGCATTTATCAGCGAGTTCTTGTAGCTCCTTTTGCAACTTTTGTTCTTCTTTCGGCTCCATGATCACACGATCAACATCCACATAAACGAATGAAAGTTTGGCGTTCGAGTTCTTTGCTTGAGTTATTGCTTTTTCGATAACGACTTGGCTAGATTGAGATAAATCAACAGCGACTAAAACGTGCTTGTAACTCATTCTTTCTCTCCTAGTTAGTTTTCATGTGCTTATAGTAAGTCTAGTTCACTAAGAGCGAATGCAATGTCTAAACTCATATTTCATGAAAATATGGGAGTTTGATATAAGAATGTGGAAACAGCCGAGCGATCAGCTATCTAATAGCCATTGAAGGCTCGTGAAGTCAACTAGTGACTTAGGAACCAGTTATTGATATGTGGCCCATTTTGTTCTCCTCCTTAAGATGTACATAACTATGTAACTAAAGCAAACAAACCCACGTTACGCCGTCACTACGCTTCTAAACCCTGTCAATTTCTATTGCAGCTTGTTTTATATTCCTAATTACAACGTCGCCTAGTTTAGTAAAACCACTTGGCAATAAGTAATTTTTTCGTGTAATCCATCGATCAAGATTAAGAGTTATTTCATAGACAACACTGAATTAAAGACAAGATTTAGAGTTAAAACAGAGTCCAACACTCCTATGTTCAACCTAAAACCGACATACGTCTGCGAGCACTTACTGTCTATATAACGTCAACTATATAACTATATTCAGATTTTATTTTTCTGTTACAACGTGTCTTTTTTATCTTCACAGCATAATCCTCTACTTGAAAACATACCCAATCATCATCTTGTAATTTAATTACACAAAAAGATGATCGAAACATAACCACAAGACAAAAAACCAACACAAGTTACTGATTTTATTAATTTTAATTTAAAAAATGGCATTTCACCCCATATTCGTTCAAGCCAGAACGCATCAAGGTTAACTTAAGCAAGTAAAATTTTACTAACTGCTTAGTACAGAATAGAGGAAGTTGAATAAATTGAAAGGTATAGAAATAACGTTACGACGTAACTACGTTAAGGTATGAAAATATTTGAGGATAAATATGAGACCAAAAAAAAACAGGGCCAAAGCCCTGATATGAATTAATTAGTTTTGTTGCTGTTGTTTTTCTGCGTACTCAGATCGAATCTGTTCGGCAACAATTTTGATGGCTTCTGCTGTACTTGTGCCCTTCGCCATCAATTCTTGAATTTTCTCTACAGCTTGTTGTTGCTCTTGGTGAGATAGAGGGGGTAAATCGTCAAACATAAAAAGCTCCTCATTTTGAGGAGCAGACTATAACGATTCAATTAATAGGTCGCAAGGAAATTAATGGATGCCCCCATTGCGTTCTCGTTCGTGTACTGAGCAGCAATATCTAATTCGATCAACTTAAGTGGAGACAGTCCAATACCTGCAGTAATGGTACCTTCGTCGCTACTTCGAGCTAAGTTTTTCATATAACCCGCTCGCAATGCCATTTGACGCAAGATATCAAATTCAATACCAGCTCGAATCATTTGTGTATTATCATCAAAGGATGAAAAACGTTTTTCTTCATTAAGATCGTAGTCGACACTCATAGTAAAGTAATCGGCAACAACCCCTGCCCCGACCGTATATACGGGACGCATGCTGTATTCGTATGATTTTATCGTATCACTGCCATACATGAACGATTTTGTTTTAACGTCTCTTCCGATCAAGTTTTTTGCTGAAATACCGACACGATATGGGCCAAAGAACCAAAGCGCGCCCGCATCCAAGTTAAACATCGTTTCCGCTGTCTCATGTTCACGTAAGTCTTTGGTATCGAAATTCTGAAAACTCGTGGCGTAAGAGTACGTATAAATACGCTGAAGTTTAGGCGTAACACCAAATGAAAGGTGTTGATTCATAAAGTTGGTGTATTTAGCAAGTGATACACCTGCTTCAGCAACACCAATAGAAACACCTTGTACGTAGCTATCGTCTAACGGATTAGTACCTGACGTATCTACTTTTGGTTGTACGAATGATTCAGTGTATAACTTACCATATGCAGTTGCAGATAAAAATTTATTAGGAATACCTATAGCGACAACGCCACCAAGATCAAAGTCAGTTTTTTTTCCATCTATGGCATTCATCGATTTTTTGATTTCATCGACATCGGTCAATTTGCTGATGCGTTCGATTTCATCGACAAGATCATATTGATCATCGTAGTTGCCACCAAAACTTGGCACGATCATTCCTGCATCATCGTTTCGGCGATAAATTGCAGTAAGTGCGGGGTTGAAAAAAGGAGCAGTCAGATAAGTTGCTGATACCGTACCAACACCACCCATCGCATCGCTACGAGCTTCTATCGCATAAGTGGCAGCCGAAGCAAAGTTTGCGAAAAGTGTGGTGGCAACAGAGGTGGCTAGAATTTTATATTTGGTTTTCATACTACACTTGTGATTTTAGTTCTTCCTGAACCTTTATCGGCACAAATGGTATTTCTTTAACTATTCTTCTTGGGAAAGATCATAGGTTCGGCTAATAGTTTGAGCTTGCTCAACAATTATATCGCCCTGCCAACGACGACTGTTGATACTCACTGCTAGCACGTATCTATCATTTGGGACGCCCGCAAGCTCTAGTGAATTGGGATAGTTAGACTCGTAAGTCTTTTTCCACATTTGCTCGTATTGACCATCAATGTAGTCATATAAACCAACTTCAAGTTGCGGTAATGGACAATGGGGATTACGAAGTGCGCTCTTTTCTACTTTCCAATTCTCTTTAGATGTCCAACGAACATATTGCGAAGAATTGGAATCTCCTAATATTACCCAAGTTCGATACTCTTGTTTATCTTTAGAAACAATAGTTAAGTGATACAAGCCTGCTTCAAGCTTACCCGTGAGGTTATAGCGTTTCGAATAACTACGCTCATTGGCTAATTCCGTACCGCTCGGCTGTTCTTCATAACTGAATGAACTGTCTGCGGATATAGAATCATCCACCCATCGATTAAATGAAATATTTTCGATGTCAGTTGTAGCTCTTAGCTTGATCACTAACCTAAATGTATCTCGCCCAGGGCTTTGGATAGTCTGACGAATAACGTTCACGCCACTTATCCATTCAGGCAGCGTTACACCAGTGAGAGACTTGCCACAGTTTTTAGATAGTGACTGACCAAGAAGGTCATTGAGATGAGGAGTCAAATCTTTACTTGGTTCCGTTTGCCACAGTTCAACAAGAGAGTTGAACATACCGGCAAGATCATCTTCAAGTAAGTGTTGATGTGCCTGCGTTAAAGGCGTGTTAGTTTGAAACCAGTCCATTGCATGGACTGGTTTCACTAACGCTAATGAGAGAACTACGGGGAGTAGTGTTTTCATTATGACTTATGCTTTCATCTTGTAGCCAACACCGCGAAGTGTTTCAATTTCCAGTCCTGGCAGTTTTTGACGAAGCTGCAATACGTGCGTATCCACAGTACGTGTTGTTGGGAAGTGATTATAACCCCAAACGTGGTCAAGTAGCTCATCACGAGTAAACACGCGACCTAAGTTCGACGCTAAAAATAGCAGTAGATCAAACTCTGTACGAGTTAACGTAATTAGCTCATCTTTATAGGTAACTTCACGAGTTGAACGATCAATTTCTAAGTCTTTTGTGATCACTTTATCAGCGCTGCTTTGCTCTGCTGAATCCGGTGCTCGTAGCTGTGCACGGATTCTCGCAAAGAGTTCCGCTTCAGCAAAAGGCTTCGTTAAGTAGTCGTTCGCGCCGGAATCAAGGCCTGCAACTTTATCTTTTACGGTAACAAGTGCCGTTAGCAAGATAACTGGTACGTCTTTAATCTGTTTCCATTCTGGGAGACATTGTACAGAGTCACCATCTGGGAGTTGGCGATCGAGAATAACCAAGTCAGCTTTTTTCCATTGTGGTTCTACGTCTGCAATACGTTCCACATGTAAACACTCATATCCTGCTTGTTCCAGGCTTACTAACAGGCCATCAGCCAAGTTTTTATCGTCCTCAACGAGAAGCAGTGTCTGTTTCACAAGGTATCTCCAATATAAAAGTTGTAGGTGGTCCCATCAGGGACATTTTTCCGCCCATGCGGCCTACCATAGATTCAACGATTGTTAACCCAAGTCCTAACCCGCTCTTACTGACGAACGGTTTCTTCAAATTTGCCCAATCTTTAGCCGTTAGGCCACCAGCATCTCGGACTTGGAATACTATTTTTTCTTCACTAGTTGAAACATCCAATTCAACTGGTGCAATACCGTACTTAAGCGCATTACGAAGCAAGTTATCGATACAAGTTCCTAACCAGTACACATTAACTTTAGCAGCCACATCTTCATTGATGTTGAAAAGCACGGCACTATCAAATTCTTCTTCGATCTTAAATTCTAACCAGTCTGCGACAGACGGAACCCAATCTGTTGCAAGCATTTGGTTATCAGATTGCAAATAATCTTTACTCGCTTCTGCCAATTGACGCAAACGACGTGTATCTTCACACAATCTGCGGAACTCGTCATATACGCTTTCAGGTAGATGCTCGAATTCTCGGCGAAAGCCCTCAACCGTCAGTGATAGAGATGCAATCGGTGTTCTGAGCTCATGCGTTAAAATTTGCAACACAAGCATTCTACTACGGAGCTCTTCTCGCTTACTATTCCAGCGGTATACAGCCCAACCAATCACTAGAAGAATATTTGCGATTACCAGTATGATCATACTGATCCGCAAAACTTGTGAGTGATCTTCTACATCCCAACAAATATTGCCTCGTTTAACAAAGCAACTTTTGCTTTGAGACGCTAGAGCGTACGACAGACCCGCATTAGCGACGTTTTCTTCCCAGATATCTTTCTCGAAAACAAAGTAACGGTCACCACGTCGTAACCAAAGTTCGTTACCTTCGATAAACATGCTCGCGCCTGCAATCAAAGCATTAATGGCGTCGTCGTCCATGTTTTTCAAGCTTTCTAGCAACTCATCCCCTTCCTCATTGTCACGCTCTTTAATATGCATGTATTGAGCAAGCTTGGGTTTGAGTTCTGGATACTTATCCACATAGCGTGCAGCATAAGTCCCACCACCAGGGTGAATGAGGCCACTACGCGAAAACCAACGTGGTGTCAGTTGCGTCCCTTTACAGATAGCTCTTGTAAATACTAACGGCTCAGTAATTAAAGGACTTAGTGGCAATTTACCACGACAAGTATTCGCTAAGCTGTAAAGCTGTTGTATATCTTTTAACGGATAGTCAGACGTTTGCGGCAGAAGCGAATCTGGCGCAAGTAACTTGGTAGGATAATTTGATTGCAGAATACGAATATCATACGATTTAAGAGCTACTTCATAATTAAATAGCTCTGTAAACGTATCTATTCTTTCTGGTAGTGAATCGGAAAATGCAGGTGCCGAAAAAAGCGGCAATACAGTTGCAAAACCGAGCAAAAACTTTTTAATCAAACTGTTACCGTCACTTGTTACATTAGCCAAAACTATACATCAATCTACAAGCAATTGACATCTGCTAACAGAAGGATTTGCATTACTATAACATTGAAACGGAACAAAAAAGGGCCAGCGATTGCTGACCCTGTATAGTTTTAAATCAAGAATGGTTAGAGTGCTTTAAAAATAGACTCAACGCTTTCCTTCGCATCACCAAATAGCATTGATGTATTTTCTTTGAAGAACAGTGGGTTCTGTACACCTGCGTAACCAGTATTCATTGAACGCTTGAATACCACTACATTTTTCGCGTTCCAAACCTCCAGTACAGGCATACCAGCAATCGGGCTGTTCGGATCTTCCAGAGCTGCTGGGTTTACCGTATCGTTAGCGCCGATAACCAGTACTGTATCTGTTTCAGCGAAGTCATCATTGATTTCATCCATTTCAAGAACGATATCATACGGTACTTTCGCTTCAGCAAGTAACACGTTCATATGTCCCGGAAGACGACCTGCTACTGGGTGAATACCAAAGCGAACCTCAATACCTTTTGAACGAAGTACGTCAGTAATTTCATGCACTGGATACTGCGCTTGCGCTACAGCCATACCATACCCTGGGGTGATGATTACTGATTTTGAGTTCTTCAGCATTTCAGCGACTTCTTCTGCCGTTGTTTCGCGGTGTTCGCCCTGCTCTTCGTCACCTGAAATTACAATCTCTTGACCAAAGCCACCAGCAATAACACTGATAAACGAACGGTTCATGGCTTTACACATGATGTAAGAAAGAATCGCACCTGAAGAACCAACCAACGCACCTGTTACGATTAATAGGTCATTTGCGAGCATGAAACCTGCTGCTGCTGCTGCCCAACCTGAATATGAGTTCAGCATTGAAACTACAACTGGCATATCAGCACCACCAATTGAAGCAACTAAGTGGTAACCGAACGCGAACGCAATCAGTGTCATCACAATCAGAGCGAACATGCTGCCATCTGCTTTTACGAAGTAGATCATAAGAAGCGTAGAAATCACAACCGCTGCAAGGTTCATTTTGTGCTTGTGGCGAAGGTTAAGCGGCGAAGAAGAAATCACACCACGTAACTTACCAAATGCAACAATTGAACCCGTGAAGGTTACGGCACCAATGAAGACACCCAAGAATACTTCTACAAGGTGGATAACATGTTCAGCATGAGTTGCTGCTTCTGGCGCATCAAGGTAACTGTTGTAGCCAACTAAAACCGCAGCTAAACCTACAAAGCTGTGCAGTATCGCAACCAGTTCTGGCATTTCGGTCATTTCTACTTTCTTCGCATAGAAAATACCGATCGCCCCACCTATCGCCATCGCAATAATGATCCACCCAAAGCCTTGAGCATCAGGGCTGAAGATCGTCGCGATCAGCGCGATCGTCATACCTGCGATACCATAGTAGTTACCATTACGAGCGGACTCTTGCTTTGAAAGCCCCGCCAAACTCATGATGAAAAATAATGCAGCAACAATGTAAGCTGCTTGTACTAATCCTGCAGACATTGTAACTCCTATTTATCTTTGCGGAACATTTCAAGCATACGCTTGGTGACGGTGAAACCACCGAAGATATTGATGCTGGCGATCAATACAGCAATAAAGGATAGGAATGAAACGACCCCATTACCTTGCCCAATTTGCAGTAATGCACCAACCACAATAATGCCGGAGATAGCATTCGTTACCGACATAAGCGGAGTATGAAGTGCATGGGTAACATTCCAAACCACGTAGTAGCCGACAACACAAGCTAAAACAAATACAGTAAAGTGAGAAAGGAACGCTGCCGGCGCAACCGATGCAATCCAAGCAAAAGCACCTACTGCCGCGGCTACACCAATAATTTTCTTCGTTGGAGAGGTAGGTTCTTCTACTTTAGGCTCTGGTTTCGCAGGTTGCTCTTGTTTCACTTGCGGCTGCGCTGAAACCTGGATTGGTGGCGCAGGCCATGTAATTTCACCTTCTTTAACCACGGTGACACCACGGATAACAACATCTTCGAAATCAATATTGATGTTACCGTCTTTTTCTTTACACAGCAGTTTTAGAAGGTTAACAAGGTTTGTCGCGTAAAGTTGAGAAGATTGCGTTGGCAAACGGCCGACCATGTCAGTGTAACCAACAATTTTTACGCCATTATCTGTCATGATAACTTGGTCTTTAACTGTGTATTCACAGTTACCGCCATTAGCAGCTGCCAAGTCAACAATGACACTGCCCGCTTTCATGCTGTCGACCATTTCCTTGGTGATCAGCTTCGGAGCAGGTTTGCCAGGGATTAGTGCCGTTGTAATAATGATATCAACATCTTTAGCTTGCTCTGCATATAACTCTGCCGCTTTTTTGTTGAAGTCATCGGACATTTCTTTTGCGTAGCCGTCACCAGAACCAGAGTCTTCTTGGAAATCCACGGTCAGGAACTCTGCTCCCATGGACTCAACTTGTTCTTTTACTTCTGGGCGAACGTCAAATGCACGAACAATAGCCCCTAGGCTACCCGCAGCACCGATTGCAGCCAAACCAGCCACACCCGCACCAGCGACCAATACTTTCGCTGGTGGTACTTTACCGGCAGCCGTGATTTGACCTGTAAAGAAACGACCAAACTCATGAGCTGCTTCAACAACCGCACGATACCCAGCGATGTTAGCCATCGAAGAGAGCGCGTCTAAGGCTTGTGCACGAGAGATACGAGGAACGGAATCCATGGCAAGAACGTTAATGTTCTTACTTGAAAGTTGTTCCATCAACTCTGCGTTTTGAGCAGGCCAAATAAAGCTAACAAGCGTTGCACCATCTTGTAGTAGTGCGATTTCGTCAATGCCTTGTTCTTCATCTACGATTGGCGCATTAACTTTTAGAATAAGACCAGATGCCCAAACTTCTTCACTAGAAACGATTTTCGCACCAGCAGCTTCATAAGCAGCATCATCGAAACTCGCAAGCACCCCCGCTTGGGATTCAATCGCGATATCGAATCCCAACTTTATTAACTGCTCAACCGACTTCGGCGATGCAGCTACTCGCGATTCACCCGCAAGTATCTCTTTAGGTACACCGATTTGCAAAACGCATACTCCTTGTATACATATCAATAAATTAGTCCCAAAACAGAGCGTCGCTCTACTCTAACTCTTTTTTATTTCTATCTGTTTACCACGCAAGACAATTGCAAACGAAAGATGGTGTTTGGGGCCACCCATTTGCACAATAACACCTTGACTAACAGCCCTGTTATTATTCTGTTTGTATCGAACGCGTCTCATTACTTCAAGTGTTTTGTAATTTAAATACTAAATTTCATTACATATAACGCTAAGTAATGAATGATTGTCGCTCTGAGCACGAAAAATAACAACGCCATGCCTTACTAGACTGAGGTCTAACCAGATCATAATTAAATGCTGACTTAACAAACATTTAAGCTCTAAAAAAGAAAGAGCCATCAGCATATACACTAATGGCTCTTTTTAAGATGATTGGAATCAAGTTGCGGTGAATTGTTAGTCGAAGATTTTATCGCCCATTTGATCGATAAACATTTGAGATTTCTTCAACATAAGTTCATTGGCATCTTGTTCCGAGCCGAGCAAATCTGAACGAATAAATCGATGCGTTTTCACTTCATCGTCGTATTGCTTTTCTATTCGACCAGCAATGCGGTATTGCCCACCCTCTGAAAGGCTCTCTTGGTAAATAAGGAAACCTTTGTACTCAACTGGTTCCACAGTTTTTACTTCAGCAGTCTTTTCACTACCACCAAACAAACGCGAAAAAAATCCCACGGTTCCTCCTTGGGTAAGCTCATCGATAGATTAAGCTTGTATCACTTAATATTGACATTGAGGATTGGTTTTTCATACCAGTCCAATTCTTTGTCTTCATCATAACTGGTATGGGTAAAAATTACAGGTACATCATGATCTCGGTTTTTACGCCGGTCTTCTTTCACCATTTCTGTCGCGTTCTTCACCGCGATATCCGCACTTTGCTTAAATTGGGTGAGCTTTTGTTCCGGAAGCGAAGATAAAAAATCAATATCATGACGAATATAGACAGGTTTAAGCTGAATAAGTGCAAGGCACGCAATATCTGCGAGCTGCTCGTTGTCATACTGCTCTACAAACTGAGGCAAACTGAGCACTTGTCCAACAAGTGTTTCCATGTAGTTATGCACATCTGAACTTATCTGCATTGGCAAATCTCCCTTGTTCTATGAAAACAAGTATAGCAACGACTTGTTTATAACAACTTATTGATTGCTCTTAATTTAATCAATCTCTCTCTTTTTGTCGTAATGTCTCCCAAAATACTTGGGAAAATGAGCAAATAGACGTATTCTTGCTAGTTCTCGAAGCATGAAAATCGATAGCAGATTAATATCTATATTGATGAAACGCTTAACCTAACCAATTATATAATCAACTATTTTCAGGCAATTTGTAATAGATGTCCTCATCATCAATGACTTCATCAGGCTTTCGATTCCTTTTCCCATTTATGTTGCTGGGATTAGTGAGTTCGAGCATGAACAACATCATTCAGATGACTCAGTCAAACTGGGGTATTGCCGCAAATTTGCCGTACATACTGTTAGGCTGTGCACTGCTCCTTTGCTATTCATTTAAGCAAGGTAGGGAGTCAATGGTGTGCTTAGCGACGTTACTGGCCTATTTCGTGATACAGCACAGGCTACAAGTTCCACTTCAAAGTGGTACAGCCTTACTTGAGCTGACCATTTTAGCCACGCTACTTCCTGTTTCTTTTCTTGCGGTATTTTTGTTTAGTAAAGACGGTTTCGACTCAAGAGCGATGTTTACTTACCTCTTGATGTTAACGATGTTCGTTCTTTGGTCTTACCTTACGTTAGCGTATTACGTTGAAGGTGGGTTTGAACAATGGACAAGCGGCATTTTATTTATCGTACCTACGGTTTCTAAACTGCCTTTTATTCTAGTTTTATATTGTGTGGGTATTGTCTGCTTCCTCGGAATTCTTGTTTTAAAGAAGAATGAAATCATCCATGCTATGACCTACTCTGCAATGGTGCTGGCGTCCGCGACGTTCATTTTCTTTGATGTGCAATACATATCTAGCACCATGTTTACCCTAACGGGATTGCTTATCATTATTTATGCTGCCTCTGCCAGCCATCAATTGGCTTTCACAGATAGCTTAACGCGGGTCCCGAGTAGGCGCGCACTCGACCTTGACTTAAAACACATGGGCAAAAAGTTCACGATCGCAATGCTTGATGTTGACCACTTTAAAAAGTTTAACGATACCTACGGTCACGATACGGGTGATGACGTATTAAAAATGGTCGCTTCGCGTCTAACTAAAACTCCCGGTGGCGCAAAAGTATATCGATTTGGCGGAGAAGAATTTACCATCGTCTTTAAAGGCAAGTACGCAGATGAGTGTAAAGAGTTTTTAGAAGAAGCACGTAAATCCATTGCAGAGTATGAGATGATTTTACGTGATGAAGAATCCCGCCCAGATAACCATAAACAAGGTCAAAAAAAGCGTGGTAACGACAGTTCGAGGAGAAAGTCGGTCTTTGTTACCGCAAGTTTCGGAGCGGCCGACAGCAAAAACGGGCAAGCACCTCAGGACGTGATTAAGTTAGCGGACGAAGCGCTTTACAAAGCGAAAAAAGCTGGACGCAATTGCGTGAGGCTTCATTAATCCCCCAGAGCGAAAGTTAGCTGACTAATCTTGATTAAAGAACAAGACTAAGCTTCCTCCTTTTAACGCACTGCCATAATTGATCGTTAATCCGATCCCGATATTATCTATCCAATCGGAGTCAAATGGTGGTGTCATTAACCATCCAACACTAGCTTCGTAGTAGTGTACAGTATTCATGGGTTTTCTTGTATCACCACCAATATCAACTCGATTGAAGCTCGAATACACTGACTGCACAGTATCTCCAATGTGGGTAAAATCATAAAACACCTTTATTCCATTGACCCAATACCAGCCTTCCGGATTGCCAATATCACCATTATTTGCTTTACCCCAGCCAGTGCCATAAAAATAGTGAGGAGCCGACCAGAGGTACCATTTCCCCCACGATTCATGCTCTAGGTATTTGAGCTTTGTGTTGACTTCTCCAACAACGGCCCAAGCACTGGTGTTTAGGTATACACCTTCTAGAAATGGTTTTAGGTCATTCAGTGCATTACTACGATAACTATAATCGTTTTGATAGTACATTAAGTGTGAGCCGATTGCGCCACTAAGCGTTAGCTTATCAGTGAGGTGTTTTTCTCCAGCAAACTCAATATATCCGCCCATGACTAACTCTTTACTTTTATCTGGAATCTGTCCTTTTTGGTCTACATACACATCTTGCTCTGTACTTAAGGCATAAACTCGGCCATTTAATAGATCGTGAGTTTGTATTCCCTCTTGTTCAAACAAATCAAAACTAAATGGTAGCGTTGATACAGCGATCTTCTTTCTGAGATCAACCGAATCTTGAGTACCAATGTCTTCGTTATCTATGTTGAAGTATTCGTTCGGATCGAAATCATGAAATCCTACCGTAAAGACATCGCTATCTGACAGAACGATCCCAATAGCAAAGTTCCTTTCATACTCTTTTTGTATCTGATCTTGAATCGAATTAGCCTTAGAACATAATGAAAAAAGTGACAGTGTAGCTAAGGCATAACTATTGATAACAGTTTGTTTCAACTTGCATTTACCACCGTATGTGTATTTCTTCCTAAAGACTTTGAGGTATACAGCGCTCTATCCACCGTCGCATACAAATCAGACTGCTGCTCTTTTCCCGTTGGTTGAAAAACAAAAACACCCTGTGACACTGTCACCCTATTGGACACGCTAGAATACTCATGTGGGTAATCCAGAAAATACATGGCCTCTTGTATACGTTCTGCTTCTCTCTCTGCGGTTTGGGCGTCTGTGCAACCCAGTAACACCACAAACTCTTCTCCGCCATAACGCCCTACGTATTCGCCAGAGCGACAAAATGTTGCTTTAAGTTGGTTCGCAATAGCTTGCAAGCAACGATCTCCTTCTATATGGCCGTAATTATCATTAAACGGTTTGAAAAAATCGACGTCCAATAAAATCAAAGCCATTGGCATGTTGTGACGGCCATGCCATGCAACCATCGATTCTAACTTATGATCGATATAACGACGGTTATAGAGTTTGGTTAAGCCATCTTCATTCGCTTGCTGGGTCAAAAGTTGATTCACTTTCTCCAATTGAGCTGTCGCTTGTTTAAGCTCTCGTCTCATATGGGCAATACGCTGCATTGCGATAAGCTTAGAGTTCAGTACGAGTTTATCTACGGGTTTAATTAAATAATCATCACCGCCGGCCTCTATGGCCTTTGCAATCATTTCTGGTTCTTCGTGACTGCTCAGGAAAATTATTGGGATCCAGTCGGGAAAGGTTTCTCTGATATGAAGAGAGACTTCAAAACCGTTCATATCTGGCATCGATATATCGAGTAATACCAGTTCAGGATCAAAACTCTCGTAGGTGTTTAGTGCTTCTAGCCCACTACCCACCGCTTTTACAATATGTCCAAGTTGCTTAAGACGAATAGCCAACTGCATCCTATCTAGCTGAACATCGTCAACCAGGAGGATTCGCATTGATGTCCCTGTCGGTTGCATAACGCGTTCCATTTCTTATTTTGTCTTTATTAAACATATACCATACTCAAAGAGTTGTTGCATTCGACTCATAATTAAGTGCTATATTTTTGTTTAAATGTCACGGAATCAATTGTCTATAACGATTACACTGAAAATTGCCCTACCAAAACATGACCAACGAACGTTAGTTCAACAAACTCACGTGTTCTGGTCATCTTGCGGACACATGGGTATAGCTATTTGATGCATTTGGTATTAATATTCCCGCCTTTTTGTAATGAGAGACACACCATGTCAGAAGCAACTAACAGCGAAAGCAAAAAAATCGATCTAGCAACCATTTCTCCTGAACTACGTAAAGTTATCGAGTTTGACGAAGTTCCAGAGCAAATGTTCGAAATGGTTACCTCTATCCATGAAGTGTCTGAAGAAGCAGTGCGTGAGTCTTGGGACGAAATGCCTGCAAGTGCTCAGAACATTCTAGATAACTTCGAGCAATTTCATGCTCTAGTTTCTGTTGGCCAAGCATTTGCTGGTATCAACGTGATGGAAGAATTCCCTACTCTTAATCTGCCAGAAAACATGACAGATGAAGATAAAGAAGAATACCGCGCTCAATTACTTGATAATGTGCTTCACAACTGCGTGAAAGACATGGTTAAGCAACTTAAGAAAGCACGTCGCGACCCACTTCTTAAACGCGAATTCAAAGAAGTGTTCGCAAAATAACGTTTTTCCGACAAAATAAAGGCCGCGTTTGCGGCCTTTTTTGATCATTAAGCGTGCGTAGCTTTAAACGATTAATGCGGCGCTAATGCCACGTCTTTTTGCGTGACACTGACACCTTTAATTTGTGCGAATACACTATCACCTGCCTTTAAGTCGAGATCATCAAGCGCCCAAGGTGTTATCGTTGCCCACAAATAACATCCCTCATCTAGCTTTAGCGATACATTAATACTCTGTTTATCATCAGCCGCGTTAAACACCTCGATTGAATCGACCGTCGCAGGCAGGATATTTCGAATAGAAGTCGCCTTAGGTTGCTCTAGCGTAATAGAAACGTCGTTGGCACGCACTTGTAAGCGAATTGGCGTCTCTGGCTCACCATCAATCTTTTGCACCCATAGTGATGCATTAGGTGCAAGGCTGACACAAGTCAGCGCATAACGCTCATGATGTTCAGCAATTCGGCCTTCAAATAAGCTGCTTTGATCCGAGAAAGACTGCCATGGACGCATCGCATGAGAAGCCCACACTTCTTCAAGCTTACCTGAACTCGTAATTTTACCTTGATCGATAATAGCGAGGTGTTGAGCGAGTCTTAAGATCTCCTGCAGGCTATGCGTGACATAGATAATCGGAATATTAACCTTATCCGACAATTCCTCCAGAAATGGCATCACCTCACGTTTTCTCGGCATATCAAGCGACGCAAGTGGTTCATCCATCAAAAGCAAGTTGGGTTTTGATAGTAATGCGCGCGCAATCGCAACACGTTGCTTTTCACCACCAGACAGTGAGATCGGGAAGCGCTTTAGTAACGGTTTGATAGACAAGAGTTCGGTGACTGCATCAAAGTACTCGTCATCTTTTTCTTTAACGCCATACAACAAATTGCCTTGAACCGAATAGTGAGGAAATAAACGTGAATCCTGAAACACGTAACCAATACCGCGCTTGTGTGTTGGTAAGTTGATCCCCTTTTCACTATCAAACAAAACGTGATCACCAATCGCAACATGTCCCTGTTTTGGTGCCACTAATCCGCTGATAATATTAATTAACGTGGTTTTTCCCGCACCAGATCGCCCAAACAAAGCGCTAATTCCGTTACAAGGTAACTCAAGTTTGATATCGAAATCAGTATCACCAAGCATTTGTTTAAATTGAACTTTAATCGTCATTACTTTGCACCCAACCGACTTGCCGCTTTGCGATTTAGCCATTCAGAGATCATTAATGTAGACAAAGCTAGCGCGATAGAAATGATACATAGGCGAGCCGCCTGCATTTCCGCGCCTGGCGTTTCAATAAAGTTGTACATTGCCAGTGGAATCGTTTGGGTTTCTCCCGGAATGTTAGAGACGAAACTGATCGTCGCCCCGAATTCACCAAGACTACGAGCAAAGGACAGCATCGTCCCAGTAATAATTCCGGGAATGGTCAGTGGTAACGTAATGGTGAGAAAAGCTTTTAAAGGAGAAGCGCCTAACGTTGACGCGGCATGTTCCAGTTTAGGGTCAACGTTCTCTAAACTTAACCGCACAGACCGAACCATCAAAGGCAAGGCCACCACAATACAAGCGACTACTGCTCCTTTCCAATTAAAGCTAAAGACTAGCCCTACATGTTCATAGAGCCACTTTCCAAGAAACCCTTGCCGCCCAAGAGAAATCAACAACAAATAGCCGATAACCACTGGCGGCAATACCAGTGGTAAATGAATTAAGCTATCGAGAATCGATTTACCGAAGAACGTTTTTCGAGAAAGTAGCCAAGCAAGAAAAACGCCGAGAGGAATGAGCCAAAGTACTGCGTACGCGCCCACTTTGAGGCTTAACATTAAGGCTTGGTATTCCAGTTCTGTCACGCTTCGTTCCTATTATTGAAAGCCGGTTTATTGCTGAAAGCCATATTGAGCAAAAACGCGTGCGGCTTCGTCCGATTTTAGGTACTGGAAGAACTGCTCGGACTCAGTAGAATCATTCACAACTGCAGCCGGATAAACAATAGCCGCATGCGTATCACTCGCAAATTCACCGACAATTTTGACTTTGTCGGTTAACTGCGCATCGGTTTTGTAGACCACGCCTAAAGGTGCTTCTCCACGTTCAACCAACGCCAAAGCTAGGCGCACATTCTTTGCTGGTGCGATTTGAGTTTGAATCTCTTTCCATACACCCAGTGTAGTCAGTGATTCTTTCGCGTACATACCAGCAGGCACTGACGTCGGATTGCCTAACGCAAGGCGATTTCCATACAATGCCTTCTCCCATGCTGTTGCATCAGAGAAGTTAAATGAGGTTAATTCTGAAGACTGAGGAGCAATCAACACTAAGCTATTGCGCACCAAGCTTGTGACATTGTCACGAGAAATAACGTCTTTATCGACCAAATAATCCATCCATTTAGTATTCGCAGAAATGAATATATCCGCTGGTGCGCCGTTGATAATTTGTCGAGCGATAGAAGAAGAACCACCATAAACGGGAGTGATAGAAACGTCATACTTTTCTTCAAAGTTTTGTGCGATTTCGTCGATCGCATTCGTCATCGAAGACGCCGCATACACTTTGAGGTTCGTAGCTGCGTTAGCTGAAAATGAAATGCTTAATATTGCCGCGAGGCAAGCATGCGTTTTCCATGCTTTCATAGAGAAACTCCAATACAAGGCAAGCGAAAGAACTGGTTATTTGGGTAGAAAGTTCAATCAGTTAATGTGCTATTTAAACAAAAAATCAAGGTTCATATGTTGTTCTATCGCATCTGCAATACGATTAATTCCTTGCTCCTTTAACTCTTCAAAGTCTTGTTGTTTGATTTGAGTGCCGTTTACCCATTCTGACACCAGGCTTAAGACATCTGCCTCATCAAAGAACCCGTGAAGGTAGGTTCCCATGATTTGGCCACACTTGCTGATAGCCCCCTCTGCTTCACCGGAACTCAATATAAGAGGTTGAACGCCCTGCACTTCACTTTGTCCTACGTGGATTTCATAACCCTTTACATTGGCTGTTTTGCCATTAAGAGAAAGCTGTGCTTGCGTATTTGTAAGCTGTTTGCTGTTAGTTAGCGTCGTGGTGATGTCTAGTAAGCCAAGCCCTTCGCTTTGACCCGGCTGGCCTTCGACGCCATTTGGATCATCAATCAAGCTTCCAAGCATCTGGTAGCCACCGCAGATACCAATCACTTTTCCACCAAGACGAATATGACGTAAGATATCTTTATCCCACCCTTGGCTTCTTAGATACTCTAAGTCGTCTCTAACTGATTTGGTCCCAGGCAAAATAACAAGGTCGGCTTTATCTATTTTCTCGCCTTTGCCTACATAACGTAGATTGATGTCGGGATTCAATCGCAACACATCAAAATCAGTATGATTACTAATCCGGGTTAAAACAGGCACAACGACATTCAGTTTTACCTCAGAGTACAACTCTTGCTGCGCGGTGATCGCATCTTCTGCTTCTAAATTCAAACCATGAAGAAAAGGAAGCACGCCGAGTACAGGTTTGCCTGTTTTTTCTTCTAGCCAGTCGAGGCCCGATTGCAATAAACGAATATCACCTCGAAAACGGTTGATAACAAATCCTTTTACTCGCGCTTGTTCAGATTCAGAAAGTAACACGAGTGTTCCGTACAAATGTGCAAACACACCACCACGATCAATATCAGCAACAATGATCACCGGAACATCAGCGGCCTCCGCAAAACCCATGTTCGCAATATCGCCTTCTCTTAAATTGATTTCAGCAGGACTCCCTGCGCCCTCGATCATGATCGAATCAAATTCTTGAGTCAGACGGGAGAAGGAATCTAACACCGTATCCATCGCAACTTTCTTGTAATCATGAAAGCCAGCCGCATCCATATTTGAAAGCGCCTTGCCCTGCAAAATGATCTGAGCACCTGTATCACTGTTAGGTTTAATCAAAACCGGATTCATATGTACGGTTGGCTCAATATTACACGCCTGTGCCTGAACTGCCTGAGCTCGACCTATTTCACCGCCATCTCTGGTTACCGCACTATTTAGTGCCATGTTTTGTGGCTTAAATGGGGCAACGTTTATCCCTTTTCTCGCTAATACACGGCATAAACCTGCCACAAGGACACTTTTTCCGGCATCCGAAGTGGTGCCTTGAACCATTAAAGATGGGATCGCTGATTTCATGAACATTTGTAAGGAATAGAGGAAGATGAACAATCATAACGTCATCGTCCCCACTTACTCAAGCAAATGAATAGAATATGAATGTTGAAATCATCATTGGTTCAAACAAGCTCTGTTTTAATGAACCCATCAAAACAAACCGATGAGGATGTAACATGAAAAAGAATACAATTATCGCAACAATCGCCGCCTTAGTTATTGCTCCTTCTATCGCGTTCGCGAAAGATCACGCTCAAAACCAATCAAACTTGCAGTTTAATGGTCCTGTCACTGTGGAAAAATTGGACGCCTTGCTAAACGACTCCAATATGTTTACTGAAAAAGATGTAGTCGTTGAAGGTAACTTATTACGTCAAGTTCGCGCGGATAAGTTTGTCTTTAGCGATGGTTCCGGTGAAGTCATGGTCGAACTGGATGACGATATCCGACTAAACTCTCCGATTGATCACACGACTAAAGTCCGTCTGTTTGGCGAATTTGAAGGCGGAAATAAGCCAGAAATTGAAGTCGAGCAACTGGTGATCATGTAAAGCAACCCCAATTGCTTTGGATATCAGCATGATGTGGTGACCATTACAGCTAAATGGTGACGGCAAGCACTTAAAATGATAGCTTTATCAATCTTGGTCTGCTTTTTGCAGACCATTTTTTTGTTCATTTTAATCATCTTGCCCGGAGACACCATGCTAGGTAAAGCTCTAAAGGTTGCAGCCTTTGGTTTGTGCGCTGTTTTGCCACTTTCCGCACATGCAAATAATTTCAACTACAACACGATGGAATTTCGCATGGGCACTAGCCCTGGTACATTTGGTGGCGAGTTCAATACCTACTTTACGGAAAACACCCACTTCATTGCTCGCGCAGACAGTGAATTCAGCGGAGACTGGGACATTGCTGGTGGTATTGGCTTTAACGGTCCAGCAGGCCAATTTGCAGATATTTATGGCCAAATGTTAGTACACAACATTAAAGAAAACGGCAGTGATAAAGTGGGTGACGAGTGGCGCACTGAGGTGAATATTGGTACTCGTATTTGGTTCATGCAAAATGTTGAGCTACATGCCCGTATCGGTCAAATAATGGATAACGACGATTCCAATACCGTTTATAATTTTGGCGCAAGATTCCACTCTACTCAGCAACTATCACTTGGCGCGGATTTCAAAAATAATGGTGTCTATGGCCAACAAATTGTGATGTCTGCTCGTTTTGCATTTTAATTAAGTAACTAAGCAGTTGCATTAATAAGTGTGTGATTCAATAAAAATGGCCTCCGGTTTCGGAGGCCATTTTTGTTAAGTACCGATTGTTAGCAGGAACTAGTAACAAGGCTTTAATTTTTGCCGGATTTTTTAGGTTTATCTTGGACATACTTTTTCGATACATCCACAACGGCGATATCTCTAAAAAAGCTTCGACCAAGTAAAATTGGAAACTTCATATGCCCACGCTCAGCTAACGTAAACTCTGTCTTTTCTTTGTGGTCACCGACGGTAATATACGCTTTTACTACCGCTCGTTTATCCACCTCTTCTGACGATGACTGCTTGATTTTAGCCCAGCGCTCTACAGGTACTTTAAACTCTTTAGTTTCTTTATCGCCCAAGTCGATCTTAAACTGAACCCAATCTTTACCATCACGCTCAAACGGAACAATGTCTGTCGCGCTAATTGATGATGTTGTCGCCCCTGTATCGACCCTAGCTTTGAAGGTTTGATCAATTTCAGGAACGTAAACCCACTCTTCAGAACCAAGAATCAACATGCCGTCTGGTGTCTTTGTCACTTTGGCTGGTTTTGTCGGTTTTGGCTCGGGCTTTTTCTCAGGTTTTACTTCAGGCTTAGGCTCAACCTCAGGCGTTGGATCAACCTCTGGTTTCACTTCTGGCTCTACTTTGACAGGTTCTTCGACCTTCGGCGACTCAGGCTCAGCAGGTTCCGGCGTCGTTTGAGTTGACGTACAAGCAATTAAACTGCCGCTCATCATAAGCGGCAGAATCAGTTTCCAGTTTTTCATCCACACTCCAATTAAGCTTGAGATACTTTCTTAATTGCGTCCGCTACGTATGGAATATGAGTTTCGGTAAGTCCAGCGATGTTAATTCGACCATCGCCAACACCATAAATGCCATAATCTTCACGCAGTTGCGCCATTTGGTTTTCACTAAAGCCTAGCACAGTAAACATGCCTTTGTGACCCTCAATGAAGTCAAATTGATCGGTATTATGGTTGTTTCTCAATTCGTTACACAAACTTTGACGAAGACTAACCAAACGATGTTGCATTTCACTCAACTCTTGCTTCCAAACGGAAGTCAGGTTGTCATCTTGAAGAATCGTCTTAACCAAAGCCGCTCCATGATCGGGTGGCATCGTGTAAGTAGAACGCGCTAACGTAAGTAACTTGCCTTTTGCGTTGGCCACGTCTTGCATGTTCTTACCAACGACAATCGCCGCACCTGTGCGCTCGCGATATAGGCCAAAGTTCTTCGAACATGATGTCGTAATTAACATCTCTTCAACGTTATCTGCCATGAAGCGAAGCCCTTTTGCGTCTTCCTCTAGGCCATTACCAAAGCCTTGGTAGGCAATATCAACAAATGGTGTGAAACCGTTCTTCTGTGACAATTCCGTAATGGCTTGCCAAGCAGAAAAATCGATATCTGCGCCTGTTGGGTTGTGACAACAACCATGCAGCAATACAACATCAGAAGGCCCTGCTTTCGCAAGATCATCCATCATTTTTGCTGTGTCTACTTGTTTCGTTTCTGGAGAAAAGTAATGGTAGAACTTAACTTTAAGACCTGCCGCTTCCATCACTGGTTTATGGTTTACGTAGCTAGGGTTTGAAATCCAAACCGTCGTATCTGGCTGTGCGACCTTCATCAGGTCACCTAACATACGCAGCGCACCACTTGCACCTGGCGTTTGAATGGCAGCAACACGATCTATTGCTGACGTTCCCGTCAGTAGCAAATCGATCATGCTTTTATTAAATTCTTCGCAACCCGCAAGACCAACATAAGATTTGGTTTTTTGAGTTTCAACAACGACATCCTGCGCCATTTGAATGGCTTTCATGATCGGCGTTTCGCCTGCGCTGTTCTTATAGACGCCAATACCAAGGTCAACCTTGTTTGGACGGTCATCGTTACGGTATGCAACGGATAGAGATAAAATAGGATCTAATACGGGAGTTGGGAGATTAGAAAACATGAAAGTCATAACCCTTTGAAATTCAAGTACCGAACCTCACGTTAACACCATCGCAAAAAATGGCGAAATGATTTTTCACTTATTTCATCAATTAGAGAACAAAATTCTGGGTTACGATAAGTTTTGTGCGCTCTATCGGTTATAAAAAGAACGATTCACTCCTCAATATACCAATCCACTCTTCCGTTTTTCCTAAATTCTCTTGGCGTCATGCTCGACCACGCTTTAAAACGTGTACTAAAGTTGGCACTAGTTGGATATCCGACTATCTCTCCAATATGTTGAATCGGCCATTCTGTTGAACGAAGTAGCCTAGCAGCGTATTCCATGCGCATACGTGTTAAATGTGCCATCGGGCTTCGACCAAACTGCTTTTGAGTCAGACGGTGCAAATGTGGCTCCGAACATGGATATAAAGCTGCCACTTGCTCGACACTCCAATCCTTATGCAGCTGACGCTGGACAAGATCGAATACGCGCCGAAGCCTCAATTGGCTGCGTGATATCGACTCTGAGGGCGGCATGTTTAACATCAGCTCTAACTGAGCCACGCTATGTGCACCAACCGCACCACCATAATCAATAGGAAGATTAATACTGCGTAACAACGTTTGGATACACGCATACATCACCTCAGGTGCAGATGTGAGCTGGTAACTAATATTACTCTCTATCATTGGCCATGCTCTATCAGGAGCAAGAAAAAGCCATGCGATCTGCCAGGGTTCCTCTTCCATACCAAAACCGTTTTCAACACCTGCAGGCACCGTGATCAACGAGCCAGGCTCCAAATCATATCGACACGCCCCACTTTCTAACCAACCTTTACCGCGCACGGTGTAAAGCAGCATGTGTTTTTTTTGGTTTTTACGATAAACAGAGAAGAAGTCACGACAGGTTGCAATTCCGCACTGCACAATGCCTCTCTCCTCCAATGCCAGTACTCGACTGTGATCAATAAACTCTTGATAGGTTTTTTCTGAAATCGCGTAGCGTTCTTGTTTATCTTCCATGATTTATTGGCTCACATATACACTAGTGGAGAGTTTTACAAAGGTTTTGGATGCCTTTGAAAAATACACCGCCAAATCATAGGGATAAACTACTCGCATTAATCTTTAAGGAGAAATGCGATGCTCTTAACACGCGAATACATCGATAAAGCATTTTGGCAAAAGCTGATTGCGATTGGCCTTCCTGTTTCACTTCAATCCATGCTTTTTGCGTTACTCGGCGTCGTGGATATTTTCATGGTGAGCCAACTCGGCGAATCCGCCACTGCAGCCGTTGGAGTCGGAAATCGCATTTTTTTCTTTAACCTTGCAGTCATTTTCGGTCTTTGCGGTGCAGTAACAGTGCTGGCTTCTCAATATTACGGTTCAGGGAATCTCGCAGGAATCCGCAGAACGTTGGCGCAATCTTGGTTTATTTCCATTTTAGTGACGCTGCCGTTTATTGTTCTTTATGCGATTTTTGATAAAGAGATCGTCTCTTTCATGTCAGACGATCCCGAATACGTCACTTATGCACGTGATTATCTTGTGGTTACGGGCTTTAGTCTCATTGCAACGGCGATAGTGGTACCTATTGAAGCGGTATTGCGCTCCGTAGGCCAAACCAAACTGGCAACCAACGTTAGTATCTCCGCGATTGTCGTGAACGTCGTGCTTAATTATGTTTTGATTTTCGGTTTATTCGGCTTCCCTCAATGGGGCGTATTTGGTGCAGCCGTTGGCAGCTTTGTTTCTCGATTTTTCCAAACGGCAGTGTTGATTTACTTTTTCTGTAAACGCTACGCATACCTTATTCCGACCAAGTTCGATTGGGCGCAAGGCCGTTTAAAGCAGTATCGTCAAAAATACTTTAAGGTTTCTCTACCCATGCTGGTCCACGATGCGCTCTGGACTGGTGGACTGATCGTTTACAGCATCATCTATGGTCAATTGGGCGTTTCAGAACTTGCGATCATCTCATTCTTATCACCAATTGAAGGTGTACTGATTTCAACCTTTATGGGATTTGCGGTCGCAGCATCCGTTCTTCTTGGTAATGATATTGGCGCAAAACATTATGACCGGGTCGAGAAAACGGCATGGTGGTATGTGTTAACCAGCGCAATCTTAGCCACCTTACTGTTTTTCCTAGTGTGGTTGAGCTCGCCTTTGATTCATCATCTATTGGTACTAAGCCCATTAACCGATGCAGAAATGGCACTTAACGTATGCTTAGTCATGGCGCTGGGTATGATTTTGAGAGTGTTTAACATGGTAGGGATTGGCGGCGTACTAAAGAGTGGCGCAGATATTCGCTACAGCATTTTTATTGATACGTTCGGTCAGTGGGCTATTGGTATTCCCCTTACCTATTACACTGGTATGGTACTCGGGTTGCCTTTGCATTTTGTCTTGATGTCTTTGCTAGCTGAAGAATTTGTGAAAGGCGTACTGACGACTTATCGTATCCAATCTAAACGTTGGATAAACAATATGGTCGAAGATGACCAAACAGTGACAGCGTAACTGAAAATACACTGACGAACTCACACCAAAAGGGCTCACACGTTATGCACGTGTGAGCCCTTTTTATGTTTGGAGAATGCCTGATTAAATATCCGTAAAGCGATGAATGATTTGGTTTGAACTGCCACGCCATTCGAGATTGAGATCTTTCTTGTCTTGTTCAAACTTACCATCAATCAAAACATCGATGTATTGCACCACTTCTCTTTGCGCGTCATCCAGTTCAGCCAGTGTGTAGCCTGTCCAAACCCAGATGTCTTTACCGGGACACTCTTCTCTCACCCTTTTCACGATCTTTAAAATATGAGGTACATTAGCAGGATGAAGCGGATCTCCGCCCGACAACGACAAACCGCGACGCTTAATGCGCGTGTCATTCAAGTCATTGATGATCTTGTCTTCCGCTTCTTGCGTGAACAACACTCCCGAATCCAAGCGTTGCGTCGACTGGTTGTAACAGCCACGACACTGATGTACACAGCCCGACACAAACAATGTGCAGCGCGTACCCGGTCCGTTAACAACGTCAATTGGATAATATTGGTGGTAGTTCATAATGCGTCTCTTTGTTATCGCGAAAAAGAAAATCAACCTAAAGCAGGTTGATTTTCAAAGTGTTGAATCGAGTGGTAATTAACCTTATAGGTGTTTCACTCGACGTTTAACTTCTTCTTGTTTGCCGAAGTTAAACGGACGTGCATCTGGGCTGCCCAAGTAGCCACATACGCGACGTGTCACCGATACTTTGGTTGAATCGTGGTTGCCACAACTTGGGCAAGTAAAGCCTTTGCTTGTACATTCAAACTCACCGGTGTAACCACATTCATAACACTCATCAATCGGAGTGTTGGTTCCGTAGTAAGGAACGCGGGTGTAACTGTAGTCCCACACGTTTTCTAGCGCTTCTACGTTACGTTGCATGTTCGGGAACTCACCGTAACAGATGAAGCCACCGCTTGAGATTTCTGGGTAAGGCATCTCGAAGTCGATCTTGTCGTAAGGGTTAACCTTCTTCTCAACATCCAAGTGGAAGCTGTTGGTGTAGTAACCTTTGTCTGTTACGCCTTCAATCAAACCAAACTCTTTGGTGTCGATGCGGCAGAAACGACTACATAGGTTTTCACTTGGTGTTGCGTACAAGCTAAAGCCATAGCCAGTTTCGTCAGCCCATTGGTTCACCGCATCTTTTAAATGTTTGATGATCGCGACCGCTTTTTCACGCAATACGGCATCATCGTAAACGTGCACTTCAGTACCAAACAACGCGTTGATAGTTTCATGCACGCCAATGTAGCCTAGAGAAATTGACGCACGGCCGTTTTTGAAGATTTCTGCAATCGAATCGTCCGCTTTCAAGCGCACACCACATGCACCTTCCATATATAGAATTGGTGCAACGCGCGCTTTTACGTTCTCTAGACGAGAAATACGCGTTTCCAGTGCTTTACGAGCAAGACGTAGACGATCATCAAGCAGTTCATAGAACTTCGCTTCGCTGCCTTTTGCGCGAAGTGCGATACGTGGCAAGTTCAAGCTAACTACACCAAGGTTGTTACGACCTTCATGGATAAGTTCGCCATCCTCTTCGTAAGTACCTAGGAAGCTACGACAACCCATAGGTGTTTTGAATGAACCCGTTACTTCCACGACTTTGTCGTAGTTAAGAATGTCTGGGTACATACGTTTTGAAGCACACTCAAGTGCAAGCTTCTTAATGTCGTAGTTAGGATCTTCTGCCTTGTGGTTTAGACCGTCTTTAATACCGAACACCAATTTAGGGAATACGGCGGTTTTACGGTTTTTGCCAAGACCAGCGATACGGTTTTTCAAAATCGATTGCTGAATAAGACGAGACGCCCAGCTTGTACCAAGACCAAAACCAAACGTTACGAATGGGGTTTGCCCGTTCGCCGTGTGTAGTGTGTTTACTTCGTATTCAAGAGATTGGAATGCGTCGTAACACTCTTTCTCTGTGCGCGCTTTAGCAAACTCTTCTGGCTCAGCAATGTTCCACTCTTTCGCGATTTCTAAATGCTTTTCATAGCTCGTGATGACGTAAGGTTCTAACACTTCGTCAATACGGTTGATAGTTGTACCGCCATAAATGTGGCTCGCTACTTGAGCAATGATCTGTGCCGTTACTGCTGTTGCTGTTGAAATTGATTTAGGAGTATCAATCTCAGCATTACCCATTTTAAAGCCGTGCGTTAGCATGCCTTTAAGATCGATAAGCATACAGTTAAACATTGGGAAGAACGGAGCGTAATCCAGATCGTGGTAGTGAATGTCACCCACTTCGTGTGCTTGAACCACATCACGAGGCAGGATGTGCGTTTTCGCGTAGTGCTTCGCCACGATACCCGCTAAAAGGTCACGCTGAGTTGGGATAACTTTACCGTCTTTGTTCGCGTTTTCGTTGATCAAATCAAGGTTACTTTCTTCAATCAAGCCTTCAATTTCACGAGTTAGTGCACTTTGCTTTTCACGCGCGATGTCGCGGTCATGGCGATATTCAATGTAAGAACGTGCTAGGGCTTTGTAAGGACCTTGCATGAGTTCATTCTCGACTAAGTCTTGAATCTCATGGATGTGAACTTCATCGTGATCTTTTAGCTGTAACTCGACAGCAAGAGCGACATTAAGAGCATAAATGGCGACATCTTTATCTTTGTTTTCCGCTGCCGCTTCAACTGCTGCTTGGATACGATCCCTGTTGAACGGAGCTCTTGAGCCGTCACGCTTGATTACGATTGGTTTCACTTTCTTCTCCTTACCCCAGCATACTCACAGAGTTATCCACAAACACACTATATGGGGTTATTTTTTATTCTGCTAACACAATATATTGTGGCGTATTTAACGAAAAGCACCACTTGAAAACATTGATTTTGATCAATAAAGATCGGCTAGCGGACAAGAACAAATCGATCTTATTGGTACTGATCTCAGTTGCGAAGAAAACCGTGAAAATTGCAAAATTGGAACTAAATCTACTTGCTTTTTTGGGATGTCTTATAGAATAAAGGTTGGAAAGGAATACGCTAAAAACCAGGAGTGAAACAAGCCAATATGCGATCACTATTTGTTACTGCCTTATTAATTTTTAGTTCAACGTCACTTGCTCAAAACTCCATCAACTTAACCAGTTGGAATATAGAATGGCTGTCTATAAATGGAGGTAAGGTTTCGAGAACCAGTGACGATTTCGTCAAACTCAACCAATATGTGGATAAAACTCAAGCCGACATCATCGCCTTTCAGGAGGTCGACTCCAAAGCCGCGGTTCAAAAAGCCGTAGGCGATGGCTACGCGATTTATCTCTCTGATCGAGCTCAATCAAACAATAAGCACCTTCAGTTTTCTGATACCAATCAGTACACTGGTTTTGCTGTGCGTAAAGACATTGAAGTGTCTGACCCAGCAGACTTCTCAATCACGCGTGGTAATAGCAAGTTGCGCTTTGCCAGCTACATCGTCGTTAACCCAAACCAAAAGGACGAGCTTCACCTGCTCTCTGTGCATCTAAAAGCAGGATGCAGCGGAGCGTATAAAAACAGTCGTGATTGCCAGACACTGAGTCAACAAGGAGAAGCACTTGCGAAATGGATGAGCGAGAGAGAAAAGAAAAAAGAGCAGTATGCCGTAATGGGCGATTTCAATCACAACTTGTCGTATCAACGTGATTGGTTGTGGGCGATCATGACGCTCGGTAACGATGCACAATTGGTAACGCGAGATACCCAAGCCGATTGCAAGGTTCGCTCAAATAAAAACCCAAGCAAAACACACCAATTCCGCTCTTTGATTGATCACATTATTGTTAGCCCGCAAATAAAAGCGAAAAACGCGCATCAAACGCTGTTTAGCTCACAAGATGTTTTAGATTACAAACTGAGTGACCATTGCCCTGTAAACGCAACGGTAACGCTTAACTGAACGAACAAAATAGCCCAGCATGATGCTGGGCTATTTTATGTTGTTTGCTAGATAGACGTTTAACTAGTTAACAAGAGAAACCGTTCTATCAAAGCGCTCTTGGATTCAGCAGCACTACGTCCCCCTGCTTTAACCCAGTTCGCACTCTCCCCAACTCTCCAAGCTGAATAAGCCGAGTTTCTACCTCACCGCTGTCTTGCACCACTTTTACGTAGTCCAATTGGCCAACTTGGTAAACCGCCTCTTTTGGCACGCGAAGTACAACATCGTCGGTCAAGGTCAACGCGACTTTGGCGTATGTACCTGGATAGATAGCCGTTGGCGGCTCAAATTGAAGCTTTACGGTATAACTGCGCGAGTTGGCATCTGCCGACGGCGTCACTTCTTTTACAGCCGCTTGCGCATTGAGATTGTAAGACGGAAAAACAACGTCCACTTCTTTATCATAAGTCACATAAGGCATGACAGACTCAGCAAAGTTCACCTCTATTTCTAACGAGTTTGGATTGTACATTGATAAAAGCAAAGCCCCCGGCGTCGCGGTATCACCTTTGTTGATGGGCTTTTGCGTGATCAGACCATCAAACGGTGCAGTAATGATGCTGTAGCCAAAGGTCGTTTCCGCCTCAGAGACCGCCGCCTGAGCTTTATTGAAGTTGGCTTGTGCGGTTTGCAACGCACTTTCCGCTTGGTCAAATTGCGATTGAGGGATCAGTTTTTTGTTTAAAAGCGCTCTGACACGAGAAAACTCCTTTCTCGCCGCATTGAGCTGCGCTTGTGCAGAGGATAAAGCCTGCTCACTTTGACGAACTCGCGCGTCGAGATCATCGCTTTCTAGCCGCGCCAACACGTCTCCTTGCTTCACTCTATCGCCAACCTTCACCAATACCTCCATCACCGATGCCGTTAACCGTGCAGCGATATCGGCGTGCTGCTCTGCAACGACGACGCCCGGAAACTCTCGAACAACCGGTTCGCTGGTTAACATCAGTTGATGTGTCTCTGCATTATTTACATCAATCTGGTTAGTTTTCGCGTCATGTTCGGTCGGCAACTTTTCTGTAAAAAATCCAGCCATATAGAGAAAAAGAAGCGCGAGTATGGCAAACAGAATCACGCCTAACCATTTGGTATCTAATTTCATTGCTCTTCCTCCATCTGAGGTAATCCATGTCCTTTGATGTTTTGGTATGCAAGGTTGTAAACCACCGGAACCACAAGCAACGTAAAGATGGTCGAGGCGGTAATACCGAATATGATTGCCCAAGCCAAACCGTTAAAAATTGGGTCTAACGTAATCACGACGTTACCCAGTAACGTTGTACCCGCAGTCAGCAAGATTGGCCGCATACGAACAACGCCAGATTCAATCAACGCATCATGCAAGCTACGACCTTCAGCCAGCGATTGCTGAACAAATTCAATCAAAACGAGTGAGTTACGCACCACAATCCCAGCTAGCGCAATCATGCCGATCATCGCGGTCGCCGTGAACAGAGCTGGGTTGGGGTAATTACCGATGTCACTGCTTAACACATTCAAAATCCAGAACCCCGGCATAATCCCAATCACAGTCAGAGGTATCGCCAGCATGATGATGCCCGATACCGCAGGTAAACCAGTTTGAATCAACATCACCACAAATACGCCAAGCAGCGCAGCGCCATAAGCAATGCCTAAATCGCGGAATACGTCCACTGTGATTTTCCACTCTCCCTCACCACTCCAAACCACTTCGATGTTGTCTGGCACGCTCCAAGTGACACCAGCGCCATTGCTCAAGTACGTGCGATCTTGCCAGTGACGATGCACATCTTCCGCGTGAGTTGTATCTTGGTCAGCCATCACATCGGCAATCACTTCACCCGGAACACGCCCAACTACCTCGGCGTAGACATACACAACAGGCTTGAGGTTTTTATGGAAAATCGGTTTGTCCGCTGCGCGTTTCACAAAATGACCGACTTCAGACAACTGCACGATAGGCTGAGGAGCATCCACAACAGCCCCATTGGATTCTACTTTTGCAATGCCCGGACGGCCTCGCACATAAAGCTGCTCTAGTTGATTCAGGTTATCTCTGTCTTCGCGTCGGAGCTGCACTTCGATAGGTAGTGGATCCACTTCTCTTGGATCGGCGATATAACCGAGCACTTTGGCGTTCGCGGCGGTAATAAGCGTGTTATTGATATCAGCAACAGAAACACCAGATAGCGCCGCTTTTTCTTGATCAACGATGAATTGCCACGTTTCTAAATCACCTTGGATGCTGGTATCCACCTCAGAAACCAACTGTTCTTTGCGAAGCCTATCCGCGACTTTCTCTGCTTGGCTCATCAGATCTTCATAAGATGTCGCTTCATCACCGTAAACTTCTGCCGTAATGGTGGCGATAACAGGCGGGCCTGGCGGCACTTCGACTAGCTGCACGTCAGCGTCAAACTTATCTGCAATCTGCTCTAAATCCGCCCTGAGTCGTGTCACCAGTTCGTGTGATTGCATTGCGCGGCGATTCTTTTCTGCAAGAACGACTCGAAGCTCGCCTTGGTATGGTTCGCTACGCATAAAGTAGTGGCGCACCATGCCGTTGAAATCCATTGGGGAAGCGGTGCCTGCAAAGCCCGACACACTTGTCACTTCCGGCACCGACATTAAATAGTCCGTAAAGCTCGACAGCGCGTTGGAGGTATCCACAAAGCTTGAAGACTCTGGCATGTTTAATACCAATTGGAACTCGTTTTTATTGTCATAAGGCAGCAACTTGAGTGGAACTAAGCGAAGTGCTGGCAACAATGCTGCCAAGACGAACAACAAGGCAACCAAACCAAGGAAAAGCCACGCTTTCTTGCGACTTTCAAGTAGCGGAATCAACACACCACGATACAAACGATACATCGGCGAAGATTGGATGTCATAGTGGCCGTTTTCCTCAGCACCTTTGAGTAGCTTCTTGGCAAGCCAAGGCGTGATCATAAACGCGACAACGGTACTAAAGATAACGCTGATCGGAACGTTGAACGCCAGTGGCGCCATGTAAGGCCCCATCATCCCAGTGATAAAAAACATCGGCGTAAACACGATAACAATCGCGACCGTCGACATTAACAAGGCGCTACGAATTTCTGCCATGGCGAGAACAATCGCATTGGTTCGTGTTAGATTTTTTCGTTTGAGGTAGCGTTCAATGTTGTCGATACTCGCGATCGGATCGTCCACGATCAAACCTAGCGCCAAAATCAACGCAAAGAGTGTGACTCGGTTGATGGAATAGCCAAATGCCAAGTCCATCCCGAGCGCGGCACCATAGCTAATCGGAATCGCGATACCAACCACCAATGCGCTTCGCCAGTTCAAGAACAAACCGACAAACACCACGACCGTTAGAATAGAGATGCCAAGGCTTGATACCAAGTTGTTTACTTTCGCATTCGCCGTTTCGCCATAGTCTCGAATGACTGCAACTTGCACTTGTGGAGGAAATTGCTCGGATTGAAGCGCCGCCAGTTTATCCCGAACAGACTGAGCGACGTTAACCGCGTTCGAGCCTTTTTGTTTAGCGACAGAAATGAACACCGCTGGGTATGCTTCATCGTGGTTTTTATCGCGATACCAAGTATCGGATGTTGCCTCACCTTCACCGTCGTAAATACGCGCGACATCTTTCAAATAAACGGGTTTGCCATTGAGCACCGCGATAACAAGATCGCCAACCTCTTCGGCGTTAGTAAGAAACCGTCCCGACTCCAACGTATAATTTTGCCCGTTTACGCGAACGTTCTTGCCTTGGGTTTTGCTATTACTGAACTGAATGGCCTGTTCGAGGTCATCGATGGTTACTTTGAAGTTTGCCATCGCAACGGAATCAAGCTCTATCTGGATTTTTCTCGGCTCACCGCCAATCACTTCCACCTTGTTGGTGGCATCCAATGATTTAATGCCTAACGTGGCTTGGTCTGCAATACGTCTCAACTGATGGCGATCGAGAATGTCTGGATCGGTGGAATAAATTGCGGCAACAACAATGGGTACATCATCGATCTCAACAGGCTTTACAAGCCAGTTAGTGACAGAAGGAGGAACTTTGTCTTGGTTGGAATAGAGTTTGTTATACAGCTTGACCAGAGCATCTTCGCGGTTTTCGCCGACATAGAAACGAACGATGACTTGCGCAGCACCTTCCATTGACGAAGAATAAACGTATTCCACACCGTCAATTTGGCTAACAAGCTTTTCTAATGGTTCAGTGATTTGATTTTCGACTTGAGAAGCGCTGAGTCCGGGAGCCGAAACCAATACATCTGCCATTGGCACAACGATTTGCGGGTCTTCCTCTTTCGGGGTCAACCACAAGGCCGCGGCACCGACCACAAGCGCGAGTAAAATCATGATCGGAGGGAAAAAGCTGTTCATCACAGACTGAACAAAACTTCGCTTTAGTTTGTCGGGCATCCTTTCCCCTCCATATCAGATTGATTGTTTACGCGTTCGCGGTTTTCATCTTCTTCGCGTTACGGTTAGTAATGATCGCTTTCGCGAACAGAGATCCAACTAACATCGCAAGGAAGAACACTACAATGCTCACGTTGCCTAATGCCAGACTCGCAACCGCAGGGCCAGGGCAAATACCGGCCAAACCCCAACCTAAACCAAAGATCGCCGCACCAGATAACAAACGTCCGTCGATGTTCTTATTGGTTGGTGTGCAAAACGCTTCACCGCTAACTGATTGTTTTCTCGGCTTGATGATTAAAAAATAGCTTGGCATGAATACCGCGAGTGCGCCGCCCATCACAAAAGCCAAACTTGGATCCCAACTGCCAGAAATATCTAAAAATCCAATGACTTTAGCTGGGTCGATCATGCCGGACACCGCCATGCCCATACCGAATAACACACCGCTCAAAAGAGCAGAAAAACGAAAAATAGTCTTGTTCATGGAATCTCTCTTAAACTAGGTGAAGTCGAACGAATACCGTTAGGCCAGCGACAGCCATAAATACACAGGTCGCCACAATAGAGCGCTTAGACAAACGGCCCATGCCACAAATGCCGTGTCCGCTAGTACATCCGTTACCCAGTCTGGTCCCGATTCCTACCAATAAACCAGCGGCAATCACCACCCCTAAAGAAAGGTTCGCGGTACTAGGAACCGCAACGCCCAACATCAGAACGCTAATCAAGCCACCAGCTATCATTCCAACCGCAAAAAGCAATCGCCACGAATAATCACCTTTTTTCGGTGACATAATGCCATTCATAATTCCACTGATTCCGGCAATTTTACCGTTAACCAACAACAATATAGTGGCGGAGATCCCTAACAAAATGCCACCAAACAACGATTCCCATGGAATAACGTTTAACATTATTTACCTCTAAAATCTTAGCTACGAATTAGTTACAGAAAACGCCATGAAGCGCTTTAATTAATGACTCAACTCTCGGTTCTGACAACGAATAAAACACTTGCTGTGATGCCTTACGAGCCGTGATCAATTTGTGTTTGCGAAGCACCGTTAAATGCTGTGAAAAGGCGGATTGGCTAAGGAACGAGTTCTTTTGCAGTTCCCCAACACCAACTTCACCTTGGGTCAGTTGGCACAACACCATTAGCCTTTCCGGATGTGCCATTACTTTTAGGAGATCAGCAGCTTCATTTGCATTGCCTTTCATTGCTGCTACATCCATATCTGTATAGCTCATGACTCACCTCTATATTAAAAACTAAATTAGATATTACTAAAGCAACATATTTAGTCAACACTAAATTAGCAATGATAAATTTAGATAAATTAACATTAGACATTTCTAATTTAGATAATTATAGTGATGAATATCAAAGGATGGCGTTCTCAGTTTGAGAGTACGAAGGAGAAGAGTTATGACGTTAGAAAATGCAGTACGGATTTTTGCAGGCACGATGGTATTGATCTCGGTCATACTAACCGTGTTCGTTCACAGTAACTTCATTTGGTTCACCGTGTTTATCGGCGTTAATCTTATTCAAAGTGCTTACACGGGAATCTGCCCTGCTGCTTATTTTTTAAAGAAATTTGGTTTTAGATAATCTAGAGCGTAGTGACCTTTCACACTGGCTATTCGTGAAAGGTCAGTTCGCCCTAAAACTTGGAGTTAAAAATGACTAAGATCTTAATCGTCGGTGGTGTTGCAGGTGGTGCATCTGCGGCGGCGCGTGCTCGTCGTCTAAGCGAAGATGCCGAAATCATCATGATTGAACGTGGCCCGTTCGTTTCATTTGCCAACTGTGGCTTGCCTTATCACATCGGCGGCGATATCCAAGAACGCAGTAAGTTACTACTACAAACGCCAGAAAGCTTTTTAGCACGCTTTAACGTTGATGTTCGCGTGATGAATGAAGTGGTTTCTATTAACCGACAGGACAAGACCGTTACGATCAAAAACCTGTTAGATGAGTCTGAATACGTAGAATCGTACGATTTTCTGCTGCTTAGCCCAGGTGCCGGCCCTATTGTTCCGCCAATTCCAGGTCTCGATAACCCGCTCACCCACTCGCTACGTAACATTCCAGATATGGATCGCATCATCGAAACGATCCAAATGAACAAGCCAGAGCATGCGACGGTTGTTGGCGGCGGTTTCATCGGTTTAGAAATGATGGAAGCCTTCCACCAACTTGGCATTAAAACCTCTCTGATCGAAATGGCAGACCAAGTCATGACGCCAGTAGACCGTGAAATGGCAGGCTTTGCTCATGCAGAAATTCGTGACAAAGGTATCGACCTAAAACTTGGCGTCGCGCTTGAATCTGTGAAATTCGTACCTAACGAGCACGTTGCAAGTTTCGACTCTGGTGAGAGTGAGAAACACCAACACTTAGAAGGTGAATTGGAGTTAACACTAAACAACGGTGAAAAACTCACTACCGATATTCTGATCATGGCAATCGGTGTACGTCCTGAGACAAAACTGGCGCAAGAAGCTGGCCTTCAAATTGGCGCGCTAGGCGGTATTTACACGAACGAATACATGCAAACCAGCGATCCTTCGATCTACGCTGTCGGCGACGCGATAGAAGAGAAAGACTTCGTGACTGGCGAGCAAACTCTAGTGCCACTTGCAGGCCCGGCAAACCGTCAAGGCCGTATGGCAGCGGACAATATGCTCGGCCGCAAAGAAGCCTACCAAGGCACACAAGGGACAGCGATTTGTAAGATCTTTGACCTTGCAGTGGCTTCTACCGGTAAAAACGAGAAGCAACTAAAACGCGCTGGTATCGCATACGACAAAGTGTACGTGCATACCGCAAGCCACGCGAGTTACTACCCTGGCGCTGAAGTCGTGTCGTTCAAAATGTTGTTCGATCCAAAATCAGGCAAGATTTTAGGTGCTCAAGCAGTTGGTAAAGACGGTATCGACAAACGTATTGACGTTATGGCTGTTGCACAACGTGCTGGCATGACGGTTGAACAACTACAGCATCTTGAACTGACTTACGCGCCACCTTACGGCAGTGCAAAAGATGTGATCAACCAAGCGGCGTTTGTGGCAAATAACATCATCAAAGGTGACGCAGCGGCGATTCATTACGATGAAATCGACAACCTGACTGAAGATCAAATTCTCCTCGACGTTCGTAACCCGGGTGAATTGGAGTCTGTTGGTTATCTTGAAGGGGCAATCAACATTCCGGTTGATCAGCTACGCCATCGTATGGGTGAACTACCAAAAGATAAAGAGATTGTAATTTACTGTCAGGTCGGCTTGCGTGGTAACGTGGCATACCGTCAACTGGTCAACAATGGTTACAAAGCCCGCAACTTGATTGGTGGATACAGAACACTCAAATTCTCGCGCTTATAACGGGATAATAAAAACAGAGAAAACCGAGGGATTGGTTTTCTCTTTTGTTTATTTACATGGACTCAAATCTAACTCATTAACCCTCTATCGCCAAACGGACTGCTGCTTGAGCATGGATAGAAGTGGTATCAAGTAGCGTAACATCGGTGTGACTTTGGTTTACAAGTAAGGCAATTTCAGTGCACCCGAGAATCACAGCTTCAGCTCCCCGCTCTTTTAGTTTTTCAATGATTTGCAGGTATATCGTTCTCGATTCCTCTTTGATTTCACCTTGGCATAACTCTTTATAAATAATGTTATGCACTATAGAGCGATCATCTTGAGCAGGAGTTATGACATCCAGCCCATAGAGGTCGGAAAGCCGTCCTTTGTAAAAGTCTTGCTCCATTGTGAATTGAGTACCAAGGAGTCCGACCTTTTGAACCCCTTTCTCACGAAGTAACTCAGCAGTCGCGTCTGCGATATGTAGTATGGGGATATTAATGCTGGCTTCAATTTGAGGAGAAACTTTGTGCATTGTGTTCGTACAAATAAGAATAAAATCAGCGCCCCCTTTTTCTATTGAAGATGCAGCATCAGATAGAATACTTGCCGTTTCTTCCCATTTACCTTGGTGTTGAAGTTTCTCTATCTCTGAAAAATTCACGCTATACATACAAATTTTTGCGGAATTTAGGCCGCCTAACGCCTCTTTGACCCCTTCGTTGATCAATTTGTAATAACTAAGCGTCGACTCCCAGCTCATGCCGCCTAGAAGACCGATAGTTTTCATATAACTCTCCAATCGTTATACACCACCGTGGCAGGGGTGTTTTTACAAACAAAATCAACTACGTGAATAGACAGCCTTCTAGCTTTGTCACTAGTGAAAACTGGATAAACCTACAATCAGAAAAAACGAGAACCAAAAAGGACGACTACGCGATTCTCATATCTCCTCGCAACATTGTTACCGCACTTCCAGAAAGCTTAACGCATTCCGGACTCAATAATTCTGTATAAACAACTCCACTTCTCTTGGATGCTTGGAAGCCTTTTAATTGCGCTTTACCGAACTCCTTAGCCCAGTAAACACATAAAGCGCAATGAGCAGAACCTGTCACTGGATCCTCATCAACACCAACCCAAGGGGCAAAGTAACGAGAGACAAAATCAGCGTCAGTGCTTGATTGAGCAGTGATGACGACTCCACGACCTTTTTGTTTAAGCAGCGCACTAAAATCAGGTTCGAGTTGCTCTATCAAAGACTCATCATTGATGACGATCAACTGCTTATTATCAAACTGACCATAAGCGATTACATCAACCACATCGAGCCCTAAGCCGTGAAGCAAGTCTGTGTTAATACTTGCTCGCATATCTAAAATAGGAGCAGGAAGCACCAAATGAATGTCGTCATGATCAAGTTGTGCAGTTAAAACGCCGGATAGCGTGCCAAACTCAATGGTATCACCTGTACTATATAACCCTTGCTCTCTCAGTACGTGCGCCGTGGCCAATGTGCCATGTCCACACAAAGCGACTTCCGTTTCAGGTGTAAACCAACGAAGTTGCATTGTATTTAATGACAGAAACGCGGTTTCAGATAGTGACATCTCTGCCGCTATGGCCAACATCATTTCCTCATCAAGGCTTGATTCTGTGATACACACACCTGCAGGATTGCCTTTGAACACATCTGATGTAAACGAGTCGACCTGAAAAATTTTAACTTCCACAAAATATCCTTAAGTTCTATCAACCACTGTAGAACCATTAGCAGCACTTAGTGCATTTGTACCACGTAATGTATTGCACCAGTTCTTTGAGGAGTAAACCTTTATTAACTAAGAAGAAACCACTTTTTCTCCTGATGGGATTTATTGGTATTTTGCCGAAGTAATGAACTCACCGAATGTTTCACACCAAACAACAACAGTATTGTATTCAGAAATGGAAATCCCTTGAGGAACCTCAACAACGAAGTTATTGAATGTTTTGACATCACCAACCAAGCTCATCTCAGATTTAAGGTCATTAAACGCTTGTTCAGTCTCGACAAATTTAGGAGATAAATAGAGTTTATAGTCAGGCCCGGGAGCGAGTTTTCCTACCAGCGTAATAGCTTGAGAACTCAAATGAATTTCACCTTCTCCCCAATGAAAAGCGTCGCTATCTTTGAGGTCCCTCGTGACAACTGCACTGTATTCTGCACCTTGCATGCTCTCAGAAACTTGCTCATCGGTGGTCGGCGCAGGCGGTGCAATAAGAATCGGTAAAGTATAGATACCTATCGCAATACCAATCGCAACAGCCACTAAGTGGCTTAACGTTAATTTAATTATACTTTTCAAAGTCATCTATCTTCTTATTAGTTTCATCAGCTTAGATCTAGGCTCAAATACAGACATCCGTCAGGTTATACGTCTAATAGCCTAATTTCATTAATATTATACACAAGCTGGACCAATGCGCCTTAATTGCTGCCTTTTAGAGTGCTATCCAATAACCCCGTTATTAACGAAAATAACTATTTTAATTCAGCCCCCTACACGCCTTCGACGAAATGATCTAAAGGCAAAGTGAGCAATTAAAAACGGCTGATAATTGATATCAGCCGTTTGCTTATCGGGAATGTCGTTGTACTGGTTTGGTCACTATTCTGCTTCCACCAAAGCGATCTTATCGGATGTCGATTTTTCCAATTTGATCGCAATAAACTTAGAGGTTGGCGTAAACGTTCTATCCCCATAACTATCTAAAGGAACCAATGGGTTCGTTTCTGGATAGTAAGCCGCCGCCTGACCTGCTGGTACGTCATAGGCAACAAGCGTAAATCCGCTCACGCGACGCTCAACGCCATCTTCCCATAATGACACCATGTCCACTTTGTCGCCCGGTTCAAAACCGAGTTTACGAATATCCACTTCATTGATAAACAGCACTTCGCGCATACCAAATACTCCACGATAACGGTCATTCAAGCCGTAAAGTGTCGTATTATATTGGTCGTGTGAGCGCATGGTTTGCAAAATCAAATCTGGCTTTTGGCCTTTTTCGAGTATCGCTTCGCAGATCAATTGTTTCGGCAACTCGCTAGAGCTGAACTGTGCTTTACCGCTTGGTGTATTCCACCGACGCTCGGCTGCTGGGTTTACCAAGTGGAATCCACCCGGGTGTTTAAGCTTATGGTTAAAGTCGGTAAAGCCCGGAATCGTGTCGGCAATCAAATCGCGAATACGGTCGTAATCTTCAATCGCCCACAGCCAATCAATTGGTTTTTCCCCGAGTGTAGCATTGGCAATACCGGCAATAATCGCTGGTTCTGAACGTAAATGCTCCGAACGCGGTTTTAGCTGACCAAATGAGATATGCACCATGCTGAAGGTATCTTCAACCGTCACGCCTTGTGGGCCAGTCGCTTGCTGATCAATCTCGGTACGGCCTAAGCACGGAAGAATAAGCGCATCTTTACCTGTGACAAGGTGAGAACGATTTAACTTCGTCGAAATGTGTACGGTTAAATTACAGTTTCGCATCGCGTTGTGCGTACGTTCTGTGTCTGGCGTTGCTTGTGCAAAGTTACCGCCCAAACCGATAAATACTTTCGCTTGCCCTTCTTCCATCGCTTTAATGGCTTGCACAGTGTTGTGGCCTTCACCACGCGGGACGGCAAAGTTAAATCGACTTTCAATGCGATCCAACAACAGATCTGAAGGTTTTTCATCAATGCCCATCGTACGGTCGCCCTGAACGTTACTGTGACCACGCACTGGTGAAAGACCCGCGCCCGGCTTACCAACGTTACCTCGTAACATTTGCACGTTTGCGACTTCTTTAATGGTTGGCACAGAGTGACGATGCTGAGTCAACCCCATTGCCCAACACATGATCACACGTTCTGCACGTCGATACATGCTCGCCACCATCTCGATTTCACTTAAATCAAGACCCGATTGTTCCGCGATGTGTTCCCAAGAGGTTGCGTCCACTTCAGCCAAATACTCATCAATACCTATCGTGTGTTGCTTGATGAATTCACGGTCAAATACCGCTTTGCCACCGTTTTGCAATGCCTCGCGTTCCCATTGCAACAAGAATTTCGCGATGCCACGAAACACTGCCATGTCTCCGCCTAAAGCAGGACGCAGGTACGCCGTGTTGGTAGGCTCTGAGCCGTTGCTCAACATCTCAATCGGCATTTGTGGGTTTTGGAAACGCTCTAATCCGCGCTCTTTCAGCGGGTTTAGACAGATAACCTGTGCACCACGTTTTACCGCTTCGCGCAGAGGTTCAAGCATTCGTGGGTGGTTCGTGCCCGGGTTTTGACCAATCACGAAAATCGCATCAGCTTCTTCAAAATCATCAAAGATCACTGTGCCTTTACCAACGCCAATGGTGTCTTTCATCCCGATTGCACTGGCTTCGTGGCACATGTTGGAACAATCTGGGAAGTTGTTGGTACCGAATGCGCGCACAAATAGCTGATACAAAAACGCCGCTTCGTTGCTTGCACGACCAGAGGTATAAAACTCCGCTTGGTGCGGTGAATCTAATTGATTGAGATGTTTCGCGACAAGTGCAAAAGCCTCATCCCAAGAGACTGGCACATAGTGATCGGATTCGGCATCGTATCGCATTGGGTGCGTGATACGACCTTGGTATTCCAACCAGTAATCGGTTTGCGTTGAGAGAGAAGAAACGCTGTGATTGGCAAAAAACTCAGGATCAACCAGACGATTGGTCGCCTCCCAGTTTACCGCTTTCGCGCCATTCTCACAGAAATTGACTTTACCACTATCTGGCGACTCGCCCCATGCACATCCCGGGCAGTCGAAACCGCCATTTTGGTTGGTTTTGAGCATAGTGCGAATGTTTTTAACTGCATTTTCACTGCCCCACCAACTTCTGGTTACGGCTTTCAGTGCACCCCAACCACCAGCTGGACCTTTGTATGTTTTTATTTGTTCTTTTTGGCTCACGACTTTACTCCTCGCAGATATACCAGCAAGCAGGGTGCCCGTGAAAACAAGCGCGTTATTTATTGAGATAATGCGGAAGTATTGAAGGGCTTAGTTTCTAATCCATGTATTTTTTAATCCAAATAAGTAACCACTCAACATGCTCTCGCTTGTCCGAGCGTTTACTTATCTAGATTCTTGATATCGGATACCCGCCTACTGTTTCTAAGACTGTTAGATTCAATTTGCATTGTTGCGCCTTGATCTAAATCAAAGATTAAGTCGTTATTCAATATGCGTCCAATTGATAATCCTGACCGAGTGATAAATAAAATCTATGACGAATTTTTCCACTACGGTCATCACATTTTTAATCAATACAATTTATGAGGTTAATCGTTTTCCCATTCGATTCCACCTAGTTCGCTTAACGAACTCAATAAAATCAGCACTCTTGATAATAGATAATATCTATCACACTATAGATACTTTAAATTTGACCCTAATTAATATCAGGAATAGCCTTGATTCAGATCAATTTTGAGTGTGGTTTTATTCTTGACTTGGTTTTGGTTTTCCATTCCCCAGTTAAAACGTTCCAGCGCTTAAAAAGTACGGTAGTGCTGTGCCCTTTTTAGGGAGTTCCCCCGTACATGTGACTCACAACGCAAGGTGAACAAGCCATTATGGATATCAAACAACTTAAATATCTCATCGCACTTGAACAGACCAAACACTTTGGTCAAGCCGCCGCATTGTGCCACATTACGCAGCCTACCTTGTCCATGAGAATCCGAAGCTTAGAGGAAGAACTCGACCTCGAATTAATCCAGAGAAGTCAAAGATTTGAAGGATTTACTGAAGCCGGAGAACGCATTTTAGCTTGGGCGAAAACCGTCTTAGCCGCTCATGATGGATTGCAAGCCGAGGCTGCTAACTGCCGTGGTCAGTTGGTCGGTTCACTTCGGCTTGGAATGGTGCCACTCGCCAGCCAAAACCCGATGCAATTGCTCAAACCATTAGCTCAACAGTTCCCTGAGTTACGCTTTCAAATACTCTCCATGACGACCGAACAGATCATAGACCAACTCAATCGCAATCAGCTTGATTTGGGGATGTGTTATGTCGATCAAGTCAACACCGCTTACTTCGATGTTATCGAACTAGATTCAACCAAGCTTGGCGTTTTATTCGATGAGCGTCATTTTGATTTTGCCGAATCTGAAGTGTTGTGGGAGTCACTCAATAACATTCCGCTAGGGCTGCTTTCGAAGGGCATGCACTATCGCCACTCGATTGATCTTAGCTTTGTGAGTAAAGGGTTAGTTCCGCAAACCGTCATTGAAAGTAACTCCACCTTTCACTTGATCCAAGCAGTAACCAGTGGCCTTTGTTGCGCCATTATGCCGCTAAATTGTGGATTGGAAGAGTTGAACGATACGCTTCGCATTATTCCTATCGAAGAAGCCGCCGTTCACGCCCCGCTAGGTTTGTTAAAGAGAAAACAAGAACCCTTCTCCGCGCTAACCGATCAGTGCTTTGCAGAAGCAAAAAACATATTCAATCGATAACAACAATCCACACGTCAATGTTTGGCATACACAACGGCTTATGAGGTGATTTCATGAGATGTACTACTCAATCTTATTTTGAACTGTCCGATTTCAATCAAGCACCACCTCAACCAAGTGCGTTCAATTATCGAGAATTGATTGATGGCCGCCCAGTGCAACAAATGTCGCTGGCGAGTGAATCCGCCTTAGCTATCAGCTACAACGGCATTAGCCAAGCGGTCATGATGGTGACGCCAGGCCACCTGGAAGACTTCGTGAAAGGATTTAGCTTAAGCACAGGCATCGTCCACGACTTCAAAGAGATCAAAGACATTGAAATTGGTGGCGATCACGAATCTCACTATGCGGAAGTGGAAATCAGCAACCGCGCTTTCTGGGCGTTAAAAACACAACGCCGAAATCTTGCTGGCACAACCGGATGCGGCATTTGTGGCGTCGAGGCTCTTGAACAAGCTTTGCCTGATTTGGTGCCGCTGACACCGTCTCTTCCTCCGCGCTCCGATGTATTCGAAGGGCTGCGAGACAAAGTCGCACAGCATCAAGAAGCCGCACGTGAATCTGGCGCGTTACACGCCGCTTTATTTGCAGATTTACAAGGCAACATCAAGTTGTGCCGAGAGGACATCGGCCGCCACAACGCGCTAGATAAGTTGATTGGCGCATTGGCCAACAATCACATCGAACCTCAAATTGGCTTCGCAATAATGACCAGCCGTTGCAGCTTAGAGTTGATCCACAAAGCCGTTCGCGCGCGTATCCCCACTCTGGTTTGCTTATCTGCACCCACAGCGTTAACCGTCGAATGGGCAAGAAGAAACCATTTGAACCTAATTCACTTGCCAAAACACGGCTCGCCGCGTCTATACAGCCCTGCGCCTTAACACGTCAACCTAGCCGAATTCCTAATATTTCTAACAGAGACCTCCGGGTCTCTGTTGCTTGCTTCTCGTTCCCAATTGATACTTAGCGACAAGACACTATTCTCTCCAACCAAACGTGCTCACCCCTTGTCAGCACTAAGCTTATGCATATTAATCCGTTTGCATTTAAACGCTTTCTAATCCGATAAGAACCCTGTCAAAAACCCATAAATTAGTGAGGACTTTGTGTGACTCTTTTCACGCTTTTCCGCCTTCCTAGGCATTTCTAGGAATTTTTCCTAGCCGATCTAGGCAACCATCTCATGTGCCTCACAAAACCACTCTCTAGAATTCCGCTCAGTCAAAGGTAACAAGAGCGCATAACGGTCTCCGTTGTGTTTCTAAAACAATTACAAGAGAGTTCATCATGTTAAAATTCCTCGAACAGGTGCGGAAGCCGACCCTCGATCTTCCTGTCGAAGTTAGAAGAAAGATGTGGTTTAAACCGTTCATCCAATCTTACTTGGTCGTATTCATCGGCTACCTAACCATGTACTTGATTCGTAAGAACTTCAATGTCGCGCAAAACGACATGATCTCAACTTACGGTTTGAGCATGACAGACCTAGGTCTTATTGGCCTTGGCTTCTCCATCACATACGGCATCGGTAAAACCGTTGTGTCTTACTACGCTGACGGTAAGAACACCAAGCAATTCCTACCTTTTATGCTGATCCTTTCTGGTCTTGCAATGCTTGGTTTCAGCTTCAGCATGGGCGGCGGTAGTGCAAGCCTGTTCTTGATGGTGGCTTTCTACGCTCTGAGTGGTTTCTTCCAAAGTACTGGTGGCCCTTCTAGTTATTCAACCATTACAAAATGGACACCTCGTAACAAACGCGGCTCTTACCTAGGCTTGTGGAACATGTCACACAACGTTGGTGGTGCAGGCGCTGCGGGTGTTGCTCTTTTCGGTGCTAACTACCTATTCGACGGCCACGTAATCGGCATGTTCGTGTTCCCTTCTATCATCGCGATCATCGTTGGTTTTATCGGTATGCGCTTTGGTAGCGACTCTCCAGAAGCTTACGGTCTAGGTAAAGTAGAAGAACTTTTCGATGAAGCAGTGAGTGAAGAAGACACCGCCGCTGAAGAAAACCAGATGACCAAAAAAGAAATCTTTGTTGAATACGTTCTTAAAAACAAAGTTATCTGGCTACTTTGTTTTGCCAATATCTTCCTTTACATCGTTCGTATCGGCATCGACCAATGGTCAACGGTATACGCGTACCAAGAGCTTGGTCTGTCAAAAGAAACGGCAATCTCTGGCTTTACTCTGTTCGAAGTCGGTGCGCTTGTGGGTACTTTGATGTGGGGTTACCTGTCTGACCTAGCAAACGGTCGCCGCGCATTGGTTGCTTGTGTATCTCTTGGTTTGATCATCGTATCGCTTGAGTTCTACCAGCACGCCACTAGCGAGTTCATGTACTTGGCCTCACTATTTGTACTTGGTTTCTTGGTGTTTGGTCCGCAACTTCTTATCGGTGTTGCCGCGGTTGGTTTTGTCCCTAAAAAAGCAATCAGTGTGGCTGACGGCGTAAAAGGTACATTCGCTTACCTAATCGGTGACAGCTTCGCGAAACTTGGTCTCGGTATGATTGCCGACGGTACACCTATCTTCGGCTTAACAGGTTGGAAAGGTACCTTCGCAGCCCTAGATACCTCCGCCATGATTTGTATTGTTTTGCTTGCTTTCGTTGCTATCGCGGAAGAGAAGAAGATTCGACACGCGAAGAAGCTTCAACTTGCACAAGACCAAGCCTAACTTCTCTGCGCGCTTTACTTCGGTAAAGCGCGCAAGATCATTAAAAAGCATGGTTCAATTCAGTATCATTAAAGATTTTTCTATTGGCTCCTGTTGGAGCTTATTGTTGTTAGTCGTCTGCTCTATTTGGTTGTAATAATGATTCATGTTGCTTTAGTTGATGATCACGTCATCGTGCGTTCAGGTTTCGCACAATTATTAAATTTAGAAAGTGATATTACCGTTGTTGGTGAATTCGGCTCTGTCGCCGAAGCACGCACAGGCTTGCCTTCGGTACACCCTCACGTCGTCATCCTAGATATTTCCATGCCAGATGAAAGCGGCTTAAACTTTCTCAGCGAAATACCAACTGGCATTGCCTGCGTGATGCTTAGCGTGCATGACTCCCCTGCGATGGTGGAAAAATCACTAAAGCTAGGAGCAAAAGGCTATCTTAGTAAACGCTGTAGCCCAGACGAACTTATTCAAGCCGTGAGAACCAGTGCTTCTGGCGGCTGTTACCTCACATCAGATATTGCACTTAAACTTGCAACGCCTAGCGACAACACCACCTCTCTATGCCAACTGACAAAACGTGAAAACGAGGTCTGTCAGCTACTTGCGACCGGGTTGGATGTAAAGTCAGTCGCGGCAGAGCTTGGCTTGAGCCACAAGACCGTGCATGTTCATCGTGCAAATGCCATCGACAAACTCGGCGTGAAAAACAACGTTGAGCTCGCCAAACTATTTTCTCAAGAGTCCTTTTAATGCGAGCTTACGCTGTTACTACCATTTGCGGACTATTTGTTATGGCTTGCGCCTGGTTTTGCTTGTGGGTGATTGCCTATTACTTTGTCAATGATCCCGAGCTGGCGATCTTATTGTTTCCTTTCGCTTTACGATTAGGTGTCGCCCTGCACACTCGCACCGCTTATTGGCCGACGATTTACCTTTCTGAGTGGGGGCTTTCCATCGCACTTGCGATGTTACTGGGTCAACCGCAGTGGCTTACCGTGCTGATTGCGAGCATTGCCAGTATCCCGGTCACTCTGATTGCGAAAAAATACTACTACGGAGACCAAAACCGCCATTTAGCCGTGATGAGCGCAGTCATTATCATTAGCGCGTTTATTAATGTGATGGCCGTTGGTTTTCACGTTCCTTCGGTTTACATGGTATGGCTGGCTAGCATTTCTGGAGGCTTGCTCGTGGTGCCTATGTGCTACTTGTTATGGAGTTATTTGTTCCAAAGTCGTTGGTCTCCGCTTAGCTCTCTCCTACTTAGTAATACCGTTGTATTTCAGGTGCGTCATATCGTGCTTTATGCGCTGCTTTTGATCGGCAGTATTTTGGTGCAAACCAGTTTGCCTGAAGAGCTAAAACGATTTGCGCCGTTTTGCATGGCGATTCCAATCATCGTGCTTGCTCTGCGTTACGGCTGGCAAGGTGCTCTACTCGCCACCATGCTCAACAGCATTGCGCTGATTGCGGCTCGTAGCGGCGTATCGAATCTAGAAATAACCGATTTGTTATTATCTCTCTCAGCGCAAACCATCACTGGCATTATGCTCGGCTTAGGGGTTCAGAAACAAAAAGACCTCAATCACAAACTGCGCGGCGAACTTGCACGCAATCAGAATTTGTCTCGCCAGCTTATCAAAGCGGAAGAATCCGTAAGACGCGATATTGCGCGCGAGCTACATGACGAAATCGGCCAGAACATCACGGCGATCCGCACACAAGCCAACATCATTAAGCGGGTAAATAACGCAGAAACAAGCGTGGGTTGCGCCGACATGATCGAAGGGCTTTCCCTCAACGTGTACGACACCACTAAGCGACTGTTAAGCAAGCTAAGACCAAAAATGCTGGATGATTTGGACTTAAAAGAATCCGTCGAGCAACTAACGCGAGAGATGGAGTTCGCCAATCACGGAACCAACGTTCAACTGAACTGGCAGGGCGATTACACCAGCCTGAGTGACACACTCAAAGTCACCCTATTCCGTTTATGCCAAGAGTCATTGAATAACGCAGCCAAGTACGCAGAAGCGCAGTTGATCAATATTGAACTGACAATTGGAGAAGCTGCGGTGTCACTGATGATTCACGATGATGGTGTCGGCTTCAAAGTTCAGGACAGCATGAAAGGCATGGGCGTTCGCGGCATGCAAGAGCGTGTGCACGCGTTAGGTGGAAAAATGGTTATCTACTCCACCAGCGATCAAGTGATCGGCACACAAATCAGCATTACTTTACCTAAGGTGTAACTCAAGATGTTTGGATTTTTACGTTCACCTAAATTTACTCAACCGAGTCTGAGCAACGAGCAAATCGACCAGCGTTACCACCATTGGCGTTTGCACATTATGTTGGGGATGTACATCGGCTACGCAGGTTTTTACTTTACCCGTAAGACCTTTAACTACGCCGCACCAGCGATGATTACCGATCTTGGCTTAGATAAAGGCGATTTGGGTCTTATAGGCACGCTTTTCTACATTACCTACGGCTGCTCGAAGTTTATTTCTGGCACGATTTCGGATCGCTCTAACCCTCGTTATTTCATGGGGCTAGGCTTGATTGCGACAGGTCTGGTCAATATCGCGTTCGGCTTTTCTAGCTCACTCGCGGCTTTCATTACTCTGTGGATCTTAAACGCGTGGTTCCAAGGCTGGGGCTGGCCTTCATGCTCCAAGCTGCTAACCACTTGGTATTCACGCTCCGAGCGTGGCTTCTTATGGGCGATTTGGAACACCGCACACAACGTTGGTGGCGCGCTGATCCCTATTTTAGTGGGCTATTTAACGTTGCACTACAGCTGGCGTGAAGGCTTTATTCTACCCGGCATCATCGGTGTATTACTCGGTCTATTCGTTTGTTGGCGATTGCGCGATAAACCCACAACAATGGGTTTACCAAGTGTCGGACAATGGCGCAACGACGCGCTAGAACTTGCGCAAGAAAATTACGGACGTGGCCTCACCTACCGCGAAATTCTGAAATCGTACGTATTTAACAACAAATATATCTGGCTACTCGCGTTCAGTTATGTGTTGGTTTACATCGTCCGAACCGCAATCAATGACTGGGGAAACCTGTACTTGACCGAGCAGCATCACTATAGCCTGATTAACGCCAACGCTGCTCTGTCGATGTTTGAAATCGGCGGTTTTGTTGGTTCATTGGTTGCGGGTTGGGGCTCAGACAAACTCTTTGGCGGTAACCGTGGGCCAATGAACTTGCTGTTCGCGATTGGGATTTTCTTATCTGTCTCCGCGCTTTGGCTGATGCCTCTGACCAACTTTGCATTCCAAGCGGCGGGATTGTTCTCCATCGGGTTCTTTGTCTTTGGGCCACAAATGCTGATCGGTATGGCGGCAGCGGAGTGCTCTCACAAAGATTCTGCAGGCGCGGCAACAGGATTCGTGGGCTTGTTCGCCTACATGGGCGCAGCATTGTCTGGCTATCCACTGGCGTTAATTCTTGAAGAATATCATTGGACGGGTTTCTTCATCACCATTTCAGTTTGTGCAGCCGTCATTGGCCTTTTGTTGCTGCCATTTTTGCAAGCGCAACCATCACGAAAACCACTCGAACCAAAACCTCGGTTGTAAATCGACTTATCGCCCTTCGGGCAAATTGGCGAGTGACCTAACCGCGCTCGCCATCCTTATTTAACGTATCTCTGCTCAATTTTTCTTCCGATTAAGTTCGGAGGGTTAACTATGGGAAAAATTCATGAATTTGAACACTATTTCATCGCATAGCTTCTTTCAAATGAACAACAAAATCCAAAACTACGCTTGGGGAAGTACCTCTTCTATTCACGATTTGTTTGGCTTTTCTAACGAAACGAATGAGCCTCAAGCAGAAGTATGGATGGGGACTCACCCAAACGGCTGCTCTGAAGTTCAGATTGAGCAAAACACGCTGCCTTTGTCTGAACTGATCAAACAAAACCAACCCGCTTACTTATCAACAGAAACCGCAGCGAAATTTGGCGACCTGCCCTTTCTGTTTAAGATCTTAGCGGCCGAACATGCACTGTCGATTCAAGTTCACCCAAGCAAACAAGATGCCGAAATAGGCTTCGAAAAAGAGCAAAGTGCTGGCATCCCACTAAACGCGAGCCATCGTAACTACAAAGATCCAAACCACAAACCTGAATTGGTGTACGCGCTGACAAGTTACCAAGCCATGAACGGTTTTCGCTCGTATGCCGAGATTATTGAGGCATTTAGCCTTTGCGATATCGATGAGCTACGCGCGCCTCTTGACACATTCAAACGCGAAATCAACTCACAAGGTTTACGAGATTTCTTTGTGCACATTCTGACCATGGAAGGCGAAACGAAAGAAAGAGCACTGAAACAGCTTCTTGCCCACGCTTCACGTCAATCGGAACAAGGCACTGACTCGGAGCAAGGCACTTACAGCGATGTCTTCCAGCTCATCTTGGATCTATCCACTCAATACCCCGGCGATGTCGGCTTGTTTGCGCCATTACTGTTGAATGTCATCACGCTGCAACCTGGCGAATCGATGTTCCTGAGCGCAAGAACGCCACACGCTTACATTAAAGGTACGGGATTAGAGATCATGGCGAACTCAGATAACGTTTTGCGTGCAGGACTCACACCGAAACATATGGATGTTGAAGAACTGGTTAAATGCACAGACTTTGTGCCTAAGGCGTTTAACAGCCTTGTTCTTGAACCCAATGCAAATGGTTGCCAGAGCCTTTACCCCGTTCCAGTGGCAGACTTTAGTTTCAGCATTCTTAACCAACCGAATAATGAAGTGGTTGAGGCAAACAGCGCAGAGATTTTGATGGCGATTGATGCCAACCTGACACTCATCAGTGATAACGGTGAGACGTTAACCGCCGCGAAAGGACAATCTGTATTTGTTCCTGCTTACGTTGGTCATTACCGTATTCAAAGTGCGGGACGTGTGGCTCGCGCCTTTAACTAACTTCTGAATAACGTATTCAAGCTAGCGTCTGACCCAAGGGACTGGGTTAGACAATTTATTGCTTTCATAGATTGAGCCTGTCCGGTTTTAAGGTACTCATTGTCAAAACTCATTTATTTCCGGTAAATTCGCCGCTCCAATATCAAATCACTTGGATAACAAAGGCGCTTGCAAAGTGGTATTTGTTGCAAAACGTATAATCAACGTTGTAATCAAAGCCTCAATCACTACAATCTCTGGTTCGATTTTTCAGTTAACGTTTGTATGCCGAAGTTAAACCAAGATAACCCTGTTCAAAGCTCCGCCCTTTCCGATATCGAAACCAGCAGTAAGATTCAATCGGCATTAGAACCGAAGTTTCACAAGCCAGAGAAACGTCTCTGCTTAAGCCCTGGTCTATCGGATAAGCATTTGGCGCGCCGTTGGCAAGTATTGGAACACGTGACCAATAAAGATCATCTTCTTGATCCTTTCACGCAGTCACATTGCGACGCTTACTCCAACAACATCGAGCACTTCATTGGTACTGTCAATGTGCCGGTCGGCATCGCAGGCCCTTTGCGCGTCAATGGTTTGTATGCGAACGATGACTTTTTGGTTCCGCTCGCAACGACAGAAGCCGCGTTAGTCGCTTCCTACAACCGTGGCGCAAATCTTATTACCGCCGCTGGTGGCGCGAGCGCATTGTTGCTGAGTGAAGGGGTGAGCCGAACGCCAGTGTTCGCCTTTAATAATCTTGCCGACGCTGGCCAGTTCGTCAGTTGGGTTGTGACCCAGTTTGACGCATTTCGTCAAATAGCGGAATCCACCACCTCACATGGCAAACTCAAAGACATCAATGTAAACATCGAAGGAAACCACGTTTATTTGGTCTTTGAATACGTGACAGGTGACGCTTCCGGACAAAACATGGTGACCATCGCAACAAACGAAGTGTTCCATCATATTTTGGCGACCAGCCCAATCAAACCAACTCAAGCATTCTTGGATGGCAACTTATCAGGCGACAAAAAACCAAACGCGCACACACTGCGCTCGGTACGCGGTAAGAAAGTATCCGCCGAAGTGACCATTCCTGCTGAGTTGGTGGAGAAATATCTGCATACCACGCCAGAGTCTATGGTTCAATTTGGCAAAATGACCACGGTGGGTGGTTTACTCAGTGGGACGATTGGCGTAAACGCGCATTACGCGAATGCTCTTGCCGCGCTGTACATTGCTTGTGGTCAAGATGCCGCTTGCGTTGCAGAGTCTGCTATTGGTATCACTCGTATGGATGTCGACGCTCAAGGCAGCTTGTACGCGTGCGTGACCTTGCCAAACATCATGGTGGGAACGGTTGGCGGGGGCACAGGCCTTCCAACGCAAAAAGCATGTTTGGATATTTTGGGTTTGCACGGCAACGGCAATGCGAAAGCCTTAGCCGAAGTCGCAGCTGCGCTTTGTCTGGCCGGTGAACTCTCAATTGTCGGCGCATTTTGTGCCGATCACTTCTCCCGAGCTCACCATAAACTTGCTAGAAAATAATCCTTTTACTTTGTACAAGAGAACACCCATGCGGTTTTCTCTTGTGCCAATAAAGCAACTTTATTTATTAGCTCATAAATTAGTTTGAGTTGTATTGTAGACTTAATGATTACACCACTCTCACGTTGACCGCATTATTGCAGTATCACCACACATTCCTCGCTATATCACTGTTTGACCCTATTCTCACGCAATATTAAATATCAGTACGTTACCTAAATAAATATCAAAAACATCTAGCACTAAAGTACCAAATTCATAGATTGAGTTTTTTGTTAGTCACTTATAGAGACTATACTCGTTCCTGCAGCTGCTTGATTTTTCTAAATTTATTATTTAGCTCAAATGAGCTTAATCACTCCCGTTAAATGGATTTAAGTCGTTCCCTCGGGTAAGCGAGTTAACTATGAGACGTCAGAAACAGAATGAAATCTCTTGTTGGGTTCTAGGGTTGATTATCTTATTACTAAGTTACGTCCCTTCAGTACCAGCAGAAATGGAACTAACGCCCTCCGAGCAAACCGTTGCGCGTTTCCTCTATCAAAGCACTTTTGGGCCAACACCAACATTAATTAATGAGGTAGAAGAAATCGGGATGGAAAGTTGGATATCTCAACAAATCTACCTTCCTGCCACCTATCATCAACCGCTCTATCGGACACCTTTTTCCAAAGGCGCACAATCCAATCGAGAAAACGCTTGGTATCAAATTGTTATTACCGCTGATGATCAACTCAGACAGCGCATGGCGTATGCATTAAGCCAGATCTTAGTGGTCTCTCGCTATGGCGGTGTCCTTTCCAGTAAGCCCACTGGTCTAGTCGACTACTATGATGTATTGATTGCTAACGCTTTTGGCAACTACCGAGATTTATTATATGACGTTTCCATTCATCCTGTTATGGGCAGCTATTTGTCCATGCTCGGTAGCGCAAAAGAGAACAACACGACGGGGGCATTACCTGATGAGAACTTCGCTCGAGAGTTGATGCAGTTGTTCACCCTAGGCTTGTATGAACTGAATATCGATGGCAGTAAAAAGCTTGATCGTACAACGGGTAAGCCTATCCCCACATATACCCAAACGGATATTCAAGAGCTCGCTCGAGCATTAACTGGGTGGAAAAATGCCGATTTAGCGTTTGTCGAACCGATGCGAGTCATCAACCACCGACACGATGATGGCGAGAAACGATTGCTTGGTAACACAATTCCTGCTGGTTTAACTGCGCAAGAAGAGCTTTTAAAAGTGATCGATATTTTGATGTCTCATCCAAACATGGCGCCCTTTGTTTCTAAGCTACTTATCCAACGTTTTGTAACTTCGAATCCAAGTCCGGAGTACATCGCACGTGTTGCTTCGGTATTCAATAACAATGGCGAAGGAGAAAAAGGAGATTTAAACGCGGTCATTCATGCCATCTTGCTCGATTCTGAGGCTCTAGGCATGACAGATACCCCGCCAATAAAAGTGAAAGAGCCAATACTGGTCCTAACTAATTTTCATCGATCAGCGGGTTTTACAATCAAATCTACACGTTACGAAGACGCTACTACGATGATGAATATCGCCAATCAAGGACCTCTTCGTTCTCCTTCCGTATTTAATTTTTACTCTCCTGAGTACCAACCATCTAACGAGTTTACGGAGTCTGGTATTAGCTCTCCGGAGTATGAGCTACTGAACTGGTCCGTTTATACCGATTTGGTCAACTATATGTTGACCAGCACTCGCAGAGGCGGCGGTGATTCCTACACTCTCGATCTTGGCGAGTTTTATCTTCTTTTGGATGATCACGATGCCTTAGTCGAGCTGGTTAACGAACGCTTCTTTGCAGGAACGGCGTCGGCGGAATTAAAAAAACTCATGCTCACCGTGTTAGATGAATATCGTGAGGACTATGTGCCAACAACAAAGCTCGCCTTGGTGATTTTTACCGCCATTTCCGGCGATGAATTCTATATTCAGGATTAGGAGTGGATTATGGATATTTCACGACGACATTTTATAAAAAGCACTGTATCGATGAGCGCTTTAGCTTCGCTTGGTCTACCGGGTTATTCTCTCGCGGCGCCATCCAATGACTTTCGAGCATTAATATGTGTCTATTTAGCAGGTGGAAATGATGCGTTCAACACTGTACTGCCGTTGTCTGACGCGCACTATAACCAATATGCCAAAGTCAGAGGTGCTCTTTCTGTCGCCAAAGACGACATACTCCCTATCAATTTGCGTACCGCCGATAGCTCGGATAATCTGGTAGAACTTGGCTTACACCCCAAACTAAAGGCGCTGTCTTCAATTTTCGAACAAGGCGATGCCAATATCGTGCTCAATAGCGGCATTCTCAACCATCCCGTTACAAAACAAGCGATTGAGCTAGGTGAAGCGTCACTTCCCGAGCAACTGTTTTCCCACAATTCACAAACTGACGCTTGGTTACTTGGTGGTATGCAAGAATCTAGCAACTTGGGTTGGGCAGGAAGAATGTTGGACGTATTAACTTCTGAATCAGAAATAACCCCACTATACAGTGTGCACGGGAACTCGCTTTGGTTACGAGCGATGGAACACCGCCAAACCGTGCTGAAAAAAGACCGTGCGGTCCAGCTTACCGCGATTGATAACCCGCTATACAAGGGGATCTATGACCAACTGCTTTCTCATCAAACAGAGAATCCGTTTAGTGGTCACTTTAATTTGATGGTTGATGAGTCGATGATGATGAGCCGCGTGCTAAGCGAGCAACTCAATCATATTGATGACGCGCCGCTGTTCACCTCATCAACACTCGGCAAGCAGATGCAAACCGTCTACAAATTGATCGCAAGCCAAGATGTGTTAAAGCAACAACGACAAGTCTTCTTCGTTAAACACTCTGGCTACGACCTACACGATTCTCAATTAGTTCGACACCCCGTACTACTCGAAGATCTAGCGACTAACCTCTTAGCAATGTATCGTGCGATTGCGCGGTTGGGGCTAAACAAGCAAGTCATCTCTTTTACAATGTCTGACTTTGGTCGACGGATGACAAGCAACGGTAACGGCACCGATCACGGTTGGGGTGGTCATCAACTATTAATTGGGGGCGCAGTGAATGGTCAGCGACCAATCGGTACATGGCCTGAACTAGTATTGGGTGGAAACGATGACTATTCTCAAGGTCGACTCATACCCCAAATTGCAGCTGATCAAGTGGGCTCAACCCTCGCGCAATGGATGGGCGTGAGTGATAACACGGCATTGGAATACGTGTTCCCGAATATCCGCAACTTCGCTAATTCAAACCTTGGCTTTATGGCTTAAGCTGCTTTAATAAGCTCTTAATTAACGTGTCATGAAAAAGGGAGCATTTACGCTCCCTTTTCAATATCATTTCCGCTGAATGTCCGTTACGCTTCGTCGCGACGACGCTCGTTACACAGCTTAATGGCACGCTCAAGCAATTCTAGCGCGGATTGCTCACATTCAGGCAGAACCGCATCACTTTCATCAATTGGCGTTACGCGGTCACCCCATTTCAATACTGCCGCCCCCCATGTCAAACCTGCACCAAATGCAGCAAGAAGCATGTTATCACCTGGGTTAACTCGGCCTTGCTCTACCGCTTCACACAATGCAATTGGCACCGTCGCTGCGGAAGTATTGCCGTAGTTTTGGATGTTCACAAACGCTTTGTCGTGTGGGATCCCAGATAGGTCACATAGGGTTTGAATAATACGAATATTCGCTTGATGAGGAATAACAACGTCGATTTGGTCGGTAGTTAACTGTGATGCTTTAAGCACGGTTTTCGCAGCTAGCCCCATGCCTTTTACCGCACGTTTGAAAATTTCTTGTCCTACAAAGTTGAAATCCCAGTAACCGTTGTCTTCCGCAAAGCGATCCATACAAGTACCAAACTTTGGTACGGAAAGAATATCGCGACCTTTAGCGTCACAACCGATTTGAGATTGCAGTAGACCCGTTTCTTTTTCTGTTCTTGATAACACAACGGCGCCCGCGCCATCACCAAATAGAACTGCGGTATCTCGCATGGCCCAATCGATGTAGAAAGACAATCTTTCCGCGCCAATAATAATCGCGTTGCGATAGTTACCTGATTGAATCAAACGTGTGCCCGTTTCAAGGCCGTAGACAAATCCCGTACATGCGGCATTTAAATCAAAGGCCGCCGCAGAACGAATGCCCAAGTTCTGCTGTATTTTAGATGCGATGTTTGGAATAAGTGAATCCGGAGAACAAGTCGCCACAATGATTAAATCAACGTCGCTTGCGTCAACGCCCGCGCGCGCCAATGCGTGTTTGGCAGCAACGGTTGCCATGTCTGAAGTATTTACATGGCTAATACGGCGGTTTTCGATACCGGTGCGGGTACGAATCCACTCATCTGAAGTATCAAGGAAAGTGCTAAGATCATCGTTAGAGAGCACGGCAGGAGGAACACATTTCCCCCAACCTGTAATTTCAGCGTAGTAATTTGTCATCGCAGACCTATTTATTGTTGTATTTTAATAAAATTTCTTAGAACCTTAGGCTCAAATACAAACCTGCTCTGCGTTATTTCGGCAGGTTAAAAAATAAGTATACAAATAATGAGGCTGACTGGTAAGTCATGTTTTCATCAATACGTAATAAAGGAAGAAGTCATGTCATCGTTTAAAACTCGCTGCCCTTCATGCGGCGGTCTGAATCGTGTCCCTAATGAGCGTGTTGCAGAGTCTGCAACTTGCGGTAAATGTAAAAGTGCACTTTTTGATGGCGCGCCTATCGAAGGAACGCAAGATAACTTTTCTGCCCTATTACAAAGTGATACGCCTGTTGTCGTCGACTTTTGGGCCCCTTGGTGTAATCCGTGCGTCGGTTTTGCCCCTGTTTTCTCGGATGTCGCTCATGAACAAACAGGAACGGCTCGTTTTGTAAAGATTGATACAGAAGCACAACAAGCGCTCGCTGCACAATTTGGCATTCGAAGCATTCCTACCATCATGGTTTTCAAGAACGGTCAACGCGTTGATATGATCAATGGTGCGCTACCGAAAAGTCAGTTTGATCAATGGTTAAATCAAGCACTTAATAAGTAATTCTCCACGCCAACCTCACTGGTAGGTTGGCGTTTTTATGCAACTTATCGACCTATCTATTTAACAAATATTATTTGTCGAAACGACTTAAATTAATCATTTTACTTGCCTAACTATTAGCCTCATATTCGCGCCGAATAACCCATAGATTTCATTTAACTTATAGGCGCAAAACAGTGGAAAACACAGTCGTTCCTGCAGCATCACCACGAGTTACAGTTCCAGTCGTCGCACTGTCTCTTTATGCGGTGGCTTCGGGCTATTTAATGAGCTTGATCCCTCTCATGCTCGGTGAATACAACATCTCAGCAGATTATGCGAGTTGGTTGGCGAGTGTTTTTTATGGCGGCTTATTGGTCGGCGCGATGTTTATTGAGCGTGTCGTGCGTCAAGTTGGTCACCGTAAAGCGTTTATTGGCTGCTTAGCGGCATTCTCGCTAACGATTGTCACGCTACCCGTTTTTGCTAATGGGTTAGTGTGGCTTGCTGCTCGTTTTATCGCAGGTATTGCCGTTGCGGGCGTTTTTGTCATTGTTGAATCTTGGCTAATGTCTGGCGACGAAGCATCGCGTGCGAAGCGTTTGAGCTTGTACATGCTATCGCTTTATGGCGGTTCAGCATTAGGCCAATTTGGTATTGGCGTGCTTGGCGTAAGTGGCGGCGTTCCGTTTATCGCGATCACGACGTTGATCCTAATGGCGATGTTGGTGCTAATGTTTATTGAGTGTGAACAACCAAACAGCCATGAATCAACCGCTTTGTCATTTAAGCAAATTGCCAAGCTAAACCATGCTGCAATTATTGGTTGTGTTGTATCAGGTTTGACCTTAGGCGCGATCTACGGATTAATGCCTGTTGAGCTCACTAACCGTAAAATCAACCATCAAGACATTGGTACATTGATGGCATTAGTGATCCTAGGTGGCATGTTGGTTCAACCAATGGTGACCACATTGAACAAATACATGAGCCGCACAGTGTTAATGGCGTTCTTCTGTATTTTGGGTATTTTTTCGATCGGTTTGACCTTTATTTCATCGTCAGCCGTGGTATTAGCTGCTGCTTTATTCTTTTTAGGTGCAGCTACTTTTGCCTTGTACCCAATTGCGATCAACTTAGGTTGTGAAGGACTTGATGAGCGCTTTATTGTCTCTGCCACACAAGTCATGCTGTTCAGCTACAGCATTGGCTCTGTTGCTGGCCCGGTTGTGGCTGATAAATTTATGGGCCAAGAACATGGCTTACTAGGCTACTTGTTTGCCGCTTTGGTTGCGACTGGCGTATACATGCTACTTGCAGCGAGTAAAACTAAGCAGCGTATGGCGGCTGGCCTCTAACCACACAACTTCCACTCAACGAAAACGAGGGCATGTCGCCCTCGTTTTTTATTCTTCGCTTTTTTGTTTAGATAAACGTTTGTGACGGTTTGACGCGTTCGCTGCAGGTTTTTCCGGTACCGCGCGCTTTTCATGAAGTAAATGACGAACCGCCAAGATGGGATGTTTCAGTAGCATTCTGGGGCCAGAGTAACGCATGACCAAACGCATTTGCTCTTTCGGGTCCGGTTTATAACAGTGAATCGGACACTTGTTACACGTCGGTTTATTCTCTCCGTAAGGACAACGGTCAAGACGAACTTCTGCGTATTCAAGCAGCTCACGACATTCTGAGCACAAGTCACTTTTTGTTCCATGGTGATCGTGACAGTAAACCTCTACCATGGCTTTTACCGTCTTAAATTCAGTGGCGAGCTTGCCAAGTAAAATATCGCTCATGAGCTTCCAAAAATCACAACGTCATTGTGTAAAGTTCTAACGTTCGACCATTATCGTATTGCTGCTCAACTCGTTCAAACTCAAAGCCCAGTTTTTTGAGCAAACTTATACTACGAATATTGTCATTGTTGGTGATGGCAGCCAACTTATCGAGTTTCATTTCCTCTCGAGCATATTCCAGCACCGCGGTTGCCGACTCGACTCCGTAGCCGCAACCATAAGCAGAAGGTAAAAAACCATACCCAAGATCGTAGTGTTGCAATGTGTCACGCTTAACTAGCCCACAAATACCGATCGGCTGTCCATCGTCCTTTTTCTCTACTACGAGTAAACTCACGCCTTTAACTTTTTGCATGCGTAGCATGTTTTCTTTTATATAACGCGCCGCTTCATATTCAGTACGAATTTGTTTATCTCCGACAAAACGGTAAAAGTCTGGGTGGTTATAAAGTTCTAATATGAATGGTGCATCATCTACACTCACAAGACGTAATATCAAACGTTCAGTGATCAGTGTTTTCATTTGGACTCCATTAAAACGCGAGAGATGATTGGACATAGAAACGTACTTGAATCTTGCGACCGACGTAAGGGCTTATTTAGTTGTAACTTGATAAAAAAATAACTATCCTGCCCCGCTAAATTAAAGGACCACCACCATGAACCGCAAGAAGAAAATCAATCAGATCTTAAAAGCGAAGCAGAAGAAGCATAACGCTAAGCTACATAAGAGCAATAAGCCGCGTTATATCTCCAAAGCTGAACGTGCAAAAATGGAAGCTGAAGAGCAAAACCAAGCTTCGGAAAGCACGGAAAATGTTGTAGACACAGTGCCGACAGATCAAGCCTAAAAGAAAAGCCGCTTTAAGCGGCTTTTTTGATACTCGAAGAGAGTTAGCTTTAGTATTCAACACTGTAGTTCAGTGTGAATGTGCGACCTCTTCCTTTGTAGTCGTACGCTGCTGCATCGTAGTGTGCTGCATAGAGAATCTGCGCACGTTGACCCCAAGCGGTTGTGTAGTCTTCGTCAAATAGATTTTGAATACCAAAGCCTAACTGCCCAACAGGTAGTGTTACATTACCCAGAAGATCAAACGTGGTGTAGCCCTCCAACTTATTGTTGGCGTCATCTTCGTAATCAAACATCGTCTGACTTTGTAGACGAATCGAGTACGAATCTTGGTAGTATGCAGCCCATGCATTAGCCTTAGACGTACTGGCTTTACCTGCGCTCAAATCTTCCCATTTACCATCGGTTTTCAGCTCAGAAACTACGTAGTGTCCTGATGCCCCTAACAGGATATCGCGGGTCACCCAGTAATTGATGTTTGCTTCTGCACCGTAAACACGCTGCTCGTCGTCAACATTCGTAATCAACAACGTTTTTCTATCATACTTGATGGAGTTGTCTGAAAGCGAGTAATAGCCTGCCGCCTGAAGCGCAAGAGAGTTGGTATCAAGACGGTAACCGATCTCATAGCTGTCCGTTTTAATACCTGACATTTTTGAGTCAGACACATTAATGCTGTTGTTCAACGCATAATGACCGTTTGCATCCACAGCATCATAGCTGCCTTGACCATAGTACTTCGCAGGGTCAGCAAGTTCGAAACCTTGGGAGAAGTTTGCCCAAAGTTGAGATTCATCATTAATCTGATAAATGGTGCCCAAATTAAACAGACTTACAGAGTAGTCGGTGCTGCCACCTGGTACCGCATCCGCTGACACCCCCTTACCCGAGGCAATCTTCTTTTGTACGCTATAGGCAACAAAGTCATCAATCTTGTTGTCCATGTATTGATAGCGGTAGCCTGCTTGAACAGACCAATCTTGATTAATTTGATAGTCACCTTGAACAAACATTGCGTAAGACGTTACATCTACACCTGGGTAACGACCAACTTCGGCGTACGTTTTATTAATCAAGTTTCCAGAGTTGTTTGCAATGCTTGGATCGAATAGAGCTTGATTGCTCTCAAAACGGTCTAAATACGCATCAACACCATAAACAAGGTTGAATGATTCCCAGTTTTTTGCCAGTGCCAAACGTCCAGCAAAAATCTCTGTCTTTTGCTGAGAAGCACCTTGGTAATAAGGAGTAAACGTTTGGTCTTCACTTCGGTAAGACAACTCGCCAATCAGTTGATGGTCGAATACGCTGTCGTGAGCGTAGTTCGCACTTAAGAGAACTCGCTCTGTACCGTGTTCACGATCGGAATCGAATCCCTCTCGTACATCAACAAATTTATTGTTAACAATGTACAAGCCGTATGGCGAATCTTGCTGGCTGTCATAGTATTGTGCGACAAGGTTTAACTTGCTGGCATCGGAGATTTGAATCTCTGTCGATCCCATCACATCAAGCGTCGAGTTGTATTGCAGAGAACCTTGGGAAATATCTGGGGTGACAATGTCGCCATTTGCGTCAAATGCATCTTGTGTCTCGGTGTACACAACCGAACCCCTAGCGGCAATTCGCTCATTACCACCTGAGATAGACTGCGCTAGTTTATAATCAAAGTCATCGCTGCTGTTAAAGCCTGAAGTCCCACTCACGTAGGATTCAAATGACAAGTAATCGGAGTAAGCTTTCTTGGTGATAATGCTGATAACACCACCTGTAGCGCCAGCCCCATAAATGGAGGTTGCACCAGATAGTACTTCAATTCGCTCGATGTTGAATGGGTCAATCGCATCAAGCTGACGACTAATTGGGCGAGAAGACTGCAGTGAGACACCATCAATCATCACCAACATCGCTCTGCCACGCAGGTTCTGGCCGTAGTTAGTTCGACCACCCGTACCAACGTCTAACGAAGGAATGGTCGCAGAAAGAATGTCACCAAGTGTCTTGCCCGCGCGATATTGTTGGGCAATTTCCTCTTGCCCTACAAACCAAACCGTTCCTGGAATATCAGAGATCGATTTCGGCATCACACTGCCCACGACTACCATTTGTTCATCACTTGGTGTTGATGTTTGTTGAAGTTCTTCCGCAGCTATTGAGCTAACTGCGTATCCACTGCTCATCGCAAGTACGATGAGATTAAGAGAAAACGTCCTTTTTATCATTGTATTTATCTTTTTGTTGTCAACAAGAGCATGCAATGATACTTATTCTCACTCTCAAATCGAGCACTGTTACATAAGTTAACCAAATGTTAATTAGGATTATGCTTGCTCATAAGCTGTCGATTTTTTTCTAAACGAGGACAATCTTCACAAAGCTTTCTGCCTTCACACTTATAGACTAAACAACAGCTTTTTCTGACCAATTTTAGCGGCTGATCCAGTGACGTCTCATAAAGTGAATGACTATTGTTGGCATCTAAACCCAATGCCTGTAACCACAAGATGGCATGTTCACGCAATGTCGTGTTGGTCATTTGCGGAAAACGCTGTTGAAGACGAATCAAACAAGCCATGATCCCATCCGACATCAATTGATGAGTGAAGCCTGGGCGAATGCGCGTCCATTGACTCATTTCTTGTTGGTAGAAATCGAACAACTCTCGAATTTGACGTCCGGCCTCTTTTATTAATTCTTCTGGCTTACCATGTATATGTGTTTCATCAGCGAATCGATATCCAGACACAAAACAAGGCTTGAGTTGCTGCGCCATCTCACGAATGTTTGGCAACGTGTGGAAACCGTAAATAGAAATGAACGCAACATAAACAGGCTGCCAACACAACAAATCCCACGTTCTCGTCAACCAATACGCTTTTCCCGCTTCCGGATGAGCCTCAGACAACTGTTGGTAAAGGCCTTGAATGATCGGATTGATATCATTTTCGATATGAATAACTTCTTGCCCTATTTCGCCAATATCACCGTGCAGGTAAGGCGTAATCTCACTCGAAGTTTGAAATAGTTGCGGGAAAAATTGCTCAGACATGATGGTTTATTGTTGGTGTAGTCATTCTGACACCTTTATACCCAAGCACTAATCGCAATGCAAACTATTATCCTTTGTGTTCACATAACAAAAGCCTATTCTCATCTGTGGTCTCTGCCTCTATTTTCAAGCTCTTTGCGCCCGTAAGGTCTGGTTACGTATGCGATGAATAGCAACAAACTCTTAAACCTCTTCGCATTTAGCGCTGACATGATCGCAAAAATACACAGCATAAAAACACCCTGATAAAACTGTGTTAACAGTTTCCCTGTGTAGCGTGAGTTATTGCCAATAATTGAATATTGCTGTTTCTTATCCAAAGGAGTGTGAACAACATGAAGTATTTTCTTTCTGAATATCGGGACAATGTAATTAAGTAATTTGGCTATATAGCCCCCTGTTTTGAATAAGGAAATCCACATGTTGTATCTTGAGTTTCTATTTTTGCTCGTGATGCTGTATATCGGCTCACGTTATGGTGGTATAGGCCTTGGGGTCGTATCTGGTATTGGTTTGGTGATTGAAGTCTTCATCTTTAAGATGCCGCCAACCTCCCCTCCTGTCACCGTTATGTTGATCATCCTAGCAGTGGTAACATGTGCATCCATTCTTGAAGCGGCTGGTGGTTTGAAATACATGCTGCAAGTTGCCGAACGTGTGCTTCGTAAAAACCCAAAACGCGTCACCCTGATCGCTCCTTTTGTTACTTACTTTATGACCTTCTTGCTCGGTACAGGTCACGCGGTTTACTCCATCATGCCAATCATTGGCGACGTTGCACTGAAAAACGGCATTCGTCCGGAACGTCCAATGGCAGCCGCTTCCGTCGCTTCGCAAATCGCGATTACGGCCTCTCCAATTTCAGCGGCAGTGGTTTACTACTTGGCACAACTCTCTGATATTCAGCACGAGATCACTCTGCTTTCTATTTTGCTCGTTACTGTTCCAGCGACGCTATTCGGTACGTTGCTGATGTCACTTTACAGCCTAAAACGCGGTAAAGAACTGGAAGACGATGAAGAATACCAAGAGCGTTTAAAAGATCCGGTGTGGCGTGAAAAGATCCTCAACACCACTGCAACGTCTCTTGATGAAGTGCTACCAACAAGTGCTCGTAACTCTGTGTTGCTGTTCATCGCGTCTATCTTGGTTATCGTCGTTATCGCGATGTGGCCGGACATTCGTACCATCGTAGATGGCGCGAAACCAATCAGCATGGCCGTTGTGATTCAAATGATGATGCTCTGCTTCGGCGGTATCATTTTGCTTGCAACCAAAACTGATCCACGTGACGTACCAAACGGCGTAGTATTCAAATCAGGTATGGTGGCTGCCATTGCTATCTTCGGTATCGCTTGGATGTCAGATACTTACTTCCAATACGCAATGCCTCAGTTCAAATCTGGCATCGTTGAGATGGTAACCAACTACCCTTGGACGTTCGCGCTTGCGTTGTTCATTGTGTCGGTTGTAGTGAATTCTCAAGCAGCGACTGCACGTATGATGTTGCCTGTCGGTCTTGGCTTGGGTCTGGATCCTGCACTGCTTATCGGCCTAATGCCTGCGGTATACGGTTACTTCTTTATTCCGAACTACCCTTCAGATATCGCGACAGTGAACTTCGATACGTCAGGTACCACTAAGATTGGTAAGTGGTACTTCAACCACTCATTTATGTCGGTAGGTTTGATTGGTGTGATTGGTGCTTGCTGTCTGGGCTACTTGTTAGGACAAATGATCATTCCTTCATAATTAGCCAAATCAACAATAAATTAGAGGCGAGTCATTGTACGTTAGCGTACAGCCTGAATGACTCGCCTTTTCTTTGTCACGTTAGTGATTACAGTAAGAAGTCATCATCAATCGCGACAAAGTTATCTGCATAATCAATCAGAGTTTGGGATGTTAGCTTAGGTACACCATAAACGGTCACCGTTTTATTGAAGCGCTGCTGAATTCGTTCCACCAGAAGACTAAAGTCCCCATCTCCAGAAACGAGAATCACTTCCTCAACTTCAGGGGCAATTTCAATCGCATCAAGAGTAATACCGACATCCCAGTCGCCTTTCGAGCTGCCGTCACGACGCTGAATATAGGGTTTAAGCATTACCTCGAACCCAACACCGCGTAAAATGTGATGAAACTGACGCTGTTTTGGATCGTTACTCGCGATGGCATAAGCACGAGCACTCACCACCTCTTTCCCTTGCGTCGCAACATACCAAAACTGGTTGTAATCAAAATTACTGCGATACGCTTCGCGACAGGTGTAATACACATTCTGTACATCAACCAAAATGGCGATCTTTTGTTTTCTTTCTGAATTCATCTTTTCTACGCTTGATTTATTTGCTGCCTACCCTAAGTCAGTTTTGGTAAAAGCACAATGAGCCAATTCCACTAAACTTAACGTATAAACGGTATTTGGGTTTCTAGGGGAACTGTCATGGGCGGAAAGTTACTAGTGATACTACTTTCTTGTATCTTGTCATCGACAGCATTCGGTTATCCAGCACATTCAAAGTACTGGCCGCATCGGAGTGTGCTTTACTTCGCTCCAGAAAACGATGAATACGTTAAACAATTCTTGCTAGAAACACTTATGAATGAGTGTGAGTTGGAAGACAGAGATGTGGTCACATTAGTCATTACAGAACAAGGCTATACGTCTCCAGCTTGGCTCAAAGAAGAATTTGATTTGAAAATGCTTGCCAAGCTGTATGAAATTGAAAAAGGTTCACATACCGCAATTTTACTTGGTAAAGATGGCCAAGAGAAATACCGATGGGGCGCAGAAACGGATTGGCCATTTATCAACAACTTGATTGATCAAATGCCAATGCGTAAGCAAGAAATGCAGAGACGTCATAGCCCCTGCAAAATCTAACCATTAGACGAACTTATTTTCTAAACCAGTCTAGTTTGTTGTGCAACTGAGTCACGCTGCCAACGACGATCAATGCTGGACTGATCGCCTTCTCAGCCATTTCAGAAAGTTCGTTCAATTTTCCTTGGAACACGCGCTGCTCTGGGCGGGTACCGTTTTCAATAATTGCGCATGACATCTCAGGATCTAATCCATGAGTGATCAGGTTATCCATGATATGACCGCTTTGCTTCAAACCCATGTAGAACACAAGTGTGTTGTTAGATTGCGCTAACGAATGCCACTCAATTTCGCGACCGTCTTTTTGCACGTGACCCGTAATAAATTGAACGCTTTGCGCGTGGTCACGGTGCGTTAATGGAATACCCGCGTAAGCCGTCGCGCCCGCCGCCGCGGTGATCCCCGGCACCACTTCGTATTTGATGCCAAATTCGGCTAGCTCTTCTAGCTCTTCACCACCGCGTCCAAAGATGAAAGAATCACCACCTTTTAGGCGCACAACGCATTTACCTTCTTGTGCTTTTTGTACCAAGATTTGGTTAATTTGATCTTGAGGTACACAGTGAAAGTCCAGTTTCTTGCCTACATAGATCATCTCAGCAGATGCGTGAGCCAGTTCAAGAATGTCTTTCGACACCAATCGGTCATACACCACAACTTCAGCCACTTGAATCGCTTTCAAACCTTTGACCGTCAGCAAGTCTGGATCGCCCGGACCTGCACCAACTAAAGAAACAAAGCCGCTGTTTAAAGATGAGTTCGCAGTAGTCATATCAACGCCTATCGGAAATTTGGATATAAAGAGTAACACTCACGTTATTAACTTAAGGTTTAAACTACCCCAAGGAGTTATTACTTTTTATAGCTAAATCAATACAATATCTATTGAAAGTTAAATGAGTTGAATAGCCCCACCCGCAAAAGATAGGGCCATATAAAGCGGTTTATTTTGCGATTGCAGGTTCTGCTTTTACTTCTTCTTCAACTACGCAGATAGAAGGCGCTGTTTTCGCATGAGTTAGATACAGTGGCAGACAAGTCATTACGAGACCACCAACGATGTTACCTAAGATGGTTGGGATAAGGTTGAAGTTCAACCAAGTCGCGATACCAAAATCCGCACCTAAGATCATACCCAGTGGGAATAGGAACATGTTTACTACTGTGTGCTCGAATACTAGCGCGAAGAAGATGAAGATTGGGAACCACATCATCGCTACACGACCAGATACTGAACGTGCCGTCATGTTGCCGATCACGCCTAGGCACACCATTAGGTTACAGAAGATAGCGCGTACAAAACACGTGATCCATCCGTCCATACCCATGTTTTCGAAACCAAGGCTACGGGCAGTCGATACAGCGACAAACTTCTTCGCTACCGCGTTGAGCTCTAGAGAGAAGTTACCGGTTAGAGAGATTGCGACTAGGTAAGCCACAATTAGAGAACCAATCAGGTTACCCAAACCTACCAATCCCCAGCAACGGAAAATACGACCCCAAGTGATACCCGGACGGTTAGCAAACTTAGCCAAAGGAGCAAGACCAAAAACACCTGTGACAAGGTCGTAACCCATCACACTGAGAATCACAAAGCCCACAGGGAAAACAAGCGCCCCCACAAGGCCAATGCCCGTTTGTACAATCGCGGTAATAGCAACCACCACCGCAAGAGACAGAATAACGCCTGCCATCGTGCCGCGAAGCAGAAGATCTCGTGTGCTGGTATTAATTTTCGCTTCACCCACGTTGATCATGGTTTGCACGAATTCAGCAGGTTTAAAGTCTGTAGACATGAATGTGTCCTTATTCAAAATTGAAAGTTAAAAAGTTAAAGATTGAATAGAGAAAGGCTTCCCGTTGACACCCACTGCTGTCGACATCATCTCGCTTCCCTGTTCCCCCAAGATGACGCTTGGAAAGCCTTTGTCTATTGAATCTAAGTACTCGGTGCATTCCCTCCCCTTAAGGAGGAGGGAATGCAAACCAAGCTTATGCAGAAATTTCTACTTCACCGTTGGTTACGCGCGTTTTATACGCTTTCACGTTAAAACGCTCGTCTTCCATGCACGCACCTGTTGTCAGGTTAAAGCGTTGCTTTTTAAGTGGGCTTGCTACCCAAAGTTCGCCTTGGTGCTCACAAATCAAACCGCGAGAAAGCACGTTTGATTGGAAGAACGGGTCTGTGTTGCTGATCGCCAGCACTTCTTCTGCTTGTGTTGGGCGGAATACCGCAACTTGCTGACCATCAACCAGTGCACAAACGCCAGTGCCCGGTACGATGTCGTTGATTTGGCAAATCTTTTCAAATGACATGTTCAACCTTCCCTTATGCTTCAGTGATCGCTACGTGTAGGATGTCGCCTTTCGCTTCAGGATGTTTCTCCGTGAAGGTCGCTGGACGATGCTGTTCGCGCTCTTGAACAAACACAACATTGTCATCGCGCTTGTCAGAGTTGATGAAGTGTGCGAAACGAGTCAGTTGTGATTCGTCGTTGATAGTCGCAGTCCACTCACACTCGTACTCGTCTACAAGCTTCGCTACGTCAGCTTCTAGTTGAGCGTTGATGCCAAGCTTGTCGTTAACAATCACTTCGCGTAGGTAGTCAACGCCACCTTCCATGTTTTCCATCCAAACTGATGTGCGTTGTAGTGGCGCAGCAGTACGGATGTAGAACATCATGAAGCGGTCGATGTACTTGATTAGCGTTTCTTTATCTAGGTCACTTGCAAGTAGGTCTGCGTGACGAGGTTTCATGCCGCCGTTACCACATACGTACATGTTCCAACCTGCGTCAGTCGCGATAATGCCAAGGTCTTTACCTTGTGCTTCCGCACACTCACGAGTACAGCCAGAAACACCGAACTTCATCTTATGAGGGGTACGAATGCCTTTGTAACGGTTCTCGATGTAAGAACCCAGACCAACAGAGTCTTGAACGCCGTAACGACACCACGTTGAGCCCACACATGTCTTCGCCATACGAAGTGCTTTTGCATACGCTTGACCTGTTTCGAAACCAGCGTCGATAAGCTTGCGCCAGATCTCTGGAAGATCGTCTTTTTGAGCACCAAACAGACCAATACGTTGAGCACCGGTTACTTTGGTGTATAGGTTGTACTCTGCAGCAACGTTCGCTAGCGCACCCAATGCTTGAGGTGTAACTTCACCACCCGCCATACGTGGGATTACGGAGTAAGTACCATCTTTTTGAATGTTACCTAGGAAGTTATCGTTGGTGTCGTGCAGCTTAACCAGTTGTGGCTTAAGAATGTGCTCACCCCAGCAAGAAGCCAAGATAGAACCAGCCAGTGGTTTACAAACTTCACAGCCGTAACCTTTACCGTATTTCTCTAAAAGCTCATCAAACGTTTTGATCTCTTCGATACGGATTAGGTGGAACAACTCTTGGCGCGAGTAAGCGAAGTGCTCGCAGACGTCGTTCTTCACTTCAATACCCGATTTAGCAAGCTCTGCGTTTAGAACAGAAGTGACTAGAGGAATACAACCACCACAGCCTGTGCCAGCGCCAGTCACTGCTTTGATGTCGCCCAATGTATGGTGGCCATCAGCAACCGCTTGTGCGATCTTGCCTTTGGTTACATCGAAACATGAACAGATCACTGCGCTTTCTGGTAGAGCGTCGGCACCTAGTGCTGGTTTCTCAGCGCCTGCGTATGCAGGAAGGATCAAGGCATCTGGGTGTTCTGGTAGGTCGATTTCGTTCAACATCAATTGAAGCAAATCGCCGTAGTCAGACGTATCACCCACTAATACCGCACCAAGCAGTTTCTTGTTGTCTTCAGAAACGATAAGACGTTTGTAAACTTCTTGTTCTTCGTTTTGGTAAACGTAACTCTTACAACCTTCAGTGCGACCATTCGCATCACCGATAGAGCCCACTTTCACACCAAGCAGTTTTAGCTTCGCAGACATATCAGCGCCTTCGAATTTGCTTTCTGTGTTACCTAGTAGGTGATCAACGGCAACCGTCGCCATCTTGTAACCCGGAGCAACAAGACCGTAGAACATGTCGTTCCAAGACGCACACTCACCAATAGCGTAGATGTTCTCATCAGAAGTCTGGCAGTGGTCGTTGATGGCAACACCACCACGAGGGCCAACTTCTAGCTCCATTTGACGAGCTAGTTTGTCTTGTGGACGAATACCTGCAGAGAATACGATGAAGTCTGTTTCTAGCTCTGAGCCGTCAGCAAAACGCATAACATTGCGTGCGTTTGTGCCTTCTGCCGCAATCTCAAGCGTGTTTTTGCTGGTGTGAACGTTCACGCCCATACGCTCGATCTTTTGACGAAGTTGGTTACCACCAGCAAGGTCAAGTTGCTCAGCCATCAGCTTTGGTGCGAACTCAACAACGTGTGTTTCTACACCCAATGCTTTTAGTGCGCCTGCTGCTTCAAGACCGAGTAGACCACCACCGATAACCACGCCGGATTTACTGTTCTTCGCACACGCTTCGATCGCTTTAAGATCTTCGATAGTACGGTAAACAAAACAGTCTTTGCTTTCGTGACCTTTGATAGGTGGAACAAATGGGAATGAGCCAGTAGCAAGAATCAGCTTGTCGTATTGAACTTCGCGACCAGTGCTTGAGTACACGATGCGGTTGTCACGGTTGATGTTAATCGCGCGTTCGCCGATCAGCATGTTAATACCGTGTTTCTCGTAGAAGCCTTCTTTCACTAAAGAAAGTTCATCTGCAGTATGGTGAGAAAAGTAAGAGGAAAGGTGCACACGGTCGTATGCGACACGAGGTTCTTCACAGAAAACCGTAATGTCCATATTAGACATATCAGCTTTCTCGACTAAGTCTTCAATATAACGGTGCCCTACCATACCGTTACCGATGACTACTAGCTTCAACTTGCTCATTATAATTCCTAAGGGTTAGGTTCTTATCACTGAGCTCATTGTTAATTGTGAAAGAAAATTAATACATGATGTAAATCAATTACAATTTCAAACTACCCCAAAGGGGTAGATAAACGTTTTTATCTTGATATTGAAGAATAAAAGGTAATTTATTAACGGATGTTGGTAGTTTTTACAAAATGAGATAACCGCAGTCATGCTCACAAAGGGCTATACAGTTTTGGCTTTTACAGAATGGCAATGATTGTCGAGTTAAACCACGCTAACGATAAACCCTGCTTTGTTTAAAAACAAAGCATTCGTTTTAACCTAGCCGTTTCAAGGCTATTAAAGGTGAACAACTGAAGTGACTGAAAGTTTTAGAAAAATCAAGTCTCACAACAAAAATCTTTTACTAGCTAAGTCGCACTATAAAGACTAGAATCTGATTTAGTTCATATGGAATAAAATCCATATGATTGATACCGTAATTGACATATAGAGTGCCGTCCCATGTTTGTGAGGCGGCCTTTTATTTGGGAGTCATAAAATGTCAGAAAACAATTCTATCTACATTTCAAGCTTAGATATGAACCGAATCACGGCTTTGTTGGATAAAATGCCAAACATCGCGGCGGAGCTTGTTGAGCTAGAAGCAGAGCTAGACCGTGCGACGGTTCTTGAGCCAGAACAAATGCCAGATAATGTGGTCACGATGAACTCAACTGTAGAGTTTAAATTTGCAGGTGAAGATAGAACCATGACAAAGACACTGGTTTACCCATCTGAGCTGAAAAGCAGTGATGATATTTCCATTTTTGCGCCCGTAGGCAGCGCACTGATCGGTTTGTCTGTTGGTCAAAAACTTGAATGGCCAATGCCAAATAATCAAGTGAAGACAATTGAAATTGTCGATATCACCTACCAGCCTGAGCGTTGTGGTGCACTAAACCGCTAACCCTCAGTAGTCCCGGTGCAAAGGCCTCATTTATGACTTTGCACCAGGAGAGCCTCTCGCTTATCCCCTATTTCCTTCTTTGTTTTTCCAAGCATTTACTTTGCTGCTCTTAAGTAACATCACCGATTCTTTATTATTTACCGCATATTCAATGCCTATATCTCCAAGCTCAATCATAGAAATTGCAAAGTATTTTTCGTATATTGTCGCTCCGAAAACGACGTAAATTATGCGCAAAATGGAAGAATATCTAACTCGAATTGCCGTCTTAGAAAAAGAAAATGAAGAGCTGAAGCGGAAGAATGCGCGACTACAAGAAAAGTTGAATGCTGCACTCGACAGTAATGGACTGTGTTTGTGGGAGCAGCATATTCCTTCAGGTACTTTGACGATATTCAATATGCAGTGGGGCAAAATGCTAGGTTATCAGCCCCATGAGTTAACCGCGACGGTTGAAACGTGGAAAAACAATCTCCACCCTGAAGATTATGATCTTGCGGTGGGTGCATTTGAAGGTCACCTAGCTGGCAAAACCGACCTTTATGAGGTAGTTCATCGCATGATTCATAAAGACGGCAGTGATAGTTGGGTCTACGATCGAGGGCGCATCGTCGAGTATGGTTCTGATGGCGAACCACTACGCATGATGGGCACTCATATCGATATTACAAAAGAAAAGCGATATGAGCAGCAACTGGCTAAGTTAGCTTCGAGTGATCCATTGACCGGACTGTTAAATAGAAAAGCAATTGAGGAAAACTTTAATCATCAACCTCAAACCAAGCCGTCTCAGCAGTCTGCCTTAGTGTTTGTTGATATAGATAATTTTAAAGCAGTTAACGACCAGCTAGGCCATCATACTGGTGATACTCTCCTCATTAATATCGCCAATAGCTTAACAGAGCTTGCGCCAAGCAAGTCTCAAGTCGGACGCATAGGAGGAGATGAGTTTGTCGTTTTAAGCTCTTATTCAAATCAAGAAGAAATATCTCAACTTTGTGATCGACTCTTAAGTTCCATCATTCCTGCGATAAATCAGGACTTAAATAAAGTAACGATTGGAATGAGCATCGGTGTTTGTCTATTTGATAAAGGAAAACAACAGTTTAATGAAGTTTATCAAAAAGCCGATCATGCAATGTATGAGATAAAGAAAAATGGCAAAAATGGCGTTGCCTATATCCAGATATAATAAGTCTCTTGTTTTTTGAAATTAATATTTCTTTAATTTGACAATTTTCTCTATGGAATTGATAGCGTCTTATTTTTAATAAGTCATTTATATAGGAAACAAAAGAAATAACAAACAATTAAGAGTGTTGCATACTACACGGTGTAATATTACTACTGTCTTTGTAACTACTTTTGTTGCATACAATATTATTTCTTATTATTTTTATAAAAACCACCAGTAAAAAGTAGTTAAACATTATAATTCATGAACTTATAAAAACCGAAATGCATGGTTGAATTTTAACCACCCCTTCTGCTAATATCTCGCCTCGTGGTTAAAAGTAATAAACACACACAAATATAAAACAAACTTTATAAAACATAATGCACACTTGATAATTACTGGTTCTATTTGGGTAGAGCTCGGTATTTATTTTATTTAAAACATTATGAATTTGTAATTTCATTTAATATCAAAATATTAAGTAGGTATATAAATTGAAGAAGGTCATCCTCCCTCAATTGGGCTTTGTTGCGTCAAATTTACGCTTGCTAGCTCTTGGCTTTGTAACCCTCGTGTCAGCATATTCTTTTTCATCAGAGGTTTATGCTGAGCAAGTGGCTAGTGGTGAACAAAAAACATTAGTTGTACTCGTCAATTTCCAAGAAAACCCTCAAGAGATCCCGCTCTCTAAAGAAGACGCCCATCATGTTGTTTTTAATACCGTTAGCGACTTCTATTCGCAAATGTCCCAGGGGCAACTTTGGCTATCTGGTGATGTTGCTGGAACATTCACCTTACCGATATCAAACCAAATTTGCGATGATGATACTGTAGCAGCGGAAGCCAACAAAATGGCTGAAACTGCGGGATATCAACTATCAAACTATGACCGTTTTATCTACTTAACAACCAAAACTGGATGTGCATCAGAAGGCTCTGGTAGCCAAGGAGTAACTCCCTCTAGAGCGTCAATAAATGCGGTTTTCGAGCCTCGAGTTATCGCCCATGAATTAGGACATAATTTTGGATTGCATCACGCTTCCGCACTCGACTGTAAAGACGGTACGTTGGCTGGTGATTGCCGTGTCATAGAGTACGGTGATAGCTACGATACAATGGGTAACTACGATATGGGTTACTTTAGCGCCTTCCAATTGGAAAACTTAGGGTGGCAGACCTCCCCTGCTCAAATCATTTCTAGTGATGGTGTTTACTCTATTGATGCCTATGAAGACTTTGAAAGTACTTCATCAAAAGTTTTAAAAATCCCAAGAGGTACCGATCCAATTACAGGTCAGCGCCAATGGTTTTACGTTGAATATCGACAAGCTCTTGGCTACGACAGCTTTTTACGTGACCGTTCGTACATCGTATACCGCCAAGATGTGACAGAAGGTGTGGTTGTGCGCCTAGCGACAGACGGTGATCTTAAAAGTAGCCGCTTGCTACACATGAAGCCTGACTCCACTTTCAAACAACTATTTGGGAGTAATGACTGGGAAGACCCTGCTCTTCCAATTGGTGGAACGTTCACCGATCCAAAAACAGGCGTGTCGATTACTTTGGAAAGTGCTAATGGTCAAAACGCACAGGTCAGTGTCATATTTGGTGGTGAATCCGGGCAATGTGTTGCGACATCGCCTCTACTCTCTCTAACCCCACTATCAGGTTCTGATGCAAATGCTGGAGAAACGTTAGCGTATAATCTTAAAGTGACGAACCAGAACAATACAGAATGTGCAGACGCGACCTATACAACGGCTTTAAGCGTTCCTGACGGGTGGAATTATGACGCAAGTGCCTTGACGGTTCCTTCCGGCATGAGTGCAGAAACGACGGTCATGGTTACGTCAAACAGCGATGCTCAGCCGAACTCTTACAGCATAACCGTTGACGTTATAGATGCTGAAAATGAACAATCAGCCAAAACCGAGCTATCTTACACTGTGTTGTCTGAGTCGACGTCACCACTTGAGGCGGTGAATGATAGCGTAACGATCAGTGATAAATCTGTCGTTCGCATCGAGCAGTTAAATAATGACTCGTTTGAACAATCAGCCTCTTTTGCCATTACGGTCGCTAAGCCAAACAAAGGCAGCGCCCGTGTACTGAGCGATGGCTCCATTGAATACACACCTTCGAAGAAGTTTAAGAATAATGATTCATTTACTTATACGATCAGTGACGGTCAATCTTCTTCAACCGCTACGATTAGCATCACCTTACAATCGACTTCTGGTGGGAATGGTGGTGGAAACGGTAAAGGGAAACCGAACTAAATCACGCAATTCATATGAAAAAGCCTGGAGAATACTCCAGGCTTTTTATTCACAAGACTAGTTGCTTGGTGCAGGACAAATGTCACAGTCTGCAGAAGCTGTATTCGTCGCTTGAGTATTATCGATTTTCAAGAAACCAACCGCTGTAACAGTATCACGGAAAGATTGCGTTTCTGCATTGCTAAATGCCGTTGGGATATAACTACCAGTATAAGACTGACATTGATCCGAAGCGAGTTCGATATTATCCACTACTGTCACGTCATCAGAAGCATCCTCAGGCGTACCTGAGTCATCCACAACAGAAACATTCACTAAAGTAAGTCCAGGCGTTGTGTTACATACCATTCCCGAGAAGCTCACTTCTGCAATGATACCGTTTTCAGTAAGTTTGAAGCCGCTTTCACATGATTTCGTTACACTAATCATTGGAGACAAGCTCAATGACTCACATGGATCACTTGCGGTATCAGTAATGGTCGCTTGGCCACCCGGAGTCGCAGCTGCTGTGACTTTCACCGTATTAGTTAGACCATTGCTTGTACTTTCAAAACTGCCGCTGTATGAAGCACTGTCACCTGAAGCAATGGCACCTAAGCTATGTGTAGTACCTGCTTCTAAATCCTCTACAACAACATCGTAGAGCGTACCGACACCATCATTAATCACGTCGCCGCTGTATGAGTAAACGTAACCATCTTCTGTTTCATTCACGACCGCTTGATTACATGTTTTAGTGATATCAACACTACACAACTCAAAGTCACCAACCACAAAGTCTTTCAACTGAGCGGTAATACTGCTTGATGCTCTTGTTTCGGCTGCAAACGAGCTAAAACAGGTGTCTGTTTGTAGAAGTTCAGTAAGGTTTACACCACCTTCAAAAAAGGTTTCTGGAGGGAAGACATTTTCGACACCACTTTTTGGCGTATACGCCCATGGTGCAGGTGAGTCAGTTGTATTGGTTGAAGCACACACATCTTGCGCGCCTGGTGAACACAGTGCATTTGTCTTAACTTTCAAACGTAAGTTTGTCGCAGCACACTGACCATCTTGTGGATTATTGTTATCAGCTTTCGCACAAGTTGTGTCCCATTCAAGAACCAAAATTTCTGGCCCCTCATTTGCCCCTTGCAAATAATTCACCTGAATCAAAAGGTCGCCAGCAATATGTTGACCAGTGAATGTACCGTCTGGGTTTGTACTGACTGAGTCTTGATAAAACCAAAAACCTAAGAAGGCATCACCGCTGTTACCAAAACGGTCTGCACCAAAGGTGAGTACAAGGTCATTATTAATGTTGTATGCCGCTGCATACGCATGAAGAATGTCCCCTTTATCAAGTACCGTACCAGTCTTCCAACCGAGTTCTGGTATGTCTTTGATGTCTTTATTACCACCAGTAAAGATTGTATCCGGTGTTGCCGTGTCATTCTCAAAGCTAAATACTAATGCTCCACCACTGTTTGGCGGCGTTGACCAGTCATCTGGAGCACCTACTCCAGAGTCATCTATCGCATTAGCATTTGCTTCTAACTCAAATACGCCATCTGTTGGTGTTGCAAATGCAGAGCTACCTATTAGCAAGCTTGTAAATATTGCATAAAGAAAGCTCTTCATCGTATGCCAGATACCTGACTTACAAGAATTCATAACCTACTCCTTAGAACGCTTCTAAAGCTAGACGAAGGTCCCTATGTCATTAATTGCCTTTTAAGAAAGAGTGAAAGCGAGATACAACTTTCGTTTCGAGCTCGTATAACGCATAGAGCATGCCACTACTTAAGGTTATGATTTTATTAAACTAAATATTTTCAACAGCGAAGAGAATGAACAGAGTGTTCAATTTTAAAGAAAGAGAAAGAAAACAAAAGAGACAAAAAACCTACGATAACAAAGATATATACGTGTTCTAGGATAATGTTACAGATTGACACTTTATTGTTTACACCTGTGGCAGATACGCAAAAGCGACGGTATTGAAACTGTCCACTATGAATATGAAACAGACGCTTACTCATCTGCTCCCACTAATGTGAAGGTGATGTGTAACACCTGTTTGCATAGTGTTACATCCTTTACACATCTAATTGAATACTCATTTAACTAAAACATATTCAGTCGTTTAGCGAATAAGTTTTAGCTCAACCATTTATGAAAATATAAACAAACTGTTCACCCCTCTGTACAAAAATAAAAAATAATCAACAAATACAAAAGGTTAAATATGGAACACTCTATGCTAGTCAACTGGCGCAGTCTAACTCTGTGAGAAAACTATCACGTATGTGGGCTCAAGGACGTAGCGAGCCCACTTACACAAGGAGGTTTTATGAAAACCATATTTAACTCTTGGTGGGGCAATAAGAGTTGCCGTTGTTCCACTTTATGTAGCCAGAATATACTTACAGCGATCAATATCAGCAGCATGTTTAAGCTGTTTACTTGGGTCATAGCGGTTAGCTTAGTGCTGAGCTCTCAAATTGTTTACGCATCCGCTGGCGACCCTTCAAGCCGAGGCGTGCAACCAATATTTGTTGAAGGGAATAACACCTGTCAACAATTACTTCCAGGGATCGATGGTTTGATAGAATACAAGCTTGAGCCAGTTACAGACGGCACTTTCGGTGATGGCATGCTTGAAGTGGTTATTGATCAACAACCTGGGGCAAAAACCTTCAGTTGGGATCAAGGTGATAGCCCTGTGATTATGCAAGCTATCTTCGTAAAAGGTGGTCCTGACGGAAACCTATATAACTACTTTACAGATGGATTATTGTATCAAGATGATGCCTTACTACATGCACCTGTGGGTAAAAACGGTAGATACTATGGATTAAGTCATATTTCATTCTGTTACACACCAGGCGTACCAGACATCAAAATCACTAAAACTTGTACATTTGGTGATGTTGTCAATGGTAACACTTTGAAATACAACTATAAACTCACTGTAGAAAACACCGGTGACTTTGCATTGTATGATGTTGTGGCAACAGACACTACAGCCGTTGACAACGATATGGCTGCTGGTGACCATGTGTTCAATTTAGCGATGCTCGCCGTTGGACAAACGCAAGAGTTTAATGGTTCGTTTATTATTGACCAAAACGGTATCACTAACTACGCAGAAGTAAGCGCAGCACTTGAAACTGGTGGTGGTGTTGCGGTTTCTGACAACGCAGATTGGGAATGCCCAAGCCAAAACATCCCTGGTTCATTGTCTCTAGAGAAAGACTGTAGTGTCGTCGTCGTGAATCGATTTGAAGATACTGGTATTAATGAATACGGTCTTCAAGTCAATTACAGTGGTAGTGTATGTAATACCTCCAATATCACCATTGACGGCATTGTCGTAATCGACAACAAAGACTCGAATCCAATCCAGGTTGGTATGCTTGCGCCTGCTGAGTGTTACGACTTTACTGGTAACTACGAGCCAATCCCAGGAGATGGTGAAGGCCTTCCATTACCGGGTGAAGAAGTCAGAGCGTTTACAGATACTGTGGATGCGAGTGGTGAAACTATCTTCGGTAATGTTGTCGTAGAAGCGATAACAGCGTCTGCAGAATGTACGCTATGTCCAACTTGTCCAGAGCCTGTTAACTGCCCTGAATAAGGTCTACTTACAACTTAATAAAACAACGCCTGACGTTAACTCGTCAGGCGTTTTATTTCGAACTATATCGTTCTATTTATTCTTACCTTTCCCATTTTTACCAGAGTTGCCAGAATCGCCACCAGATGAGGACTCTAACTTCACTGAGACCTGAGCGGTCGAGCTGCTTTGACCATCACCTATGGTATAGGTAAAGCTGTCGTTATTTTTGAATTTCTTCTCAGGTGTGTAACGCAGGGTGCCATCTGATAACAGCTCTAGTCGCCCCTTACTTGGTCTAGTAAAAGAAAGCACGCTTGCAGAGTTTTGCTCTCCAACAACATCGTTTGCCATCACATCGATAATCACCGACTGTTTCGAAGACATAGTCACCTGATCATCAACAGCAACGAGCTCTGGTGATGGCGAGATTTCAGTAGTTACAGAGTAATTCACGGATGCTGCGGTTTGCAGACTTGAGTCCTCTCCGTGCGTCACGATCATATTCAAAGCATAGTCTTTATCACTAGCGTCAACCGAAGATACGACTGATATCATTACTTGTCCGGTTTCACCTGCTGCTAGCGTGATTGCATTGCTGCTTGCTTTCCAACCAGTTGGCACTGACGCGTTTACAGAAAAACTGCTCGCTGAACAATCTGCACTATCTTTGTTGGTAATAGTGACCTGATATTGAACCTCATCGCCGGCTGCAACCGAGTTGTTTGTTGCAGCTTTCGCAGTCACTGATGGAGCATTTACAGTACAAGTCCCGATATTACCGTTGTCAGAGCCGTCAAAGACAACGCTTACTTCGGCGATGCCGTTCGCTGCACTCACCAAACTCAATGTTACACCTGAGTCTGGGTCAGTATAGCTACCACCGACCGGCATAGATGGGTCAAACCAGTCATTTCGGCCAAAAACCGCACGATATTCAGAATCAGTTTTAAAGTGAAGCAGATTACTGCTGCGCCCATCGCCTTCTACAGCGCTTCGAATGATGATGCCATCCGTAACGTCCCCACGATAGAACGAGTAAGAACGAGCATCTAAAAAGTCGTCAAACCCAATAGACTGGCGGTATTCAATGTAAAACCATTTTTTTGCACCTGTAGAAGGATCAGTACCACGAGGTACTTTTATCGTAACTGGCTGATCACTAGTCGTCTCGTAATTCGCGATGGAGTAAGTACCATTTTGAGTAACTTCCAGTGTCTTTGAGGCGTGCTCTCCCTCTAGCCATCCTAGTCGCTCGCGCTGGAAAGTATTCAAATAGCCGATGTCTGGACCACCCATTACATCATAGGTATCACCGTATTCACGCAACGTACAGTTGTCTGAAAGCGTATGCTCGCCACAATCAAGAGCACGAGAGTGATGCAAACCAAAGTTATGTCCAAGCTCATGAGCGATATTCATCGGAGAAAAATCACCATTGATGTGCGCGCGTGAAGGCATGCCATCAATAGTTGCGGATCCAGCGACACCACATGCCGTTTTTGTCATCAAGTAAACAATACGATCGTACTCTTCAAGCTTCACTCCCGCTGCGATGGCTTCTTGATCCGCTGCATCTTGAACAGCGGTAAAATCACAAACCTGATTAGACAACGGTAAATTAAACCAACCCACGACTTTCCCAGACAGCCACATTTGCTCAAAAGAGCTTTCACGGTAGAAGTCATTTACTATGCCAAAGATTAGATTATTTGCTTCTGACAAAGTTAATGGCTGCTCATTTGGGTTTTCTTTGAAGTTCAGCAGGATAACCAATGTATTTTGCTGTCCCGTCGTACTTCCTGCTGCACTGGCATAATGGATGCTCTGTAAACAAGCGAATATTACTAATAAAAATGACAACCCTTTATTTAGGATTGTTCTATTTATTTTAATATTTTTTATCACTGCTTCACCTAATTTTAAATTAATAACTAGTTCACCTTCCCGCCAATATAAGCAGAAATGGTAGGGTAAAATAATATAAATTTTAGGCAATAAAATGCCCTAGCTTATAAAGCCAAATATGTTCCTATATACATCAACATGGTTATAAAAGGATAACCACCAAAAATATAAGAGCCGGAATCATAGCAAAGCAACCGGTCAAAATTCAACCAGAGCGATAAGTAATTTAGGTTAAGTTTGTGTAATAATAAATTTATCCATTTTTGTCAGTTACTTAAAATAACCTTATGATTGTTTTATATGAACAACCTTTGTATTCAACAATGACTTTAATAAATCACTTGCACTACAGCCAATTTAAATCATTAAAAATCAAACAATTAGAAATTTAACTAAAACAACCTCAATTTCATCGCATAAAGTTATAACTTTTAAATTCATTAACTTAATAACGAGTCATTCGAATAATATACCTCAACAACTCATGAGTAATATTATCCACCTTTAATTGTTAAATTTACGTTAAATTAAAGTGGTGGAAAATCTTTTTGCTCACCTAGTTTTATACTCGATTAAAAGACAGACTGAGCGATACAGTGCAATATCAACTAGAGACATATAGAGAAACAAGCAGGATATATGTGCAACTTTATTTTCAGTATTGAACTAAAATCACGTGACAATATGACGCTATAGATAGCAATTCGGGAAAACTAGTTAAAGGGTGATTAACTGATAATTGAGGTTGGTATTTGTACAAAAATTAATTATTCAATAAAAAATGTGTATTAGAATAGTTTGACAATACCAGATAGTAAAAAACCGGCACAAGGCCGGTTTTTAGAAATAGTGGAGGCGCCTCCCGGAGTCGAACCGAGGTCCACGGATTTGCAATCCGCTGCATAGCCACTCTGCCAAGGCGCCTTTCTGATTTTTATATCTCTGTTACCAAAGATTTTGATGGTGCCCCGGGCCGGACTTGAACCGGCACAGCGCGAACGCCGAGGGATTTTAAATCCCTTGTGTCTACCAATTCCACCACCAGGGCAACGCAATCATGCGATGGGTTAGACACCATCTGTCTCAGCGGCCTTTGCCGTGAGAACGAGGCGTACTTTAACGGATTAATTTATCTGGTCAACAAAAAATTAGTCTTTTTTATTCAAATGGTTAAAAAGCCAACTCAAACGAACAAAGGGCGATCATTTTGCTCACAAGAACATCAGCTTGTTTTGCTCTCGTTTACTTTGCTTCATCACTTAATGTCAACGAGGAATCGACAAGTCGCACAAATTGACAGTATGGGTATAAACTTAATTCGTACTGCAGGGGACAAATAAGCGCTCATCATGTTTCGAAAGTCATCATTTCAATTACCGCTACATACTGATTCCGAACTCGACTTCGTAGTGCCCTACTTCTTACTTACTGAATTTGATTATGCACGCTCTCTGGAACAGGGGATCGTCCATGACTTGGACCCTGAATATACACACCAGTATCGCGTCACACTGAGGCGCATACGCTCACTATGCGTGCTACTTCGCGAACTGATACCTCCTTTTGAACAGCGTATTTTGAAACCTCATTTAAAAATAATGATGAAGAAAACAAATAAGCTGCGTGATTTGGACGTATTTATCTTGGACAAAAGCCAATACATTGAAATGCTCCCAAACCACAAACCCTCTCTTGAGCAGCTTTTTGGCTTTATAGAATCCGAACGTGCTTACGAACAGGCAAAAGTTGCGCGTTGGCTAGCGACACAAGAATACACTATGCACTGCACTTTGGTCAGGAATAGTCTGCTGCGAAGTACAAAGCACGCACGAGTGGATAACAACGTACCTGCGTTACTCTTCGCAAGCCAAAAAGTCTCCGAACAATTTAAAAAGGTCGACAAAGCACGGCGCAAGATCTCGGACAAAAGTCGTGACAGCGTGATTCACTCGATGAGGATAAAGTGCAAAGCGCTGCGTTATTTGCTAGAAGGGTTTTCCGCACTCTCCCCTTCCCCACAGCACAAAAACAACGTGAAACAATTAAAACTATTGCAAGACAAGCTCGGTGATTTTAACGACACTTCAAGTCAAATTGAATTTTTCACACAGATCAAAGAGGCAGTAAACCTCAATAAACAAGATCGTAAGACCCTGAAAAAGCTGCTTAACGTGCTTAATGAGCATCACGATACTTCGCGCCAGACCATCTTAACGCACTTAGACCAATTTGAGGCTTTCATCCACGATACCAACACACAAAGTCTCTACCAGCACTAACCTAGGTTCACGTATTTTTAATATTCATTAATTACAGTCAGTCGTTAGGCTCCATAAAGAAAGATAACGTGAAACCATTAAAACGATACCAATATGAGCGCTATGCCGTACTCTGTAATCTCGCCTATCCTCGCGTCTTCAGACAAACTCAATACGGATTCGATCCTAATGGGCAACGAGTCATTAGAAATGAACACGGTAAGATTATGATTCGCGTGCTCTGGAGTAAAAAACAGAGTGAAGTGGTCGTAGTAATTAAAGGCTCACACAGTATCAGTGATTGGTTGTTAAACTTCGCGATGTGGACGAGAAGCTGTCGAAGGTTGGGACTGAATTACCGCATTCACGCGGGTTTCTATCATCTGCTGTTTCAAGAAAGTTTACCGAGCCGAAATGAAGATCGGTTGGGGTTGACCGTGCTCGAGCGCCTCGAAGGTATCGTTGTACCGCTCATTCTTAGGGGAAAAAGAATCACCATTACTGGTCACTCTTCAGGTGGCGCAATTGGCAGTGTTTTTGCCGACTATATTGAGAAAAAATATCCAAAAAGCATTAAACGCGTCGTGACTTTCGGTCAGCCCGCAGTTGGAGATTGGACCTTCAAAAAACGCTACCGTTTGGGGCACAAAACTTACCGGATTTGTTGCGATATCGACATCGTGACATTCATGCCGCCAGTGCCTTTTCTCTATTGGCATGTAGGCAAAATGTTATGGTTGTATAACGGGAGAATATACGAGAATACGCCAACGTTCATTCGACTTGGCCGTTCTCTATTTAGTTGGTTAATGCGACCATTCTCTTATCACTTTATGAGTAAATACATCCGCGATAAAGACTTCTTTGACGAACGCTGAGTTAAGTACCCTAAAACTATGATGTACAGGCACTAAAAAGCCGGACTTAGCCGGCTTTACGTTTTTGTAGTGAATTACAGAGAGGCAATTTCTTTTTCAAGTTGATATTTGCTATCTGTGACTATGCGCTCTAACACTTCAACGCGTCGCTTCAAGTCACCAATTTGCTTGTTAAGGTTATCTTGTTCTTCTTGGCTCATCGTATTACGTTCAGATATCTCCAAGGCTCTTACTTCTTTACGATGATTCAAAATTAACTTAATTATCCCGCCCCCAAATATGGCACCGAACACAATAGCCACAACCAATACATCAGCAATAGATTCCATTCTTCATCTTCCTCTAGATAATGCTCAAATATAAGTTACTCATTTGTTATATGAATATCAAATAACGTATTGATTCACTGCAAAGTTTCATCAAAATTTGCCTGTTCTGTATCAAAATCACAAGAATAGATTACTCAACGCTAACCCAAACCGAGACAGATCCACCATTTACAGGGAACTCAGCCCACCCGTTCGCATCTGTCCAAATGTCTTCAGTTCGGATGCCCAACTTGTCGACATAGCGTGTACTTGGCTTGCCCGTATACATCCACTTCGAGCCACCTGGTCCATCGCTCATGATCACTGCCATTGAATGTGGATGTTCTGCATCGCCCTCGCGAGTCCAGCCAATTACATCCCAATGGTCGAGATAAGAATGTTGTTTGCCATACGCATAGTCTTTACGCAGTGTTACGAGCTCTTCGATGTAAGGCACTTTGACCATATTGATGTCATGCCCTTTATCACTGTACTGCGCGCCGTAGTAATCTGCATAAAACACGGATGGATAACCTTCTTCACGCAATAAGATAAACGCGTAAGCGAGCGGCTTAAACCACCAATCAACCGTCGACTCCAACGCCTGCAAAGGTTGAGTATCATGGTTTTCTACTAAGGTTACCGCTTTGACTGGATTGTCCTTCATCAGCGTACCATCCATGATTTGACGCATATCGTAGCTACCACCCGATTTAGACGCATTGTAGAAGTTCATATGTAACGGTGCGTCGAATAGAGACATGCTGCCAGAAGTTTTGGTGATAAAGTTATGCAGCTGATTCACATCGTAGTTCCAGTACTCTCCGACCGTGAATAGTTCTTTCCCTGTTTTCCAACGTAGGTGATCAATCCATTCTTGAAGATATTGGTATTTGATGTGCTTCACCGCATCCATTCTAAAGCCATCAACACCAGTCATGTTGATGTACCACTCACCCCAATCTTTCAGTTCTTGTTTAACTTCAGGATGATCCATGTCTAAGTCAGCATACATAAGGTAGTCGTAATTCCCCTTTTCAGAACTGACTTCCCAATCCCATGCCTTACCTTCACCTTTGAATTTAAAAATGGCTTTTTCTTTACCTGCATCATCCCAGTCCACGCCATCAAAATGGTACCAAGTCCAATGGAAGTTAGAGTACTTATCGTTGCGTCCAGGGAAATCAAACTCCACCCACGCTTCAATCCATTTATCACCAAGTTCAATGTTGCGGTTGTTCCAATCTACCCGCTTAGTATCAACCCAAGATTTCCCATCTGCACCACCACGGTGGTTAAACACCACGTCACCATAAACCTGGATATTGTTATTGTGAGCGGCGTTGATAGCGCTAAGATACTGATCTTTCGTGCCGTATTTGGTGCGCACTGATCCTTTTTGATCAAACTCTCCCAAGTCGTACATGTCATAAACGCCGTAGCCGACATCATTACTGCCACCCGCTCCTTTGTATGCAGGTGGTAGCCAGAGCGCTGTGAATCCGTTTTCTGCTAGCGTTGGAGCGTTATTTTCCACTTGAGTCCACAGTGTGCCATCGTTAGGCACATACCAATGGAAATACTGCATCATTGTGCCATTCTCAGCAGCCAATGCAGATGAACTTAGCAGCAAGGTTAAAGGTAAAATAGTGCGTTTTAATTTAAATGTTTTCATTATTTTTCTCTCACGTTAAGGACTAAAATCCTCCTTTCTGCTCATACACACCAAGCATTGCCAACGGTCACGCTAGCCAAGTTGCTGCCTGTGATACAAAAAGTTCGGATTACAATCGAAGAGAAATTAGCACCAATCACCCTATACAATTATTGAGTTATTTAACATTTATAAAATCAATGACTAGCGCATTGAAAATATTGAATGGTGATCAAAACATGGGAGGAATTTAGAGAAGCGTGAACGAGTATAGATTGATGGATTTAAAACGAAGAAAGCCAGTCATTTAAGACTGGCTTTCGAAATAGTGGAGGCGCCTCCCGGAGTCGAACCGAGGTCCACGGATTTGCAATCCGCTGCATAGCCACTCTGCCAAGGCGCCTTTCTGATTTTGTCTCTCTGTCACCAAAGATTTTGATGGTGCCCCGGGCCGGACTTGAACCGGCACAGCGCGAACGCCGAGGGATTTTAAATCCCTTGTGTCTACCAATTCCACCACCAGGGCAACGCAATCATGCGATGGGTTAGACACCATCTGTCTCAGCGACCTTTGCCGTGAGAACGAGGCGTACTTTAACGGATTAATTTATCTGGTCAACAATAAATTTTATCTTTTTGATTTAAGTGCTTAAAAAGCGATCCAGACGGTACAATTGGCATTCAATTAGGCCAAGAAACACTCGTTAGCTTTCATCAACTCTAAGTCACACACATGTTGATGCCCGTAACGGCTTAGCTTGTAAACGCCTGACTAACGCGGATCGTAGTCACCACTCTCTTCAGCTCTGTAACATCTGTAACAATTGGAGTCCCTACTCTTGGCACTATTTCACACGAAATATCATATTTTGTTACCGATAACTTTGCATCGAATGTGGTCGTACCTTTATAAAATCATTGACATTTTTTATTTTCAAAAAAAGCTCAATTCATTATCGAAAATATCAATAAATAATGATAGCTTACACTCGTTGCAGTAATTTAATGGACATATATCACATATAAGGACGTGGTTTACTTTGGCGACACACCATAAGAAAAACAAGGTATATCACTAATGTCTATCAAGAATCTTTCTATAGCGAAAAAGATATCGCTATCGTTTTTACTCATTGCCATCGTCAACATTGCGTTTGGCGTGTTTTTATCTACAGAGCTCAAAAGCATTAAATCTGAGCTTTTAAACTATACCGATGATACGCTTCCTGCTATGGAAAGAGTAGATTCGATCCGAGATCACTTGTCTCGCTGGCGCCGTGCTCAGTTTGCGACATACACTTATGAAGACGCAGACCAAATCAGAAACAAAATTGCCAGCAACATTCGCGAACGTGAAAAGATCAGCAAAGAGCTCGATTCTTACGGTGAAACGATTTGGCCTGGTGAAGAGCAACAAACTTACCAGCGCCTTATGCGTCAGTGGAAAAAGTACTTGGTTACTATGGATCAGTACAACGAAGCGATGCTAGCCAACGACAAAAGCAAGGCCCACCCTATTTTGGCGAACTCTTTACCTGCTTTCGAAGCGGTTGACTCTGAGCTCGGTGAACTGATCCATCTACTTAAAAATGCTATGGACAGTAACAAAACTCATATTCTTTCTTCTGTAAATGGATTGAGTAACTCGTCAATTGCGAGCAACGTGATTATTCTACTTATCATGGTAGGCATGACGTACGTGCTGACACGCCTTATTTGTGGCCCACTAAAACTTGTTGTCGAGCAAGCAAATGCCATCGCAACAGGTGACCTATCAAACGACATCGATCGTAAAGCCATCGGCAATGACGAGCTAGGTGAGCTGGCAGATGCGACCACTAAGATGCAAGATGACTTGCGCCAAGTTATCGACAACGTGATTGCTGCGGTCACACAGTTAAGCAGTGCAGTAGAAGAGATGAATCAAATCTCTGATATTTCTGCGTCTGGTATGAAAGATCAACAACTGCAAATCACACACATTGCTACGGCAATGACAGAAATGAAAGCAGCAGTAGCCGATGTTGCACGTAATACTGAAGATTCAGCGAACCAAGCTAACGAAGCAAACCGTCGTACACAACACGGTGTTCGTGAAACGCAAGGCATGGTTGACGCGATTCATGAAGTTTCAAACGTAATTGGTGCTGCGGGCGATACTGTGGCAGAGCTTGAACAGCAATCAAATAAAATTAACGTTATTGTTGATGTTATCCGTGACATTGCCGATCAAACCAACCTACTTGCGCTTAATGCAGCCATTGAAGCTGCGCGTGCTGGTGAGTCTGGTCGCGGTTTTGCCGTGGTTGCGGACGAGGTTCGAACGCTTGCAGGCCGTACGCAAGATTCAACCAGCGAAATTACGTCGATCATTGAACAGCTACAATCGCTTGCAAAAGACGCGAAATCTGCGACAGAACTTTCTAGAACCAGTATCTCAGAATGTGCAGAGCAAGGCATTCAATCAAAACAGCTGATGAGCGACATTGAACACTCGATTTCTGATATCTCAGACATGGGCACCCAAATCGCCACGGCTTGTAACCAGCAAGACTCTGTTGCAGAAGAGCTTAACCGCAGCATTGAAAACATACACTTGGCATCTCAAGAAGTATCACAGGGCTCAGAGCAAACCGCACAGGCTTGTCGTGAGCTAAGCCAGCTGTCAATTTCTCTTAAAGATGTAATGAGCCGCTTTAAACTGAGTTAAACTCAGTGGATACCTTAGTTGATATTGAATCAACCTCGATTTGCACAAATTGAGTGCAATCACTGAGGTATATTGAATCATGATCTTCAAAAACGCTCCAAAGCACTACTTGGAGCGTTTTACTTCGTCAGGTACTTTCCCCAAGTACTCAATAACATAACCAATACAAAAAACGCGTACGGAGACTTTATGCGCTTAAATAAAACCTTACTATCACTGACTATCGCTGCTGCAACCGTTGCTCCTGCGATGCAAGCTAATGCTGCCCCTCTTCAAATTAGCAACACTGTAGTAAAAGCAGAGCAAGTTCAAGGCGCTAACGCTTGGCTGGAAATAAACTTAGGTCAATTCCGCGATAATATTGAGCAGTTCAAGTCGCACATGGATGGCAAAACGAAAATCTGCGCCGTGATGAAAGCCGACGCATACGGTAATGGCATCGCAGGCCTGATGCCGACTATTATCGAACAACAAATTCCTTGCGTTGCCATTGCAAGTAACGCCGAAGCACAGACCGTTCGCGACAGTGGCTTTAAAGGTCAACTTATGCGTGTACGCTCGGCGGATATTGGCGAGATCGAAGCTGCAATCGACCTAAATATCGAAGAGCTGATTGGCACTGCAGAGCAAGCCAAAGCACTGTCTAAGCTAGCAGAGAAAGCGGATAAAGAAATCAAAGTTCACCTTGCTCTTAACGACGGTGGTATGGGACGAAATGGCGTTGATATGACAACAAAAGCGGGCAAGAAAGAAGCGCTAGAAATCGCTCAACAAGATGGCGTTAATATTGTTGGCATCATGACTCATTTCCCTAACTACAATGCAGACGAAGTTCGTCAAAAGTTATCTTCGTTCAAAGACAGCTCTGCATGGCTGATTAAAGAAGCGGGCCTAAAACGCGAAGATATTTTGCTGCACGTGGCCAACTCTTACACTGCACTTAATGTTCCTGAAGCACAGCTTGATATGGTTCGTCCTGGTGGCGTTTTATACGGTGATCTGCCAACCAACCCTGAGTACCCTTCTATCGTGTCTTTCAAAACACGCGTGGCATCCGTTCACCATCTGCCAAAAAATAGCACTGTCGGTTACGACAGCAGCTACAAAACGAGCAAAGAAAGCCTAATGGCGAACATTCCTGTTGGTTACTCTGATGGCTACCCACGAAAAATGGGCAATACGGCAGAAGTACTGATCAATGGCCAACGAGCAAAAGTGGCGGGTGTTGCTTCAATGAACACCACTATGGTTGATATTACAGGTATCAAAGATGTTGAGCCTGGTTCTGAAGTTGTACTGTTTGGCTCTCAGCAAGGCAAAACGATTTCGGCAGCAGAAATGGAAAAACATGCAGAGGTCATCTTCCCAGAACTATACACGGTTTGGGGTGCTGCGAACCCTCGTGTCTACGTAAAATAAACCCTTTCAGTTGTTCGTAACAGAACGAAAAAGCGAGCCTCGTGCTCGCTTTCCTACTCATATACTAATCTGTAACAATCCATGCTCTTCTCAATTGAACAGAGCTTGCTATTTGCGTTGCGTTACTTTCCTTGAGCCCTAGCAAGTGACAAATCCTCTAACCCCTTCATCTTAAAACCGTTCAGGTATACTTGTTTTTTATATAGCACTTAGTGTTTGAAAGCCCTTTCAATTGATGTTAAACATGAAGTTTACAAAAGAATAACAAACGCATTCATATGGCACTGCCCTTTTGCCTGCTGGCTAGGTATCTCTATGACAGAAAATACTCAACATCTTCAGCGTTCCTCATCTGAGTTGCACGAATTTACTCGGGTCGACGTATTGAACGGTTTCACCCAACTTTTACCTCTGTCCATGTTTGTGGTCATATTTGGCCTCGCATTCGGTGTTGCCGCCGTACAAACTGGACTAGATGTATTTCCCACTATGTTGATGAGCACACTGGTCTTCGCCGGTGCTTCACAATTTGCCACGCTAGAAATGTGGGGAGCAGAAGTACCTCTGATTCCAGTGCTTATTACTGTATTTGCTATTAATGCTCGTCACCTCTTGATGGGCGCCACGCTTTATCCATGGTTACGACAACTCCCACCGACAAAACGTTACGGTGTAATGCTAGTGGCATCAGACGCGAACTGGGCAATGGCACTCAATGCATTTGGTAGAAAAGAACCAGGTTTTGGTTTGCTTGTTGGCGGCGGCTTAGCGATGTGGTCGTTTTGGATTGTCGGCACCTGGATCGGCATTTATTTTGGTAACGCAATCAAAGACCCGGTGAGCCTCGGACTCGATATGGTTATGGGATGCTTCCTGCTGTCTATGGTGGTGGCAGGGCCGAAAGACTTAAGAATCTTTGCGATTTGGGCCACAGCAGCAGCCTCTTCTATGTTGGCGTATTGGTATTTACCAGAGAATAGCCACGTAGTGGTTGGCGCCATTACTGGTGGAGTCTTAGGTGCTTGTTGGAAGGAGAAAAAAGCATGAACATCGAAACGAGCGTAGGTGGAACACTGCTTATCATCATCGCTATGGCGTTAGTCACGCTCATAACCCGCTGGGGCGGAGTATATGTCATGTCATTCATTCCAATTAGCGAACGGGTTCAACGTTTCATTACTGCGATGTCAGGTTCCGTATTGGTTGCCCTTTTAGCCCCACTAGCGGTTGAGGGTGATTACGGTGCTAGAGCAGCACTTTTTTCTACTGCTGTCGTCATGTTCATCGTGAAAAAGCCTCTGCCCGCAATTGCAGCTGGCATCATCGCAGCCGCCGCGGTACGCGCTATTTAACCGTTGTTTCGACGTCAATACCAGTCATCAATAAAAAGCCCCAAAACACGAAGCCCTGATGTCACGAGTGTCATCAGGGCTTATCTTATGCTCATTATTTTAACGATGATCAACGATATTAATCACGGTGAGATAGCAAATTACGCACAGCAGTTACAATTGCGCTTATATTTGTCCATTTTGCCAATACCAGGGTTAAAGGTGTTGGTTGGATCTAGCTCGTGGTAAAACTTCTGCAGCGAATTTTCAGCTTCGTACAAGTGACCCACATTATGTTCTGCTGGGTATTTAGCACCACGGCTATTGAGGTGTTCTAGCATCAACTTTTTCATCAACTTCGTGTCGGTCCCTTTTTTGAAAATGTAATCTTGATGGAATACATAACACATAAAGTGACCATAATAGAGCGCTTGAACAAGGTTCTTACTCACCTCTTCTGGTAAAGTTTCTAGCCACTCTTCATCATTACGTCGCAATGCGATATCAAGTGCAACGATGTCTTCTACGTCTTTTCGGTGAATCGTCTCGTAACGAATTGCTGCACCTGCTGCTGCAAAGCGATGTAAATAAGCTTTTTTACCCTCTTCCGGCGTACACTCGAAGAAATCACAGTCGTCTTCAACAGCCCAAACTTCTTTGAGGTATTTTTGTGCCTCAGCAATACCACTATCACTCATTTTTAATACCAGGTGATGCTCATACTTGTCGCGGAAATCCAGCATTCGTTCTGGTAAATGTTGTGGGAACAACTTACTCGCGTAGTACAAAATGGTATCCGGCAGGTATTTACTAACAAACGGGACGCGCTCTAAGAAATTTTCTACTTTAGCTTTAAGTGCAAACATTTTTGGCAGCTTATCTGTGCCTAATAAATCGATGGATAAGAAGACATCTTTGCCGTACTTCTCTGCCATGTTGAAGATATCTCGATGCAAGTATTCTCCCATCTCAGGCAAGTTCTCAAACGTAGATAAGAAATCTTTTCGCAGCTTCGTCAGTTTCGCGGGATCATTGGTGCCAAGGTAAAAAACCTGCTCTTTTTCGGGTACTGGGTAGCTATCAACTCGAACGGCGAAAACACCCAATTTACCAGCGCAGCCACTGGCTTCAAATAATCGACGTTCATCGGCATTAAAACGAGAAGGAATGTCAGAAGTCACGTCTCGAACACGTTCATCGTATTCTTTGTCTGATGCCATTCGCTCGTCATGAATGATCTTCGCTGGGTCAAAGTTTCCCTCTTGCAGGTTTGTCAGAATTTCTTCTGGCGTTTCACCTAAACCTTCAATACCAAGGTGGTTAACCAGGTGTAATTGGCCTTGCTTATCGACCTGCGCATAGATCGCCAGTTCGGTGTAAGCAGGACCGCGCTTGACTAACGCACCGCCTGAGTTGTTGGCGATACCACCAACCACAGTGGCACCTAATGATGAAGAACCGATGATAGAGTGCGGCGCTCGGTTCACCGCCTTCAATTCTTTTTCCAATGAGTGCAGACTTGCACCAGGCAAGCATACTGCCTGCTTACCGCCATCTAATAAGTGAATCTTCTTGATTTTGGTAATATTGATCACGACCACATCACGGTCATAATCATTACCACTTGGAGCTGAGCCTTCTGTTAAACCTGTTTTGGCAGCCTGCATAATAATAATGCAGTTTGCTTCAACGCACTGTTTAATGATCTTCCATTGTTCTACAAGAGTATTAGGAAACACGATAGCAAGCGCAGTGCCACTACCTGAGCGAAAACCCGAGCGGTAGTATTTTGTTTTAACCTCGTCGGTTAGGACATTTTCTTCCCCAACGATAGTTTTAAATTCGTCAATCAGCTGCTTTTGTTTCATATCCGTATCTCTCGTTATTGTACTTCGCTCACATCACCGTTTAGTGACGGTAATGGGCGTTTGAGCCACTATAAGCAGTCCATTTATCGGCGTCTATGTCAGGCAGGCGAACAACACTTAGCCAACAGACAACAAACAAAATAATTCTTTTATTTTTCTGTCACTTATCTTTCACATTCGGAAAATTTAACGCAAGAAACAGACCGTTTCTTAAAAGAAACAATAGCAAAACCATTTGTTAACAGTTGTGCGCAGCATCTTGTTATCAATATTAGTGATAAAACAAGGAGAAGGCTTAAGCTTCTAAATTTATAAGAATTATTAGAAATGAAGGTGGAAACAATAACTCAACACCAACATAACGATTGGTGTTGAGTTATTGTCTTAAAATCGATGATTTTGACTTTGAAAGCTGGTGTATAGATGATCAATGAAGATCTTAATTTTTTCTGGCTGTTGACGAGTGTAAGGATACACTGCATAAATACCCAAACATTTGGCGGTTTCGTCTTTGAACAGTTGAATCAGGCGGCCTTGCTTTAAGTCTTCATAAACTAAGACACGTGGCACATAGATGATTCCCTGCCCCAACAGTGCGACGTTTCTCAATACCGAAGAGTTGTTGGTACAGAGGTTACCGTCGACTGTAATTTGATACACCTCGTCTCCCTCTTTAAACGCCCACTCACGCGCCCCGGTTTCTTGGTAGGAATAAACCAAACAATTGTGCTTATCCAAGGCTTGAGGTTGCTTAGGAATGCCATGTTTAGCAAGGTATTGAGGTGACGCACAAACAATCCAATTGGCATCCACCAGCTTTCTTGCGATCAGGCTAGAATCTGGCAACACTCCCGTTCGAATGGCTAAATCAAAGCGTTCATTCACGATATCGACAAAACGATTATCTAGATCCATATCGATATTGATATCAGGATATTTCTGATTAAACTCATTGATCACTTGAGGAAGAATTAACTCACCAGAGATAGTGGGTACAGAAACTTTAATGTTTCCAGATAAATTCTTACCCAACCCCACAATGGATTCTTCTGCCGTTGCCACCGCTTGATAAACGGCTTTTGCATGAGTAAAGAACGCTCGCCCTGCCTCCGTCAACGTTAACGTTCGCGTTGTTCGGTAAAGAAGCTGTACACCAAGCTCTTGCTCAAGCTTCGCGATGCGTTTACTGACAACCGATTTGGTCAATGACATGTGTCTTGCTGCAGCGCTAAATGAGCCTTGCTCGATCAGGTGATAGAAAATGATGTAATCGTCGGTATTTCTCATGCGTCTTCGTCAAATCCTTTGGAGACCGACATTGTAAACGGATATTGGTCAATCTGCGAAATATCGGGTCACACTTAACAGCATAACTGGTGAAAGAAACAAGGGTTATACCCACAATTCAAGAAATTGAGATGGCGTAAATTTATCAATATTCAGATACAAAAAAACCAGCTTTCGCTGGTTTTAAGTTGATGCACTTGGCATCGAGATACCGCAATTGCCATATCTGAATAATTTGGAGCGACACACGAGGTTCGAACTCGTGACCTCAACCTTGGCAAGGTTGCGCTCTACCAACTGAGCTAGTGTCGCATTGATTCTCGAAAGCCATTCACTCTCAAAGAATAATGGAGGCGCCTCCCGGAGTCGAACCGAGGTCCACGGATTTGCAATCCGCTGCATAGCCACTCTGCCAAGGCGCCCTTTTTACTTCGCTTCAGGGCTCTTCCCCGTTGCGTTGGTGGCTACTTTACGGATTGAGAGAAGATAGTCAAACAAAAATCTTTCATTTTCTGTTTGTTTGATTTCTTTTAAGCCAATTAGACCAAAGTTCGATCTTATCGGCTTAAAACGAAGCAATATAAATCTAGCTTTCTGTACGTTTTACTCAATAGAATTTCAATGTCACTTAGTAATTACCGACTCGTTTAAGCAGCCTGCCCACAACATTAGGATGATAAGACCACGTGTGATCAAACATCGACATCAATGCCGGGTTTCCGTATTTAGATAGGCTGATCGCGTGAAAACGGTTTTTCTTCGCTTTAAGCGCATCCACTTTGGCAAGCAACTCGTCTTGTTGTTTTGGCGCGATAAAGTCGGAAATGACCACCATATCGGCATTATTGTACTTATCACCGCTCATCAAGTCGATAGATTTGATCAAAGTTGGCTCTAAGTCTGTACCACCATGGAAGCTATAAGTTAAAAAGTCCGCCGCCTCGCGCAGACCATCTTGTTTGGTTAGCTCGTACGTAATGTGTTCCGTCGAAAAGATAATGACATAGCAATCACGTTGCTCCGCTAATGCAATTTGCATCAGCGCATAGGCCATGGCTTTGGCGCATTGCTCAGGAAACCCGCTCATTGAGCCGGACGCGTCCACACACACAATAAACGGTCCTTTTTCGATATCTACCGCTTTGTTGTCAGGTCGGTGAGCTTTAACTTTACGTAACGTGCGCGATTTGCCTTGTGTACGGTAGTTCATAAGTCGTTTATCGACTAAGTGTTTATAGAACACGACTTCGAGTTCAGGATACGCCAAAAACATCGTTTCGTTGGGAAGTAGCTTATTTAAATCATCGCTTTCGTGAATGCCGACAATATCATCTGTCGCTTCATCACTCTTCTCTTCGATCATTTGTAGCTCTTCAGTAGGTGCGCGGTTAAGTTCAGGATCATTCACTTGCCCCGCCATACGACCAAGTTGCTCGGCTATTTCTTGCAAGCCTTGGTGCTTCTTCAGAAACTCCGCATGGCGTTTCATCACTGTTAAGTCAGTTTTGCTCAACTTGGCAGATGCCATATCCCATAAGCGCCCTACACTTTCAGCATCACCCGACTCCGTGACCTTATCCATATTACGCATGGTCTCCATACGCTGATACAGGTCATTCAGCACTTTCTCTTTATTGGCCTCAAGCTCGCTTACTTGCGCTTGCTTAATCGCATCGGCTAGGCTTTGGTACCATTGATCACAGAAGTAATGTGGGAACATGGGATTATTCATCCCCTTGTTCTTCTCCATCATTCGGCGAGCCTGCATATAAAAAGCGGAGTGCCACTCAAGCTTTTTAATCACATCTTCGATGTTTTCGAAAAACGCCTCTTCATCCCAGTGAATGACCTCTTGATATAAAGACAGCTCTTGTTGGAAACGCTCTGTCTCACATACTTTGGTAATCCGTTTTTTAACACTGCCTCGCCACTTTAATAAGTGGCCTTTAACCGAAGATTTAACGCCTCGGTTTTCCGCCATCATCATGACTTGTGAACGCGCCATTAAATCATTAACTGCGCTATCGATGATGCCAGAGTCGGCTACCATCAGCGCGAGGTTAAGTCCGTCTGCACCTAGCATGTCGTCTCCTTATGAGAAAAACTGATGTAAGTTTTTAAAGCGTTGGATAACTTTCTCGCTTTCAGCTTGGATAGACTCAAGTCTCTGACTGACCTGCTGAAGACTCGACTCCATTAGGCGTGGTAGTTCAGGATCAACAAAGCTATGCGGAAGCGCATCATGGAAATTCGCTTTTACCTTGCGCATATGGTGCTCTGCTTCACTGAGTTGATTTACGGCTTTTTCACTCTGCGTTAACCACTTTTGGTAAAGCTCTACATCCAAGCCCTCTTGAGTCACTAAGCTCACCAGAATGCCTCGGTTTGCGATATCACGGATAACTAGGTTATTTGCGGCATCAACATCAAATCGTAAACGACACATGTTGGTGTTTTGATTGACGTAGCCATACACATCACCGTGTCCTTCTTTGATGACTCGGTCTAGTTCATCTTTTGGCACGTAAACCCAGCGGCTATCGCCTTTCTCTGACTCTGAAACCGACATGTTGCTTTGCAAAATAACCAGTTTAACTAAGTTAACGGCTGCGCCAACTTTGTAGGTCTTAGCTTTAGAGGTATCAAAACGCATGGTTTCTTTGCGCAGAATACCCGTTGCCGCTTCAGACGTTAACGTCATGCGGTAGGCATCTTCAAGCTCATGCTGAACATCGACCAAAGACTCGCGACAGTATTCAATTTCCTGTTCGGCGTCTTGTTGGTCAAATGCATGTTTTAGGGCGAACTCTTGGACCACTTCGCGTACCACGTCTCGCGATTCAGGGCTGTTCCATAAACAATCTTGCAGCAACAGTAGATCAAGTGGGTTGATTTCATCGCGTCCATTAAAAAACGCGCTCGCTTTTAGCAATTTCACGGCTTTCTTCCAGCGGCGGTCAGACACATACATGTCGGTATTAGCGACATCGCCAAACTGAGCTTCGACTTTGCTTTCTAACATCGTTTTAAGCTGGAAAAGCTTCTCGAATGCATTATCGGTTAACGTCAGCTTGTCGAGCTGCTGTTGCCATTGATGATATTCTTCATCTGTTATTGCTAGCCCTTCTGGCACTTGTGCCTCTTGTGACGTGCCTACCGTCAACATCGACTTAAAGTTTTGTTTATTCTGAATTCGATTCACAAACACGCGCACCAACATGCGGTCGTAAAGTGCATCCAAACCACTGTCTTCATCTGGCAGTTCATTGGACGCCGATACCAACAAACGCATTGGCACACGCTCAATATCGCTGCCATTTTTGAACGTTTTCTCATTGACCACTGTCAGCAATGTATTCAGAATGGCGGGGCCCGCCTTCCAGATTTCATCTAAAAATACGACTTGTGCGGTTGGCAAATACCCTTTAGTTAAGCGAACATAACGACCGTTATCTTTGAGTTCTTGAATACTCAGTGGCCCAAAAACTTCTTCAGGTGTTGAGAATCGCGTCATCAGGTATTCAAAGTAACTGCTATTATCGAACGCTTGGATAAGTCGCTTGGCAATTAAGCTTTTTGCAATGCCAGGTGGGCCTAAAAGAAAAACACTTTCACCAGCAAGTGCCGCAAGGAGGCAGAGCTTGATGGTATGTTCGCGTTCATAAACGCCATCCGTTAACGCTTTAGCCAACTTGTTGATGCGTTCTGAGAGAAGCGCTTTTTCGGCATTTGAGGCAAATAAGGTTTGTGTCATACGTTCTCCGGCTGCTGAACTGGTATTGCGTTAACATTTTTATACACTTGTTATAACTTTGTTACAAATGTATTTTGTTGAATTCCCCTTATAGCAGATGCTTACCCCCTTCTTTAGCCAGCAATCAAAGTTTCCATTTATGAGATACAGCTCACTGAAAGTGCAAACGCTTTCGTCGTGTTGCAACATTTTTTGCTTTTGTTTCCCACCATTTGTGGTTAATGTCGAAAAACGTCAAAATGCGGTAACAGCTAGGGTTAATAACTGCATGAGCAAAATAGTTCATAAATGGAAGCAAATTTCTCTGATTGAAGAAGAGGTTATGCTTCCTACAGGACAGGCAATTACGCACACCACAATCCATCATCCGGGCGCTGCGGTGATTCTCCCTATTACAACGGAAGGTGAGGTAGTTCTTGTCCATCAATTTCGCCCTTCACTTAATAAATGGCTTTTGGAGCTTCCTGCTGGTACAAGAGAAGGCAATGAAGACCCTCTCTGCTGCGCGAAAAGAGAGCTAGAGGAAGAAACGGGCTATAGTGCAGAAAAATTTACCTCTCTCGGCCAAGTCACTCCCCTTGCCGGGTTTTGTGATGAGATACAGTACCTATTTGTCGCTGAGAAGCTCAGCCAAACCAACCGTTACGAATGTGATGAAGATGAAGTGATTGAGGTTGTTACCTTGTCACTCCAACAACTCGAAGACAAGATTATTGATGGCACAATTACCGATGCCAAAACGATCGCTTGTTTAAGCAAAGCGCGCCTTTGCGGATATATTTAGGACTTTGACCAAGGAGACATTCATGGATTTTCGATCAGATACCGTTACACAGCCTACCCAAGCCATGCGAGAGGCCATGTTTAAGGCCCCCGTTGGGGATGATGTTTATGGTGATGACCCTACGGTCAATGAGCTTGAGGAGTTTGCCGCAGAGCTTGCAGGATTCGAAGCGGCTTTGTTTACCACTTCAGGCACGCAAGCCAATCTGCTCGGCCTAATGGCGCATTGTGAACGCGGAGATGAATATCTGTGTGGGCAGCAAGCACATAACTACAAGTACGAAGCCGGCGGCGCAGCAGTACTTGGGTCAATTCAACCTCAACCAGTCGAAAATAACCCAGATGGCACACTCCCATTTGACAAACTGGCAGCGGCGATTAAGCCAGATGATTGTCACTTTGCTCGTACCAAGCTGCTCAGCTTAGAAAACACGATTAATGGTAAAGTATTACCTCTGTCTTATTTAGCAGAAGCACGTGATTTCGTGAATAAACATAACTTGCAGATGCATCTAGATGGCGCTCGCGTTTTTAATGCAGCCGCTGCGCTTGATGTTCCGGTAAAAGAAATCGGTCAGTATTTTGATTCAATGACGATTTGTCTGTCGAAAGGTTTGGCTGCCCCTGTTGGTTCGTTACTGCTTGGTAGCAAAGAGTACATCGCAAAAGCACGTCGCTTAAGAAAGATGGTCGGCGGTGGTATGCGTCAAGCGGGTATTCTTGCCGCAGCAGGCAAACTCGCCCTTACCGAACAAGTGGAACAGCTAAAACAAGATCATACCAACGCAAAAACCTTAGCGGAAGGTTTAGCTGAACTGCCTGGTTTTTCAGTCAACCCTGAATTTGTTCAAACGAATATCGTATTCGCGAAGCTTGATCCTCAAGTGGACATAGTAAATATCGCTGCGAAACTAAAGGAACAAAATATCACGATAACACCTGGAAACCCCATTCGTTTCGTGACTCATAAAGACATTTCAGCGCAAGATATCGACAATTTCTTATCAAGCATTAAATCTCTGCTTTAGTTTGATTTTGATCATTGAGCTTCCCCTAAGGGGAAGCTTTATTGTATCGATATGACTTTTTAGCGAATAGACAATCTTCATGTTCAGATTTGTACTTCTAACCTCTCTTATTTTCTCTTCCGCTAGCCATGCCGCGCCTTTTGGTGATGCTGATAAAGGTAAAATCAAATCCCCTAGCTGCGTCTATTGTCATGGTGCAACAGGCGTCGCAGGTAATGATGCCTATCCAAATCTTGCAGGTCAAAATGCCCAGTATCTATACGATGCGATGAAGTCTTACCAAGCAGGCGAACGTAAAGGGCCGCTTGCCGAAATGATGGGCGCACAATTAAGAATGTTAAATGATGAGGATCTTCGTGATGTCGCTGCATTTTATGCAGAACAGACGCAAGACAAATGATTTGTTTATCTCGGCTCACAACAAGAGCTTGTGAGCCCTCGACCCGAGCCAAAACATTTAACCAAACTTTGCTTGTAAAATAATCACAATGACTTCACTTCAAATATTTGATGAATTTATAGTTCAATATTTCCAATAATGTTGACTTTTTATTCTGTTTTATTGATATTTCATGCTTCATTGAATTTAACGTGAAGTAAGTTATGTCTCACACACATGCGCAACCAATGGACTCGGTTGCTACACCCAAATCATGGCAGATGCCAGATACCCTCATTTTGATCTTCATTGTTGGTATTCTCGCTGCGATTCTTACCTACTTAATTCCTGCTGGCCATTTTGACAGTCAGCAAGTGACTTATATGGTCGATGGTGCAGAAAAAACTCGCACGGTTATCGATCCATCTTCTTTCTCTTATGCAACCGACGAAAACGGTGAATTGGTTTACAACAAGGTTGGCCTGTTTGCTTCTGGTGGTGGCATTGGTTTAATGAACTTCCCATTCGAAGGGCTAGTTTCAGGCTCTAAATGGGGCAGCGCGATCGGCGTGATTATGTTCATGTTGGTTATCGGTGGTGCTTTCGGCGTTGTAATGCGAACAGGCACCATCGACAACGGTATCTTGCGCCTTATCGATAAGACCAAAGGTAACGAAGCGCTATTCATTCCAGTGCTATTTTTGCTGTTCTCTCTGGGCGGTGCGGTATTTGGTATGGGTGAAGAAGCCGTAGCATTTGCGATTATTATCGCTCCGCTTATGGTTCGCCTTGGTTACGATGGTATCACTACGGTAATGGTGACCTACGTGGCGACTCAAATTGGTTTCGCAACATCTTGGATGAACCCTTTCTCTGTTGCTATTGCACAAGGTATTGCGGGAGTACCTGTTTTATCCGGCATGACAGTGCGCATGGGGTTATGGGCTGGCTTTACGTTAATCGGTATCGCCTTCACCATGATCTACGCCGCTCGCGTGAAGTCAAACCCAGAACTTTCTTACAGTCACCGCACAGACAAATATTTCCGTCAGCAAGAGCTTGGCAATCAAGATTCTCGTTGGAATATCGGCGATACACTCGTTATTCTTACGGTTATTGCAACCACAGTATGGGTTGTTTGGGGCGTGGTCGCTAACGCATGGTACATCCCAGAAATCGCTTCTCAATTCTTCACTATGGGCTTTGTTGTCGCGATCATCGGTACGATTTTTCGCTTAAACGGTATGACGCTCAACTGCGCAGCCGATGCGTTTAAGGAGGGGGCGGCTATTATGCTTGCTCCTGCTCTATTGGTTGGTTGTGCGAAAGGTGTGTTACTTATCCTAGGTGGCGGTACGACTGATGAAGCGAGTGTACTGAATTCTATTCTGAACAGTGCTGGCGGCGTGATCAGTGGGCTTCCTGACGTAGCTGCGGCATGGTTAATGTATGTATTCCAATCTATCTTCAACTTCTTCGTTACTTCCGGATCTGGACAAGCGGCACTGACGATGCCTTTATTAGCACCATTGGCGGATATTGCAGGTGTCACGCGCCAAGTTGCCGTTTTGTCATTCCAACTTGGAGATGGCTTTACCAACGTTATCGTCCCTACTTCAGCATCCTTGATGGCAACGCTTGGTGTCTGCCGCATCGACTGGGGTGATTGGGCAAAATTCTGCTGGCGATTTATCCTATTACTCTTTACCCTGTCGAGTGTCGTCGTTATCGCAGCTCATATGATGGGGTTTGCGTAAAACGAAATCAATTGGCACTAGTTCTCGCCTTATTAATACTCTTCGTATGGCGACGTTAAGGTTTTAGATTGGCTTATGGTTTTGGAGTGGTAACTTTAATGGCAACACAACTTCTCGATGACATGATTCAAGGTCATCAAGTGATTCAATCTCTCAATGTAGCAGACCTAGGTCCGGGTGAGCATAACTTTTGGTTCCGCATCGCGACCAACGCGCTCTCTCAGTGGCAACATCTTCCTGTTTTGGTATTCAAAGGTGAAAAACCTGGCAAGAAAATCATGATCACCGCAGGGGTTCATGGTGATGAATATAATGGTGTGTTAGCAGCGCAGAAGACCGCTAGAGAACTCATTGGCACTGAAGTCGCTGGTACTGTCACTATTGTTCCAACCATTAACATGCCAGGTATGCTAAACCACAGCCGCGATTTCTATTCCGCAGACCCGGATGCGTCTCCTGCAAACTTAAACCGTTTTTTCCCTGGTGACCAAAATGGCAATGAGGCACAACGCTACTTATATGCATTGTGGAATGATCTGCTCAAGCCAAATGCTGATTTAGCCATTGACCTTCACACTCAAACCAGTGGTGCGGCCTATCCACTATACGTGTTTGCAGACTTCCGAATTGAGCAATCATTAGAAATGGCTCGTCTCATTAATCCTGATGCGATTTTAAATGATCCTGGAGATGCTGGCGTCCTTGAAACAGTTTGGAATAACCATGGTGTCCCAAGCATTACGGTTGAAGTGGGTATGGGGCGCTACACAGAGCAAAAACTCATTAGTCGAACCGTATCAGGCATTTTAAATGTGTTGAAGCAGCATAACGTCGTAGAAGGTGAGATAGAGCCTATCACTTCATGCTTGGAAGGAAACGAGATCGTCAGTGTGAAAGCGACACATGGCGGCTTTGTACTACCTCATGTCGGTTTGATGGATTTTGTCGAGCAAGGCCAACTGGTTGCGATTCAATACGACAGCTTTGGCACTGAAGTTGAGCGCTACACCGCCCCTACAAGTGGTACAGTGCTCAGCCACAATGTGGAATCTATTCGGGCGCCTGGCTCTCTGATCGTTCGTTTGATTAAGTAAACCATAACCGTTTGTCGATAGATCTACCTTTCGACGCTCACTCAAATTTATATAAGCCCCATCACGAGTAATCACAAATGATGGGGCTATATTTTTGACCACATGAGGTTACAAGGTAACAAAAATATTCCAAGCAAAACTCAAAACCGCGAGACAGAAACTTCGCTTCTGTTGATTTTAGAAGTCACATTGATGAACTTAAAACTGTCGTCCACTCTCTTGATCAACGAGAATTAGCTCATCTAACGCGAAACCTTTCTCTTTAGCAACCTGCTTAAAACGCTCCAGGATTTTCTCATCAACGTTGGGTGTTCTAGACAATAGCCACAAGTAATCGTGGTTGTAACCAGAGACAAACGCATAGTCATAGTTTTCACCTAGCTCAAACACAATGTAAGAAGAATAGATTGGCCCAAAAAAGGAGACTTTTAAGTGCGCAACCGTTTCGTCTTCAACAAAATAAGCTTTACCTTCAGCTTCGGACCACTGTTGATCTTCTTCTGAATATCCGCGGTTTGTCACCTTAACCCCACCATCCTCGCGAAGCCGATAATCGGCCGTAACGTTGGATAGACCACGCTCAAACGAATGATCGAGCCGTGCGATTTCATACCACTTGCCTAGATAAGGCTCTAAATCAAAATTGTTAACTGGCTCCACCCCATCAGGTTTAGAGGTACAGCCAAATAAAGTAACAAGTGATAAAAGTAATAATGTTTTTAGCGATTTCATACAACACCTAAATTTGATTTAGTGATTGATTTTACTGTAGAAGGTAGCAAATCGATCACTAAGTCGCACCACTGTCCCAAAGGTACGTAGCTAGACATCACAGTTCTTCATTGTCAATAGTATGCTGAACACCAAAACCTCGTTATGTCAGCAATTCCCTAACAATATTGTTTTATGTTTTACTTACAAGTTGGTCATACTTGTCTATTTTGTCAGCATTTAACCGTATGCATATAGAAACTTTGCACAATATAGACATACGCTGTCATATCCCCCTCCTATAATACGTCGCGATATAGACAGAGGTTATTGTTATGAAATTAAAAACAGTGTCAGTTTGTGCACTTTTGGTATTGCTTGCAGGTTGCCAGCAGGAAAACCCAAGCCAAGCGACACAATTAACAACCTCGGCAGATGTATGTAATACACAAGGAAACATGCCAGGTGGGTGGAATGAGTTTAATGCTACCCCTGATGCACAAAAGGCAATGGCTTTTGTTTTGAAAAGAATGGACACAATAGCGTCGTTCAAACAAATACTGAACGTTCACGCGCAAATCGTTAGCGGCGTCAACTATGCCATTGAGTTTGAATTGGATGATGGCTCTATTTGGAATACAGTTGTTTATCGCAACCTAGATGGTGAGTATGCGATTACCCAGTCGCCAAAAGAAGGCCACTTTTGCGAACAGTAGCGATTAAGTAAGAAAGCCCCTAGATAGGGGCTTTGGGTTTTGTGATAGCAACTGAATTAGACAGCGAAGCTACATTGAGATTTGACCGATACTGTCGAACCGACTCTTGATGGTTCAACATCAATCCTCTGCGCCATTTGTTCTTTTAACTCAGAAACGTGAGAAATAACACCGATCATGCGTCCAGTCTGTTGTAAATCCACTAGCGTTTGAATCGCGAGATCCAAAGATTCTGGGTCTAAACTACCGAACCCCTCATCAATGAATAAAGTGTCTAAACGGATACCACCACTATAGGATTGCACAACATCCGACAAGCCAAGCGCCAAAGCGAGCGCTGCCATAAACGATTCACCACCGGAAAGTGTCGCAACATCACGTGTTTTTCCTGTGTAGCCATCTTCAACCATTAAATCTAAGCCGCGACCCGCAGCGCCTTTGAAGCCCTCTGTTTTTCGAGCAAGGATATAGCGCCCTTTACTCATGAGGCTTAAACGTTGAGAGGCCTGAATCAATACATCATCCAACAGTACACCAAGAACAAAGCGATGCAGGCTAACCCTGCTGCCTGTTTTACCGCTGGCAACGTCGTATAACGTACCAAACACTTTGTACTCTTCTTCTAACTTGCTATTTTTCTCATGCAGCGTAGCAATATCTTTACGAACTTTTTCAATTCGCTCAAAGGTTGAGCGCGTGGTATCGAGCTGATTCCTTACTTCAATATACTGCGCCTGCAGAGTGGTTAAGCTGTCGTTAAGCGAATCCAAGTCCGGTCTTTCAAGCGCTTTCAATGCATGGTTTAAATCATGTAGTGTTTGTTCAAGCTTGGTTTGTGCCTGTTTGAAGTTGTCTATTTCTTTCTGCCACACTTGAAGCTCATCATCTGTCACTCTGCTATTTAGATAACTGCTTTCATCCTCAAATTTACTCGCCTGTAACGCCTCATTCCACGCTAATTCTGCTTGGCTAAGCTTTTGTTCTGACTCAGATAGCCACTGCTTGTTCGTCACTAACTGACTTTCAGCATTCGATTGCGCTAATACCGCTTGCTGCAAAGCGTTTTGTGCCTTTTCTAAACCTGTATTCAAGGTCAGAATTTGCTCTTTTGTGAGCGAAATGTCACGCTCAAGCGCATCAACGGAACTGTATTTCGGATCAATGGAAGCTTGTAATTGAGTCAATTGTTCTTGGTTTGCTTGAACGGTTGATTCATTTGCCGCCATTTGATTCTGCAGCTCATGAATTTTATTTTCACCCACTAAGCAGCGTTGATTAAGCTGTTCAACGTTCTTTTCTAGCTTTTCAATATCAATAGATTGTAGACGTAGAAGTTGATCATTAAGCGCCTGCAACTCAGTTTGAACCGTTGAGATCTCAGATGCTGCATGCTCACCAAGCTCTTCTTTCAACTGGTTACATTGATTCTGATACTGACTAATAACAACGTTATGTTGCTCTAGCTGATTACTTAGCTGGTTCAATGATGCTTGAGCTTCTCTTTCTTTCACTCTGGCAGCCTGAACTTGCTCTTTTGTAACGACTTCTTCAACAAACGTCGCAGGGTTAGGATGCGCTTGGCTGCCACATACCGGACATGCTTCACCTGCCTTTAGTCGCTGCGCTAATACTGCCGCTTGAGCGTTGTGCCACTTAAGCTCTATCGTATCAGCGGCTTGTTGACACTGCATATAGCGCTGACTGGCCTCCTGTAATGACTGCTGCTTGCTTACGGTTAACGCCGTGAGTTTAGAGAGCTCCAAAGTAAGACCATGCAGCTTTTGTAGATCCTGTAGTAGTCGTTGTTTTTGTTTTATTTCCGCATCGATGCTGCCAACAAGCGCAACATCTACTCGGGCTTGCTCTAGATCTTTCTGGCCCTGTTGCGCCTGAAACGCCAACTTGTCTTTCAGCTCTATGTACTGTTTTAACGTTGCTTCAAATTGTTGCTTTTGTTGATGACCTGCCGTTATTTTTCTTTCCAAGTTGGCTTTTTCAACCAACTTGTCTTTCATGCTTTCAAGTTGATACTGCAGTTGCGTTAACTGTGGGACTTTTGCCGCGGCTTCTTTTGCACTTTGCTGCAAGTTTTCTTTTTCTTTCGTAACAGCATTGGCTTTATCAAGGCTCTCTTTCAAAGCTACGATTTTTTGTCTGAGCTCTTGAGTTTGAGTTTTTGCATTTTGTAATGAGACGTAGGGTAATTCTATCTTATTGGCATTTTTAGCATTTTCTAATTGCTGTTGACGAACTTTTATCGAGTCTGAGTGTTCTAGATGCAGCTTGAGTGCGTTTTCTGCTTGCTCTCGTTTCGAAAACTCTCCATTAATAGTTTCCGCTTTTTGCAATTCAGATTTAGCAACATTTAGCTTATCTAACGAAGCTTGTTCTTTCTTTCTATCGACCTCTAGCTGCTCAGTTGCTTGTTCAAGCTGGTGTAATAATTCCTGCTCTGAACTCACTCCTGCAACTTGTAAAGCGCCTCGAATTTGATTATCAAATTCATCTTTCGCTTTACTGATTGCGCTCGCTTTATCTTTGAGCGCGTACTCAATTTTTTTATATATGTCCGTTTGAAAGAGCTGACCAAAAATTTCTTCGCGCTCTTTAGAACTAGCAAGCAACAGCTCCCGGAATTTTCCTTGAGGCAATACCATTACTTGGCGAAATTGCGTTTCATTCAAACCAATAATATTGCTCACTTCTGTTTTAACTTGAGTCGTCTTGCTAGTGATGAGCTTTTCGGTCTCGCCGAGTTCATAAAGAGCCGCAGTGTGCTTTTTTACCGTCATCCCTTCACCACGCGCTTTGGGCGCTTCCTGCTCTGGAGATCGCACAACTCGGTATTGTTTGCCATGTAACGAAAATTCTAGAACGACTTCGGTTGGTAAGTCTTGCGCCGATAAGTCACATCGCATCTGGATGCCTTGCCGCTCATTACCGGTAGTTTCACCGTAAAGGGCAAAGCAAATGGCATCTAAGATCGACGTTTTACCTGAGCCTGTAGGACCATTAATCAAAAACAGAGGGTTACGGCCAAGCTTTTCAAAGTCAATGACTTCGGTTTTTGCAAACGGACCAAAGGCTTGCATGGTAAGTTTAATTGGTTTCATCTTTGGTCCCTATTGCTGTGATAATTGCTTAATAATGTCAGTAACGGCTTGTTCTTGCTCTTGGGATAATTGACTATCTTGTGCCTCAATAAAAAAGTCTCGGAACATATCAATTTCGCTTCGGGCCAACTTTGCTTGCGCCATTTCCTGCTCTACCCCAATTAACATACCCGGTTTCTCAAGATGTAAAACGTTTGGATACACCGAACGAAGCTTTTCCATTGGATTTAAAATCGCATGTTTATCCATCAAACGAACTAACAAATAATCTTCATTTTTAGGGTCAGTCTTGCCCTGCTCTATGACTTTATCTAGCTCTCCCTCAACAATGCGCATTTCATGAGGGGCAATTAGCTCAATATGTTTAGCAGAGACAAATCCTTTCTTGTCTAGTTCGACTAACGTGAAGCCTTTCTTCTGGTTCTGTTCACCAAAACTATACTTCATAAGTGAACCAGAATAACGGATATGCTCTGCGCCTTTCTTCTGAGGCTGATGTAAATGACCAAGTGCGACGTAGTCGAAATCTAAGAAATGCTCATGACTTACGCGATCAGAGCCACCAATAGATAGTGGTCGTTCAGAGTCAGACTCAATAGCACCATCAACAAAACAGTGGCTAACGAGAACACGCCTTTGCTCTGAAATGAAATGCTCTCTTATTTGCTCTACAAGCAGTTGATGTGCCTCATCATGAGTTGATACCGAGGTTTTGTAGGCAAATCTGACCTGTTCAGGGTCGTTATAAGGCATGCCATAAAACGCTACCTCACCCGCAGAGTCCGTTTTTATGATGATGGGAGTTAGCATATCTTCAAAGTTACTAACAATATGAAGGCCTGCATTTTTCATTTGCTCTGAGCCAAAACCTAATCGTTCTGCACCATCATGGTTGCCAGATATCAATATCATCGGTGTTTTCAGTTCAGTACAAATACGCTTCACGACTCGATTTAGCAGTTCTATTGCAACCGTTGGTGGCACCGAACGGTCATAAATATCTCCCGCCACTACAACGGCATCGACGGGGTTGTGTTCAATATAGTTAATCAGTTGTTCGAGTACTGCTTGTTGATCTTCGAGTAGTGATACATTGTGGAATTGTCGACCAAGATGCCAATCTGAGGTGTGGATAAACTTCATTCGAATTCACTTTCTGCCAAATCTTTAAGCCAGGTTTGCTTCTGCAAGAATCCGAATTTCAGCCGTGTAAACATCAGAGTATTACGCGACTGGCTGAATCTGGCACAAACCAAAGCTCAATATATTTAATTTGGGTTAGGATATCTTGAGTCGAACAGCTTTTCATGTAGTTTATGTTCTATGGTTCACTATTTCACCGGAAAGCGAGAAGAACGTTGTATAAACACCTTTTAAGCAACATTAAGCGATGGTCTCGAATAAAAAAACCGTCACATTTAAACCATTAAAAACCAACGTTTAGAAGGGACAAACTAGCTCAAGAACTACTCGTTATGCCAATTGTATAGAACTCCCACCGTATAACCATCTGGCTCGATATCAGCTTGCAAAACGTGGAAGTCTGAGTTGAGGCTGCTTCTTTGATGCTCCTCAATCATTAACACTTTTAGAACACCTCCGCATGCGCCCAGCCCTCCTAGTTTAACATCAATAAATTGATACTGAGTTTGATCGGTCACCCAGGGAGACAAGAATTGCATAGCATTTAACCATCGAGGCTCATCTCCATCAACGGATAAATGCAACTCACTAAGTGAGTGATCACACCCTACTCCAAGTTGTTTAAACACTTTATCGACAGCAATGCTTTGTTGTTTGGTATCTAAATCAATTCTAACATCATCAGTAACAAGGCCGGAGTGTTGAAAAAAGCACTTCGTCAAAATGATCGAGTTTTGAGATTTGGCATGCTCTTCTGCATCGCGAGCAATTTCTATAGCCAGTATCCAAGTTGCTTGTGTTTCGTTAACTTCACGGTTTATCCGATTTAGCGCCATCAAAAACGCCGCTTGACCATAAGGATAAAAATAAATTTCTCTATTGGCAGAGTTACCAAGGATAAGAGAAAACTCGTTTATCAATGCCTTAAGCAAGCTTTTATCTACCGAAGACGGTAAAAGAACGCAGATATTCCCTTTGATATCACTTTGCTCCAGTATCTCGCGCTTAGAGCGCACAAGATTTAATATCTGCTCATACAGTGATTGATCAGGATAGGATCTTGGTGTTTCTGCGGGCAATCTAAAACATTCGTTAGCTATCTCACGAACAGTGTATGGCCTGCCATTAATAGCAAGAAGATGAGTTTGAAATGCGAGTGGCATCTAGCCTCCGATTAAAACCGTAGGCATGCCAGACAGAATTTTACCACCATGAGACGTTGAATCCCCGAGCCTTGCAGCTGGCTTACCGTTGATTGTAACGCTAGAAGAGCCTGCTGAGATGCTATCCGGAGGACCTATACATATAAGCTTATCTCCCTGCCTAGCCGCTGGAATGCCGCCAATTGTCACGTTTGGCGAGCCAACTACGACGGGGCCACCTACATGAGGAATTTTTCCTGTTTTTTTAGGACAAAGATGAAAGCTGCCCAATATCGCGGCTGGTTTACCCACTTTAAATCACCTTAGTTCAATGAAATTTGCCCAGCTTTAAGAGCGATAGCAGAGCCGTTAATAGATATTTTATTGCCTTTGATGTTGATTTCTCCGGAACTAGACATCTGAATCGAAGCGCCACCGACTTTGATCTCGATACTCTTTCCTGCATTAAAAGACAACACTTCACCCGTTTCATTAGAAAAGTTTTTACCTACTTTCAAGGTCGCATTCTTGCCAATCTCTTGATTGACATCGTTCGTCACTTTTTCGGTTTTACTGTTTTCAACGGCAATATCAACACAGTCTTCAACTAGCATTTGGAAAAGTTTTTCGGCATGAAGATAGATGTGTTCTTCACCGGGTTTGTCATCAAAGCGCAACTCATTAAAATTAGATGTGCCTTTTTGTACAGAACGCGATTTATAACCACTTTGAGAGCTTTGCTCTGGTAACGTGTAGGGAGGGAGTTGACTACCATTGTACAGTGACCCCGTAACAATTGGCTGGTCAGGATCGCCATTGACAAACTCGACGATGACCTCTTGTCCTACTCTAGGATGAAACACCGAGCCCCATCCGTTACCCGCGATATTTTGCGCAACACGAATCCAACATGAGCTGTTTACATCGTATTTACCAACACGATCCCAGTGAAACTGAACTTTAATACGACCGTGTTTGTCTATGTAAATTTCGCCATCTTTGTTTCCCGTTACCACTGCGGTTTGCAAACCTTTCATCTGAGGTTTCGGATAGTTCACTGAAGGGCGAAGGATTGTTTTTGAGTCAACACAACTAAATGATACTTTAACACCTTGCGCAGCAGTGCCACCTTGACCAGTCTGATTATAAACAGCCGCAGATAAAAAAACGGAGGACAGTACGTATTCTTTGCCGACTCGAGACTTATCTTCATGCTTTTTAAACTTAAAGCACTTTCCCACACTGAACGTTCGACACGTTGCCTCGCCACGGCACAGATATGCGTTTTGCTGTAGTGCTTCTATAGCGTGCGTGTTTCTAAGTGCGTATTGGTCATCACTTTCCGTTTCACCCATGTATTCAAAATACTCGCTTTCAGGCACGGTAAAAAAATCACTTTCACCCTTGGCAGTATTTTTAGGATTAGACGAAGGCTTAAGCATGTTATAGCCAGACTTTTGGCTTGCTTTAGTCGTCAAAACTTGGGTTTCATGCCAAGAAGAAATATGACTAGACTTAGCCGTACCTGTATCAAAATCGACTAAAAACTCTGTACCCGGCTTATAGAAACTGATGTCGTCAAAAATCTTAAGCGTGTGGACAGACTTAGTGTGTGTGAAACAGAACGATAGCCCTTCTTCTGACAATAAGCGTCGGACAAATTCAAGGTCTGACTCTTCATATTGCACTTTGTATGTGTATTTAGGGTACGACTTAGTTAACTCAAAACTAAAGGCGACACTATGCTCCGAGAGTACTTCGGAGATAATTTCTTTTATATCTTTATGCTGAAATATTCTGCAATTTTTTCTATAATCGGCGAAACGTAATTTAGGCTCTATTAATAACTCTATATTTTTATAATTCTCACCATTATGAGCATTAGAAACTCGTTGCCCTTCCAATCTTGCAGCAGATACATAACCATGTATATAACGAGGTTTTGAAGAAACATCCTCACTATTTTCAAGGATAATTGTTACTTCTTTACCAATTATTTCGTTTAACTCACTTCGTTGATCATTAAAGTAAGCTTTAGCACGCAATGAAAAAAGTTCTGAGATCTCTTCTCTATACTCAAATGAGTTTAGTATGATGGCATCTTTTCCGAATGGAGAGGAAATTCGGATGAAATTGTTATCTTGAGTTGCTCTTTTCATTAAATACTTCTTTCAAAAAATGCGGGGGAATATCCCCCCGCATAAAAATTACATTTGTTGACCTTTAACACCGCTGTAGCCGTAAACCAATGGCGCAGAAGTGTTGTTTTTATCGTCAGTAGGAGTCACTGTCATCATCATTTCAGTGTAAGAAATAGTGATGGTTTCAACTGGACGATCATCCTGAATAGAAACTGAGTAGTTAGAAATCATCGCATCAGTCAGTTCGATCTTCATGATTTCTTCAACTTTCTCACCCTGCTTAGTAATATGGAAAACCGCAGGTTTACCTTTACCAATTGTCGCTTCTTTAAATAAGTCAGGAGAAGAACGGTCTTGAAGTTTAGTGATAGTCAAATCATATAGACGAGTAGCGCTCGCTTCACGGTCCATCGCTGTACCAGTGTATGATGAGATCTCACGACCTACACTCCAATCTACAGATAGTAGTGTAATCAAATCTTTGTATTGCTCGGCTGTTGCCTCACCCTTAATATCTGCGTATTTAAGATACGTATTAGACTGCATGCTAATCTCCTATAGCATTATTAATTGACATATATCGTAGTAATTTAATTATCTGACGTTTGGTGATAATTAGTGATTAATGTATCAAAAACTTCATTTTAAATACGCCCTGTTATATCTTTAAATAAGATTTAATTTAAGCGTTTTTTATAAAAAATAATAGTTAATATGAACCAACTCCCAATTATTATTGAGAGTGTAAAGGATGTTAAACTATTGAGACATCAAGTCCACTAGTTGTACCTTTAACAATAATTTCATCAAACGTCTTATCATTAAGAATTGCATGCAATATTTCATGAGAAATCTTCGGAAGCAATGTATTTTCTATGGTTGTTTGTACCACACGCGCACCACTCCCAGACTCATTACTATTGTCTACAATATCATTAATTAGTTCTTCATCAAAAAATAGGTCAGCGCCGTAATTTTTACGAATGCGATTCGTAACTTTGGCTAATTTTAATTTTGTTATTTCTATCAATATTTCTCTTGATAGAGGCAAATAAGGTAATACATTAACACGTCCTAAAAATGCAGGTTTAAAGTCAACCAACAAATCGTCACGCAAAGCATCTTTTAGTGCTGAAGGTTCTGGATACAAATCAGGATCAGAATACAAAGACATCGTCGTTTCGGTCCCTGTATTCGCGGTCATAATAATAATAGTGTTTTTAAAATCTATATCGCGACCTTCACCATCTTTAATTGAGCCTTTATCGAATACCTGATAAAAAATATCTTGAACTCCAGGGTGCGCTTTTTCCATTTCATCCAAAAGAATCACACTATAAGGTTTGCGTCTGACGGCTTCAGTAAGTACGCCACCTTCGCCATACCCAACATAACCTGGAGGCGAGCCTAATAATAAGGAAACTTTGTGCTCTTCTTTAAACTCGGACATATTGATAGTTGTGACATTCTCTTCACTGCCGTACACTTTCTCTGCAATAGCTAAAGCAGACTCAGTTTTACCCACTCCACTTGGTCCCGTGAGAAGAAATACACCATTTGGTCGTGTCTCATCCGTGAGCTGTGCACTGGCAGTTTTTATCACTTCAGACATGACTTCCAAAGCGTGATCCTGTCCGACAACTCGTTTACACAAACTCTCTTTCAAACTCAGTACAGCTTGGATTTCATCATCCTGAAGTTTGCCCAGTGGTATCCCGGTCCAATCTGAAATTACTTCTGCAATAAGCGCTTCATTGACATGCGAAAATACTAATGGCTGCGAGTTAGCGGAGAGGCTACTTTCGAGCTCCTGTAACTTGTCCTTAGCAGTCTCAGAACCCTCCTTGATTATTTGAGCTCTAAGTGACTTAGCTTCACTTACCCACTCTTTTTCTTTCTCCCACAGCATCTCTAGTTCAACTATTTCACTAGATAGAACATCAATCTCTTTTCTGACATCTTGCAACTGCATATCAAGAGGTGCACCTAGCTGACTTTCTTGGCTTAGGTGCTCATACTCAGCTTGCTTAGCTTTTAGTTTATTCCTTTTCGCATCTAGACCTCCCGGTGTAGACGATTGACTTAACGCGACTCGCGAGCAGGCTGTGTCTAAAACAGACACAGCCTTATCTGGCAGTTGTCGGCCATTAATGTATCGAGCTGAGAGTTGAACGGCAGCATTGAGAGCCTGGCTAGTGATGTGGACGTCATGGTGTTGTGCCATTACATCAAGTAAACCACGTAACATCTCGACCGCAAGCTCAGGCGCTGGCTCGTCGACCTTCACTACTTGAAAGCGTCTGGTAAGAGCCGCGTCTTTTTCAAAATACTTTTTATATTCTGCCCAAGTTGTTGCTGCGATCGTTCTGAGTTCACCTCTCGCTAACGCTGGCTTTAGAATATTCGCTGCATCACCTTGTCCTGCTTGTCCCCCACCACCAATCAGACCATGTGCTTCATCGATAAACAAAATAATGGGTTGTGGTGCGTCGTTAACTTCTTTCACAAGGTTTTTAAGTCTGTTTTCAAACTCACCTTTCATGCCAGCACCAGCTTGCAATAACGCCAGATCCAAAGACTTAATCGCTACATTTTGTAGAGCAGGAGGTACATCGCCATCGATAATCTTTTGCGCCAAGCCTTCAACAACGGCTGTTTTTCCAACGCCAGCTTCACCAGTTAGAATCGGGTTGTTTTGTCGACGTCTTAATAAGATGTCGATCATTAAACGGATTTCATTGTCTCTACCAATAACCGGATCTATCTTACCTTCCCTAGCCTGCTCAGTAAGATCTGTTGTAAATTGATTCAGCGCAGAGTTCGCGTTTGATTTCCCTAGGTCATTCGATCCTGATTGACGCGTATTACTTTCTTTAAAGTTCAATAACCGAGATGGTTCTATCTTGTTTAGCTCAGGGCTAATCGAACCAGCCATGTTGACTAACGTATTATCGGACAAGTAGGCAAATAAAAGATGAATGCAATCCAACTGCTCCTGATTGAATTCAATCGTTGCCGATAGCAAAGCATTTTGCATCACAGTCACTGTGTGAGCTGAAAGACCTGGGACCGATTGACATCCCGTTTTGTATTTTTCAAGTGTCTTTTGAAGATCAGTTTCAACCTTGATTTTATCGACATCAAATTCGTCGAAAACTTCCGAGTAAATATCGGCAGGGTGTTGAATAATCGTCATTAACCAGTGAGATATTTCAATACTGTGATGGGTTCGAGAGCTTGCCATCGCAGCTGCTTGTTCAAGTGTTTCCTTAGCCTGAGGAGACAATCTTTCGACCAACGCTGAAAGTGAGAGTGAAGCCATTATGTTTCCTTTAAATAGTAATTGTTATGGTTCGATCTTTTGTGCGTTTATGTTTTTTAAGTACAGAACCAACACCCAACTGACCATGTTTTTTTGATAAACAAACTTGAGGTAATAAACTATGTTTGGTGGTGAGCTGCCATTTCACTTGCTTATGCTTACCAATAAATTCATAAGCCGCACGTTTAATAATTTCTACATTTGGATGGTTAGGCAGTAATTTACTAACCAGATCTTTGTGCTTTGGCAGAAACTCGATCGTTGTTCCTGCGTTTATATTCCAAGCTTTCGAGCCTAAGGATGCTCCGGAACCAAGTTGAGCAAACTGCCCTTCAGGCATAGTTCGAGATGAAAGACGTGTTTGCTCTTCTTTTGCAAGATGTAGCCACTGCCCTTGAAACTCATGAATCTTTACTTGGCATCCAGATAAACATTCAAGAACACTTTTTAGTCCAGCTTTGCTTCTCGTCGGTGAAGCAAAAACACCACCATAATGCAGGGACAACGAACTACCCTGGCCAGTTAATGCCGACTTACAATCTTCTAAAGGTGAACGTAATCCCTGTGCATGAGCACGAGACTGAACGGTCAATTGACTTAGTTGCCAGCATCGATAGTAAAGAGACAGTAAACGATGGTTAAAAATATCGTAGAAGTCCACCATTGCTGTATCGCCTTCTTTTTGACGATGCAAAGCTAACTCGCTGTAGTGCTGAGGAAGCACCCCCTGCTCACCCGTTAGGCCTATCAGATTAGTTTCTAGTGCTAGCTTGTGGCTATCAATATGTTTCAGATCGCAAAGCTGCGCATTTTCAAAACCTAACGATGGGTTGACCTTTAGGTTTAGTTTTTCATGCTTAGGTAGAGCATCTGTCCCTATTTGTGCCTCGGCTTGCAAGATCTCGTGTTCGATAAGGTGAATTGCTTCAAACAACGGATGTTGCTTTAGATCTCGATAAAATTGCTCCGCGATCATAGCAACACCTTATCGCCAGTTAATGCAGGCCATAAGTGGAAGGGTTTTCCCGTTGACTTAAGTCTTATTTCTAGCTGCGTAAAAATGTTAATTTCAGCATATTGTGCAAAGTAAACGGATAAAACACTACCTAGGAGGAAGATTTGCTCTTTAGGTAAAATTTGATCAGAAACCGTCAAAATGATTTTTATACCGTGCGCAAAACCAACTTTACCTTTCTGACTTACTCTGCCGGTAGTCGGCTCGAACTCTAACTTCGCTAAAGCATCAATTACCGCTTTCGTTTCTGCGGTCCCAGAAAATGCATAGAGATTCAGAGTTTGCTTCAAAGTTGTTAATCCATCTTCTTCGGTAAAGTGGTTTAAAGTTAGAAGCTTAGTTAACTGCCATCGTGTACTTTCATCCATTTCTGGCCGGAGGGTTTCTGATATAGAAACTAAACAACGAACTGACTCGAAGTTGTCATTTACTTCCGGCAAAGAGACTTTTGGAAGACCGCCTCCAAATGGAAGCTTCTGCGCTAAATTACGATTGCAGCACTCCGCTTCAACGTACATTAACCAGTTTTCTCGGCTCTCTGGACTGAACAATTGATGCCTTTTATCAACAAAAGAAATGTAAGTTTCCCTGCCCGGCTCATCGTATCCACCAGCCCAGTTTTTATCCTCACGTCTCATCAACCAATAAATTTCACTGGCGTTTATATAATGCGTGTGCTCACCAGCGTGATAACATGGCAGGTTGTGATACGTTTTGTTCCAGTTTCTCAATGTTACGTCAGAAATAGAGACAACCTCGTTACTCTCGGCTTCCTGGTATTGCGGTGATAAGTGGTAATCGTACTCGGTTGGTAGAATACGCTTGGGCTCCATAACACTTTTAAATAAGTTGACGACTGGCACACAACCAACCATCAAGCTCTCTTCATCCACTTGCTTAGGAAGCCAATCATCATCGGTATCAAAGTAAAAATACAGTTCAGCTTGCTCTCCAAGAGCTAGCTCTGATAATCCAAGTTCAGTGATATCAAAGAACATGAACTTCTCAGGAAAGTGCAGATACTCAACAATTAATCTTGCTCCCGAAAAGCTTCTCTTACTGTATGGAACAACCTTCTCATCTTCTGAAAATCCCACTTCAATAAGATGCCTTTTCGTTAAAGCACGAACTTCTTTGCCACCCGCAACGACAGATAAACCAATTAGATTTTGAAATAGCATTTGGTAAAGTTTAAACGTCAACTGAGATTGCCCGTTTAAATAAAAGCGCAACCGTTCTAATCCCATGTCACTCAGAGATGTCTCTTCATCTTGGGCGGTGAGCTGGATTTTCAAAACTGAATGAGCATGGCTTTCCCATTGGGAGCCCACCGATTTAAGCGGTGCGTTTTTGAAAGCGCCAGAGGTCACATCAACAGGGTACATTCTGACCGGATAACAGGTTCTAAACTCGCATTCGTGGTATCCAGGAGCACCGATAACGACTCGCTCACCTTCTTCTACGTCAAAAAAAGAGGAAGTGGAGCTAGAGCAGTTCATCTTAATGACGGACATTGATGGAATTGGTGCGTGAAAATCCGGATATAACTGCCCCATCAAAGATTCAGTGAACTGAGGATAACTATTGTCTAAACTTTGTCTAATCCTTGCCGTTAGAAATGCACAGCCTTCTAGCAATCTTTCTACATGTGGATCGTCAACCTGCTCCTCACTGATACGGAGCCTCGCGGCGATCTTAGGATACTGCTCCCCAAACTCTTGTCCTTTGTGACGTAAATAAGCTAACTCGCGATTATAGTATTTGAGAAACTCTTCACTCATTTCGCTCTACTCAGTTTCATACCTAAATTTACCGGCTCTACTTCAGAATTGAATCGCACTTCATGAATGCTGTTATCAATTAAGCAAGTGGCGCTGATTTGTAACCTCAACACCCTATCAATAGCGTTTTTCTCGTCCGAAATCTGGACATAAGGATTCCTTAACCTCGGCTCGAACTCTTTAATTGCATCATGAACAATGTCACAGAGCTGATTCTGCCCCTCTTGGCTGCTATAAGGCATCGAGGAAAAATCTGGCAGACCATAATTCAATATTGAATAGCGAACCTCTAAAAGGTCATCAGGAATGTTTTTCCATCCGATACGACTATTTAACATAGACTCCAGATCTCTAAGCAAGCTGTTCAACATCTGTTGTTGGCTCGTAGGGAAATCTTTTTCATCTCTAGTTGAAGGATCACTATCCATCAATTTGTCCAGCAGAGAAACGGTTAAAGACATGTTCTTGTTACGCTATTTGTTTCGATTCTAACAATGTAGTCAAGTCACAGATTGGGAGGGCTGAATCACCAACTAGCCAACATTTTTGGCCTAAACCCACGAAGGATTCTTGCTCACCAAGCTGTTTCCAATCTGTTTCTCGACCTAGCTTTTGTGCGTCAGTTTCTGAGTCAACATAGGTCAATGGCATATGGCCTTCTCCTTCGCCAAGTCCGTCAATATCAAACTCTACAGGTCGCCAAATACTTTCTAATAAAGAGGTAGGTGCTTTTATTTCTAGCGCTTGAATGCTAGAAATTGGAACAAGAAAATAGTTACCCGCGGTGGAAAACAGTTCAATGTAACCACCTAAACGATCATCAATATCCCTAGCATCTTCATAGTTTGTACCGTTTATGTTAAAGCCTTTAATAGTACGATGCTCTTCAATGCTATGCGCTAGGTGTGACGCTTCTGCATAGTCTTGATTTTTGAGAGCGAGGTTAAAGCGAACAAGCTCTTTAGTGAATTCCTCGTCATCTAATACCTTGGCACTAGCCGCACCGTCGATAAAATCTTTTCTAGCCTGGGCCGCTTTCACTAAATGTCGCAACTGACTTGCACCAGGTAGATACTCAGGAAACAATTTGATCGATTGCATAAGTTGCTCATCCGCACGCTCGAAGTCTCCATCAATGCAAAGCAGCTCAATGAACGAGCTTCTCAAGCTTGCATCTTTAGGCGCCGCTTTAATTTCATCAATTAATAGCTCTAGAGCTTGTTGCAATTGGCCTTGGGACAAAGCATTTTTCCATTGGGTCATTGTTATTTCCTTACACCAAGTGCTCTGGTGATAATTCAGTAATTAATTTAATGCTAGATACCATTTGATCGAGCTGGAAGTGCGGTCGCAAATGGATGACAGAGTAATAGTGTCCTGGAGTTTCTCTTTTCTCTCGAACCGTAATTTTCGCTTCATTTAAGGGGTACTTCGCCCTAAGTTCATCAGATGCTTCATCCGACGCGGTAGTGTACTGATGCAACCATCGTTGAAAGTCCCGCTCTAGGCTTTCTGCATCTTGATACCCACCAATCTTGTCACGCCCCATAACCTTGAGATAATGTGCGACTCGCGACACACACAACGTGTATTGCAACATCGACGTGAGCTTTGCATTCGTTGAAATGTGTTTTTCTGCATATTGCTTAGGCTTGTAGAGAGATACATTCGAGGTCATTCCTACCATATCGGTTTCAGGTACAGGAGAAATAGAAATGAAACCGCATTCAGACAACTCTTGTTCTTTTCTCTCAGAGATCTTTAAGTTTAAAGGGCATCTTTCACGGTCATTCTTGCCATTAACGCGCATTTTGTTCCTAGTAGGAGCGACGATAATACCCTGACTATAATCCCCTTGCTTAATGCCTCGCATGTGCGTAAACCACCCATGCTCCTGAAACGCTCTAATTGATACGGCCGCAAAACAATACGCGCTACTCCCCCATAGCAAATCGCGATTAGAGTCGTAGACATGCTCTTGAAAGTCGAACTGATCGTTGCGCGAACCATCACTTTTATATGGCTGACGGAATAAAACATTCGGCGCAGTCAGGCCAATAAATTTGGTATCATCGTTGTCTCTCAAACTGCGCCATTTTGCGTAATCTGCCTGTTCAAATTGGGCCGCAATATCTCTTATCGCAGAGAGCTGTGAAAAACTGTCAACACCAAACATCTCCGGCGATGCTGACATAATGAACGGGCTGAATGCTGCCGCTGCAGACTGAGAGATCTTGCTGAGCACAGACAGATCTCTATCAAAATAATTTTTACTCGCATCACAACGAAGTTGATAATCGCCAACTACCACGCCAAAGGGTTCTCCCCCGGCCATGCCATATTCATTTTGATAGAGCAGCTTAAATAGTGCTGATTGGTCAAACTCGATGGCTTTTAGTGCATCTTTACTGACTTCATTCCATGTTGCCGCCAACACCTTGACTTTGACGGAGTCCGATGAGCGAGTGTCGACCTGTTCGCATAAATACCTCACGCCGATCCAACCTCTTTCGAGTTGTTGAAACTCAGGATGATGTATTATTTCGTTTAATTGAGATTCTAATAGCTCATCAATTCGGTTTATCGTGTTCATCACACTATGACGAAAACTGTCCAAATCTCTTGAACGCGTACCTTCTAGCCAAATTCGAGCTGACTCTACAAGATCAGAAGATTCATTGAATCGAGTCAACCACGGGCTATCAAGCTCAGCATAGCCTCCTGTGCTGAATTCATGCTTTAGCTTACTGGGATCGCGAAAGTTAAGTGACACTGCTATTTCCATCTAGAACATAACGATTTGGTATGGCTGGCCTTACGACCAGCCAATTCATCTCTTATCCACCCGACTGAGGGATCTTTGCAACAAGTCGCAAAGATGTCGTCAATTCTTCCATTTGCAGCCAAGGCTTAAGCCATGCTACAGCATTGTAAGAACCTGGTGCGCCAGGGATTTCCTTAACCTGGACACGAGCATCTGCTAGAGGGTATTTCGCTCGGATCTCTTGACCACCACCCTCTGAAGCATTTACATAGCCTAGAATCCAGCGGTTCAACCAAGACTCAACGTCTTCTGCTTCCATAAAGCTACCGATTTTATCTCGAGCCATTACCTTCAAATAATGCGCAAAACGAGATGTCGCCATCATGTAAGGTAGACGTGCTGAAATCGCCGCATTAGCCGTTGCTTCTGGAGATTCGTGGTTCGCCGGTTTTTGACAGGTTTGCGCACCGAAGAACACCGCATAGTTGGTGTTTTTGTAGTGACAAAGCGGTAAGAAACCAAGTTTACCCAGCTCTGCCTCACGTCGGTCGGTAATACCAATCTCTGTTGGACACTTCATATCAGGATCGCCATCATCACTCATGAAGAAATGTGTTGGCAAATTATCCACTCGACCACCACCTTCTGCACCACGGATAGCTGTACAGAATCCATATTTTGAGAAGGCGTCTGTTAACTTAACACCAAGAACATACGAAGAGTTCATCCAACAGTAGTCATTATGCTCAGCATTGACAGCAATACCTGACACTGGATCTACTTCGAACTCTTCAAATCCAAATTCCTCAACTGGAGCAGTGGCTTGTCCGTATGGCAAACGAGCCAGAACTTTCGGCATAGTCAGACTAACAAAACGTGAATCAGCACTCTCACGGAACGAACGCCATTGAGCGTATTCTAGCGACTCAAAGACCTTGTCTAGATCGCGTGGTTTTGACAGTTCAGTCCACTCATCAAAGCCAAATAGTGCTGGTGAGGCCGCGGACAAGAAGGGGGAGAAGCCTGAAGCGGCTACATTTGACATTAGGCGCAGCGACTCAATATCCTCTGGGTGGTTGGTAAACTCATAGTCACCAATTAATGCACCATAAGGTTCACCACCTGCACTGCCAAACTCAGACTCGTAAACTTTCTTAAAGATCTGGCTTTGGTCAAATTCAACCGCTTTACTCAAGTCTTTATGTAACTCTTTCTTAGTCATACTCATCATGCGAATTTTCAGAGTAGAGCTCGTCTCTGAGTTCATCACTAGATAATTTAAACCACGCCAAGAACCTTCAAGTTTCTGTAATTCAGGATGATGCATTACTTCAGACAACTGATCAGAAATCTGTTTATCAAGTAAATTAATCGCTTCACGAAAAGTTACCGTTAGGTTTTTGTTCCAAGTAACCGTCCCTTTCATCGCTTCTTCAGTGAGCGTTTTAATTAGCTCTTCAGCACGAGAGGCTTCTGTCTGCTTAGTTGCACCAATAGCTTGATCTAAAAATGAAGTTGTTTGTTCATTAACAGTTGGATCTAACTGCTTTTCAGCTTCAGTCGTCATTATTCCGCTCCTTCAGTACTGTCTGACTTCGCTTTCTTGCCAAGATCTAACTCGCCCGCAAGTTTTGCCAGATTGTCTGTGTTGTTCAAAACATCCTCTAAGATGTTTTCAAGCTCTTCAGAACGGTCAACTTTTGTCATCAAATCACGCAGTTTATTACGCGTTTCCATCAGTTGGCGCAGTGGATCAACTTGATTTACGATCGCAGCGGGCTCAAAGTCTTGCATTGATTTAAAGTTCAAATCCACCTCAAACTGTGAATCGTCGTTCGCAAGCTTGTTCGCAACTTTGAACTTAACCGATGGGTTCATCTTTTTGAGCACATCATCGAAGTTGTCTCGATCGATCTGAATAAAACGGCGGTCTTTCAATGGCTTCAACGCTTCAGTGTTTTGACCAGCGAAGTCACCCATTACACCTACAACAAAAGGTAGCTCTTTCTTAAGAGTTGTACCTTCAGTTTCAACATCATAGGTAATGTGGACACGAGGCTTCCGTACTCGTGACAGTTTCGAGTGGATACTCGTCATACCATTCTCCCTTTATTAATTTTCATTTTGTTCTGCTATGCCAACCAAACGGAAGTAGCTTTTCTTTGCATCTCCGTCGGAGATAAGTTCCGCCAGTAACTCCGGCAGAGGCATTCCACACCAACGAATGATCTGTTCGATGGAGTAAGAAACTGGTGAGTGAGGCTCACTCTCTCTGAAGAAATCAGCCACTAGCTGCAATTGTCTAATCGCCTGCTCTCGTGATTTCATGTTTGTCGCTAATAGTGCATCAGAACTTTGTGAACTCACTTGTTGTTCCGAAGAAGAAGATTCATCCACCTCCTCCAGTTCTTCAAACACAGCTTGTGGTTGATTAAAACGCTCTCCAAGGAGATGCTTTAATGCCGAGTGTATTGATTCAAGCCTTTTTGATATATAAGAGCTAGGAGTGACATCACCTACCGCTTCATCTAATCGCTGACTGAATTCATTAAATGACTCTGTGGCGAACTCCAGATCAGCGATTAGCTCACGATAAAAGGCATCAGAGGTAGATTTAACTGTAGTTGTAATATCAGATAGCTCTGTAGCGCCAAGATCGACTCGATTTCGGCGCTTATCTTCATCTAAACGCTCCAACTCAATAGCTTGCTGATATTCCCAGTAGGCATACGCTTGCTCAACGCCTACGTCAGTAAGCGGGATACAAGCAATAGGGAAAATAAGTGTTCCTTCGCTATCGATACCATTGAGGCCAGTAATCGCCGATATTCTTGTTTCAATGCCATCCTCATCAGGCATTGGATAGAGAGCATCCCAAAACTTCTCGATGAACTCGGTTGCGAGTTTGTACCCAACGCCCATACCACGAAAACCATGCAATCGAGTTAGGGCTTCTATAAGCCAAGCAACAAATTCCAAATCTTTAGACTGATTTGTAAGTATCTCTGGTACTTCCTCAATAAATACCCGCCATAAGTTACTGTGGGTATAAATGCTTTCTTCTTCTATAAGCGCATTGCGCTCTGCATTTCGCGCAGCCATACGCTGATCTTTTAATCGGTAATAAGCGGACTGTGGCGAGACATCTTCTCTAGGATCAACACCTGTGGGATTCTCTTGAGATATAGGAGCCAACGCTTGTTCATACCAATCGAACATCTCACTATTCATAAGACCTCCCTCTAAGAAAAACGGGGATCGTCGCGTCTTCTCTCGTTACTGCTTCAAATTCCGTCTGCGCTTGGCGAACTTTGACTAACGCACAAGTAACGTTATCACTTGCACCCCTCACTAACGCCGAATGCATGAGTGCTAATCCTGCTTGATTTACTGAGTCCGCATACAATGTCCGGTGAATTTCATCACTCGTTAATTCTTTAGAAAGCCCATCACTACACAGAAGAAATTGGTCTCCATCAGCCAACTGCCCTGAAACTTGATCAATAGTGATACTCTCATCTACCCCAACAGCTCTGGTAATAACATTTGCGAGAGGATGTGACTCAGCATCTTCAAATGCCAATAACCCTTGCTCGACTAAATCCATAACTTGACTATGATCGCGTGTTTTTTGAGAAAAATGACCATTTCTAAGCTGGTAAATTCGGCTATCACCGACCCAAAGACAGTGGTAATACCCGTCCTGGATAAACAACAAAACGAGAGTTGTTCCCATCGTTTTACCGTCTAAGTGATTTTGTGCGTATTGATAAATTTCTAAATTCGCGGCTTGAACCACACTCCGGATATCATCGATATTGGTATTTGGGACATCCTGCATATGGCGCGCGATTCTATCCACTAGCATCTGGCTTGCTATGTCGCCAGCACTATGCCCACCCATTCCATCGGCTACAACCCAAATATGCTGCTCTGTCATATCTAAAAGAGCATCCTCGTTATAAGGGCGTACTTTTCCTGCGTGCGATTTAGCAAAGGTAAAATAGTTCCAATTCATTCTTCTATCCTACCAATTCCACTTTTTCCAACCGCCATCAAGCATGGCAGAAAATTGACCAATAGAAGGGAAACCGCTGGTCATAAACATACATGGTTCAACTAGAGTCGAGCCTTCAGTCCACCAAAAGCATGGCTTACTCAATTTTTCTTTAATGAGGTAATTCAAAAGTGCGCTTTGATCTGCTCCACCTTGATCATGAAAAATCGTAGATATTTGGCTTTGATAAAGAAACTTAAGAGGCCGCACTTCACTTTTTACATTCGCCACTAAATCGTTTTTTTCTTGCATGCTCTTATGCCAAACATCAAATACAAAGTCGTCCTCAAGTACTGCTAGGGCAAGAGATGCACTGTCCGCGGTCCAAGCTTTGTCCCCCCAATATTGCGCAGCTTCACCTTTTACGGCACGAGCTATAGTAAAGAAAAAGTATCTACCGCATGCATCTACACTAGGAATCATGCTACCAATGTATGTCGAGTCTTCTAAGTAACTAACATCCAGAGCAAAATGCCACACAGGTGCGGTTAAAAAGTGCTCATTCCAACTTTCACCCAATTGTTCTCTGCTGACTGCAATAACAGCCTGCTGCCAGTCATGCCAGCGCTCGGAAAAATCTTGTGATAAGCCATCTTTCACAAAGTCTCCTTTTGCAGGCATTTTACCGATATAACCCCAGGCTGATGTTACAAGGTTCGTGGACATCTGAACCTCTCCATTTCATTTGACCAAAACGGATTAATAGCACTAGACGGAATAAGCTCTAGTTGCACCTTATTTCCCTTTAAATCAATCATAACTATGTTGTCTTTACGTGATTCTGGTCTTGCTTTAAGTGATTGATCTAGCAGTTTGAATATGCCCCACTCACCTTCATAAGTATGGGCAATCTCACGTTTAGATTCTGGCGGTGTGAACACTATTCGAGTCTGGTCTTGACCCGCAGGCCAGCTCAAGGATTTAGCTCGTGCTGGTCCATGCTTATAAACCAAATCTTGCTTACCTAGCTCTAGAACAAACCGAGTAATGTGCTGATCCAGATACACTGGTTTCATACCGAACTCTACGCGCAATGAATTATCAGATTCAAAGAAAGACTGCCTGATACGCTTCGCTCTTTGAAAGACCATCAGCGTTTCTGGACGAACTCCAATTTCCTTTTCTAATCGCCAACGACTTTTCGAAGTATCGACAAACGGTTCAAGATACTCTTGGAAGAATGAGTCAAGCGTACCTCCATAACCAAAGAAACGTTTGAAGTCCTTCAGCCTTACTTCTCTGCTTGCATTTGGCTCGAATGGGTATCTACCCGCAATAGTCCGCTGATAAGGGCGCACCACTTGCGTAACCCAAAGCTGATTTAGATGATCTTTCGACCCGCTCTCCGCAAACTTAACTGACTCTTGAGAAAGTTCACCTAGCCATTGATTAAATGGCCTAGGCAAAAGTTCTTTAGCGCGAGCAAAGGAAGCAGCCACATCTTGTGTAACGGTCCCATTTAAAATACTTTTGTAAGCAATTTTCTGATTATTACCTGAGCTTGATAAATCGCTTAAATACGAGCGCAAGTTAACCATAGCTTGTTGAATATCATCAAAGTCTTGTTCGCCGAGACGTAAGATCTCCGAAAAATGAGATTCGACTTCTTTACCTGGCAGTGCAACATTGAAACCATTTTCTTCAGGCAAGTACATGTCTAGTCTATCTGCCGTATTCGAAAATTTAACTTTGGCAACCTTACCAGCGACTTCAGAAGTGGCCTTCTGATTTTCTGACAATGATACTTTCGACAAACCAACTTCTTTTTGGATTGCCCTCAACAACGATTCGATTGGCCTTTCAACTCCAGATAGAACTCTAGCTTGTTCTGTTGCAAGCTCTAGGCTCGGAGCCTGCTTAAGTTGAATATCTTCGATCAGAGTTTTCCATTCATTCACATAATCTTGATAGTATCGAGATTGGACTCCTTGAATAGCGCTATCTTGATCAATTTCATGAGCCTTAAGATCGTCACCATAAACCCAGTTCTCTTCCATTAGGCTTTTTACTGTACGGTTAATCTGAATCTGAAAAATGCTATGAAAACCATTGTATGTATAAAAGCCCGAAATGCCTTGTGATAAGGGCTTTCCACTCGCTCGTTCAAACTGCTCAAGCCCTTTAGGCCCCAAGACATCAGTCAAACGAAATGAAGGAACATGACTCTTCGAAAATTGTATCTTCATTCGCTGGTAAGCACGTTCTGGTAGAGACATTTGTGTCAAAACCTCGCGAGCATTAGTCACGGCAGCAGTATTATAAGAAAAGCCTTGTCCATTATTCTCTAATAAATTTTGAGTGTGCTGTAACAGACCTTTTCTTAAGTCTAGATTTAGTTCACCCGGATATTGACGTTCAAAATAGAAGTTAAACCAAGCCAACACTTCATCTTGTTGGTATTTGTCTGGATTAAATAACATCAAATAAGTTTTCAACGTTTCATACAAATACTCTCGATGCTGTTGATTACTTTCCATTTCCGTCACCAAGCTATCAAGAAGCAAGGGAGCGTAATATTGGGTCAACGCATCAGAATATGCATTGTTCGCCGCCTGTGAGACTTTATCTCCTTGATAGAGACCAAACCTTTTTACGGAATCAGCATCGCCGTAGTTGCTTTGCTTTCCTAGAGGAAGCGTCATCAATCGGTCTAATGTCTCTACGGCTGAGAGAATATCCGCCTCAAAATCTAGGCTCTCAGCACCAATCATTGCTTCAATATGGCCGGCTTGCTCATTGGTATCGACAATCAACTGAGAATTCCACTTGTAGCTCATAAGCCAAAGTGCAGACGCACCTAGCAGTAGAGAAGCACAGCCAATGTAAACACCTCGGCGCATCCACCCTGACTGCTTTTGATAGTGACGATTAACCGTTCCTAACAGTTGTTCCTTGAAAATAACCTTATCAAACAAGTTCTTCACGAAATAACTATGAGATCCTGTTGGGCTTTTTGCTAGAGCGAGGCGATTTAGTCCAAGTCCATTGGTCGATTCATTCATTAACTTATCGACTGGTAAGCCTTCTTGGACCGAGCTCAACATAAACACACCACGAATCAAGGCTGGCTCTTCAAAACTATTTTGTGCAAATATTTCCGCTAAAAATTCATCAAGGTTAGCTTGCAATACCCTTAGCTGTTTAGGAAATTCAAAAATAAGTGCTCGCTTCTCTAAATCATCTTCAGTTTCAAGGATTCTCAGCATTCGCGCATCAAGGCGCTCCAACATGCCATGAAATTCTTTATTGAATAAAGAAATAACCCCTCTTTCATCAGCCACTTCACGCGGAAACATGAAACCGAACAATTCCTCACGCTCTTCCTTACTTAGATCAGAGAAGAACTCATTGAAACCCGCAACTAAATCCATTTTGGTCAGTAGTACGTAAATAGGAAATTGCATCCCTAACTGATTCTTCAGTTCTTGAAGGCGCGACTTGATAGCTCGGGCATGAAGGCTTAGCTCGGTTCTTGTCTGCGACATCACACTGGCTAAACTGATCGTGACAATTGCACCATTAATTGGCCTTTGCGTTCTATATTTTTTCAACAACCCTAAGAAGCCGTGCCATGCTTTAGAGTCGACCTTTTCTTGACTGTCTTGTGTCGTGTATCGACCGGCCGTATCAATCAGAACTGCTTTATTTGCAAACCACCAATCACAATGACGAGTTCCACCGACACCAGCAATAGAGTCAGAACCAAAGCTATCCGCTAACGGAAACTCCAGCCCTGACTGCTTTAACACTGTTGTTTTCCCTGTCCCTGGAGGGCCGATCAACACATACCAAGGCAAGTCATATAAGCTTCGCTTTCCTTTATGTGTTTTCGTTACTACTTTGACAGCTTGCTCAATACGCTCGCGCATTAAGTCAATTTCACTCGCCGCTTCTTTATCTGACTGACTATCAACCTCAAGTAACGTTTGAATACTTTCGTCTTCTTTAACTTTTTGCTTGTGCTGCTTAGTCACGTTGAATAAAGCCCACACAAACACCAGCACCAAAATCGTGACGAGTCGTTGGAAGTCGCTCTTTAGTGGCTCATATCCCGCTATCGTGATAAGTGGACCAACAACCCAAATAAAAATTGAACAAGCAGCGACACCGATAAGACCGAGAAACCACCTTTGAGTAAATATTCTGCCAATTTCTTTAATACGCATCTCTATCTACCTGTTATTAATTCGTGACAAGGAGGTCGATTTCAATTCGACGGTTAATAGCTCGGTTTTCGTCACTATTGTTTTCAACCAATGGTCTTGCATCACCCAGCCCTTCTGGTATGACTCGACCTTCTAGTGCGCTATTCGAGATAAGTTGTTCAGATATAGCAGTAGCTCGAGCTAATGATAGATGCCAGTTCGAAGGATATTTACTCGTGAAAATTGGCCTATCATCGGTATGACCTGTCACAATGATCTTGCCTTGGGTAGACTCCAACGTTCTAGCGAGTTTAGAAATTACGGGTTGGATATACGCAACAACATCAGCACTACCTGATTCAAATAGATCTTGCGACTTTAACGAAATTCTTACCCTGTCTTGCAACGGCTCGACGTTAATTAGCCCCTTCCCGATCTCAGTTGCCAGATACATAGAGATCCTTTCTGCAATTGGCGTTGATTTTGATTCTGACGTTGTATCTTGGTTAAGCTGTTGCGGTTGAACCAGATTGACTAATTGAGAAAAGGTGCGGTTGGAAGCCTTGTTTAGCTCATAGCTAAAATACATAAATATACAAACCAATAATGCAGCCGTTACGGAGCACACAACCCAGAGAGGAGCTCTGTCGGAAGCCTTAGAGCCATTCAAAATGTGTTGTTCGATACTATTGCTTAGCTCTTGAGGTATCCCTCTTCCGTAAGACTTAAGAATAGCGATAATCTGCCTTCTCAGTTTTCGGTGAGACTCCAGTCCGTTTTTTTCCAAACGATATTGGCCGAGAAACCCAAGCGATAGGCACACGTACATCAATTCAAGCAAATCTAAATTTGTATCTGGTTGCGCCATGCATTTATCAAGGTACTTAAAGAACGCTTCCCCACCCTGGCTGCTGGCATAGAAAGAACTAAGCAATGAGTCATGGCTCCAAAATGAATGCCCCCCCCAATTAGTATTGAGCACCGCTTCATCTAACGAGCAACACAAACAGTAACGAGCCGTATCAATAGTGTCCAAATCAACGTCGTGGTGGCGTAGTCGGTTCTCATAATCTCTAAGTTTTTGTGCCAACGTCTCTTTTAGAAACAACGGATCAGAATGAGTCGCTGTCGCTCGAATTTGACCAATAATGGATAAAAGACCATTCGCTTCTGCCAATAAAGGGTTGTTCCCATAAGCGACCACTGAATCGTTATTCACCAATTCAGGACTTTTTGAGATAACTACCGTATTATCTGCTGACTTTTCTGATTGTGGTTTCGGTGCGGGCGCTCTTCCACCCGGTGTTGGTTTTACGATCGTTTGTTCCATACTGAGCACACCTATTGACTAATACTCCACAGCTCAAGGTCAGCATTCGGAAAATGCCCCGATAAATGCAGTGCAATACCACCACTGTCTTTCAGCCTCATCCAAAACGGGCCTTTCTTGACTACTTCGAAGTAGACATAACCCGTTTGGTAAGGGATCTGCCTCGGTACTACACTCAATGGCGCTACGTTTATGCCATTAATCTGATTGTTGATCAGATCACGAATCTGCTCCGCTGGTCCAAACTTGAGCTGCGCCGGGACTAAACGTCTGATTTCATCTGTTGTCGTATCAGCTTTGACCGCAAGCACAAACTGGCATGATTCAAGTAAACGCTTATCTGGAAGTGGCGTCACTTGAATTCCATATTGTCGTGGCTCCAAAGGAAGTTTGCTTGCTGTTTGATCAAGGACAACGCTCAGATATTGACTCAGAACTTGATTCAATTCGCTATAAACACTTGATACATCTAAGTGATCGTATGTAAGTAAGCTTGGCATCCTCTTAGTTTTGTCAGAAAACGTAGCTAATTCACCAATATAACCTTTCAGGGTCGTAGCTAATTCCAATGGATGTAGCCTGTCTAGGTCACTAAAGTGCTTTAACATCGCCTCATACCTGTTCAACATTTGTAGCATGATGAAATCAACAGCAGATGCAGATGCGGCTTTGCCCTTAATCAATCGCTGCGCAATAACGTCGGCACGCATCTTTGTCATCGCAATAACGTTACGCAAGTAAGCCGACATAACTTTGTCGCTAAGTAAATTGATAAGCGGTGGAACATACGAATCGTCTAGTATTACTTCGCCTTCTGCCGTTACCTCTTTTATTTTCAAAATCGGTAACTCAACATAACCCGCTAATTTGTCATTGCTGGCTTTCAGTTCCAGGTTTAGGGCTGCGACTTGAATCGTTTCTTCATCCTGCCCAGTGAGATTATCTATAACGTCAACGTCTTTAAGTACATAACGAGAAACGATCGCCTCACTTACATCAGAAACATTTTTACCTTTGACATTTGAAAGGGGAAGAGTGATTTTTACTAACGTATTTTCTACGTCTTTATCAATAGATAAAGGCACAACCGAATCGCTGGCTGTTAAGGTATTAACCAGAGTCATATCTGGCAAAACTGCCTCAAAGTGATCTAATTCAATCAGACCATCTTTTAATGCATGTTCTTTTACTCGACATTTCCAAACCCCCCAATTATAAGCCCCACCAAACTGATGTAAGCCTTTGAATTCTTGAGAGGTTGCGCGTTCATGTTGTTGAAAGTGCTGGGGACGTAAAAACATCCCTTCGCACCAAGCCGTCTTGGAGTATTGCGTCATTTATAATTAGCCAACTAAACGTTATTTTACGACCAAAGACAGATCTTCTAACAGAATTTGATAGGTGTTGTAACCGGTCTTATCCACTTCAATGACTTGTCGCCAATTTGAATTTTCAATATCTCGAAACGCTGCGACAATGCCTAAGTATTCAGTCTTTGGAGACATACTTGCCTGATATGTTTCTTTCTGACCTGGAGTTAATGATATTTCATATTTATTCACTAAATCAGGGCCTAAGACTTTTTCACTTTCTTCATAAATTGAAAAAAAATCCTGACTTTCAAAAAGGGTATTTGATGTTAATTCAAAAACATACACGACTACAGGGGATGGCCTACCATTGGAGTCAGGGTTAATATTGTGATTTGCTGTTATTTCTAAATCTGAATATGGATCAACAACTAAATTGGCTGCTGAGCATCCAAATAAAACCATTGAAATTAATAACAAAATGTACTGATAAACTCTTTTCATCACCCTATTTCCTAGCTTTTATTTTTTAATGCTAACTCATAGTGTTTAGCGAAATCTTCTAAATAAAATGGAGATTCTTTATTGATAATGTCATCGGATAGCTTTTCATGAATATCCTCAAACCGCTTCCAACTTTGAGCATATTTCCTTGCTGGAATAACCTTATTAATAACCGTGTCTTTAGCTAAAGCTTCTGAGTATATCGACGTAGGTTCAACAAGCGACATAACACTTGAAACCGTACCCTCAACACCTTTCATTAACGCTTGTTCATGACTTTCTATATCACTAAACGCTTCTTTAATGGCTGCACTTGGCTTTAGGAAACTTGCAGTTTGACGGTTATATAAGTTATGAATTGCATCTTCTAAATTCGCAGAGAACTTCAGAGGATTATTTTCTGACTTCCGAAACGCAGTATGACTAAGTCGATTTGTTTGTTTAAATACCGCGCGATTGTGCAGCGTTTCCATTAAACCAACTAACATCAAAGAAAATGATTCCCCCAGCTGTTCAAACCATTGTTCTCTGTTGTCGCTGGGAATCATCGTTGGATCAATACCCGTTCCTTTAATGAACGCCGCAAGCTCGCTCCCTTTACTATCAAATTTGGGAGTTGGCTGACGTTCTAGCTGACGTGGGGTTTCCGGTACAGGTGTAGGATCTACACTCTGTTTTTCTGGTTTGGGGATATCAATGAAATCATCGACTAATCCAATATCTAATTGAAAGTCAGAAGGAACACTCTCATTCAAAAGCTCACTGGCACTAAGGCCGAGGTCTACAAACTCTGCTTCAGATGAACTCGAGAATGCTTCAGGTTCTGAACTGGAACGAAAGTTACTTTCCTGATTATTGAATGCCTCAGTGCTCGTTTGAATACTTACTGAAATTTGGTAATCCCCAAAACTAACCGTATCGTCGTCGCTTAGTGCAATCTCATTTCCTTGGCCCACAGGTGTCACAGCGTTATTAACAAACGTGCCATTAGTTGATAAGTCTTTTATCAAGTATTTATCACCAAACTTGATGAGCTCTCCGTGAGTTCCAGATACTACTCTTTCAGGGTCTGGCAGTGTCCAATCACATTGTTCAGACCGACCAAATGTAACCTTGGCATGCTCATCACTTGATTCAAACACAAACTCACTCTCTATCTCTGGAGTAAATTTGTGAAAACTTGTTATGGTTAAAACCAACTTCATGTAAACCTCGCCAAAGACCTGCTAAATATTATTTTTAATTTTATTATTAGTCACTTTCTTATTAACAGTAAGATTAATAAAAATCTTAAATCTGCCATTGAAAATCATGCACGGAATAATGAATCATTTTTTTATCAAAGCAATCACGTATTGTTCAACAATTTTAATTATCCAACCAAGTTCAAATTTTTGACACTTAGACTTTCATCAATAAAAAAACGAATGTTAGTTTGGCCGCGAAATTCTAACATAATGACTTTTCATTGAGCAGAAAGGTATATATTCCCCCATCATTTATACGGAGTTCTTGTGATGGAAGACAGCAATAAAAACAATTCTATAAATAATAAAGATAGCGGAGACAAAACTAAAATTGTAAAGACTCAAAAACGAGACAATGCAATTCAATCAAATAAAGTTGCTAGCAATGAAGGCTCCGTTCAAAATAAAAATGAAACAAATACAAAACTGTCTCAAAAAGAAAACACTCCGTTAGTTAATAAGAAAGTAAACAATAAAAATAACACATCAAATAATGACAAAGATGTTATTAATGAAAATTTAATAGGCACAACTGTCAAAAATCGATATGAAATCGAGTCGGTTCTTGGCCATGGCGGACTTTGTGATGTTTATTTGGCAAAAGATAAGATATTAGAATCTTCAGGTTCAGAAGCCCCTTACGTAGCATTAAAGATTTTACAAAAAGAGTTTGCATCTCAACCAGAGACTGCACGCATGTTGATACGTGAAGCTCAGCAAACACAAAGATTAAGCCACCCTAATATTATTAGGGTTTTTGATTTTGGTGTCGATGGCGAAATATATTTCTTAGTGATGGAATATATTAACGGGGAAACATTAGAGAATTTAATACAACGATCTAGGCCACATGGGCTGAAGTTTAACGCAACTTTATCGATTCTAAATCAGGTACTTGACGCGCTGTCTTACGCCCATTCACTTGGTGTCGTGCATGCCGATTTAAAGCCCGCTAACGTCATTTTAACGTCTGAAGGTAATGTTAAATTACTCGACTTTGGTGTATCTAAAACTCATCAATTAAAGCAAGATCAATACGCAGCTAAACGTAAATCCGAAAATGTGGAGACTCTTGGCTATACTCCAAACTACGCATCGCTCAACTTGTTGTCGGGTAAAGAGCCAAACTTAAGCGACGATATGTTTGCGCTATTTTGTATTGCTTACGAGTTATTGAGTTGCAAGCATCCTTATTCAAGAACTCCTGTTGATGAAGCTCTCAAAAAGAAAATGAAGGTCTCGAAACCTGCTAATATGCCAGCATCTAAGTGGCCTATCTTTGCACGCGTTTTTTCAACTGGCATCATCCCCAAAGACCTTACCCCAGAGCAGTTAAAACAAAAGTTGAACATGCGATATTGGCCTATCGTTAGCGGTGTAGCTGCAAGCGTACTATTGGTTACCGGAATCGTATTTGGCTATCAACAACAACAAGAAACCATCTCTGATTTAGAAATAGCTATTAACAAGCAAAATGATCAGATTAATGGGCAGGAATGGTTGCTTGATACACCGCCAGAAAAAAGCTTGTCACTGATTAATAGTGAGAAAAACTTACACCCGGTGATTAAAGCTGGCTTACTACGACAGCACAAGAGCTACCTTCTAAGTGAGTTTGAATCTGAGATTGATCAGGTTCTGAATTCCGATGCTAACAACTATCCAAATTATGATGAAATCGAGTCTGTACTAAACAAAGCAAAAGCCTACTACCCTGACTCACATAAAATTGAAGTTCTGGCGTTAGATATTCAATCAAGCAAGCACTCCACATTGCTTTCGATAGCCAGACAAATCAATAGCCAACTGGAAAAGTCTCGATACAGTAAAGAAGAAGGCAGTAAGTCCGTCTATGAACTGAAAGATGAGTTAAATCAAATTCATCAGGATTACCCATTTACACCAAGCTCATTATCTAGCGATGTTTTTGGTAAACACCTAACTGAAGCACTCAAAAATAAAGATGCTGCAGCACTTGTTGCGCTAATTAAGGTTGGGAATACTTTCTTCTCAAACGTTGAAGAGCATCAAAACAACTTAAAAATAAGCAACGCGATGAAAGATGCAGTTCTCGAAATGAAACTGTATGAGACCGCGCTAGACTCTAACGATCCTCTACCATTTCCGGACGAGGCTGCTCGAATTTTGTTCCAAGAGGAATTTGAAAACTTCTATTACCGCCTAGAAAAGGCAAGAACAACAACTCACCTCGATAACTTAGTGAAAGATGTTGATCAGTTTTCGAAGAACTTTCCTATCGGTTTTCAAGATATTAACGATTTGAGATTCAAAACTGCAGATAAATACCTGCGCTTCTCCGACATACTGCTCAATAAGAGAAGGACCACAAGCGCAAGGCGCGCAATGAAGAAAGCGAACGAATTAATGAGACAGGTAGAACAGGACTCCAAGCAAAGCTAATTGTACAAAAGGGGCGCAAGGCCCCTTTTTTGCGTCAAGCTACTTGCCATTATGCAACTAGGTTGCTAGCTTGTATTTGTACTCGATTAGGAGAGTTGACCTTGACTGAAGGAATAGTCAAAGTTGGCGAGCGCTTGGCTTACTTGTTTGATGATTGCTTTAAACTAGGTAGACAAGACTGTTCCCAACCCAGCATTTTATTTGTAACCCACTATCACGTAACTTGTGTTGCCACGACACGAGTGCAAAATGCTTTGCATAAAAGATTAGATCATAGACACTTGTATATAAGTCAAAGTGTACCGAACAATAACTTTGTTTTTATGAGTCTAGCTCAAGTGATAAGCACACTGGTCAGCGCTCAACTCCCCCCATTTCAACGTTCCTATCCGATACATTTTTCTACCTCGCGGTTAGTCAGAGGTAAACATGATTAATTTTGATGTTCTCAATAAATACATGGATAACGACGTAGATCTTATCGTCACCGTTTTTTCCACATACTTAGAAGACCACGCCAATGACATACAGCGTATCAATGAGTTGTACGCACGCAAATGTTGGCCGGAACTCTACTTATTGGCTCACAGTCTAAAGGGCATTCTAGAGAGCTTTGGTGAAGAAACCGCTGTCATTGTTTTCACAAAAATAGAAGCAGAAACAAGAAACGATAACGAGCCAGATAGCTCAGATATAGCTATAGTTACTAAAGAGCTAGCTGCCATTAATCAACAAATCTTTGCTTACTTGAAGAATATGCAATAAAACAAATTAAGGCTTAACTGGGGGAAATATGGCAATGAACAATAGCAATTTCAAGGAGCTGATTGAGTCTCTCAAAGACTTAACGCCAACTCAAAAGAGGTACTTGCTTAGTCGTACAAAGATGGCGTTAGATGATGAGAGCAATATGCTAAACGTCAGTGATATACTGACACCAGAAGAGTTGGAAGCATTATTGTCGCCTTCACCAACCACAAATACAAAATAACAATAATATACAACGTAACCGTCAGATTAACGCTAGGGACCAGGTGGGGTGAATAGATCTTGCTTGGTTGTTAGTTTTTCTCCGCTCCTCTTCACTAAAACAAACGTGTTTTTTCCAATCTCTTTTTCTAACTTGAACTGGTCAGATAATTGAGCGACTAACATCAGTCCACGACCTGAAGCCGACCAACTATCATCATCCATTAAGTTAGGAGCCTCAATCTGTTTATTTTTATGTTGGTTGAATGTCATTTCATTGATTGACGCTCCGTAGTCAGAAACCCTAAGTTCAATGAAATCTGACATTTGGTCGCATCTAATCCTACATTCCACGTCTATCGGCTTGTCTTCAATTTCGCTGTAAGAATGGATGTAAGCATTGTTCATAAGCTCAACAACACAAAGCTCCAATGACTGAGCCGTACTTAACGATACTTGATTATCCATTAAAAACTTAGCAACCTCTTTGCTCGCACTTCGAGAGCGAGTAAGGGATCCACCGTAAGTTCGTTTAAACTCGCTCTGGAACATTCTTTTCCTTTATCCCTAGGCTATCAGCCACGCCACCTTACTTGTAAAAGACTCGCATCATCATCAAACTCATCTTTGTTCTGCCAAGATTGTACTTGTTCAAAGACACATCTAGCCTGCACTTCTGCTTCTAATTGCGAAGTACAAACAGCTTTTATACTTGATGCCAACCTTTGTACTGAAAACATCGCCTCGCCTCGCCTCGCTTCTATCAAACCATCCGAATAAAGCCATACTACATCCCCCTCACTCAGAATAATTTGATTACCAACGTACTCCATCGGCTGCAAAGCGCCAATCATAAAGTTGTCTTCACCCGCCAGCTCTGTAGTTTCGGTGCTCGCTCGCCAAACAAGGAACTTAGGATGACCAGCAGTACAATAGCGAAGTTGTCCTGATTCTGTATTAAGAATGGCATAAACCATGGTGAAATAAAGCTGACTGTTCCTAGTTTGCTGATACCGTCGGTTTAGCCGATCAATAACGGCTGCTGGTTCACTGATACAGTAGTCGCCATCTCTTAGCTCCATGGTTATCGAATCAGGTCCCAGATTTTGAGATAACGTCTGTTGGATAGAAAAAGCCATCAAAGCAGACGAAACACCATGACCTGAAACATCGAAAACATAAAATGCGACATGTTGTTCATCAAGCTCAAAATACCCCAACATGTCACCACCAATCTGGGAGCACGGTTTGTAGGCGTAACTAAATTGCATGTTCTGGATAGACGACTCCGCTGGGAGTAGTTGCTCCATCAGATGACTAGCAGACTGTAGGTCTTGGTGGATTGTTTGATAGGCCGCATCTAGCTCTTTATTTCTCTCAACGAGTTTGTTGTGCAGCTGCAGAGTGCGAAAACCTGCTCGAATTCTCGCTTGAAGTTCTTCGACAGACGTCTTCTTATCCACAAAGTCATCTGCGCCGGCATCGATGCCTTTCACGATCGAGCTTTGGTCGTTTCTAGAGGACAATAAAACAAAGAAAATGTAACGTTCGCTAACTTGCGATTTTAATTGCCGACACAGCTCAATACCATTAATGCCTGGCATCATTAAGTCACTAAGTACAAACTGAATATCTTTGCGATAAGTCAGCACTTCAAGTGCGGATTGTCCGTCTTCAACAGCAATAACTTCATATCCCTGCTTTTCTAATGCACTGCTGATATAAAGTAGTACTGTTTTACTGTCATCGACCAAAAGAATGGATTTCATTCGCCTCCTTAAGACGGTAGTCGGGCACGCTAACGTAGAACACTAGTCACTGATTGCTCATTTCTAAAACGACTATAATCTTCAGCTAATAACTGGTGTTGATATCGAGTGTAAGACAGCGCCTCATTGGAGATTAATATCTGATGCTCTTTCTCTATTAACTGACTTTGCAGTTTTTCAATCTGTTCATTCTGCTGTGTGTTATTGAGGTACAGCGCGACGAGACCAAAGACCGAAACCATTAAAAGAGCAATAAGAACATTATTGATAGTTTTAACTTGAATACGCATGACCTCTCCTTGTCTATTAATAGACTTCCCACTATGAAAAGAACGTCTACAGACTAAGAGCGCTAGGCTCTAAAACGCATTGAAGCCCATTGAGGTTGTTTTTCCAATTATAGGCGATAGGAGACAAAATAAGAAAAAAGCTGAAGAATTTGAATATCCTTGTGAATTCGAAAGGCAATAGCAGCGAGCAATGATCTACTCGCTGCTGGTACATCAACTTAGAAATGCAGGCCGAGCTGAAACTTGCTCATACCAACGCGCAATGTTTGGTGCAGTAGTAAACACATCGATTTCTAGGCCTTTAATTGCAAAACCAATCAAAATAAAGCCTGTAATATCGACGATAGTAAAATGGTCAGCGGCAATGAACTCGCTTTCACCAAGTCGCTTATCTAACAACGGTAAAAACTCTTGCACGCGTTGCTTGGACTCTTCGCCCCACTCTTTAACACAACGCTCTCTATCTTCATAGATAGCTGTGATGTTTCTAAATGCTTGAAAAGCAGCATACAGACCTTGAAACTCCACCACGCGATGCCACATTTCCACTTGCGCGCGCTCAAGTTGGTTTGCCCCAAACAGAGCTAAATTATTTTCAAACGCTTCATCGAGATAGCGGCAAATTGCGACGCTCTCACAAATCGTCGTGCCATCTTCAAGCTCAAGCAATGGCACTTTTCCATTGACGCTTTTTTGCTTGAAATCTTCCGCTAGATTTTCGCCGTCACGTACATTTAAAGCGATGCGTTCAACATCGCCACCAATTTCCTTTAAAAAAATGCTAACTCGCTTACAACTTGGAGTTATCGCAGTTTCGTAGAGCTTCATTTTATATCCTTTTTTCTTTTTCTAACCGATTGGTTAGGATATACTGTAGCCAGTTTATAAACGATCAGTCAAGAACTTCATTTCCCAAAAGTTGTTCAATAAGTTTAGGAGTGGTTTGAGAAAAACCGCTCAGGTAGGTACACATATGGCAAGAAAAGCCAACTTCGATCGAGAAGAAAAACTATTAGTCGCTATGGACGTTTTTTGGCGCAAAGGTTTCGCTAATACATCCATCTCGGATCTCACCGACGAGTTGAACATCAACCGCTTCAGTCTTTACAACACCTATGGTGACAAGCAACAGCTCTACTACGAAGCGCTCGATACCTACTTGAAAAAGGTCTCGCTACCGTCACTGAATGATTTGGAAAAAGACGACGCGTCTTTACCTGAGTTAGAATCGTTCCTCAAATCCTTTGCTGAGCTGCAGCGCAAACGCAACTGTGGGTGTTTTATCCAAAATGCGTTGATTGAGCACGCTGGTGAAGACGATGATGTACTGCGTAAAGGGCATTTCTTATTTGACCATCTTATCGACATCATTGCAGATGCGTTGACCAATGCGCAGAAAGAAACCTTAGTGCCGAAAACGCTGAAACCAGAAGAGCTTGCTCGTTTTGTTCTCAACAACATGCAAGGCATGCGCGTACTTGGCAAAGCCAAACGTTATGCCGATTTGGATACGGCGCTTTCCTGCTTACTGGTTTTAATTAGGAAGTAACATGTCGATTGAAGTGATAGCAGTACGTCTTACCAAAGGCATGGACTTAAAGCTGAGCCTAGCGAAATTGGTCGAGCAGCACGGTATCAAAGCTGGCTCGATTGCTTCATGCGTTGGCTGTATCTCTCACCTCAACCTTCGTTTGGCAGGTGCAAAGAGTACGTTAACCAAACAAGAGCCATTTGAAATCGTCTCTGTGATGGGAACACTAACGCCTAAACATCAACACGTTCATATCTCGGTGTCTGATCGTGAAGGGCGAGTCTGGGGCGGGCATTTGCTGGAAGGTACAGTGATTGATACCACAGCAGAGTTGATTATCCATTCTTACTCAGAATTTGAGTTTACTAGAGCGATGGACGACTCGACTGGCTATACCGAACTGCAAGTGAATCCTTCCAAATAGTAAAAAGCTCCAGAGCCATACTGTGCTGTCTCTGGAGCTTTATTCGCTTGTCTCTTACGCTAAGAATTTACTCATATCGAGCAAGCTAATTTCGAGGATCATTCTTCGGCTAAATAACAAACCTGATTATCGTCTACCGTTACTTGCCACGTTTTTAGACCGTGCGCTTCGTCTTCTAAACACTGCCCGCTCTTTAAACTGAAGTGCTGTTTATACAGTGGTGATGCAACACACATCTCACCATCAATATCACCGACAATCCCTCGACTCATCACATAAGCCTTACCAATTGGATCCCAATCTTGAACGGCGTAAACACCGCTATCAGGAATGTAGAACAACGCGACATGCTCGCCTTCAATCAACACCGTGGCACCGATGAACGGCATTAGGTCATCAAGCTGACACAATTTCACTTTGGTTAACGCTGCCATTTACACCTCCTGTTTCACTGGAATACGCTGACCGCGCACACGTTGGTACGGCAAGACTTTGCTGCCCGACGTGCTGTTCAAGAAAGGACGGAAGCGTTGCAATTTTTGAGGATTATCCAACGTACTCTTCCACTCACACTGATAGGTATCTACGACTCGTGCCATTTGCTCATCCAATGAATCACATAGATTCAGAGAGTCATCCAAAATCACTTGTTTAAGGTAGTCTAAGCCCCCTTCCATGTTCTCCATCCACACTGACGTACGCTGCAAGCGATCTGCGGTGCTGACGTAGAACATCAATACTCGGTCAATCATGGTGATCAACTCTGATTTGGATAAGTCGGATGCAAACAAATCAGCGTGTCTTGGTCTCATGCCGCCATTACCACAAACGTATAGATTCCAGCCGTTTTCGGTGGCGATCACCCCAATGTCTTTACTTTGCGCTTCTGCACACTCGCGAGTACAGCCCGATACGGCAAACTTAAGCTTATGGGGCGCTCGCAATCCTTTGTAGCGGTTCTCTAACTCAATGGCTAATCCAACTGAATCATCAACACCATAACGACACCAAGTAGAACCCACGCACGATTTCACGGTGCGCACCGATTTACCGTAGGCGTGCCCTGTTTCAAAACCAGCATCAATTAAGGTTTGCCAGATTTCAGGAAGCTGTTCTAACTGCGCGCCAAATAAATCCACGCGCTGACCGCCAGTGATCTTGGTGTACAGATCGTATTGCTGAGCGACTTCACCAAGTACGATGAGTTTGTCTGGTGTAATTTCGCCCCCCGGAACACGAGGTACAATCGAGTAAGAGCCATCTTTTTGCAGGTTAGCCATAAAGGCATCGTTAGAATCTTGCAGAGACTGATGCTGCGGCTCCATGATGTGTTCATTCCACAAAGAAGCAAACACAGATGCCGCTGTCGGCTTACAAATATCACACCCATGCCCTTTGCCATGCAGTGCAATTAAGGTGTCGAAGTCTTTGATTTGTTCCACTTGGCAAATATGGAACATCTCTTGTCGACTGAGCTCAAAGTGCTCACAAAGGTGATTGTTAACCTCTACCCCCATGGCTGCCAATTGAGTATCCAATACCGACTTCACCATATTGCTACAGCCACCACAGCCAGTACCGGCTTTGGTGTTGGCTTTAAGGTCCGTCAGGTTGGTAGTGCCAGCTTGAATCTCGGCAACTAAGTCACCTTTTGTGACGTTGTGACAAGAACAAATGATGGCGCTGTCTGGCATCTCTCCATCAAGCATTCCGGTATCAAACAGTAGGTTCGCCGCGTGGTCTGGCAGGAGCGTTTTGTTCAAATAACACTGCAAAAGCGCATCGTAGTCGCTGTTGTCACCAACGAGAATCGCACCAAGCAATTGAGTGCCACTCGCATCAACCACCAACTTTTTGTAGATGCCTGCAACCGCATCTTGCAGCACCATTTCTTGAGCGCCTTCGGTTTGCATTTGTGCATCGCCGATAGACGCCACATCCACCCCAAGTAGTTTGAGTTTGGTGCTCATGTCTGCACCTTTAAAACCTTCGCTCGGCATACCAGTCAAGACATCGGCAGTGGTTCTCGCCATGGTGTAACCGGGTGCGACTAAACCGAATATCTTCTGCTCCCAAAGGGCACATTCGCCAATCGCATAAATATTCTCATCGCTGGTTTGGCATTGGTTATTAATCACAATGCCACCTCGCTCGCCTACTTCTAACTCAGCCAACCTTGCCAACTCATCTTGTGGGCGAATGCCTGCGGAGAAGACAATCACATCCACTTCGAGAGGATCTTTGTCTTTAAACACCATACGATGCTTAGACGTTTCACCATCGCAGATTCGTTCCGTACCCGTTGAGGTGTGAACGGTTAGCCCTAGCGCTTCAATCTTCTCTTTTAGCACTAAGCCAGCACCATCGTCTAACTGCACGGGCATCAGGCGGGGAGCAAATTCAATAACGTGAGTTTCTAACCCTAATAATTTAAGTGCGTTTGCCGCTTCTAAACCCAACAAGCCGCCGCCAATCACTGCGCCCGTTCTTGCGCCTTCACATGCTTTTTTGATTTGTGAAAGGTCATCAAGCGTGCGGTAGACAAACACGTTGTCTCGGTCTTTACCTTCAATTGGAGGCACAAACGGGTAAGAACCGGTCGCGAGCACAAGTTCGTCGTAACCCAGCACATCTTCACCATCAAGCAGAATGCGCTTTTGCTCTCTGTCGATGCCTGTTACTTGGCTGCCAAGTACGAGTTGGATGCCATGCATGTCGTACCATTCTTGGTTACTCAGCATCAAATCATCATGAGACTTACCCGCAAACAAAGAAGACAACTGCACACGGTCATACGCGATAAAACGCTCTGCACCAATCACGGTAATTCGGTGCTCCAAATGCGCGTTTTTCTGCACTAATTGCTCGACAAGGTGTTGCCCGACCATACCGTTGCCTACCACAACGATGTGGCTCAATGCGTTCTTTACTGGGATCGTTAAAGGACTGTTCATCGCTGCCTCCTTATGCCGTTTGCGCTGCAGTTTTGGGTTTGTCTTCTTTCGAAGCAGGAATCTCGACTTTGGATTGCTTCTCGTAAAGGAACTTCAACACCGCTTGTCGACACTTCTGATACTGCGCATCATCCGCCAGTGCTACACGCTCACGAGGACGCGGTAGATTCACTTCTAACACTTCACCAACGGTTGCTGCCGGTCCGTTAGTCATCATCACGATTTTGTCAGATAGCAGCACCGCTTCATCCACGTCATGGGTAATCATGATGACGGTATTGTTTAGCTCGGCTTGGATCTTCATCAATGCATCCTGTAAGTGCGCACGTGTTAACGCATCCAACGCGCCAAATGGTTCATCCATCAGCAAAACCTTTGGTTGAAGTGCCAGTGCTCTGGCGATGCCGACTCGCTGTTTCATACCGCCCGATATTTCATCCGGCTTTTTGTGCGCGGCATGCTGCATTTGAATCAACTCCAAGTAGTGATTCACTTGTTCCTGAATCCACGCTTTGCCCTTTTTGCCGGCAATTTGTTTTACTGCGAGCTCAACGTTTTGATACACGGTGAGCCAAGGCAATAATGAATGGTTTTGGAACACCACTGCGCGGTCTGGTCCCGGTCCAGCTACTTCTCGTCCATCGACGATCACGCCACCGTCTGTTGGCATGTGTAGCCCTGCGACTAAGTTCAATACCGTTGATTTACCGCAACCAGAGTGACCAATCAGCGATACAAACTCGCCTTTATTGATTTGCAAATCGACGTTCTTAAGCGCGATGAACTCACCATCTGGCGTTGGGAATCGCATCCCTAATCGCGTTAGATCTAATAATGCTTTTTCCATGATCTTTTCCCTTATCTCAACGCTTGTTGTTTATTCCAAGAAAGCCACTTTTGAAGTTGCAGCATGCCTCTATCGAGCATCAAACCGATAAAGCCAATGGTGATGACCGCCACCATGATACGCCCCAATGATGCTGAACTGCCGTTCTGGAACTCATCCCAAACAAATTTGCCTAACCCTGGGTTCTGCGCGAGCATTTCTGCCGCAATCAATACCATCCAAGCGATACCTAAAGAGAGACGTAAGCCGGTAAAAATCATTGGAATGGCAGAAGGTAAAACGATGGTACGAATGTGCTGCCACCACGAAAGTTGAAGCACTTTACTCACGTTGATTAAGTCTTTATCAACGCTCGTCACACCCACAGCGGTGTTAATCAGCGTCGGCCACAAGCTACACAGCGCCACTGTGATCAGAGAGTTAATGAACGACTTAGCAAACATCGGATCATCACTCACATAAGTGGCACTCACCACCATGGTAACGATAGGCAGCCAAGCCAAAGGTGATACAGGCTTGAGCAATTGAATGATTGGGTTGAACGCTTGATACAGCCCTTGATTAAGACCAAGCACGATACCAAGCGGAATCGCGATGACCGTCGCCAGCAAAAAGCCCGCAGTCACAGTCACTAAGCTTGTTATGATTTGATCGAAGAACGTCGGCTTACCTGTGTAAGGACGAATCTTCACTTCCGCGTCCGGATTCTTGGCTAACTTCGCAGCATTGCGCTTTTCCTGACGCTCGATAAACGCTTGTTCTTTTTCTCGCTCTTGCCAATGGTCATCGACAAGGTTGCTGAACTGCTGAAAAGTTTGCACAGGTCCCGGTAGCGTACCTAATGAGGTTTGCACTTCTCTCGCCGCTAAGTGCCACATTGCCAAAAAGATCAGCAAGCCAATGACGGGCAAAAGCACCAGCCGACTTCGGTTCACTACCTGCTTTGCAGGAAAAAGGGAAATGACATTACTAGACATACTCACTCCTAAGAAATTTACATCCTTGTTATTGCGGGCAGACTCTCCTGCCCGCTGTATTTTTAGTAGGACTGCTCATCCTAAACTTTGTCTTTTCCTTTAAGCCCAATAGAGAACTTCTCTAGATATTTGTTTGGCTCGCGACCGTCATAAACGATGTTGTCGATAAAGTGTGTTTGTGGCGCACGAAAACCATCTTCAGCACTGAAATCTGGGAAGTCTTTTTTGCTCAACACACCATCTTCAATTAGCGCTTGAGCCGCTTGTTGGTAGATATCTGGACGGTAAACCTCTTTTGCGACATCCATGTACCAATCATCGGATTTCTCGCTTGAGATCTGTCCCCAGCGACGCATTTGGGTTAGGTACCAAATCGCATCGCTGTAATACGGATAAGTAGCGTTATGACGGAAGAACACATTGAAGTCTGGCACGTCGCGTTTATCACCTTTCTCGTATTCAAATGTGCCGGTCATTGAGTTAGCGATAACTTCGGCATCGGCTCCCACATACTCGCTTTTTGATAGCATCTTCACTGCTTCTTGGCGGTTGGCATTGTCGTTTTCATCCAACCAATGTGCAGCTCGAATCAAGGCTTTCACTACGCGAATGTGCGTGTTTGGATACTTCTCAGCCCAAGCTTTGGAAACACCAAATACTTTCTCTGGGTTGTTCTTCCAGATTTCGTAGTCGGTCGCGACGGGCGTACCAATGCCTTTGAATACGGCTTGTTGGTTCCATGGTTCGCCTACGCAGTACCCTTTGATCGTGCCCGCTTCCATTGTCGCTGGCATTTGTGGTGGCGGTGTAACACTCAAAAGAACGTCAGCATCCAACTGGCCACTGTTGTCACCGGATTCTGGAGCATAAAAGCCTGGATGAATCCCACCTGCCGCTAACCAGTATCGCAACTCATAGTTGTGCGTCGATACAGGGAACACCATACCCATGTTGAACGGTTTACCTTTATCCAGATAGCTGTCCACAACTGGTTTTAAGGCATCCGCTTTGATTGGGTGAACAGGTTTGCCATCTGGTTGTTTTGGAATGTATTGCTTCATCTGCTCCCAAGTATCCTTGGAAACCGTGATTGCGTTGCCGTTCAAATCCATACTGAACGCGGTAATCACTTCCGCTTTTGTGCCGACACCAATCGTTGCGCCCAATGGCTGACCAGCAAGCATGTGCGCACCAGCAAGCTCACCATCGATAACTCGGTCTAAAAGCACCTTCCAGTTTGCTTGCGCCTCTAAAGTTACATACAAGCCTTCGTCTTCAAAAAAGCCTTTCTCATAAGCAACCGCCAGCGGTGCCATATCGGTTAACTTAATAAAACCAAACTTCAGGTCTTCAATTTCTGGCTCACCCAACTCTGCCTTTACGCTGACCGCGGTGAATACCGATAACGAAATTGCTGACACTTTCAGCATCGAACTCCATTTCATTGGTTTGCTCCCATAAAAAAAGCGCCACTACTCCGAAGAGCAGTAGCGCCGTTGCTAAGTCTACAATTACCGCCGTTGATAATTGAGATAAGCGATTCAACAATAAACCCGTTTTAACTAATCCAAGTACTGTGCCAACTTATTTTCTACTTTAAATACAGCACATTAGAGTTTACCCCGATTACCAAACAACTGTTTTTGCTTGCTGTTAGTGCAACACGCACCACGGTAGAATTTCTGCCATAACTCCAAAGTAGTAGAGAAGTTAATCCATTAACTGCAATGCCGTAATCAGATTCTTCGCCACTTGAGAGAGCGTTTGACTCGATTGCATGGCGGAGTTTCTTAACGCTTTATAAGCCTGCTCTTCATCAACGCTGTGCATCTTCATCAGCAGACCTTTGGCTTTTTCCACCAGCTTGCGCTCTTCGATCTTATGGGTCAGCAACTCAATTTCCGATTGCATACTTTCGAATTTCGCTCTCACTAATGTCGCATGTTCAATCCAAGGTTGAAGTGCAAACTCGCTATCGTTCGGCATGAGAACATAGTCCATTTTTTCTGATAACCGATTGATGTCATTCGATGATAACTGCTTTAAGACGATAAGAAGTGGTGCCGATTTTCTGCGACAGAAATCCACAATTAAACGCAGTTCCGCCGTCGGCTGCTGCCATCCAACAACAACGCGTGCCGATGGTTCTCGCTGCATCAAAGTTTCTAGTTGTGCCAATTGGCAGCCAACGATGTTGTCGTAATCTTTGCTCAACAAGCCGGACAGTCGAGCCTGCTCTTGAAGGCTATCACAGCACACTATGATGGGTGTTTTTGACGTTGATCGAGTCATGCACATTCCTTGTTTATATCTCACTCACTAAGAGAGACATAACAAGGACTGTGCCAATTAAAGTTGAAGCGTTTTAACTAGAGGCGAGATGTTCTTTGAAGAAACCTAGTGTGCGTTCCCACGCGAGCGCCGCTTCTTCTGGTGCGTAGCGAGCCGTTGAGTCGTTATGGAAGCCATGGTTGACGTTTTCATACATTAACGCCTGATATTGCGCATCGTTCGCGATCAATTGCTGCTCATAGGCAGGCCATGTGTCGTTGACGCGCTTATCGAGCCCTGCGAAGTGAATCATCAACGGCCCTTTGACCTGCTTTTGAATCTCTTGCGCCGCTGGTGTTCCGTAGAAAGGCACACCTGCATCCAGCTCTTCTGGCATTACCGCTGCAAGCATATTGACGATGTATCCACCGAAGCAGAACCCAACTGCGCCCAATTTACCGTTCCCACCCTCGTAGTGTTTAATGAAATTAGCAGCAGCAATAAAATCTTGTTCGATCTTGGCTCTGTCCATCTCTTTCTGCATGGCGCGACCTTCATCATCGTTCCCCGGATAGCCGCCGAGTGGATAAAGCGCGTCAGGAGCGAAAGCAATAAAGCCATCTTTCGCGAGTCGCCTGGCGACATCTTTGATGTATGGGTTTAGACCTCGATTTTCATGAATCACCAACACGGTCGGCGATTTTAAGGTCTTTTTTTGTGGCACAACCAAATAGCCGCTACCTTCCCCATGTCCATTGGGCGAGGCAAAGGTTTCATAGGTTGCTTTGATCTCAGGATCATTAAAGGAAACTTGCTCTGCGAGTGCATAATTTGGAGTCAGAGCATCAACCAGGGCCGTCATACTAAAACCTAAAACAGCGAGGCCACCAAGACGGTTGAGAAACTCTCGACGAGAGATTTTGCCATGTGCGTATTCGTCATACCAATCGAAAGCTTCTTGTGGAATGGGATGTGACGCCTTGTTGTTAGAGTTTGAGTGCTTTAGAACCATTATCCTTGTCCTCATTTCTTATCGAAAAGTAAACTCATCAGGCCTCACTGATGGTTGCCCCAACCAGCTGTGAGACACTTCAAGTGATAAATACATCACTGACAAGCTTACACAAACAATAGATAAAGGATTCCGATCCAACAACGTTTCGCGGTTAGCTCGTCACAGGATTAACTGCCACAACAATAGTTTTCCCAATAAGTAAACGCACGTTCAAAGGCCTGTTCCCTATCGTGCACTTGAGCAAAGAGCACAACGGTCATCGTTGCCAAAACCGTATTCGCCATTTGGTTCATGTCATCTTCTGACGTCCCAAACGGACAGTTCGTAGGCATTGGCACCTCAGACAGCATTTGCTCCGTCCAGTAGTGCGATGTCACGCCGCTTGTTTGGCTTAGCCAAACAGTTTGACTTACTTTCGGGTTGTATTCTGACTCACCCGATTGTCCTTTGAATGACACAACGGCGTGAGCGGTTTGACCGATTTCATATTCAACTTCAGCATGAAGTTGTTGGAATCCAGGATGGAAGCTACCACGAATACCAACCGTCGCCTGCCCCGGATTCAATGCACGAACCACGGTATTAATCGGCGTTCTAAGCCCATAACGATTCTTCCAACCGATCATGGTTTCTGCTTGAGGAGCAAATGCACTGAGCGGTAGATACACGATGTTTTGTGTTTCTAACACACGCTTTGCGTCTTCTGCTGATTCCGCTTTCGTAATAGCAAATTTGCCGAGGTAATCTTCGGCGTGTAAACGTCCAGATTGACGGTCGTGATAGCCATGCATCAGCACTTTATGACCATTATCGGCAAGGATCTTCGCTGCCAACAGGTGCCAAGGCTGACCTGCCGCTTCACGTTTGCCTGCGTAACATGGCCAGTCGATGTCTGCACCAATAGCAGGCATGCGGGATTGGAATGCTTTTACAAAGCCAGCGATTTCTTGTTGAGTCTCGTTTTGTACGCGGATCAGCATCAGCAGCATTGCCATTTGATCATCATCGCACTCTCCGTTTAGGTATTCATCCATAACTCGAAACGCTTGATCAAAGTTCAGTGGTTTTCTACCACGTTCGCCACGACCGACTGTTCTGATACATTCCAAAATGCTGCTCATATTCCCTCGTATTCCGTCACTGACTGTACGGTTTCTATTAGTTGTTCGCGCAGTTTGACAACTTCTCCCATCACAATCAATGCTGGGCTGATGCCTTTAAGTGTAATCGATAACTCATTGAGCTGATTGAGTTGGGTCACATGAACTTGCTGCTGAGGGCTGCAACCATGAGTGATGACCGCAACAGGGAAATCTTGGTTCAAACCAGCGCCGACTAAACCGATTTGTATGTCTGCCGATTTTTCTAATCCCATGTAGAACACCAATGTTTGTCCGCTTTGCATCAGTTGGCTCCACGCTTCAAATGCGCCTGTTACCACTTGCCCTGTAACAAAGGTAACGCTGCGAGCAACGCCACGATGAGTCAGCGGAATCAAGCTGTTTGCTGAACATCCAATCGCAGCAGTAATACCGGGGATGACTTCGTAAGCGATAGAGTGTTTGACGAGTGCTAATGCTTCTTCGCCTCCACGACCAAATACAAAAGGATCTCCCCCTTTTAAGCGCACAACTCGCTTTCCTTGTAGAGCGAGCGACACCATCAAATCACAGATTTCCTCCTGACCAATACTAGGTTGTCCGCATCGTTTGCCCACGTAAATCCAATCGGCTTGTGGCGAAGTCAACTCCAAAATATCTTTGCTAACCAGACGGTCGTACAACAGTACCTCTGCCGACATAATCGCTTTCACTGCCTTCACGGTTAACAAGTCTGGATCGTGCGGTCCTGCTCCGACAATCGAAACAAAACCTTTTTGATTCGCATCTAGATCTGCGGAGTGATTTTCTAAAAGTTGGTTCAGTTTGCTTGCTTGGTCATGCTTAGAAAAGCGAGACGAGCGTTCTTGATTCTGACTCGCTTGTCCTTTCTTAAACCAAGACTTTTGATAAGGCGCTTCCATGTGCTTATCCTCTTTCTGATTTACTTTATTTGCATCGCCAGACTTTGCTGGCTCGCTTGCTGTTTGCCCTTTTGATGCTGATGGCTGTCGACCATTTGTTTGATTTGAGAAACGCACGAACCACAGTTAGTACCGCATTTGAGTTTGTTTTGAAGCTGGGTCAGTGACGTGCAATCTTGTTTCTCCATCGCGTCATGTATTTGTTTATCGGTGACACGGAAACAACTACAAACCAGTTTAGCGCTGCTTTGCGATTGAGTAATGGTAAGCAGTTGCGATAGCTCCATCGGTTTGCCAATCAAGCCAGTAAAGTTGGTGTAGTCGGTTTGAATCGGTTCACTAGACACCACCAAAACAGAACGAATGATACGAACATCTCCAACAAGATCGTAATCCACCGCTAGCCAACCTTGGGCAATATCAATCGTGATCCTGCGGCTCTTTTCCGTTCGACAAAAACTCTGCTTTTTTGGTCGTTTATCGTGTGCGAAGCGCCAGATGCCCAAATTACTTTCTGATTGAAATGCGCTGTAGAGAAACTTGCCGGAATCAAACTGTGTCCCGATGAACATACCGTAGGTTTTTACCGCTGCGTCTTGCACTTCAACATAAGACGACTTAAATGCAGGTTGCCCAGAAATAGGGTCTTTTGCGCTGTTTATTATCGCGTTAACATTGCTTTCACCCCCATATCGGCCCGCCCAGTGCATTGACATAAACAGCTCCTGAAAACCCAAACCTTCATCAATGGCCACTTTGGCATAAATACTGGTGTTTGAAGTAGGCTGGAACAGCTTGGTGAGTTGTCCTGCTTTTAAGCGATTTTGAGTGGCGGAGAGTGTGTTCATGTACACGGTTGGTTCTAACTCTGAGGCGGCAAGGTGTGCGATATGCCCTGTACGCGTCATGGTATGCCATTGGTCGCGTTGTCTGCCCGTATTGAGCCACCAGCCTTTTGTTCTCTCTAAGCGTTGAGGCAATTCACTGGTCACGACAAAACGCGCTTTACCATCTGGGTGCGAATAGATTCCTTCAGCAAAAGGGCGCTCTCCTCCCCATTGTGTCGGCACCCACTCCTCGTATTCTTGCTCGGTTAAGTTCGCGTATTGAGACAGGTCGAGCTTCAATGGCGAATCAGTATTCATGCCTGTCATCGCCGCATATTCCCTGAATACCGCCCGCTCAGAAGTAAACGCAAAGCCATTTTGTGTCTTTTCCAATGTACACAGAGCTTGTCCGACTTGGCTTATCGCCCACCAATCTGGTTTTGCTTCACCAGGAGGCGTTTGAAACTGACGCTGCCTTGAAAGTCGACGTTCAGAGTTGGTTACCATACCTTGTTTCTCACCCCAACCAGCGGCTGGCAGCAACAGATCCGCGTAATGCGCTACATCCGAATCCGCTGTAATATCGGAAACAATCACAAACGGACAAATCTCTAGTGCACGTTTTACCAATTGGTTATCTGGTAAAGAAACCACGGGATTGGTTGCCATGATCCACAGAACTTTAATCTCACCACGCTCTACCGCCTCAAACAGCTCAACGGCTTTTAAACCGGGCTGAGTGGCAATTTCGGGTGAATCCCAAAACGCCTGCACTTGCTTGATAGACTCTGAGTCAAAAGCACGATGAACCGCTAACTGGTTGGCCAATCCACCGACTTCTCGTCCGCCCATCGCATTCGGCTGACCTGTAATAGAAAACGGCCCGCAACCTGACTTGGCAATTTTACCTGACGCCAAATGTGCATTAATAATGGCATTGCCTTTATCGACACCATTTTCGGCTTGGTTAACCCCTTGGCAAAACAGCGTGATTGCGGTTGGGCTTTGTGCGAACCATTGGAAGAATGTCGTGAGTTTTTCTTCTGAAATACCAATGGAAGACGTTAAATTAGTGACATCGTAACGCAAATCAGAAACTTCTTCTGCAAGCGCATCAAACCCGTCGGTGTGGGAATTTATGTATTCAGAATCAATACATTGCTGCTCGATAAGAAACTTGAGCAGCCCATTAAAAAGTGACACATCCCCATCGTTTTTAATCGGTAGATGCAAATCCGCTTGCTGCGCGGTGACCGTCTCACGCGGGTCAATGACCACCAGCTTGAGGTTAGGATTGCTCTCTCTCGCTTGTTGAATACGTCGGAATAACACGGGATGCGTCCAAGCGGTATTCGCACCGCAGATGATCAACAGCTCGGTATTATCAATGTCATCGTAATTGACTGGAACCACATCTTCGCCAAATGCGCGTACGTGAGCAGCAACCGCAGAAGACATGCATAAACGGGAATTGGTATCGATGTTCGCGCTACCCACATAACCTTTCATGAGTTTGTTGGCGACGTAATAGTCTTCCGTCAACAACTGACCAGAAACATACATCGCAACAGAATCTGGTCCAAACTCTGCTTTCGCTTGATGGATCTCTTGTGCAATTAAGTCTGTGACCGACTGCCATGATACTTCTTTTTCCCTTAGCTTGGGGTAGAGCAATCTTGAAGGCATTTGTAAGCTTTCTGCTAATGCGACACCCTTTACACACAGTGAACCGGAATTGGCCGGATGAAGCGCATCTCCAATAATCTTGTTATTGCTGATTTCAATTCCGCAGCCTACTCCGCAATACGGACAAGTTGTCTTTCTACACCCTTGTGACATAACGCCTCCTGCGCGACTAATCCTAAATTACAGGCAAAAAAAAGCCTCTCCCGAATCGAGAGAGGCAGCAATGCCTTTAACGCTGTTAGTACATTTTCAAAAGTAATACCCTATCCCGCTCTCGCCTGCTATAGAGAGCGGCGCATCGAGTTAACGATGAACATTTATCTCAAAGCAAACGAGATGCCAAGATTGAAAATTTTTAATTTACAAAACGTTAGAATGTAAACAACTATTGCAAAGTAATACCGCGCACTGATTGAGTGCAAGTTTCGTTCATTATCGTGCAGGGTTACTTTACTAATTCCATGACCAATCTAGACTCTTCGTCGCCGAAATAATGCGCTTCTTCTTTTAATACTTTGAAGCCAAGGGAGAGGTACAAAGACAATGCAGGCTGATTATTCGGATCGACCGTCAACTTCACACTTGAACCCAACTTCAACGGCGCGATGGTACTTTCAATCAGAGAACGCGCAATACCCTTACCACGATGTTGAGTATCGACAGCCAGTGACATGATCCAATATTGCTGTGCATTTGTGCTTGTCGTCAGCAAAATATACCCTGCGACTTGCTCCCCCTCTTTCGCCACTAGTAAGCTTTCCCCCCAACAATCAAAAGCTTGCCGAAAGAAAAATTGAGGATAGGCATGTTCTCCAAATAAAGTATTTTCAAGCGTATACACAGCCAATAAGTCGTCTTTATGTGCAGACAGAATGTCCATTCAATGATTCCTCCTTTAACATTTGTGGCGGCAGTATATACCTAAAGCTAATCTAAATGCAGGACTCATAGACCTGCCACTTGCTAGCCCTCCAATATGCACCATGGCTCATTAAGTAAGAGCAAGCTTCTTTAGCATATACATCCATGATTAAGTTTTAACCACAAAATCAAAAACCACCCATTAGTAAAAATTTGAAACATAACACCAATTTATTGCTTAATTTTCAGATTAAAATTCTAGTTTTTAAAAAAATTCATAGTTTGATAAGTTACAACCACCCCTTATCTTCAGCATGATTCACCACACTTCCGATGTGATAACAAACACCAAAACCTATACCATTCTCCGCATTATTATTTTTATAAAAGCGAGTTTTAAGTGAAAGAATCTCGAAATACGTTAAATTCCAGTGAATTAAACACAACAACATCTTGGTCAAAACACGATACACATTGGGTCCTTAGTCTGTTTGGAACAGCCGTTGGTGCAGGCATTCTATTTCTGCCGATCAACCTTGGTATTGGCGGGTTTTGGCCGTTAGTCGCAATGGCTGTGCTTGCTTTCCCAATGACTTATCTTGCCCACCGTGGTTTAGCTCGCTTTGTACTGTCTTCCAAGATCAAAAATGCAGACTTTACTGATGTAGTAGAAGAGCACTTTGGCGCAAAAGCGGGTCGCTCTATTTCACTGCTGTATTTTCTTTCGATCTTCCCGATCCTGTTAATTTACGGTGTCGGTATTACCAATACCGTAGACAGTTTTATGGTTAACCAAGCTGATATGGCTTCTTTGCCTCGCCCTCTGCTTTCAGGTGCACTAGTGTTTGCATTAATTGCCATTATGATGGCGGGCGAAAAAGTCATGCTACGGGCTTTTGCCATTATGGTTTACCCATTAGTGGCTATTCTTGCCTTTCTTTCATTTTACTTGATACCAAACTGGACCATGCCAATCATGGACGCCCCTGAAGCGTCTGCTTTTGCTAGCACTATGTGGTTAGCGGTTCCTGTGGTTATTTTCTCGTTTAGTCACGCGGCTGCGATTTCAAGCTTTGCAAATGTGCAACGTCGCCATTATGGCGATCAAGCGGATGCGAAATCCGAAATAATTCTTCGACGCACTAGCATCATGTTAATTGCGTTTGTGCTTATTTTTGTCTTTTCGTGTGTATTAGCGCTGTCACCAGAGCAATTGGCTCAAGCTAAAGAACAAAACGTGTCGGTGCTGTCTTATTTAGCCAATGCAACAGACAACCCATTTATCGCAACGCTTGGTCCTTTGGTGGCTTTTGTTGCTATCACTTCCTCTTTTCTTGGGCACTTTTTAGGTGCACGCGAAAGCTTAAATGGTTTAATTACTAAACATTCTAAACTGTCTGAAAAGCGAGTTGATCGTATCAGCGTTGCAGTACTTTTCTTTTCAATCTGGGCAGCAGCGATCATGAACCCAAGCATTCTTGGTATGATGGAAGCGTTGTCAGGGCCTGTTATCGCGATGATCTTATTTATTATGCCAATGTTAGCGGTATACAAAATCGATGCATTGAAACAATATCGTGGGAATGGCTCAACTTACTTTGTTTTAACTGCGGGCATTGTAGCGGTAAGTGCATTGATTTTTAGCTTCTTCAGCTAAAAAGTAGTTATTAGGTTGGATTTTCAGGGGAATACCTTATACGAGATTAAGGTGATTCCCTGAATTTTCTTACTCTTAAGCGGGTAACCATCGTTACCATTGACTCTTAAATAAGAGCAAAAACGCCCGCAATCATAAGTACTGAAGCGATACAAGTGCGGCCAATAATACCGAAGTGTGAAGGTTGAATCATTTCATTATGCATAGTTAATCTCCTGTTTATTATAAAAGCCATTTTTTATTGGCTTAATAACACTATGTCTAATATCGAGTTTTTTAACAACCCATACAAACATTAAATATTTATGACAGAAAGATAATTTTTTAGCGAACCAGCCATCTTTCGAGATGCGAATCGCACCGACTAAATGATGAAACTTACACCACTAACAATGTTCGACACACTAGATTCATCGCACTGTTTATCTTGTCGTTAAATCAATCCTTCCACTTTTGAACAGATTTATCATTATAAATCAGAATATTAGCCTCACCTTTCGCGAAACTTTCTTCACAAGCCGTTTGTAACTCGGAATCCATCCGCACTTAGCCAATAAGAAGTGATAGACTTACCTAGTATTAGGGTTAAACGAGATCACATTTTATTAATAAGCTCATGCACTTTCCGATTAAAACGCTAACTTGCGCGCTGTTCTCAGTACTTGGATTCTTCCTCCATCCAACCCATGTACTTGCCAACACAGAAAAACAGGGCTATTTGGAAGAACACATTTCTCCTCAAAGCAGCTCCATGCTCAATCTCTATTTTCGTTCAATGGGTAAGCCGCGCTCAATTGAAGAAGATGAATTAGTTGCGCCACAGAATGCGTCAGCGGAATCTCTTGCCCTTTATTACTTTGCGCGCCTTTACCTAAAGCGCTACGAAGGCGTTCCGCTGCCCAAAGATATGCCTGATTTAATTGAGTTTGGGAAAGCGCATCATTTACCATGGGTAGTCGCTGAAGCACAGCTTAATAAAGCGGTAACCATGATTGAACTAGACGATAATTGGAATGCAGAACTTGTACTCCATGACATCATCGCTGAAGCCCGCGATCTCGGCTACTTAGCGCTAGAAGGAAGAGCATATCGCTGGCTAGGGAACTTAGAGGTTTCACGGAATCAACTACGTAGCGGACTCAAGTATTACCGAACCGCCTATGAGTTGTTAGAGAGAACCGTGTTTGAAATGCAAGTTGCCATGACGCTGAATAACATCGGTACCGTCTATATCGATGCATCCGATTGGGCTCGCGCCAGTAGCTACCTTACGCAAGCACTCGATACCTATTTAAACAGCAAATATCAATATGACAACAGCCTTTTCATTGGGGTTATCTACGCAAACTTAAGTATTGTTCACTTAAGCAGTGGAGATAGCGAAAAGGCAGAATACTATTTTAATGAAGCAATCCGACTCTCAATGCAAACGGGGTCAGACGTCATCAAACACTATTCATTATCCAGCTTCTCACAAATGTTAAGTTCGATAGGGAAAATTGATGAAGCGTTGATGGTTGCACAGCGTTGCGTAGCTCTCCCTATCACGGGAAACGTAGAGGCGAAGAAAATGCCTTGTTATGAAGCATATGCAGAAGCATACCTCGCAGATGAACAATACGATAAAGCTATTTCGACAGCTATCAACGTACTTGAGCAAACTAAATCAACCGATGAGCTAGAAATACGACAGCGCATTGATATGCTGTCGGTCCTAGTAAACGCGAATCAAACCCTTAATAATTTTGAAGCGGCTTTTCGTTACTTAACTCAATTAAGAGAGCTAGAAGCTGAATTTTCTCATCATATTCACGGCGAAGAGATGATTAACATTAAGTTTGACCTCGAAGCTAAGTTAGCCCAGAAAGAACTCAAGCTACTAGAAACGAAAAATGCGTTGCAAGCTTCAGAGCTGCGTTCACAACGCTATAGAGAAATGTTCTACTTTATCGCTATCGCAGCGATTGGTGTCGTTGGCTTTCGTTACGTACTACGCGTTAGGCGTATTAATAAAGCACTCACTCAAGAAAATACTACCGATCCATTAACTCAATTGCACAACCGTCGCTACCTTCCCATTTGGCTGGATAAAATGGCTCGTAGAAGCCCAGATAGAACGTTTGCCTTAGCCGTATTAGATATCGATCATTTTAAAACGTTTAACGATGAATATGGGCATGATATTGGCGACAAGATGTTAATTCATATTGCCAGGTTATTTAATGAATCGACTCGCTCTGGGGACCTACTCATCCGTTGGGGTGGAGAGGAGTTTGTCTTATTATTTGAAGTAAACAGAACTGAAGATTGCGCTAAATTCTTGGATCGATTGAGATATATCGTGGAAAACACGCCACTAGTGGTTGACTCTAAGTCATTAAACGCGACAATTTCTCTCGGGGCTGTCGACAGACTGTCCGTAAAAACTATTCAACAAGAATGGGATCAATGGTTTTTCTTCGCAGATCAAGCTTTGTATGACGCAAAGCAAGCAGGAAGAAATCGCTTCGTTATTCACCCGACGTCATAAGAGCAAAATGAAAAAAATCCTAACCATCGCTATTTTTGCGCCTGCACTTCTCACTGCGTGTAGTAACCATCAAGCCTCTCAACTGGGAATGCGCAGCAGCAGTGTTAACGTATATGCCCAGCAAATGAGTAACACTCAGTTGTGCGAGACCCTCTACTACAACCGTGCAACCAACCAAACCAAAGTTGCGATTGGCGCTGAGTTTAACCGACGTGGTTTAAACAAGAAGTGGTGTGATAGTGAGTTCAATAAGCTATACATCAAAAAGTGGATTGATAACGTGTTACCCAAAGAAAAGGCCAAACCGAAGAAACCAATGGCGACAATTCAACCCGCTTCAACTAAATAATCCTTCCTCTCAAAGCAGACAGTACGACCGTATTTTCTGCTTTTTACTTTTCATGCGTGCGCTATTCGACATTAAAAAACCCTATAATTTCAGTGAATTAACACTGACTCATGTTGTTCGTCGAACTTTTGATGTAAACAAGTTGTAAATGGTTTTCGTCCTTATTCTTTGTCGTTAGCTTTGTTTATTCCTGTTAGAGGAATATGAAACAGGAGCTAAAAAATTCCAAACAAAGACATGAGGTCAAAAATGGAAATACGCATTAACCGCCTATTTGCTGCTATGTTGGCAGTAGGCATTGCACCTGCCGTCTCGGCGTTTGATCCACTCTATTCTGAACAATGGCACTTAGACAACACAGGGCAAACTGCTTTTGCAGCTAACCCAGCTGTTGCTGGGAACGACCTAAACACCAAGCTCACTCAAGCAATGGGTATTGCGGGTATTGGTGTAAAAGTCGCGGTCATTGATTCTGGAGTGCAGATCGATCACCCAGATCTTGCAGGTAATATAGTTACAGGTAGCAGAAATTTCGTCGAAGACTCTTCTTTCCCATTAAGTTATCCGGTTGATACCAATGGTCACGGCACTGCTGTAGCCGGTTTGATCAGCGCAGTCGGCAACAATGGTGAAGGTGGACGCGGTGTTGCTTCTCACTCTTCTCTTATTGGTTTTAACTGGTTAGCCAACCAGACATTAGAAGGCTGGCTAATCTCTCACGGCATGGACCCTGCCACACGCGATGTTCGTGTATTTAACCAAAGCTACGGTTTCAGCCCGATCAACCCAATAACTTTTGATGAAAGCGATCCTCAACTTAAACTTGAAATGGACGTGATAAAAAATGTCAGCGAGAGTAACTCATGGGGACGCGGTGCTGTATTTGTTAAGTCAGCCGGCAATGGTTATCGCTATTTCAATGCGGGAAGATTCTTCGTGTTGCCAAGTAACTTCTTTGCTGGTGGAGACAACCAAGGCTTGCCGATGCACAACTCCGCTCAGTCTTATGACAACGCCAACTACTTTAATTTAATCACCAGTGCACTACGTGCGGATGGCACGCGAGCGAGTTACTCATCGGTGGGATCTAACGTATGGGTTGCCGCACCAGCAGGTGAATATGGGCAAGACTTCCCTGCCATGGTCACCACCGATTTGATGGGTTGTGAAGAAGGGCAAAATACCAGCGACGGCCTTGGTATCAATGGCTTACACGGCGGTACGGAGCTAGACCCGAACTGTAACTATACCAGTACAATGAACGGAACCTCGTCGGCTGCGCCAAACACGTCCGGTGCCATCGCGGCAATCATGTCCACAAATCATGCACTTTCTGCTCGTGATGTACGTGCTTTACTAGCAGAAACAGCAAAAGTAACGGATAAAACGCATCCAGGCGTACAACTTGAATTTACTAACCACAAAGGTGAACAGGTTAGCTACGAGGCTATTTCTCCTTGGCAGAAAAACGCTGCAGGCGTAGATTTCCATACTTTTTATGGCTTCGGCGCTGTCGATTTGGATGAAGCAATGCAACGTGCTCGCATGACGAATCGTGTTTTACCGCCTCAAGTTATTACGCCCTGGGTTAATAATGCTAAAGAAGTCAGTGTACCCGATGCGAGTCTGGCTGGCGGTTCATCAAGTATCGCTATTGCCGATGATCTGAAGGTAGAATCCGTTCAAGTGAAATTGACATTAGACCACTCTCGCCTGCCCGACTTAGCTATCGAGCTCGTTTCGCCATCAGGGACTCGTTCCGTTTTGCAAACACCACGTAATGGTCTTGTTGGTCAATCTCTTGACCCAACGATTACTGGCTACAAAGACCAACTAATGTTGTCTAACCAGTTCTATGGCGAAGATGCAAAAGGCGAATGGACATTACGAGCAATCGATACGAATGGCGACGAAGTCTTTTCTTACATTGCATATTTTAACTCTTCAACCATCTATGACGTTCCGATGGCAAACAACGCTCAGCCAGGTGTTATTAAGAACTGGTCGATGCGCATCTTTGGACACTAAGGAGTCAATTACATGAAATACATATCATTTTCTATGCTGGCTCTTTCTATGATGACGGCTAGCGCATACGCTGAGCAACAACTCTCTCAACAACCCGCACCTGAACTGTTTGTGCCTTCAGAAGCGGTTGAGATTAATGGCCAAGATTATCGCAAGGTGCAAACGGGTACAGCTAGGAGCCTATCCGAAGAAGTAAAACTTCAAGCCGGTGATGAAGTGTTTAAGAATGCGTTTAGCAATGTATCCAAGGCCACTGGACTGGTTTACATCACGGTAAACAACTCTAACGAAGCGAAAGCGGTCGCCAAAGAGCTAAAGCTGGAAGTTGTCTTCGCAGAGGGAGAATCTGCGGTGTTAAAAGCATCTCAAGATCAAGATCTACTGAGCATTAGCGACTATCTAAACGCAGACAGCCGGGTAAAAGCGTCTAAAATTGAACTAAACAGCGGTAAGTACCGTGCACAATAATTCTCTAGCAAGAGAAGTTGGCTGATAAAACCATGCCTCGGCAATTGCTGAGGCATTTTTATAGGTGGGTATAGAAACCCTCTTTTTTTGTAGATTACTACGGAACTAGCATGATATTTAGGGGAGCATGTCCGGCAACGCCTGTCATTTCTTAAATAAAATAACTTCGGTTCTTAGTTTATCCTGCGTGGTTTCTTGCGGGTTATCTAAGTAGCGCTCAATCCCTAATGGACTGGTTTTGGCTTTCATACCACTCTGGCGAACCAAGTTCATCGCTAAAGCCCACGCATTTCCCAAAAACTGATATTCCCCACGGTGCTCGACGACAAATGTTTCACTCTCAGGTATGGTACCAGTAACCGCCCCCTCTGGCGCAGTTACCGCGTTATCAAGTGGTAAGCAAGTGATAAACTCAAACATACCTTTCTGCATATCCATCGACTGGTAATAACAAAATAACTCGCCGTTCACAGATAAGCCCTTGTCATCAACTATCTGCTTTAACTTGTGAACTTGTTCTTCTATTACCGGACCTAATTCTGGAATGCTGGCCTCGCCTTTTATTCCGATGTAATGAACCTGAGGCTGGGTTCGATTACCAATTTCAACCAAGTCTGAGAGCACTTGTCCGGTTTCAAGTTTGCTTTTGAGCATGCGTAGCCCACGTTGATAATCCATCTCTATCATCGACTTAAACATACTTTTCAAAAAGAACAGATACCAAGGAACGCGTGATTGCATTTGCCATTCGACTAAACAACCACCTTGTGACGGCGTCACTATTAAAGTCACCTTTCCGTGACTCTTGATTGGGCGAAAGAAATGAAGCTCCATATCTAACCGATGTTCTTGAGTGCTTTCAAGTACGATGGCACCAGTCCCAATACGCTGACCATTCCATTGGTAACCGGCTCCAACGTGACCTTGATTATCGCTGAATGTCAGCTCGCAGCTTAGTTCAAGAATGATCCAAGGTGACCAATCAGGCCAGTTATTAAAATCCTTGAGATAGCCAATAATCTCGCTTTGATTCTTATTAATTTCAATACTTCTGCTGACCTGATAAGAAAGCATAACGGTTCCTCAAGTTTCCGCGTCACTAACTTCAGTCTAATTCAAATTCCAGTTTTTTCTTGTTTGACTGTGGGTTAGACGCACAAAGCTAGGAACGGAATTCCACTTTCGCACTAAATCGAACACCATCATCGTCCAGTATTAACGCCCATCCCATCCGTTCACATATGCGTTGTACGATAACAAGCCCACAACCGTAGCCGGCGTTGTACGTCTCGTTACCATCGTGACGATTCAGGATCTTAAGAGCATGACCTTTCAACTCAATTTCAATATCCCCTACACTATAGCTAAAGGCGTTTTTAATCAGATTGTTGATAACAATGGTCACAAAACTCTCTGGAGCCGTCACTACACCACTATGTTGTTCGTGCAAAGCGTAATTCGAATCTTGCTTGGCAAATAAAGGAGCTAGCTCTTCCAACTGTTTTTGTAAACAAGTGAGAAGCTGATGCTCTCCGTAATGCTGAGGCTCTATTTTCTCTTTACCGAGCAAGAGAAACGCTTCTGTTAGTACGCGCATGTCTTCACAAGCTGACTGCATTCTCGCGATGGCTTTTTGCGCGACTCGAGGTTGTTCTGGGATACGCGTTAGAATGTCTGTTGAGCCTTTGATCACCATGATTGGCGTTCTCAACTCATGCGATGCAAAACGACTAAATTCTTGTTCTCGTTTGAAATAGCCTGCGATATCGTTTTTATTATCCAGCAAAGTTTGCTCTATTTGGCGTGTCTCGCTGAACTTAGTTTCAACTTGGAAAGCGGGTTGATCCGGTGACATTTGGCTGATTTTGTCTTCGATTTGCGCTAGTGGTCGAGACAATATTCGCACCATATAAATGCCATACCCGACCATAACAAATGAAAATAAGCCACCGAGCAGTAGCGTAAACTGATGCAGCGAACTTTCGTATTCGTCGAGGTAATCATCGGAGTCATCTTGAAACACAATGTACATAAGCCCCTTCCCTGAGGGGTGTTTCAATACGACAAAGTGTTTGTCTTCTTCACCAAGCAGATATTCGTAAAAACCGGGCGAAGTAAAAGAGAGCAACCAATCCGGTGTCGGTGCTTCACTCCAATATGAGTTGAACTCCAATACGTTTGGCAATGGCGCATCCCAGCCCTGTTTCTCGAAATTCTCACTATAAAGCGCAGCTTCAGTATCAAGCCAGTGATGTAAACTCAGCACTTCGAGTTTGTTTTCTGCCACATAAATCAGCGACCAAAAAAGAGTAAACATCACAAGCGTCATTACCCCAAAACCCCAACGGATCTTGCGATAAATACTTGGATATTCGTTATGCTTTAAGTCGGTAACCTTGTCCATGAATAGTCTCTAATCGTGATTCTTCAAAACCTTTGTCTAACGCGGTTCTTAAACCATAAATATGGCTACGAAGTGCATCACTTCCGGGTGGTTCGTCTCCCCACACACTATCGATCACTTCTGTGCGCGAAACCGATGCTGGAGCACGTTGGAGAAGTAACTTTAAAATCTTGGTTTGAATTCGGCTCAGCTTAATTTCTTTGTCTTTTCTCGTCACTTTGCCTGTGCGCGCATCTAAACAAATGTCCGCAAACTTAAGCGTTCCAATATCTTGCCTTGGACCGCGATTAGCCAAAGCATGAACACGTAAACTAAGCTCTTCCATCGCAAATGGCTTCATTAAATAATCATCTCCTCCCGCTTTAAATGCCGCGATTTTGTCATCTAACGTATCTTTTGCGGTTAGGAAGAGGATTGGCGTTCCACAGAGCTGATCTTGTCGAAGTTTCTGTACCGTACTAATGCCATCGAGCTTAGGCATCATGATATCCATGATGATTACATCGTAATGATTATCCTCGATTAACTTCAGTGCGGCCTCACCATGATACGCACAATCGATAATCATGCCTTCAAGCTCAAGATAGTCCGCAATCGTCTCCGAGACATTGTGGTTGTCATCTACAATTAAAATTTTCATAAAAATCACATTTCTTCACGATCTCTTCACGATATGCCCAATAAGATACAGGCAATTTCCTAAACTAGCTCGTAAATTGAGGTTAATACAATGAAAAAACTCGCTCTTATTTCTGTAGTAGGTTTGGCATTGTCTGGTTGTGGTGGTTCAGGTGGTGGCAGCAATAGCGATAGCACACTAACTCAACCAGTAGTGAAACCAAGTGTAGCGATTGGCTCTGTTGAAGCGGTCAACGCTGAAGAAAACACGTTAACCGTCAATGGATATACATACCATGTATCTGGGGTGGTTTATGGCGATACATCAATGCAATTAGCCGATGTAGAACCCAAAATGATGGTTCAAGTAGGAACAGATGTTCGTAAAGCGTCTGACGATGGCTTCTTAGTAACACTTGAGCCAACCATTACCGGACGTGTTACAGCAATTGATTATGTGAAGAAAACATTTACGGTAAACGGCGTAGATCTGCAGTTTGACGGTTTAAGTGATGATATAGAGATCAACGACTGGGTGATGGTGTCATCCTTGCCGACTGCTGATGCGGGTTATCGAGTGTTGTCTGTGGTCGAAATCGACGTAGATAACGATTACCCAACTCTTGGAAGCTACTACGAACTGGAAGGTCGCATTACTAGTATCGATGAAAATGCTGCCATGTTTAAGCTTGGTTCAAATATAACCGTATCTTACGACAACATTAGCCAACTTAGCATCGGCCAATGGGTGGAAGTAGAAGGTGAAATGCAAAACGGCGTCTTCATGGCAAATGAGGTAGAAGTTGAAGGCTACGACGTCATAAGCAATGACAGCGATGTGGAAGGCATCGTGACTTGGGTTGCAAATGATTACAGTGAGTTTTCATTAAACTACCGAGGTGCATTCTTCATCGATAACGCAACACGATTTGAAGATGGCAGCAAAGCGAACCTAAAACAAGGCCAAGAAGTGGAAGTAACGTCTGTCATGAAAAATGGCAAACGCATCGCTACCGTTATTGAGTTTGAGCAACCAGACTTTGACGATAACAACCAATGGCAAGGTAAAGAATTTGAATGTGAAGGATACGTATCAAACTACGATGCTGAAGCAAGAACATTTAACATCGAGAGTTGCGAAAACGACGCAGATCAATTGCTAAACAACACTACCGTTGTGATTGATGTACACACACGCTTCCAAGGCATCGAAGAACTTAACCTAAATGGTGCTCGTGTCGAAGTCGATGGTGTAATCATCAACGACCAAAATATTGCCCTTGAAGTTGAGTTGGACGTTTACGACAACTGATCCCTTCTACGCTAAAGAAAAAGTGTCACTTCGGTGGCACTTTTTTGTTTTTCTATTTTTAAATCCTCTCTCTTCTTTTGGCTCACTTTAGTAGCGAAACCTTACAGTAAAAAAAGAGCGCCGATTGACGCTCTTTCCGATCTCTAATTGATAACCAATTATGCGGCCTCTGTCTGACCTATCCAATGATAATGGTGGTTGGCTTTTTTACCCACTAAACCGAGCTCTGCCAATTCCTCAAACACCTTGTCTACCTCTTCCGCAGATAACCTAAATTGTTTGGCAACGGCTTTTTTTGTGCACGTAATTTGATGCGTTTTAAGTGCATCGCTCACTTGCTCTAACAGAGTTTTCGGTTCTTTTGGCTCTTCAGGCTCCGGCGTTACTGGTATTTCTTGCTCTTCCTCCTCTTTGATATGAGGAAGATATCCCGCTGGCTCTGGTTCGATATCGCGAACCGTTTTCAGTATCATGCCCTCATTTCGGCGATAGAAATGTCTGAACCGTTGCTCTTCACCAATCAGGCCGACAAAAAATGCAGCAAAGAAATCCAACAGAATCGAAAGAAATACAACCAAGCCAAGCTGAGCTTGCTGAGAGGTAGTACCAAATGCGTTAGCTAGGCTATCAATCAAACCAATAACTGAGCCTTGCGTGACCGGTGGTAAGCTATCACGTTCCATAGCCAAGCGTTGCTGCTCTTCGCGTAAGGTTTTGTTTTGCTCCTGAATGCGAGTTACACCGGTCGCGATACGCTCCATCTCGATGTATTTCTGCGCTGCCATATTGTTGAGCTCAATCTGTTTATCGATTGCCGCAATTTGGCGATTAAACGCGTCCACTTTCGCCTGCTCTACCGAAATATGGCTTTGTGCGCTGTTTGTTGCACTGTTAATGCCACCAATACTACCGCCAATGGAGATCGCAGCTAAGACTAAATAAAACACGAGAGCGGTTGCCGCCCCTGTATAGTTGCGATGGGCTCGGCGCTCACCGTATTCATACCAGGCGTAGAACTTACCCGCTTCAAAAATAATCGCTAAACCACCAAATAAGGTTTGCATCATCGGGTTTTCGTCGATCGACAAAAACAGCAATAGAGAAAAAATAGTCGATGCTAAAATCGCAGCACCAGTGAATGCGTATACACTCACCATGGCAAATCGACCTTTAGGGTATCGATATCCAATCTGTTGTTCGTATTTCATTTGAGAAATTTCTTAAGATTAATCGCCCCTCCGACTAAGTAGGACGGACGTTCTGGCATGTACAAAGGAGCGCAGAATACCGTATCCTTTATTAAATTACTGTCATAATTCCGTTAATGGAAAACAAGTGAAGATTCGGTGTGCATTTTGAATCGATATCAGCCAAATCTAGCACGTAAAAACACCACCACGACACCCACTAACCGAAGCTTCAGTGACATATAAGAGAGATTAATTCGGTATCTTCAAAAGCGACTAGACAAGACTGACAAGTTGAATTGGAGGTTGTGAATGCCAGCCGAATCAAGACATTAAAGCGTTAATAACAGGCAATAAAACAAATAATGCACACTTGCATCACCTTTTAGTAAACTGATAATTACATTGTTTGGTTAATTTGTTAGTATCCCGCGCCGAAGAAGATAAGCACTCAATTGTATGGAAAACACTCTAATACAGCATAAACACCATCGCTTGCACGCTATTGCGGTTATTATCGCGGTGTTGTTTCAGTTGTATTTAGCGTCCACAGCGACTCTTAACCCAACACAAGTTCACAACACAACATGGCTTAACAACGTTCAAAGTGAAAAGGTCTTACTGTGTACCGCAGATGGTTTCAAATGGGTGGATATCAATACGCTGATTGAAGCTAACGCTCAACCTTCTTCTACGCTCATTCAAGATCTTAATTTACATGAAGGCTTTCAGTTTGAGTGTCCGCTTCTTCAAGCAGTTCAATTCTTTCTTTTGGTTGCGATTGGGCTATACCTGACTACCATCCATTGGCAGCGCCGAGTCAAGAAAGCTCTGACGCCTTACCGATTTTCAAAATGCGATAAGCTCGTTTACAAACACATCGCGCCTAAGCACTCTCCGCCGAGTGTTTTTCCTGCCTAACAGGCATCTAATCATTAACAACTTTATTCAAAAATAACGATGACTCTGTTTGTTGTCCATTCAGAGAAGCTATTCATTCAAAAGGAAAAACACATGCTTAAATCATTTAAAACCGCCGCTATCGCGCTTATTGCTGTCATCGCTAGCCCACTGAGTTTAGCGCACGATTATGAAGCAGGAAAAATTCATATCGACCATCCATGGAGCCGCGAAGCGCCACCAAACGCACCTGTTATCGGTGGTTTTTTTCAATTAACCAACCACGGTGACAGTGAAGATGCATTGATCGCAGCAGAAAGCCCAATCGCAGGACATGTCGAAATTCACACGCATAAGAAAGAAGATGGTGTGATGAAAATGATTAAGATTGACGAAGTGCGCGTTCCCGCCAATGACTCAGTCTTGTTTAAGCCAGGCAGCTTCCATTTAATGATTTTCAATCCAACACAAGCGCTCAAAGAAGGTGACCGCTTCCCTATGACGTTAACATTCAAAAACGCGGGTAAAGTGGAAGTAGAAATGGCGGTTGAAAAACAAGGTCACATGGAAAAACACATGCACCATTAATGACGTAAACAAAAATGCCCGCTGATTTAGCGGGCATTTTTATTTCAGCTTAGTAAAAATCATTATTCCGATAGATCATAACCCGATTCTTCAGAATAATGGCAGCGAGTAGCGCTTAGCGAGACGAAGTCATATACATAACAGCATGCTCGGACAATAGATTCTGAATCACGCTCGTCCCTCGTTGTTCAGAATGACATTGAAAGATTTAAGAACCCTAAAAAGGTTCCCTGCTCGCATGAAACTCAATCTCTCAGCGAAGTCATAAATTTGGTATTCCCATAGCACAATTAGTTTTCTTTCTACTTGAAACAGACCTCAGCCCAACGAACTAGGCCAGCAGTTACCGAGCCAAAATAATTTCCACTGACAACCGGAATATTTGGCAGTACGGTTTGCACCGCATCGCGCAAGATTGGCGAGCGTGCCGAACCACCAGTCATAAAGATAGCATCGGGTTTCACCCCAGCTTGCTCTACCGCTTCTGTCACCAACGCCGTCATTTTATTCTTCGGCGACTGAATCGCTTCGATCATTTCGTCTCGTTGCACATCGACTTCAATCAGTTCTGACAGTAAGTTGATGCCAGTTAGGTAAGATGCTTGTTCTGAAAGCGCCACTTTCGCTTCTTCGGCACGGCGAACAATGTTGTAGCCTAAAGACTCATGATACACCTCTAGCAAACGAGCAAGCTTTTCTGGCTCTTGAGCCTGCTTTTGAAGCAACTTCAACGCGGATAGATTCTCTCGAGAATAGAAATCACTCTGCGCTTCTACATTGTTGATTGCTATCGGGTTCCAGAATTGGGTGGTCGGCATCACAATACCTGACTCCATTTTGCTTTCCATGCCAAACGGGAACATGAGCTGCTTAAATGCTAACGCGATATCAAGATCATTCCCGCCGACGCGCTGGCCACTATGAGCCAACAAGCTTGCGGTCCTATCCGCTTTGCCACGCCAAGACGGCCCCATTTGAATCAACGAGCAGTCCGTTGTACCACCGCCAATATCGACCACTAGAATGGTTTTGTCTTCACTGAGTGTCGCTTCATACTCTAGGCCCGCCGCGACAGGCTCAAACTGAAACTCCACATTTTGGAAGCCCGCACGTTTCGCTGCCCGCAACAAAATGCGTTCAGCCTGAATGTTAGCCGTTTCACCGCCACGCCCATGGAAGTTAATTGGCCGGCCGATAACAGCATCGGTAATACTTTGCTGCGCATCGTTTTCGGCTTGCGACTTAATATTGTCCATCATCGCGCAGACAAGATCTTCAAAGAAAGCCAATTGCACGTCACGCAAGCCAGAAGCGCCAAGAAAAGACTTCGGCGACTTTACGTAATAGATATCACGAGGATCTTCCAAATAGAGATTAAGCGCCGCCTGACCAAATGCAATGTCGTCAGATTCGAGATCAATACTTTCTTCTCGGTTTAAATTGATTGCCCGGCGTAAAACCTGCTCACCAACTTGATCTAATGGTTTAATATCTCGATGGCGAAATAAGTGCTCGGATACCGACTCACGAGTCGGTGCAGCAAGGGTGGAAGGAATAAATGGACTGTTCCCTTCTAGGTTAAGCATTACTGGCTCACCCGATTCCATTTTTGCCACTGAACAGTTTGCAGTGCCATAGTCAAAGCCGATAAACATAGTTCCTCCCACTAATAAGGGCCTGTAGACCGTTAAAAAGCCGGCAATGCTAACTTAATGGCATAGGAATTACTATCCTAAAATCGTGTGTAATTTAACGTGGCAAGTCTATCTAAGGTTTATTGCTCTCTTTTTTCATAGATGGCAAAACAACCGCAACCAATAACGCTAATAATAAGAATACAGGAGTAAGCGTTAACCCGTGCCAGATCGAATAACCGTCATGGAACAACCAGAAAATACCAACAGTCAAGAGATACGCAAAGTAACTGCAAAACACTAAGCTAATCGCAACAAAGCGAGTTCGATTGATAATAAGAATCCGCACTAGATACTGACTAAGAATACCAGAACAGTGCATGGCAAGCTGCCAATTGATGATAAAGAAAGCAAGCGCAATAAACCCTGCAACCACTAGTGAATCGTGAGTATTTAAAATAAAGTAGCTACCAAATCGGCTTATGATGATCGGGTAATCCCCTTCATATACTGTTGACCAAGATATCGCATTTGCTGCTGCAATATAATTCGCAAAATAAGCGATGGCGTAAAAAGTCGTTTGAGAACTGAACGGCTGAAATACATCCGTACAATATCCTCGCCATTCTTCTTTGTTGGCGGTAGGTCCAACCCAGTTACGTTTTTGATGAGCGACGCGCTCGGCGAATGCTGGTCCGTTGCGAAACAACAACCAAAATATATACAGTGAAAGTATGACCAAGAGTATCGAAAACATACCCTTCCCCCTCAGAAATTATCGGCTCCACTGCCAATGGCGTTGGGGTCGTAAACTGCACTTCCCTGCTATACCTATTTCATTTATCTGAACTTATTATTTTATTGCTGCCAAAACTTATTTAACGACATGCTAAACAGAAACATGGTCTCACTTGATGTTTAAGCTCAAAAGCCTACTTGTAGGTTTAGCACACAAAAACAGGGCCTGCAGAATGGAGAAAAGGAAATCGCGACTTATTAACGAACATGAAAACGCTAACTTGCTACGGTGACCGCGATGAGGGGAGAAGCATTCAAAGCGGTCATACATGCGGGAGGAACAGCTATTTCTCTAGCTTCTCTTCAAATACACCAATCTCTCTACCCAGCCAAATCGCGCGTTCCGTATGATCGAGCAACTCTTCTTCACTCACAGGATGGATAAGCACAGAAAAATCACCTCGAATCGTATCGAGCCAAGCCAAAAACTCTTCACTCAATGACTCTAGGTGAATTTCAAACATCGGCATTTTATGTGGGCCAACCAATCTTCCAACCAAAGGAAACACACGCAGCACATCTTGACGCTCTTGACGGATGATCTCGTTCAAGGCTTGCGCTTTATCTTGTTCTCTTAAAGGAAAATAAACATGAGCGTGATACATAATTTCTCCATAATCACTTCGACTTGAGCACCATCTACTGTTGATAAGCTCAAGGACCGCCGAGGGTATACATTTGTAATGCCGTCACCCTACCCTGATTCCACTCTGTTGGGAAGAAGTTATGTATTCTCATAAGGCCGGAGTTTCGGGCACAACAAAAATCTCAATACAACACATAACAACTACTTGAGTTGATTCATTAATAATGACTCACTTTGTCAAATTTTACAGCCAAATTTTGTTGCAAATATGTTTCATTAACCAGTAATTAAATTCGAGTTTAAAAATACCAATAGCAAAATAACAGCACATTACTCTGCCAAATTAGGGTGTAAGCAAAACTTTACTACTGGTCAAAAGTCAAAATGAAGCACAATTTAACAATTTGTTTACACTTATTGTATCTGGCTATACCACGATTTAGTTAGAGGGTTAGATGCAGAAAAAATGTTTCTCTGTGTCTTGCGATGAAATAGCCGCAGCGGTGTTATCGGAAAATAGTTTAAAGGACGTACAGATGCCTACAGCTATAGAAAACACAAGCAACCTTAGGTATGGCCTTTGCGCTGATATCAGAGTTTGAGTACCCATACAAACTCTGGTTTGATATGAACAGCTGCAGTCCAAAAGACACGCAGCGTCAAAAGGAGCTTGAGATGAACGTTCAGGCATTACCCATGCATCGGTTTATCGACCATCATGGGGACCTAGTCGGCCAACTACCCAACTGGGCTGACACTGAAACTTTGGTCGGGTTTTACCGAGACATGGTATTAACTCGCACTTACGACAACAAAGCCGTTGCGTTGCAACGCACCGGCAAGTTAGGGACCTACCCTTCGCACCTAGGTGCTGAAGCCATCGGCATTGCGGTCGGCAGAGCGCTGAAAGCCGATGATGTATTTGTCCCTTATTATCGCGATATGCCTGCAATGTGGTGTCGTGGTATTGGCATGGAGAAGAATCTTCAATACTGGGGCGGTGATGAGCGCGGTAGTGATTTTGCTCCTGAGGGCAGCCCAATTCCTAGCCGAGATCTTCCATTCTGTGTCCCCATTGCGACGCAATGTACGCACGCTGTCGGGGTGGCTTCCGCACTGAAAATTCAAGGTAACCATGAAGCTGCGCTAGTCATGTGCGGCGATGGCGGTACATCCAAAGGGGATTTTCTAGAGTCAATAAACTGTGCGGGTGCTTGGAATATTCCACTTGTTTTCGTTGTGAATAACAACCAGTGGGCAATTTCAGTGCCGCGTAGCCTTCAATGTGCTGCCGATTTCTTATCAGAAAAAGCGCAAGGCGCTGGTATACCGGGCATTACGGTAGATGGTAACGATGTCGTCGCCGTTTATGATGCAACCAAGACCGCACTTGAGAGAGCGAGAAAAGGGAAAGGCGCAACACTCATCGAAGCGGTCAGTTACCGATTAAGTGACCACACTACTGCCGATGATGCGACTCGTTATCGTAAAGAGGACGATGTTCAAACCGCATGGCAATACGAACCTATAGCACGTCTTAAAACGTATCTCCTTAATCAAGGAGCTTGGAGCGATGAACAAGAGCAACAATGGCTAGAATACTGCAAGGAACAAGTGGAACTGGCAGTTGAGCGCTACCTCAGCTTACCGTCACAAGCACCAGAAACTGGGTTCGATTATTTGTATGAATCGCTTCCCCAAGAGCTTCACGCTCAAAGAGATGAACTCATCAACAAAGCAATGCGAATGCAGGGAGGCAAACATGGCTGAACTAACGTTAGTTGAAGCAGTAAACCTCGCTCTGCACCACGAAATGCAACAAGACCAAAATGTTGTCGTGTTAGGTGAGGACGTAGGTGATAATGGTGGCGTATTCCGTGCCACCGTAGGACTCAAACAAGAGTTTGGTCTCAAACGAGTGATCGATACGCCCCTCGCTGAAGCGTTAATCGGCGGTGTTGCGGTCGGTATGGCAACGCAAGGATTACGACCTGTCGCCGAATTTCAATTTCAAGGTTTTGTTTTTCCGGCAATGGAGCACTTAATGTGCCACGCGGCACGCATGCGTAACCGAACTCGCGGTCGCCTCACTTGCCCTGCGGTTTTTCGTGCGCCATTTGGTGGCGGTATTCACGCTCCAGAGCACCACTCAGAAAGTGTAGAGGCGCTATTTGCGCACACTGCTGGCTTTAAAGTAGTGATTCCTTCTTCACCTCAACGCGCATACGGCCTGCTTCTCGCCGCGATTCGAAGTAATGATCCTGTCATGTTCTTCGAACCGAAACGCATTTATCGAACCGTAAAATCTGAAGTCGTTGATAATGGCGAAGCACTTCCACTCGACACCTGCTTCACCTTACGTAAGGGGCGAGATATCACGCTTGTTACTTGGGGCGCATGCGTCGTAGAGTCACTTCAAGCCGCACAGACCTTATCTAGTCAAGGAATTGAAGTCGAGGTGATTGATTTGGCGAGCATTAAGCCAATTGATACCGCAACGATTTTCAGCTCACTAGAAAAAACCGGACGTTTACTCGTTGTTCATGAAGCGAGTAAAACTTGTGGTGTGGGCTCTGAGCTTTTAGCTCGAACAGCCGAACACGCCATGTGCTTACTAAAAGCCCCACCTAAACGAGTAACTGGAATGGATACCATTATGCCTTATTACCGTAACGAAGATTATTTCATGGTTCAGGAAGAAGACATTGTGACCGCAGCGCGCGAACTCGTGGAGGATTGGAAATGAAGACGTTTAACTTACCCGATCTCGGCGAAGGCCTCGCTGAATCAGAAATTGTAAAATGGCACGTTAATGTCGGTGACATGGTTAAGTTGGATCAAGTGATCTTAACTGTCGAGACAGCAAAAGCGACGGTCGACGTTCCCGCCCCCTACTCGGGCCGTGTAGTCAGCCGTCATGGGGAAGAAGGTGATATCGTCAATATTGGCGCATTGCTACTCGAAATTGACGAAACTGGCGCAGAGCGCGGGGCAACGGTAGAGAAAAAAGAGACCGCTGACGCCGCAACCGTTGTCGGCAATGTTTCTCATCAAGCGCATCACGTTAACGTCGATGACTTCTGGATTGGAGGCAATCACAACACGACTGAGAGTAATCTAGTTACTGCTCTACCGTCGGCTCGTCTATTGGCACAAAAACTTGGAGTAGATCTTAATCTCGTGTCAGGCAGTGGTCCAAACGGTCTTATCGTTGATGCCGACATTTACGACGAAGCCGGAAAACAGCGTCCGGGCACAGAAGTATTGAAAGGTGCTCGACGCACCATGGTGTCCTCGATGACTGAGTCACACGAGCACGTTGCTGCCGTGACCATTACAGAAGAAGCGTTGCTGGAAGACTGGCTGCCGAACGAAGACATCAGTATCCGTCTGGTTCAAGCGATTGTTCATGCGTGTCAGGAAGAGCCCGCTTTAAATGCTTGGTTTGATGCAGAAACCATGACACGTTGCGTGCACAATACAGTTAACCTTGGTATTGCTGTAGATAGCCGTCATGGCTTGTACGTACCCGTATTGCGCCACGCAGATGAATACGAGCCACAAGATGTTCGTCGTTGGCTCGATCAAACTGTTGAAGGGATCAGAGAGAGAAAAATCGGTCGAGAGCAATTACAGCACGCGACGATTACGCTTTCCAACTTCGGAGCGATTGCCGGCATTTACGCGACACCTGTCGTCACACCTCCGCAAGTCGCTATTGTTGGTGCTGGTCGAATACTCGACCGAGTGGTGATAAGAAATGGTCAAGCAATTTCGGTGAAAGCAATGCCGCTATCCGTAACGTTTGATCATCGCGCTTGTACTGGTGGTGAAGCAGCAAGGTTTACTAAAGTGCTTGCAGAACACCTTCAACGCCCGAGCGAAAAGTAACTGGTAAAAACCAAATGATAACGGCTTCCAGTTCGGAAGCCTTTTGTTTGAGAGAACAGATTATATCTACAGCTTCTCTAGCAACTCCGGCATCACCTCAAATAAATCGCCGACCAACCCATAGTCAGCGATGTCAAAAATAGGCGCATCGGGATCGCTGTTAATTGCGACAATCACCTTTGAGTCTTTCATTCCCGCTAAATGTTGAATAGCACCAGAAATTCCGACGGCAATGTATAATTCAGGTGCAACAATTTTACCAGTTTGCCCGACTTGATGGTCATTAGACACATACCCCGCATCAACCGCCGCTCGGGACGCTCCTACCGCTCCACCTAGCTTGTCAGCCAATTGTTCGACTAAAGCAAACTTCTCTTTACTCCCGAATGCACGACCACCCGATACCACCACTCTAGCCGCTGGCAATTCTGGTCGCTCACTTTCTGGCGTTTGCTGCGAAATAAACTCACTAAGTTTGTTGATAATAACCGTATCGACTTGAGTAACCTTAGGGACAACTGGTGTGTCTGACAGCTCTACGGCATCAAAAGCCGTAATTCGTATGGTCATCACTTTATAGAGGTCGTTCGACGTGACTCTCGCCAATGCATTCCCGGCATAAATTGGACGAATCACCGTATCGATAGACTCGATTGTCATCACGTCCGAGAGTTGCCCTACATCGAGCAACGCCGCCACGCGAGGCATTACATTCTTACCAAACGTACTAGCAGGAGAAAGAATATGTGAGTAATTTTTGGCTACTTGTGAGATCAAAGGCGCAATGTTTTCCGCTAACCCATGCTCGTATTCCTTCGCGTCAACCCAGATAATTTCTGCAACGCCCTTAACACACTTCAACTCATCCAAAACTGATTGGCACTGATAACCAATAAGCAATACAGACACAGAAAGCGATTTATCACCATCCTTGATATCAAATGCCGCTTTAATTGCACACAGCGTCCCTACAGCCAAGGACTGGTTGTCATGTTCCGCAATGACAAGTGTTGCTAATGGTCGGTCGTCCATGGTCATGCCTCGTATAACACGTCAGATCCATTACTTGAGCTTAGTTCACTTCACGTTAACGTCAACTGAGCTATAGTTTTCTGTATAGAAACCAAAAACCTGTCACGCAGATGACGATAATAGAAAGGAAGCAGATAGATGGAACGAGAATGCATGGAGTTTGATGTCGTGATCGTGGGAGCCGGACCTGCGGGCTTAAGTGCCGCTTGTCGCCTAGCTCAACTCAACCAAGATAGTGAAGGTGACGCACTTTCAATTTGCGTTGTAGAAAAAGGCTCAGAAGTGGGCGCACATATTTTATCTGGCGCTGTTTTTGAAACCAATGCCTTGGATGAACTTTTCCCCGATTGGAAAGAAATGGATGCCCCGCTATCAGCCTCAGTTCAGCAAGACCATTTCCTTTATCTTACTACTGAGCAAAACCATATTCGCGTCCCTCATTTCCTTACGCCACGTCCAATGATAAATGGCGAAAATAATTATGTAATTAGCCTTGCCAACCTTTGCCGTTGGCTCGCTAACCAAGCAGAAAGTCTTGGGGTGGAAGTTTTTCCTGGCTTTGCCGCTGCAAACATCAATTATGATCAGAGTGGCGCCGTGACAGGCATTAATACGAGCGATATGGGACTAGATAAGGACGGCCAAGCCAAATCTAACTTTGAGCCAGGTATCGAGCTAAAGGCAAAATACACCCTTTTTGCTGAAGGTTGTCGCGGACATCTGGGTAAAGAACTTATTCAAAGGTTCGACCTAGACGCAGGCAAGCAACCTCAGCACTACGCGCTTGGCCTAAAAGAGATATGGGAATTACCCACTGACAGCAAGGATGTATCTGGCAGTGTTATCCACTCCGCTGGCTGGCCTTTGAGCGAGACAAGTACCACTGGCGGCGGTTTTCTATATCATATGGAAAACAACCAAATCGCGGTCGGTTTGATCGTAGATTTAAACTACAGCAACCCTTACTTAAGCCCGTTTGACGAATTTCAACGCTTTAAGCACCATCCAGCTATCAAGCAACATCTTAAAGGTGCACAACGTATCGCATATGGCGCAAGAGCCATTGCAAAAGGTGGACTTTCTTCTCTGCCGAAACAGCAATTCCCCGGCGGTTTATTGATTGGTTGTGATGCAGGAACTTTGAATGTCGCTAAAATTAAAGGTAGCCACACAGCGATGAAGTCCGGAATCATTGCAGCAGAAGCAGTACATACTGCCCTACAAACTGGGGCTTCTGAGCCAGACTACCAGTCATTGTTTGAATCATCATGGTTGTATGACGAGCTCGCCGAAACACGTAACTTTGGTGCGAACATCCACAAGTTTGGCAGCATACTGGGCGGTGCACTTTCGACCTTTGAGCATAACCTATGGCAACCACTGGTTAAGAAGCCGTTACCTTGGACTGTCAAGGACTATTCGTACGATCACGAACAGTTAAAACCTAAACAAGAGTGCCAACCAATTACATACCCAAAACCAGATGGTGAAATCAGTTTTGATAAGCCTTCGTCGGTATTTTTGTCGGGAACACAGCACGAAGAGAATCAACCTTGTCACCTTGTTCTGACTTATCCTCACATTCCAATTGATGTGAATTTGGGTATGTATGACGAGCCGAGCCAGCGCTATTGCCCTGCGGGGGTTTACGAAGTGGTGGAAGTTGAGAGTAAGTTGAAGTTTCAGATAAATGCCGCCAACTGCGTGCATTGCAAAACCTGTGACATCAAAGATCCTTCACAAAACATCACATGGAAAGCGCCAGAAGGTGGTGGCGGACCAAGCTATCAAAACATGTAACCAAAGAACCACTTAAAGTGCGAAGCAGTGCATTTACTACTGCCAATTTTTGAAGTGGTTAGGCAAAAAGTCGGTAACTAACAACAGCAGAAAAGAAAAACAGCACCTGATGATTCAATCAGGTGCTGTTTACTAAAATAACTTTATCTTCAGGTAATACTAATCCACGTTAAAAACTTGGTGATGGAACAGCTGATCAACAATTTCATGAGATGTCGCTGACGACCCTAGCTCCAACCCTGATAAATCAAAGTTCTCTAATGCCACTGACATTGTGTTGCTGCCTTCTCCAGTAATCGTCAAATTCAGAGTATCTTGGGCACTATCGTAGTCTGCGCTTACGTGTTCCAACAAGTTATCCATATCCGTTGTGTCGTCACCGACAAACTCAAGAATGTCACTCAAATCCAACTTGTCTTCATCCAGCCTAAAGTCTTTAATCACATCTCTTGATGACGTCATGTCCAGTGATTCTTGAGTAAAGGTGAAGGTGTCAATACCCTCTCCACCTGTCAAGATGTCACTGCCTAGACCTCCCGTCAGGATATCGTTTCCAAGCCCACCAACCAGAATGTCATCGCCTGCGCCACCACTCAACGTATCTTCACCTGCTTGTCCTAGCAAAATATCAATGCTTTCGCCACCAGTGATACTATTCGCAAACTCATCTCCCACCGACGCATGGCGCTCAGTTTGGGCAATATCGGTGCCAGAATCGTTCAATGTAAGTGTAAAGACGTTTTCACTTATGCCACCTTTACCATCAGACACTTTAAACAAGAAATGCATATCCGCCTGCTGGTCACCCTGTAGAGTAAGCTCATCGCTTTGAGTAAAGCTATAACTGCCATTGGATGACACTTCCAAGGTGCCGAACGCTGTCTGGATATGAAGCTGACCATCTACGTCACTGGATGAAGAAACTAACGGCTGATTTACGCTTACACCGTGCAGTTCTGCGCCCAACAGAGTGAAATCGCCTTCTGCCAAAGAAACGGTCATGCTATCACCATCAGCGTCCTGGCTTCCCGCCAGTAACTCACCGGCAATTGGATCGGGAGAGAACTGGTTTAGGTACTGCCCCAAGTCTTCACCTGAGTCGATAAACACCACTTTGTCGCTAAGCTCATCTAGAGCCTCTGCTGCTTTGACATTATCAGAGAGAGCAATACCAATCCCATATACTTTGGCGTCATGAGTCTGTTTGTAATCCTCCCAGCGCTCGGCTAGATCAGGAGAAGTAACAGCGCCCTCGCTAGGGTTGGGTTCGCCATCTGAGATAAAGAATATGGTGTCCTTACTCTCAGACGGTTTTTCTGGACCGAAATAGTCCCAACCATCCTGCCAAGGGTAAACGGCATTACTCGCCTCACCAGGCTCCATTACAGCCTCTAAAGCTTTATCGTAATCCGTATTAGTACCGTATTCTACGTCACACCAGTTACGCACATATTCTGACACTTCATTTTGGAAACTTAAATCGTTTGAATCACGGCCATTCATCTCTGGTGGGCGTGTCATCAACTCAACTTCACTCAAGGTCAGCCAGCTATGTGTGGATGTATCACCGTCGAAACGTACCAGACGGATATAGGTGTTTGATTCTCCTCCATCGGCAATCATGTTTTCAACCATGGAATGTAACGCTGCTGCTGCTTTGTAAGCTCTCGATTCAGTTTTCGGTGCGGTTGCATCACGACCCACGGTATTCTCACCGTCAAAGGTACGGGTCATGCTGTTCGAGTGGTCGAACACTACCGTCACTTTATTGATCGGTAAGTCTTCCATCTGAGCAAAGCCCTGAACTGGAGATGAGGTTGGGGCATGGTTCTCAGTGACATTCAGGATAACCTGAGTTGTATCGGTATCAACACCATCGCTTGCAGACACTTCCAACTGATACGTTTGCTGAGTCGAGTGATCCAGTTTTACACCATCTTTTAGCCAAATCTCACCACTATTAGAGTCAACACGGAATAGATCAGCATCACCACCACTCAATTCATACTTTCTGGTGTCACTGCCATCCGGATCAAACGCTTCCACCTGGCCGACTAATACCCCAACTTCTTGCTCAGCGACGTCAAAGCTTGCTGTATCTTCTGTTGGCATACCGTTGGCATCGGTGCCTTGGGTTTGGTCTGTATCACCGACACTGATGAATTCTGGTGCGCGATCTCGGATATCAATGGTAACTTCACTATTTGTAGTATCACCGTCAGCATCGATAACCGTAACGTCAAGCTTCTCTTGTTGATGACCTACAACATTGCTCGCTTGATAGTCGTAGTGACCATTTTCAAAGTTAATGGTCAGCTTGCCGTGGTTGGTATCAATTTGCGCCAGAGAATGATCCGATATTTTCGTGCCATCGCTGGTAGTGACATCACCGTTTATTTTGTTGTAGTAATATATCTCGCCATCGATAGTGATGTGATCTACCCACTGAGCATCACCGCCATTGTCATCCAGAAGGTTACCTTGCAACTGGCCTGAGACCGTTTTGCTAAGCAAATCCCCAATCTGAGAATCATCTACAACGACAATAGCACTGCCTTTATCTGTCGCGATCGACTCCAGGTGTTCCAGAGACGCACCATTACCGATACCGACAGACCAGATATTTTCAACATCCTGACCGCTACTGCTGATGCCATTTTCCATCGCATTTTGCAGAATGATGCCCTCTTCTTCAGAAGTAGGCTGAACCCGACCATTCACTATGTCCTGATAACGCTGTTCACTTTCAAAATCATCTGATGTTGACCACTTAATCAAGTTTTCACGGGTTTGAACTTCTCCCACGTTCGTTTGATTTGTCCAATAGGTAAAATCGGAAGGTCGACCATCTGAGATAAAGTAAAGCTGGGTATCGGTATTACTAAGTAATGCATCATCTTCTGGATCACTAAGTATTTCATTTATTTGGTCAACGGCCTGGTTATATGGCGTCGATGCATATGGATGTATACCAGAGATAAAGGCATCAATGGCCTCGGCAGAATCTAGCCACTCAGAAATCTGGCCAGATGGTTTTCCGCTGTAAGTTGCAATTCTAAAACTTACTGGACCCAAATCTTGGTATTGCTCAAACATTGACTTAATAGAGTCTTGAGCAAGTTGCCAGCGAGTAACATATTGTCCGTCTGCATCTGTTACCCAGTCGAGCATTGATTCTGACGCATCAAGTGCAATCACAACACTATTACTTTGTGAATCAACATCATTTATTTCGTAGTGAGCTGAAGACGATGACGGTAATGAATCCGTTACATTCAGATGCAAGGTGGCACTCTCAGACTGACCTCCGGCATTCACCTCGACGCTGGCGCGGATATCCAGCATGTCCGCCCCCTGCTCCGCATGATCAAGAGGCATATGTTGATCAACTGTGAAATGACCCGTTTTGCTATCTATGTTGGCTTGAACCACCCTGATGCGGTCGGCACCTGTTCCTGTATAACCAGTTAGAGTGCTCTGATCTGCACTCACTTCAAACACGACCTCTTTACCATCGCTGATGAAACCACCTAGGTTTTGCTCGGCGTTGAAGTGATATTCAGCCTCCGTTGCAGACCCGAGGTTTGCGATAAAGTTGCCTTCAGCATGTACGCCAGTATCCGTACCAACTTGAGATTCATCCAATGCTGCGTGTGCATCACTGAGCGACATAGGCTCACCCATCACACTAACGGTAACTTCTGCTTTATCAGTCAGGCCGTCGTCATCACGGATGGTGTATTCGAAAGTATAATCTTTCACTTCACCCGTTTTCAGGGTTTGTTGATCAGCTGGCAGTGACTCTAGGTACTTGGCCGCATCAAAGACCAATTTACCATCTTGCAGACTAAGGAAGCTTTCTGATGGATAGTCGATAATAGTCAGAGCGTCACCATCCGGGTCGCTGTCATTCGCTAGAACATCCAGCTCTAAAGTGCCTGAGCCGTTGGTCTGGTAAGCTTCATCAAAGGTCGTCAGGTCCGCTGATACCTGAGTAATAAAGTACTCTGAGCCTTTAGGATCAATGACACCGTCTTTATAGCTGGTAGTAGACATTTCAATACTATCGAAGAAACGCCCATCTGCATTGATGTTGACTACTTGATTACCACCACGGGTACCTTCAAACACACCTGTCGCAACCAAGTCACCTTTGTAGTAAGCCTTCCAAACACCGCGCTCAATACCAGGCTCCCAGCTACCGTTCGAAGTGTCTGTCCATAGGTTTTTCACTTCAACTTCAGCATGATCGGCAACCTGACCATTAGCGAAGGAGAAGCGCATTGCTTCACTTTGTCCGGTTGCATCATCATATCGAATCTGACCGTCTTGAACCCGGTCTGAGCCGCTATCTAGCGCAGAACTAACGCCATATTTGTGGTCACCGTCACCAATATAATCAGCTTTCGATGCATCAGAAACCTTGTTTCCAGATCGAGTATCAATCACATAGTAATCGACTGTGATATCAGCACTGTCATCCCAGTTGCTCTGGTCAAGTGTCTTGGTCGTTTTTTCAAGGCCCTTATCATCTTCAGCAAGAGGGGCTTCATTAATATCGCGAACCAACACTTCGACCTGAGCGGTGTCTTTACCACCAAACTGGTCACGAGCTTCCACTTCTAGCTGGTAGTTATCGATAGATTCATGGTCCAGATTTGCACCATTTTTGACACTGATCTCACCGGTAAGACTGTTGATTTCAAACAGTTCGCTATGACCGTTTAAGTGATACGTTATCTGACTGTCCTGATCGACATCGAATGCATTTACTTTTCCAATTACACCCGATTGACTGTTTTCATCAACGCTAAACTGGTAACTATCGATGTCGGTTTTACCTTGGGCATCCAAACCAAAGTTGTCATTACTCCCACTAACAAATTCAGGAACATCATTAGTGCCCGTAATATCAATCACGATCTTTTGTTGAGTGCCATCGGTCGCCGTGAGAGTGATGGTGTCTTGCACCTGCTCACCCTCATCTAACTCTTGAACCAGACTTTGGTCCAGCGTATACGTCCACTGCCCATCCACCAATGCTAACTCACCATAGGTGCCCGTAACGGTAGTGTTGCTGAACACTGGCTCATCGCCATTATCAACATCAGAGATGGTGATGGTGCCTGTTGCGGTCGCGACATCACCGAGATTACCTTCGGTCACCTTGCCGGTAAACATACCGTCAACCATGGGCGTGTCTTCGGTGCCCGTAATATCAATCACGATGCTTTGTTGTGTGCCATCGGTCGCTGTGAGAGTGATGGTATCTTGCACCTGGTCACCCTCGTCCAACTGTTGAACCTGGCTTTGATCCAGCGTGTACGTCCACTGCCCATCCACCAATACTAGCTCACCATAGGTGCCCGTAACGGTGGTGTTTGCAAAAATCGGATCGTCACCATTATCAACATCAGAGATGGTGATGGTGCCTGTTGCGGTCGCGACATCACCGAGATTGCCTTCGGTCACCTTGCCGGTGAACGTGCCGTCAACAATAGGAGTGTCTTCGGTGCCCGTAATATCAATCACGATCTTTTGTTGGGTGCCATCGGTCGCTGTGAGAGTGATGGTGTCTTGTACCTGGTCACCCTCGTCCAGCTGTTGAACCTGGCTTTGGTCCAGCGTATACGTCCACTGACCATCCACCAATACCAACTCACCGTAGGTGCCCGTAACGGTGGTGTTGTTAAACACTGGCTCATCGCCATTATCAACATCAGAAATAGTAATGGTACCTGTTGCGGTCGCGACATCACCGAGGTTGCCTTCGGTCACCGACCCCGTAAACGTGCCCGTCACAACGGGCGTGTCTTCGGTGCCCGTAATATCAATCACGATCTTTTGTTGGGTGCCATCGGTCGCCGTGAGAGTGATGGTGTCTTGCACCTGCTCCCCCTCGTCCAGCTGTTGAACCTGGCTTTGGTCCAGCGTATACGTCCACTTTCCATCCACCAATACCAGCTCACCGTAGGTGCCCGTAACGGTAGTGTTGCTGAACACTGGCTCGTCGCCATTATCAACATCAGAGATGGTGATGGTGCCTGTTGCGGTCGCGACATCACCGAGATTACCTTCGGTCACCGACCCCGTAAACGTGCCCGTCACGACTGGCGTGTCTTCGGTGCCCGTAATATCAATCACAATGTTTTGTTGGGTGCCATCGGTCGCCGTGAGAGTGATGATGTCTTGCACCTGGTCACCCTCGTCCAACTGCTGAACCTGGCTTTGATCCAGCGTATACGTCCACTTCCCATCCACCAATACTAGCTCACCGTAGGTGCCCGTAACGGTAGTGTTGCTGAACACTGGCTCGTCGCCATTATCAACATCAGAGATGGTAATGGTGCCTGTTGCGGTCGCGACATCACCGAGATTGCCTTCAGTCACCTTGCCTGTGAACGTGCCCGTCACGACTGGCGCGTCTTCGGTGCCCGTAATATCAATCACGATGTTTTGTTGGGTGCCATCGGTTGCCGTCAGGGTGATGGTATCTTGTACCTGATCACCCTCGTCCAGCTGTTGAACCTGGCTTTGGTCCAGCGTATACGTCCACTGACCATCCACCAATACCAACTCACCGTAGGTGCCCGTAACGTTGGTGTTTGCAAAAATCGGATCGTCGCCGTTATCAACATCAGAGATAGTAATAGTGCCTGTTGCGGTCGCAACATCACCGAGGTTGCCTTCGGTCACCTTGCCTGTGAACGTACCGTCAACAATAGGCGTGTCTTCGGTGCCCGTAATATCAATCACGATGTTTTGTTGGGTGCCATCGGTTGCCGTCAGGGTGATGGTGTCTTGCACCTGGTCACCCTCGTCCAGCTGCTGAACCTGGCTTTGATCCAGCGTATACGTCCACTTTCCATCCACCAATACTAGCTCACCGTAGGTGCCCGTAACGTTGGTGTTTGCAAAAATCGGATCGTCACCATTATCGACATCAGTAATAGCAATGGTGCCTGTTGCGGTCGCAACATCACCGAGGTTGCCTTCGGTCACCTTACCCGTGAATGTGCCCGTCACGACTGGCGCGTCTTCAGTGCCCGTAATATCAATCACGATGTTTTGTTGAGTGCCATCGGTCGCCGTGAGAGTGATGGTGTCTTGTACCTGATCACCCTCGTCCAACTGCTGAACCTGGCTTTGGTCCAGTGTATACGTCCACTGCCCGTCCACCAATGCTAGCTCACCATAGGTGCCCGTAATGGTGGTGTTTGCAAAAATCGGATCGTCGCCGTTATCAACATCAGAGATAGTCATGGTGCCGGTTGCGGTCGCGACATCACCGAGATTGCCTTCGGTCACCTTGCCGGTGAACGTACCGTCAACAATAGGCGTATCTTCGGTGCCCGTAATATCAATCACGATCTTTTGTTGGGTGCCATCGGTCGCCGTGAGAGTGATGGTGTCTTGCACCCGGTCACCCTCGTCCAGCTGTTGAACCTGGCTTTGGTCCAGCGTATACGTCCACTTCCCGTCCACCAATGCTAGCTCACCATAGGTGCCCGTAACGGTGGTGTTTGCAAAAATCGGATCGTCGCCGTTATCAACATCAGAGATAGTAATGGTACCTGCTGCGGTCACAACATCACCGAGATTGCCTTCGGTCACCTTGCCCGTGAATGTGCCCGTCACGACTGGCGCGTCTTCGGTGCCCGTAATAGAGATCACAACTTCATGCTCAGTGCCATCTACAGATAAAACGGTAATACTTCTGATGACTGGGTCACTGTCATGATCCAAAGCCTGCACTTCTTCGTGCTCATTATTCAGCTGATAATTCCAGTTACCGAAAGCATCAATTGAGAAGACGCCCCAATAACTATCTTGAACCTCACTCTGTGATTGGAATAACGCTTCACCTGTATTTGGATCAGTAACACTGAGGTTGCCAGAAGTTCCAAGCGTCACGTCTTCTTGAACGGCACCTCTATCTTCACCATCAATCAACGCTTCAGTTTCACCAAGCTCTGAGGTTGTGAATCGAGAAATATTAAATAGCGTTGTACTTTGCTCTGTCGTCACGCCGGCGGTTTCAAAAAAAGTACTTGCTAGTACTTCTGCCCCCGTTCGTTCAACAGTACCAGAGGCTGTCAAACTTGAACCCGTAACTTCACCAGCTTCAGTAGCATATTCATCACCTAGTTCGCTCGGGTCTTGTCCTTTTTCGATGGCCTCTAATATTTTCGCAAGCTTGTCGGTAGAATCAGTTTGAGCTTCACCTTCTGTGTCAGCAATATATACATGCTGAGGTTGGATCTTCCCCTCTACTAATTCAACGACCACTTCTCCCGGTAACAAGTTTTCTTTAGACGCAAAAGCTTTAATTTGACCATCTAGGCCGATTACAACATAGGTTTGTGCGGTTAATTTTGATGGTCCAACCAAGAGCTTATACCTCATTTAGTAAATACAAAAATCTCAAAGTCCATAAAACTAAAAAAGTAATAAGACTTATTTTCAAGAAGCGATATACACAATTGGGCGTAAGCTAGCATCAATTAACCCATCTAAAACACGCAATTATCCTATCAATAATTTTCATGTTTTAAATTTGTTTTATTTTGCACCGTAAAAACATATGTTATGCGACCTATTTTTAATATTCTTTAAACTTGTCATTAAATTTTCATTGAAATAGCAGCTTACATTCCGAAAAAGCAAGCAAAGGGAAACGTTTGCCTTGGGTAACATTAGTAATCTTTAATATTTATTTTTGAAAAATAACTGGCGTTAAATTATTTGGGGAGATTTTAGTGAAGCTAAGTAATATTAGTATCGCGTGTTTTGGTTTGCTAATACCACTGGTTTCTAGCGCACAAACTTTAGAACAAGCAATAGCGACAACATTTGCAACGAACCCTGATATCAAAAGTGCGTTTAACGAGTATATGAGTAATCGTTATATTATCGATAAATCACGTGGAGCATATAAACCTAGTCTCGATATTGACGCGGGTATCGGTTACGAGAGCATTCACCCTTCCGACTCTACTGGTAAGAGTGATACCGAGATGACCCGCAAAGATATGGCAATTACTCTTACCCAGTTGATCTGGGATGGTTCAAAAACCCTATATGACATTGATCGTACCTCTGCAGATGCAGAGTCTGTGCGTTATCAGTTACTTGCAGATGCCCAAAATGTTGCGTTAGAAGTCATCAAAGCTTATTTGGATGTAGTAAAAACACAAAAGCTGACTGCGCTTTCCACTAGCAACCTAAACACACATAAGCGAATTTATACTGATATTAAAAAGCGTACAGAGTCAGGAATTGGCTCAGTTGCCGACCTTAACCAGGTTAAAGCTCGTTTAGCAAAAGCTCAAAGTAATGTTTTAGCTGCACAAAATAACCATAAAGACGCTCAAACAGCATTCTTTCGCTTAGTTGGTGAAGCACCAACTAACCTTATTTTTCCGCACGCAGACCAAAACTTTATCCCCAATTCTCTAGACGAGGCCCAATCGCAGGCTTTTGACAATCATCCTGTCATAAAAATAGCACTCGCAGATGTCGATTCTGCCAGGTTCCAATATAAACAAGCAGATGCAAACTATTTCCCAGTCATCTCATTTGAAGCGAAACAAAGCTGGAACGATGATGTAGGAGGAGTAAATGGTCTCAACTCTGAAACACAAGCAATGCTCCGTGTCCGATACAACCTTTACAACGGTGGCCGAGACTCTGCAAACAGTGACAGTATGGCCTACCAACTCAATAAAGCGAAAGACCTCAGAGAGCGAGCATACCGAAGTGTGGAGCAAGAGCTCCGCCTTTCTTGGAGCGCTCTTGAGCTGACTAAACAACAAAAGTCTTTTTTAATACAACACGTTGATTCCATGTCAAACACCGTTATTGCATACCAAAAACAATATCGTATTGGAAAGCGCACCCTACTTGATCTGCTGAACACTGAAAACGAGTTGTTTGAATCACGCAAAAACTACTTAGAAACACAATTTGCGCAGCAATACGCACAATATCGAACCCTGACTTCAACCGGGCAGCTTTTAGACGCATTGCGCGTCGACATACCGGAAGAGTGGACTCAATCGGTGGAGTACTAAATACAATGAAAAAGAATCTTCTAATCACTCTGGCTTTAGTCATAATGAGTCATCATAGTGCATACGCAAAAGATGAGCTGGCGTACATTCCTATACCAAAGGCGAATCAGATTGCTGACCTAAACGACTTGGACCAAGATGGTGTGATAAACGCTCGTGATCTTTGCGTAGGTACTCCAATAGGGGCAGAAGTGGACAATGATGGTTGTGAAACCTATTTGCATAAAGAAGAGCAATACCAACTTAAGATTTTGTTTGATAATGACTCTGCTCTTATTAACCAAATTTTTAAAAACAAGATAGATGAGTTGGCTGCATTTCTTAAAAAGTATCCAACCACTTCTATAGAGATACAAGGATACGCAAGTAAGGTAGGACGCGCAGAATACAATTTAAACCTATCTCGCCATCGTGCAGAGAATGTACGCGATCTATTGATAGAAAAAGGAATCCCGGGTGACCGCCTCGCAATTATTGCTTTTGGCGACACACAGTTAGCAGAGCCGGGTATGGATCGTGTCAGCCACGCATTAAACCGCCGCGTTACTGCCACTGTTGTCGGCCAGCAAGGAATGGTTAAAGATGAGTGGACGATATTCACTACCTTCCCAGAAGTAAAATAAACTTATACCCCTGCTTATTTGCATAGATGAGTGGGGGTATTTTCATGTCATTACGCCTAACTAATTAGACACAACTAATAAAACAAACACTAACATTAATCATAACTCACTAATATTATGGCAAAAATTAAAAAGTGAGCCTTTACTCTATATTAGTAGTAATATATTAGAGTCAAAATGAAAACCACCAATACTTTTAAATGGGAAGAAGATAAGCCAATCAATAACACTGAGGGGTTTAAGCAATCACCTTTCTTCACCACAATATGAAATCAATTTATTATATAGCTTTAATAAATCAATCATCTATTGAGGAAACATAATAAAACATGACAGAAACATGTCTTCGTAGATTGAGCCAGTTATTAAAACATTACAAACACTCTCAAACGTATCAGGTAAACCTCGACGATTTAGAACTGGTTTTTTCAACTTCTAGACGCAACATATCTAATATACTGAGAATACTTGACAGCTACAATTGGATCCATTGGGAGCCAGGTCGTGGCCGTGGGAAAGCCAGCACACTAAAAGTGACGGTAACAATACATCAAGCCCTCTACTTTACGATTCGTAATGAAATCAACAATGGTAGCTTTGACGTCATCTCGAGGTTACTTGAGCATTACCGTAGCACTGCTGTAAGCGCACTTAGCCAAGCACTCGCAGAAGTTTCAGAAGAAAACAAAGATTCAAATACACTCATCGTCAGCCAGTATCCTTGGGTAGATGAGCTAACCCCTTCACTGACTTATCGCTTTTCAGAACTGCAGGTAATACGCAGCTTGTATGACACCCTATTTACCGTTGATCACTACGGTCAATTAAAAAATCACCTCGCTTGTGAGTACAAAAATGAAGGCAGTTGTATATATATTTGGCTCCGCCCTGATATCTACTGTCACGATGGGCTAACATTACAAGCAGAAGATGTCGTACACTCTTTAAATAAGCTCGTTACAACAGATGGCCCCGTCCAAAAATTACTTCAGCAAGTCACTCGTATCAGCTTCGATAATGCCAAACAAGCTATACGTATTGACTTAAAGCAGCCTAATAACTTATTCATTTACTGCTTAGCAACCGCAAATGCGTCTATCACTACTCGACGTCAGAAGAGCTTTAAAGGTCGCAGTATCACAATAGGTACTGGCCCATTTGTACTTAGGCATTGGGATACCGACAAAATAGTACTGAAGAAACATCATAACTATTTCGCAAAAAAGGCATTATTGGAGCAAATCACGCTCTCTCATCAAGGGACTGAGCTGGCTCAATACATCAGTTATAATCAGGAAACTGACGATACCGAATGTTATATGATTCAGGCATTTTCTTTTCTAGCACGTAATCGTCGCGCCGAGTGCTCACTAAGCGAGCAAACTTGGCAGCGCCTATTTTCTTTTATCGAGAGTCGTAGATTTGAATTTGCCAAAGCGAATAGCTTGGAAACGATGCAAATTCTCGATGACAGCTCTCACAATGAGAATATTCCTCAGCTTGAGGGAACGTTGGTCATAACCCATCCAAAGTGGACGATTGATTATTTAAGTAAAGCGAACCAATGGATCGTAGATTTAATCCGTCAAACTGGGTTGCATGTAGAATTTGTGGAGCTAACTGACGCTAGTAATCCTCAACTTGTAAAAGAACAAGCCGACTTGCTCTTTGTCGAAGATGTCATTGAGCCACCTTTAACCTATGGAATTTATGAGTGGCTATTAACAGGTACAGGTATTCGATTTGCTCTTCACTCTGATGAATTTGAACAGCATGTTAATCACGTACACGATGCAGTCTCAGATCCCACGCCTGAAAAACGTTTGGAGGGAATACTCTCGGAGCTCAGAGCTGATACAACAATCTTACCATTGTTCTGGGGGCAAGAAAAAATCACCAGAGCGAAAGGTGTAAGCGGTGTTCAACTCCGTAAATCTGGGTACAGTGATTTCTACAAACTAAGAGTCAGAGCCGGACAAGACTAATCTATTAGAAGCTTCTGTTTGCTAATTACTTTGGTAATCTACGATGTGAGTTTTCAAAATAATGCTTAATCACACTAAGCGAGCACAAAATTGAACTCACCGACGACTCGACCATCAATGTTGACAGGCTCAAACTGCAAATAATTACGGGCTTTTCCGCCCCACCACTCGTTACCAGTTCGCCCTTTCAAATAAAGCTGAGTCGTTAACAGCTCTTTCTCTCCACGCCATAGTTTGACGTGGATGTGGGGAGGTCGAGAGCTATATGGAACCGGAAATAACGTTTGAAAAAGGTAATTCCCATCTTCGTCAGTTAAAACTGCACCAAAGCCTGCAAAGTGAGGATCAAACTTATTATTGTTAGGTTGATTCGGGTGTTCATAGATGCCTTGTCCATCACATTGCCATATTTCTATTTTCATTCCAGACAATGGGTTTCCTGCTGTATCCATTACCTTACCCTGAAGAAAAATGGGCTCACCAATAAGACCTTTCGACTGCAAAATCAAATTTTGACGAAGTGGCACTGGAACCACGGGATAAAATGGCCCTTCCGTTTGAGGCGGTGTCGGCTTCATTGGGCTAGCGGATTTTAGCGAAGGCACAAATATTAGCGACCATAAAGCTAAGAAGTGTCGACGTTCCATATCATCACCAGTGATTGTTTACCTTACTTAAGTTTGGTGATTCTTGATGATTTTTCCAGCATAGCAGCACACTAAAACAAATATGCCTCTGTTCAGGGCAACGCTTGAACAGAGGCATTTACAAATTAGCTACTAATAATTAAACGGCTTCAAAGGCTAGTGCTTTCTTCTCTACCTGACGAAAAATAAGAGTGAGCACACCATTTACCGTTAAATAAAATGCGCCCGCAATACCAAATACCGTCAACGTATCGTAAGTTTGTGCGTTAATGCGCTGCGCGTAACCCATCAGATCCATGATCGTAATCGTGCTTGCTAGTGACGTCCCTTTGAAGACCAAAATCACTTCGTTTGAGTAAGCAGGAACGGCACGACGAATGGCGTATGGCAGCAGCACTTTTAGCGTTGCGGTTTTGTTCATCCCCAGAGTACGACACGCTTGCCATTGACCAGAAGGAATCGCGTTAAACGCCCCTTTAAACAGCTGAGTGCTGTACGCCGCGGTATTAAGCGCTAACGCTAACATCGCACAGAACCAAGGTTGGCTGAACCATGTCCAAAAAACACTTTCTCTAACTGCATCAAACTGACCCGGACCGTAGTAAACCAAGAAGATCTGTACCAACAAAGGCGTACCAGTAAACAAGGTGATGATGCCACGGCTTACCCAATGCAAACCCGGAGTACGTAGGATCAGAGTCAGCGTCATCATCAAAGCTAAGAGGCAGCCGACAACCAAGGAAGCGGCGGTTAATTGAAGGCTAGTGCCCAAGCCATTCAGCATTTGCCAAACGTGTTGTTCGTTCATGCGGTTGCCTCCTGTCCCATGCTCATGCCTTGAATTGAGAACTTCTTATCAATCAGTTTGACGGCACGTTGCGTAATCAAAGTAATGCCTAAATAAATCGCCGCAGCGGTTGCGTACCATGTAAAGGCTTCATGAGTTGCTGCCGACGTTAGCTGCGCTTGCTTCAACAAATCCGTTACGCCAATCAGTGATACAAGCGCGGTATCTTTCAACAGAACCAACCATTGGTTAGTTAAACCTGGTAGCGCGTGTCTTACTGCTTGTGGCAAAACAATGCGAACAAAAGCATGTGCCTGACTGATGCCGAGTGCACTTGCTGCTTCTCTCTGCCCTCTTCCAACGGCTTTTAACGCGCCACGTAGAGTTTGAGAAGCATAAGAAGCGAAGATCAATGACAACGCCACCACCCCAGACAAGAACGGGCTAACTTCAATAAAGTTGCCGGTGATTAAAAACAGAACCTGCGTCGAACCAAAATAGATGAACAACACGACAAGGATTTCTGGCAAGCCACGCACAATCGTCACAAATGCCGTCATTGGCCATTTAACGAAAACGCGGCGAGACATTTCACCACTGGCGAATACCACTGCCAGAATCAAACCGACTAAAAGGCTTGTGAAGGCAAGCTGGACAGTCATCCAACTAGCTTGAACAAGCGATAAAGAGTAACCCGTTAGTGCCATATTACTTACCGAAGTACTTGTTGTAGATTACGTCGTATTCGCCGTTCGCTTTCACTGTTTTCAGTGCCGTGTTCAGCTTGTTCACTAGCTCATCGTTACCTTTGTTTACTGCGATACCGAAACCGTTACCGAAATATTTAGGGTTGGTTACGTGCTCGCCCACGTATGCTAGATTGTCTTCTTTCTTGAACCATTCAGCTACGACAGCTGTATCGCCGAATACAGAATCAATACGACCGTTCTTCATATCGATGAATGCGTCTTGGTAGCTAGAGTAAGGAACCGCTGTTACGCCCGGCATTTGCTCAATCAGGTAACTTTGGTGTGTTGAACCGTTTTGAACACCAACGCGCTTACCTTCTAGTGCTTTTTGATCAGCAACTTTTTCTTTGATAGAAACAAACGCTGCTGAGTTTTCATAGTATGCATTCGTGAAATTCACTTGCTCCAAACGCGCCTCAGTAATATCCATTGCAGAGATCGCCGCATCGTAACGTTTGAATTTTAATGCAGGGATCAGGCTGTCAAAAGATTGGTTATGGAAGGTACATTTTGCTTCGATTTCTTTACATAGAGCGTTCGCCAGATCCACATCAAAACCTTGGATTTGGTTGTTTTCATCCATGTATTCGAATGGTGCGTACGTCGCTTCCATCGCGAATTTGATCTCTTCTTGTGCTGCTGCGTTTGCTGCCATAGTTGCAGAAGAAAGGCCGATTAGTGAAGCTAGTAGAATCTTTTTCATTGCAATACTCCGTGTGTACTTAGTGGGCTGACACTCGCAATGACAGCCGAGCTTATCTGTTAAATAGACTGAACTTTAAAAACGTAATTTAGTGATTTAGGTAGTCAGCAAACTGGGCGGTTTGCGGGTTAGAAAACGAATCATTTGTGCCGTGCTCGACGATGTGTCCTTTTTCTAGATACAGTACGTGGCTAGCGATTTTCTTAGCAAAATCGACCTCATGCGTTACTACGACTTGGGTGATGCCAGTTTCGCTTAAATCTTTAATAATCTTAACGACTTGGTTAGTAATTTCCGGATCAAGCGCTGCGGTCGGTTCATCAAAAAGCAAGACTTCCGGTTTCATCATCAATGCACGAGCAATCGCCACACGTTGTTGCTGACCACCAGAAAGCTGCATCGGCCATGCATCCGCTTTGTCTGCCAAATGCAGTGTTGCGAGAATTTGCATTGCTTGGTTCTTCGCTTCTTCTTTATCCATGCCAGATACTTTTACCGGAGCCTCAATCAGGTTCTCCATTACTGTCATATGCGGCCATAAGTTGTACTGCTGGAACACCATGCCTACTTTACGACGAAGTGCTAAACCTTGTTTCTCTTTGATTTCAGTAGAGAAATCAAAAACATCATTTGCGATGTTTAGCTTGCCGTTATCCGCCCCTTCAAGAAGGTTAAGAACACGCAGTAGAGAGCTCTTACCTGCGCCACTTGGACCAAGTAACACCAGTGTTTCCCCGCTTTCACACTTAAAGCTGACATCGTGAAGCACTTGTGTCTCACCGTAGGATTTATTGATTCCGCTTACCTGAATAGTCATGCTGACATACCGCATTAATTGTCACTTGGTATTTATATTACTAAACTGGACTTTTTATGCAATAAAAATGTATAAAAATTTAATTTGTTAATTTTTTGTATGATCTGCAACCACCAAGACAGAGTATCTGACTGGTTTGAAGAGTTAGTTTTAACTGAATTTGTTGAAGAAAAATCCAACAACATGGTGACGACCGAAACAAGGTTAAAATGGTGGTTATTTTTGTGCTGACGTGTAGAGGAAGTTTTGAGTCTATGAGGATGATCTATTCCAAGTACAGCCGCTCATTTTTGCACAGCATCCCCTGTTAGTTTTCCTGTAAAGTCCTCTATGGCAGGGTCCTGATTACGACTTCGCGAATGGACTATAATTTCTTTTTGTATCTGACTCTTAATTTGAGTCATCTAAGTATTAATGGGATAACTCCATGTTGAAGTCGCATTGTTTTTCTCTCGTTACACTCATTTCTTTGAGCTTGCTTTCTGTACCCAACGTTTGGAGTAGAACAGCAATCGTGTTACCTGGGTTGCATGAACAGGGTATTGATCTTCAAGATAAGCCTATCTCTGCTGCCGCTGCACTTGAATGGGAGTTGGATAATGCCGATATCGTGTTTGGAGCTTACGAAAATAAGAGTGATAACGAGCGTGTAAAAGCGCTTGGTTACATGTACAACCAAAAGCTGGAACTTAACTCAGGTTGGCTGGAAAACGATATACGTAACCAAGCAGAACTGAATGGAGTTGACTACGAAGATTTCTTTCTCCACTTTTCTGAAGACACTATCATCGCAGAGGTTGACTCAAGCCATGGCGAGAATACTCTGCTCAATCGAAAACCGATGATTGTTGGTTATACGGCTAGTGCTGACCACGCCGGTTTTTGGCTATATCAACCACCGCCATGGGATGCTGATGTATTCGGTCAGGCGAATAATGGTGGTGCCCTCTATGTTTATCACTCAGAGAAGTTCGACCGCTTAACCCTTACGTTTTCCCAGTTTGCTCAAGGTGGCAACTTCATAATTGAATACCCTTCTGCCATCGATTCATTCGGTCTGGTAACAGAATGGAAAAACTTCTCAATTAAAAAAGACAAGACTGAGAACATGACTAAAAACCAAACGGTAAACTGGTCTGTTCCTTCGGATTGGGTTCGCGCTACGACACACGATGGTAGCGGACAAACCTATGGTGGCGGTCAGTATTTTGGGTCCACTTTTTTACGCGACGGCGGCCGCCTTTACGTTGCGAAAATTACTTGGCATGAAGACAACATAGAAAACCGCCCACACCTCGAAAACATTCAACTCAAAGATAGCTTCCCTGTCGTCAATGTCTCAGGAGCACCAACGGAGACACCTGAAGGTCAAACCATTCAGCGCTGGCGACAAATTCGAGGTTTTGACGAATCAGCTGATCGAAACCAAGATAATTATCTTTCTTGGCAAGAGTTCAAGAGCCGCTCAAATAAGAATGCAACGGCACGATTTCGTTGGGAGTCACGCGTTATTCCATTTGGTCGCATGTGGAATCAAACCTCTTCTTGGGCATTGACTAATCTCGGCAATCCCGATTTTGCCAATACAATGCGCCACTATTATCAAGCTGAATGGGCGAAACAAGGTTTAAACGGTGCGTACAACGATGATACGAATAAGTTACTCGGAGAAAATCAGTTCTACGTTTATTCTGGTGGTACGGTGGATGAGCTTGGTTTGGTGGCGGGAAGCCAAGCCGCTGATGATGCATACAAAGCGCAATTCTCGGCGTTCTTAAACAAATTGGCGACGCTGGATGCGGATGCGTTAATTGGCCTCAACATAGGCACGGCCAACTTATTCGGTCGTAACGGCCAAAACCACTTGGTTGATGCTGGCTCCTTGTATTTGCGCGAGCACTACCTTTTCCCTTCCACTGGCTTTAGTGGCTATGCTGGCTTGGCTAAGTTTTGGGATAACTCTGCTCTCGCCAAAGTTGGCCAGAACGTGATTTATCAAGCAACAACGCGTTATGGTCGCGTCCAATACTTTGGTAACACAGAAAACAGTTGGAAGCAGGACCAATATTCTGCACTAGCGGTGTTCTACTTAAACTATCACCCTGAGCGCAGTTACTTTAGTCAGTGGAATAATGGTTACGTATATGGAAGCAATAACACCACCGTTAACAACTTCTGGAAGGCAGGCGTACCAAAGAATATTGCTTATCAACCTAGCACCTTGCTTGCCATCGATTTAGGTACGCCTGCCAATCAAATCCCAGATGGGTATCAGGCGACTCCGCTAATGATGTCCACCAGCACGCCCTATTCCGCCGATTACACGATGATTGGAGATGCTTCTATGAGCAAAGTGGCTCATCCTGACTTGTCTAATGGCGCTATCGATTTGTTACCAACCCATACGTACTTTGCGTATCGCTCAGACGATACGGTAGTGATGCATGGCCCTACGGAGATGGTGTTAGCCCGCGAATTCACCAAAGGCCGAGTGCTGTATCGGACTGATTTCTTTGGCAAGAATATCGATTATTTCTCCTCACCGAAGATAACTATCGCACTTCCAGAGCCTATGCGACCTGTAGATCAAGACGGTAACATCGGCGACTATGTTTCTCACATTGAGATCGGCGGCTACGAAGGGGTGTTCTTGCTGTATTAACTCCCTTTCAACCACTCTCACTAAACGCTTCATAAATAGCCGTTTTTATGCTTAACGTCACTGAAAAAACCTTGTTCACTGAATCTTTATAAACCGATGTATATACTGAAGTAAATGACAACGACAAGGAAATTCAGTCACATGAAGACGACACCTTCAATGCTCCCTGTTCTGCTGCTATCAGCATTATCAACTCATGCAAATGCGGATGAATGTGGAAAAATAACCATCGCGGATATGAATTGGAATTCGGCCAGCTTAATGGCGCACATCGACCAATTTGTCTTAAATGAAGGCTACCAGTGCGATGCGGAATTGATCCCTGGTGATAGCGTTCCTACGGGCACCTCTATGATTGAAAAGGGACAACCTGACGTTGCGCCAGAGTTATGGACAAACGGCATTAAAGAAGCGCTTGATAAAGGCATTGCTGATAAACGCTTGCGCATCGCTGGTGCGTCGCTTGTCAATGGCGGTGAAGAAGGCTTTTGGGTTCCCGCCTATCTGGTAAAACAGTATCCAGAGCTCGCGACGATAGAAGGCGTCATTAAACACGCCAAGTTGTTTGAACACCCTGAGGATGATGACAAGTTCGCCTTTTATAGCTGCCCTGCTGGTTGGACATGCCAAATCACCTCCGGTCACTTGTTTAATGCATTAGGGTTAAGTGAGCACGGCTTTGAGATGGTTGACCCAGGCTCTGGCGCAGCATTAGCTGGCACCATCGCCAAAGCCTATGATCGCAAAATGCCTTGGTTTGGTTACTACTGGTCACCAACACCCGTATTGGGCAAGTATGATATGGTCAAAGTGGATTTTGGTAGCGGAACAGATTTGGAAGAGTATCGCAACTGTACCACCCAGCCTGATTGTACTTCTCCCAAAGTAACAATGTACCCACCTTCTCCAGTTCGCACAGTAACAACTGAGGCATTTGCGAACAAAGAACCCCAAGCATTCGCGTACTTGCAGAAACGCGGATTTACCAACGAGCAAATGAGTGAAATGCTGGCCTGGATGGAAGATAACTACGCAGATGGTGAAGAAGCGATGTTTTACTTCTTTAATACCTACCCTGACTTATGGAAAGGTTGGGTATCTGAAGACGTAGCGATGAAGATCGAAAAAGCGCTCTAGTGATTGACGTCTAACTCGTACCAAATATTTTAGCCTCCCATACCGTTTGAATAAATAGTATTGGAGGCTAATCAACGATTCGTTAATACATGGTGTGACCATTCAATGTTTCTTTAGGAATCTCTTGCAGAGCGTCCCAATGTTCGACTATTTTCCCATTATGATCAAAACGAAAGAAATCCATCGTCACGTATTCAATATCATTAGGCCATGTTTGGTGAGTGTGTAGTGCCACCAAATTCCCCTCAGCAATGGCTCGCACAAACGTAATGTCTTTATTGGGATACTCGTTTTGCATCCGCTCAAAATACTCGATAAAAGCCTCGGGGCCATTTCCAACTAATGGATTGTGCTGGATGTACTCATCGCCAACGTAGTCTTCAACCGCCTTTCTTGGGTTACCTCGATAGGCGGTTTCGTAAAACGCAATGGCATTTCTTTTGTTCTCTTGCAGGTCCATTTTCTTCCCTATGCCGCTCTACTTAGTATTTAACGATAATCATAGCCTTAGAACCTAAGAAGTGACCGAACATCGCGCACAAAAAAGGCCGCTAAACCGCAGCCTTCATCACTTGAAACTTGGAATCGCTGTCCCTTCAGAGCTTAAACCACACCACCAGCGCCCTGCATGGAACGCTCACTGTTCTCCACTAGCAACGCGGTTGCGGTTTGTTTCAGTGTTTCCCACTCTTGGTCTTCGACAAAAATACCATTTTGCCAAGAGGCTTGTTGCGTGTTGCTTAACTCATCGCCTTCAATGTGAATGGTGTATCCTTGTGCGCTTTTCTCGATATCGAAATCGTTCACAGAGAGTTCGATAACCATACTATGCAAATCCGTATCATGCCCATTAAACTGATCCGAGAAAAAGACTTCTGGCGCGATTCGTCCACGGTTTAACACATAAAGCGTTCGCTTGGGACTAGAGCCATTGACCCATTGTGCACGGCACGCAATGCCTTTTGCAGAGAGCTTCAACAACTCACTAAAACCTAGCCAACGGTTGTGGCACCGCTTCAACGTGATAGTAATCGACTTTCTGTTAATCATTTTCTCAAGTGCGAAATCCAACACGGCGGGTAAGTGGCACGCCACACTGCCATTGTGCAAATCCATCTCGATACTCGCTGACGTGCTGTTGGTCACCGATACGGCGCAGTCCGAATCTAACCCAAGAAACAGGCTGGCGTTATTAAAGTGACGCACCCCGTGCAAGCCAACCATTTGCAAGTCCGCCACCATGTTCGCAATGACATCCGCCTCACCACAGTGACGGCGCATGCCAAGAAATGCCTTATTAACGGCGGCCACCAATTCGTTGTGAGAGACGATCATAATGCAAATCCTCCGTTGATTTTTTGATTGTCACTTTGCGCAATTTCGTCACGTTCCGGCATGCTTGGGAAAATCCATGTGTCTGCCAGTTTAGGATCGTGAATTTCATCTAACAGCGGCGCGCCCTGGAAGAAAGTTACTCGAACCCAACGATCCGAGCGTGGATCAAATTTAGTCGCACCAAAGATAGCCAACTTACAGCGCAATAAGTGCATTGGCAGTGCATCTTGGCGTAGCACGTTCATTTGAATATCACCCATTGCTCGGTTGCCTAACGTCCATACGCGACGTGTGATCGAACGGTAAGTCGGATTTTGCAACAGAAACTCTGCTACGGACATTTCTTCATCACAACCAAGCAAAGCGTGGTACAAGCGATTCACTTGTCTGCCGATATCAAGCGGCAGCTCTTTTTCTTCTCCTGCTTCCTCGCCACGAACACCAAGCCTTGGCTCTTCTTTGTCTTGTGAGCGATACCAGAACCAGTAGTTGTTCTCGGCTAGTGAGTAATCCGTATCAATCGCCCAGCGGTATTTGCTTTGCAACACTTCCAGTAAATCTTGGATCTTTTTCCCGCCCGGAATAGATAACGTTTCATCCGTATTCATTTGGCTAGCAAATTCATCCACTAAAGATGGGTAGAGTTCAATCAAGCAAGAGGTGAGGATCTCTTGGGCTTCCACTCTCATTGTTTTCTTTTGCTCGACCAAACTCGCCCAGTTCGGATGTGATGCCATTAATGTTGGTAGCTCCGATAGCAGTTGTTTGATGTCTGCTGTCGCTTGATGATTGAGCCTGTCTTGATTTTCATTGATGGTTATGACTTGCTCTAGATGACGCTGTGCTTTTTGCAGCAATCCTTGCAAAGGAGCATGGAGTGAGGCTTCACACGGCATCGCAAAGACTCGCGCTACTGCACGCTCGCGAGAGGTCATCCATTGGTCAACGATGCACGGGTGATTAATCAAGTATGGAGCCATGCCTAAACCAGTAGCATTTCCGACACCAAGGTAGCGCTGCAAGCCACGGTGCAATGCCACCGCGTTGTCGTGACCTTGCTGAAGTGCTAGGTAGTGCACCCAATCCAAGCTGAATTCACGCAACATATATACTGCGCACATTTGCGCACTAAAAGACAGGCTGAAATCTGAGTTGTTCTCTAGCAGTTTGAAATCGGCGATGCCAAACTTGCCGTTCCCATAAACAGCTGTGGTACGCAGGATATAACCCACTTCCGCCAGCTCTTTTGGCTCGGGCTGCTTGCCTTGAGAAAGGGCGCTAACAATATGTTCAAACACACGCACGCTTTTGTTTGCGCGAGCCAGAACAAGCACGTTATTCGGATTGCGTCCCGCTTCTTGCAGCGGTACATTTGCTCGCAATCTTTCCAACAAAGTAACATCAACATCGCCTTGAACCAGTGCGAATGTGACGTCCCACTTTTCAGCAATGACGCGGTCATTACGCTCGTCATCAGCAATTTCATCACAGAACACCACCAAATGATAAACGTGCTCTGGCGTGGTCAACTTGTAAATAACGTGACCATAACCACGCGGACAAAGTTGCCACTCATGCTTGGTTACTTGCCAGTTTTGGCTTGCCATATTACGAATCAGACTACGAACAAAGCTGATTCGGTTTTGGTGCATTGCGCCAAGCCTTTCGGCTGCCATGACAATCGCTGCGTCGCGCATAGTTGCTTCCGTATAAGTAGAACGATGTGCATCCATTTTGCTCACCACCTATTTGTTATTGTAAGAATACTAGGGTTTGTGCGGATGTAGGAGGAAAACACCCGCACAAGCTCCACGTTGTTTGAATTAGATAATTGTTATAGCCCTTGCTCTTTCGCCATTTTGATTGCGATTTGCGGTGCATTCCAAAGTGACGGCAACAGAATCAGCGAAACCGGAACCGCGGTAATCACAATGAAAGATTGCAGAGCGGATATACCGCCAGAGCCAAGCGAAATCAGGATCAGTGCCGTGACACCCATCATTACGCCCCAGAAGGTACGGATGATCGCATTCGGCTCCGTTTCACCACTGATCACGACACTGATTGTGTAGGTCATTGAGTCGCCCGTCGTGACGATGAAGATCGTGGTTAAAATCAGAAATAGAATTGAAGTCAGCATTGGCATTGGTAGTTGCTGAGTCACCGCAAGCAAAGCACCTGGCAAGTTAAAGCCTTCAAACGCCGCACTCACACTACCTGGTTCAGCAATTTCAAACGCAAGGCCAGAGCCGCCTACAATCGTGAACCAAAAACAGGTGGTGAGCGGAGCAACAATGCTGATGGTGGAAATAACTTGGCGAATAGTGCGACCACGAGAAATACGCGCAATAAAGATTGCCATCATCGGACCATAACCAAGGAACCAGCCCCAGAAAAATACTGTCCACCAGCTTAGCCAACCTTCGTCACCGCGATAGGTCGCCATTGGGATAAAGTTATCCAGCATGCTCCCTACACCTTGAATGTATCCGTTAAAGATAAAATTCGTAGGGCCAAAAAACAGGATGTAAACCATCAATGCCATTGCCAGAATCACGTTGTAACGACTAAGCAGTTGCATGCCTCGGCTTAATCCACTGAGTGCTGACAAGGTGTAAAGCGCAATCGCAAACAAAATGATGATAAGCTGAGTCGTAAAGCCATCAGGAATATCAAAAAGCGCATTTAACGCGTAGCTAACCTGCAAGCCTAGAAACCCAATTGGCCCGATGGTGCCCGCGGCTACCGCGATAATGCAGCACGCGTCAATCAATGCACCGAGTTGGCCTTTAAGTGCTCGTTCGCCCAAGACTGGGTAAAGCAAAATACGGGGTTTTAGTGGTAAACCTTTGTCGTAATGTAGGTGCATCACCACGATGGAAGTTAAGCTACCTACAATCGCCCAAGCTAGAAAGCCCCAGTGCATAAAGGATTGCGACAACGCATTCACCGCACCTTGCTGCGGGTTATCTTGCGCGCCGTATAGAGGAGGTGGGCTAACATAATGCGCGATAGGCTCAGCCGCGGCCCAGAAAACACCACCACCAGCCAATAAGGTACAGAAAATAATCGCCATCCAGCGGAAAGAATCCATTTCTGGTTTTGCAATCCCGCCCAACATCACCTTGCCTGTTCGCCCTGCAGCTAAACCAAGACCAATAAGAAAAGTGAGAAGCAGCAGTAACTGCCAGTAAGGACCAAACACCTGAACTGCCCAGCCAAAGCCGGCGTTAACGATCGTAGATAACAACTCGCCGTCATAAAGTGCAATAGCAACGAACAACGCGATAAAACCACCGCTATACCAAAAGGCCGGGTTATTCAGTCCTAATTTGTCCGTCGTGTTTTCTGTTGTTGATGTGTTGTGTGTTGCTTTTGACTTGCCCGATGACACGCTCATCGTGGAAGCTTTCATGCTATTGGTTAAATCAGACATACTCTGGCTCCAGAGGTTCTTTGCAGCTGCCAAAGACTGGCTACAAATGTGAGTTTTACGCCTGCCGTATTGTTGTTATGTAGGCAGGCGGTTCCTAATTTTGGGAGTACTATGAAATAGGCTCTAATCCTTCTTTGAGGAAGTTGAACCAGTTTTCACCCAATACTTTTCCTGCCTCAGATTCACTGAATCCGTGACGCATTAATCCGTTGTAGATGTTCTCCATCCCTGCACTGCCGCAGAACCATGGCAGCGCATCTGGCCATCCCGAGTTACTTGCTGAACCTTCGCCGTAATCCATCGCTTTTGACCAACGACCGTTGCGCATCCACTCCAACACTTGTTGCGGCTGGTTTAGGCACAGATCGCTACCGATACCTAAATGGTCAACGCCAAACATGTCTGCGGTTTTCGCAACCATCTGGCAGAAATCATCCAGCGTGCACTGGCTGCCATTTGGTAAATGGAACGGATATAAACTGAATCCGATCAAACCGCCGCGCTCCGTCAATGCTTTGATCACGGTGTTGGACTTGTTGCGCAGTGCGTCATGCGCAAATGTCGGGTTAGCATGGCTGATACAAATTGGACGCGAAGAGAGCTCGATAGCTTCCAACGTTGAACGCTCTGCGCTGTGGGACATATCAATGATCATCCCGACTCGGTTCATCTCTTCAATCGCTTGTTTACCAAAGCGAGTTACGCCGGAATCGTTTTGTTCGTAACAACCTGTCGCCAGTAAGCTTTGGTTGTTGTAGGTCAGTTGCATGATCAGCAGACCTTGGCGGCGCATCACTTCAATCAGACCAATTTCATCATCAATCGGTGAGCAATTCTGCGCGCCGAAGAAGATGCCGACTTTGCCTTCTGCTTTGGCTTTTTCTACATCTGCCATTGAATAAATAGGCATGATGAGGTCCGCATTTTGCTCGAAGCGCAAGTTCCATTCAGCAAAACGCGTTAAGGTTTCGCGCGCAGTTTCGTGGTAGACGATGGTGGCATGAACGGCGGTAATGCCACTCGCCTTGAGTGTTTGGAAGTACTCTCGATCCCAATTGCAGTACTGCAATCCGTCAATCACAATCCGTTGTTGGTACATAACCACTCCTTAAACAATTTCTTAGCCTTTCAGTGCGGGTAGCTGACACCATCAGCTACCCTGCTGTTCTTAGTAAGGGCGCTGATAAGCGGTTTTCACCACGGTGTAGAACTCTTTGGCGTACTGACCTTGCTCACGAGGACCAAAGCTAGATTCTTTACGGCCACCAAATGGGACGTGATAATCTGTACCCGCAGTTGGCAAGTTAACCATGACGCAGCCCGTTTGGACTTGCTGTTTGAAGATCGCGCTATTGCGCAGGCTTTGCGTAATAATGCCGCCTGTCAGGCCAAAGCGCGTATCGTTCGCGACTGCAATCGCCTCATCCAGATCAGACACGCGAATCACGCTTGCCATTGGTGCAAAGACTTCTTCTTGATTCACTTCCCAGTTGTTTTGTGTGTTCAAGAACAGGGTTGGTGACATGTAGTAACCGTCATGCTCTAGGCTCAGACGCTCACCACCGAAAGCCAGCTCCGCGCCTGCTTGGCGTGCGTTTTCAATCCACTCAAAGTTCGCATTCAGCTGGTTACCATCAACAACAGGGCCCATAAATACGCCCTCTTCTAGTGCGTGACCCACTTTTAATTCGCTCATGCGTTTGATTAGCGCTTCAACATACGCGTCGTGAATTCCGTCCATAACCACAAGACGAGAAGACGCGGTACATTTTTGACCTGCACCCGAGAATGAGCCTGCGATTGTGGCTTCAACGGCAATTTGAATGTCTGCATCATCTGCCACTACGAGCGCGTTTTTGCTGCCCATCTCTAGCTGACAACGCACAAAGTTTGGTGCCGTAGCCGCTGCAACTTTACGGCCAGTGTCCACAGACCCAGTGAAGCTCACGCCGTTCACATCTTTCGAATTGATAAGGGTATTACCTACTTGCGAACCGCTACCCAAAACGAGGTTAAACGTGCCAGCAGGTAAACCTTGGCGATGGATAATCTCAGTCAGCGCGACGGCACTTGCTGGGGTTAGGTTGGCAGGCTTCCAGACGACGCTGTTGCCAAACGCAAGTGCTGGCGCGATTTTCCAAGCCGCTGTTGCTGTTGGGAAGTTCCAAGGAGAGATAATGGCGATAACGCCGACGGCTTCGCGAGTAACTTCAACGGAGACACCTGGACGGACGGAAGCAGCGTTATCGCCAATTTGACGCAGTACCTCAGCAGCAAAGTATTGGAAGAATTGGCCAGCACGGTAAATCTCACCTCGACCTTCAGCAAATGGCTTACCTTCTTCACGCGACAGCAAAGTGCCCAATTCGTCACATCGTGCAATGAGCTCATCACCAATCGCTTGCAACACTGCTTGTTTGCGCTCGATTGGTGTTTTTTCCCACTCTGGCTGCGCTGATTTAGCCGCTTGAATCGCTTGCTCTACTTGCGACACACTCGCTTGTGCGAAATCGCCAATGTTTTCGCTGATATCAGAAGGGTTAATATTGGCGATGGTGTCCATGCCCGATTGCCATTCACCTGCTATATAGAGGGATTTTTCTGCTTGAACATTGTTAATAAAAGTCATGGTTCTTTCCTTGTTCTTCCGATTTGTGATGGCAAGCCACCCACTCACTGATCTCAATTATTCTTGTTGGATTTATTCTGGTTGGCTTGCCGACGCGTAGACGACAAACTCCACCAACATTTCTTCTCGTGCTAACCCTGCAACCACCATGGCGGCGCGATTTGGGTACGGCGCTTCAAAATATTCCGCGTACACTTGGTTAACGGTTTTTAAGTATTCTCTGTCGGTCACGTAAATCAGGACCTGCAATACAGAGTCCAAAGACTCCCCTGCACACTCCAGGGTGTGAATGAGATTGTTAAAGGTTTGACGTGTTTGTGCTTCGATGCCGCCTTCCACAACCGCACCTGTGTCATCAATAGGAATTTGAGCCGTATACAGAGTTCCATTGTTAACAATCGCCCATTCAAGCGGCGCTTTAGAAGCAAATAGACTGGTTTTAACTGGGTGTTTTTTAGTAGGAGTATTCACGTGCCTTTCAACCTTTGTAACAGCTTTGTTTCAATATGGTTAAATGATGCACATTGACAGGCGATAAATCTAACGGTAAATTTTTTACATTTGATAAATAAAACTTATCACCTCATTGAGAATAACGTAAATAAAGGGATTAAGAGGCATTAGGGATGAGTATTAAGCTTCAACAATTAATGCATTTTGTGATGGTAGTCGAGGAAGGTGGGTTTCGAGCCGCTTCACATCGTGCAAATCGATCTCAGGCTGCACTCTCCACATCGATAAAAGAGCTTGAGAAAATGCTAGGGCAAACTCTGTTTGAACCCGGCAAAAAAACCAAATTAACGCCTTTTGGTGAAATTTGTTTGCCCAAGGTGGTTCAGTTTCTCAATATCTACAGTGCGCTGGACAACGATCTCAAAGCTGCCGCGGCCGGACAGCAAGGGAGAGTGCGAATTGCGAGCGTTCCTTCTGTTGCAGCGAAACTCATCCCGAGCGTGTTGGGTGCCTTTTGCGAGCAGTATCCAAATGTAGAAGTAAGCTTGATCGATGACAACGCGGCGGGCGTCGAGGCTCGCTTACTCTCCGGTGAAGTCGACTTGGCGCTCGGTAACCCCTCTCACCTTGATGAGGGCGGCATTGACTTTACACCGCTGTTGTCCGACCCCATTGGCGTGGTGTGTTTAAAAGATAACCCGATTGCCAATAAAACAGAGGGAATCGAGTGGCAAACTTTGCTCGAACAACCTTTTATTCGTAACGGCACCTGTACGCTTCTCGATCCAACCCCAGCCAGAGCACTGAGTGAGCAAGCGCTCTATTCGGTCGAGAATATCACTTCGCTGTTTTCTGTCTTAGAACTTGGGATTGGTGTCACGACCCTACCGAAGCTTGCTTTCCCAACCAATGAAACACGCTTGGTTTGGATCCCACTTATCGATCCACCGCTTGAAAGGCAAATTGGTATCTTTACGTTGACCGACCGCACGATCTCGCCTCAAGCAAAAGCGTTTCATGATTTGTGTGTACGTTATCTAAACTATCAAGATGAAGAAACGTAGTTCGAAGGTTTTAGCTAACAGTGGCTCCATTAGATTTTAGAGCCACTGTTATTTGATATTAAGTGACAGATCCGGTCATATGAAATGACGACGCTCTTATTGCACTTATTCTGGCTTGATATTCTGATTCATTCTGAACAAGTTATTTGGATCAAACTTCTTCTTCACTGCTTGTAAACGCGCAAAGGTTGGACCGTAGGCCGACTCTGTACGTTCAGCTTCGTCTTGTGTAAGGAAATTGATATACGCTCCGCCACTTGCATAGGGCTTAGTCTTGGCAAAAAATTCCCTTGCCCAGCTGATGCAAGCTTCATCATCTTCTGCTAAATCCCATCTTCCATGCACATTTAATACATAGTTTGCATCACGGCTAGAATAAGCCATAGACTCAGGCTCAGGTCTAGAGGCAGCGCAGGCAAGAGAGGCGATAAAAATCTCACACTGAGGCGATGGTAACTTACCTGCGTATTCTATCGCTGCATCAATCACACCTTCGCTTAGCGAGTTAAAATTGTGCGATTTCCAATAGTTACGTGCGCCCGGAGTAAGCAATGGATCAAACGCTTGCTGCCACGCCACAAATGGCTGTACACCAACATGCTCACCATGTGCATCACCAAACTCTCTCAACGGTGCAATTAACTTCTCACCTTCAGCCGGGTCACCCGCATAACATATCGCGAGTACAACCACTTCTTTTCCGTGAACGCTTTCAGGTAAGAAAGGGAGTGGCGGCGCTTTCCGACTCACCATCCAGACACTTAGATCATCAGGGGCCGACTCAGTGAATTTCGCAAACTGGGTGATAATGGATTTCGCTTGCTCAAATGGAAAGACAATGAGACCACTTAACACCTCTGGACCGACAGGATGTAGCTGGAATTCAAAACGCGTAACGATACCAAAGTTACCGCCGCCCCCACGTAACGCCCAGAACAAATCGGCATTTTCTGTCTCATTCGCGAGCAGTTGACGACCATCTGCAGTTACGACATTTGCAGAGACCAAGTTGTCTATCGTCATACCATATTTTCGGCTCAACCAACCAAAACCACCACCAAGCGTTAACCCCGCAATTCCCGTGGTTGAATTAATGCCGACAGGCGTTGCTAATCCATATTTTTGTGTGGCCTCATCGACATCTGCCAACGTACAGCCAGGTTCAACGAAAGCCCTTCTTTCGCTTTCATCCACTTGAACATGATTCAAAAGCGACAAGTCGATCATCACACCATGATCGCAAACCGCATTGCCCGCAATATTATGCCCACCACCTCGGACCGAAAGTAGCTGATTGTTATCCCGAGCAAAGTTAACCGCCATCACGACATCATCGGCAGACTGGCAGCGAGCGATAACACCGGGACTGCGATCTATCATGCCATTCCAGATTTGACGAACTTCGTCGTACGTAGGATCTCCGGGCAAAACAACATCACCCTGAAATTGATTTTTAAAGTGTTCAATGGTTGCATTTTCTAGACTATTCATATTAGTTGCCTCTCACGTTTTACATGAGGCTTGCAAAGCACAATGCAACGACAAGCTAATACAAGTCCCTCACAATTAAACGTGACGTTTGAGTAGCTATTTTCAGAAAATAAACAAGGCCCCACAGTAACGATACCGTAGGGTCACAAATTCCCTTACTCTCTTGGGTTCGATAAAGCTGAAACACAGTTATAAAAATCAGATAGTTATCGCAATGATACCGCACCTCAAAACACCTTCTGTATTCTTTACCCTGTGTGACACTCGCACCTAATTATTAATAAGTTCATTGTAAGTTTAGAATGCAATTTAGTTTCAGATATGAAACTTTGTCTTATAATTAACATTTTTAATAATTAATTATATTACCTTTATTTATCAATTAAATAGGATTATAAAAATATTTCGGACTGCGAATAGTGAATAGCCGTTAGAGGCAGTGATATTGAATTAAATTGAATAGCCTTCTTAGTGTTTTAGAAGGCTATTGCGCTATTTATCAGTGACATACCGCCACTTAAGATGGGTTATTTACGACGATTTCGGTTCTTATACACCACGCAAAAGTTACCACGTTTGGTTCGGCATTTTGAGCAACGCTCGCAATCCACTGGCGCTCGGTTACCCTCTTTCCAGCGCTTTATTAACTGAGGCTCAGCCAATAAAGGACGTGACACAGCGAAAAATTGGATATCTGTGTTTTCTGCAATTTTCTCAATCGCATCAATGCCACTCAATCCGCCGACAGTAATCACCGGTATGTCAACGTCCTGACTGATCACGTGCCCATATTCGTGAAAATAGCCTTCTTCTTGTAGTGTGTAACCATCGAACGTTTCACCAACAAGCTCGTTTGCTTTGCCGTGAATATTGCCAGACACGATGATCGCATCAACACCCACTTCTTCGAGTTTCTTACAAACGACGCGAGTTTCATCGAACGTTAAACCGCCGTCAAAGAATTCTGTCGCGGTAAGCTTCACAAGGATTGGGAAAGTATTCCCAACCAGCTTTCTGGTTTCAGAAAAAATTTCTAAAAGGAAACGCATGCGATTTTCTAAGCTACCACCGTATTCGTCTTCGCGACGATTATAGTACGGGCTTAAAAACTGGTTAATTAAGTAAGTATGTGCCGCATGTATCTCTACGCCGTCAAAACCAGTGTCTTGAGCACGTTTACTCGCCAATGCGAATGCCTTTACGATGTAGTCAATTTCGTCTTTTGTCATCGCTTTGCCTTGCGTATTCGTGCCACGCTCAGGCACGTCACTCGGAGCGAAGATGACACGCTCACCTACGTTGTAGGTGGTTTTGGTTCCACCGTAAGCAATTTGCATTACGATTTTAGAATCGTGTTGATGTACTAGCTCTGTTAGCTTTTTGTATTCTTCAATAAAAGAGTCGTTGTAGATCCCCATCATCCCAGCGTTGGGTTTCTCTTCTTCCACGATATTGGCATAACCGGTAACAATTAGACCCACTTCACCTTTCGCCAACTCTTCGTAAATATCGTAAAGCTTATCCGTCATGTGGCCATCTTCGGTCGCCATGTTCTCCCACGTTGCGCTGCGCACAAAACGGTTCTTTAGGGTCATGTTGCCAATGCGGGCTTCGGAAAACAAAATGCTCAAAACCAGTCCTCTTAATGTTGTCTTTATGGTTCTATCTTTTCCCAAGTAACCAAGAACAAAAAAGGAACAGCGATACACAACGTATGGCTGTTCCTTCTCTGAATCCGTGAGACCTGCAAACTACAGGCGCACCTTAATGCCTCGTGGGCGGCAAAACTTTAATCTGGATTAAGGTTTAGTGAGATAAGCTTGTAAGCAAAGCAACTCAGCCGATTTCTCAGTTTACCTTCACTCTACATTCTGGGGGTAAGATCTTCTCTTTTTCGAATGAGACTTCACAATCCACAAGAACGCTTCCTCCCCCATGTAGGTAAAAGTAATCAAGCACGAAAAATACTTTATTATCACGCTCTCCATACTCTTCTACAAAAACGCCAGCACTCTGGTTGAAATCCAGTTTTTCATTATCTAGAGAAATGGAGGCAACTCGAAATACATCATTTATTTCATAATCTGAACGATTAATTGTATCGACTTCAATCACTGGATTAACCTCCATGTTGTGGATAATAAGCCTGACAAGAATATCTCCAATACGATAAGTTTCCACGGAGCTAACCGAGGACGGAACTTGGGCTAATACGTATGAAGAAATTGCAACAATTGAAAGAAGAGTAAAACGACGAAACATGAACCAAGACCATAGTTAGAAGGGATAATCATATTATCTCTTTTAGGCATGAATTCGAGTCTAGCAAAGCATGTAGCTCTCAGAATGGGAGCTACATAGAAGTGATATTAAAGAATTTCAAACTCAATAAATAAATGGCAACGGAATAAGCTCTAATCCTAGTACACCACTGATCCCCATCACCACTAGCAGTGAGACTTTAAACACCGACTTTGACCAAGCGATGTAGTTGCTGTCATCAATGCTGCGAAAGGTCACTTTCGTCCACATAAAGCAAACAACCGCTGCAACCGCTAAATATTCATACCCAGCTTCACCAAGTAAAAATAATCCCAGCGATACTGCCCCAAACGCCACGACATACGCTTTCATGTGTCGATGCGCTTTATGAATGCCTTCTTTAACTGGCAATACGGGAATCCCGGCTTCTCGGTAGTCTTGCATGCGGAACATGGCAATCGCGTACGAGTGCGGCATTTGCCAAAGACAGAACATGGTAAAGAGTAAAATCGCTTCCAAGCTAATGAAGTTTGTTACCGCCAAGTAACCCACCAATGGCGGGACTGCGCCTGAAATACTTCCCACTAAGGTTCCATACACCGAGTTACGTTTGTACCACATCGTGTAAAAGAACACGTAATACACGTAGCCAAGCAAAACGACGACAGCGGATAGCGGGTTCACTCGGATAAATAACAGTGCGGTGCCTACCAGCAATAAAGCAAGCGCATAAACAAACGCAATATCGATATTGATGTTGCCTTTCACGGTTTCACGATTTTGTGTACGTGCCATCTTTTGGTCGATATCACGATCAAAAATATTATTTACCACACAACCTGAAGCGATGACTAACCCCACACCAACTAACGTTGTAACGAACAACATTAGACTGGCTGGTTCTGTTTTTGCGGCGAGGAAGAACCCCGCCGCAACAGAAATCAGGTTGCCGAAAATAATGCCCGGTTTAGTAATAGACAAATAACTTTTCAGCATACCTTGGCCTACAACTTCATGTTGACGTTCATGTTGTAGATGATCCATACCGAGCCAGCGATAAGGATAAGTACAACAATGGCGGTAAACATCAGTGATACAAGGTTCCAACGTCCGTCGGATGTTTTTGTTTCCATATGCAAGAAGTATTTGAAGTGAACAAGTATCTGCACTAATGCACATCCAAATAGAATCGCATAGGTTGTTGTATCTGGTAATGATTTCGTCCAAACAAAGTAGAACGGAATTACCGTCAGAATCAGTGAGGCAATGAAGCCTTTCACGTAATCTGATGCACTGGTTTCTACATGTTGATCCATTACATTACCCCCAGTAAGTAAACGATGGTAAAGACACAAATCCAGACGATATCTAGAAAGTGCCAGAATAGACTTAGGCAGTTAAAGCGCATTGCCATATTGTCGTTCAGACCTTTCATCGACAGTTGGTGATATGCTACCGCTAACCAAATCAGACCAAAGGTTACGTGCAGGCCGTGCGTACCAACCAACGTAAAGAATGCCGATAGGAATGCACTTGTTTGTGGACCATAGCCTTCTTCAATCAGGTGATGGAACTCATAGACCTCCATACAGATAAAGCCAAGACCAAGCGCGAACGTTACTAACATCCAACGTTTGAGACCAGCAACGTTGTTGCGCTTCATCGCGATAATGCCAAAACCAAATGTGATACTGCTAAACAGCAGCAGCATGGTTTCGACAAACACGAATGGGAGTTCGAAAATGTCTTTACCTGTTGGGCCCGCAATTGAATTGCTCGACAACACAGCGTATGTCGCGAACAAGGTCGCAAACAGTACGCAGTCACTCATCAGGTAAACCCAGAAACCAAATAGCTTGTTGCCATTCGCGTCATGGTGGTGATCATGGTCGTGATGTGCTGCGATATTAGTTTGCATACGTCACCTCCAGATCATCTTTACTTTCGCTGTCTTTCACTGAGTTTTTCTTCGCTTCTTCAAGCTGAGCTCGACGCTCGGCCTCAATTGCTTTGATCTCTTCAACTTCCACGTAGTAATCCACGTCATCGTTGTAACTGTGCTGAATACACGTCACGATAATACCGACCAAACTTGCTGCCGCTAGCCACCAGATGTACCAAATCATGCCGAAGCCAAATAGGAGCGACCAAGCCGACACGTAGATGCCTGTTGCCGTGTTTTTTGGCATATGAATACGTTCGTATTCCACTTCTTTAGTTGGATCGAACTCGCCACTTTGTTTCTGGTACCAGAAGGCATCCAGCACATCACCTTTTGGCAGGTGTGCAAAGTTGTAGAACGGCGGTGGAGACGATGTTGCCCACTCAAGAGTACGACCACCCCACGGATCACCAGTTAGGTCACGGTTTTGCTCGCGGTCACGGATACTCACGTAAATTTGGATGAACTGAGACAATACGCCCAGCGCAATCACAACCGTACCTGCTGCGGCAATCGATAACAGTGGGAAGTATTCAGGGTTGATGTCTTGGCTTAAACGACGAGTCATACCCATAAAGCCCAGCGCGTAAAGCGGTAGGAACGCCATTAAGAAACCAATAATCCAAAGATAGAACGCACGTTTGCCCCAAGTTTCATTCATGGTGAAACCTGTCGCTTTCGGGAACCAGTAAGTGATCGCAGCGAAACATCCAAACACCACACCACCGATGATAACGTTGTGGAAGTGAGCAATCAGGAATACTGAGTTATGCAGAACGAAATCTGCGCCCGGAACAGCCATTAGTACGCCTGTCATACCACCAACAGTAAAGGTGATCAGGAAGCCCACCGTCCACATCATTGGCGTCGTAAAGCGGATGCGGCCTTTGTACATGGTGAATAGCCAGTTGAAGATCTTCACCCCTGTTGGGATAGAAATAATCATCGTGGCAATACCGAAGAAGGCATTTACGTTCGCGCCAGATCCCATCGTAAAGAAGTGGTGTAGCCAAACGACAAACGCAAGAATCGTGATAACTACGGTAGCCCAAACTAGCGATGTGTAACCGAACAACTTTTTACGTGAGAAGGTTGCGGTGACCTCTGAGAACACACCAAAAATTGGCAAGATCAAAATGTACACTTCTGGGTGGCCCCAAGCCCAAATCAGGTTGACGTACATCATTACGTTGCCGCCAAGATCATTGGTAAAGAAGTGCATGCCTAGGTATCTATCCAGCGTTAGCAGAGCGATAGTCACCGTTAGGATTGGGAATGAAATGATGATCAAAATGTTTGCACACAGAGACGCCCAAGTGAAAACTGGCATCTTCATCATTGGCATAGACGGTGTACGCATACGCAAAATGGTCGCGAAGAAGTTCACGCCTGTTAACGTCGTACCGACACCTGATATCTGCAGCGCCCAAATCCAATAGTCGACCCCGACTCCTGGGCTGGCCTCAATACCTGAAAGCGGCGGATACGCTAGCCAGCCGGTGCGACCAAATTCACCTAAGCCGAGAGACATGTTTGTTAGAATGACACCAACAACAAACAGCCAAAAGCTCAAGTTATTCAGATACGGGAAAGCTACGTCACGCGCACCAATCTGTAATGGCACGATGATGTTCATCAGACCAATAACCAATGGCATCGCTACGAAGAAGATCATGATCACGCCATGGGCAGTAAAAATTTGATCGTAGTGATGCGGTGGCAAGTAACCTGCTTCACCCGCAGAAGAAAGGAGTTGCTGACTACGCATCATGACTGCGTCAGCAAAACCACGAACAAGCATCACCATCGCTACTGCGATGTACATGAAGCCAAGTTTTTTATGGTCTACTGAAGTAAACCATTCATTCCACAAATATTGCCACTTTCCGGCTTTAGTTACCGCGTAAACTACGGCTAAACCAACCAGCGCCACAAACGCTAAGGTGATGACGATAATAGGTTCGTGGAATGGAACTGAATCAAGAGTTAATCTTCCAAACATTACGATTATCCTTGGTTTTCAGGCAAACAGTTCATTGAACCAGGATGCTGAGTCACAACGTCGGTGAACAAGAACGGAGGAACGCTAGAGAACAAAGTGACTGGCTCTGCGATACTTGGCGCTGCCAGTGAGCTGTATTGCTCCCAATCTTCAATACGATCAGGGCTCGCCTTCACTTTCTGCACCCAATTTAGGAACGCAGCACGATCAGACATTGCTGAAGCTGTGAACTTCATTTGCGAAAAGCCTTCGCCGCTGTAGTTCGATGCAAAACCCTTGTAGTCACCTTCGTGGTTCGCTATCAGGTTAAGCTTGGTAACCATGCCTGGCATCGCGTAGATCTGTGTACCTAAGCGAGGGATGAAAAACGCGTTCATGATGTTGTCCGAAGTCAGTTTGAACTGCACTGGCACATCTTTCGGGAACGCCACATAGTTCACCGTCGCAATGTTTTCTTCTGGATAGATGAACAACCATTTCCAATCGAGTGACACCACTTCGATGGTCATTGGCTTAACATCACTTTCCAATGGTTTGGAGGGCTCTAGTTCATGAGTCGAACGCCATGTGATCGTCGCAAGAATCGCAATGATGATGATTGGAATTGTCCATACCACCACTTCGATTTTGGTCGAGTGTGACCACTCGGGTGCGTACTCTTCTTCAGTGTTAGAGGCGCGGTATCGGTAAGCAAAGTAAATCGTCATTAGAATCACAGGGATTACAACGATCAACATCAGCAAAAGAGCAGTAATAATTAGCTCTTTTTCCTGCACACCAATGGCACCTTTGGGGTCAAGTAAAGCTGAATTACATCCTGAGAGCATAAGTATGACGGACGCCAAACTTCCCCTCGACAAGATGCGTTTATATCTTGAGGCTTCCATTAACTTTCTCGATGGTTGTCTGGTTTCAAAACAAATGCCAATCACAGTAAATAAGGGCTCAGAAACAGCGCAGGGGAAATGTTTGATAAAAAGGCAAAAATTTTGATAAGTAGTTATTCTACTTACAAATTTTTCAGCGCCGTTATCAAGCATCTTAACCAGCTAGAATGAACAATTACTTGCTACGATTGGTATCAAGCTAAGAACCAGTTGTTATAGTCATTAGAATGTTTATGTGTTGAGCATGAGTAACGTCGGGATCAGAGCGAAACAAAACGGAATTGAGTGGAGATCAAAACCACACTATTAGTGTGAGTTTATTGTTACACTTTGAAACACAATGTTACATTTGGCGCATTATGAGGAGTAAAAAGTTAAAGCTCATTAGCCACAACTGGAAACTAACCTTCCATTAATGAAACTCACACTCTTTCAATAGGACATTAACCTCAACACGAACTTCACGTGCTTCAAAGTTAATGTCTTTTGAAACAGACAGTTGCAAATTCATTTTGATGAGACTGACTATCAACTGCATTTACATAGATAGCTTGAGTACGAAGGGGAAATTAAAAGCGGAAAATTGTGATCAATATCAAATTAATGATTTCACTTAGTATTTGAGTGGTATTTACTTCTCATTATTTACTTTTGGCAAACCATTCGCAGGGCGAATCCAAATATGAGTAATAAACACTTACGTTGCCCAGAACTGGCTCTCGGAAAAATAGGAAATGTTGAAAGGGAAAGAAGCTTGTCATTCCGGTCTGTGGGACCTAACCCTAGAGCTTTTACATACGAATGCCGCCATCCACTTCTAAAACTCTGCCAGTAAAGTAATCACTCTCAAGAATGTATTTTACTGCATGCGCGATTTCACTTGTTTCACCCATCCTTCCAATTGGGATCATCTTTTCTAGCCGTTCTATGGCTTCTGGTTTCATTTGCTCTGCCATCGCGGTATGTACCACACCTGGTGCAATCGCCGCCGCGCGGATACCGTATCTTGCTAACTCACGGGCCCACGTTGTCGCCATGGTTGCGACCGCCGCTTTAGATGCAGAATAATTGGTTTGACCGATATTCCCTGCTCTCGCGACACTAGAAATATTGATGATAACGCCTTGTGAACCGCTCTCAATCATCTTGACGGCAGCTTCACGCCCACACAAAAATGTCCCCGTAACGTTGACGTTCATGACCAAGTTGAATTGATCCAAAGACATCTTACTGATCACGCCGTCTTTTGATTTTACAAGTAACCCATCTCTTAGCACGCCAGCATTATTGACTAGCCCATTGAGTTGGCCAAAATCTTGGATAACCGCGTCAAACGTGTTTTCAACGTCGATTTCGCTCGTTACATCCACTTGATAAGTCAACGCTTTTGCACTCAGCATTCGGCACTGCTCTTGTGTTTCCATTAAGCCACTAGCGTTTACATCCAATAATGCTAAATCTGCACCGGCTTGAGCAAGCGTAATTGCCATCATTTGCCCAAGTCCTTGCCCTGCACCTGTAATGGCAATGACACTATTTTTAATATCCATAGTTACTGCACTCCATCGCTAATAATGTTCCCTATTTCAAGCCTGTTTCGGTGGTCCGAAATGATGAGTTTTACTTCACCATTTCAGACGGCTTTGTAGCAAAACTCAGTCTAGCCTTTCTTACTCTTGTAAAACTCAAACAAGCTTGAGAAGTCGAGCTCGCCGTGGCCGCTCGCGTTGTGGAAAGAATATAAATTACGCGCCAGTGAGCCCATCGGAACCGAAGAGTGTGTTTGTAACGCCGCATCTAACCCCAAGCCGAGATCTTTTAGCATGAGTTTGCTCATAAAGCCCGGTTGGTAATCGTTGCTGGCTGGTGCACTGTCCATCACGCCTGGGCAAGGGTTGTAAAGCTCCAATGCCCAATTTCGGCCAGAGCTTTGCAACATGATGTTTGATAACACTTTGGGATCGAGCCCATGATCGATACCTAGATTTAGCGCCTCGCACGTACCAGACATTAAAATGCCGAGCATCAGGTTATTACAGATTTTCGCCATTTGACCATCGCCCGCTTTACCGGCATGGAAAACATTTTTGCCCATGTACTGCAAAATGGCATTGGCTTTAGAAAATGCTTCATCCGAGCCACCAACAATAAAGGTTAATGTCGCCGCTTTAGCGCCGGCAACACCACCCGAAACGGGCGCGTCGACAAACAGCACGCGTTTATTTGCCGCTTCATTGGCGACTAATCGCGCAGAGTCCGGATCAATGGTTGAACAATCAATCATCAAGGTACTTGGCGAGACAAGATTGAGGACACCTACGCCGCCGTGTAAGTCACCAAGATACACGGAACGAACGTGAGAACCTGCTGGTAGCATCGTGATGACTGTGCTTGCACCATCCACGACTTCCTCAATAGAGCTCGCCACCACCGCACCAAAAGGTGCAAGTTGCTTTGCCGCTTCGCTATCGACATCAAATACTTGCACGTTAAATCCAGACGCTAATAAGTTTTGCGCCATCGGATGCCCCATTCTTCCTAAACCGATAAATGCGATGGTACTCATGATCATTCTCCTTATTGACCAAGTGTTTGTTCACCCAAATCAGCAAGCGGATGTTCGTCATCCGGCCAAAGTGAGGTAAACAAGGTATCGATGACATCTTCATCGACTTCACTGACACTGTTAAACATCCAGTTAGGTTCGCCATCCCGGTCAATAAGCCGAGAACGGACGCCCTCTTTAAACTCACCTAATAAGGCGCTGCGAACCGATAAACTCAGCTCCAAGCGGAAGCAATCTGCAAGTGGTAAGCTGTGGCATTCTTTCACTTGTCTGAAGCAAATATGCGCGGTGATCGGACTGCCCGCGGCGAACGTTTGTTTCGCGTTTTCTATCCACTGACTGTTCCCTTCGATAGCCATGACTCGCTGTGCTATCGCATTAAGATCAAAGCCTTTGCACGCTTCCTCTATCTGATCTAAGTATGGACAAATTTGCGTGGTTGGTTTGCTATCAATAACCTGTTCTTCCATTAATTGTAGTAGCGCAGTTACCAACTCTTTCGCATCTTCTTTGCCCCACTGGAGCCGCTTTAGCTCATCCAGTAAGGTGGGATACTGCTCTTCCAACAGTAACCAATCGGCCAAACCAATAGTGACAGCGTCACTTGAATTCACCATTGAACCTGTCAATCCGAGGAATAAACCCACTTGCGGATCTATATGGCTTAAAAACCATGTACCTCCCACATCGGGATACAGTCCAATATTAATTTCTGGCATAGCAAGGCGTGATGTTGTTGTCACAACTTTATGGCTGGTTCCCATAAAAAGTCCCATTCCACCGCCCATGACAATACCTTCTCCCCAACCGATAATAGGCTTGTTGTAAGTGTGAATTAGATAGTCACACTCATACTCCAACGCGAAATAGTCCGTACAGAACTCTACGATTTTTTCTTTACTCTCGTTATGCATGACGTGATACATAGCTCGAACATCGCCACCAGCGCAGAATGCTTTTTCACCAGCGCCAGTGAGTACCACACAAGTCACATGCGGATCGTCTTGCCACTTGATAAGCTGATCGTTAAGTTGGACTAACATGTCATACGTCAATGCATTCAATGAAGCGGTGTTGTCTAACGTTGCGATACCAATGCGGTGCACGCCATCTAAGCACTCTATTTCACTGATGGTTACCATCCCTGCCATGTGGCCTCCTATCGGTTTTTCCATTGCGGTGGGCGTTTTTCTAAAAAGGCGCGAACACCCTCAACTTGATCTTCCGTATCAAAAAGATTCAGAAACAACTCTCGCTCTTTCATTAAGCCGTGCTTAAGTGGCGCTGAGCGCATATTTTGAATGAGCGCCTTACATGCAGCGACAGAAGATGGTGACTGGTTCGCAACAGATTCAGCAAGCTCCAACGCTTTACTTAACGCTTCGCCTTTGGGAACCAACTCCTCAGCCAAGCCTAGTTCTTTTGCTTTGTCAGCGCTAACTTGTTCTCCACATAAAATGATGCGCTTTGCCCAGCCTTCTCCTACTAACGCTGTGAGGTTTTGGGTACCGCCAGCGCAGGGCAAAAGTCCGACTTTGGCTTCAGGTAAAGCAAGTACCGCTTGCTCTTCAACTACTCGAATATCACAAGCTAATGCCACTTCTAAACCTCCGCCCATGGCGTAACCATTAATGGCGGCAATGGAAACACCACGGAATTCCGAGAGTGTTTCAAACGCTTCACCAAAGCATCGCGCCATGTCTAACGCAACCGCTTTGTCACCATCAGAAAATAGCTTGAGATCCGCACCAGCAGAGAAAAACTTTTCTCCACTGCCGGTTAAAACCAGTGCGTAGACCTGCTTATCATTGTTAAGTGTGAGTATCAGCGACTTCAATACCTTGAGGCTCTCTGCTGTCCACGTATTGGCTGGCGGGTTGTTCATCATCACCACCGCAACGTGATTAGTGATCGTATGTTGAATGGCTTCTTGGGTTAATGGCATATCTGAATCCTTTCTCAATGAGCAAATCCAATACTTCGCTACAGCAAGGCCGATTCCTCAGAGAGCAAACGGCGCGCGATGATCAAGCGCATGATTTCGTTTGTCCCCTCCAGAATTTGATGCACACGCACATCTCTGAAATGACGCTCCATTGGATACTCTTTGATATAACCATAGCCGCCATAAAGCTGCAGCGCTTGGTCGCAAACCTGAAAGCCCACATCGGTTGCGAACCGTTTTGCCATCGCGCAATAAGCAGTGGCATCTGGGTCATTTCGGTCGAGTTTACTGGCGGCATAGCGCACCAACTGCCGCGCAGCCACTAGCTCTGTCGCCATGTCTGCCAATTTGAATTGTAAGGCTTGAAACTGCGCAAGCGGCTTGCCGAACTGCTTACGTTCTTGAATATACCGTGCCGCCTGATTAAGGGCCTGTTGCGCCGTACCGACGGAGCAGGTCGCAATATTTATACGCCCTCCATCAAGCCCTTTCATCGCAAAGACAAAACCTTGACCTTCTTCGCCAAGTAAATGGCTAGCTGGAACAACGACATTTTCAAAAGTAACCGCTCGTGTTGGTTGGCTATTCCAACCCATTTTGGGTTCTTTGCGCCCATAGCTGATACCACCTGTTTGAGCAGGAACAACAAATGCAGACACGCCTTTGGCACCCGCTTCTCCGGTTCTCGCCATCACGACCAAAACATCTGTCTCTCCTGCGCCAGAGATAAAGGTTTTGCCACCGTTGAGGACATACTTATCTCCCTTTTTTGTAGCGGAAGTGGTCAGTGCAGCGGCGTCTGATCCTGCGTTGGGCTCGGTTAAGCAATAGGAGCCTAACCATTCCCCCGTAACTAACTTCGGGCAGAACTGCGTTTTGGCTTCATCGGTAGCAAAACTGGCTATCATCCAACTGACCATGTTGTGAATCGTCATAAACGCCGTAGTGGACGTACATCCCATGGCCAGTTGTTCAAAGATAATTGAAGCATCCAAGCGACTCAGCCCTAGGCCACCTTGCGCTTCTGGAGTGTAGAGACTGAGAAACCCCAGTTCTCCCGCCTCTCTCAATACGTCTTTGGGGAAGATCTGTTTTTCATCCCACTCCGCCGCCATCGGTGCTAAACGCTCATCGGCAAATTGCTGAGCGGTATCGGCAAATGCACGTTGATCTTCATTAAGTTCAAAGTCCATAAAAGCTCCTTCTATTCACTCAGCGCAGTTGGATGGTCAAATTAGGCCCCGTTGGAATATCGTCATCAAACCAACGTGCCGTCACCGTTTTAGTCTCGGTATAAAAACGTACCGCTTGTTTACCATACGCATGCAAATCGCCATAGAAACTGCCTCTCCAACCAGTAAAGGAGAAAAATGGTAAAGGGACTGGAATTGGCACATTGATCCCCACTTGACCGACTTGAATGTCATGCTGATATTTTCTTGCAGCAGCACCATTAGCGGTAAATATGGAAGTGCCGTTACCGTAAGGGTTGCGATTCACCAACTCAATGGCCTCTTGCAACGTTTCGACTTCCATACAAACTAAAACGGGGCCAAATATCTCTTGCGTGTAAATCGACATATTCGCTGTTACACCGCTAAACAAGGTTGGGCCAATCCAGTTTCCATCGGGAAAGCCTTCCACTTCACACTGACTGCCATCCAGTTCACACACTGCGCCTTGTTGTTTGCCATCTTCAATTAAGTCCAATACGCGTTGTTTAGCTTGCTCACTGATGAGAGGACCATAAGCAGCTTGCTCATCGTCCCAAGGCCCTGGGTGTACTTTCGCCATTGCCTGTTTGAGGTCTGTAATCCATTGTTTTGAATCGCCGACAAATACCGCAACAGAAATCGCCATACAACGCTGCCCCGCCGCCCCAACGGAGGACCCCACTAGGTTATTCACCACTTGTTCTTTGTTCGCATCAGGCATGATCACCATGTGATTTTTAGCACCAGCAAAAGCTTGAACGCGTTTAAAGTGTTTCGTACCCGTGGTGTAGATATAACGGGCAACAGGAACCGAGCCAACAAATGACACCGCTCGAATGTCAGGATGAGCCAGCAGAAAGTCGACTTGGTCTTTGCAACCGTGAACGATTTGCAACACTCCTTTCGGCGCGCCAGCTTGCTCAAATAGTTCGGCTAAACGAATAGAGGTCAACGGCACTTGTTCGGAGGGTTTAAGCACAAACGTATTACCCGCAGCGATGGCGATTGGGAACATCCACAACGGAATCATGGCAGGAAAGTTAAACGGCGTAATGCCGCAACACACACCTAGGGGCTGAATCATTGAGTAACTATCAATATCCGTGGCAACATTTTCGACGGTTTCGCCCATCAAATTGCTGGCAATGTTTGCAGCCTGCTCAACCACCTCTATGCCTCGCCACACATCGCCTTTAGCATCCACTAAAATCTTACCCGTTTCATGAGAAAGCAGTGTGGCAAGCTCATCATGATGTTCTTTGAGAAGGTGCTGATAACGAAGCATGACTCTGGCACGCTCGGATACTGCCACTTCCTTCCAGGATTGGAATGTCTCTTTCGCATTATCAATGGCGGCTTCCATCTCGTGATCCGTTGAGCAGGGAACGTACGCAATGACATCATTAGTGGCAGGATTAGTCACCTCAACCCAATCCGAAGTTTGAGATTCACGAAACTCTCCACCAATAAACAAGGGAACTAAACGAGTCATCATTTACTCCTTTCTGATTTCAATTAAAGCGGTATTTCAATGCCTATCGCCGTTGCCTCTCCACCACCGATACAAAGTGACGCAACGCCTCGCATCACTTTTTTGGCGTCTAGATCACCGTCGGTACCTAAAGCTTGTAGCTGACGCAAACTATGAATCAATGTCACCAGAATTCGTGCGCCACTTGCGCCTATCGGATGCCCGAGTGCACACGCTCCGCCTTTAATATTAACTTTGCTCATATCAAGCCCAAGTTCTGCTACCGCGATTTGTGTCACGACAGCAAAGGCTTCATTGATTTCCCACAGATCCACTTCGTCAATTGACCAATCCAACTGGGACAACAACTGTTCAATCGCATAAACGGGAGCCAAAGTATATTCAGCAGGTTTTCTGGCGTGTGTGGCGTGAGACTTGATAACGGCGAGTGGCTCAAGACCTTGGTGGATCGCAGTCTCTTCATCCATTAGAACAAGCGCTGCAGCGCCATCGGAAATCGCACTCGAATTCGCAGCGGTCACCGTGCCTTTTTTATCAAATGCAGGTTTGAGTTGAGGGATTTTATCCAGATCAATCGAGCGCGGGTGCTCATCGTAATCCAGCGTTCCTTGTTCAGACTTGGTGTTGAGTTCAATCGGTGAGAGCTCGTCGGCAAATAAGCCTCGCTCTTGAGCTTCCAACGCACGTTTTGCCGACATCACTGCCCATTCGTCCATTTGCTCTCTGGTGAACTTAAGCCTGTCTGCGACGTGCTGAGCATAAACACCCATTAAGTGCCCTTCGTACGCATCTTGCAATCCATCGAGAAACATGTGGTCATACGTCGACTGGTGGCCCATGCGCATTCCATTTCTCGCCTCTTTCAATAAATACGGCGCATTGGTCATACTCTCCATACCACCAGCAATGGCAGTTCGAATCGTTCCAGCTTTGATAAGATCGTGCGCCAACATGACGCTCTTCATGCCGGAACCACACACTTTATTGATAGTCGTGCAACCTACATTCATGGGTAAATCCGCACCAATTGCCGCTTGTCTCGCCGGGGCTTGCCCACAACCCGCAGGGAGCACACATCCCATGAAAACTTCATCTACAGATGTCACATTCACTTCATGCATCGCAGCCTTTATCGCTTGTGCACCTAATTGGGGAGCGGAGTAAGTTTGCAACTTCCCTTGAAAGCGCCCGATCGGCGTTCTCTTCGCGCTGACAATCCAGATGTCTTTTTCCATGATTCGCATTCCCTTGAGGTATATGTGAACACTAGACTGACTGATGACGCCCCTGCATGACATTGCTCACCAAGTGCTACGCCAGTCTTTGTCGCCCTTTCTCACTGACAAACTTTCATACTGCGATTTCTTGACGTTTACGTAAGCATAGCACTAGCCTTTACAATGAGATGAAAAAACACACCAAGTAGGCGTTTATCTTTCAAAATTTGCGTTCGGCCTTTCCGTTGAAGGTTCGATTTCCAGAAACTGGATTTTTATTCGAGGTAAGTATGTTATGGAAAAATACAAAATCAGTGACCTCGCCAAGGAGTTTGATATTACCACTCGCAGTATCCGGTTTTATGAGGACGTAGGTCTGATTGAACCAGAGCGAAAAGGCAACATGCGCGTTTATCAACGCAGAGATAAAATTCGTCTCAAACTGATTTTAAGAGGGAAACGGCTCGGTTTTTCACTGGCAGAAATTCGTGAACTTTTCGAGCTCTATGACATGCAACAAACCGAAGGACAGTTATTGAAAATGCTCAATATCATTGAAGAGAAACAAGCCGTCCTACAACAGCAACTCAATGACATCAGCGTCGTAATGGCAGAGTTGAATGCCGCTAAAGAACGCTGTATTCAAACACTCAAAAGCAAAGAGACATAACCGCTATACTCAAATAGCGACACTGCAATCGGCTTTTCCACCTTACCTCTGATATCGGGAGACGTTATGAAAAGCACCTACGCCCCACTGAATTTCGGACTTGGTGATACCATCGATATGCTCCGGGACCACGTTAATGCCTTTGCTACGGAGCATATTGCTCCCATCGCCGCAGATATAGACCGCGATAACCAGTTTCCGAAGCATTTGTGGCCTTTGTTTGGAGATATGGGGTTGCTCGGTGTCACCGTCGATGAAGAACTTGGTGGTGCAGGCATGGGATACCTTGCTCACGTTGTAGCGATGGAAGAGATCAGCCGAGCCTCTGCCTCCGTCGCTTTAAGCTACGGCGCTCATTCTAATCTGTGCGTCAATCAGATCTTTCGCAATGGCACGCCTTCTCAACGCAAGAAATACCTTCCCAGACTCATCGATGGTACGCACGTTGGCGCCCTAGCTATGAGTGAGCCCAATGCCGGTTCAGACGTGATAAGCATGCAACTGAAAGCGGAGAACAAGGGCGACCATTTTGTACTGAATGGCAACAAAATGTGGATCACCAACGGTCCCGACGCTGACATAGTAGTGCTTTACGCTAAAACGGATGTCAGCGCAGGTTCACGAGGTATTACCGCATTCATTGTTGAACGCAACGTAGAAGGTTTCAGCCATGCTCAAAAGCTGGACAAACTAGGTATGAGAGGCTCGAACACTTGCGAACTTGTATTTAACAATTGCGTAGTGCCGAAAGAGAATATTCTTGGCGAGCTGAATCAAGGCGTCGAGGTGTTAATGAGTGGGCTGGATTACGAGCGCGTCGTCCTCGCTGCCGGACCACTCGGGATAATGCAAGCTTGCATGGACATTGTGGTCCCGTACGTACATGAACGAGAGCAGTTTGGAAAATCCATTGGCGAGTTTCAGTTAGTTCAGGGCAAGATCGCCGATATGTACTCTCGAATGAGTGCAGCAAAAGCGTATGTATATACCGTCGCAGCGGCTTGTGATCGAGGTAACGCAACACGCAAAGATGCCGCAGGAGCGATTCTGTACAGTGCAGAACTCGCCACACAAATGGCACTTGATGCAATACAGTTGCTCGGTGGGAATGGCTACATCAATGAATACCCTGCTGGTCGTTTGCTACGTGATGCAAAGCTTTATGAAATCGGCGCGGGTACCTCAGAGATTCGCCGCATGTTAATAGGCCGAGAACTGTTCGAAGAATCTCGCTAAGGGAACATACGACAAGGAAGTCATTATGGCCATTATCAAAAGTAAAACTAAGCCAACTGACGAGTTATTTCTTTCCAATAAAGCTGCGATGGAAACGTTGGTCACTCAACTGAATCAACACATCGAGACCATCAAACAGGGAGGCGGTGAAAAAGCCATTCAGCACCAGAGGCAAAAAGGAAAACTCCCCGCCCGAGAACGCATCGCGCGCTTGCTTGATGACAACACTGACTTTCTTGAAATCAGCCAGTTTGCCGCCTGGCAAGTGTATGACGAATCCATCCCCTGCGCTGGCGTTATCGCCGGCATTGGTTTCATAGCGGGGATTCAATGTATGGTCATCGCCAACGATGCTTCGGTAAAAGGCGGAACCTACTACCCACTCACGGTAAAAAAACACCTTAGAGCGCAAGAGATAGCCCAACGTTGCCAACTCCCCTGCGTATACTTGGTGGACTCCGGTGGCGCAAATCTCCCTCATCAGTCCGACGTCTTCCCCGACAAAGAACACTTTGGTCGCATTTTCTTTAACCAAGCGAGGATGTCAGCAAAAGGCATCCCTCAGGTTGCTGTTGTGATGGGGCTTTGCACTGCTGGGGGCGCATATGTTCCTGCCATGGCGGATGTGTCCATTATGGTCAAAGAGCAAGGCACCATATTTTTGGCGGGACCGCCTCTAGTTAAAGCGGCCACTGGCGAAGTCGTGACGGGTGAAGAGCTCGGCGGTGCAGACGTGCATTGTCGTAAATCTGGTGTTGCTGATTATTACGCTGAAAATGATGAGCATGCCCTAATGCTTGCCCGAGAAGCCATTGCCAATGCCAATAGAGCAAAACCGATTAAGCCGGAAAACACCGTGCTACCTCCCCGCTACGATGCTGAAGAAATCTACGGAATCGTGAATGCCAACTTACGACTATCATTCGACGTCCGAGAAATCATCGCCCGTATCGTCGATGATTCTGATTTCGACGAATTCAAAGTCTTGTACGGCAGAACGTTAGTGTGTGGCTTTGCTCGCGTTCACGGACACTTGATCGGCATTGTGGCAAACAACGGCATCTTGTTTTCTGAATCGGCACAAAAAGGCGCGCACTTTATTGAACTTTGCGCCAAACGGAAAACACCGCTTCTCTTTCTCCAAAATATTACCGGATTTATGGTTGGGAAAAAGGTGGAAGAAGAAGGCATCGCAAAACATGGCGCCAAGCTGGTGATGGCCGTCGCTTGTGCTGACGTACCGAAGTTTACCGTAATCATCGGTGGGTCGTACGGCGCTGGCAATTATGGCATGTGCGGCCGAGCTTATGATCCAACCATGATGTGGATGTGGCCGAACGCTCGTATTTCTGTGATGGGCGGAGAACAAGCGGCAGGCGTCTTAACACAAGTTCGAAAAGACGCGAAGGAACGCCAGGGGGAAGCGTGGTCAGAGCAAGAAGAACACACTTTTAGAGAATCAATCATAGACTTGTATGAAACACAAGGACATCCCTATTTTGCGAGCGCTCGGCTATGGGATGACGGAATTATTGACCCCAAACAAACGCGTCAGGTGTTGAGTCAAGCGCTAACGGCAGCATTAAATGCCCCCATTCCTGATAGCGAGTTTGGCGTCTTCAGAATGTAAATATCCAGAGATAAATTAAGGAAGTAAGTATGCAGGAAATGCAACCAAGCATTATTCCCAACGCCCAAAGACAAGATGATGTTCTTTGGCATGTCGATGACAATGGCGTAGCGACCATCACTCTAAACAGAACAGCCAAGCACAATGCTTTTGATGCTTGTACGATCGACTTGCTGATCCACCGCCTAGATTATCTCGCTTTACGAACGGATGTGCGATGCTTGGTATTAAAAAGTAACGGCAAGCACTTTTCATCCGGGGCCGACCTGAATTGGATGCAGTCGATGGCCGACAGCACGAGGCAAGATAATTTCGTTGATGCCCAAAACTTGGCAAGACTCATGGAAACACTAGATTCGTTCCCTCAACCCACCATCGCGGTTGTACAAGGCTCCGCTTATGGCGGCGCGCTGGGATTGATTTGTTGCAGTGATATCGCCATCGCGAGCCAATGTGCCAACTTTTGCTTAAGTGAAGTTAAGCTTGGTTTAGTTCCGGCAACCATTGCACCCTACGTCATGCGCGCGATGGGGAATCGACAAGCTAGACGTTATATTTTAAGTGGTGAAGTCATTTCAGCCGAGGATGCCGAACGGTTTGGTATTGTGCACGAAGTGAAAGAAGCCAAACAACTTGAAAATGCGGTCGATAGCGTGATCAAGACGTTACTACTTAATAGCCCAGATGCGATGCGTAAAGCGAAAACGCTCTGTCACCAATGTCATCAAAACCCCATCGATCAACAACTGATTCGCTATACTAGCAAGCTCATTGCGGACATTAGGGTATCGCCACAAGGCCAAGATGGCTTGCAAGCGTTTCTTGAAAAACGAAGCCCAAGTTGGGTAACCAAATCACAGGACAAGTAATGCTGCCTTCCAAAGTAAATATTGTCGAAGTAGGTCCACGAGATGGATTGCAAAATGAATCTCCTGTTGCGACCCAGACTAAAATCCGGTTGATCAACTTACTCTCTGATACTGGGCTAACGCATATTGAGGCGGGCTCTTTTGTTTCGCCCAAATGGGTGCCACAAATGGCGGACTCAACAGAGGTCATGAAAGCAATAACAAGGCGAAATCATGTTACTTATTCTGCCCTGACACCAAACCTAAAAGGCTTCGAACAAGCCTTGGAGGCTGGTGCCAATCAGGTCGCACTTTTCACTTCATCATCAGAAGGATTCTGCCAACACAATATCAATTGCTCGATTGCAGAAAGTTTAACTCGCTTCGAGCCTGTAATGCGATTAGCCACCAAACACGGCATCCCTGTTCGAGGTTATCTATCCTGCGTTGCCGATTGCCCTTACGACGGTCCGACAGACCCTAAACAGGTAGCGAGCGTGGTCAAGTCACTCATCGATTTAGGGTGCTATGAAGTATCCCTAGGCGATACCATCGGCACAGGCACGCCAAATCGAATTGCTGCTATGCTGGAAGCCGTCATGTTGGTTGCACCTCTTCCCCAGCTTGCTGTCCATTTCCACGATACATGGGGACAAGCGCTCGCCAATATTCATCAAGCATTGAGTATGGGCATCAATACCATCGACAGCAGTGTAGCTGGGCTGGGAGGATGTCCATACGCTCATGGTGCCTCGGGGAATGTCGCGACGGAGGATGTACTGTATTTATGCCAAGGATTAGGGATCGAAACGGGGATCGACTTGGAGCTGTTAGCAAAAGCTGGCTGGATGATCAGCGAAGAGCTTAATCGAGAACCCACGTCAAAAGTATCGCTAGCTTTGCGTAACCGTATGACATCTCTAACGTAAGACGTTTATTAAACCTCGTAGTTTGCTTTGATACCGATATCAAAATGAAGTGGCATCCGCCACTTTGATATAGACAGGAAGCCCATAATTAAGCCAGACAACCCTGTCGCAATAGTCGCTACCGTCAGTATTTCGAAACAAAACGCAAAGGTTGCGATGGCAAGTAGCACTGGCATCGCTTTCAAGCCTGGAACTTTAAAACAAAAGGACTCTTTCAGCGCCACACCGGAAAAAGTGACAAAGACAAAACCAAGAGAAAGCCATACGCGGGATAAGTCTGGATCGCTCACCATGAAGAGCAGTCCCACCCAAGTTGACCAGCTGATGACAGTACGCACAGTTTTACTGTAGACATGGATATTGGCTGCAGTTAATACACCTGCAATGGCGATGAGCAGCAACACATTTCGATCATAAAATGCCGAACCTTCAATAAGGTGCAAACCCGATATCGTCATCGCGATAAGTCCAAAGGCAAATACGCTAATTCCTAAACGGTATAAACAGACACTTAAAATATCTAAAAAGTCTAGTGATTCCTGATGCTCAGTATTGGCCATGCTTCACTCCTAAATTGTTCCCTACCCACATTTCTTGAAGCTACCTAGGGATAGACAAACGAAATCGCCCGCCAGTACGATAAATAATAAGAGAGAATAAGATAAGCACACAGCCTACTAGCTTATTTGCCGTTAGCACTTCGCCATACCACAGCACGCTCAGAATGACGGTCCAAACTGGCTCTAATATCATGATCAAGGCAGCATTACCTGCCTGAACAAATTTTTGCCCCATGGTTTGCATTACGTAACGCAAGCTCGTCGCTAATAAGGTACTCAACGCAAACCACCACCAAATAGAGGAGTCCACCTCAGCCGGGAAAGATTCCATAAAAAATGAAACCAACAAACCTAAACAACCTGCTGAAAAAAGTTGCACGCAAGTAAGCAGCAGCACAGGTAGTTTTTGAGAGTATTTGCTGTTCACATTAAAATGAAGCGCCAAAACCAGTGCTGCACCAAGAAACCACAATTGACTGGCCGATTGTTTCCAGCCACCAACTAAAGAAAGACAAGCAAGACCTAATACAGCGATAGGCAAAGAAAGCCAGAAAATTCGTTGTGGTCGTTGACGAAACATAACCCATGCAACAATCGGCACAAACAGCATGGAAAGGCTCATGATAAATGCGCCTTCCCCGAGAGTATTACTGATAGAAATGGCGTAAATCCATGTCATAACGGCACTGCCTAACAGGAGTCCGACACCACTAGCAGATAACACATCTTTTAAGTTTGCTTTCAGCAAAGGTCGGTAACATAGAGGCAGCAAGCAGAGCGAAGCGATAGTAAATCGCGCCCCGATAAAGCCGAAAGGTGGTAAACCCTGTATTGTTTCCTTAGAAAAGATCCAACCAAGTGCCGCGATCATCGTTGTCGCAACCAGAATAACCGTCGCTTTGCGTTCTGAGTTAAACATAAGTACTCACAAAATATGGAACACAGTATCGCAGCAAGGGAAGTTTGCTGCGCTGTTGTATCAATTTGAAAGGAGTTTCTGTCGAGCGGAAGTGAAAGCCCAATTCTCTCCTGTGTTGTTAAGCAGATTGAAGTTCTGCGGTCGGATACATTAAAGGCAGGTAAAGTCTTAAGGCAAGCGTTTTCGTATACTAAATTGCCTAAGCATCTTATGCACTAAACAAACTGGCTAAAACTTGGACCGGATGTCGAACGACCTCCCCTTCAAAACGCTTAACTTGACTGCGGCAGGAATATCCCGTGGCTAACACACGCTCGGTGGGCAGGTTCTTTATATTCGGTTTCCAACTCAGCTGATAAATAGCTTCAGACGTACTTTTCTTATCCACTTCATGGCCGAATGTCCCTGCCATGCCACAACATCCCGCAGGTATCACTTGCAGCTTTAAACCAAAGTGATGAAAAATAGACTGCCAAGACTTCTCAGTCTCCGGTACTTTGGTCTTTTCTGTGCAATGCGCCATCAAATACCAAGGCTCTTCGTCTGATAAACTTACTGGCGGCCATTCATTGAGTGTATCCACCAGCCATTCATGAGCCGTATAAACTGTAAACTCGCCCCGCTTTTCTTTTAGAACCTGATGGTATTCATCACGATAACAAAGCACTAAGGCAGCATCGATACCGATCATAGGAATTTCAAGCTCAGCAACTTGGTTGAGAAAATCCGAAGTGTTTTGTGCATTTCTGGCGAATGCCTTAAGGAAACCTTTTACATGTTGAGCTTTCCCATTAGGTTTGAAAGGCAGAACAACAGGGTGTTTCCCTAACCGCTGCAATAACTGAATAAAGTCCGCAACCAACTCGGCTTCATAAAAGCTGGTAAATGGATCTTGAACAATCAAGACGTAATTTTGCTTCACTTCTGGGGAAAGCGATTCTAGATACGCAAAGTCAAACGGGCTCACGCCAAGTGCCTGACATCGACTTTGCAACGTAGGGATAGATAGCACTGGCGAATCAATAAAACCGATGGATGTCTCTAATACTTGCGTAACGGGCCTACTAGATGCAATTTGATTAACCAGCTTGGGAGCTTTTGCCATAATCGGCAGCAGTTGCTCAATATTCGACACCAGATAGTCGCGCAGAGGTCTGCGATAACGCGAGTGATAAACGTGTAAAAAACGTGCTCTAAAATCAGGCACATCAACTTTAACAGGACACTGACTCGCACACGCTTTGCACGCTAGACAGCCATTCATCACCTCATAAACTTCATGCGATAGGTCATCAGATGTGGGTCGAGATATCAGTTGACTCAGCTTCTGAGCCAAAAGCTTAACCGATAACGTTTGATTGAGAAGCTGTTGTTCGTTAGCGAGCAAGTCGAAACCACTGTCATTCAGGCGACGCAGCCATTCACGCATTATCCCAGCCCTCCCTTTCGGAGAGTGGCGACGATCGGCTGTTACTTTAAATGATGGACACATTGGGCTATCAGCATCGTAATTAAAACACAGCCCATTGCCATTGCAAGACAGCACGGGCTTAAGCGACTCTCGGACTGCTACGGGGATCTGACGATCATAGTAGCCACGCTTGGTCGCTGTGACTTTTACCATTTCAGCGTCGCTATTCAGTGGTGTGCAAATCTTCCCCGGATTCATTTTATTGTCTGGGTCAAACGCCGCTTTAATGCGCCTTAATTCAGTAAAGAGCTCATCACCAAAGAAGGCAGGTCCATATTCTGAGCGATATCCTTTACCGTGCTCTCCCCACATTAAGCCATTGTATTTTGCCACCAGCGCGACCACATCATCGGACAGTTGATGCATCAACGCTTCCTGCTCAGGGTCACACATATCGAGCGCCGGACGCACGTGAAGGACGCCAGCATCCACATGACCAAACATGCCATAATGCAGGTTATTGCGGTCTAGCAACGTACGAAATTCCTCGATAAAGTCCGCCAAATTTTCAGGCGGCACACAGGTATCTTCCGCGAATGCAATCGGCTTTGCCTGACCTTTGGTCGCGCCAAGCAGCCCGACCGCTTTCTTGCGCATGCCATAAATGGCCAGGATGTCTTGGGGTTCACGACAGACTTGATAACCGATGATACCACTGCGTCGGTGAGCCATTTCGTTATCGAGAATTGAAAGTAAGCGTTCAACTTTATCTTCAATATCATCGCTATGACTGCCTGCGAACTCGACAAAGTTAATCCCTTGCATCTCTTTGCCCTGCACATCTGAGATCGCGTGTTTTACCGAGTGCCAGACTATGTCTTCTCTTGCAAGATTAAGCACCTTTGCATCAACCGTCTCTACCGATAGCGCCTCTGCTTCGACCATCAAGGGAGCATTTCGCAATGCAGAATCAAAGCTATCGTATTTAACGTTCACTAACCGTCGCGTGGTAGGTATTCGCGTAAGATTGAGCTTGGCTTCAGTGATAAAAGCTAACGTGCCTTCAGAGCCACATAATATTCTCGTGACGTCAAACTCTTCACTCTTGTCGTTGATGGCGTTTTTTAGGTCATAACCAGTAAGAAAGCGATTCAGAGGAGGAAACTTATCCAAAATCTGTTGACGCTTGTCTCGACAAACTTTCTCTGTAATTTTTAACGCTCGCGATACTACATCACTGTTTAACCATTTGTTTTGTTGAATAGCTTCGGTATCGAGCACCGAACCATCCGCCAATACCGCTTTGAGCGCCAACACATGATCCGAGGTTTTACCATATTGCAAAGAGCCTTGGCCTGATGCATCGGTATTAATCATCCCACCTAATGTTGCGCGGTTGCTGGTCGACAGATCTGGCGAGAAGAAATAACCATAAGGGCGAACGATGTCATTGAGTTGGTCTTTGACTATCCCAGTTTCCACTCTCACCCAGCCTTCCTGCTCGTTAATCTCTAACACTCGATTCATGTAGCGAGACAGGTCAACCACGACCCCCGAGTTCAATGATTGTCCGTTGGTGCCCGTTCCGCCTCCTCTGGGCGAAAAGGTCAGGTGCTTAAATTCATCACGTGCACTGACCTTGCCAAGTATTACCACATCATGATGGTTGGCAGGAAAGACGACCGACAAAGGAAGTTGCTGGTAGACGCTGTTGTCAGTCGCCATACTCAATCGAGTGGTATAACGAGCATCAGTATCCCCCTTGAAACCAAGTTGTTTAAGGGTGTTAAAGAACTTGATAACCACAGGATCAGAGGAAACCTGTAGCGGAAGTGCAGGAAGCATAATTTGAATCGGTGCCTTACGGTTGTCTTTTTAGGTTCATAACATGAATGTGGAGTTAAAAGCGGTAGAGGCGCTTGGGGTTATCGACCAGAATCTTGCTAAACAGTGTCGTATCTTGCGTCCAGTGCCACAAGGTATCTAACAACTGGCCATCATTTGGCATCTCAGCAGCAAAACATGGGTGAGGCCAATCCGAACCCCAGACACATTGCTCTTCATTCGCTTCTAACAAAGCTTGAGCAAATGGAGAAACGTCATCATAAGGCGGCGATTGAGGCGACAAACGATACGGAGCCGACAGTTTTGTCCACACTTTCCCTTCGGCCTTAAGCTTCAATAAGGTTTGAAAACCAGGATGAGAAATAAGCTTGTTTGTTGGCATATGTCCAAGATGATCAATCACTACGGGCACGGGTAAAGCCCTTAATCGCTGATATAAGTCATCAAACTGCGAAACATCAATTAAGCATTGAAGGTGCCAGTGTCGCTCTGCAAGGCGAGCCGCTAAACGTTCAACATCACGCCACTCAATACCACCTTTAAACAGTAGATTCATCCGCACCCCACAAAATCCCGCTTCTTGTAGCTCATCCAGCGTTTGCTCGGACACATCCGCATCCACGACCGCGACGCCTTTGTAGTCGTAACCTTGCTGGCGTAAATACCGTAATGTATCAAGATGCAACTGGTTGTCATTGCCATACACACTCGGCTGAACCAGCACGCCATGACGAATGCCTAATTGCTGATGCAAATGCAGGTACGCGCCGACGCTGGCATCGGGTGGCGTGTAGGTTCGCGTTTCACAGTACGGATAACGTGAAGAAAAAACGTGGGCGTGACAATCAACCGCGCCTGCAGGAATCGCGATTGTTGGTTTATTTACAAATGGGTCAGCCGCTTCACAAAATGGAATTATGCTCATCGAAAATCATCCTGTCAGAAAGGTAGAGGTGCCATCAACGAAAGCACCTCTTGAAGACTTAACTGAAGTTCTCACTCAACCAGTTTGCGATCACGCCAGAGAACTGAATAAACTTAGGATCGTCGTCCAACATCCACTCGGTGTGACCACCTTCCGGCAGTAAGAATAGAGATTTCGGCCCAGGGTATTTCGCGTACAGCGACTTTGCTTCGGTCACTGGGTGAAGGTCGTTTTCTGCACCGTGCGCAATCAAGATTGGCGCGTCTGCAAATCGCTCGTCCAGTAGAGCTTCCGGTTTGAAATTGATGAGAGAATCCGCAAAATCCAGATCAGATGTCACGCCATAGCCCGGCGCTTTGACCAGTTCAGTGAATACATATTCGCGGCTTACTGGATCAAGCGGGTAGATTTCAAATGGATCAATCCCCTGCTTTTCTCCACCAAGAGCAAGACGTGTACGCTCTTCTAACATAAATTGACGGAACGCTTTCCAACCGTGTTCACCACGTTGAGCAACCTGAACACGTACCGCATCATAAAAGCCGTTCATGGAGATAAGGCCATCAATCGCATCTTGGCAAACTCGGTAAGCATCAAGAATTAATCCCCCTGCCATGCCCCAGCCAGCCAGTACGACTTTGCGGCATTCCTCGTTAGCGCGCTTTTTCACAACCGCAACCGCATTAGCGATGTCGCGTACTTGTTCATCCAGAATAACTCGCTCACGAATGCCTTCAGATTCACCAAAGCCACGGTAGTCAAATCCGAATACCGTAAAGCCCTTCGCAGTTAAGGCTCTCGCGTAACGCTCTGGGTGAATATTTTTTTGCCCAGTAAAGCCTGAGCAGACAATGACGATCGGTAAGTCTGGGTTGTTAACGTTCTCGTCAGTAAAGAAAGCGCCATCAAGGCGTAGACCATCACTAATTACTGGGGCTTTTTGTTCAATCATAATTATCTCGTCCAAATGAATGTGTATGCTCGACAAAGAAGTCCTTGTCTTAAGTCACATCATGTTCGAATTTTGATAGCAATAATTTAACAATTGCGACATTCTTATCCAGAAATACGACATAGATGAACTGCCCACTTGGTGACCACAGAGAATGAAAACGACACACACGTATCGCATTGGTTTTTTCCTTATTCCTGATTTTTCGATGCTCTCTTTTTCGGCGGTTATCGAACCTCTTCGAATGGCCAACCGCCTCGCTGGTTGCGATTTGTATCAGTGGGATATTTATGGATTCGAAAATAAAGAAGTGTCGGCCAGTAATGGCGTTTCATTCTCGCCAACACAGTCAGTCAACAACATTGCTCATTTAGACTTGCTTCTAGTTGTGGCAGGTATTGGCGCCCATGTTGCTGCTGCGAGTGGCTCGGTGAATCAGTGGTTAAAGCAAGCGCTTCGTCAAGGCATCGCCGTGGGCTCGACTTCGACAGGCAGCGTATTGTTAGCAAAAGCTGGCCTATTAAAAAATAAAACGTGCACCGTGCATTGGGAGTCCGCCAATAGCCTGGCAGAGGAGTTTCCAAACATTAACGTGACCAGTGAGTTGTACGAATTCGACCCACGCACACCAACTTGTTCGGGCGGCTTAGCCGGTTTGGATATGATGCTTCATTTAATTACAAACCAACATGGGAGTGACTTGGCGAATCAAGTGGCAGAGCAATGCATTCACCCTGCGATTCGACCAGCGCATGATAAACAGCGGATGTCGTTAATCCGTAAGCACAACATCCGCCACCCGCGCCTGCTCGACGCTGTAGAGATCATGGAAGCCAACATGGAAGAGCCGCTAAAGTGCTATGAAATTGGCGAACAAGTAGGGTTATCGGTCAGGCAGATGGAAAGGTTATTTTTGCAATACTTGCAAGACAAACCAGGTAATTACTACCTTCAATTGCGCTTAGAACGTGCTCAACATTTGTTGTTGCAAACCATGCTGTCCATCACCCAAATCAGCACCGCTTGTGGGTTCAGTTCTACATCGTATTTTGCGCGCTGCTACAAAAAACGCTATGAAAAAACGCCGCGTGAAGAGCGACGTTTAGCTTAAGATTAAGTAAGAGAAAAGAAGTTCGATCTCATCGTGATGTGTCAGGCGACGTGTCAGACGGCTTATCAGACAACGTGCCTTGGTAAAGCAATGATAGCCAAGCAAGTACCCGCTCTTTACTGGCTTTATCAAGTTGCAAACAGCCCTCTTCTATCGCTGAAACGCGTGAAGCGGGCAGTTCTTTCTCTGCCAAAGTACGAAACTTACCTCGCATCTCGTCTCGACTGAGAGGATTTTCAGGATTACCTCGCGCAATACAGGGAGGCGAAGTCAGTTTGTCGCCATTTTTCAACGTCACCACGACATGCGCCCAGCGTTCGGCTGGAAACTCATCATTGTATGCAGGCTCTTCAATTAACTTCATCCGTTCCGTAAGTGCCAAGCGAGCAGGATCTTTCAGTCCTTTGGTGACGGCTTCTACCGTGACCGTATTATCTATAACCACACTCGCTACTGAAAATGGCAAACTGTACTGAGCCTGCTCGGTTGTCTCAGGGCGCTTGGTATGCAGGCACACCGCCTGGTGAAAGCTGTGAACTTCGATAAGTTCAATCTCATCAGGTTCTAGTTTATTTTCTTGTTGCAGCGCTCTCACCGCTTCAACCGCAGGTTGAGCCCAACGACAAACCGGATACGGTTTAAAGTATTGCTCCAGGATATACCAGCGCTGCCCTAAATCTGCCCACAAAGCGTGAGTTTGTTGGTCCAGCAAAGTCACGGCTGGCGCGCCAGTAAAGCCCTCTTCTGCCAGTTCTGCACTGGCAAAGCCCGCCATCGCTCCCCAGCCAGAGCCGTCTTTGAGCATGGTCGGATGTTCAATACAACGCATCATTTGGCTGCGTGGACCATAAAACTCAGCAATGCCGAGCGCATGCTCTGTTTGTGCATCCGTCAAGCCTTTTCTTCTTGCAGAAACCGCGGCGACGCCCAACGCATTCCAAGCACCAGAAGTATGGTAATCACAAGCGGTTTGATGCAGCGCGATTCCGGCGCGAGTTGCTATTTCGTAGCCAATGACGAGGGACGTTAATAACTCTTCTCCCGTAACTGCTGACCCATGCATACTGGCGAGCAGCCCCGGCAAAACAGCGACGCCAACATGGCCTTTCGTCAGGACTTGGCCGTCGTGCGCGTCCATACTGTCAATCAACATTCCGCCATATAGAGTTGCCCCACAACCACTAGCCGTGTGATCAGAAAACAGCATCGGCGTATCACCGGCAAACTGCTTCTGCGCGAGTTTGGCTACCATGTTTTGCAGCTGCGTCGCTTTACCAGCTGCGGCGACACCTAACAAATCCAAGACGCAATATTTCGCTTGTTCAATAACGTCAGCGGGAAGCTGTTCAAAGGTTAATTCGTGAATAAATCGATGAATAGATTGCATCATCTACTGCTCCAGTTTTAGCGTTTTGCCTTCGACAATAGCGTTGTGATCAATGGTGTATTGCTGTCTCGCATGGTAGGCAGCTCGAATCTGGCTTTATCAATATCGTCCAATAACAAAGTCGCAGTTATCAAGGTTTCACCGTCTTCTGCCTGCGCCAATAGCTCACCCGTTGCAGACAAAATACAGCTTCCTCCCCAAAACCACGCTTCGCCCTCTGGCCCGTAACGGTTGGCCATCAAAACTGGAGTTCCGTAGAGCACCGCATAAAATTTAACGTTAACTAACCAGTTGTCTTCATTGGAAAAATCTTTACTGACAATACTGCTGGCCGAATTGATCGGCGCGAGCAAGATTTCAGGCTTATCGAGTAGCGCGCAATGAACCAAAGGTGGATTCCATAAATCGGCACAAATTAAAACCGAGCCTCGCCAATTATCATCAAGAGAAACGCTGGTGGTTGCGTCTCCCGAATGAAACCACTTGCCCTCTTCAAGCCCACCATAGGTTGGTAAATTGATTTTGCGATGCACAGCAACCACCGTACCACCGAGCAACCAAGCCATCGCGTTGTAGTATTCTCCCGGAGCGGCCTGTTCCACAAAGCCGACAATCACGGACATGTGCGGTGCAAGTTGCGCAAGCTCTTTAAGCCGAGCATCATCACGCTTCATGGCAACTTCACGCACAGAAGATTGGAGCTGGTATCCGGTCAAGGAGAGTTCAGGAAACAGCAATAGCTGCGACCCCAAGGCCGCAGCTTGCTTTATGTAATCCTGATGAGTATTCAGATTGGCATTCACATCGCCTAACTGGGCGTTGATTTGGGCCACACTGACTTGCAGGATAGTCATGGTATTACCCCAAGTTATGCTCAGATAGGAACTGGCTTGCGACTTCTGAGATCGAACGTCGCTCCACATCAACTTGTTGATTCAAAGTCGACATCGTATCGCCATCGATCGCCGCAGAAAGCGCGTTCATTTGCTCGGCAAGCTCTGGGTTCGCATCTAGCGTTTCTTGGCGAACCACAGGAGTGATCGCGTAATCAGGGAAGAACTGTTTGTCATCCGTTAAAACGGTAAAACCAAATGCTTTGATACGACCATCTGTTGCAAATACGAGCGCAGCATCGACTTCTTTCCCTTTCAGCGCATCATAAGTTAACCCCGTATCCATGCGTTTCACTTGGTCTCGTGAAGCTTTGAATTTGTAGGTTTTCTGTAAAGGTCGGAAGCCATCTTTTCGTGCATAGAATTCCGCATTCAAAGCAATGGTCATTGGCGGGTCTTTACGCATTTGCTCGGCGAAGTCGGATAAGGTTGAGATGCCACGTTGTTTCGCATCGTCACTGCGCATAGCGAGCGCGTAGGTGTTGTTCGCTTTTGAAGGGTTAAGCCAAACTAGGCCTTTCTTCGCATCGAGTTCCTTAACGCGTTGATACACTTGATCTGCTGGGAGCTTGTCTTTGACTTTGTTGTAAATGATCAGTGATGTGCCCGTGTATTCCCAATAAAGATCGATCTGGCCGTTTTCTTGCGCTTTTCGCAAAACCGCGCTGCCCATGCCCGAACGTTTATCAACGTCGTAGCCTTTTTTGGTTAAATATTGAGACGTAATTTCCGTTAAAAGCTGTTGTTCTGTAAAGTTTTTACCACCTACGACGATTTCCGCAGATGCGTGAAAACTTGAAAGCAGTACACCAACGGCCAGCAAGCGGCGAGTAATTTGCTTCAACATGTTTGACTCCTGTCTGTGTTCAATTTTTAGGATTGTTATTGTCTAGCTCTAATAGGGTTACAGCCTTTAGGTACAGTGACATAGGAAACGGCTCCTACCACACTGTCGATAGCGATAGCCAACATCGCTGTAGGAATAGCACCTGCCAGCATCATGATGGGTTCATCCAGATCAATACCGGTAAAAATGAGCTCCCCTAACCCACCGCCACCAATTAAGAAGGCCAGTGGAGCGGTGCCCACGTTGACAGCTAACGCCGTGCGGATACCAGCAAAAATGACGAACAGCGCATTAGGAATTTCAACCTGAAACAACATTTGTAACTCGGTCATACCAATGCCTGACGCCGCTTCTTTTAAATGAGCGGGTACTTCTTTCAGTCCAATGTAGGTGTTTCTGACAATCGGCAACAACGAGGCAATCGTCAGCCCAAATACCGCAGGCACGGTGCCAATGCCAAGAAAGCTCATTGCCAGCGCGAGAATGGCTAAAGTAGGAATCGTGGTCCCCACATTCAAAACCTGCATCGCCGATTCTGCGACTTTCTGAAAACGGGGACGGCTGAGCAATACGCCGACGGGAATCGCGATTAGGATCGCCAATCCACCAGACAGCAGCACCAGTTCAATGTGCTGAAACGTCAGATAAACAATGTCTTCTTGATAGTAGAGGAAATCATCGATCGTACCCGCGCCTTGTAAATAAATACCCAACGCAAAGACACACGCCAATAAAACGAAATAGTAGGTTTGTTTAAGCTGATTGGTCACGATGCCTCCTTAGCCTGATGCAATGGCTGCGGCTGACTAGGAGAGGTATCGCGCTGATAAGTTGCGCCTAGATAATGGGTAATGCCGCGCTGTGTGACTTCGCCCACTAAGCGGCCATTCTCGTCAACACACGGCATCCAAACAATGTCGTGCGTGAACATCTTCGATGCGACTTTACGCAGATCATCCGTGGTTCGGGCGATTGTTTTCAGGCCGACATAATGTTCGCCGCAGTACCCCTTCATATTGATTGCGGTAGCTTTTGGCACATAACCGATAGGTTGGTGTTGGTCATTCACTAATATCACGGCGTCGCGATACCCATACGCGTCAATTTTGGTTAGAGCGTCGGCAAGCGTATCATTAGGTTTCACGTACGCAAAAGTGGTCTGCATGACGGACTCAGCCGTAACTAAGCGTAGACGTTTAAGTGCGCGATCATCTCCGACAAAGTTTTTCACGAAATCATCTTTCGGGTGTGCGAGCAAATCGTCAGGCGTATCGTACTGAACCAGATGACCATCACGGAAAATCGCGATTCTATCGGCCATTTTGACCGCTTCATCAATGTCATGACTGACAAACATGATGGTCTTGTTGAGCTCTTGCTGCATTTTAAGGAACTCATCCTGGATTACTTCACGGTTGATCGGGTCAATCGCACCAAAAGGTTCATCCATCAGCATAACGGGAGGATCCGCAGCTAGAGCTCGAGCAACTCCAATTCGTTGCTGCTGTCCGCCAGACAACTCATTTGGATAACGATTAAGGAAGACACTAGGATCAAGAGCCACCATCTCCAATAGCTCTTTTGCACGCGTCATGTACCTTGCCTTATCCCACCCTAATAACTTGGGAACCACCGCGATGTTTTCGCCGATCGTCATGTTGGGAAATAAGCCAATTTGCTGAATAACATAGCCAATGTTGCGGCGCAGAGTGACCGTATCCATCCCAGAAGTATCTTCACCACCAAGATAGATCTTGCCCGATGTCGCGGGAATAATTCGGTTGACCATTTTCAGCGTGGTGGTTTTGCCACAACCGGACGGGCCAAGTAACACACATATTTCACCACTGGGAACTTCCATCTCAATGTGATCTGCGGCAGTCACCGGGCCATTAGGCGTTTCAAAAATTTTGGTTAGCTTGTCAATTTTGATCATTTGAATGTCCCTATTATTTGTCCTTTATCGAGCTGCAGTCAGGCCCGGTGGCGTTAATCTTTTTTGTAGTCGAATCAATCCATAATCCGCGATGATAGCCAGAAGGCTGACGGCGATGGCACCAACGATCAGTTGTCGAGGATCACTTTGCGAGATGCCGCGGCTGATAAACACGCCTAGCCCTCCTGCTCCGATATACGCGGCGATCGCCATAACGCCAATATTCATTACTACTGCCGTTCTCACACCCGCCATAATCACCGGAATCGCCAATGGAATTTCCACCATTTTCAAACGCTGAAAAGGCGTCATCCCGATGCCGCGAGCTGCCTCTCGGAGTGACGGTTCTACGTTGTGAATGGCGGTATAAGTGTTGCGAATAATAGGCAGCTGAGAATAAAGCAGTACGGTAATCACGGCGGGCACGTAGCCAATCCCATGACCAATGGTCGATAAGAGAGGAATCATCAAACCAAACAGTGCGATTGAAGGAATGGTGATAATGATGGACGCTACGTAAAGCACCACTTTCGCAACGCGCTCATTTTGTGTGATAAGAATGCCGATAGGTACGCCAGTTAGGATGGCAAGCCCAACAGCCAGAGCGACCAAAGAGATGTGCTCCATGGTAAGCGTACCTAGCAGCGCTAAGTTATCTATGGTGAAATTTAGTAAGTCCAAGTAGGTCTCCCCCAACTGTGATTCGCAACCAAGTTAACAGGAGATTAAATTACGCTACTTTTTATTAACAGTGTTGTAAAATAGCGACACGTTAAGATAGAAATACGAAATATTAAGGAGGGAAATAATTAGCTTTCTCATCACCAAAAAAAGCGCTTTATTGGCGATGAGCAGCAGTAGTAAACAAGTTGATTATATCGGAACTGAAAAAAGCCATTGATAGCATGAAGAACCCACTACAATGAGCGGTTAAATTGCTCCACAGCCTCTACGACACGGCTAGCGCCATCTTGTATTTCGTTCATCACATTCCCCGCTTTTTCTGAAAGTTCTAGCGTATCTAGTGCTTCTTTTTGACATTTGGCGATCAGTTGGACAGCATTATCGGTTCGCTCTAAGTTTTCAGTTACCATTGTGACAATTTCATCAGTGGTCGCATTGGTTCTTGTGGCAAGCTGTCTGACCTCGTCAGCAACAACGGCAAAGCCTCTACCATGCTCACCCGCGCGAGCTGCTTCTATCGCCGCATTTAACGCCAGTAAGTTAGTTTGGTCTGCAATACCACTGATGCTATTAACCAGTTCACTAATGCGTGATGAGTGCGCTTTGAGCTCGTCAATGGCCGTATTCGCTTGCTGCATCTGGTCAGACAGTGTTTGCACCTTTTCTAGCGTCGAACCTATCACTTGCTGACCTTGCAGTGTTTGTGTTCCGGTCTCTTGAGAAACTTCATTAGCCAATTGCGCAGCCTGAGCCATTTGCTGCTCTTGCATCACCTGCTGGGTGATGTCGGTCGCGAACTTGACGACCTTGTAGAGCTCTCCTCTATCGTTATGGATAGGGTTATAGGAGGCTTCTAACCATACCTCTTCACCGTAACGGTTAACTCGCTTATACCGGTCTGAAGCAAACTGTCCTTTTGCCAAACGTTGCCAGAACTCGCGATAAGCTTCAGAACCAGCCTCTTCCTGATCGCAGAACATACGATGATGCTTCCCTTTAATTTGATCCAGTGTATAACCCATCGTACTAAGGAAATTACCATTGGCTTTTAATACATTACCATCTAACGTGAACTCAATAACCGCCATAGAACGGCTCAACGCATTAAGCATGTCCTCTTGCTCACGCGATGTTTTGATCGTTCGCGTAAGCTCAGAAGCAAACACAAAAAAGCTTTCGACTTCTTGATGTTCGTTTAAAACAGGCTGGATAACCGTTCGTAACCACGCTTCTTCGCCGTTGCCTTTAAGTACTTGCATCGCGCCATTCCAAAATACTTTGTCTTGAACGGCTCTCTTCATTCGATGAAAGTGCTCTGTATTGCGCGAATTTGATGGCACCAACTCGGTAATCGGTTTCGCTAAAATATCCGCATCAGTGAAAAAGAGTTGTTGCTGAAGTTTTGTATTTACAGAGGTAATGCAGCCTTTCTTATCCAGCGTTAAGCGAAGCATTTCTTCATCTAAACTGTGTTGGATTTGCTGCAAGCGTTGCAGATCCTGCTTTAATCGTTGGTTTTCTTGCTGAAGCGACTTATTAAAAAACATGACTTTCTCTCATTTGACTAATCTTCGAACTAGTCAACGGTTTATTATTTATATGCCCAATAGCCTGCAAAGATACGATTTCGTTTGATCGTTCTTCAAACGCAATTCCTGTCTCCGAGCTGAGATACCTACATGACATAAGGCTATTTTTCTTTGGTATGACTTAAGCGCAGTATACTGAAATTTCTTCACCGCCCAAGTTGTTTATATATTTATCAATATTAAGGCAATTTGCAGCGATTAGAGATCCGTATTAATGCGGATAGTTGTATGGAGAAAGGATGTATTTGGATCAAAAAAAGCCCTTTCCATAAAGGAAAGGGCTTTGACTTAGTTCCCAAAATTTTTGCCGTTTTACAGCAGTTCCACCGACTGTTGAGCAATTACCCACTCTTCATTGGTAGGAATAACTAGTGCTTTCGCACCGAGCAACTCAGATGTTGCAATAACACCTGCGTTGCCAAATCTTGCATCTTCGTTGCCTTTCTCATCTTCAACAAAACCTAGCAGTTTCAGGTTTTTCAAGATTTCACGACGAATTGGTAGTGAGTTTTCACCAATACCACCAGTGAAGATGATGCCGTCTAATGAATCCAGAGCAGCTAAGTAAGAAGTAATGTATTTCGCAACACGGTAAGTGAAAATTTCAAATGCCAACTTCGCACGTGTGTTACCCGCTTCCATGGCTTCTAGTACACCACGTGCGTCACTTGTTACACCGGATACACCTAAGAAGCCTGACTTCTTGTTCATCATCTCGAACACTTCGTCTTTTTCCCAACCTTTACGGAAAAGGAACTCGATAACACTTGGGTCGAGGTCACCACAACGAGTGCCCATCATTAGGCCTGCTAGCGGCGTCAAACCCATACTTGTATCAACACATTCGCCATTTTTAACCGCACTCACTGATGCACCGTTACCTAAGTGCACGGTGATAAAGCTGCTTTCTTCAACCGGTTTATCTAGCATTTTCGCTGCTTCACGGCTTACGTAGTAGTGGCTTGTGCCGTGAGCACCGTAACGACGCACTTTATGCTCTTCGTAAAGCTCGTAAGGAAGCGCGTACATAAACGCTTTTGCAGGCATTGTTTGGTGGAAAGCAGTATCAAACACAGCGAATTGAGGCAGTGAAGGGAATGCTGCCATTGCTGCTCGCATGCCTTCTGCATTCGCTTTGTTATGAAGTGGCGCTAGCTCAGCAAGACGCTCAACTTCTTGAATAACTTTTTCATCGACTTTTACTGTGCCTTTAAAGGTTTCGCCACCAGCAACAATGCGGTGACCTACAGCTACAAATTTTGAGCTCAAACCCAAAGTCTCGAGTAGTTTTACCACTCGCTCAACAGCGTACTGATGATGGTTACCGCCAGCAGGAATTGCTTCAACGGTTTTTTCTCCCTGATATTTCCAACTGATTTCAGCTTCAGGTAGGCCAAAACACTCACCAATACCTGATACCAAAGCTTCACCGGTTTCAGAATCAATAACAGCAAATTTTAATGAAGAGCTACCAGAGTTGATCACCAGTACAAACGAATTAGACATGAAATAGTTATCCTGTTGTAGAGCAGAGGTTGTAATAGCGCTTGTGCGCTGCGTACTTCTTGTTTGCCCCTCTATTATTCAATAATTTTTTAATCTTTCAACAATCTTTTAGTAAAAGCGATTTGATTGAACAAATTTTGTTGATCTGTAGCAAGTTTTGATTTTATTTGAAGACTAAAAAATATGACTTGTTAAACATAATTTATGAATAGGTCAATTTGTACAAATTCAGAGATATGAGCTACGTTGTTTATTGGGTGAACAAAAATAATAAACCAATCAATAAATCGGGGTAATAATGTGCCCACTATTGCATTTCTATTAGTGATCTTAGGTTTGATTTTGCTCTGCTGGGGATGGCAGATGACAAAAAACATCTGCTCGAGAACTGATGTACCCGGGTGGACTTTCCTATTGTTGTTAATCAGCTGTTTCATTTTTGCGTATGCCGCTTTTTTACACGCTATAATGCAAAAACCTATCGCTTCCCTCTTGGAAACCGGAGTTTCTCTCATTTTATTCGGTGGCAGCATTTTTGTGGTGCTGGTTATCAAATGGAGCAACGACTCCATACTAGAACTTCATACCGTTGCTGAAAAAGAGAAGCGTAATGCCGTTCACGACGCACTTACTGGACTCCCTAACCGTAAATACTGCTTTGAGTTAATCGAAGATAGAATACAGTCTGGAGACCCTTTCTCTGTGATCCTTTTCGATGTCGTTAACTTTAAACAAGTCAACGATGCTATGGGACACTTTTGTGGAGACCAACTACTGATTCAAATTGGGCAACGTCTCCAAGAGAAACTTAAAGGCAGTGACAAAATTTTCCGCGTTGGTGGCGATGAATTTGTCATCCTCACCTCGTCAGCGTGCGAGGAAACAGGCAAAAGTCTCATCAAAGAGTTAGATTCAGCACTGTCTAATCGCTTCCATTTAGATGAGTTTCAAGTCTCTTCCCGCGTTGTTTTCGGTGTCAGTACCTACCCTTATGACGCTCTGTCCAATGATCTATTGATAAAGCACGCGGACATTGCCATGTATCACGCCAAACGAAATGGCAACCTCTTTGCATTTTATAATGAGGACATGAACGTCGGGGCCAAGTACCAGCTCGAAATCTCTTCTCGTATTCAATGTGCGCTGGAAAAAGAGGAGTTCCAGCTGTACTACCAACCGTTGATTGACGCACATACTAACTTAGCTGTCGGCTTTGAAGCCGTGATCCGTTGGCATGACGAAAATGGTAAAACGATTTCGCCTAACGACTTCATCCCCATCGCGGAGCGAAGTAATCAAGTGCACAACATCACCATGTGGGTCCTCAACCAAGTTGAAAAAGACCTCCAGACCTTTATAGAAAAAGACATCAAGCTTCCTGTCCACGTTAACTTATCTGCAAAAGATCTCTCGTCTAATTTATTGTTCAACCGCTTGGAAACACTGCTCAAAGTAAACCCTCAATTTGCTGACCTTATAAGCTTAGAGATTACTGAAACGATGGCGATTGATAGAGTTGTTGAGCTCAACCCCCTAATTCACCAAATCAAAGGATTGGGTATTAAGATCAGCTTGGACGACTTTGGCACCGGGTATTCATCTCTGTCGCTTTTGAGAGATCTCCCAGTTGATCAAATTAAAATCGACCGATCATTTCTTTGTACCGCAAGCCGGACAGAGGGCACCCGCTCTATCGTTGAGAACACAATAGCGTTAGCGCATGGTCTAGGGTATTCAGTCGTCGCAGAAGGCGTTCAAGACATGGATACACTGCATTTTTTACGCAGTCGTGGCTGCGACATCATTCAGGGCTACTTGTTCTGCCCAGCCCTACCCTTAAACGAAGTAATAACCTGGGTAAATGAGCACGATGAAAAACAAAGCCGTATTCGACGCGCATAAAAAAGCCGAGCATTTCGCTCGGCTTTCAATTCTTACGGCAATTTAATCAATTGCTCTAATCACTGATTCGTGATTATGCTTCTTGAGTGCGACGACCACGGCCGTGACCACGCTCACCACGGTGGTTACCACGGTGATCACCACCACGGTTACGATCGAAGCGACGTTCGCCACCCTCACGGTTACCATCGCGGTTGCCGTCACGGTTACCACGGAAGCCACCTTCGCGACGACCGCCTTCACGACGATCACCACCACGGTTGCCGCCTTCGCGGTTGCCACGGTAACCGCCGCCATCACGACGACCGCCATCGCGACGACCACCGTCACGGCGACCACCACGAGACTCTCGGAAGTCATCGAAGTCACATACTACAGCACCAACATCTTGTTGACGGATGCGTAGTTTGCTTAGCTTGCCCGCAGCTTCAGAAGTCATTGCTTTTGGTAGCTGAACGAATGTGTGGCCTTGTGCTAGCTTGATCGCACCGATAGAGCCTTTACCTAGACCTAGTTCGTTCGCTAGAGCACCAACGATGTCTTTAACTTGAACACCTTGCTCGCGACCAACTTGAAGCTGGTAAGTATCCCAATCTTGGTTGTTGAAGTTACGACCGCCGTCACGACCACCTTCACGGCGCTCTTTGCGACGTTGCTTATCGCGCTCAATCGCTTCAACCATTGGGTCTTCGCCAATGTAGAACAGAGGACGTTTACCTTGCTGACGCTTAAGAAGCATAGCAGCAAGCGTTGCTGGGTCGATTTCTAGAGAAGTTTGTAGTTTCTCTACTAGCTCAGCAAATTTGTCTAGAGCTTTGTGCTCTTTCTCTGCTTCAAGCTCAGCGCCTAGCTTAGCTAGACGAGCTTCAGCAACTTGGTCACGTAGAGGAAGTTGAATCTCTTCCATAGATGACTTAGTTACGCGCTCGATAGTGCGAAGCATACGGATTTGGTTAGTGCGAACAAGAAGGATCGCTTTACCTTTACGTCCAGCACGGCCAGTACGACCGATACGGTGGATGTAAGACTCAACATCGAATGGAATGTCGTAGTTGAATACGTGCGTAATACGTGGAACATCAAGACCACGTGCAACAACGTCAGTTGCAACTAGGATGTCGATAACACCTTGTTTGATGTGATCAACAGTACGCTCACGTAGAGACTGAGGAATGTCACCGTGCAGAGCTGCCGCTTTAAAGCCACGTGCAGATAGCCAATCAGCTAGACGCTCAGTGTCTTGACGAGTACGTACGAAGACGATTGACGCATCAGTTTCTTCCGTTTCAAGAAGACGAGACATCGCTTCATCTTTCTCTACACCCTTCACTACCCAGAACTGCTGTTGAACTTTGTCTACAGTGTGGTTCTTACCAGCAACGTCAACCATTACAGGCTCACGTAGGAAACGCTCAACGATTTTCTTAAGCATCGGAGGCATTGTTGCAGAGAATAGAACGCGTTGAGCAGACTCTGGTGCATGTTCCATGATCGCAGTAACGTCATCAACGAAACCCATGTTTAGCATTTCGTCAGCTTCGTCTAGTACAAACGTGTTTACTTCATCTAGGTGTAGACGTTCACGGTTGATAAGGTCTTGTACACGACCTGGAGTACCAACAATAACTTGTGCACCACTCTTAAGAGCACGCATCTGATCTACGATAGAAGCACCACCGTAAATCTCTAAAACTTTAAGACCCTTGATGTTCTTACCAAGGTTTTTCATTTCAGCCGCAACCTGAATCGCTAACTCACGCGTTGGCGCAAGAACGATAGCTTGTGGTTTACGTTGGTTGAGATCGATCTTATTTAGAAGAGGCAGAGAGAACGCTGCCGTTTTACCTGTACCTGTTTGAGCTTTACCCAGCGCGTCAGCACCTTCCAACAGGTGTGGGATTGCCGCAGCCTGAATTGGAGTTGGTGACACGAAACCCATTCCGTCTAGAGCAGAAAGGATAGAATCATTCAGAGATAAATCGCTGAATTGAATAACAGAATCTTGCATTGGGATCCTACTTAATTAAACAAAAAAACAGTCCCATATGCTCTTCCAATTCGATACTGATTCATCCAGTTACTGATTCCATTCAGACAGGAACACAGCACAGTACACAACCGCGATAAGCCATTAGGGACGACTAAGGGAGGCGGATTATTCCTTAAAAGCATAAAAAAATCCAGAAAAAATTGAATTACATCACAATTTATTCTCAATAATGGCATTTTTAGCATATTTTTCCACCAGCCCCACCATTCCCCGTAGATTTGCGCAGCTCGCAGATGAGTTTTTCATCAATATTTAAGCCGATTTCCTGCAATTCGATCAGCAAAATTCACGGCGAAATTGCGCTCCACAGGTAGTAATAATAGCTCGCAATGATTATAGTGTGCCCAACTCCATAGGTAATTTAAGAAAAGATGTTTCAAGATAACCCACTACTCGCTCAGCTTAAGCAGCAAATCCAAGAAAACCTGCCGAAAAAAGAAGGCTCAATAAAAGCCACAGATAAAGGCTTTGGCTTTTTGGAAGTGGACAGCAAGACTAGCTTCTTCATCCCACCTGCGTACATGAAAAAGTGCATGCACGGTGACAAAGTCGTCGCCATTATCCGCACAGAAAATGAACGCGAAGTTGCAGAGCCACAAGAGCTGTTAGAACAATCCGTGACTCGCTTTATTGGTCGAGTCAAAATGTTCAAAGGCAAGCTAAACGTAGCACCTGATCACCCACAGCTTAAAAAGCTTTCTCTTAAAGCGAAACTAAAGAAAGGTCTAAAACCTGACGAGTTCGCTGAGGGAGATTGGGTTGTCGCACATCTTATTCGCCACCCTCTAAAAGGCGATAACTCTTTCTTCGTAGAAATTTCTGAAAAAATCACAGATGCGAACGACAAAATTGCACCTTGGTGGGTAACGCTTGCTCAAAACGATCTACCAAACTCTGAGCCAGCAGGCATCGAGAACTGGGAACTAAAAGACGACGCCGATCTAGAACGCGTAGACATGACACACGTTCCTTTCGTGACTATCGATGGTGAATCAACCAAAGATATGGACGATGCGCTGTACGCGAAGAAAACCGAATCTGGCGATTTCGAACTGACTATCGCTATCGCAGATCCAACCGCCTACATCACACCAGAAGATGAAATGGATAAAGTAGCACGTGAGCGTGGCTATACTATTTATCTTCCGGGCCGCAATATTCCAATGCTGCCTCGCGATCTAGCAGACAACCTATGCTCTCTGATTGAAGGCGAAATCCGCCCTGCTATTTGCTGTACCGTAACCGTAAATAAAGACGGCGTAATTGGCGACGATATCAAGTTCTTTGCAGCAAACATCAAGTCACACGCACGCCTAGCATACGATCATGTGTCTGATTGGCTAGAAAACGGCAGCTCAGAAGCATGGCAACCATCTGAAGAGATCGCGACGATCGTTCGTGACCTTTACGACTTTTCCCTTGCTCGCGCAGAATGGCGTGAGAAAAACGCAGTGGTCTTCCCAGACCGCCCTGACTACCGTTTTGAGCTGAGTGAAGACAACGATGTGGTTGCTATCCATGCAGATATGCGCCGCAGTGCAAATCGCTTGGTTGAAGAGTCAATGATTACCGCAAACATCTGTGCTGGTCGTACACTGCGCGATAAATTTGAAACAGGTGTTTTCAATACTCACGCTGGCATTAAGACTGAGAAGATTGAAGAAGTGGTTCAACTTGTCAATCCAGAAGGTGAACTGGAATTCACAGCAGAGTCAATTACCACTCTAGAAGGCTTTGCTGCATTGCGTCGTTGGTTGGCTGCGCAAGAAACCTCTTACCTTGATAATCGTATTCGTAAGTTCCAAGCCTACAGTGAAGTAGGTAATCAGCCTCTTCCTCATTACGCTATGGGGCTGGATATCTATGCGACTTGGACATCACCAATTCGTAAGTACGGCGATATGATCAACCATCGCATGTTGAAGGCCGTCATCCTAGGCAAAGAGCCAGTGCAAAAACCTGATGATCAAGTCGGTGAAGAACTAGCTCTGCACCGTAAACATCATAAAATTGCTGAGCGAAATGTCTCAGATTGGTTATATGCACGTACGCTTGCTGATGAGCCGAACAAGAAAACTTGTTTCACAGGTGAGATTTTCGATATTAATCGTGCTGGTGCACGTGTCCGACTTCTCGAAAATGGCGCAGCAGCCTTTATTCCTGGTGCACTAATTCTTGATAATAAAGAAAGAATTGAGTGCAATGGCGACAACGGTACCATCTCTATCGATAAAGAGGTCGTATACAAACTTGGTGATACATTGGAAATTGTCCTTGCGGACGTAAACCAAGAGAACCGAAGTTTAGTTGCAAAGCCAACCCAGGTATTTGCTGAACAACCAGCAGCACAAGCAGAACAGACTGTAAGTGAATAATACCGAATGAAGTTAAAAGGCGCTCTATTGAGCGCCTTTTTTATTTGTTATGTAAAAATGATAAGAACGAATATGCCGAACATTGAGATCATTCGCTTTAATCACTTCACTGCGCGCAAAAGTGAGCGTTACACCGCAACACATAATGGCTTATATGTTGTTGAAGAAGGTGCCCTATTAGTTCATCAACCAAATGGTGAACAGTTTGAACTTAAAGCAGGAGATTTTACTCTCTACAACTCTGCTGATTTGAGCAGCGCAGAAGCCATCCCTAGTGAAAATGGCTTTAAAGCACTGGCTCTAGTCTTCAACCCAAATCTATTCTGTGACTTTAAAAAAGCCCACCCAATGCTACGCTCCAAGACGGAAGAAAGGCGCTTCTATCCTTTTTCAGCGCAAGCCAGCAGCGAAGTAGCACAACTAAAAGACACATTGGTCAACTTAGCGAGTCGCAATGCTCCAGACTACACACAAGGTCATATCGCAATGGCACTGCTGTCGTTAATGGTGGAGGTAGAGCCAAACATCCTATCAATCATAGATGATGCAAGCAGCCTAAGCGACTCTCAAAAGGCCATCAAGTATATTGAGAACAATATCGAGAAAGATATCACTCTGGAAGGCTTAGCGGCTCATATGAGCATGTCTATCGCGACCTTAAAACGCCGCCTCGCCGCAGAGGAGCTTTCATTTTCACAGATATTAAAAGTGAAGCGGATCAACTTCGCCGCAACCCAGCTGCGCATGTCAGAAAAATCTATAACAGAAATAGCGTTTGAATCCGGATTTAAAAGTGCTGCGCATTTCAGTACCGCATTTAAATCGGTTTACAACATGACACCGAAAGACTTTAGAAACCAAGTCGTTAAATCCAAAGCATAAATTATGGCGACATTGGCAGCTGTTAGAATTGGAGCGTTCCCTATTCCCAAAAACACGCTTGAGGATCGCTTTCCAATTCGGTGAGTAGTTCTTCAAGCGTTTGGCTGTATGGAAGTGGCTTATAAGGTATCCACCTTAATAATTCGTTGCGATACGTTGGGACGTAGAAATACCAAAGCTGATTGCCCTCATCAAACACGATCTTCGCGACGGGAGAGGTATATTCGCTGTGCTGTGAATCAAGAAGAAAATGCGCTCTATGAAGCTCGACACCATTCTCCACTGGCTCATATAGGCACTTACCCTGCTCGACAGGCAGGTTAGCATTACGCGCAGAGCAGAGCGATTGAACTGATTTGTATAAACGACTTGTCGCCATTTGGGACACTGACATCAACGTTCTCCCGATGGATGATAGTTAGAGCTGTCGATCCTAGTATATAACCTTTACACCACCATCGATGGTGATTATCTGCCTACCTCAAACAAAAGGTGGCTATATTCTCATTTACTCAGATTACCATCTCACTTTGCTTGGAAACGCTACCTACATCACCTCTTCGTTAGAAAGAATTCCCTTGTTTAGACCTGACAGTTCACAAAAGTGTAACCTGTACGCAATATCATAAACGCTGCTTTATACCGTATATGGAGTTTAATATGTTACGTTTTACTGTGGCGACGTTATTGGCCATAGCAGTCTCCCTCCCCGCCATTGCAAAAGAAATTAATATCTCTGGGTCAACCTCGGTTGCTCGCGTAATGGATGTACTTGCAGAGGAATACAACAAAACACACCCGGACGATTACATTGCAGTTCAAGGTATTGGTTCTAGTGCGGGTATTACAATGGTTAATAAAGGCGTAGCCGAGATTGGGATGAGCTCTCGCTATCTGACAGAAAGCGAAAAAGGTGAAGATCTCAACGTATATCCTATCGCTTATGATGGCCTAGCTGTTGTTGTAAACCGTACAAACTCTGTAAAAAACCTTTCTCAACAACAACTGTTTGATATCTACAAAGGTAAAATCAAGAATTGGAAAGAGGTTGGTGGTGCAGATCAACCTATCGCTGTTGTCACTAGAGAGGCGTCTTCAGGCTCACGCTACAGTTTTGAAAGTCTGCTAGGACTAACCAAAATCGTAAATGATCGCCTCGTCTCAGATATCAGCCCGAACAACTTGGTTGTAAATAGCAACAGCATGGTAAAAACCATCGTGAACCATAATACTCGTGCAATTGGGTTTATTTCTGTGGGATCAGTAGATCGCTCAATAAAAGCGATTCAATTAGATGGTATTGACCCAACTTCGGCAAACATTAGCAATCACAAGTATAAATTGGCGCGGCCATTCCTAGTACTCTACAAAGTCAATAAGATTAGCGAACCAGGTAAAGGGTTCGTCACCTTCCTTCGCTCAGAACAAGGACAAAAAGCGATTGCTGATTACGGTTACACTCCAGTAAAAAGCTTTAATCAATAAAACCAAAAAGAGAGCATATTAATGCTCTCTTTTTATATGTTTTCTATCTGGCTCTGGAATTAGAAATGCAGTTGAATAACAGAAACGACAACAGCACCAGGTCGACGAATACCTTCGATTTCCACTTTAATTTCACGCTCAATCTCCAAACCTTTTTTGATCGGCGTTACTTTTGTTAACTTGCTGACAGCACGAACGTTGTTTCCTGCTTTAACAGGGTAAGGGAAACGAACTTGGTTTAAGCCTAAGTTAACGACCATTTTGGCTGTTGGGAACATTGGCTTATCAGGGTCCACTGAGTCAGTCAATTTAGGCAACAATGCTAATGTTAAAAAGCCATGAGCGATGGTTGTCTTAAATGGAGATTCAACTGACGCACGTTCTGGATCTGTGTGAATCCACTGCATGTCTTCCGTTACCGCACCAAATTGATTGATACGTTCTTGAGATACATGCACCCAGTCACCAGTGTGAATCACTTCACCAATTTTTTCACTTAACTCGTCATACAGCTTTTGAGCCTCAGGTGCCATTACGATTGGTGCAGGTTGAGGCGCAACCTCTTCGTTAACAGCTGGCTGTTGGTGATCACGAACTTTCGAGAAAAGAAAGCTATTCTGAGCTTTTCCCAAAAAGTCACTCCAATAATCGCGTAACGTTGGAGACATCCAATTCATAAACTCGGATTGATGAGCAGAAATCGCATCAACTTTGTCTTTAAATAGATTTGTGACCTTCATAAACACCCTTAAAAAATTTAAGCACAACTGGCTATACCAGTTAATTTTGAATTAGTTCACAAAGTCTTGCAAATACTTTCGGGCGAACACCTGTACCCTAAAAGAAAGTTATTTCTTAAATATCATAAAGATAACAATAAAACACCATTTTATTGACTTGCGCCAAGATAAAGTAAAAACTCTATAAATTGCTACTATTTGTCTCTTTTTCACCCCATTTTCAAACTGTTTAACATCACATCAGCGACTATAAAACGAGCAAACAGTACTTCTATTATAATTCAGCACTTTACAAGTCGGACTATGCTCCCTATTATACGTTCCGCAACGGAGAGATGGCTGAGTGGTTGAAAGCACCGGTCTTGAAAACCGGCATACGTTAATAGCGTATCTAGGGTTCAAATCCCTATCTCTCCGCCATATAGTGTCGATTACGGGAACCGAGAAATCGGTTCCCGTTTTTGCGTGCGATGCAAGAAACACTAATGTCATATTAAACCCTAGTATTGAGATTTTTTTTTGAGGTGTAATTTCAACCTCCTTTAGTAAAATCAAAAGGATCTGTTTAACTCGCGCTTCATCACCCGTTAAAACAATCTCTTTCAAGTTTTTTACCAGTTGAGCTACCTGCGTTTGCCCAAACTGCTTTATCGGTAATTTTGTGCCTTTAAGAGCTGTTACTAACTCTCTATCAAGGCTTTCAAGTTCATTGCGCTTATCTGTTATGTATTGATTGATTTGAGTGTTAGGCTCTAACTGTCTACTAGCAATTTTCTCGATGATATTATTAACTTTAAAGTTATTATTATTTATTCTTCTATTAATAGAAGCGACATTTCTGGCTGATTTTTCAACTAAAGTACGAATCCTAGATTTTAAATCCTTATAAATATAATTTATGTTTTCCTCAGTGATCACACGATCAGACAATAACCTCCTGACAGCATTATCTATTAGCGGTTTAGGCAGCATTTTTGAAGAGCAGCTTTTTACATCCTGCCTGATTTTTCTACTACATTCATAATATTTATATTTTCCACCTTTACCTGTTACCACTAGCATATTTGAATTGCAAATACTACATTTAAGTATTCCCACCAATAATGATTCAGATCGGTAACATTTATTTTTGTTATTTTTAAGTCCTCGATATTCTAACCCGTCCTGAACGTTAAAAAATTGCTCTTTGCTAATAATGGCAGGAACATTTACAATTATTGGTTCAAGCCCTTTTCTGGGGTCTCGATTTTTTCCATGAATATGCTCACCGAAATAGTCTCTCCTTGTTAAAACTCTGTCAATGGAATTACGATTCCATTGTTTCCCTCTATTGAGAGCCCCTTTATTATTCATATAGATAGATATTGCTTTAACTCCCATAGGTTTTCCATCTATCCCTTTTTCGGCCAGAGAAAATATTTCTTTTACTATAGGAGCTTCATCATCATTCACTGCTAAAACTTTTCTTTTCTTCGACGTATCTCCTTCAATTTCAACAGATATATACCCAAGAGGAATGGGGCCACCGCAAAAGTAGCCTTTCCTAGCAGTATCTTGAAGTCTATCAGTGACTACAGCCGAATTTTGACGGCTATAGTGTTCATTCAAGATGCCTAAAAAAGATGTGTGTAATCTAGCGGTGTTGTGATCATCAGGGATTCCCTCACTGGCTGAGATTAATCTGACATTATATGTTTCTAACAAGTTCTGAGCAGTAAGCTGATTTACTAGATTTCGAGAAAATCTTGAAAGACTATATACAACAATTGCTTCTATTTCAGAGTTTGGGTTTTTAATATCTTGTAGCATTAAATTAAAATTATATCGCCTCAAATCTCTGAAAGCGCTCGCACTTTCATCAATATACCATTTGATTATTTCGTTCCCTGTCAAATTGGCCCAGTTTTTTATGTACTCTTTTTGACCACTAATAGAATCACCAGTTTGTTTTTGATTGTAAGAAGAGACTCTTACATACGCAGCAACCTTCATAATAACCTCCAAAAATAATTGGAATACGGGAATAGATAGAAAACTATTTAAATAATTTTCTCTAATTCATTGTCGGGTATTGACTCGATTAACTTTTTTAAACATTTATTGATATTTGACGTCAAGTAGACTTGTATTTTTAGTTGTTCATTTTCATATTCAATTAAATTCATTATCACACCTATATAATGATGATTGTAGGAACCTATTACCATTGATAAATTCAAATAACACAAACAATTTATATTTTCTTTATCGTATATATGTTAATTAATATTAAATCTAATAATCAACATGGATATAATCAAGTTTTAAATTTAGAAGAGTAGCATTATAACTCCATGATTTAATTTAAATAATGTGGCATTATGACAAAAGCCAATAGTTACAATTTGTTAGCTTTATGTTTTATTCCCAAATAAAACCAATAAAAAATATTATATGACAAAATATTATAACTATTCTTGACTTTAGTTATTTAACTTGAGATTTATTATGGGAATGTTATTAATAATCAATCCTATAGATATATAATGCTACGTAACTTAAATATATTTAAATTAAAATTTAACCATTAAAATCAAAGGCTAAGGGCAGGTAACATCTGGCCTATTTATTTCATAAGGCGGACCAGAAAGTTGTCAAAAAAGGGCGTATATAGTAATAGATGAGCTTAGCTCAGTAAGCTGCTTTTTTCATTTTGAGGTAGACATCTTTGGCAAGATATATTCGATTTGCTTTTATCTTATTCAAGTATGTGCGTACGACACGTTAGAAGTCAAAGACATTTGGGGACTTGGAGATAGCTGACACTCATATGAGTTCAAGTACCATCAACTGAATGTCGGTACCGTTGCTCTAAATCGGCCTTTTTCGGAGTAACAGTCGTATTACGGCAAGTGCAACGGAAGTTACATTTGCCGTGTAAAACCTCTAATCTAGTGGCTAAATTTACTCATCCACCATAATCAGATTTCTTTCCCTCAAATAGACTGAACAAGGGTTCTCAAGTTGTCATAGAGTCGAGCCTTTGTCGTTGCAGTATCCTTTTCCCAAAGTTTTGCTAATTGATCTTCAACTACCTCAACATCCCAAGGCATTAAAGCACTTCGGTGTAGACGAGCAAAAGGGCCATCGGTTTCAGTTAGAATACGATTCTTTGGAATCATCGTAACTAGTTCAACAGATCGCTTTGACATGAGCATTGCAGGACCTATGCTGAACCAACATCCTAAATCGATGGCTGTTTGGAGCTGGCTTTTCGTCCCAGTAAACCAATGCAAGACGGGTATACCAGCATCCGCGTAGTACCGTAGTTTAGATAAGACCTCAGAAGCAGCTCCTCGGCTGTGAACAGAGAGTATTTTTCCTCCAGAGCGAGTACAGCTCTCTAGTATTTTATCCAATACTATATGTTGCGGTTCGAAATAAGAACGAAACTCTTTTGAGCCATCAAGACCTATTTCTCCGATATACTTCGTTTCATTGACTAACTCCTCAAACAGTCCTAGCTCACTAATCCGCTCGTGTGCCAACTGAGGGTGTAGCCCAAGAGCGGTACGTATTCGAGTACCATCACCTTCCAGCTGACGGGTTCCGTCAAATGCACTGGGCGTAGTCGTCACCGAAAGTAAGTATATTCCTCTTTTACGCACTTCCTCTGCTACTTCATGACAGTTTGAGTATAGGTCGAGGTGGCAATGAAAATCGATCATTTAGCACCATATCTATTCAATAGAGCTTCTACTTCTTCAAGCCCTCTTTCAATCATGTGCGCAATTTTGTCTTTTTGCTGGATTCTAGGATAGCTCAATGCAGAACTCAGCCAACGCTTAGTACCTAATTTATGACATTCTTGAATCGCCATCAGTGCAGACCGTACATCATCATAACCAGCATGCTCATCATTTTTGATTCCAAGATTAGTGTATTTATACGTCGTACTATCGTCTTTATTCCAAACCAAAAATGCTGCCCGCCTAACCAAACACGGCACACAACGACCGCAGTGTTGGTGACCATGGATCAAGTACCTGCCACAGCTTGTTGTCTGTGACGCCAATTCCGTTAACTTTTCTTGGTTTTGACAATCTCGGAGCATTTCTCCTTTTGTCTTGTGCTGATAAGGGTTAGTTATATCAACTCTTAGGCCAGCAGCATTAAGAATGTCTTGGAATATAGAAAAGACCACGGGGTGTGTCGTTCGGGTGCTAAGGCTTCCTAAACGAATGGGGGTCAAAGGGGGATTGATGGAGATAAATCCATTCTCACAAACAAACAGAGGTACACGATGCTCCTGTTGGTATCGTTTCAATGTGGTTGCAACCAAAACACCGTATGTAAGAAAAATAATGGAGCGTGCCCGTTGTGAGGACGGAGTCTCGGGGTTAGGAACTCTCGCATTGTGGTTGACCTTGAACTGGCTCAATCCATTACCTATCGACTCTGCAAATGTTGTTTGTTGGTAACCATCTCCTCGAACTGTTTGGGTTACGGCATAAGGAATATAGCCTTGCTCCACTAGGTCGATGTTACCAACTAAACTGTCAAGTCCGCCAGATAGAAGTGACACACAATCTTCATCTGGTTGCTGGCAGTTTTCAATAGAGGGGAGTGATATGCCTTCATCTACAAATCGAAACTGCCATATGTCAGTTGTCAAAAATGCTAATAGTCGTCCCAATGTATCTGCTTGCTCATTCCAAAATGAACTGTCTTGAACCGCTATGGTCAATTCAAAGGTGCGAGTCCAACCATCAGCACTTGCTTTTCGATGCCCGGCCAAATCAGCACAGATAACTGAAAGGGCGATAGATAACAAATCTAGCGCCTTACCACTAGGCACTAGTCGGCTTCGGCGGATCTCATCCATGATTGCGGCGCCAACTGTCGCAAAATGAGTTGATTCTGTCCGACCATAGAGCAAGACATTTAAAGTATCGCTATCAGTACTGAAACTCGAGGTTTTCGTTGTGCAGTTCAGCTTCATAATCCGTATGCCTCAAATATCTCAAATGTGTCCTTGATGGTATTGGTTACCATTGATTTTACGGTGCTAGTCGACACCACTTGTCCGCTTGCCTTCAAGCGGCGAAAAGATGCAAAGATCGTCTGTTTTACGTAGTCTTTGACTTCTTTCAATCGTTTCATTCCAATCGAAGCATTAGGCGCATTGTCTCGAATATCTTTTCCCAAATCTAAATCGATACGGCGAAATATATCTCCAGCCATAAAGTGCATGATTGCCATTTCTCTTTGTTCCTGAGTCAACATCAGCAGATCTGCGTTCGGGGATTCATCGAGAACCTCTGATAACGCTTCTTTAACCGATGCCCGACTAGCCTCCGCGTCTAGCGTACCATCAACAGGGCTGACTACTTCTACAATGGCGTCCATTACTTCTTCGGCAGAGCGGCCGTTCAGCAAAACCGGGTCTAAGGGCTCCCCCGTTCCGCTGAATGGGTTGTCAGATCCTGAAAGTAAAGCTGAGTAAAGAGTTCCCGCTTTGCTCGTTGAGCCCGACATCCTTTTAACTGCATTTTGGCTGCCGCCATACCCTCGTTTAATATAGTGCTTGAGTCCGCCACGATAGTGGTCGCTTCCTCCCTCGCTAGCAAATTTGTTTAGCTTAGATCGAGCAGGGCCAAATCGGCCCGGAGGTGCTATCACTGGGACATCGACAGGTGGATTCGGCTGATGGCTATCTTGCTCTTGTTGGGGGTTCTCGTTAGGAGTTTCTCCACCTGTTGTATCTTGACCTGAATCCGGCTGAGGCACCCAAGGTGGTACCATTGGCACACCTGATGGTGACCCGTTGCTTGATTGAGATGTACCCATGTTAGGCTCCTATTAGTTTTTTTACTGCCGCTCGAACTGGCGGACTGAGTTCTGCATCATCACTCCAATAATCAAATACTAGGTGTGACCAAGGCTCATCTGAAATTTTGGGTATGAGGCTGGGTGTAATCTGCGAACCCGGACGGTCTTTCAAAAAGCCAGCTACCTTTTCTCCTTGTGTAGAGTCGATTTGAGCCAACACGAGACAAGCGTCGAGAATGTCGGGTGTACCCCACTCTTGTTCTTGCCTTGCTTTGTCGAGAACTTTGTCCATCATTACAGCTACCTCATGTCGCTGTATCATGGCCAACTGTTGTTTATAGCTACTTGCCATTTCAGGTAAACCGAGTATCGCTCGCAATAAGTCCGCCGCTTGCATTGATAATTGGTCTTCAGGCAGAATCAATGGTGCGTGCTCACGGCTGACATAAAGAGCACCGCGTAAGTCGATCTCCCCCAGTAGAGGAGGCAGTATCAACCAGTCAGTGGTAAATTTCTGATCCCATGACTTCGGTAGCTCTAACGGTTCTCCCGTCTCCAACTGAGACTCAAGGGTGGCAATCAACGTTGATTTTCCGCTCTCACTTTCAGTCACAGACTTGACGAGTTCGCTATACGCAATCGAGCTACTACATCGTTCAAATAATAGAATTTTGGCTAATACAGACTCATCAACACCGACCCCTTGGGCCTTCGACATCGCCATACGAATCGACAACGCATTCAGAAACCGTTTAATCAACCGAGGATTACCGGAGATACCAGTTGCAGTGGTCATCAAAGGCGCAAGTCTATCTGCCGTACCCAATTGAGTATTTAAATCCCCCGGTAAGTGTCTATCCGTTTCCCTAATGAAGCTCAGGTCCACCCGACATCCCTGCCAACTTTTACTTAGCTGCTTGCATATAGCGTGGCGCAAAACTTCTTTACGTTCGGTCTCAAGCGTACTATTTTGGATATAGAGCAACATCATATAGGAGCGCACTTCTTGAGTTCCAAGAGGTGGAACTCGGATAGGGACTTGGATTAATTTATCAAAATAACTGGTAACCAAATCATCTTCCACATCTTGAAAGTGCTTTTTCACCGCATGTTTTATCATCTGGTCATCTGCAGCGATAACAAACGCTGTTTTTTCAAGAAACAAGAGAAGCCGAATGGCCTCCAGTGTTGAAATAGTTGTCTCTGGCAAACACCGATCAAGGTCGTCGATTAACACCACCAAAGTGATTCCCATTTCTTCTAGCACTGACTCAAACCCAGCTCGCAGCTCTTCAATTTCTTTGGGAGGAGTCTTATGTGCTTGTTTAGTTAAACCTGAAGCAACTTCTGACACTTTGCCACCCACGGATCCAGCGTGCTCGATATCTGTTTGAGTAATATCGCCATCCGTAAAACGTTTTACGGCACCATACATTTCTGCAATTACCCCTGTGGGCGGTAATCCTAATGCCATTGAAGCTGCTGACGAAGCAGTTAGCTTAAGTGCGCGAAACCAGTTAACCTTTTCCACAAGAGATCTGACTTTATCAACGCATGTTTCCCGCTTTTCTGCCTCAGATGCCAAAGTCGAGGCAACGACTTCTATTAATGCAGCCCGGGCATCGTCATACCCTTGATACAGCCAAGCATTGAACTTAACAAATACATACTTATTACTTTCTGAATCATCCCTGCTTCTTAGATCATTCTCGATGAGCTTAATCATTGAGGACTTACCCACCCCCCAAGCACCAGAGACACCTATAGAAATTGGTCTAGACTCTGCTTGAACAATAATTTCAGATACTGTTTTAGCGACACTGTCAAAGTTCAGGTAATCTTTTTCTGCTTCGTTGTCTGTCCACATACCCCCTCCCAACAAATAAGCAACTAACTGTACAGCAATTGGTGAGACTTTTACTTGATGTATATCTCGCTATCTATCTGATATACAAAAGCCATCTAGCACTGACGAGTACGCAGAGAGACTCCCTATGCTCTGTTCCAAAGGTTAAAGGCTATTAAAAGCAAACTTTCATAATGGTTAATTATCTGAAAAATAAAGGTATGACAGGCATAAACTCCGCTAAAGGTAGGGATATTTACATGCGTTCCTAAAAAAAAGGAAAACCTTATCAAGTAAACATTCCTGATTTATTTTGGGATCCACTTGTGGTTGCTGTTTCTTGCAAAAGAATAATATTGAGTTGAACGAAACTCCGATCAACTACCCAATAGTTTCTCGGTTTAAGGTAGTAATATTCACGTCAGTTTCTAAATAACTTCTCAGAGGCTAATCAGGAATATCCTGATTTAAGAGCTGCATATTTACGGCTTCTCGTTGGTCGCGACTCCAATCTGTTATTCAGCTAGAAGGTAAGTAAGGTCTAGTGCAACTAGACTCATTGTTAATGATAGGACTCATTAAAGCACTTGAAGCAGAGATAAGTCAGCTAAGCTCTGTGTTAAATGCCCTCATGATTCGAAAAAGTACATATTCGCATCATGATATGATTCGAATAACAAAACTTAACAAATTCCTTAGCAAATCATTAATGACTTTCTATGATGAGAACCTAGCTCATTTAACTTTGCCTTTATCACTTCCACAAAAATAAAGTTTAGTCATCCTACTGATGACTAAACTATTCATAGCTTTCTTAGATACTCATCTGCCTTGTAGGCACCCATCATCTAGATTGAACTAATCAAAAACATTGTAAGTTGGCCATTAGCATCATAGCGTGTTCGCATATTGGTCTCCTCTAAAATCCATTGATTATTTATAGCTAACAGCAACTCTAAGCGAACTAAAAAACATATTAAGCTATTGAATGTTAGATACTATTTCCCAGTTCCCATAATCGTCCCATGTAGCCCGCCACTTATTTAGAAAGCTCGCATTTATTGCGAGCTTTCGTCGTTTTAGTGCTTGTAAAATGACGTAGGTTCGAACCCCTAGTCGTATACGGCCCCAGAACTTCACCACATTCCAATAAAGAGCCCGCTAAAAATTAGCGGGCTCTTTATTTCTATTTTCTAGTGTTTAAGCAAACTTCTTAATCATTTCAGATAGGTCATTGGTACAACTTTGCACTTTAGAGTTCATCTGATTCGTTTCTGTCATCAGATCATACGATTCACTGTACTTTAAGTTAAGCGACTGGATGTTTTCGTTAATCTCATCCGTTACGTAAACCTGTTCTTCTATCGCTACCGCAATTTGTTGATTTCGCTCGACTACATCCTGAACGAGAGATTGCAGCTGTTGGATGCTCTCTAAAGCCGTGCCTAATAATGTTACCGTTCCGGTCGACATGTCATTGCCTTTCTCTAGCGCAGAAACCGCTGATTTACTGCCCTTTTGAATCCCCTCAATGGCCGCTTTAATTTCTGTTGTCGATTCCTGTGTTCTTTTAGCAAGGGTTCTCACTTCATCCGCAACGACTGCAAACCCTCTTCCTTGTTCGCCTGCCCTCGCCGCTTCAATTGCTGCATTCAACGCTAATAAGTTGGTTTGTTCAGCAATATCATTGATCACTTCAACAACAGTTCCTATTTGCTCGGTTTGTTGGTTCAAACGCATGACAACTTTAGAGATTTCGCCGAGCTCACCCACCAGCTCTAGCACCGAGTGGTTAACATTATCGATAACGCTACGGCTATCTGTCATCGTGTTCTGCGCTTCTAGCGTAGCATCAGCAGTCGCTTGAGCATTATTTGATATCTCAGATGATGAGGCTTGCATCTCATTGACCGCTGTAGCGACCGAGTCGATCTCTACTTTCTGTGCACTCAAGTTTTCCGTCACTTGCTGGCTATTAGTCGCAGCACTGTTGGCACTTGCACGCGTTTCTTCGCAAGAGTCTTTTACAGACACCCCGACTCGCCCTAATAGCGCATCTGCAAATTGCTTACGCATCTTCATACCCAGCTCAATTTCAGCCAGATCGTTAATTTTTCCGCAATAAATATATTCCATTAGCGGATTGTTGAAGTCTTGCCTAGCCTGTCTAGCAAGCTTTTCAACTGGCCTTGTTAATACATAAATTGAGAAAACGGAAAGTAATGCAGCGATGCCAAAGGCCACCGCTGGTGATTGATTCATTTGTAGAGTTAGCAAGCCAAGAAGGTTGGAAATGAAAAGAAAGAAGGCTGATCTCATCCACAAACGCGTACGGGGAAGATACATTTGCAATGGTTTACCGTTATTCCGAAGTTTTGAATACGCTTTTTCCGCTCGTTGAACGTGTATACGCTCAGGTTTAAATCGAACCGATTGGTACTCAACAACTTCACCATTGGATTTGATAGGAGAAGCAAACGCATCAACCCAATAATACCCTCCGTTTTTACGTCGGTTTTTCACCATTCCCATCCAGTGTTTTCCGGCTTTTAGGTGCGTCCATAAATCTTTAAAAGCCTGTTTCGGCATGTCGGGGTGGCGTACAACATTGTGAGGCTTACCGATAAGTTCACCATCATCAAACCCCGCGACTTCATTAAAGTTTTCACTGGCATATTTGATATAGCTGGACGTATCGGTGATAGAAACTAGGCTGTAACTCGAAGGGTAATCATATTCCGTTTCACTCATAAACATGTGTCCTTACATTGATTAATTAAATAAACGGCAAGTATGAGTGTAGCAGCATAACATTTATGCACATAATGATAAGCTCATTGTAAAATTCAATGAAATTACTGATAGGTCAATTTATTACCTGCAAGCGTAGTGGCTGTTTCACTCTCAAATAGCACTACCCTTGAGTGCTCACAAGATGCTGCATTGATTAAAATTAATACACAAAAGCGCTTCCTTACTGAGTTCGTAAATTGTTATAAATAAACGATTACAACGAAAACAAGGAAGACAAACATATGACTATTCGTTTTAGTCAACTTGCCGCTCAAGGGAACACGGCTCACCTATTTATTGACGATTGGAAAATAGATACTCAGCAATCTTGGGGAGTATTCAGCGCGGATGGGGATATTGGTTCTCTACTTGGAGACCTTATTTGTGGTGAACTTTTACCAATAAGCGGGAAACTTGAGCTTGATGGGCTGTCCGTTGCTCAAGTGTCGTTATCAGAGCAACAGCGATTACTGGAAAGAGAATTAGAAAAGGACGATACAGACTTTCTTGATCGTATCGATCAAGGCAGTACCGTTTACTCACTCATTCAGGAGCGCAGCCAAGACGCTAATTTAATAGATCAGCTGATTACCGATCTCGACCTAACTCACCTTAAACACAGTGGCTTTCGTGTTCTCTCTACAGGGGAAACAAGACGAGTGATGTTAGCTCGCGCTTTAGCAACACAGCCTGATTTGTTACTGCTAGATAACCCATTTACTGGTTTAGATATTGCCCATCGAGCAGCTCTCGCTCACTATTTACACTCGCTTTCTCAAACCGTACAGCTACTGGTCACCTTCTCTCGCGAGTCTGATATGCCTGAGTGGATTGATCGCGTTGCGCTTTTCAGTGCAGGAAAGCTGGACAGTACAATGGATAAATCCAGTTGGGATAATCATCCAATCATTGGACAGCTTAAATCTCAGTCCGAGCAACAGAGTGAAGAAATGATGAACTTGATACGTCAGCATCAGCACTCGACACACTTCGACAACCCAATATTTAAACTAACAAATGGGTCTGTTGAATACACTGATAAGAAGATCTTTACTGACTTAAACTGGCGAATAGACAAAGGTCAGCATTGGCAGATCAAAGGCCCAAATGGCTGTGGGAAGAGCACCTTGCTTGGGTTAATCTTTGGTGATCATCCTCAGTGCTACAGCAATGACATTGATATCTTTGGTAAAAAGCGAGGGTCTGGCGAGACAATCTGGGAAATTAAGCAGCACATAGGCATGGTATCTTCAGCGTTACACCTTCAATACCGCGTTAACTGCAGTGCGCTAGACGTGATTTTGTCCGGTTTTTACGACTCCATAGGGTTGTATAACCAACCCACTCGTAAAGAAGTGGACATCGCAAACGAATGGCTCGACATCCTACATATGAGCCAATACCGAAAAACCTCATTCAAGCAATTAGAGTACGGTCAGCAGCGCCTGTTGTTGATTGCAAGAGCCATCGTTAAACAGCCTACATTACTGATTTTGGACGAGCCATATCAAGGGTTGGATTTTCTTGGCAGGCGTTTAGTTAAGAATACTCTTGAGCTCATCGCCCGAGAGAATTTAAGCCAGCTATTGTATGTATCTCATTACCAAGAAGACCGCTTGGATAGCATCAAGAATGAGCTAGAGTTTGTTTTTGATGACAATGACCAATGTTACCGGGCTAACGTTTACCAATCATAATGACTTCGCTGAGCAAGTTGATCATAAGGTAAAGGCTTGGAGTAAAAGTATCCTTGATGATATCGCACTCCCATCTTTTTCAAATGGTCGGCTTGCGCCGTTGTTTCTACACCTTCGGCGATGAGTTGTACTTTTAGCTCTTCCGCAAAGTGAACAATAGCTTTTAAAACAGAAGCACTAAGGCTAGGTATACCAATAGTTTCGACAAAACATTTATCGATTTTTAGGTAATCTATACGCATGTGCTGCAGGAACGACAGCGAGGTTTGACCGGTACCAAAATCGTCGATTAACACATCAATGCCATGTACTCGCAGCGCTGCGATGCACTTTCTGGCTTCAGCATCAATGAGTTGACGTTCTGTTATCTCTATGCCTAATGAGACGTTATTTCGACTTAACTTCCTATCAATGAGTTGAATCTTTCTAATCGCGTTTGGCCCAACTAAGTAACCGGGCGGCACATTAATACCAAGGTGAACAGACTGATTAAAGTCTAATTTACTAAAGTCTTCTGCCGCTTTATCGAGAACGTAATCCGTGAGCAAAAAGACCAATCCACTTTGCTCCGCCGCTGGCACAAACTCATCAGGAGAAATGAACCCTTTATTCTGATGCTCCCATCGCACTAGGGCTTCAAAACCAAATAGTTGACCAGTATCGACGTTAATCTGGGGCTGGTAATACAGAGTCAACTCACCTTTCTTTATGGCTTTCTTTAAATCCAGAACCAAGCTTCGATGAGGATCGATAAATTTATTTAACGCATATAAGCAAAGATAGATAACAAAAATGATTGGAATTGAATACAAAAAATAGGAAAGTGTTCTCTGTTTGACGAATAGATCGCTAGCTTCACTCAAAGCTTCATACTCAAACATTTGCGACGATTTGATGCCAATAGGATTACTTCCCGTTCTCAACGCTTCTTCAGGTGCAACTTGGTCATGAATAAATAAGGCAGAGCGTTTTAAGCGTAAATCGTTATTAAATCCTATCTTCGCATTAAAGTAGTCATGATCAATAATCGTCACCGCTTGATAACCTCGCTCTCCTTCGGTCACGACGAGCAAAAATTGGTCATATACGCTATCCACGTTTCCCAGTGCTAACGCTTGTCCCTCAGGAAATGTAATGTGCTCGGCTAACGGCTTAGAAATTACGCCCAGTTTAGAAGAACACGTAATGATCCCATTTTTTACAATCAGCATTTCTTCGATATCTCGTTCAAACATCAAGTTTTGCTGAAGCTCTTCACATCGTCTAGGATGCAACAAAGCCGTGCGGTTTTCGGTCTCTATTTGGAATAAAATTTCGTCTGCGATTTGAACGTTTTTTTCTAATAGATGATTGAGGTTATTTTGCACGCTTTCACGAGCTAAATACAAGACCTCGCCAACAATCAAAGGAATGGGCAACAAAAAAATGATGGCTTTTTTAAAAAGCGCCTTATTCAGCATATAAAAGTAACCTTTTATAAAACCGATTTACTGAGATGGTATCTGGAATCTGATACCCACTAGCAACTCTCGTTTATAATATTATTTAGATTAACTCAGTATGCGAAACACTTAGTAATACCGCAAACTAAACAATGCCTTAATTCCTCTTGTTCCAATTTAGCATCAAACGACTCAAACCTGAGACGTCAATACGACATCACTTTTGAGCCCATCGGTACCAAGGTAAGCCCTCAGCCATCAAATTCTCACCCTGCGAGAATTACCCATTAAAATTATTTTTCTTTTCTCAGTGATTAAGAATTATATTTGTCGTAATTCATATAACACGTTACAACACTCTCATGACGACAAACAAAGCTAATGCGAATCAGGTAAACGAAAAAGCACTGCAGTTGTTAATGCAAGTTGCAGTTAGTCCATTCCCAGTCTCTGCGAAAACGCTAAGCGAGCAATTGAACGTTCCTTTGAGCAGTCTCTACCGACACTTGAAGCTGCTCAAAGAGTGGAACTTGATTGAAGAAAGCGTACACGACAAGACATTTGTCGTTGGCCCGGCAGCATTGCTGCTCATGCATAGCTATGAGACCGCACAGCATGGGTTAGATATGGTCGAAACCATACTGGCTCGGTTGGTACAACAAACAGGAGAAATGGCCGCTTATATGGTACCTGCAGGGTATCGCGCGCTTTGTGTCAGACAAAAAGAAAGTATGCAGGCGCTGCGTTGCAGCTTCGTCCAGGGTCAAAGTCAACCTCTGCTACGTGGTGCCTCATCTAAAGTGATGCTCGCTTTTATGCCTCAAAGTCGATGCGAGAAAATCTTGAGATACTTTAATCAAGATCACCGACGAGACGAATGGGAACAAGAGCTCACAACCATCCGTAAACACGGATATGCCGTCAGTACTTCAGAAATTGACCCGGGTGTTTCTGGCATCAGTGCACCAGTGATGAAAGGAAGCAAACTGATCGGCGCGGTCTCGGTGATGGCTCCGGCCCACCGAGTCGAAAAGGATAAGCAGCGCATTATTTTGCATGTGTTGCAAGCGGCAAGGGCACTACCACCAGAAAGGTAATTCATCATGTTAAGCTTTTTCAAACGCTATAAACTCCACCACACCGTGAAACAGCCGCAGCATTACCCTTTTTCTTTTATGACAGTGTGTGAGTATTTGCCTCCCATGTCTAAGGGAGCGTTTGAATTAGCTGATCAAAGTTTGGAAAATGCTAGCGATTGGCTATACCAACAGCATGATCATGAAACCGCTGAAAACTTTGGTCACTTCAACCACGACAAGCTGGAAAATGGCGAGTTTCAGGAAGCGTTAAGTCTTTCGCTTTCTCGTCATTCTATTCCCGTTTTAGTGACCAACTGTACCGAGGCAATCTTGTCCATGTTACCTGTGGTCGTGTCTTATCGAGACGAAGTGGGTGTGGTAAATATTGGACATGACATGAACTTGAAGCCGACACTTGAACCACGTTTAGGCTCCGCATTCCATTTTGCTCTTTCTCGCTATCAAAACGTGCGATTATTTTTTGCTGGTGTTAGCGAACAAGATACAAAGCAAGAAACGTGGGAATACGCGGAGGATCAAGGTTGTGACTGGGTAACCGATAAAGAGTTTTCTTTTCGTCATCGCAATAATGTAAAGCAGTTGATCGGCAATTACCTCGACCATTGCGACCAAATAATCCTCAGTATCGACCTTGGCTCCTTAAAAACCAAAAACAGCCTTGATGGTACCTCAGAAATTGATATCCAAATGGTTCTACGCACCATTAGGCAATGCCTGGTTGCAGGTAAAGTCAGAGCCATTCAACTCGTTGGCGATCGCGATCGTCTGGTCTATTCGAGACATACGAAAGCCATACTAGAAGAGTTATATCAAATGGCCCCACTCATTGTTCACGCAGCCTAGGATTAAGTTCGGTTCAGAATCAGGACGCTCAAGCTACTGATTCTGAATCAATATGGTCAATTATTATCTTTTACCAACAAATAGTTACATGAATAAAGCGACTCATGTCACACTTAGCTATTGAACTAATCTCATACTTACGCTCTAATAACGCCACTAAGCTTTGGTATGACATACGAAATAAAAATAGCCAAAGTTCAATAAGTAAGCGGATTAAAAACCAAAAACACCGCCGACATTTCAACTTTTGTGAGCATTTTCTCACGCTCGCTTGATGCCATCTTGTTCCACTTTTTTAGGACATTTGATGATGCGTCTTTGCAGTATTTTCGCTGCGGTTCTTGTTTTACCGCTAGCCTCACACGCCACCACTTATGACGTCAAAGATCTATCTGAGTTAGGTCAACTTTGCTCACACAAGAGCTTTAGTATCGGAAGTGATGGTACGACTTATCACTGTACAGGGAAACTCGTCCTACCCGCAGGTGACAAAATTGTCTCCTCATTACCGGAAAAAGAGATAACGCTAGAAGCAGCTCATGGCATTGTGTTAGAGGGGAACAATACGATTGGTGAACCCAATAAGCGTATCTCTCTACACGCACTCGCTACCGGATTAACGGTTAACAATGAGAAAGCTTCAAGCATTGACGATTACCAAAACAAGCACACGGTTATCTATGGTGATCTTCTATCGGCTTACCCAACAAAGCTGAATAACGTTCTCATCGATGGGGATATAGAGCTAACAGGTGAGGCCCTTCATATTGATGGTGAGTACAACACCATTATTGGTGACATTTTGACTCACAGTACGACCGATATATTCAATGCAAACATCTGCGGTAAGATCGAATCACAAGGCGACACACTACACCTAAAAACAAACCATCCTTTACAAGATCATTTTGTCGTTGGTGACATTGTGGCGCACAGTTCTCTGCTTATTGATGACATGGAGATCTACGGCACTACTGAGACTAAAGGAGCATCTGCCGCATTGAACGGTTCGTTCTACGACTCTACTACAGCAATTAAATACTTCCAAACATTGAACTTCAACAACGCTCCAAATCAGCCAAGTCAAGTTTGTGGTGAAATCCAACAAACGCCAGGAAGTGCACAAACGAAAGCACAAGACAACAAATACACGCAATACTGTGGATTGGGCGACACTGATTGTCACTACTCTTCTCAGCTCTGTCCGATTACCCCTCAAGATGTTCCGAATTGCAGCATGCAACCTCCATCGGAGAACGACTTCGACCTAAGCGTCACACCATCGGACGACATGGCACTGATGTGCGGCGACGATCTTCCGCAATTTACAGCAACAACAACCAATAATGGAGAAGTTGTAAGCGCAGAAGTCAGTGCAGCCCTATCACACCCTGACTTGTTCACTTTAGAGGTGATCAAAGGTCAGCAGACATTAAAAGCAAACCAATTTATGTCTGACGACAATGGTGAGCTCGTTGTTCGAGTGATCCCGAACGATATTGATACCATCGCGTTAGGTACTAACTACACGCTGACTTTCACTATGGCAGAAGACACCAGCAAGCATCAAACGGTTAGCTTTATGTTTACGCCATTTATGTTTGAGGCCTACTCAAAGACGAAAAGCGCAACTTTAAATGAAATACGCGTTATTGCAGGTAAACCAGAAAACGTGCATACGCGATTGCTTGCTTGTGCCCCCACCGGCGAACCTGTAGTCGCAAGCAACTACAATGGTACTCCTAAGATTTTTCATCCATTGGTTCAACCATTAGGAGGAAGTGAAGGAAACTTTAGCTATTCAGCGGAATTTAAAGACGGCTTGTCTGAACATGGTCTTATCACGAACGAGTCCGGCATATTTGAAGTGACATTGTCCGATCATTTTGAATGTGAGGGATTTGAAGAGTGCCCTGAAGAAGGCAAAGTGGAAGTGAAAGGAACATTTAATGTGTACTCGCGACCATGGACACTGGCTATCTGTGACAACCAACGTGCTTTGCCTTCTGGCACCTCTGAACAAGGAGATGGGTTTATTGCCGCCGGAGAACTTTTCTCTCTAACAGTGAAGCCGATCATTTGGCAAACTGACGGCTCTGTAAGTGGTTCTGTTGAATCAGCACGTTATTGTGATGCCTCTATCACCCGTAATTTTATGCTTGATGACGCTCCAGCAGCATCCGTTGTCTTGTCGAGTGAGCAACATACGCCATCAGAGACAGCGAACCAAACCTCGAAATTGCTAAAAAGTAGTGACTCACTGGCTCAAGCGCATAATTCAGCCAAGAATGATCAATTCGTCTTTAATGGATTATATTGGGAAGAAGTCGGGAGCTTGAGAGTAAAAACAAACCTAGAAAGTAAATATCTAGGTATGACTGTTAACGAAGGCTATCGTTACATCGGTCGTTTTTACCCAAAATATTTTCAAGTGCAAGACCAAGAATGGCACTACCCACATGGCCAAACTTTTGCTTACATGAATCAACCTTTTGAAAAAGTCACTTACGATGTTGTCGCACTCAATGCGAATAAAGAAAACGTGAAGAACTACGTCCACTTTTCATCTAACCTTCAACAACATTTCGATTTAGGCGAGCTAAGCTCATACTCCGAACGTTTTTTGCCGCCTAAGCCTAAGAAGGTAGACTGGAAACTACTGGGTAGCGCGAGTGTTGGAACGTTTGTTATCGAGAAGCCCTCAACCAACGCGACTTGTAACAATAGCCCATGTTGGAAAAAGAACACAACCGATAAACAATACCCTGATGGTCCATTTAATAATGGGACTAACAGTGACAGCAGCAAAATAGGTATAGTCACGACTAAAGCCGTTGATGAGGTAAATTTCTTTGATAACAGCGAAGTGCTCACTCAACAACCGGACATTCGATTCGGTCGTTTGAACTTTCAAGATGTAGGTGGCAACCAAGGCATGGTGATCAAAGTGCCACTTGATGTGGAAATTTGGCAAAACGGTCGATTTACGACTAACTTCGATGACAGCTCAACAACGGCGAATGGTGAATATTACTTCAGCACGCCAATTTGGTCTCATGCGCCAGCAAACAACGCCCTGCTTTCTGGCGTTGGAACGATGAGTATTGGCAGAATGACCGATATCGTTGCAAGCCAAATTGACTCAGCGCGCGAGCAAATACAATTCCACCTAGATTTAGACAGCTCAGGCAATCGCATCCCTTGGCTGAAATACGACTGGGATAGCTCTACAAGTGAAGAGGAAAACCCACCCGTCATTGTTACGTTTGGTATTCACCGAGGAAACGATCGCATTATTTATCGTGGTGAACCCAATATGCTTGGCCTAAATTAACGCGAAACGGCAAACAAAAAGAGCCCCTCAATTGAGGGGCTCTTTTCATCACAAACTGATGTAATTTACTTTGCGCCACGACGCGCTTTCAGGCGCTTCACCATAGCAAGACGACGCTCTGCCGACCCTTGGTCTGTTGCCGACTGGTTCGGATTATTACGACGACCTTGACGATTCTTGAATGCTGGTTTTGAGTGCAGCTTTTCAATGTAAGATTCACGCTGTTTTGGTTCATAGCCTGCAAGCTCAATACGGCGAATGCGTTGCTGGATTAGATTTTCAACCTGAACCACCGTGAGCTCTTCATCTCGGTTTACAAATGAAACAGCATGACCTTGTTTACCTGCACGACCCGTACGACCAATTCGGTGAACGTAATCTTCCGCTAGGAAAGGCATGTCATAGTTCACAACGTGAGGTAAGTCTTCAATATCTAGACCTCGAGCAGCGACATCGGTAGCCACCATGACACGTGCTTTGCCAGACTTGAACTCTTCTAGCGCACGACGACGAGCGCTTTGAGCACGGTCACCATGACAAACCACCGCTTTGATACCATCAAGTTTCAGCTCTTTTACCACTTCGTTTGCGGTCTCTTTATAGTTCACAAATACCAACACTTGTTTCCAGTTTTTGCGACCAATTAGCTCTGAAAGCAGTTCCGTTTTTCGCTCTTGATCAACTGGATATAGCACGTGAGCAACTGTTTGTGCCGTAGTATTTGCACGCTCTACTTCGATACGTTTTGGTTTACGCAGAATGTCTTTCGCTAACAGATTTAGCTGGCTTGAAGTCGTTGCCGAAAACATCATGATTTGTGGGTCTGTATCCACATCCAGCATGATCTTACGAACTGCATGAATAAAGCCCATATCCAAGATACGGTCTGCTTCATCAAACACCAAAAACTCTACGTGTGCCACCGAGACATTACCTTGTTCGATGTGCTCTTCCAATCGACCAGGTGTAGCCACAAGGATATCAACACCATTTTCCAGTGCCGCAACCTGAGAAGACATTTTACGGCCACCGAAAATCGCCGCCACCGACAGATTGGTGTACTTCGTATAAGCTTTGATGTTGTCAGCAATTTGTTCAGCAAGCTCGCGAGTTGGAGCCAAGATAAGTGCACGAGCAGTCTTACGAGAAGCGCTACGGTTACTGTCTAACAACTGCTGAATCATAGGCAGAGAAAACGCAGCCGTTTTACCAGTACCTGTTTGTGCTGTAGCGAAAATATCATGGCCTTTGCGAGCCATTGGAATCGCCTTCTGTTGAATTGGCGTTAACTTTTCATAACCGCATTCTGCCAGTGCTTTAACCACTTCTGGCGCAAAACCTTGAGATGAAAATGACATTGAGCGTATTCCTTAAACAAACCACTAAAAATAGCTTTAAAAATTTAGCCGTGCACTATACCCGAATTTGAGTGATTTATCTCACTTTTCTCATTGAAACGCTACAAAAGCAAAAACGGCGAACGCAGACAGATTGCTGGTTCACCGTTTCCGTTTAACATTTGTTCGATTTAACGCTTGATGCCAGACAACTGAAGGAGAATTTGCTCAAGTTCATCCCATGGCAACAGCTGAGAATCTATCACTTCTAATCGTGATTCAAACCCTTCTAAGCTGATTTCATTCACCGACACGACTCGGTTTGCAACATTAAACGCGTAGCACCCCTGATCCGTGTTGACCACCGCTTTAACACGTTCCGCCGTTAAGTCCGAAAGCATTGAGAAAAGTTTATCAAAATCAAACGTGTACTCTGCCCCAAACAACCACCCGCAACTAAAATACCCTTGCCCTTTGTTCTCTTTACGCACAAAGGCTTCACCTGGCGGCAACTGGAATTGAGGCTCTTGGTGAGCATGGTCATGATGATGTGACTCGATATGGGAAGAAGCGCTGCCGTAAACCCGTTCGATATCCAAGACTTCTATCGGTAACTCACCGTCATGAATAAGCTTACTGAATACTTTTGAGGGAGATTGGTCCGTCACCCAGTCATTAAACACATCAATGTCGTGACTGGTACAAAGGTCAACCTTACTGCCTATAACCACGTCTGCGCTGTCTAACTGGTCCACGAAATTTTGGTTAGAAAGATATTTTTCATCACTTAAGTTACGCGGATCAACCAGAGCGATCGTCGCTTTTAGATCAACGTAAGGTTCATACTGTTCTGAGGTAAGCGTCGCGATAACCTGTTTTGGATGACCAAGGCCTGTCGGCTCAATCAATAAACGGTCCGGTTTTTGGCGCAGTAACGCGGTAATACCGACCGACATCGGCACACCCGCCGTGCAACACATACAGCCACCCGGCACTTCTTTAATCAGCGCACCTTGGTCGGTCATCAATGCACCGTCGATGCCAATCTCACCAAATTCATTGACCAAAACCGCCCAGTTTTCGTTTTCCGGTTTGTTCTTCAGTAGATTTAAAATCGTGGTCGTTTTACCGACACCCAAAAATCCGGTCAGTATGTTGGTTGGTACTCGATTTGACATGCTTATCTCCGACACGTTAGTGCATTAATGCTCCAGCAAAGTATACGGAGAATGTGACTCGCTTCAACGCTTTTTATCGCGCTCATCAAGCTCATTGCGTGATGCGTGGGTACACATTTTTTGAGAATGATCAGAGTGACTTATCAACTCTGAACGCTTCATATCAGAAAGATACATACTGGTGTAAATGACGCAGGTAAAAAACGCGATAATAGCGACTACGATGGGAAGAACTCCGAGCGTGTTTTCGAATTTAAGCGCAGCGATAGCCAATGCGAAAACAACGACAGAGATAAGTGCGATTGACTTACTTTTGTTGCTTTTCATGATAACTCGCCTTTCGTAAGGGTAGCCCCTAACACCTCCTGTACTAGGGGAATGCCAGTTTGAACAACATCCAACCTGACTATTCAATGCTACTCCTTTCGCTACTTGTGAAATTTGACAAAGCTAACATTTATTGCAACATCAAACGATGAACTTATTACTAGCTTTCAGACACTTAGTGGACTGTAAAACACTTACTAGCAAATCGACCCGCCGCTGACCAATATGTCGTTTTCATTGGCAATACAAACTTGAGCCACCAGCCTTAGCCCTTCGACTATCATCTCCAGAGACATGGAAGGCTGACTGCCATCTACTGCTTGTTCTGGCAATAATGGGATATGAACAAACCCATGACGAACAGGTTTGTCTTTTAGATAATGTTGGATGCCATAAAAAAGGTGGTTACATACAAATGTTCCGGCACTGTTAGAAATCTGGCTAGGTATCCCCTGCTTTTGCAGCGTTTGAACAATACGCTTTATCGGCAGTGTCGAGAAGTAAGCATCTGGGCCGTCCGCCACTACGGGTTCATCAATCGGCTGATGACCAGCGTTATCTGGAATACGAAAATCATCCACATTAATTGCGACACGCTCTGGGGTGATCGCGCCACGTCCAGCCGCTTGCCCAACGGTAATCACACAATCTGGCTGGTGCGCTTCTATTGCATCAATAACGGTATTCAGTGACTCATACCGAATCACAGGAACTGGGCAAGTAACGATCATGGCATCTTCTATTGCCGCAGCCTCTAATCGCTTGACCGCTTCTAAGGCGGGGTTAATGGTGTCACCACCAAAAGGTTCAAAACCGGTAATCAGGACTTTCTTCATAACAGCCTTTAGGAAAAGAGTTTCACAAATTATTGCACTCCCCTTCACCCCATCCAATAGCAAAAGTATTGTTGACATAAGCCAGACAACATTATGTGACTCATGTCTAACCAGCGAGGGTTTTCACTTTATTGAATCTAGACAAGTTCCGGACTATCGAGACTAACTATCGATGATTAGTGGCAGGGCTAGGCTCTCTCATTACATGACTCACGCAGAAACTTGGTTTCCACGCTTAACTTAGGTAGAGTACGCGACCGCAATGCAATTCGAAGAGATTGAATACAATGAATATTGATAACCATGTAATCGAAACGATTGAAGAGTTAGAGGCATTTCTGCATTTAGTAGAAAGCGGCGCTCTGGGTCTTGAAGGTGTCACTGGCGTTGCGCTAGCCACCTCTAATACCGATGGCCGTCCATTTGTTGCCGTATTAGGAGAAAAGCACCAATTGCTCCTTGGCCGCTGGGTTTCGCAGCACGTATATGACAATGGTAAAGACATCGTTCGTAACGGCTCAACCAGAAAACACTAAGCGCTCAGCACCATCTATAACACCATACCGTCTTATACACCAAGCGTATGCTTTGAAAGCAATGCGCTTGGTGTACTTAAAAAATAAAAAAAGAAAAGGCTAGCCTTTATTAATTTTGTCGGTATACTGCACATCAGCTCTTACGGAAAGAGCTATTAATGTAATTAAAGATCAAAGTTTCTCTCAGTTCCACATCGAATTCCTCGTTTACGTTCCTGCGACAAAATAGTTATCTCTAAAATCATATAGTAGCACTTGATATTAGCTAAAAATTCAATATTTAAAACAATCAAATATAGAGGTATCTATGTCTAATAAATTAACTGGTTCAGTAAAATGGTTCAACGAAACTAAAGGTTTTGGTTTTATTTCTCAAGACAATGGCGGTGATGACGTATTCGTTCACTTCCGTTCTATTGTTTCTGAAGGCTTCAAAACTCTTACTGAAGGCCAAAAAGTATCGTTCGTTGTTGAACAAGGTAACAAAGGTTTACAAGCTGCTGAAGTAACTGCACTGTAATTCTTTGTGTGGCATCAACGTTGTTGGTGCCACAATCCCCTTCCACTTATTGCCGCCCTTACTATTCTCTATCTAAGTTTATATACCCAAATCACTTACCTCTCCCACACCGTCATTAATAACTTTCAATAAAGTCACTTTGGTATACATCTTTAGGTAATCACACTACCTATCTTGCAATTCCAGTTTGGAATTAAATTAATCTGATTCATATCTGAATCACTTCGCCTCATGCTTTGCTCATATAAATAAAGTTTATAAAATAAAAGCGATTGGCGAATATAAGAGAAAAAAATGAAATTAAATATATCCGCACAATCAATAAATTCTAATAATTACGAGCACATTATCCCTAGCCGAGACGTTATCCTTAGCCTATTCGATAAAGTTAAAAATCACTTAAGTCACGAGCAAATTTCTCGCTCTACTGGCTTAGATGAGAAACCACAAAAAGACGCTTTAAAAAAACGTTTACGCGCTATGGAGCGCGATGGCCAGTTGATTTTCACGCATCGCCGTGGTTATAAGAAAGTCGATCAAACCGCTTTGGTTTCTGGAAAGGTCAGCATTCACGCAGACGGCTTTGGTTTTGTCACTTACGACAGTAATGAAAAAGACCTTTTCTTACCTAAACACCAACTTACTCATGTGTTTGATGGCGATATCGTACTGGTTCTGAAAGGCAATGCTCAGCATCAAGGACGCTCAAATCATCGTTTCATCAAAATAGTGGAACGAAAAACAACCCACATCGTAGGCTTGTTAAAGAGAAAAGGTTCGAACTTCTATCTAGTGCCAGAAAGCGCGAAACTGACTCAAACCATTCATGTCACACCAAATGATCTTATCACCAAAAGTGCCGGTAAACTCGTTCATTGTAAAGTCACTGCCTACCCAGATCACAGACAATCAACAACGGTTGAAGTGGCGGAAGTATTAGGGCGTCCGGGAGAAGCAGGGATTGAAGTTAAATTGGCGTTACGTCGACATGGCATCAATGACCATTGGGATGATGAAGTTCTTCACGCTGCTTCCGCATTTGGCAATCACGTAGAAGAAAAAGACAAAACGTCACGAGTGGATTATCGAGATTTACCGTTCGTCACTATCGATGGGGACGACGCGAAAGACTTTGATGATGCCGTTTACGCATACCAAATGGACAATGGGCATTGGAAGTTATTCGTCGCGATTGCAGACGTATCTCACTACGTTCAGCCAAACGACCATTTAGATCTTGAGGCGCAATCTCGTGCAACGTCCGTTTACTTCCCCGGATACGTTGTACCAATGCTACCAGAAACATTATCTAACGGTTTGTGCTCGCTTAACCCGAATGAAGACAGATTGGTTATGGTATGTGAGATGACCTTTGACGACGAAGGTAACATGCTAGATTCAGAGTTTTCTGAAGGGATCATTCACTCGCATGCTCGTTTAACTTATAACGAAGCTTACCGCATTGTTTCCCAATCAGCGGAAGCAAAAAAATACCAAGGTAAGAACCCAAAACAAAACATTAAACAGCATCTGGTGAATCTCCATCGCTTGTATTTGAACCTATCTGGTCAACGTCAAGTCCGTGGTGCCATTGATTTTGACACGCAAGAGCTTTCATTCACGTTAAACAATAAAAAGAAAATCGCGTCCATCGTTCCTGTAGTTCGAAATGATGCCCACCGAATGATCGAAGAATTCATGCTGTGTGCCAACGTTGCCACCGCTCAATTTTTGCAGCAACAAAAAATACCGAGCTTATACCGCGTGCACTCTGGTCCTCAGATGAAAAAACTGTCCTCATTAAGAATGATGCTTGCAGACAAAGGGCTAACGCTTGCGGGTGGTGATAAACCAACTTCTCATGACTACAACGCATTACTGGAACAAGTGCAAGATTTGGATGAGTGTGATGTGATTCGTACCCTACTGCTACGTTCTCAGAGTCAAGCCGAGTATTCGCCGAAGAATATGGGTCACTTCGGTTTAGCCTATGACGCATACGCACACTTTACTTCGCCAATTCGTCGTTACCCAGACTTACTCGTTCACCGCGCCATTCGCGCTAAACTTCGAGAGCAAAAAACAGGCAAGCTACGCAGTCTGCTCATGAAACTAAAACCTATTCGTCAATTGACAGGTGCTGCGAACAACTACCCTTACGATGCAAAAGTAATCGAGCAACTGAGTGTGCACTGTTCGCATCAATCTCGTCAGGCAGATGAAGTGAGCCGAGAGGTTGAGTCAGCACTGAAATGTCATTACATGAAGCCATTTATTGGGCAACACTTCACGGGGACAGTGTCTGGGGTCACACACTTCGGGGTATTTGTTGAGTTAGAGGAAAACCGAATCGAAGGTCTCATTCCTTTATCAAGTTTCCAAAATGGTGAGTTCGAATTTGATGCAGTCAAACAAAAAATTTCTAGCCAGAGCACCACGTTTACTTTAGGGACTAAAGTGCACGTGTTGGTTAAAGACGTCGATTCGAAACAAAGAAAGATCATGTTCAATTTAAAAGATGCAGAACACACGGTAGGTTAGTCTGTCGTAGTCTATTTTCTAACCCATTGTTCAAAAATAAAAAATAAGCTTTAGATACCGCGATTAACTTGTGACATTTCGCTGACATCAGCTCATTCTAAAACCCTAATATCTGGCAAAGGAAACGAATCTAACTTTTGTTTCCAGACACCATCGCAGAGTGTATTTCCAGCACTCTGTTTGCCTCGAGAGGTTCTTATGACAGCCTAGGATCTCTCGGGGCTTTTTTGCGCCTCTTAAACCCCACCTTATGTTGTATCCAACCCGTTAAAAACCACACAAATTGTACTTTTTAACTAGTTCACTAGATCGCGAATTCTGATTTAAGCAACTGATCACACAACCTCTTCCAAATTTTGGGTATAAAAGTATCAATACTTTCGTTAACTAGGATGTAAATAATGAAAAACTCGTTTGATCTCACCATGCCAAATGAAGAAGGATACTTTGGTGAATACGGTGGTAGCTTCGTGCCGCCGGAGCTTGAACAAATCATGCGTGACATCAACGCAGCTTATGAGGAATGCAGCAAAGATCCTGAATTTAAAGCGGAGCTCGCTCGCCTGTATAAGCACTTTGTTGGACGACCTAGCCCAATCTTCCATGCGGAAAACTTGTCTAAAAAATACGGAGCAGACATCTACCTAAAGCGTGAAGACTTAAATCATACAGGCGCACATAAAATTAACCACTGCTTAGGAGAAGCCATTCTCGCTAAAAAGATGGGTAAGAAGAAACTGATTGCAGAAACTGGCGCAGGACAACACGGTGTTGCGCTTGCTACAGCCGCGGCATTGGTTGGCTTGAAATGCGATATTTACATGGGTGAAGTTGATATCGCCAAAGAGCATCCGAATGTCGTCCGTATGAGAATCCTTGGTGCCAATGTCATCCCTGCTACTCACGGGCGCAAAACTCTCAAAGAAGCGGTTGATTCTGCCTTCGAAGCCTACCTAAAAGATCCTGACACACAACTTTATGCGATAGGCTCTGTCGTTGGCCCTCACCCATTCCCTAAAATGGTACGAGATTTCCAATCAATTATCGGTAACGAAGCACGAGTTCAATTCAAAGAAATGACAGGTAAGCTACCCAATAATCTCGTTGCATGTGTTGGGGGTGGATCTAATGCGATGGGGCTATTTACTGCTTTCTTAAACGATGAACAAGTCGCCATTCACGGCGTCGAGCCCGCGGGCCGCTCTTTGCAAAAGGTTGGCGAGCACGCTGCAACACTCACACTCGGTGAGCCAGGTATTATGCACGGATTTAAGTCTTACATGCTTAAAGATGAGCAAGGCGAACCACAGGAAGTCTATTCTGTAGCAAGTGGCTTAGATTACCCATCGGTTGGGCCTCAGCATAGTTACTTAAAAGACATTGGCCGTGTCAATTACGGCTCAATCACTGATGACGAAGCAATTGATGCATTCTTTGAACTGTCTCGCGAAGAGGGGATTATTCCAGCGATTGAATCCGCACACGCTGTCGCTTACGCGATTAAACTCGCGAAGCAAGGAGAAACTGGCTCAATTCTGATCAACTTATCCGGTCGCGGTGACAAAGACATTGATTTTGTCGTTGAACACTACGGCGCAAAATATGGCATTGAATCAATTATTTAGTCACGACTTCGTAGGCTAAATGTCTATACAAAAAGCTACCTATTACTAGGTAGCTTTTTGTTTGAGCCTTGCTTTCCCTACATGCGCTTTGAAGGCTTAACTACACAGTCCAAACCTTTTACTTTTGAGAAATAGGCATAGCTTGAGAAAGCCCTCTTACTTACCACTCCAACTAGTCCTTTAGAACATAATTCGATTAACCGATCAGAGCAGGAATACCCGGAAGCTGACCAACGACAGCAAGCGAACCTGCACAAACGATAAATGCAGTGCCAGGAATCAGGTATTTATCTTTTCTCGAGAGTTCGTTGGCACGCTCATGGTCGCCGATAAGTCCAAGGTTATCCAGCAGCATCGTGATTGCCCAGCCAAAGACTGGATTAACGAATGCACAGGCAAAAATACAGATACCGGCACTGAGTGAATCTTTATGCTTGTGGATCATCTGCATACCCGCTTCTAAAAGCGGTAAGAATACACCGACAATCAAAGCAACACGCAGAACAGGCTCCCACATCGCTAGATCCATAGGGTAACCAATTACCGCGGCGGCAATACACATGAAACCCGTTAACAGTGCGCCACCTGGAATAGGACGTTTGGCAATTGCGGCTGGAATCATGTACGTTCCCCAAGAAGAAGCTAGGTTTCCGCCCCCTAAGAGTGAGCCAACCCCCTGACGAACAGACGCTCCGACCATTGTGTCGTCGACATCCATGAGTACGCCTTTCGCTTCTTTTGGGTAGTTCAGTTCTTGAAACACACGATGGCCGAGATAATCAGGGGACCACATAGCGACTGCCAGTAGAGCAAATGGAGTCACGGCAATAAAGTGCTCTAAGGTTGGCCAACCTAGTTGCCAGCCTGTATCTTCACCCCACCAGTAGAATGGACTGAAATTAGGCAGGCCCGGTTCTGTGGTAAAAGCAAACTCAGCGCCCATCAAATAAGCAACAATACCCGCGAGTGCAGAACACAGTGGAATTGCCAACCAACGCTTGTTGATCTTAGCTAGATAGGCATAAACCATAACGGTTAGGCCTATGACCACAAACGAGATGTAACCTTGATCCGTACTAGCAGCCCACGCCTCAGTCTTATTAATCTGTCCGAGCAACCCAACAGCGCCTAGGTAGATCAATAACCCTCCTCGAACCCCAATGCCAGTCAAGGTCATGAGTTTAGAACCGCCTTTAGTCAAAGCGAGAATTAAGCCAAAAGCACATACCATCAAGCCAAGCGCCAGAGGATGCCCTCCTGCGGCAGCAATCATGGGAATCAGCGGTATCATTGGGCCGTGGGTACCGGCTAAGTTTGCGTTCGGGTTTAGGATGGCAGAAAACAAAATAACGAACAAAGCACCCGCGATAAGCAATTCGTAACGCACGTTTTCTGCAACGAACTCCGGAGATAAACCGAACTGAGCAGCAAATGCAGCAACCATGGCGGTGACCATCACCACTTTACCAATGGTTGCGGCTAATGCAGGCACCCAGTCTTCGATTTCAATACTGTAATCACGTGATGGCAAATGAATACCCCAGCGACGAAAGCTCATGATGGTTAAATCATGGTTTAGAAAGTCTTCACGACTTTCAAATTCATGCGGTTTTTTGCGCACATCCCTGTAAAAGGTCTTACTTGAGTCAGACATTGAGCTATCCTTTGTTATATTTCAACGTTGAACTATGCCAACTAGAGTTTCGCTTGGTATACAGACCAATACGAGACAACACCCACATCAAACATCGAGGCCACACCAAGAAAGTAGTATGGCTAATTTTTGATTTGAACCTATTAAGCATGTATTGCTATCGGTAGGAATATTAGACATTAGTAAAAGAACAACAAAAATCTCACTTATTACACAAAGATTTAACATTACATTAGAATACGCTGATCTTTAGTGAGAGTTTTTGAACAGCAATTCAAGAAGAGGAACAGCCGCAACTCCACCTGTGCTTTTCAAGGTAGAAAAAACATATCCGTATTCACACAGGTAATTGGTTAATTTTGCTCATGCAAGTACGCACTAACAACATCAAATCGAGTTGCAACCCAAACCATCGCTGCCTAACTATAGATATCTCTGTAATGTATACTTTGCTAAACTCCACCCTTTGATGAGTAAGGCCCCTAAAATGATGACTGACGAAGAAAGAATCGAACTGCAACGAAACAACCCACTGCACGGGTTAAAGCTAGAAACTATGTTGCAAGAGTTGGTGGATTTTTATGGCTGGGACATTCTAGATACAGCAATGCGCTTTAATTGCTTTAACACTAAGCCTTCGATTGCAAGTAGTGTGAAGTATTTAAAGAAGACCGAATGGGCGAGAGAAAAATTAGAAAACTTTTACCTTTATCGCTTTAAGCGCATGCCACGCGCAAGTGAAGAAGAATATGATTTACCACCGAGAGCTCGTACTTTCCCTCATGGTCTTGAACCTAAAGAGCCAATGCCGCTAACCGTTGACTCTATCCTCAAGTCACAAGCTAAAGCTGCATCCGCATTTAAAAAACGTTCACCTCGTGGACGTCCGACGCGTCGATAGTACATAACCTTGAAAAGCAATTGAGCCCTACTGGTAGCTCCAGCAAGGCTCTATTGTTCTTTAAAGAAATGGCTAGAAGCGAATACTCAAGCTAGTGCGCCCCCTTCTCCAGCGCCTCCCATAAGTAAACTCACATGTAGTTTACGTTTTCTATTGATTACGCTTTTTCTTCTTTTTCCCTGTACCTGCTGGCTTTGCACGCGGCTTCATCGGTAAAAAGTAGGCTTCACTTTGGTCGTCTTCCACTTCAAAGCCCTCTACCTGCTCACGTTCAAGTTGGAACTTATTTTTCTTTTCTATCACTTTGAAATGGTGATAGTCATCGTAATCGATAAGGGATAGCCCTAGACCCACTTCACCAGCACGACCACTACGACCGATTCGATGCATATAGTCAGCAGGACTACGCGGGAGATCGAAGTTAATCACCACTGGCAGCTTTTCAATATCAAGGCCACGTGCTGCGATATCGGTGGCAATAAGAACTTGAATCTCGCCAGACTTAAAACCGTCAAGTACACGAGTACGAGCACCCTGCCCTTTATCACCATGGAAAACTTCAGCAGTAATACCGCGTTTTGACAGCTTTTGAGCTAAATGGTTACAGGCATTCTTAGCATTCACAAAAATCAAAGTCTGTCGCCACTGATGCTGTTTGATTATGTGCGCGAGTACCGCCGTTTTCTCACCTTTATTTACACTAAACACGCGTTGCACCAAAGTGCTGGCTTCTGCGCTCTGCAACTGAACTTCAACAGGGGCGCGGAGCAAGTGCTGAGACAGCGTCGTGACTTTATCAGGGAAAGTAGCAGAAAATAGCAGCGTCTGTTTCTTCTCTGGCAGTAACGCAAGAATCTTATTGAGTTCTTCGGTAAATCCGAGGCTCAACATACGGTCAGCTTCATCGAGCACGAGCGTTTTTACTTGGTCCAACTTAATCGCGTTACTGGATACCAGATCAAGTAATCGACCCGGCGTAGCTACGATAATGTCACAGCCACCGCGAAGCGCCAGCATTTGTGGGTTCACCGATACACCACCAAATACGGCAACCGTTTTGATCTTATCTCTAAGGTGGTATGAGTAAGATTTGACGTTGTATGCCACCTGTGATGCCAGCTCACGAGTTGGAACTAAAATCAGGTGAGAAACGAAGTTACCACGGCGATGATTTGTTTCGTCTTGCTGAACAATTTTTTGCAGAATTGGCAGCGAAAAAGCAGCGGTTTTACCAGAGCCCGTATTGGCACCGCCAACAATATCTTTCCCTTCAAGGATATAAGGAATGGTATGAGATTGAATGGGCGTCGGTTGGCTGTATTCTAACGCTTCTAGTCGCTCGACTAAGGTTGGAATCAGACCAAGATCGGCAAATGTCGCTTGCTGTGTTTTATCTGTCATTACGATGAGTGGCTCAGTGCTAGTAAAGGCCGTGTATCTTATGCTATTTCGCGTCTGGATGTTAGCGATAATGGCCCAAACAGAATATTGGTGAGAGAAGCACTGTAGAGAGCAGGAATCTCCTTTCACTAACATGAGTTAATGGTTTCTATAACCCTCACGATGGTAGCGTTCGCGACGAACACTGGGAAAAAGGAGCCAGGCCAGTCTGACTCCTGTAAAGCCAAAACACATTGTATCTTGGAAAAATTAAGGTTGCAGAGACAGACCAACTCCGCTTGAAAGGCTTAATCATACTATCTAACCCTTCGGTTTTGAGAGCTCAATACAGCTTGAGAAAACTCCAGGTCACTAATGTCCATCGTTATCTATTTAGCTAATGTTGTGGACTCGGTTGTATAGATTACTTTAGCCCGATACCAGGTTCTTCTCAGTGTACGTTTGACTGCTGTAGCCACAATCGTTGCTGATGTCGTATATGGAAATACCTGTTGTCAGAAAGGTAACGCGCCAAGATGAGTAATGTTGCATATCATCCTCGTAAGCCCAATTCCTTCACGAGGTAGTAATGGAACAAATTAATTTGCCCCGATATCTGATATGTAGCTTCGCCTTTGTGTTGCTTTATCCTACGGCAATAGATCTCTACTTGGTTGCTTTACCACAAATCGCCAATGACTTGTCTGCGAGCGAATCACAACTTCATATTGCCTTTTCTATTTACCTCGCTGGTCTAGCATCGACGATGGTTTTTGTTGGGCGGGCTGCTGATTGTTTTGGACGCAAACCTGTTGCCATTTGCGGTGCAGTGATTTTTACCCTTGCATCAATGTTCGCGGGCTCTGCTGAGACCAGTAATAGCTTCCTAATAATGCGCTTTTTCCAAGGCGTAGGTGCCGCATGTTGCTATGTAGTGGCCTTTGCCATTTTGCGTGACACTTTAGGGGACCCAAAGCGAGCTAAGGTTCTATCGATGCTCAATGGAATTATCTGCTCTATTCCAGTACTTGCCCCCGTGATCGGCAATCTGATTATGATCAAGTTTCCGTGGCCAGTGTTATTCACTGCCATGGCGATGATGGGTATTGCGATAGGCTTAATTGCTTTCTTTGTCTTAAAAGAAACCTTGCCTAAAACCAAGCGCACACTTTTAGATGTGAGTGAAGATTCGAACGAATCACTATATAACCGTTTTTTTATATCGCGCGTTATTTACACATCTTTAGGAGTCACAGCGATTCTCTCTTATGTAAATACGTCACCAATGATAATAATGGATTCGATTGGCTTTACTCGAGGCGATTACTCAACAACGATGGCACTACTCGCAATGGTAGGTATGGCAACATCGTTTTCAGTACCATTTGCTCTGTCTTACTTCAAACAAACCACATTGATGTTCGCTGCACAAATGACCAATTTCCTGTCGGCTATCGTTATTCTCGCGGCTCACTTGAATAGCGATAGTCCGACACTTTATATGGTAGGATTCACTCTGCTCAGCATGAGTTTCCCTATGGGGTTTGGTGTGGCGATGAGTCAAGCGTTAAGCCAATTCTCACGCAAAGCTGGACTTGCAAGCTCTATGCTTGGCATAGGTCAGATTTCTTGGTCTGCACTTTACATTTGGTTGATGGCGACGTTAGGTGTGCCAGCTGTGATGATGTTAATGATAGCGTTGGTTGCTAGTAGCGTTATTGGACTCTCCATAATATTATTATTTCCAAATCAGAACGTTAGTAAGCATCATGAAGAAATCTCTTGCCCGACTTGATCTTAATTTACTGCTCACTCTGCAATTGCTACTGCAAGAGCAGAGTGTTACTAAAACGGCGAAAAAACTTAATGTAACTCCCTCAACCGTGAGTAAGTCTTTAGGCAAATTGCGCGCTTGGTTTGATGACCCGCTTTTTGTGAATACGCCGCAAGGCCTAAAGCCAACAAATCTCGCAACAAACGTGCAAGTGCTTTTGTCAGACTGGATGCAGATCGGTAACCAAATTGTTTCACACCGAGGTGATGATGCGCCAAGCGGGGTTAAATTTCATCTTGGAGTAGAGTCGCCATTGTCACTCATCATGGCGGATGAACTGACCAAACGAATCCATGATTTTTATCCAGACTCGACGGTAAAGTTCCATAACTGGGATTACGACTCGTTAGACGCCATTACCAGCGGTGAAGTGGATATTGGTTTTACTGGCCGTGAAAGCCATCCTCGCTCCAAAGAGTCGTTAGAACTGCTCCCGTATTTTATTAATTTCGAAGTGCTGTTCTCGGATTTACCTATGGTGTATGTCCGCAAGGATCATCCTGCACTCAAGCAAGAGTGGAATTTAGATACTTTCTTAAGCTATGCCCACATCAATGTAGCATGGGAGAAAAATGACAGTTGGGCATTGGATGAGATCTTGGCTGAGCAGGGACACACTCGAAACGTTAGCCTAACGATGGCGAGTTTCGAGCAAGCTTTATTTGTTGCAGAAAAGCCCGATCATCAAATGTTAACCACAGCACCAAAATATTGTCAGCGATACTGCGAACAGCTTCACCCCAACTTAATAGCGTTGCCTATCCCCATTGCGGAAGATTATCAGCACAAGCTACTGATTCCATTTACTATGATTTGGCACAAACGCAATAACAAGAACCCTAAAATCGTGTGGTTGAGGGAGACGATAAAGAGCCTGTATGGCACAAGTTGAACGGGTAATTTTGAAGTACATTTAAAGCAAAGAAATGAACATTCTCCCCCCTTTATGTTGTCAATAACCGTAGGAGTGTGGTCTTGCCTTCCATTAGATTAAATATTTTAAAATCTTAAAATCTTGAACTCTATTATCCACTTCGAAATTGATTTCAGCTCATTTGGGCAGAAAGAAGCTAGAAGCACTTGCTTATGTTGGGTGAGTAAATGTATGTAAAACCTCAGTACATAAAAACGAACCTAATTTAGGTAAGCTCTTGGCAACTATATGCCACGACTCGAAAAGTAACGCGTGGGTGAATCACCATAGACCCGACGAAACATAGCGATAAAGTTACTGGGTGTCGAATAACCCAAAGCATGTGCAACCGCTCCTACTGATTCTCCGCGAGCCATCATTTCTAACGAATGTATTAGCAGTGCTTGTTGCCGCCATTCACTAAACTCATGTTTAACTCACTTCGAATCAATCGTCTTAACGTCCGAGATGAGACTGCCCCGATCTTTGCCCAATGCTCCACAGAATATTTGCTGTTTGGGTCTATTAAAATCGCTTGAGTAACTTTTTGCAGTCTCGGATCTCTGGGCAGTGGGATGTGGAGTGACTCATGAGGGCTATTGACGATTTCATCGGATATTACGGCAAGAATACGTAAAGACTGTATGGATAGATCGTCTGTTTTGCTCCATATCGATGCCCTAACCGATAGGGCTTTCAACACATCGCTCATTTGGATCACACAAGGTCTCATTGGAAACCGCTCACAGCTCTCTGGAGTAAACAGTAATGAACGACCTTTCAGAGAACCACAAAAATAAACACTGTGCATCGCACCCGGGGGGATCCAACCAGCTCGGTGAGGTGGTAGTATCCACGCTCCTTCATCGGTTTTTACCTGTATTAGCCCTTCATCTATACACAGTAGCTGGCCTCGATGATGACTGTGCCAATTATGTGGCCGTTGCTCCAAATGGTTGAAGTCGCTCCTTTCATGCTGCCACTCCTTAGCGATCAGTGCGGCTCCATTTTTCCATTCGCTGTAGTCAGAGTTTGTCACTTTATTTACTCAATTCCATGTTGGCCATTATTCATTATTTTCTGTCCTCTTAACGTTACCATAGCAAGTTAGCGTTCGAGTAACATTTTAGCAACGACCATTTTATCGAAGGCAGAACCATCATGAACGAACCTATCTTTATTATCTATTACATTACAGCAGGCTTGGGCATTGGCTTTCTCGCTGGACTCGTTGGTGTGGGTGGTGGTGGAATGGCCGTCCCGATTTTTGCGTTTCTGTTTTCACTACAGGGAATAGCTGATACAGAAGTGGTCCATCTTGCGTTAGGGACATCAATGGCTTCGATGATTATTACAACATTGGGCAGCATGCGCGCTCACTACAAAAAAGAGAATGTAGACTCGACAATGGTAGTAAAAATGTTGAGCGGAGTTCTAGTCGGAACATTTTGCGCCACATTCGTAGCATCGTATCTACAGGGGATCTATCTGGCAGGTTTTTTCAGCGTATTCATGTTGTATGTTGCTTATAAGATGTTTCTCAACACTGAAAATGAGTACAACCCTAACCCACATGGGGCTATCGGTAATATCACTGTAGGCTCGGTGATTGGCTCTGTATCAGCACTTGTCTCTATAAGCGGTGCGGGGTTGATCATCCCCTATCTTGTCCAGCAAAATTTTGAGGTAAAACGTGCTATTGGTACCTCTGCTGCGATAGGTTTCTCTATCGCGCTGTCAGGAAGCCTCGGTTACATGTTAAACGGATGGGGAAACACAGATTGGAACAACTTAGTATTAGGATACATATACCTTCCTGCAATGCTCAGCTTCTCCATTAGTAGCTACTTAACTACTAGCCTCGGCGTGCGTTGTGCAGAGTATTTCCCAAATAAAGTTCTTAAGAAAATCGTTGGTATTTTGTGTGTTCTTCTGAGTTTTAAAATGCTGGTACAAGTACTTAATTAGGGCAAGTAATACAGTCATCAGTATGTCTTGCAATATGTTGTGGGGACAAGCCTGAAAAACTTACTTCTCGCTTTGCAGGTCCAAGCACACAATGTGTAAGAAAGCTCCGCATTGTTGCACTCTTATGACTTTGTTAAGCCAGCCAGAATTACATCCAACATTTGTTGGTGATTATCCTTTCTGGAAACCTCGTCACGCTCCTGGCAAAGTGCTTCCTCCCCTTCTGATGCGAGAATTTTAATGCCACGCTCAGTACATTCTGCGAACGCACTAAACTGACTCGCACTGGGAATCTCTTGAAATGTCACATTGGGAAGAGCAACAAGTGATTCGGCTGGTGTCAGTGCGGGATGTAGCCGATCAGAAAGCGTCACCACGGTGATAGCATTGTTCATCAAGGCCAGAGTTTCATGGACAAAAGTTTTCGTTAGCTCAGGGTTGATAACGACGACCGATTTCAGTTTGCTTTCAGACTGAAATCGGGGGAATTTTTGATCCGGGATGTTGGTAATATCAACGTTATTTTCACGTAACCAATGACAGTCTACATTGGTGACGTTGTGGCACGATGTTCGATATTTTTCCGGGCTTATTTGCGCTCCGGAGAGCATCAGCATAGATGTCCCGCCCAGAAAAAAGCCGACACCCTGCACTGCATCAGTATCTACGCCTCCGGACAGTATCCCGACCGAACTTAATTCGTTCAGCCCAAGCACCAAATCACTGGTTCTGAATGTGATTTCATCAACAGCCATTTCTGCATTGATTTCGTTCGGTGCAGGAGGCTTTGGTACAACAACGACATAACCTTGTTGCGCCAGGCTCGAGGCTATCCAACCACTATGGGAAAATGCTGACCGTGTTCCGCCCTGCGACAAAAGCACAACGGGAAATTTTCCACTTGCTAAAGGGGCATCTAACTGCGTTTCGACTGACTTAAAAATGTTACCCCTACCAAACGTGAAGTTGGTTTTTCCGTTCGTTGTGGGATACCAGTAGTAGACTTCCACAGGCTTGTCTCTGTCTTCACTGAATACCGTTTTGACTGTTAGCGCAGAATGGTATTTCGGCTCATTCGTACTGGCGCTAACACTGACACACAATGAAGTGAGTAGAAACGACATTATTATTTTGGTTTTCATTTTTACCCAGCCGATCAATACATTACTCTGCACGGCATCTAGAAAAATAACGCGCAGGAGATTCTCCATATATTTTGCGAAACATAGCAATAAAGTTACTCGGAGTCGAGTAACCCAAAGCAAGTGTCTGCTTTGAACTACGCCAGCAAGCTTTTGGACAAAAGTTACTTAGAGTAATCACTTAAATTACGAAAATGCGCATAACTTTAGGTATGAGAAAGTCGCTTAGTGAAATGTCCAGTTTCGTAGGTGCGGATCACAATCCGATGCACTACTCGTTGCGCCAACACTGCATTACTCATTGACTGATGCGAGTGGAGACAGACTCATCATTGAGCATGACAAAGATGGTGTGAAACTCTATCGAGGAGAAGCTAACGCTGTGATGACCAACCAGCCATCTGTTGCCAAGCATCAAGAGAACTGGAGACCCAATGTTAATTTGGACTTTTCTACTGTAGATAGCCAAACCCAATACGGAAACAGGGGAAGAATCAACCCTGAAGACCGATATCTTCATGCTAATTATTTCCTAAACCAATTAGAGGCGCCTACGTCCGCTATAAATGGGATGCTAAAATTAGCCTCTGTCGCATACAACATACCGCATGATGCTAATAACAGAGTAATTGATGGAGAAATGACCGGCTATGCCACTGAATATCAAGTCACCATTGATGTAACCAATGGTGATACTGTATTCCAGTATAAGTGGGGAGACAATTGGTCTCATCAGGAGTGGAATATGTATGAGATCTTAGAAAAAGGCGAAAAGATAAAAGTCGACTTAGACAAGTAAATATAGTGGCAAGTCATAACAACTTGCCGCTAGACACTTATTTACCTGAGAGTTGCTTTGCTGCTTCTCTTAAGTAACCCGGGGCGTGATCATCACGGTCGTTCGGCGAGGTCGCAAAAACGATAGCAACGAAGTCTCGGGCTGGGTCAACGTAAATGCCTTGGTGCATATTACCGTGCTTAAACATAGCGCCATCAGCAAACACTGCATCCCATTGCGCTGAGTTACGCTCTGCCTTCTCACCGAACCAATCAGCTGAGTAGCCTTGCTCAGTCGTGCCTTGATATGCTTCTGGTTGACCTAGCGTCTGAATATTTTTCAGCAGTTCATCACTAATAACCTTAGAGTCTGATACCTTATTCCAGCTTGGGGTATAGATCATCGCATACTTAAGCATGTCTTCTGGTGTTGTACTGTTAAAGCCACCCGCTACCGCAGTACCATTTGCCGCAAGACCCACTGAGTACGGGCCGGCTACACCAACCTTCGACCAAACTTTCTCATTAAACAAATCTACCCATTTTTTGTTGGTCGCTTGCTCAACGGCTAACACTAAAGCTTGAGTAACAGCTGTGGAGTATTGGAATTTATCTCCTGGATTCAGTCCCTCAACCGGCTTAACGGTTTTTAACTTTTCAATCCAAGTATCACCTACAGGGGTAAACAATGAAGAAAAAAACTTTTCAATCCAACTAGTTGGATCGGAGAAGGCGGCCGTAGTTTCTTCCAGATCAAGAGCTGTAGACATGTTCAGTGCGTTGCGAACACTCACTTTCTCCCATTCAGTACCCTTTAGCTCTGCCACGTAAGAAGTGATTGGCTTATCTAGGTCCAACACACCTTCTTGTGCAAGCATCATTGCGACTGTACCCACTGTCGTCTTCGAAGTAGACATCCAAATATGCTGATCATTAGGGTTCATACCAGGATACGCTTCATAAACGACTTTACCTTTATGAGCCATCATTACCGCTTGCACACGGCTTTGGTCGCTGTGAACAAACTCATCAAGTGTTTTGGAGGTAGAGCCATCTTTGTATTGGTATGTCAAATTAGAAAGCTGAGGTTTAATATCACGCTCTAAATCTCGTACAGGATGCGTTGGAAGCACGGTATCCACTGGGAAGAAAGAAGAAAAATGCATATTAATATACACGCCATCGTCACCAGCAGCCTGCCAATTTGGCACACTAAAACGATTACGGATTGTTTGAGCTTCTTGAAATGAAAGTGGCTCTTTTGCCTTGGAAATTGGCGTCGTTTGCTCTGTGATACCACTGATATAAAGGTCGCTTGTTGCAAGCGCAGACATTGATGGCAATGCGGCAAAAGCCGTACACAAGGCAATCACTAAAGGTGTTTCTGACATTTTCATTATTTAAAGGTTCCTAGTTTCTATTCATGGTGGCTTTGATCACTACTCCAAAGAATAAAAAAGCATAAGAGGCGAGTATTGTTTCTACTTTACCAATAGCAATAGCAATAGAGTGTGAGTCTATGGTTAATCCTAAGTATTAAGGAACAATATCCCAACTCGTATTCAGAGGACTTGATCATTCAAAAACGGCTTTGTTGCGTAATTAAGTTTAGAGACAGAGCTGCCCCATTTCGTGTATTTCTTAGTCAAGACGATAAGTTTCAGGCATACCTAACCCTGTAAGCTTGTTCAACGCTTTTATCATCGCGTAAGTTTCACCCACCTGTGCATTGTAATTTCTTAAGCTCAGTTGCCCTCCTAGCAACTGTTTAACTCGATACATCAATGTTTCAGAGAGTGAACGTTTGTGATATCTATACCGCTTTTATGAAATTTATCAGCATATTGTGTCGGAGTTAATTCAGGCAGAGAGATGAAGAACCCGTATTGCTATTTGATCGCAAACTCTCCTCGACGATACACATTTTTGTTGCACTGACTGGTGTTCAAGATACCAACACTGGAGCCGTACTAATGAGCCAGCTGTTTCAGCGAGTCTAGACAACGCTGATAGTCTCGATAAAACTGTCCCATCGCTATGTGAATATTCTTCATATCTTCACGATAGTGCAGCGTGTTCAAGTCAAAAGCATAGTCATTCAACGAAACTAGCTCCTCTGCGATCTCTATGGGGTTGGCGTCGCGTGGATAGATCGACTCAATGATATCGATAGATGGAATGTCGCTGTCACTCTTGCGCAACTCAATACGCTGTTTCTGTGCTCTCAACAAGTTGGGGTTGCGCTCAAGCAACTGAATATAGGTCGATAGCTTCGAGAGAGTTTGCCGTTTGATGGCATTTAGCTGTTGCGAAATGTAGGCATCATCTAAAGGTGCGTGATTAAGCACTGTGCTTCTCACCTTGCGTCAATCACTGCTGTGCTTTTCTAACAACTCCATTCTCTCCCATATGACCTGCTGCAATTTAGATGCTTTTAATCTAGCAGTATTGAGTGAACGAGTGGATAGCGATTTCTTTATTTCACGCCCATTTGGGAAAAAAGATCGAAATCGGGCGGGAATTTGATAACGGAAGTACCAGATACCTGAAGAAGAACGTTGAGTAAGATAGCGCATGTTTAGTACCACTATTTAGTACCAATCGCTTTCTGAGCTATATTTGTAGGGTAATTACTTGATAAGTAGGGGTAAAGCAGGAGCTGTGATGCTTGCAAGATAAGTCTTCATAGTGTGAACCAACTATCAACGAGTTAAAGGACTACTTGCGACATAAGTTCGCATAACATTGCATCAAAAGTCTGCAAACTTTAACAATAACCCAAATCCAACGTTGTAAAATTACCACACCCCAATTAATCCTCTAGAAGACATAGCGGACAACATAGCGGACATATGTGTAACAAAATTTTGGACATTTCCGTGTCAGTGACATTACTTATTTAGCAAACCATGAATAACCATGGGTATGAAAAATAGGTATGAGAGCCAACGCAAGCAGTAAACTTGCGCTAGCTAAAGACTCTGTCTGATTAAGTAAAACTTAGAAGATTATTATAGGCTCTCAACACTATATTTTTCATATTCCTCCCTATAGAGGCCTTCGGATTCATCTTTAAACTGTTGACGTTTTTCAAATAAATCTAACAACTTTTCGCTTACACTTTTATAAATAATCGCATGAGCCTGATTTCTAATTTTGGCCTCATCGTAATCTTCAATTGAAAAATCATCTTCCAAGGATAGGTTTACCAAATGAAGCAAGGCTGTCTTATCAAGCTTGTCAATAACTTCATAAGTATCGTCATCTTTTAAGAAGTAACCTTGGTTATTATCAATTTTTAATGCTTGCATATCCGCCTCTTCGTTCATTATAAGAATTCTCGCCAGCTTCTAGAGAATTCATTGTTATGTCAAAATTGTCTATTGATTTCCCATCAACAGAACTTAGGTGGACATTTGATGGATGCCCAGAATACCTGCGGTATATGATTTTTCCATCTTCAATTTCCTTAGATGTATAAACTATATAATCAGGTTTTATAGAGGCTCCTACAGTATTGTTGTGGGTTACGACAACAACAGGCATTGTCTTAGAAAGATCTTTAAGAATCTGATTTACCTCACCTTTTAAGAATAGGTTATCAAAAGATGATTCGGGTTCATCTATCAGCAAATAGTCGAAATTCTGTGCATCTTTAATTTCTTGAAGTAATCTAAATTCAGACCTTTCACCTCCAGAAACCGCAAAGCCATCTTTGTTTAGGATTTCATACTCTATACACGTAAAATATTTATATAATTCAGATGGAGTCAAAGCCTCGTTATTTCTCAACTCAACTAAATAGTTATATGGTGATAGATATTGGTCAAACGCATCTTTAAAAGCGGTTTTCACTCCACTAACGTTTTTTACTTCACCAGCACCATTAAAAGGACGTTGCTTACAAATAACTGTAAAATTTTGCACATACTCTTTTTGAATTACTTTATCTTCTTGCAAGAGCTTTGTGATCTCATTAAATCTTTTAACCTTTTGGTGTTCCGAAATTACTTTGTATAAATCAACATCTTTAATTTGTGTTGATGATGAGCGAAGTTGAAGTTTATTCTTTACATCTCTCACTATATCGTTGACTACGCCTTTCTTTTTCCTATCAAGACTCTTGCTTCGGAATATTTTTATAAGCTCACAAATAAGTGCTTTTAGCCCATTTAAGTTAACATGTTTATCAATGACAGCTCTGTACTCTGTATTATCAATGAGCAGTCGAGTAGAGTTGATAAGATCACTGAGACCTTTATCATCAGTGATATCAAAAAGGCTTTCATTAAACAGAGAGGATTTTGAAAATGCATCACGTTTTCCTGCATCGTCAGCTAGTTTCATCAAGCTGTCGAGGTAGTCAGATACCTTACGTCTGTTTTGCTCGATGTCGATGTCGATTACATCATCCAGCACGCCCTTAAAGGCGCTCAGATACTTGTCCGAAAAATTACTTTTTTCTCTAGCAAGTCCCTGATTAAACTCTCTATCATAACTAGCATCATCCCGCTGAACGAGAGAAAATTGAGGTATATATTTTACATTCTCACACTCTTGGTGAATTCGGTTAAGCGTAACAGTCTTACCCGAAGAACGCATTCCAAGAATGATATTAAGACCAGTAGACAAATGCAGACCATCGTCAAAGACTTGAAAAAGTCGGTTACCATCAGATTCTGACAGTGCAACTTTTGTTCTGTCCCTCAAACTCGATTTAATTGACTTTAAGGTAACCTCCCCACAATCGATATAAGTTTGACGTGGAGGAAATGTACGCAACCCTTCTTTGATCCTTACGTCACTGAATAAAACAGGTGTTAATTCAGAGTCGTCTTTACAAAGACGAATAAACTTTTTAGGGCTATCAACCTCTCCAACTGAAATGTAATCGCTTAGCTCACTAAGGCTACGCTTTGATAGAGATGGCTTTTTATCGTAGTGAGGAATAATCAAATATTTATTAAGATCGCCAAAGATTTCATGCAGGTCACTTGTAGATATAGAATCACCAATATTTCTGATTCTTTTAGTAACCTCCATAGTCTTGAGCTGAAAGTCTTCTAGGTCTTGATTTTCTGAGATAAGAAGAACGTGACCATTGTCGAGATTAATTTCTATTCCTGGAAACACTACGCAATCGACAGCACTATCAATTTGATAAAATTGTTCTAAATCGAACATATCATGATTTGTGATAGCTATTGCGTCCAGTTTTGCCGTCGAAATATACTCACACAACTTAGATAATGAAAATGTAAAATCAGCATCGCTAATTGTTGAAACTGTGTGCAAGTGGAGATCAATTTTTTTCAAGTTTAACTCCGCATATTAATGAAAAGATAACCCCAACACTGATAGCTATCTATGTTGATTTAGTTATGAAATTGAGTATGCTGAACGGCCCTTCCATGCTCAAAAAACGACATAACGCTCTGTACATTGGCTAACATTGAACCACCATCCACATTATCAGTAATTTAAACTAATTGCATAATAACTTTATTGCATTAGCTGTGGCTTGCTTTGTATCAAACCCTATAACCATGCTGAGATTTACCCCCGTAGGGTTAGCAGTGAACAGCGCTATAAGAATGGATAAGTTTTGGTAAAGCAAACACACATTAACAGCATGTGAATGAGTAAAAGGTCTAGCGTACAAAGGGGCAAAGACGTGCTAGCGGTGATCGTGCTGCACTGCTTGCTGACTAATGAAGTAAGCAAGTCAAAGTAGCAAAATGAGACTTCGTAAACGCCGTAAAGTAATAAGTTAGGCTAACCTTACGGTTTGTTTTTCTCAGCGTTTTTAGGTCGCAACGGAGTTCTTTCATGAGCAATGGTCCAATCATCGTATCCCCCGAAAGCAGCGTTCAGAGGCTTCAACGAGTCGAGTTGCAGGCAACAGGTACCTACGATGAGAAGTGGTTACAGCAACTTATCTTTGCCAACGCTGACCTATTACCCTTTTATGAGATTGATGCGGACTATACCGGTGCGGTACCAGTGTGTATGGAGCTTGCCACTAAGTCGGGTCGAGTGGACTGCATCTATGTGACGCCATCGGGCCGATTGGTCATCGCGGAAACCAAACTCTATCGGAATCCTCAATCTCGTAGAGAAGTGATTGGACAGATACTCGATTACGCTAAAGACTTGATGAATTGGAGCTACGACGAACTTGATACTAAGGTTTGTGCAATTAATGGTGGTCTGTCGCTTTTTGAATTGGTTAAGGCGGATGGCCATGAAGTATTAGAAGCCTCATTCATTGATACAGTCCAGCGAAACCTCTCAAAAGGCCGCTTCTTATTATTGGTCGTGGGTGATGGTATTCGAGAGGGGGCTTTTGAGATAAAGGACTTTCTTAATACCTATGCATCAATGGAGTTTTCTTTTGCCATGGTTGAAGTGCAGATCTTCCACATGCCAGGCGAACAACTACTCGTGAATCCTCAAGTGATGCGCAAAACTGAAATTACTGAGCGCCGAGTGATTTTGATTAATCAAGTAAGTAGTGAAGTTACTGAGAAACTTGAATCCAACAACGAGCAAAATGAATCAGCCACAAACAAAGGTTCTGGTCAATCCTATGAGTATTGGAGTGCATTGCTTGATTATCTTGAGCTTGATGACACTAGTGTAAGGTTACCAACCCCTTCGACTAAGGGGCACTTATGGTTCGAGTTACCACCAAGGGCACACAATAGTTGGATAACAACTTACCGATCTAAACCCAATGAGGTGGGTGTCTTTGTGAGATTCAGAAATGACGCACTTGGACAATACTTGTTTGAGTACCTGTATGCTAGGCGAGAGTCATTGATGCCACTATTGCCGGAGGACTCTGAATTTGTCCCAGAGAAGCTAAAAATCTCGCTACCTGTAATAACTCTTGACTGGCAGAACGAGGAGTCTTGGAAAGAAGCGTTTGATTTCTACCAGTTGCGTTTAAATCAAATTTACCCCATCGTTAAACCTTTGCTGCTGCAAGCGCTAAATGCGTATGAAAATTAACGACGTTTAAAAGCATAAGATGATAGTCCTCCGACTTACCAGACACTACACAGATAAGTGAAAGTAGGTCAAACCACCTCACTGTGATTTGTGAGGTTGAGCGTCACTGGCACGGAATGGGGAAAAGGTGTGTTGCAGTTCTTAAATGGGGAAGTGTTTTTCCTCATATTCCTCAACCAATGCAGCTAGCCTTTCAAGTTTACAAATTAGTCTTATATTTGCTCTATCGAAAGGTATTGAGGTTACTTACCTTGGCGAGATTTTTTAAAGTGCTCAATACCGTGTTGTATACGACATTCAACACTTGTGCTGTTTCCCTAACTCCAGAGCTATTCATTGACATATCGACAATTTTTTCTTTTACATCTGGCTTGCGGGCTTCGTAAACTTAATCGAGTTCAAAGCCCTTTCGACACTCGATACAGCTGAAACGAGGAAAGCCAGAATGCCCTTTTCCATGTTCACGGACGGGCTCTGTTTTATTACAGAAACGACATTGAACTTGGATAGTAGCCATGAGTTAAAAAACATTAGAAATCAGGTGGCTATATTAACATCTATCAACCAATTTGAGTCATGACCAATGAAAGGATAGTTAGGTTTTTATTGCGTAAATTATCGGTAAGAATAGTGCATATAACAGGCAATAAGCCAGGTGTGTAGAATTATTCTATTTTAGGGACTTTGCTCTAAATCTAAATGAATCTTTGCATTTCAATTTCAATAAAGCTTAGTTATTGATCATGTTTCTGAGTATGCGAATTATTATCAATTATGCATATGATTACTCATTGTCTAGTTTGATTTGTGTAACGTCACTGCAGCACGTATTGAGCGTACTACGCTGATTGTCTGTGTTTTCGTGTTGACAGTTTGGTACTAGGTAAAATCAACAAGACTATGATTTCAAGGAACATTTTATGTTAAAGAAACTACTAAGTTGTTGTATCACCTCCGCGCTCTGTTTTCATTCTTCTCTCGCTTTTTCGCAACCCAATGAGATTGCGGACAGTGCAGAGTTACAACAAGCTCCCGACACATTGCCTGCCACTTTGATGCTTGCACCGGACGACATCGCCATTGCAGATCGATATATAGTGGTATTTCAACAACCGCAAATGATGGCGAGCAGCTCACCGGAATTCGAGCAATTCACGCAGCAGTCTGTAGACCGCATGTCCGGTTTGTATTCGATACAAGTGGAGTCGGTTTTTGACCACTCGATCAGCGGATTTGTCGCTAACTTGAGTCCTGAGCAGCTACAAGATCTACGTTCTGATCCTCGTGTGGACTACATTGAGCAAGACAGAATCCTATCGCTTGACCCAATAGTCTCGGTAGATGCAAATCAAACCAATGCCATTTGGGGACTAGATCGAATCGACCAACGTAACTTGCCACTCGATAACAACTACAGTGCCAACTTTGATGGGACTGGGGTAACGGCTTATGTTATCGATACTGGTGTGAACAATGCACACGTTGAGTTTAGTGGGCGCTCGGTTTCTGGGTATGACTTTGTCGATAATGATGCAGATGCAAGTGACTGTAATGGACACGGTACACACGTTGCGGGCACCATTGGCGGCAGCTTGTATGGTGTTGCGAAAAACGTCAACCTTGTCGGCGTGAGAGTATTGAGCTGTAGCGGATCGGGGTCTACGTCTGGTGTTATCGCCGGTGTGGATTGGGTGGCTGCGAACGCTTCCGGACCTTCAGTCGCCAACATGAGTTTAGGTGGCGGTCAATCTGTTGCTCTAGATAGCGCAGTGCAAAGTGCGGTTCAATCAGGTGTGAGCTTTATGCTAGCAGCAGGTAACTCGAATGCTGATGCTTGTAACTACTCTCCAGCGCGCGTTGCTACTGGTGTGACTGTCGGCTCAACTACTAGCACGGATGCACGCTCGAGTTTTTCAAACTGGGGCAGTTGTGTGGACGTGTTTGCACCAGGCTCACAAATCAAATCTGCATGGTTTGACGGTGGTTACAAAACCATCAGTGGTACTTCGATGGCGACGCCACATGTGGCAGGTGTAGCAGCATTATATCTTCAAGAAAACAGTTCGTTATCTCCAAGCCAAGTAGAGGCCTTGATCGTTAGTCGCGCAACTAGCGGAAAGGTGACGGATACAAGAGGCAGCGTGAACAAGCTACTTTATAGCTTAACGGATGCTGATTGTGGCCAAGACTGTGGTGGCCCAGATCCAACACCGGATCCAGAAGGTAAGTTAACCTCGGGTGTGCCAGTGAGCGGTTTAAGTGGCTCAACCGGTCAAGTCGCGTATTACTATGTTGATGTAGAAGCTGGGCAGCGCTTAACCGTACAAATGTATGGTGGCAGCGGTGATGCGGACCTGTATCTCCGTTTTGGTGCAAAACCAGCACTGAACGCATGGGACTGCCGACCTTTCAAATACGGTAACAATGAGACATGTACGGTCAGCGCGACACAAAGTGGACGTTATCACGTCATGATTCAAGGTTACTCAAACTATAGCGGTGTCAGCATTCAAGCTAACTACTACTAGTTGTTATTCTCGTTACTAAAAGAGAACAAAGCCCGCTTTTGGTGGGCTTTGCTTTTGGGTATACTGTGCTTTAGGGAATGCAGTGTTTGAGAGGAGACGCTCGACGCTATTCAAACGCACCGGCCTTTTTCTTCAAGAACTCAACTCGAAGCGGCATCGAAGCTTTCTATTAGTAGTACCCGCATAAGTCGGGTTCTCCAAGTCGTGTACATCAAATAGGATGCGAACTTAATCTCTTCGGGCTAACTCTTTCTCCATCATAAATCTTGGCATGATGGCAAACCCAAGATGATACAAAACAAATTCTTTACTGTGACCGCGGTTCTCACTTGCACTTTTGGGCTGTGAGACAAACGCGTGACCTGACCTTGGCTGTTGGTCATCGTGAACGATATGGTGGCTAACCCGAGAAGATTGTATCCACTCAAAACTCAGACCCTATACTGCACATGTTGATGGGCGGCAACGGTAACATTGGATGAAATGGGCCTTGCACCACGCAAGATCATTATAAATGGGAACTATTAGGCAAAGAGACGATCAAACGAGCTAAATTGGAATGGGGCAAAGACGTTACAAACCATACAGACACGCCTCTGGATATAAATGTTCGAGTCCTTTTCTATTAAATCATTAATAACCAAGGATATTGCAAAGAGAGTTGTGGACTGCTAACTCGAGCTGTAAGCTTGTGCTAGCCAGGGCGCCTGACATTGGGAGAGCACTAAACATGAGCCTTGGATTCTGCTACCGTAAAGCCCATATTTAATTTGAGAGAGATGGATAATGAACGACAGTTGGGCTAACTTCTTTCCGTACTTTGCAGGAGCTTTTAAGCTTATTGTATTAGGTATTGGAGCTTACTTAGCTATTAAATGGCATTTTGATGAAGAGCGAAGAGTAAGGGAGGCCGAAGGCGTGGTATTCGATAAACCAAGCTTCAAGAAAAAGTTCGCAATGATGCTAACCTTCCCATTCCTTCTAGGTCTTCTAGTCCTTCTCGTTATTTATGCAACTAACTGGTTTCTCTACTGACGGAATTTATTGATACGATCAATGTTTAAGCTCTCAACGGGTTTGGAGCAAAAAAGAGTCAGCCTAACGGTCTGGCTCTTTTGATGAAAACACATGGTATCGTGGAAGAACTAGGGAGGCTGTGGCAGGTTGCACTCGCTTACTCCTTAGGCAGGTGACCAGTTTCCTTCGCAAGCTTTTGCATCGCCTCAGCAAACGTTGTTGTCCCGCCTTTAGCTTTCACCTGTATTACCTTATACCCCATTTTTTCCAACGCTTGGCGCTCTGCCAAAACAGCTTTGTCATCTTGCTGGCTACCTTGAGCTGGCTGATGAATGTAACATCCCTCTAATTTACCATCTTCGACCAATTGGTGGTGTTTCAGTGCATCGATATCAAAATTCATAATAAGTCTTTTCATTAAAAGTGGGAGTTTCTGTGGCAGGTTACATACGCTTCAAAGGCTTCACGACACTATCTAAGCCTTCAATTTTGAGCGCTAAACACAGCTTGAGCAAATCCCCTAGTTCGCCGCTTGGCCAGCCCTTTTTATCGAACCACAGTAAGTATTCTTCAGGTAGGTCGATTAACACTCGCCCTACATATTTTCCAAATGGCATTTGCGTTCTAGCGAGTTTAATGAGGTTTTCTTTTTCTAACATAAGTGACAAAGATTTGAGGTAACTCGTCCAAGAATATCACTGCCGCCCTCTCCTCACCAGTAAATAGCACTCACGTTTATTTTGGCGGCCTTGACTCGCTTTGTGCTAGAGTACGCGGCATAAAAAATGGAACGAGAAAGCAATGAAGTCACCTTGTCGAGCAGCATGTAAAAATAACGCCGGAATATGCTCTGGTTGTCACCGAACGATGGATGAAATCATCCAATGGAAAGACAAAACCGATCTCCAACGAGATACGATTATCGAACAAATCGCAGGGAAAGATTCAACGCACAATTGTCCTGAGTGCGGGACTCAAGCCCATTGTGATATCGCCGCAGGCAAAGAAACCTGTTGGTGCTTTACTATTGAAACCCGTGATTTACCCAAGCCAAGCGCCAACCAGTTGTGTTTGTGCCGAAAATGTCTAGAAAAAAAGCCAGTCGCATAATACGACTGGCTTACTGTTCTGCGTTTTCTGCCTGGTGTTTATTTAGCGGTTAAAGCGGGTGCTTCAAACTTAATGCCTTCCCAACCTGTCACCATAAAATTACGAATATTCTGGTGATCGTTATTCTCTGGATGCTGCAATACATCTTCACGATAAAAGCGACCAAAGCAGGCTAGCGTCGCTTCTTTGTCTAGGTTGTTTAGCAAACCGAAAGCGAAGATCTTACACGAACCGTTGTTCTCGCCTGCATTGTTTTGTGTCTCACCATTTACAAAAGCGGTTGGCTCAAACGTATAGTTTTCTTCGATCACCGCCATCGTTGCTTCAAATTCGACCTGCTCTGGTGAAGCTGCCAACAAATCTAAAAACGATTTTAATTCCATTATTCCTCTATCCCTACTTCATCACTTTGATGACACATTAGTTTCATAAAAAGCCAATATAAGAGTCATCAATCATACATATATTCAGAGCCTTACCAAATCACACGTCATTCAGCGTTCCATCATTCCAATTGCGGAAATGGACAGAAGCATAAACCCCATGCTGATTGACAACCTATCGGATTGATAAGGAGATATCATGATCACCCCTTTAAAGGCAATCGGTGTACTCGCATTGTCATCACTTGCCATCGCGTGTTCATCACAACCCGAAGATACCGTGGCTTCATTCGCTACACAATGCAAACCTACCACTGCACCCGTTGCCGGGGAAAGGTCAATTCAAGGTTTAACGTTTATCGGGACATCCGTTGCCGATGCCCCATTCGACACATCGGCAGCTGAAATCGTCAGTTATGACGCTTGTACGGATAAGCTCTATGTGGTCAATGCTGAAGCAAAACGTGTCGATGTACTTTCTATGGATGACAACGGCGTACCAACGCAAACCGCATTCATTAATCTCAACAGCGCTGGCGAAGCAGCGGGCATTGAAATTGGCGCAGCAAACAGTGTCGCCGTATTTAATGGTTTGATCGCGGTTGCGATTGAAAACCGTAACAAACAAGCAAAAGGTATTGTTGGTTTGTACCGCTCCGACGATTTGTCATTAGTCATGACGTTTCCAACAGGCGCATTGCCAGACATGGTAGGCTTCTCGAAAGATGGCCGATATATCGCAACCGCTAATGAGGGCGAACCAAACAGCGATTACAGCGTCGATCCTGAAGGTAGCGTCACTTTGATCGATCTGAACCTTGGCGTTTCTCAAGCAGAAGTGACACAAATTGGCTTTAACGAGTTTGATGGTTCACGAAAAGCAGAGCTTCCAATGAATGTGCGTATTTCGGGGCCAAACGCCACCATCGCACAAGATCTAGAGCCTGAATACCTCACTTTTGCAGATAACGGTAAAATCTATGTCGCGCTACAAGAAAATAACGCCATGGCAATCGTCAATCCAGAGAGCAAATCAGTAGAGCGAATTGTTGGCTTAGGTGAGAAGTCTTGGTCGGACGCTAAACTCGATGCGTCTAACAAAGACAAAATCATTGGGAACTTGAAAAGCTACCCACAACTGGTTGGCTTATTTATGCCTGACACCATCGACAACTACTCAGTGAATGGGAGTACTTACATCGTATCGGCAAATGAAGGCGACGGGCGTGAGTACGGATTCAAAACCACTCAAGAACTGTGCGACAAAGCTGGCTTTATGTGGGATGAAGACGATTACCTTGGTACAGATCAATACACATCTGAGCAAGGGAGCTGTTTAAGCCATATTGATGAAGTGCGCGGTAAGAAGCTGAAAGTAGCAGCAGAACACCCATTGGCAGAGGCACTAAAAGACAACAAACAACTCGCGCGTTTAAAAGTGATTAAGCCGGAACAAACGCTTTCTGCACAAGAGAATGTTCAATCATTTGGCGCGCGTTCATTCTCGATTTGGGATGAAAACGGCAAGTTGGTCTTCGATAGTGGTGACGATTTCGCGACTATCGCGCTGCTGAATGAAGGCAAGAACTTCAACAGCACCAACGATAACAATAATAGTGGCGATGACCGTAGTGATGATAAAGGTATTGAGCCAGAGGCGATTGAAGTAGCACAAATTAACGGTCGTCATTACGCGTTTATCGGCTTGGAGCGTCAAGGCGGTATCATGATTTATGACATCACAGACCCGAAACAAGCGCAGTTTATGCATTACGTAAACCGCCGTGATTACAATCAGCCAGTATGTACAGAAGTCGAAGATGGCGAATGCATGAACGACACATACAATCCAAAAGCAGGCGATTTAGGTCCAGAGTCCATTAATTACTTTACCCGTAACGGTGGTCATTTTATCGTCGTTGGCAATGAGGTATCGGGCACGACATCCGTCTTCCGAATCAATCTATAAAGTAATGTAAAAGTCATTTAGAACCAAAACGCCCGACGTAAGCCGGGCGTTTTTTGTATGAGGTAATGTCCTACTCTGCCGATGCTAGTGCGTCACACTTTGATGCGCAGATAAAATCGTTTTTATGCAGACCTTTGATCGAGTGACTCCACCACGTTACGGTGACCTTACCCCACTCCAACAAAATAGAAGGATGGTGGAACTCATCTTCTGCCAGTTCCGCGATTTTGTTACTGAAAGCCCATGCTTGTTTGAAGTTCTTAAATTTATACACCTTTTCTAGTTGAGGTATGTCTTCTCTTTCAATGATCTGCCAATCAGACAATTGCAGCAGCAGAGATTGTTGTTCTTCTTTGCTTAGTGCAATGGCATCGATACTACAAGCTTCGCATTTTTGTTCATTCAACATGAGCAGGTTCCTTTGGTTCAAAAAGTGGAGGAAGCAGTCCAGCTTCAATCGCTAGATCGGCTTGTTTCAATAAATTTAACTGACTGATTTTAAAGAGCTGAGAAAAGTCATCAATCACGTAGTACTTCGGTTGCATGATGTCGATACGATAAGGCGTTCTCAGCACAGTTTGTAATTCAAATGGGTCGCGAATTGCTACATCACTCTCTAATGCGTAGAGGGTTTCGCCAGGAGATGAGAGAATACCACCACCGTAAATTTTGGTTTTGTCCCCTTCTTTCACCAAGCCAAATTCTACGGTAAACCAGTAGAGACGAGCGAGATACGCTCTTTGTTTTGGTGTAGCGGCTTGCCCTAGTTGACCATAATGTTCGGTAAATGCAGCAAAATCTGGGTTGGTTAACATCGCACAATGACCAAATATTTCATGGAAGAAATCCGGCTCTTGCAAGTAATCGAACTCTTCTCTGGTACGCAAGAATGTGGCGACTGGAAAGCGCTTATTACCGAGTAGATTAAAAAATCGGTCGAAATCAATAAGCGCGGGAACGGGCTCCACTTGCCAACCTGTTGTCTCCATCAAGACACGATTAATTTCTGGCAATTGAGGAACGCGGTCTTGAGGTAAATCAAGCAGCGTTAAACCGTGTAAGTAAGCCTTACAAGCTCTGTTTTGGATCACACCCATTTGTCGTGTTACCAAATCTCGCCAAATGGCGTCTTCTTCACGGCTCCATTCAACCCTGCCTTCCTGGTTTACGGGTTTAGAACGATACTGAGTCATGGCACATCTCCATTAACAAATCCTTTACATTAAGCCTATCTTCAGTCTTAAGAGCTTCCAATCCCTACACGATTTTCTCAGTATCGACTCGATGTAACATATTGTTTACAACGCATCGTAACTGCATGATTTTTATGACACGATATAATATCTGGCTTGTTTGACTTTATCGTGTATTCCTCTCACACTAAAACCTGTTATCACTTTGTTATAGAGGGACCTATGCGCGAGAGCAGCAAAGTATGGCAACCGAGCGAAAGTCGTATCGAAGAAGCCAACATTACACAGTTTATTGAACACATTAATCGACAAGGAAATACCCTTGAAAGCTTCGCTGATCTGCATCAATGGTCACTCGATCATGTAGAAAAATTTTGGCAGGAAGTTTGGCTATTCTGCGACGTCATTGGCACTCAGGGAGAGACCAAAAAAGAGCGAGCAGAAAGTCGCTGGCAGCAACCTGTTGAAAATAGGGATATAAAATGGTTCCCAAACGCGCAAATTAACTACGCCGAAAATTTGCTAACCTACGCGTGTCACCAACCCGATGATCTCGCGATTTGGTTTGAAAATGAACGTGAAGAAAAACAGACCTACACCTGGAAACAATTGTGCGAAGAAGTTTCGAGTGTGCAGCAATGGTTGAAAGAATGTGGAATTAAGCAAGGTGATGTCGTCGCTGGTTATTTGCCTCACCTACCTCAAACGGTGATAGCTATGCTAGCAACCACCAGTTTAGGGGCGACCTGGACTTCCACCTCACCTGATTTTGGCGTCGAAAGCGTTTTGGAGCGCTTTGGTCAAGTGAAACCCAAAATCCTGTTTACTTGTGATGGCTATACATTCAATGGCAAAACTTTCGATATGTCTGAGAAAAACCAGCATATTGCGGATCATCTTGATGGTCTTAAACAAGTTTGCCAAATTAGCTACCTTAAACCACACATTTTTGAATGCGATGTCTGCACCCAAGATTGGCAAAATGTCCTGAATCAATACACCCCCGAAGCGCTGACTTTTACTCGTGTGAATTTTAACGATCCGCTATTTGTGCTCTATTCTTCAGGCACAACAGGCAAACCGAAATGCATCGTTCATTCCGTCGGCGGAACGGTGCTTAATCACTTGAAAGAGCATCAACTGCATTGCGATATTCAACCGAACGACCGAGTGTTTTACTACACAACCTGCGGCTGGATGATGTGGAACTGGCACGTTTCTTCACTCGCGAGCGGTGCATGTTTGGTGATTTTTGATGGTAGCCCTGTTTACCCCACTCATAATGTGCTCTGGGACCTCGCAGAACAAGCCGAAGTGACACTATTTGGAACCTCAGCAAAATACCTAGAGGCGCTGGAAAAAGCATCTTTTTCTCCGCAGAAAAGTGATGCATTTTCAAGTCTGAAAACCATTTGTTCGACTGGCTCTGTTCTGTATCCAGAACAGTTTGATTATGTCTATCAGCACATTAAAGAAGATGTACACCTCGCCTCGATTTCTGGCGGAACAGACATTTGTGGCTGCTTTGTATTAGGCAACCCTATTTCTCCCGTTTATCGGGGAGAGTGCCAATCAGCAGGGTTAGGGGTCGATGTCCGAGTCTTTAACCCACAAGGTAATAGCGTAATGGGAGAGCGCGGTGAGTTGGTTTGTGCCAATTCATTACCCAACTTCCCTGCTGGCTTTTGGAACGACACCGGTGAGAGATATCATCGCGCTTATTGGGATAAATTCGACAATATTTGGCACCACGGCGATGATGTTGAACAGACCAGCGTTGGGGGATACGTGTTTTATGGTCGAAGTGATACCACGTTGAATCCCGGTGGCGTAAGAATCGGCACGGCCGAAATCTATCAGCAAGTGAACTGTATAGACGGTATTCTAGATTCGATCGCAGTAGGAAAAGAAGTCGATCGCAACGAACAAATATGGCTGTTTGTCCAATTAGTCAAAGGGGTAGAGCTCAATGACGAGATGATCGCTTCCATCAAAGCACAGCTAAAGTCTGCATGTTCTCCAAGGCATGTACCTAGTGCGATTTACGCAATAAGCGATATACCTAAGACCCGTTCGGGTAAACTGGTTGAGTTAGCCGTTAAGCAAGTCGTTAACAATCGGAGTGTAGAAAATTTAGGCGCAATAGCCAATCCTGAAGTATTGGAGGAGATCCGCAGGATAGTCGCCCCAAAATAACCTCAAAACACTTGGTTGTTAGAGAACCACTTTGCGTACACCCGCAGCGACAGGTTGAAGAACAAGTGAGGTTAACTTGGGTACATACCCTCAACCGATAAGAAAAAAGCGAGCTAGGTAGCTCGCTTTTATCATGTGGTGTTCTTTATTCAGTATTAACGGCGACCAAGCCCCATTAATACCGACATCGTTTTACCGTCAGATGTAATGTCAAAAACGTGTTGCGATTCCACCTCAGTAAAACCTGCATCTTTCAAAGCACGTTTAGACTTCGCCAGGGTAAAACCGTCTTGTTCAGATTCTGCAATCCAATCAAAATGAACAAAGTAACCGCCGTGGTTAAGTAAAGAATGCGAGATTTTTAATGACGCGTCTAAGTCTTCCACAAACGCTAAAACTGACGATGCAACTACTAGGTCAAACTGTCCACGAAACGCTGGATGCTGAGCGACCAAGCCGCGAGACAATGCATCTACGACAGGTTCTACATTGGCAAGCTCTTTTTTATCGAGTTCTTCAATCATGGCTTCCGATGCGTCTAATGCTACGATGTCTTTAACCATCGGTGACAATCGTTGACTTAACTGCCCTGTTCCGCATCCAAAATCTAGTACTTTAATGCCATCAAGCTGAGTTAGCTGTTGTAACTGCTCAAACACCGACTGCGCAAATTGCTCTGTTGCTGGATTTGATTCCCAGTTTTTTGCTAAGCCGTCCCAATCTTGTGCCATCGTGGCCTCCATGTTCACTTTTTGTAACCCACATAGATTACCGCAAAACCGTTAAAAGACCATAGACTTATCTGGCGGATTCGCGTTTTTTTCGATAATCTTTCACGGCTTTGGGAGCACATCTGCATAATACCCAAATTATTTGAATTCATTTATTGGTTGTGTCAAATCATGAACTTAACTCAAGTAGAAGCCTTCTGCACCATCGCTGAGTGTGGTTCTGTTTCTGAAGCAGCGAGGCAACTCGATTGTAATCGCACCAAACTCAGTATGTCGATTAAGGCTTTAGAGAAAGATCTCAACGTTGAGTTGTTTACCCGAACTGGCAACCAGCTCACTCTCTCTGAAGCTGGGAAAGCCATTTACAAAGATTGCGAACACCTACTTATCATCGCACAGCGGATAAGAAAAACCTGTGCTCAAATCTCGGAAGGTTTTAACGCGGAAGTTTGGGTTGCACGTGACGACTCCTTGCCTGATGATCTCTGGCAGGAGCTTTCTCATACACTGAATAACCGCTTCCCTTCCACAACCTTCAACTTAATCTTGGCATCCAGTGGCGACTTAGCCAACTTAGTCAGTACCCACCAAGTGGATTTTGCCTTTGGTGTTGATTATGAGCGCGTCGACGATCCTCGTATCGTGTATAACCCACTAGGCAAGATACGTATGATGTCAGTATGCAGTGCAGAACACCGCCTAAGTAAGATGCGCCGAGTCTCAGACGAAGATCTGCGCAGCCAGATGCAAGCGTTGATGGTGTACCTAAATGAGAAAGACAACCCTGAACTGCAGCCTTTCTCGACTCGATACATTGGCTTTTCGAGTTTTGACTACATGCTCAACACCATCTTAGAAGAAGACGCTTGGGGTGTACTGCCAGAACCATTAATCCGCCATTACCTTCGCCAGCAAAAGCTCGCCGTTATCAAGCATACATACGGATTGACACAAGAAGACTACTGTATGTTTTCACCTAACGGTCAAACTGAGCACCCAGCAATGACATGGTTAGCGGATAAATTGAGCGAGTATTTATTTGACTTCTAAACATTTTATCAGTGAGCGCCAATTTTATTGGCACCAAGATCATGCGGCAAGTTATTGTTTTATAAGAACATAAACAAAAACGCAACTTTTTAGATTAGAACCTGCTCACTTAGTGGTTGCCTAAATTACCTTATGCGAGAAGAATAGTAAGGTATTAAAATTTAAAGGCATCTTTTATGTGTGACAGGACAAGCAAAAACGAAAACCGTATTCTAACCATTTCAGCCCTTTTAGCATCTGGGTTCGCTGCTGGTGGTATGGTACTTGGCTTGCTTGTAGGATCAATTGTCATCGTTTTTGACGGTGTTTACTCTTTGGTCAGCTTACTGTTAACTTTATTGTCACTGGCCGCTTCCTACTATATTAACAAGCCCTCAAAATCTGTATTCCCATTTGGAAAAGCGGTCTTAGAGCCAATCGTTATTGCGATAAAAGCGGCTGTTATTTTAGTGGTTGTAAGCTTTTCTCTTTACTCTGCAATTTCAGCATTGATGTCCGGAGGCCGTGAAGTCGATGCTTCTATTGCCACTCTATTCGGCATCGTAAACGTCATCGGTTGTGGTTACGCTTGGTGGTTTATGGCTAAACGCAGCCGTCGCTTCTCATCAGGCTTGATTGAAGCAGAGAAAAAACAGTGGCAGATGGATACGCTATTAAGTGTGGCAGTGACGGTTGGATTTGTTGCTGCTTGGGCTGTATCACTAACGCCATTCGCTGAATATGCGGTTTATGCCGATCCTATGATGATGGTGCTAATGGGCTTCTACTTTCTGAAAGTTCCTTTTGATATGTTGGTTGGTGCACTACGTGAGCTACTAATGATGACACCAAGCAAAGAGCTATGTCAGGTCGTTGGCAATGATGTACTAGAGATAGAAAAAACATCTGACCACCAGCTAAAGTTAGCGGGTATCACTAAAGTGGGCCAAGAGCTTCGTATTAACATCGATTTGCACGTCGATGACGACACCATTGCATTGGATAAGTTGGAACAAACTCGCACTCAGTTAACGAAACGTCTGTCGAAGCACAGATTCAAACTGCAACTCCATTTAAACGTCGCAAACTGTTAGAACACGAAAGAAAAAAGCTCCCTCGGTCGGGAGCTTTTTTCTTTCTGTCATTTGAGCATACAGCGCAAAGATAAAATCAGATAATTTTGGTTTAACCTGCAGCTTCACGCTTCTCCTTGGTGACAACCCAGCAAAGCAAAGAGCCCACCGTAACCATCACAACCCCCTGCCAAAAACTCGGACTCAACGTCACACCAAGAATAATGGAAGAAAATAGCGCAGAGAAAATGGGCGTAAAGTAAGAAAGTGTCGCGAGAAAGACCATGTTTCCGCCAACAATCGCGATGTTCCACAAACCATAACCACCAGCCATCAACGCCGCAGAAGCAAAAAGGTAGCCCATTGCTTCCCATGAAAAAGTCATCTCTGGCTCATCAGCAAACGCATATTTCACCCATAACGAAACAGCAGTAGCAATGAAAAACAACGTAATCGCGTTATGTTTGGATTGCTGCCTCTGGGTTAAATTACAATAAAAAGCCCATATAACTGCTCCTGCGAAAGCCATAAAGTAAACCAAAGGGTTACTACTGACATTGGACATAATCTGAGTAACGGATAAGCCATTTTCACCACTCACCGTCCACGCGACTCCGATAAACGCCAGCGCAACCGCTGGATAAAGCAGCCAGTTTGTTTTTTTGTTACTGCCTAAGACCGCAAACAAAACGGTGAGAGCTGGCCAAAGATAATTGACAATCGACACCTCAATAGCCTGCGCACGCGAGTTGGAATATCCCAGAGATAAAGCGAGAAATATTTCATAACAAACGAACATCGCGCCACCAAGCACGAGATACTTTGGAGAAAAGTACGATAACTTCGGAATACCAACTACGATAAGAAGGAAAATAGAACTGAGAGAGTACAACATGGCCGCCCCGCCCACGGGACCTAAGCTCTCGGTAACCAATCTGGCAATGCCAAGTAAGCAACTCCAAGAGAGGATGGCAATACAACCATAAAGTGTGAAACGAAATTGCACTGATTTCATGTGACCTACCACTCACGAATGCCAAAGGAAACATCAGCTTAACTCAAAAATGATCAGGTTCAACGTACTGTTTTATAAAAATCAGTATAAAAATCACTCCATTACGCAGTTGGAGTCGATATGAAACATTTTCTGCCCTCGAGTGTTATGCTTACACCTTTTGTTGTGCGCTACTATGATGAAGAAGACGACGATAGCGAAATCGCCGAAACTGATTCGAGCACTCAGCATCTAAAAGAAACAGAGCAACAAACGGAAACCTCAGACTAAAGGAATTCTCAAATGAAAAAAGTCGCAGTTATCTTCAGTGGTTCAGGTGTTTACGATGGCACAGAACTGCATGAAGCCGTATTAGCACTCCATGCCATTGAAAAAGAAGGTGCATCATGGCATTGCTTTGCTCCTAACATCGATCAATTACACGTGATTAATCATCTAACTGGCGAAGAGATGGACGAAACACGAAATGTGTTGGTGGAATCTGCACGCCTTGCACGTGGCAATATTGATGATGTTGCAAGATTGAATCCAGATGAGTTTGATGCCCTACTCTTACCTGGCGGTTTTGGTGCCGCTAAAAATCTCACTGACTTCGCAGTATCAGGGGCTGAGTGCTCGATTAATACACACGTAGCTCAAGCATGTCGCGCATTCGCTCATGCGAAAAAGCCAGCAGGTTATCTGTGTATTTCTCCTGTCATTATTCCGATGATTTATGAGCATGGCGTGAAAGGCACCGTAGGCAACGATGAAGCGATCTCGATAGCATTTAATCAAATGGGCGGTGAACACATCACTTGCTCTGTCGAGGATATCGTTTTTGATGAAACACACCTCGTTCTATCAACCCCTGCTTATATGTTGGCAGAGAATATCTCTCAAGCGGCATCAGGTATCGAAAAGTTAGTATCAAAGCTGATTGATATTGCCTAATTATTGATAGATAACTTATAAACCTACCTCCCATCCCCATTGATAGTTAAGTTATTAATGGGGATTTTTTATACTTTAGTCTAATTTAGAGATATATCCGTATTAGATATCAATTTTTGCCAATCGATTGCGTCACTGGTTTCATATTTGTTCTACTTTATATCTGTGTTGCACCTATACGCTGTGCAACAAGATCACTGTCACAGTTTTTCTCTTGCAAATACCTCTAAATAGGTAAACTTGCTTCAGATCAACTTCAATCTGGAAACGAGTGTGCGACAGTAAATGGCAAATTAGGAAAGATTATTAAAAATAACGACGGAGCTATCCAATATGACAAGTGCATTTTTTATCCCTACGGTAAACCTAATGGGCGCTGGTTGTTTAAAAGACGCAGCAGACAGCATCCAATCTCAAGGCTTTAAAAAAGGTTTAATCGTTACGGATAAGATCCTTAACCAAATCGGTGTAGTCAAACAAGTTCAAGACCTTCTCACTGAACGCGACGTAGCAAGCGTTGTGTACGATGGCACTCAACCAAACCCTACTATCACCAACGTTAATGATGGCTTAGCTTTACTAAAAGAAAACGAATGTGACTTCGTTATCTCACTCGGAGGCGGCTCACCGCACGATTGTGCAAAAGGTATCGCTTTAGTGGCGTCAAACGGCGGCAAGATCGGCGATTACGAAGGCGTTGACCAATCCGCAAAACCAATGCTGCCTCTCGTATCAATCAACACAACGGCTGGTACTGCTTCTGAAATGACGCGTTTCTGCATCATCACAGATGAAGAGCGCCACATTAAGATGGCGATTGTGGACAAACACACAACACCATTGATGTCAGTGAATGATCCTGAATTGATGCTTGCTAAACCTGCGTCTCTTACTGCCGCAACAGGTATGGATGCGCTAACACACGCGATTGAAGCTTACGTATCTATCGCTGCGACACCAATCACTGACGCGGTAGCAATCAAAGCAATTGAACTGATTCAAGCTCACCTTCGCACAGCAGTGAAAAACGGTGAAAACCTTGAAGCTCGCGAGCAAATGGCATACGCACAGTTCATGGCAGGTATGGCATTCAACAACGCATCTCTTGGTTACGTTCACGCAATGGCGCACCAACTAGGCGGCTTCTACGACCTGCCACACGGTGTATGTAACGCGATTCTTCTACCTCACGTACAACGTTACAATGCGCAAGTATGTCCAGAGCGTTTACGTGACGTTGCTAAAGCAATGGGTGTTGATGTTGAAGGTATGTCAGCAGAGCAAGGTGCTGCGGCGGCCATTGATGCTATCGTTGAGCTCGCTAAAGATGTCGGCATCCCATCAGGCATTAAAGAGCTTGGTGCGAAGCTAGAAGATATCCCAACCTTAGCGGACAACGCGCTAAAAGACGCTTGTGGTTTCACTAACCCGAAACAAGCAACGCACGAAGAGATCTCTAAGATCTTCGAAGAAGCGATGTAGGCTCGCTAAGTAAACAATTCTCTAGTCTTAATTCAATCCCCGATCTTGTATTGGGGATTTTTTATGTTCGCATACCCTGCCAAACGTCCTCTTTTAGTGTTAGTTTTTAAGTATCTTGGACTCATATTGGAAGGAACCATGAGAACGATCACTGCGACCCTACTCGCTTGCCTAGCTTTTTCTATTGATGCTGCGGACTATCGTGCCAATGAGGTTGCCAATGGGTTTCAAATCCCATGGGGAATTGAATTTCTCGATAAGCAACAAATGATCGTGAATGAAAAAAAAGGCACCGTTTCATTACTTAATATTGCTTCGGGAAAACAGCAAACCCTCTTCAAAGTACCGAATGTGAACACCAGTGGGCAAGCTGGTTTATTAGATGTAGCTCTAGTGCCGAATACCGCTCCACAAAATCCACAGCTTTTCTTTACTTACAGCAAACGTATCGATAAAGGAAATACTGTAGCCTTAGCGACCGCACAATTGAAAAACAATCAACTTGTGGGTTGGAAAGACGTCTTTGTCGCCGACGCCATCACAGACACCAGCCGTCATTACGGCAGCCGTATTGCGTTTGTCGATGACAAGGTTTACTTCTCAATTGGGGACCGTGGCGAACGTGATAATGGGCAAGACACTCAAACCCATGCAGGCACTATTCTTCGCCTCAACCTTGATGGCTCGGTGCCACAAGATAATCCATTCAAGACTTCTGAGGCTCGCCCTGAAATATGGAGTTACGGGCACCGTAACCCACAAGGCATGTTTTACGACGAAGCAACAAAACTACTTTGGTCGATTGAGCATGGCCCTCGTGGTGGTGATGAAATCAACCTGATTAGGAAAGGTGCAAACTACGGCTGGGCAAAAGTCTCTCAGGGTAAAGAGTATTGGGGACCGTTAGACGTTGGAGAAGCGAAAAGCTTACCGAATATGGAAGACCCAAAGTTGGTTTATATTCCGTCTATAGCGCCAAGCAATATGGTGGTGTATCGTGGTGATAAGTACCCAGAGTTGGATGGAAAAATCCTCGCCGGTGCCTTGAAGCTGGCGCACATCAACGTGGTTTCTATTGAGAATGGCAAGCTCACCGAATCAAAAAGATTGATGGAGAATCTTGGCGAGCGAGTAAGAGATATCACCGTCAGTCCGGATGGCTATGTCTATTTTTCAACAGATACAGGCAAAATTTTCCGTCTTGAAGAGAAGTAATCAAACACCAACATCATTGAGACTATTTAATTTGTGACGTATCAGTGATTTATTTTCGTACAAGGAAAACGTTTGAATCTAAAATTAACAATAACCTTTTGTTTTTAGAAAGATAGCTTGGTTTAAGTCGTACGAGGTCATCATGGTTCCTTTTCCATTAAAACTTGAAAGAGTCAAAGCCGTTATTTTCGACTTAGACAATACACTCGTCAGCTCCGATATGAACTTTAAAGATCTTCGTCAGCAACTAGGCTGTCCACAAAACGAAGATTTATTGGATTTTGTTGATAAGCTTGACCATCCACATCAGAGAGAGCATGCCCATAATGTCATCTTTGATCATGAAATTTCTGATGCCGAGCAGTCATCTCCGATGTTGGGTTGCCACGAGCTTTTGGCATACTTACATCAGCATAAAGTTAAAACCGCGATAGTAACGCGCAACTGTTTGATCGCTACGCAGCGTAAGTTGGAACATAACCGAATTAATGTTGAACATGTCCTCACTCGTGAATGCTACCCAGCCAAACCTGATCCTTTATCACTCCAAGTCCTAGCCAAAGAGTGGCGATTAATGCCAGATGAAGTACTTTATGTGGGCGATTTCCTTTATGACCTACAAGCCGCATACAACGCCCAAATGCCATCCTGTCTTGTTCATCACAATACGACTGCGCAATTCCACGACTCCGCCTCTCTTGCTGTAACAGAACTGACCGATTTACTCGAACATTTTCAGTCTTTTAAGCACATTCACGACTAACTAGGTACTTTCATAAACAAAGGAGCACTCGCGTGCTCCTTTGACTTATTCCCGACTTATTTATGCCTTCCCAAGTGAGTGCTTGGGCGATGCGTCGCTTAGCCTTGTAGGTAAGCGTTAAGCATCCACATTAATTTTTCTTGCTCACGGATGTAGTCACCCATCAATGCCGCGGTACCTTCATCGCCTGCTTCACCCGCGTTTTGTAGAATCTCACGCTGTTTTAGAAGTAGAACGCTAAAGCCTTGAACCAGACCTTGTACACACTCCTTACCAGAAGTCGCGTTTTGATGTTCTTTAATTTCACTTGCTTCCAAGTAGTGGCTGAATGCGTGCGCTGGTGTATGACCCAAGGTAAGAATACGCTCTGCAAGCTCATCGATTTTGGTTTGTAGATCCGTATAGATCTCTTCAAATTTTACGTGCAGTTCGAAGAATTGCTGACCTTTGATGTTCCAGTGGTAACCGCGAGAGTTCATGTACAACACTTGGTAATGTGCTAGCAGTTGATTTAACTGTTGAGCTAGTTGTGCTGATTGTTCGCTGTCTAGACCAATTAGGTTTACTTGTTTGTTCATAATCTTGCTCCTAGAAGGATGATACCAATCGTAGTAACGAACGATTCTCTTACCGGGATTGGTATAAAGTTTAAAAATTCTTTTGCAGTATTTGCTGCCGATGGAGCCATATTACGACTCCACCTCGGTGAAGAGAATTTGGTTTTAGCTATGATTTAAATAGCTAAATCCAATGAGCAAGTAGACGAATATCGGCGTATCATCCAACAAAAAGCCCCAACCCTTTTTGTGTGAAAAGGATTGGGGCTTTTTTACGATTTGGTTAACGCTCAAAATTCGATGAACAGATGTAAACCTCATCTACGCCGTTTTGAAAGTTGCCATCTGTTGATTAAGCTCGGTAACTTGCTCTTTTACTTGCAATGATGTCTCTGATGCACGTTGGCTGTTATTCGAAACCTCATCCACTGATTGAGTAATATCGGACATCAATCCAGTGATCGAACTAGTCGCATGAGATTGCTGCTCTGCCGCTGCCGCAAGCTCTGCCATTTGTTCATTCAAAGAACCAATTTGCTCGGTCGTGACGAGCAAACGAGTTACCGCTTTTTCAATGTGCTCAGCGCCCTGCTCCGCAAGTGATTGACTGTGTTCAATCTCCTCTACCACCGAATTGGTCGAGCGTTGAATCGCATTGATGATACCGTTGATTTCTGTCGTCGATTGAGTAGTGCGAGTCGCTAACATACGTACTTCATCCGCCACAACCGCAAAGCCTCGTCCTTGGTCACCCGCACGCGCTGCTTCTATCGCGGCATTCAATGCCAGTAAGTTAGTTTGTTCTGCTAAGCCTTCAATCACCTCTGTAACTCGACCAATGGCTTCGCTCTCTTTGCTTAACTGCGTCACTTGCGTGCTCGCGGTTTCAATGCTGCCATGTAAGCTTTCCATGGTGACTTTGTTTTGCTCTAGTGCATCGCGACCTTGTTCAATCTCGCCTTTTGAATCAGAAAGCTTCTGCACCGATTGATTGGCTTGATCTAGGGTGTTACGCGCGGCTAAAGCGATTTCATCCAATTGGCTTCCCATTTCAACAATGCTGGTCTGTTGCTGTTCAACATTCGATGAAGTGACTTGCGCCGATTCCAATAAAGCCCCCATGCTGGTATCCACTTGGTGCGCTTTCTCACTCACCCCTGCCACGATGCTCGCTAACGATTGGTTCATGCGGTTAATCGAATCGGTAAGGTCTGCCAATTCATCTTTCCCAACAACAGTTAACGGAGGCTGAGAAACATCTCCTGAAGCGATCGTCTTGGCTCGCTCCGATAAGTTTTTCACTCGGCGACCAATGGTGTTGCCCATGTATTTTGAAATCGCTACTGCGGCAAACAAAACCAACGCTGCCGCAATCAGCATGGTGGTGAGTACGTTCTTGATGGACTGATTGATACCCTGTCCACTTTGATCAGCACGACTTTGCTGCGCCAATACGATCGCCTCTAAGCTTTGGTCTAGGGCATCTGCTGCTGGCAACAGTTCGTTCGCCATCAGCAAGTTTGATTCGTTCCACTCTGGCGACTGACGTAATGCAATCACCTGCTCTGCTAAAGGAAAGTACAGTTGCTGCATTTCTTTAAACAGTGACCACAGTGATTGGTCGTTATCAGTCAGTCTGTCGAGTTTGCTGTCGATTTCCGCCACAGACTGATTGTGGTACTTAATCAAGTCGTGGTATTTGTCCAGATGATCTTGCTGCCCGTACAACAGGAAATCTCGCAGAGCAGACAGAGCATTGGCGAGCGAGGTATAACTGTCGGCGTAGACTTTAAACAGACGTTTTCTGTCTCCACCAAATGGGTTTCCTGACTCTTCATTGATTAAGCTTTGAAGCTGATCAAGTGCCACTTCTGCAATGGGTGCCGCTTCGTTAATAAAGAGGTTGTGCGCGGGTAAGTTCTCATCACTGTGGCTGAGCTCAATCAGCTTGTTCAAAGAGACTTTGACCGCATCCCACTGGCTTTGGATCGCTTGAAAATCCTGTTCAGAGATCAAAGCCTGCAACGTCGGAAGCGACTCGTCTGTTGACACCATGATATTACGCACGTCCTCACTCAGACGTGCGCTAGCCTCTTCATCGCCGCCTAGCAACATGTAGGCTCGAATAGAAGACAACGACGCTTGAACGGACTGTTGGATACCGCGACTGGTGTCTACGGTCGGTAAATCGGATTTAAGTAGCGAAGAGGCGTATTGCTCTACGGTGGTGACGTTGCGATACGTGAATACCGCTGATGCCATAAAAAGTACGGCTAGCAGCACAAAACTGAGCTGCAACTTCCCTGATATCGTAAGGTTCATCCATAAACTCCTGACAACGATGAGCCTTAAATATAACTATGTTTACAAAAATGTTAAATGCTTGTATCAAAAACAACTTCAGAACAAGGCATTATTTGTGATTGATTGCATTATTTAGGGATAGCAGCTAAATGAAAGGCGTCTCTAGTAACTATACCGGATATTAGCAAACACCAAAGTTGCAGGTGTTTCTCCAAATAAGCTGCCGTCCGTACCGTTAAAATGTTGAACTACAGTTAGCAGTTGCCAATTATTACTGAGTGAATAGCTGCTGGATAATCCAGCAAAGTAAGAGCCATCATCATAGTAACTAGCCGATAAGGTGACGCGGTTGAGCGCCGTTAAGTCGAAGCTAGCATCGGCATAAACAGTATGCTCCGTGAAGCTCAAGGTTTTCGCAGAGAGAGGGAGGTTTAGGTAAGTTAATGCGCTGCTCGCTGGCTTTGGTTCAGAAATAAACAACCAAGCACCTCTCACCATCCAGTTACGCACACCACCAAAACTGTAGTCTGATTCCAAACTAGCGACTGTCGTATCCTCAGTAGGCTGACCTTGATGCTTTGTATCAATAGGATCAAACCAGCTTAACTCGCCTCGAAACCCAGCTTGATAGATATCAGTCGCGAACCCTGCTCCAAGAACATAGTCTTGCCGAGATCGACCCGCAATGATTTGATAGTCCCAACCAGAAACGTTGGAGAAATATCGTAGTGACGTGCTGTTTTCTTTAGACTGCTTTGACGGAGAGAAAACGAGATCTAACCCAGCGGCAAACCCAAGTTTTTTACTCACCATGACAGCGTCGGTGCCCGCCCGCTCTTCGTAATCAAAGTCGTAAATAGAATAGGCGTTGTAGATGTCGTTTGGGTTCCAAATGGTGTTCATTGACCAGTTGACCCGGAACCGCCCTAACCTTGCACTCCAATCTTGGTCACTCCAAGAGACGTAGAGTCGATCCAGTTGGGTATTGAGGATTGCATTATCTTCTCGCCAGTTTTTGCTTAGATCAAAATACCCATTATCAAGCGCCACGAGTTCCGCATATCGAGGGATCTCAAGCGCATCGCCCCACAATGCTCTATTCCTTATACCGAGATTTATTCGCCATTCAGGAGAAAAGCGATATTCAACGTTAATCCGGTTATGGAGTAGATGGTCAAGGGTATTACCCTGCTCGTCAGGCATACTATAGGTCGCCATGTACTTCACATAGCCATTGATATCCCATGCTTTTTCAGGCTCCAAACCCGGTACGCTGGCATTAGTTTTAATGCAAATTACCGCAGGACTTAATGCAAAAATAAGCCGCAATAACTTGGATAGTAAGCTCACGCCTTCTACTCTACCACGCATGACTCTTCTCTATGGTGTTATCAATGTTGGCAAAATCTCGTGCCAAACGCCCGTCCTCAAATACTATTATTCTATGCGCACGCTTAATAACTCTTGGATCATGGGTAGAAAAGATAAATGTGGTGCCTTCTTTTTCGCTGAGTTGTTCCATTATATCAAGCAGCTCGGCTGTACTTTTTGCATCTAAGTTGGCGGTAGGCTCATCTGCCATTACAAACCTTGGTTTTGGTGCCAATGCTCTTGCAACCGCAACTCTCTGTTGTTGGCCTCCAGACATTTTACTCGGACGTTTATGCATCTGCTGTGATAATCCAACCTGTTGCAGTAGCGCGCTGGCGCGTTCACGACATTCCCTTTCTGTTTTCCCTTGCAATTGCATAACAAACTCGACGTTTTCAAGAGCTGTCAGTACGGGGAGCAGGCTATAATCTTGGAAGATAAAGCCAATGTTATCGCGCCGATAAGCGATCAACTCTTTTTCTGACATATCAGAGATTAAGCATCCATCAATTTCCACGCGTCCTGATGTAGGCGAATCGATCCCGCCCAACATGTTTAGTAGCGTCGTTTTCCCTGAACCAGAAGGTCCCATAATAGCGACAAACTCACCTTGCTTGATCTCCAAATCTACGCTCTGAACCGCATGTACCGGAAAATCACTCTTTGGGTTGTACGTCTTGGATAAGCCTTCCAATTTAATCGTCATTACGTTTTCTCCGCCATGGCATCCGCAGGTCGATGTTTGAGAATTTGCCTTGCTGGATACAAAGCCGCAAATAAGCTCGCGACAAAAATAGCCACAATAATCAATTGATACTCGTAAAACGATACTCTTGGATAAAGCAAGGTATCGACGCCATAAGCACCTAATCCATCAGCAAGTGCGCCAAGCGATAAGCCAGTAATACTCAGTATTTTCAGCATGACTGCGCTTCCTAATAACCCTAACGCGCAACCACTCAAACCAAGGAATAGCGTTTCCAAAATAATCAGTGTGCGAATTTTATGCTGCTGCATGCCAACCGCCATTAACACACCAAACTCTCTCGTTCTTTCAAAAACTGACATCAGCATGATGTTGATGATTCCGAGAGTCATGGCAAGTACGAAAACGACCAACATAATTTGGTTAGAGATATCCATTGAGCTCATCATTGTTGCGAGTAAAGGCTGTATTTCTTGCCATTTTCTCACGACCAATTGTTCACGGTTGGCTTGTGGCAATATTGATAACGTAAATGCCTCTGCACTTTCTAGCTGTTCAGTCTCGTTGGAGTTCAACAAAACGCCAATTTCATGCGCACCCGACAAGCCTGCGATTGTTTCGAGATCGACTTTACGGACGTAGACATTACCGTCATCAAACGTGGTGGATGGCGTTTTAAAAATACCTCGAACGCGAAAAGCTGCGCCAGATACATCACCCTTGATGTCAGATAATGTTAAAACCACTTTCGATCCAACACGCAGCTTCAACCGATTTGCGGTTTTTTGCGAAACAAGAATGGGGTTTCTTCCCACTTCGTTTAACCATTCTCCGTCTATCACATGGCTTTTAAGCGGTGTGATACTTTGCTCTTGTTCAATATTGATGCCATTGATCCGAACGCCTCTCGTACTACGCGCAGAAGCAATCATGCCATCAGCAAGAAATCGCGCCGATACCGCTTTAACATCTTGATGTGCAGCCAAAGCGGCCGTTATCGTTTGATAATTCGTTATTGTGTCACTAAGGTCAGGATTATTAAGGTAGGATTTCTGATGCACTTGTAGATGACTGGTTTGCCACGCAATCGCGTTTTTGATCATGCTGTCGACCAAACCGTTCATGAATCCAATCATGGCAACAACGCCCATTAAGCCGAACACCATCGCTCCCAGCATAATGGAAGTTCTGAGCTTGTTCCGCCATAAATTACGCCACGCCAATTTAATCAACATGCGCGCCTCCTTTTAGCCCACTAGCAATGGGCAAGCGAAGAAGTCTAGCCATCGGATACATCAGACATAACGATAAAATAACGAGAACGACAAGAATTTGATCCATTAACAAATAAGGGTCTAGCGAAACAGGTACGATTGGTTCAAAGCCACTCTCCAGCATCACTTGTGCAGCATCGCCTGTAATCTCAATCGGATTGATATAGAAATACGCAAGCACAGGCGCGCTGATCAAGACACCGAGCACAAGACCAATAACGGAGATAAACATCGATTCAATGGCGACGAGCCCCATAAGCTTGCTGCGCAACATACCCGTCGCGAGCATCACCGCAAATTCACGCTGGCGCTCTAACGTCATCATCAAAATCGTGGCAAACAGGCCAAAACCAACAATGCCGTACAAGATATAGATCAAAAAGATCCCACCCGCTTTGTCCAAGGCGATCTGTTGAGAAAGTTCTGGCGACAGCTCCTGCCAGCTTTTTACTGCGACGCCATTCCCGTACTGGCGCTTTAGTTGTTTAACAATGTCAGGCAACACGCGTAAACTTTGAGTGTTAAGGATCCATGCGGTGATTTGGTTATCAAGTGAATACAGCGCTTGTGCGGTATCAAGAGGCATGTAGACCAACTGAGAATCTAACTGCTGCAAAGGAAAGTGCAAAATACCGGACACCTGATACAGTCCAGCCGCCGTTTGACCACGATAACCCGAACCATACAACACCAGTTCATCACCAACGTTCAAATGAAGGTAGTTTGCCAAGCCCTCACCAACAAGCACCGAGTTTTGTCCAGATGCAATAAAGCGCCCTTGTACGATTTTGTCACTAATGCTGGAGTAGCTATCTTCAGCGTCAGGCTCAACGCCGAGCACCATCACGCCTTTGGATCGTTCGTCTTTGGCGGCAAGCGCAAATGACTCAATTCTCGGCAGAACGATGTCGATATCAGGATTATTTTTGGCAAATGCAATGAACGCAGGCGTTTGTGGAAGGACATCATCAATGCTAGAGGAGTCCCCAAAATCGGGATGTTGTAGCTGAATTAATCCCGTATAGAACTTCGCAGCGTTTTTAATATTTGAGGAGTAACTTCCTTCTTGGAACGCTCGAGTCAGTAAGGAGAGAAACAGAACAAGAGCTAACGCAGAAGCGGTTAACAATGTCCGCCGTTTTTGCCGCCATAGATTTCGCCATGCGAGCTTGATGAGCATCCGATTCTCACCTCTTATCTAAACCAAAATCCACCCTAATCTCGCAGAGCCTTCATTTGCTGCTGGGAGAAAAAGTCATCATCGATATCAAAATCAAATTGCGCTTCGTGCGTAATCAAAACCGTTTTATTTCCTGGTTTATCTATCGGCTGCATCTCCATGCGAGTCGCAACGTCTCGCCCACCCAACGTTTTCACATCGTAAGTCGTCAAAACATTTACCAGTTCATCAAATTCATCGTAAAACTCGACTTTGCGCTGTAAAAAGCTCGTTTGAGAGATCCACAGTCTGACTTTGCTCCAAACCACTGGGGCGTCAGGCTTGGCAAGTGCATCAATTACCCAAACTTTGTCACCATCAAAGGTTTCACTTTGAAGCAGTTGATGTTGATAATCGACAACAATAGAAGATTGGTTAATTAAATCATCATTCGTGAAGTCTGATCCCATCCAAGACTGACTGAGCATGGATGGCGCAATTTTAATCACTCGCTCGATACTCGGCACCCAATTCCACATTTCTCTATGACGTTTTAACGAGGCGCTACCTTTATCTTTCGCCGGAGCAGTCACCAAGACCAAAGATAATTCCGTACCTTTCGTCCAACTCTTCATGGTCATTGAGCGTGACCAGTCAGGGCGAACAATTTTCATGGTGGCTTCGCTATAACTGGATTTTCCGCGCATCGCTTGATCAGACTTTTGGACTATATCGAAAGCGCTCTCAGCGTAAGAAAAAGAAGAGAGAAGTACACAAGCGAGAACACAAAACGTTTTATACATACCTTCCCTTTGTACCGACACGACCTAGAATTTGAATCGAAACGAAACGAAACGGGTATAATAATTTTAAATTCAATTGAGTATAGCAAGTGAGGATTTAGAAATAGCGATTGGTGACTCAAAAACGCTAAGGGACTTGACGAAGCTCAGGTTGAACCTGGCTGTCTGTTATGACTTGAAACACAGCGCGATTTTTACCTTCAGACTTACCTTGATACATCAGTTGATCAGCGTCTTGTAAATTCACGATGTGAGTAAATTCAGGGTAGTATGCGCAGCCTAAGCTAATGCTCAAATGAATCGCTTGCCCACCAAGGATAATAGGTTGTTCGTACACGGCTTTGCAGAGCATTTGAGCAAAGTTACGCGCTTCTCGCTCAGAGAGCGATGCCGTCACGAGTGCGAACTCTTCTCCGCCAATTCTCGCCAATGTCATACGTTCATCAGTCATTGATTTTGCTGTTTCAGCCACGGCCACTATCGCTCTATCTCCGACAAGATGACCGTATTGGTCATTAATTGATTTAAAATCATCAATATCAAATACCATTACCGTCAAGCTTCGCTGCAAGTGATTCAAGAGTGCCAATTGTTCAATCAAGTGTCTACGGTTGTAGAGTTTTGTTAGAGAATCCGTTAACGTCATCTCCAGCAATTGCTGGTTGGCAATCGTCAATTGTCTTGTGCGCAGCGCAACCATGCGTTTGAGTGCGAAGATATGATACAGCGTCGCGACCGCCATAACGAAAATCGCAATAGGTAGGAGATAAAGAGGATAGACAGTTTTCACCACACTCCAGCGATTGAGGATCCTTTCTCGATCTGTATCGATAACTTTTTCAAACGCTCGAGAGACATCCAAAATGGAAGCAGAACTATGCAACCCTGCTGCAATCCGAAGGTCTTTACTATATAAATTTATTACAGGAACAAACATGCCTGCTCCCGGCATAGTTGCCATATAAAAGTTAGCAACTTGAAGGTCCGCGACAAAATACAGCACCTTCTTATCGACAGCAGCCTGTATCATCGTGTCGTTATTGATGTACTCTGCGATAGGCGCATTAGGATAATTCGTCTTAATAAACTCAGACTCGTAACTTCCTTTAACGACACCAATTGGCAACGTCATTTCACCAGCTAAAACACTTTTGACATCAATCGAAAGCACGTCTTGATTGACATATAATTTAGTTTGAATGGGCATGATAACTGCGCCAAAATCCAAGTAATCGGCTCTTTCCGATGAGTAAACCAATCCCGCGTGAAAGTCAGCACGCCCCTCTTTTACGGCCTGTAAAGAAGCCTCCCAATCAAGAAGCAGAAACTGAACATCAATTTGGTTGTCCGCCGCATACGCTTTCCAGAAGTCGATCAAAATGCCTTTGGGTTCACCGTCAGGGCTAAGGTAAGAGAATGGCTTCCAAGCTTTGGAGTTAGCAACAATTAAAGAATGAGACTCTGACTTGTGCGCATACGTCATCGGGCAAATAGACAGCCATAGTAGTAACAAAGAAGCACACGCTTTTGTACACTTGCAACCATAAGTACCATAACTCGTCGATGACATACCTACTTCTCACCAGTCTTTTTAAACCATAATCTCGGCTGTTTTGTCTGATCTAAAGATATAGCAGAGCGGTGTCGGACAGGAAGCGGCTCCTATTGATATGAATCTAACTTAGTAGGTTTTAGTACTTATTTGGTACTTTTCAGCGTCTAGTTTAAGAAGAAAGCTAGCCAGTATAAGGTGAGATAAGAGTGATTTAACTAACACTAAACCATTGAATTTGAATAGTTTGATAAAAACCAGCTTCAATAAAAAAGCCCTATTCAAAATCCACATCGGGGAGAACTTTGAATAGGGCTCTTTGCCTCTATGCTTCATTTTCCGACTGAAGCTGCCTTTACCTTTTTTCGCTTTTACTACTCGTGTTCTGAACAATTGACTGGTGACAACCGCTTTTAACGCATTGTCCTTGATTTCACCTCTGCCGAAATCGGTCTCGTGTTGTAACTCATTCGGCTGAGGACTGGTTTTAGGTTTTGCCATAAATCCTCCTTAATGGTCGAACCAGATTGGACAATAATTATATAAATAAGTCAAATTTATAGATTTAGTTGAATTTTATGCTGAAAAACTTCACATCACCGTCATTTATTTGAAATTTAATCAAAAACATGCTGGTTAAATAGTGACTAAATACAAATATTTGTCCATAAAGCACTAATATATGTTGACTCTTCGTGGAATTAACCTAGACTCAAACACGGCTAGAAAGAAAGTTCTTTGTTTTCACATTTCGTTGGATTACTTGTAACCCGTCGTCCTGTGGTACGCAATAGCAATTTATTTTTCCACGCTATAAGCGCCGTTGAGGCGAAAGATTACATTATTTAGATATTTAGGAAATAGACATGTCTAACACAGCTACTGGCACAGTTAAGTGGTTCAACGAAACTAAAGGCTTCGGTTTTATTCAACAAGAAAACGGTCCTGACGTATTTGCTCACTTCTCTGCAATCACTGGTGACGGCTTCCGTACTCTAGTTGAAGGCCAGAAAGTAGAATTTGTTATCTCTCAAGGTCAAAAAGGCCCTCAAGCAGAGCAAATCAAAGTACTTTAATTCTTAAAGAATTTGATACGATAGCCAGCTTCTAAAGCTGGCTATTTTTTTGTCTATAACTTATTTTTGCCAACAAAAACGATATAAATCCATGGCTCTTAAACCGACTATTTATAAATTTCGTATCGCCATTTCCGATATGAATAACGACTATTACGATTCTAAAAATCTAACTATCGCCCTTCACCCTTCAGAAAAACCTCAACGAATGCTGGCTCGTGTTTTAGCTTACTGCTTAAACGCTCAAAGTAATTTAGAGTTTACGAAAGGGCTTTCTACAATTGAAGAGCCTGATTTATGGCATGTTGGCGATGATCAAAGCATTACTCACTGGATTGAAATTGGCGAACCAGAACCAGAAAGAATCAAGAAAGCCTCTCGCCTAGCAAAGCATGTGAAAGTTTACACTTATAACACTAAAGCGACGGTATGGTGGGATAAAATGTCAGGAAAGTTCTCAATGCTTCCCGTCAACGTAGAAAGCTTTGACTACGACGCTATCGACTTGATTTGTCAGCACCTTGACCGAGGCACTAGCCTTTCTGTTATGATAACCGGCAGCTCTATTTTTGTTGATATCAACGATCAACACGTCGAAGTAACGGTGAAGGAACTAAAAAGCCATGACGTCTCTTAGTGAACTGAGTCAAGAGATGGGATTCAAAGAAATTCCCTTCGTTAAAGAACATAAAGCGGCAAAGCGACGTTGGTTAAAAGAACAGTCACAACTGTTTACAAAAGTTTGTGAGAACAAACCCGCCACGGCTCCTACTCTTCACCTGCTTGGTCTTTTGACTAAGTCGCATATTGAAGCCAGCGCTAACTATGAGCAACATGCGCATTCTGCCCAGCAAATGCAGCAAGTGCTGACTGACTCCTTGGGTGATGAGCACGCGGATAAGTTCACTAACCAGTCCGCAGAAGACCTTATCTTGATAACCCACCTTTGGCTTTATACTCAAGGCTATTTGAATATGGACTTTAGCTTGGCGCACGATCATGCCGAGCAAACTCAGAATACATTGCAACACGAGCTTGTTGTAAAACGCATGGATGTTGATGCATTCAGAACCGAACTGATGCAAAGCTTTTATCTAGGTAGAGAAGCCAGTCCAGCTTCGACTAGTGGTTTTTGGGGCAGGTTAAAACGCTTATTTTCCGCATAAAATACATGGTTTTATCCATTTCAAACAACTGATAGACTTCACGCTCAATGCAACAAGCATCATGATTGCATTCTTAAAGGACAGTTACCCAATGAACATCAAGGGATCATTATGAAGTTTATCCGTTGGATTTTAGGCAAGGTTATCTTATTGCTGAACGCCGTGTTCTCACCTCGTGGTATTAAACGCAGTGCAGAAGAACAACAACGTATTGATGAAAAAGCAAAACAATACGCACTTTACCAATTTGAAGCTTGCCCTTTTTGCGTAAAAGTCCGCCGTGCAATGAAGCGTCAATCGGTGAACATTGAGCTACGTGATGCAAAAAATAACCCGACTCATCGAGCTGAACTAGAGCAAGGTGGTGGACGAATTAAAGTCCCTTGCCTGCGTATCGAAAAAGATGGCGAAACACAGTGGCTATACGAGTCATCTGACATCGTCGCTTACGTTGAAAAAGAATTTGCCTAAGTTCCCCCTATGAACATTGGCGGATGTAAAAGAGGCACCATACAGGTGCCTCTTTTCTATTCAGTCTAGCTGCTCGTTGCTATGCCTAGCCTTTGGGTTCACTCTTCTTGCTCATTCCCAGACGGAAACGCCAGTAAACACATAAGGGCTCAGTGAAAACAACACGACGTAGTTTATCGACCAACCATCGCCTTACTCATCAACGATCAGCGTTAGCTCTACGCGTCGATTACAAGCTTTGCCACTGGCTGTCGAATTACTGCACTGCGGCACATACTCGCCAAAACCTCTAGAAAATACGCGTTGACGAGGAATACTCGTCGCCAGTAGTTGCTTTTCCACTTCACGAGCTCGCTTTTCTGACAACGTGTCATTAAAGCTGGCAGCTCCCGTGCTATCGGCATGGCCATCGATCACGACATCCACATCCGTTCTTCCTGCTAGATAGTGACCAATGTTTCGAATCCAGTCTTGAGATTGCGCTGATAGCTGAGCAGAGCCAGTTTGAAAATGCACTTGCTCTTTCAAACGTATCATTAAGTGACCACCACTGAGTGTCTCATGAGGAATATTGTGCCTGTTCAGAAACATTTCCAGAGAGGTCACATTTTGCGACTTTTTTACTGATGCCCTCTCAGTCTGATACGTGCGAGGTGAAGAAGCCACACTGGAGGCGCTCGGATAGCCCCACTCAGGATGTCTCAGCTCGGTGTTTGTTTTAGGAGCTGTATCTAAAATGTTCCCGCCAGGAACCATGTCTTGATCAAGGCTACTGCACCCAGTCAGAATGCCGCAAACAATTAAAAACCACTGCTTCATACCATTACCAACGTAGAAAAACTCTTGTCCATTGTGTCGACAAAACACGCCGAATCTTTAGCGCTTTTATCCACCGATTGGTTTGTATATGCAGCGTTCATGCCACTGGAATCAATATCAAGTCTCTCTCAAATAAAAAGCGATGCCAAAATACCTCCCTGCAGCCTACACATCAAGAAAAGTCTGTTACCAATCGTCTCACTTTATTGTTATCGTTAACCGATAAACTAACGCAAATTTCTTACTTAGAGCATTATTATGTTAAAAACCATATCGAAAGGCTTTGCTGTGATTGCCGCCATGATGGCCTTGTCGGCATGCGATAGCGGCAACACTCAGCCTCAACAAGGCAAACAATACGAAGTTTTGCCTGTATCCCTTGAAGAATATGATTTGGCGCCATTGACAGAAGCTTTTGCCCTAACTTGCGGCCACTGCCGTTCAATGGAAGAGTTTGTCCCTCAAATTGAATCATTGACCGAGCAAAGCGTTGAAAAAATGCATGTAACTTTCAATGAAAGTGCACAAGTAAGCGCCATCATCTTCTACACTGCAGTCATGCAACTAGAGTCGACACCTGACAAAGCATTTATGGCGGATCTTTTTGCTGCCGTACAAATGGGTCCTGATGCGACTGCTGAGGAACGTCAAATCGCCGTAGAGAAAGCCTTTGAGTCTCGCAACCTTATCAGCCCTTACCATTTAGATGAAGCACAGCAAAAAACGCTGTTTGAGTACATCACTAAGGCAGAAGCGATCACGACTCGCGGCCAAATTAACTCCGTTCCAGCCTTTATCGTTAATGGAAAATACCAAGTCATTACTAGTGGTCATGACAGCGTCGAAGCCATGGCAGAAACCATTAACTATTTGCTAAAACAACCTAAATAGACAAGGAGCTTACGTGTCTAAATTTTTGTTTCCTCTCATTATTTTCATTCTGGCGGGCTTTTTCATTTACCGAACTTGGACAAACCATAAAGTAGCGGATGAAAACTTTGCGAAAGGCCAAGCATTCTTGCTCGAGAATGCGAAGAAAGAAGGCGTCATTACAACAGAAAGTGGTCTTCAATATATTGTTCTTGAAAAAGGCGAAGGTGAGGTTCACCCAACCGCGACAAGCAAAGTCAAAGTGCACTACCACGGTACGCTGATTGATGGCACTGTGTTTGATAGCTCCGTTAATCGCGGTGAGCCAATTTCGTTTGGTCTTAACCAAGTCATTAAAGGCTGGCAAGAAGGCCTACAATACATGGTCGAAGGTGAAAAAATCCGCCTTTTCGTACCAAGCACGCTCGGTTATGGCAAAAGTGGCTCAGGCCCAATTCCACCAGCAAGTGTTTTGATCTTTGATGTTGAATTGTTAGAGATTCAATAATTCTAGAAACTTTGCATTAAAGCCAAACTATCAAAACCAAAAACGCCGCGAACCACGCGGCGTTTTCTGTTTAAAGAGAGGCTACAAGCCAATATAGTGATCCGAAAGCAATGCAATGAATAACGCAAAAAGGTGATAGATAGAAAATTTAAACGTCTCCATCGCGGTATTGAGCTCTGGCGCGTATTTTAGCTTCCATGCATGGTACATAAAGCCAGCGTTAAGTAGTAACGAGGCAAAAAGATAAACTACGCCGACCATTCCAACCAACACCGGCAGCACACAAACCAACGTCAACAACACCGTATACAACAGAATAGAAGTTTTGGCGTACTCGATACCATGTGTCACAGGCAACATTGGAATATCCACCTTACGATAGTCCTCTACGCGATGAATTGCGAGTGCCCAAAAGTGTGGTGGCGTCCAGATAAAAATGATCATCACAAGCAGCCAAGCATTCGCATGCAACTGCCCTGTTACGGCAGTCCAACCGAGAAGAGGCGGCATCGCACCCGCAATACCTGCAATTACGATATTTTGCGGAGTAGCGCGTTTGAGGTACATGGTGTACACCATCGCATAGCCGAGTAAACTCATCAAAGTCAGCCATGCCGTCAGTGGGTTAACCAGCGCATACAAAAGAACAAACCCTATGACGCCTAAAGCCGTCGCAAAGGCTATCACCGATAACGGCTTAGCTTCACCCGATGGCAACGGACGTTTGTGTGTGCGAGCCATTCCTGCATCAATGCGGCGGTCAATCAGGTGATTAAACGCCGCCGCGGAGCCTGCCATCAAACCAATGCCTGTTAGGCCAACCGCCGCCTGCAACCAAGGAAACTCAGTAACAGGCGCTAAACTCATCCCGACAACGGCCGTCACCAGCATTAATGCGACTACTTTAGGCTTCGTTAACTTCAAATAAACGGAACTTAGTCGCTTTCGCTCATTTAACGACAGTGCGATTTCTTTACTCATAGCGAACTCCTTTCGCGGTGTAACTCCAAGCTTTTTTGCCCTGCCACAAATAAAACTGACTCACACAAACAAGACTCAACATAATGGCGGCACCCAAGTTATGTGCCACGGCGACATAAATAGGAAGTTGGAATACGACGTTGCTCACGCCCAACATAATTTGACACGCTAAAGTGAGTAGTAACCATCCTCCAATGCGCTGTGAATGATGGGAATCTTGCCTCATGAGCATAATGCTATAAGCCAATACGACGGTAGCGGTGACCATCGCACCAAGGCGATGCGTAACATGTATGGTCATTCTTGCCGGATACTCCAATACACCAAACTCGTAATTCTCGAATCCGGTTTGCCAGAAAGAAAACGCCTCTTTCCATGAGAGATGATTCATCCAATCTCCCTCACAAATAGGCAGTGAGGTGCACATGAGCGCGGCATAGTTTGACGAAGTCCACCCTCCGAGCAGCACCTGCATAAAAACAACCAGAAAAACCAATAATGAGAAGCCTCGTAGCGAGCTGGAAGATGGAGAAAAATAGAGATTATTTTGCGCTTTTAACTGGCAGTAAAAAATCGCCTGCAGAACCAGTAAAGTAAATCCACCAAGCAGATGAAGCATTACGATGACTGGCATTAATTTGAGCGTCACGGTCCACATCCCCAAAAGTGCTTGCCCGACCACCAGTACACTGAGAAGCATCGGAATAGTAGGATTCACGCGCTCAGATCTCGTTGATATCACTGTCATAGCAAAAATGACCAGACCCAGCGTTCCTGCAAAATAGCGATGAATCATTTCAAGCCATGCTTTCTCATGCTCGACAGCCCGTTCAGGGAAATTAAGATTGGCACGTATTACGTCTTCTTCTTGATGAGGCACACCAAGGTGCCCATAGCAGCCGGGCCAATCAGGGCAACCTAACCCTGCATCAGAAAGGCGAGTATACGCGCCTAACATGATCACCACGAAAGTTAGGAGCAAACTGAACTTAACCAACTGAATTAACTTCATATACGCCCCTTTCTAACCAACTCGTGACAATTTTAAGAGCTTGCGTAAATCCGCCAACATACCTTTGTTGAACGAGACTAAATCTTCATTCGGTTTTGGCGAGTAAGACATCACCAATTGCCCCAGAGGATCAACGATTAACATTTGTCCAGGTTTCACTTTGGCGGTAACCGATTGATTCATTTGCATTGTCGTCATCGATACATCTACGGTACCGGACAACTCTGTCTGCCAAAGCACCGGCACCACACGCTCTTGATGTTTTCCTAAAGCGACATGGCTTTGCTGAAGCAGGTAAAGCTGCTGCCTGCATTGTTCTGTGCACTCATTAGGTAAAACATAAGCGAGTTGCCACCTGTGCTCCTTGAGTGGGGACTCTTGACCAAGTAGCTCTAACGTTGTGTATGGTTCCACTAACACACCTCTATTGGTCACACCGCTTTGATACCACCCTTGGGTGAGAATGACCTTAGCGATGACGGCAGGAAGCGCAAACGTACACACCAACGCAATCAACATTAGCCGCCCTTTGGTTACTTTAGATGTCATGCTTCACCTCCATGTGACGCAACTTTCTTTGCCAACGAACAAAAACAATTAAGGTCAATAATAAGAAAACGCCCGCCATCGAAAACCACTGAATCGAATAACCGAAATGCTTGGCGCTGTTGAGCGGCAATGGGTTCCAAGGAAAGTCGTAAGGCCAATTTTTTAGATTGTCTGGCTGCAAGACTGCGGGCATAAGTTCAATATTAAGTAGCTGATTCAGTTGCACGATATTCAGGTTCTGCACACGAATGGCATCGCCAACTTCTGGCATTAATTCAGAGCTCAACGGGTTAGCAGATTTTCGGTACAGACGTCCCGAGATAAAGGTCGAGACTTCGAGTGTTGTGACGGTTGGTAATATTGAACGATCTGCTATTCCCTCCACAAAACCAAGCTCTAATAATGCATAGGTTCCTGATTCATCACTCATAGAGACAATCTGAAATGCTAAATAGCCCACATTGCCCTGATGCGTTTGGTTATCCAGTAAAATCACGGGAAACGCCTGAGGAACAACATTAGCTTCCACTTTTTTCCCGAGAATGCTGCCTTCTCTCCAATCGTTTTCTTCAAGAACTTCGCCTAATGCTTGGTACGCACTATCCGCTCGCGCAAGAATGGCTTGTTCCAAAGCCTGTTTTTCTTGCCCTCTCTCAAGCTGCCAAAAACCCAGTTTGACCAAAAGAGAAAACACAACCACAGTTAAACCAACTGCAACCCAAAACCGTTTCGATAGCCATAATTGTCTCGATAACAACAACGATGAAACCGGAGGTGCTATGTCCACCGTATTTCTATTCAAACTGACGCTTGTCCTTTTGCTGCTTTTCATTATCTTCAACCTCGCAAAAGCGCTTATCGAAATGGTTCGTGAAGACCCAGATAATCCCGAAAAAAGAGACAAACCTATGAGTCATTACTTAGGCCGTCGAGTCATGTTCTCCGCTTTAGTAGTTATCCTTCTACTTATTGCGCTCAGTTCAGGCTGGCTGGCTCCGAATCCCCGTCCTTACTAATCGCCCAATGCACCTACAACACGTACACAAACACAAACAGACACAACCAAACCACATCCACAAAGTGCCAATACCAACTACCTGCTTGGAAGGCAAAATGGTTGTTAGACGAAAAATGATCTTTAGCGATTCGGAGCAATAATACGATTAAGAAAATCGTCCCAAGACAAACGTGCAAACCGTGAAAACCCGTCAGCATAAAGAAGGTGTTTCCGTAGATACCAGATTGCAACGTGAGCCCCATTTCTTGATAAGCATGAGCATACTCAACCGCTTGGTAATATAGGAAAAAGCCCGCAAGCACGATGGTGATTTCCAACCAAACAATCAGTGCCGTTCTTTTGTCTTTTTCAAGGCTTATGTGCGCCATATGCAGTGTAATCGACGACAATAACAGCAAAATAGTATTAGTAAGGGGAATGCCCTGCCACGGCATAGCTTGCGTTGTGTCTCCACCCGGAGTCAGTGTGAGTGGCCACATCGCTTCGAAGGTTGGCCACAAAACCTCGTTGGTCATGAAGTTGTTATCTGCCCCACCTAACCAAGGCACAGAAATCATCCTGGCGTAGAATAACGCACCAAAAAAGGCACCAAAAAACATCACTTCAGAGAAGATGAACCAGCTCATCCCTTGGCGAAAAGAACGAGTAATTTGCGAGCTGTACTTTCCACTCAGTGACTCAGTAATCACATTACTAAACCAGCCCGCCAACATGTAAAGCAAGAACAGAAAACCTACCGCTAGCACAATGCTACCAATGGTTCCCACAGCCCCTTCACTTTGTGTCCCCTGAACGGTCATTCCTGCACCAACGGCAACTAAAAATAGAGCAAATGCACCGATGATCGGCCAGCTACTTTGAGCGGGAACATAATATGTTCCTGGCTTGTTACTCATAATTTCTCTCCTTACTGACCAGCCTTGGTCTGTATCTCTCTCCTTGAGTGGCTAAGAACCTGTAGGAGGGGGAAGTTTATAGAGTGTGTAAGACAGCGTTAACGTGTGTATCGACTTCGGTAAGTCCGGTTCGATATAAAAAATCAACGGCATTTGAGCTTGTTGTTTGCCATCCAAAGGCTGTTGGTTAAAACAAAAGCACTCAATCTTATTGAAATAAGCGGCACCATTCCCGGGAGAAACAGAGGGAACTGCTTGCCCTACCAACTTCTGCCCGCTTTCATTAAATGCAAGGTATTCGGTTTGCACGACTTCTCCGGGATGAACGTCCATCGAAATCACTTTGGGTTTAAACTCCCAAGGCATATCGGGGCTTACATGCGCCATAAACTCCACGCGAATGGTTCGGCTCATATCTGGCTGCATACCAGTTGGTTGAATGGCGGCCACTTCACTTGTTTTTCCATTGATACCCAGTGCGTCGCACATTACGTCATACAATGGGACAAGTGCGTAGCCAAACCCGAACATCAAAAGGGTCGCTAAAAGCAACTTCACTGTGAGCTTTTTGTTTGATGGATTCGGTTTCATCTCACTCACCCTATTCGTTTCTAATCGACTTTAGGCGGCGTAGTAAACGTATGATGGGGCGCCGGGCTTGGCACTGTCCACTCTAAGCCTTCCGCACGTTCCCACGGTTTTGCAGCGGCCTTTTCACCGCCACGAATACACTTAATCACCACCCATAAAAAGATCAATTGTGACAACCCAAACGCAAATCCACCAATGGAGACGATTTGATTGACATCAGCAAACTGAATAGCGTAATCCGGGATACGTCTTGGCATACCCGCTAAACCTAGAAAGTGCATCGGGAAAAACAAAACATTAACTGAAATAATCGAGCACCAGAAATGCCACAAACTCAGCTTGTGGTCGTACATATTGCCTGTCCACTTAGGTAGCCAATAGTACGCTGCCGCCATAATCGAGAATACAGCACCAGATACCAACACATAGTGGAAATGCGCAACCACGAAGTAAGTGTCATGATATTGGAAATCCGCCGGCACAATCGCCAGCATCAACCCTGAGAAACCGCCAATCGTAAAGAGCACAATAAAGGCAATGGCAAACAACATTGGCGTTTCAAATGTCAGAGCCCCACGCCACATGGTGGCGACCCAGTTAAAGACTTTCACCCCGGTTGGTACCGCAATCAGCATGGTGCAATACATAAAGAAAAGCTCTGCAAAAACTGGCATCCCCGTTGTAAACATGTGATGCGCCCACACAAGGAAAGACAACAACGCAATGCTGCACGTCGCGTAAACCATCGAATGATAACCAAACAGCTTCTTGCCACTGAAAGCAGGAAGGATGGCAGAAATGATGCCAAACGACGGTAAAATCATGATGTACACTTCTGGGTGACCAAAGAACCAAAAGATGTGTTGGAACATCACTGGGTCACCGCCACCAGCAGCATCAAAGAAGCTAGTCCCGAAGTATTTGTCGGTAAGAACCATCGTCACCGCACCCGCTAATACCGGCATAACCGCGATCAACAAGAAAGCGGTGATTAACCAAGTCCAAACAAACATTGGTAACTTGAACCAAGTCATTCCCGGAGCTCGCATATTTACTATCGTCACGATAACGTTTATCGCGCCCATAATGGAGCTGATCCCCATGATGTGAACAGAGAATACAAACAGCGCGGTGCTATCTGGGCCATAAGTCGTGGACAGCGGAGCATAGAACGTCCAGCCAAAATCGGGGCCGCCGCCAGGTAAAAACAACGAGCTCAATAAAATAAGAAATGCAAAAGGTAGAATCCAAAAGCTCAAGTTGTTCATGCGAGGTAGCGCCATATCTGGAGCACCGATCATCATTGGAATCATCCAGTTAGCAAGGCCCGTAAATGCTGGCATCACAGCACCAAACACCATCACCAAACCGTGTACCGTAGTCATTTGATTAAAAAACTGTGGATCAACCAGCTGAAGTCCAGGCTGGAATAATTCGGCACGAATGACCATCGCCATCGCACCACCAGTCAGAAACATCGCAAAACTAAACCAAAGGTACAGTGTGCCAATATCTTTATGGTTTGTGGAATACAGCCAACGAGCAATACCTTGGGGAGCATGATGATCATGGCCATCATCAATCGCAATGGTACTGTTTGCACTGGCTTCCGCTGGAGCAGACTTCACTGCCTTATCTATTGGCTTACTCATATTTCCTCCTTAGCACTGCCTTGTGCCTTAAAGGCATTCACATCGGATGCTTGCACCGTATCGCCAGTGTCGTTGCCCCATGCATTTCGCTGATATGTAATGACAGCGGCAATTTCTTTGTCACTTAACTGGTTCGAAAAAGACTGCATTGCAGTGCCCGGACGGCCATTCACAATCACATCAATGTGCTCTGAAATTGGGCCTGTTGCGATAGGGCTGCCCTTAATCGCGGGAAATGCACCTGGAATCCCCTCACCATTAGCCTGATGGCACACAGCACAACGCGCCGTGTATATAGATTCGCCCTGCGACATCAACTCATCCATGGATAAGTCTTGAGAGAGCGCCTCTTGTGCCGCCGCTTTTTGAAGTGCGATTTCTTCCTTCTTACTCGCTAACCATTCATCAAACTTTTCTTCTTCCATCGCATGCACCACCACCGGCATGAACCCGTGTGCACGACCACATAGCTCCGCACATTGGCCGCGATATACGCCTGGCTCATCAATTCTTGTCCATGCTTCATTAATAAAACCAGGGATGGTGTCTTTCTTGACAGCAAAATCTGGCACCCACCATGAGTGAATGACATCATCAGAAGTCATCAAAAAACGCACTTTGCGATTCACAGGCAACACCAAAGGGTTGTCTACTTCCAATAGATAATGCGCGCCTTTTGTCTCGATACCATCAATTTGCTTTTGGCTGGTGGCAAGCAAACTGAAGAACTCAACATCTTCACCAAAATAGCTGTAATGCCATTTCCATTGCGAGCCTGTTATCTTGACCGTGATATCTGATTGGCTTGTGTCTTCCATTGCGACTAAAGTTTTCGTTGCGGGAATCGCCATGGCGACAAGAATGATGATAGGTATGACCGTCCAAATAATTTCCACTTTTGTACTTTCGTGGAAATGTGCGGCAACTGCTCCTTTTGACTTGCGATGACGAAAGATGGAATAGAACATGACACCAAATACAATCAAAGCAATTACGCAGCAGATATAGAAAATCAGCATATGTAATTCATACACTTGCCCACTTATCGCTGTGACCCCTTTGGTCATGTTGTAGTCACTTTCCTTTGACCAACTGAAAGAGGAGAATGTGATTAAAATCACATTCAGTGATAAGGCTAGAGTAGTCGTTAATCTTTTCAAAAGATCTCTCCTCTGCTCAGCCGCTACGCTTGCGCGAGCTTCCTTGCGTCCCGATGCAAATATCGAACAACTTTACGAAAAATCACAAAAACTACGATTTCGACACGGTTTGTTATATTTATGTTAAAAGGCTAGTTATAGTTCCAAGGTTCTTCAAGAAATTAAATATGATTAAATTTTGTTCGGATAAGAAAAATTAATTCGGTTTATCGATTGCCCTCTTTGAAATGTAATTGAGAACCATTTACATTAATTTAAAAGAAAACATTGAGATACTTACAAAACGAAGTGTCCAAGAAAGTAGGCGCCCCCTACTAAGGAATGATTGATATGACAGCACTAATTACTCAATGGCTAGAACGAGACCCTGATCCTAAGACTCGCGAAGAGCTACAACACCTCGTCGATACAAATAATGAACAAGAGCTTACTGATCGCTTTGGATCGCGCCTTGCCTTTGGTACAGCAGGGTTACGCGGCAAAGTGGGCGCAGGTCCAAACCGAATGAACCGTTTGGTGATCCAAGAGACAGCCACTGGCCTAGGAAACTATTTGCTAGAGCAAGTCAAAGATGCCGCAAATCGTGGTGTCGTTATTGGCTACGACGGTCGTCCTGATTCAAAACAATTCGCGCATGATACCGCTTCCGTACTGACTGCCCTTGGCATCAAGGTGTACTTGACGTACGACGTCGCAGCAACCCCAATTGTTGCGTTTGGTGTCCGTACATTGAATGCTGCGGCCGCTGTTGTTGTTACCGCTAGCCACAATCCACCAGAGTACAATGGCTTTAAAGTATATTGGGAGAATGGCGCACAAATCATTCCTCCACACGACTCTGGAATCGCAGCGAAAATTGATGCCGCAACAACGAAGCCATTACCTTTAATGTCTCTCGATGATGCAAAACAGCACGGTTTGTTAGTTTGGTTGGAAGACGACTACTACCAAACTTACCGTAAAACGATGAACGAAAACGCGCTGCTTACTCCTGACAACAACACCGATATTTCTATCGCTTACACTGCGATGCATGGCGTTGGGGCGAATATGGCGGAAACGCTACTTGCCGACGCAGGCTTCCAAAAAGTGGCAAGTGTTAAGGAACAGCGCGAACCTGATGGCAGCTTCCCAACCGTCAACTTCCCAAACCCTGAAGAAGCGGGAGCAATGGATATGGTGATGGCGTTGGGTAAATCTGTAGATGCTGATATCGCTTGTGCCAACGATCCAGATGCCGACCGTTTTGCAGTGGCGGTAAAACGCCCAGATGGCGAATACCAAATGTTAACCGGTGACCAAGTGGGGTCACTGTTTGGCGATTACTTGCTAGAACAGCAACCTAACGCTCTGGTTGGCAACACCATCGTATCATCAAGAATGCTGAGTAGCATTGCCAAAGCGCATGGCGCCCAATACTACCAAACGTTAACAGGCTTCAAATGGCTCACTAACGTTGCCATGGAGCAAGAGACAGAAGCCAATCCATTCTTGTTTGCTTATGAAGAAGCGCTCGGTTATACCGTGGGTAACAAGGTGTGGGATAAAGATGGTTTATCTGCAATCGTCGCATTTGCCCAGCTAACAGGAAAACTTAAAGCTCAAGGCAAAACACTATGGGATAAATTGGAAGAACTGTACCGCGAGCACGGTTTCTACTTTAACGCGCAGCGCAGTATCGCTCTCGACCCGAACTCTCCACCAATCGGCGACAAACTCCGTGCAAACCCACCAACAGAGATTGCTGGTAAAAAAGTCGCAGTAACTGAAGATCTAAAAACATCGGTTCGCATGTTTGATGACGGCTCAGAAGAATCCATTGACTTACCAGCAAGTGACGTATTGATTTATCACCTAGAAGATCAATCTCGCGTGATTGTTCGCCCTTCGGGTACTGAGCCAAAACTAAAATGTTACTACGAAGTCATCAACCTCTTCCCAGCGGATATGAGCTATGCACAAGCACAGCAAGCGGCAGAGGCGAAGATGAACGAACTTATCGACGCGCATCAGACAAGTTTGTAAGTCAAAGAGAAGCAGAGACATCTGATACGATAAGAGGCGCAAATTCGCGCCTCTTTTTTTGATTTTGACTAGAACAAGTCAAGCTAACCAGTGCTTTTCCCTAGCTTACAATTTCCTTTTGTAGAAAGTACTTGTGGATGCCCTCTGCAGGATAGCCTGAGTACTGCCCTACTTTTTCAAAACCCAATTTGAGATAGAATTCGAGAGCTTGGAAGCTGTAGGTATCCAAATAAACATGGGTAACCCCGTGAGGCTTTACTTTTTCTTCTAACGTTGACATTAACTGGCTACCGATACCAGATGTCCGACTTTCAGCATCTACCCACAAAAACTCAACAAACACCGTGTTTTTAAACATTTCGCCAGTCAGACCACCCATGATCTTGCCATTCTCATCTTTAGCAAAACATCCCACAGCATGCACTTCCCCTTCAGGCAAATGCAGTCGGTTATAAGATCGAATACCTTCACGAACAGAATCAAGGTCTGTTTGATCTGGATTTAAACAAAATTCAAGCTTCATACATCCTCTCCTTAGGAAACATCAATATCCTAAAACAAAAAGCCAGCAATTGCTGGCTTTCTGGTGGAATATAATAACTTTACAAGGCGAAACTGCTCAGCATCCACAACGCGAGAATAACGAACACTAAACCCATTAGTTTATGTTGATACGTGCGGAATTTTTCGTTCTCGAGCAGCCCCTTACCCAATGTGCCTGCCAGCCCAACAAGTAATAAATTGAATGACAAGCCAAGGACGTTTAACAATAACCCTAGTGCTAGCATCTGCTCACCAGAAGACGCTGTAATATTGCTTGAGACAAACTGCGGCAAAAACATCACAAAAAATACCAACGCTTTAGGGTTAAGCAAATTACTCATCAAAGCACGTTGATAATAAGTTGACGCCATTTTGTTTTGACCATTAAGCTCTGGAGCCGAAGATGCCTCAGCTCGTAAGCAGTCCCAACCCATTTTTAACAAGTAAGCGCCACCTAAGAGATGAAGGACTTTAAGGGCGATTGGGCTCATTGCAATCAGGGTAGATACTCCCATTGCAGCAAGCAAAGTAAGAATAACACCAGACGTCGCATTGCCTAAGCTAGCAAACAGACCGACCTTCTTACCGTAACTCATACTAGAGCTCGCGATAAGCAACATATCGGGCCCTGGTAACAGCAACAAAGCCACTACTGCGGTGAGATAAACAGGAAGTACAGATAAATCAATCATGATGGAACCGCTTTTTCTACAACAAAGCGGCGAATGTTATACCAACAAAATAACAACAGCCAGCCCAAAATCACCAAGATGATTCAGAAAATAAAAATCATAGTTCGCTAGATTGCAAAATAACAATCAATTCGCCTATTTATAAAAATCGAATAGCAATTTTGTACAAAAATAAGCACGATGGATCCGTTACACTTCTAAGATGACTTTCTTGAGCAGACCGGATAAAGATGAAAGAAAAGAATAAGGAAATCGCTACCTTCAAGATAGCTCAAGAGCTCGGCGGTTTAGAACTTCTCGATGCAAAGTACGAGAAGCAGAATTTTTCACGCCATAGCCACGAAGGTTACACTATTGGTGTCATCGAAAAAGGGGCACAACAATTTTTTAGGACGGGCGGGAATCATATCGCGCCACAGGACAGCATCATCCTTGTTAATGCCGATGAAGTACACAACGGGCATTCAGCCTCGGAAGGCGGCTGGGAATACAAAGCAATGTACCCCGTACCTCAGCAGTTTCAAACTTTAGGACAAGATCTTGGTTCACCAAATGTAGCGCTGCCCTATTTTCCTCAACCTGTGGTTTACGATCCTGAGCTGGCTAGTCAGTTACGATTGGTGTTTGAAACACTAGAAAAATCAGACAACCGTTTATTGAGAGAAACTTTGGTTTACGGCACGTTGATCAAGTTAGCCAGTAAACACAGCACCCACCGGGCACCACTGAAAGAATCAACCAGAGCTCAGCGACAAATACAGCTGGTCAAAGAGTTTTTGGAAGACTTCCCGCAAACGGACGTCTCGCTAGAAGAGCTCGCAAAACTGGCTGGGTTAAGCCCTTTTCATTTGCTAAGAAAGTTTCAAAAACAGTTTGGCTTCCCTCCCCATGCTTATCAAATTCAACAACGTTTACGAATGGCAAAGAAGTTGCTCAAACTCGGACAAAAAATTTCAGATGTAGCGCAAGAATGTGGCTTCCATGATCAGAGCCACCTGCATCGACACTTTAAAAAAGCCATGGGCGTCACGCCCGGTCAATACATTCGTCACAGCTAAAGAGCAATATTGTACAAGGCGTTATGCCGCTATCTCGTTACCTTGATAGCCTGATTTTGGAACAACTAAGAATAAACTATGGACCACACTTTGCCGCTAAAAGAAGAATCAAAAGCTGCGTTATTTTGGCAAGGCACACTTGCGATGATGCCACTGAGTATCGCGGTGTTACCTTGGGGTTTGCTCGCAGGCTCATTCGCGATTGATACTGGGCTTCACCCTTTGGAAGGACAAGCACTATCCGCCATTCTGTTCGCAGGTTCCGCGCAGCTCGTCGCGATGGGGATGATTAAATCGGGGGCAGGCCTAGTAACCATGTTACTAACAACGTTTTTTATCACCTCTCGACACTTCCTCTACAGTGTATCGATGCGCAGTAAAATTGCACCACTTCCTCTTAAATGGCGGTTATCACTCGGATTCTTACTCACTGATGAGCTGTTTGCGATTGTAGGTCATCATTCCGATAAACAATTTAATCGCTGGTATGCGCTTGGGGCTGGTTTGAGTTTTTACCTGTTTTGGAATATCGCGACATTGACGGGCATTATTGCGGGAAGCCTGATCCCTGAACTGAACGAAATGGGATTGGAATTTGCTGTGGCCGCGACTTTTATCGCAATTGTAGTTCCGACTATTAAAAATATGGCGGTGCTCGCGAGTGTTGTCGTGGCATTAGTGAGCTCGGTCGCCCTAACCTATTACCAAGTGGAAGGAAGTTTGATGATTTCGAGCATTTTAGCCATGCTTACAGGCTACTTTGTGGAACAAGTACAGGAGAAAAACTAATGATCATGTTGTCTATTTTACTGATGACGGGACTTGTTTTCACCAGCCGCTACTTGTTTTTAGAACCCAAGCTACCACTGCGATTAGGGACACGTACACAAAAAGTCCTCAACTACGCCAGCCCTGCGGTACTCACTGCGATCTGGGCGCCTATCGTTTTCATTCCCGATGGAGCACTCAGCGTGAATGTGCACAACCCATTTTTATTGGCTGCCTTGCTGGCTGCGTTAATCGCGTACTTTACTAAAAATGTTCTTTTAACGACGGTGATCAGCATGGTGGTATTTCTCGTTCTGCGAATTTGGCTTTAATTCGCCACCCACTCAATCTCCAACAGGGTGACATCACCACACTTTAATCGTCCAAGGAAGATGTCACCTTGATGCACCTCACCAACTCCTTTTGGTGTGCCGGTCATTACCACATCGCCATCTTGAAGTGTTGTGTAACTCGTTAATTCATCCAAAATGGTTAGCGGCGGATAGAGCATCTGGTTAACGTGACCTTTTTGTACACGAACGCAGTTAATCAAGAGCTCTAGGTTAAGATCATTAATATCAATGTTATCCAAAGAGACAAATCGACTAAACACTGCGGAGCCATCAAACGCTTTAGCACGCTCCCAGGGCAACCCTTGTTGTTTAAGTGAAGACTGCAAACCGCGCTTGGTCAGATCCAATCCCAAACCGACCGCTGAATAGTGTCCATCTCTGATCAGAAAACAGATTTCAGCCTCGTAATGAAGAGGCTCTTGATGAAATGAACGCAGAGTCGTCGATACGGAAGTCGCGGGTTTATTAAATACCACCATTTGCTCAGGTATCGCATTATCAAGCTCATGAATATGTTCAACGTAATTTCGCCCAACACAAAGCACTTTACCCACTTCTACTTTCTTTTCTTCAACTTGAATAACGCTCATCGCTCTTCCCTGCAAAACAAAAACCTCATCATAATCTAACCTATTGACTTAACGACACTAAATCCCATCCTCTAGTGTGAAAAATAAGACATTCACCCCGTTTTGAGTTTTGTATCATCTAATTGAAACATCACGGTATTTGCAAAACAAATAGACAAAAAAGCCAGCACGAGGCTGGCTTTAAATCAATAAGGGTGAATGATTGTTCTCGCTAAATCCTATTATAGGTAGTAACGAGCACCTATCGCCCATTTGTCATCAGTTTCACGAGCATGGTCATCATTTAGGTCAAACTGGTAACCCGCGTAACCAACAAATTTAGGCGTGAAGTTGTACTCTGCCTGCAGTGCCATTTCCTCACGAGCGGTTTCTGTTTTAGAGTTTTTGAACTCTTTACCTTCAACCATCTCGTAGTTAACGCTCAAGTTTAAGCTGTTCGCTAGAGCGTATGCGATGATCGCTTCGTACGCATCACTTTCCGCCAAACGGTCGCCATTTACACTGAAGTTCATATTTTCATTTGAACCATATACCGCGGCAAGGAACAGACCTTGGCCGTAAGCGCCGTAAGATGCAGACACAACATGTGATTCCGCGGTGTGTTTACCTGTGTAAGCAGGGTGTTGGAAGTCACCACCGTTGTATGAGTAGCCAATTTTCGCGCCCATGATTGCGTAAGAAAGCGCAACTTGCATGCGGTCATCGTATTTAAGACCACCAGTGATAGTACCTGCGTCGTTACGCGTGTATTCATCATTTGCGCCTTGCCATCCAAGACCAACGTTAATCGCACCTGCTTCGCCTAAATCAAAGCCATTTCGATAAGACAGCATTTTATCCGCACGACCTGTGCCTAGGTTTCCGTGATCGTCGTAAATGAAGTCATTCGCAAACGCAATTGGCATATCCGCGATGCCTGCTACATCATAGTAAGGTGACCATTGCGTACCACCTACTGCACGACCGTAAACCTCATGTGTTAAACCTAAGTAACCTAGACGAGTTTTAAACGACTCTTCACCGCCATCTAAGTAGTTTAGAGCCCATTCACCACGTGCGTCTGCGGTGAAGCCATTGCCTAAATCTTGTGTCGCAGAGATATTGATACGAGGAGAGTTAGTACCAACATCCGTGTCACCTTGCTCTGAACCATTTAAGTTAACAGAAACGTGGCCGCCCATCGAAAATGTTGTGCCATCGTTATTATAAAGTTCCACTGCCACTGCTTGAGTGCCGAAAGTTGCTGCTGCGATTGCCGCTGCTAATAATTTTTTATTCATTTCTAAATCCATTACTTATTAGTTGGTTAGTCAGTTTTAGACCCAGCTCTGATTCACTTTCGTAAAACGAAATGATGAACACAGAAAGGAATACAAAGGCCCTCTGGGGCATCTTTTCCGCCAGAATGGATTTACCTTTGTGTAACAACTGCCGACACTTTATTTGATTAGTTCCTGATAACCGAGTGAAAAATTCTCAGCAAAAAACTAAAAAGCAAACGTTTACTTATCCGAAAAAAAATCCAGGCGTAAAAACCTTACAAAAAGAAATGCTTTAACGAGATAGTGCTCACAAATACTTGATGAACCCCAACTTTTGAAAATAACTTTCCCGTCAAAATGAAATATTTACTTACATTTTGGAACAAAAATAGGTTCAGGAACTTTTTGAAAAAAGCACGGTCCCCAATAGAAGGCAGAAAAACCTCAAAAAAGATAAAACCTTTCTTTTTATAAGAGATATAAGAAGGGGCACTTATTCTCGCCAGCAATAAAAGTGCAATCAAATCATAACTTAACAGAAATCTATCTTTCATTTTCAGGGTTTACCTTAGCGTCATCAACACATCGGGCAAGAAAGCCCATCGATTACAACTAGGGTAATAAGAAAATGAAAAAGGCAGCACTAACTACTGCAATTCTTACAGCATTGGTATCAGCACCATCATTCGCAGCAACAGTATACAAAAACGACGGTACTGAATTAAAAGTTGGCGGCCGCGTTGAGTTCCGTGGTGACTTCATCGGTTCAGGTGGTGCTGAAGTTGAAGGCTCAATGGAAGATAAAAGCCGCGCTCGTCTTAATCTAAAAGGTAAAACGGACATCGGCAATGGCCTTTCTGCATTCGGTGTTTACGAAGCCGAGCAAAAAACGGGCAAGAGTGAATTCAAAAACCGCTACATGTATGCAGGTGTCGACTCTGATATCGGTGCTTTCTCTGTAGGTCGTCAAGACATGGCTGCAGTCATCATCTCTGACATGACGGATATCACTGAGTTCTCTGGTGTTCAGCAAGTTATCGATTCGTCTTCTGATAAGCAAGACAGCGTTTTCGCATACCGTGGTGCGTTTGATGCGCTACAACTGCAAGCAACCTACCAAGCAAACTCTAGCGATAACGAAGATAAATACGGCATCTCTGGAATGTACTCACTACCAATGGGCCTCGACTTTGGTCTTGCATATTCTGGTGGCGACGTAAATAAAGACAACTCTGAAGATCAAATTCTAGGTGGTATCGCCTACTCGATGGATAACCTATACCTAGCAGGTACTTATTCTCAAGGTTCCCTGACTGACGCTGAAGACTTTACGGCTTACGAGCTAGTCGCAAGCTACAAAGTAGCAAGCAAAGTGACACTTGCTGCGCTATACACAGCTCAAGAGAATGATCCAGACAACAGTTCAAAGTACGACACCGTTGAAGGTATCGAGCTTGTTGGTTACTACAAACTAAACAGTAACTTCCGTACTTACCTGTCTTACTACATCAACCAACTCGATGAAAAGAAGGATGTAGTAGATGGTAAAGTGAAAGTGGTTCAAGGTGAAGACACACTACGTCTAGGCGTACGTTACGATTTCTAATTCACTCTTGTCCTAAGAGCGAGTCCAATTGGCCAGCATGCTTGCTGGCCATTTTTTTGTGTAACCCAAGATAACTCGATAAATTTTCACACTATCCAAACGTCGCTCAGCAATGAAAAACGAGCGTAGTGACTCCTGCCTCTGCCCTCTTTTAATGCGATTTGTCACTAAGTTAGTGCATTTCTCCTAATAGCCAACCGAACTAAAATAAAAAGACAATTAAAATCAAATAGATAAAAATTGGCACGCGTTCTGCAATATTATTTATGCAAATGCATGGCAGCGTTTGTGCTTCTCGTTCTTTGTACCTGTTATAACAGGCACGTCCTTTGAATTGGTAATGTCGCCTCCCTCTGGGAGGCATTTTTTTATTGGCGCGAAAAACAATAGGACGTATGATCCCGCCACCTCTATCAAACTGGAATTTTTCAATTGAATCATCATCCTGTTCAAGGTGCGTCCTGGATGCTAACAGCTGGCTTGGCATTCGCCATAGTGAACAGCTTCGCCCAAATTGCTAGCATCAACTTTGGTGTCTCTTCCACCACATTCGCATTATTCCAATACGCTATTGCCTTATTTGTCATTCTGCCCTATCTGCGTACACTTGGAATTAGACGCTCACTAAGAACCCAACACTTTGGTTGGCATGCCTTCCGTATTTTTCTCTCTGTTATCGGGATTCAGCTTTGGCTTTGGGCACTCGCTTATCCAGTTCCGATTTGGCAAGGCATTGCGCTTCTGATGACCTCTCCATTATTTGCAACGGTTGGATCTGGCTTGTTACTCAAAGAGAAAGTAGGTACTGCACGCTGGTTAGCAACATTAACAGGGTTTGTTGGTGCTATGATCATTCTTGAGCCGTGGGCAGATTCATTTACATGGGCGACCCTGCTTCCTGTTGGCGCCGCATTTTTCTGGGCAGCGTATTCTCTGATGGTAAAGAAAATGTCGGTCAACGATCCGCCCTCAACCATGGTTGTCTATTTATTACTGCTGATAACGCCGTTTAATATCTTATTGGCAATACCGACATTTACGATGCCAAATACCTGGACGATATGGGGCGTACTTTTAGCCGCAGGCGCGCTTACAGCACTCGCTCAATGGGCTATCGTTAAAGCGTACGCAGTTGCAGACGCCTCGTTTGTGCAACCATTTGATCACGCAAAACTGCCTTTGAATGTCGTTGCTGGCTGGTTGGTGTTTGGCTGGGTACCACCTGGTCGTTTATGGCTAGGCGCCGCGATTATTATTGCCTCCATTGCGTTTATTACGCACTGGGAATCGAAAAAGACAAAGCTAGTTGAAAGAAAAGTCTAATTTCAAGGTTCTATATTTTCAGGAAAGGAAATGAGGAACACCATATGAGTCAACCAATCAAAATTACACTGTACCGCTGGGCTGGTAGTTGGGGTCCATTCAAAGTCAATATTCCTTGTGGTGAATGTACGTTAACTAAAGATATTTTGACGGATACTTTTAAAAACGAACTCGCTGATGTCCCCGTTGAACTGGAAGTAAAAGATTGGTTATCACATTGGTGGGAACCATTAAAAGCAGGGGCCTGGCATGCACCGATTCTTATTGTCGAAGGAAAAGTGGTCAGCCAAGGAGAAGCGCTAAACCGGGGCGTGCTTGTGCAATCAGTTATCGCTGAATGGGTCAAACGCGATGAGCTAAAAGGCAACATTGTTTATGGTAAAGCCACCTGCCCTTACTGTGTCAAAGCGAAACAACTACTTGACGATGCTGGTGTTCAATACGAGTATCATGACGTGGTTAAAGACAGCGCCGCTTTGTATCGCATGATCCCCGAAGTAAAAGCCATCATTGGAGAAAAAACGCCGGTAACAGTGCCGCAGATCTGGTTGGATGGAAAGTATGTTGGAGGCGCTGACGATTTAGAAAAGTGGTTAGCAGCAAAGGGGCTAGATAAAGTGCCTAATAATGTCGTGGAGATACCAAGCCAATCCGCTTAGCGTTTGATTCAAATGCCATCCGTCTTTGAGTAGTGGTTTACCAATGTTGTTCAATATGTAGGCTGCCACTAAAAACAAGACAGATAAAAGCAAAAAGCCCTGATTCTTCAATCAGGGCTTTTTAAATTATTTCGCCAGTTTTTTCATAACACGAGCAAAAACAGAAGCTTTTTTCTTCTTCGCTTTACCGTAAAGCGCTTTGTGCATCGCGTCTTTTGCAATCATCTGGCCAATATAAGCACCACCAAGTTCGTTACCCATGACCTTCTCCTGAATGTATTGACTTAACTATGTTGTAATTTTACACCACAATTAGATAAAAACAAGACTGTCGTCACATTTATTTTGTAATTAACTTTCAGGTTAGTTCTGATTACTTTTTCGAAACGGGCGCCTATCGCTTAGGTTGCTGGTATGTTTTACCCGCTGCGACGTACGTATCTTTCTGTTTGATTTCAAAGAATGTTTCAAAGAACCACGCAGCAAATTTGATCAAGTGATCGCCTTCATTCATGACGTGCTCCACGTATTCTTGCTCTTCTCCGGACTCGTCTTCTTGAGTGGTAATATGGTAAATACGTTTCTCGCCATCAACTTCTGCAAGACCAAACTGACCCGTTAGGGATTGTGCCGCTTGTGCAACTTCTTCTTCCTCACACGCCTTCAAGACTTCGAGTGCCTTTGGCATGCTTTCTTGCTGAGTAATTTCTTTTACCAGTGTTTCAAATTCGTTTTGTTGCATTCTTTCACCTAACGATTAGAGATCGGATAGTCATTTGGGCAGAAAGGTATCCCCAAGCTGAGAGGAGCATCAGGCATTGCCCTCTTCCTCTCAAACTGAGTCATTCAATATACACAATGATCCTGACTTAATTTAGCAGCGCATTTTAGAAAGCTGCCTCTTTCGTTGCAAGTATATTCAGGTGGAAGTTTCTGCTTGAATCGTCCCTTTGGGTACTTTACGAAATTGACTCAATGCAAGCACACAGCAAGAAAGTAACGCAATAAACAAATAAAACACCCCAAGCTGGTTTTGATTCGTGACCCAAGAATCTACCAAGTATCCGCCAAACAACCCGGCTAAACACATTTGAATTGCTCCAGATAGCGCAGAAACCGCTCCGGCCTGTTGCTTATGTGGCGACAGCAACAAACTAATTGATACCGGAAACGACATGCCTTGGGCAAAACTTAAACACGTAAATGCCACTAGTAATGAAAATACACTGAAGGGTGTAACCAACAACATGAAGCCAGCAATAGCAACAATCGCGAAACTCATCAGCAAGATTTGCTGAGCTTTGTAACGAGCGTTGATCAAATTAAGCACCAAGCTACCCGTCAGCAAACCAACTGACGGTATGATCATCAAAGAACCGTAATCTGCCGCCGTTAAGCCTAACTCTTGTTGCATTAAAAATGGATACAAGGAGAGCGTGACCAGAGCCGATAAATAACTAAGCCAGTTGTAGCTCGCACTACCAATCACTTGAGTATTCGTTAACAGACGCAAATAGTTCGCGCTTACTTGGCCTACTTTAAATTTTCGCTTCGGGTAAGGCAGCGTTTCTGGCAGCACCAATAAACCAAGCGTAAAAATAGCCATTAAGTAAATCAGCACAAACACAAAGACAGCATGCCAACTCAGGTGAAAAGCAATCCAGCCACCAAACAGTGGAGCAATAATTGGCATCACAGAAGCAGTTACTGAAATATAAGATAGCGCTTTGGTTAATTGCATACCGTCATAACTGTCACGCAATACGGAGCGACCAAGCACCGAGGCACTGCCCGCTCCCAAACCTTGAAGTAACCGCCCCGCTTCAAGAGCAATAATGTTGTCCGAAAACGCGATACACATAACCGTACCAACTAGGTACACACTTTGGCCCAGAATAAACACTGGTCGACGACCAATCGCATCAGACAATGGGCCATAAAACAGCTGAGAGATACCGAAGCCAACGAGAAATAGTGTGACGAGATTCTGAATCGAATGTTGCGGCAAATTCAAGTCATGACCAATCAATGGCAAAGAGGGAAGATAAATACTAACGCCAACTTGGCCTGTGGCAATGATCATCATCGCTAATAACAATGGTGTTTTACGCAAACGTTCCTCCTACTTTGTGACAGATTGATGGCAAACAGTGTATATTTGATACTCAAAGATGATAATCAGCTAAGTTGGAAAGGAATTAATTCCCAAGGAGACACAATGGACTGGATTCAAAGCGTGAAGAGTTATATTCGTGTGGTCGAAGAAGGTAGCTTTAATGCCGCAGCGCGAAAACTCAATACCACCAGCTCAGCTATCAGTAAGCGAGTTCAATGGCTAGAAGATAAAATTGGCGTTCAGCTACTTAAACGCACGACCCGCTCTATTAGCCAAACCGAAGCTGGTGCGCTGTTTTATCAACGAGCAAAAAATCAGTTGGATTCATGGCAATCAGTATTAGATGAAACTCGCTCAGTCAATCAATCACCAGCGGGGTTATTGAAAATTGGCGCGACACTGGCGGTTGGTTCTAAGTTTTTGGTGCATTACCTAGATGATTTCCTTGAGAAATATCCAGACATCACGCTTCAATTAACGACAACGCTACCAGGCCAATTGCCAGAGCTAAGCTTAGACCTGTTTATTAGCCGGGAATTAGAGCAACTGAACTCTCTGAGTTTCAAAGCCACTGCGCTTTTCGAACATAAAGCCCAGTTTTACGCTGCGCCTAGTTACCTAAAAAAATATGGCACCCCACAATGCGTTGAGGATCTGACAGAGCATAATGTCCTGATTTGGGGTGAAAAGCCCTCACGAGAAATCAAAACCAATCGAGGCAAACGTATCAGCTTGTCCGGTAACTTTGCCACGACCAACCCAGAAGCGCTGTTTCATGGTGCCAAAAGAGGCATGGGTATTCTGATGACGAATAACGTCATGATCAAAGATGATCTCAAATCCGGAGCTTTAGTGCCTATCTTGCCCGATATCACAGCGGATAAAGCCACTGTATATGCCTACTATCCAAAGCTGGATTATCAGCATACCCGAACTAAGCTGTTCCTCGATTATCTCAAATCGCGATTAGAAGAGGAGAAGCGCGCCTAGCTTAGCGTTTTTATCGCTATACCTTTAAAAGGTTCAAGCATAAAAACATGAAAATAATGATTTGTTCGTTCACAAAATTTGAAAAATTCGCCTTAGTAACCGATAGTTTATTTGATGCATATCAAATAATAACTCTTCGTGTCTCACACGATATGGTAATCACAACGCTAGGTGAAATGCTCAATGGGTCAGGTACAAATCAGTTTCCACAAAATTGATGAAATATTGAAGCTAAACGGCACGGCTCAGCTAAACCGAGTCACGTTAGATATTCATCAACAATTGCAGAGCCATTGCACTTGCGTTGTAGAAGTTGCGCATCTTCAACATGCGGCTCATACCATCTCCTTCGCTAGCAATGGAAAAATTACAGACAATCTAAGCTACCACCTTTCAGGCACCCCCTGTGAAAAAGTGGCAAAAGACATTGGCGAACATATTTTCTATCAGGACCAAGTTTACAAACGCTTTCCTGAAGATCAGATGTTTCAAGAGGATGGTATTCAAGCTTACATTGGTCTGCCATTAAAGACACAAAATGGCGAGGTTCTGGGAATTTTATTGTCCACCTTTACCCGAAGCATCCACGCTAAGGAAGCGCAAGATATCCTCGACTTCCACCGCTTTTATGCCAATGTCATTATTCACAGCTTACGTGAAAAGTGGGTCAGTGAACGTTCAGATAAGCTTCTTAATCAGCTTAGCTATGAAGTATCGCATGATAACCTAACTGGGCTGCTCAACCGTAGCTGCTTAGCTGATACCTTGGAGACATTGACGCAACAGGCCACTCGTCCATTCAGTTTGGCTTACCTAGACATCGATAACTTTAAATCGATCAATGATATCAACGGAAACTACATCGGCGACCAAATCATTAAGTTTACGGCGAACGCCATTCAACAAAGCTTGTCATCGCCAAACAACGCTTTTCGTGTCGCAGGAGATGAATTCGCCTTCATTACTTACGACGAAGATCCTGTCGCCGTGTGTCAGGAAGTACTCGACAAAATTGAAAGCGGCTACAGCGACAAATCTAACCGAATTTCTTTCACTGTTAGTATTGGTATCGCGCGCGCACCAGTACATATGTTGAACAGTGATGAGCTGATTTTGAATGCTAGCCTCGCTCTCAAAGACTGTAAAAAACATCGCGATACACGAATTCAGCATTACGACACACATCTTAGCGCCCTTTATCACCGTAGAACGCAGCTTATTGAAGCCATGCGCATTCAACTAAGCGCTGACATACATGATAGCGAAGAGTTGTATGTCGTTGTTCAGCCAATCGTAGATATCACAAGCGATCGCTGGAATTACTTTGAAATCCTAGCCCGCTGGAACAGCAATGTTTACGGAAACATCTCCCCTGCGGAATTCATTGAAGCTGCCGAACAATCAGGCCTGATTATCGAGTTGGGTGAACGTATTATTGAACTCGCATGTATCGCAAAACAAGAGCTAGAAGCCAACTTAGGATACAAAGTTAAACTCTCTATCAATTGCTCTGCGTATGAGCTGGTCGACTCTAACCGCTATATTAACCACCTAACTAACATGGTTGAAAAGTATCGGCATGAAGCAAAAGACTTTGTTATAGAGCTCACCGAGACCGTTTTACTCTCGCAAAGTGGCCGTGAACAGATGGTACTTAACTCATTGCGGTACTTAGGTTTTAAAGTCGCGTTGGATGATTTTGGTACGGGATACTCAAGCTTGAACTACATACACAATTATCCGATTGATAGCATTAAAATCGATGCAACCTTCGTTCAAAACATGCTCTCAAATACAACCTCTGAACAAGTGGTGTTTTTGATAGCGCAATTGGCAGAACTGCTTGATGTGGATTTGATTGCCGAAGGCGTAGAAGACGATAGAGCACTACAAAAGTTAATTGAAATGGGCTGCCACTACATTCAAGGCTATTTCTACTCTCGCCCGCACAGTGTTGATGAAATCGTACACCTGATAAATGAACGTGAAGTGCGGAGCGCCTAAGAGCTCTAAACAAGCGACGGTCATGGAATGTAAATCTAGTTAATGCACAAAGTAAAAGAGACCAAGCTATGCTTAGTCTCTTGTTATTTTTTGAGCGAAGTACTTTGTTACAGCACTGCTTTCTCTTTATCGCGTAATAGCTTATCCATTTCATCTCTGTTCGCGACAAAGGTTGCCATCTCTTTCTTAGGAACAGAGCTCGCCATTGGGATGTTTGCTCGCATAGCGTTAACTGGACGGCCGTATTCAATCAATTCATAGTGAAGGTGTGGCCCTGTCACTCGACCTGTTTTACCGGAAAGACCGATACGCTGGCCTCGAGAAACCTTTTGCCCTTTCTTAACCAGGATCTTACTTAGGTGTAAGTAACGGGTTTTGTATTTGCTGCCGTGCTCAACAACCACGTAGTTACCCGCATAAGGGTGTTTACGAGTCATGATTACTGTACCGTCACCAGTAGAAACGACTGGTGTACCGGTTGGCACGGCAAAGTCAGTACCGTTGTGCGGTGCGACACGCCCCGTTACTGGATGTAAACGATTGGGATTGAAGCCAGAACTGATACGCCAACGGCTACTTACAGGATAACGCTGGAATGCGCGCTGCAAGCTTTCGCCTTTGGCATTGTAGAATTGACCATCGGTATGAAGGTAAGCTGTGATTTCACGTCCGCGATTGTAGATCTTAATCGCCTCAATTTCGTTCTTGCCCGTTGGCACACCATTGATGCTTTGCGAACGACGAACGACTTCAAATCGATCACCTGCACGAAGATCACGCCCAAAGTTGAGTTGCTCTTTGAGTAAGCTCACAACTTGACTCACTTCTGCCGACGTTAGACCTAATCGACTTGCAGAAGAAGAGAAACTGCCTTGAATAACACCAACCAATGGTTCTTGGCGCCACACGCCAGGAATCGAGATATCGGTAAAGTCATAGCTACCATCACTATTTAGTTGGTAGACCACTTTATCTGCAATAGAAAATTGCAGTTCCATTTTCTCTAACTCGCCTGTCGCATCATCACGCCAAAAACGGAGCGTATTGCCCGGCTTTAGTGTATCAAGTGCAAGGTAGTTCAAATCCGTTTCCATTACTTTCATTAACGAGCTGTAACCGAAACCGAGCTGGCTAAAAATAGTGCTTAGGTTGTCACCAGCTTGGATTTGATATTCGAAGTTCGGGGGAGTGACAACTTCGGCAGTTGTCGCATCAAGAATTTTTTCAACGACCTGAGATTCAGGCAGGTTCAATGCGATGGTTTTGGTTAAAGATGACTCTTTGAGAGAGTGAGAAACACCAATCGCAACTAAAACTGGCAAGGAGTATAACAGCAGCGCTCTACGACTTGTCAGATTCGGCAACCGTCTTGTAATTTCATTTGTAGACACGGGAATTACTATCTCCTTTCAAACAAGGCTCATAGCTTATGCATTCCCGTATAAGAAATCACTATGAAATTTCGAGATCTAGCGCAGAAAACACTGAATTTTTACAGAACTCAAAAAAATGCATCACTGTTGCATATGTAAGTTATTCCCTACACGCTTTAATGTGGATGAATTTAATTGATTTGGCGTATCTGCCATTGCTTGATCGTCACCATGCGCTAAATATGAAAGCGCGATAATGGCATCACTTTCCCATGTAATTTGGGTAAATTTAACGCGGTCACCGACAAAAATACTGTCTAAAAGGACAACTCGGCTCGGCACGGGGTCAAACTTAAACAAGCCAACATAGTTAAACGAACCGCTACCTTGTGTCGTTACAATCATCGGTGCAGCAATCCATGAAACACTCTCAATCTCACGTTGACTAATAAACGCAGTTGGAACAAGTACCTGACCTTTTGTCGCACCTGCATCATAATCGCCTATCAAATAGCCGTTTTCTTTATCCCACTCATCAAGAAAAGTGACCGCTCCCTGCTCTGGTACTTGAATCGTCCATGGGTTGCGTGAAGTAATTCCCAGCGTCTCTTGCACAATAACATTGGTTTCTGCTTCCGTTTGAGGGAACTTAGCCATGATCTCTTCATCAGACAAACTAAAGCGATAAACACCCGCGATCACAACCACGACCAATAATACGATCGGAATAAGAAGAATAAGTGGTATCGGCAGGATTCTTTTGTGAGCCATGAAGACTTCCTTGTTTAAAGGTATAAATGAAAAGCGAGTATAGCATTGTATACCCAAATGATTTCATCCCTTCAAGTGTTTCAAAATTAAACTAAACTGACTGTATCCAAATGATTTTCAAGCCCAGATTTCATAACTGGCCACTGACACTGCTCTCAGTGTTCCAAATTCATTGGTGTATTGGGAAGAATAGGTAATCACGATGACAACAACCATTCATACATGCGAATGCGCCTGCGGTTTAGTTGAGCTCCGTTGTAAGGGAGAACCCATCCGTACGTCTGTCTGCCATTGTTTTGAATGCCAAAAGCGGACAGGCAGTGTGTTTGGGGTACAGGCTCGCTTTGATAAAGAGCACGTAACTTTAAACGGTGAGGTCACCTGCTATACGCGAATGGGGGATGATGGCAGCGAGGTTCAGTATGAGTTTTGCCCTTCTTGCGGCACGACAATGCGCTTATTGGTCTCTACATTTCCTGAAATCATGATCATTCCCGTCGGTCTTTTTACTGATAAAGAGTTCCACCAACCAACGGTTTCAATCTATGAACAGAGGAAACATGGATGGGTGAGTTTCGAATGTACAATGGAACACATCAGGTAGGGGAAATCCCCCTCTATGTCGTTATCACGGTCAACGCAAAAGCTCTATAAATGAGATTTTTTTGAGAATGATCAACCGAGTTTTACTGTAAGGGGTTTCGTAACGCGGTGTGAGCGTTATAATCGGCTCCTAACATTTGGTGGGGTTTTATTGTGATTTCCAGACTTCCTCGTTGGGTGGAATATGGCGCGTTTCTACTTGCCCTTCTCGCGGGCTGCGTCAATGCCGTTGGTCTTCTCGGCTTTCAACATCAAGCGATAACACATCTTTCGGGAACCGTAACTCAGCTAGGGAACAGCTTGCTAACAGGTGTGGATAGCTCCATTCACCTGCTCTTCATCGTATTTAGCTTTTTGATCGGTGCTGCCTTTAGCGGCTTTTTTATTGAGAGCAGTGCGTTAAAACTAGGGCGAAGATATGGTGTTGCACTGTGCATAGAAGGGAGCTTGCTCCTACTCAGTTTGGGCTTTTTGGTGCAAGGGGATTTGTACGGCCAATATCTAGCGTCAGCAGCATGTGGATTACAAAACGCAATGATCACTACATTCAGCGGCGCAGTAGTCAGAACCACACATATGACTGGAATCATCACCGATCTGGGGATTATGATTGGAGAAAGCTTAAGAGGTCGTCAATTTGATCGACGTAAAGCAAAGCTATTCCTATTCATTTTCTTCGGATTCTTGCTTGGCGGTGTCGCAGGAGCCGCACTATTCGTGGTATATGGATTATATACGCTCGTCTTCCCTGCAATATTGGCTTTCGCTACGGCTCTGATCTACTGGAGTTACCTTTACGTGCTTAGTCGCCAACAAAAAGCATAAAATCTCGAACCGATTGAGGCCGAATGCTTCAATCGGTTATAGCTCAACTATCTCACCACTGCACATCATAATAAACGTTTTATCGTGTTGTAACGCAGCTAAAAACCTTATAACAGCTAGGGCTAACAGGGCTTCAGGTAAAAAGTTAGTTAGATCAAAGTCACATTTGTTTACCGTTTTATTATTCCAGTCACAATGCGCCCCATAATTCTCTGCGCTGCTCGCGCTCCATGCTACAATTTTCTAACACAAGCAACATATTCGTATACACTTATACGTTATTTGACCAATTACCCGACAAATCGGCTGAATAACTAGATGTATTTAATGAATAGTATTGCAATGGATGCAGTTTGCGGGTACCCTCCGCAAAACTGTGATTAAATACGGATGTTTAGTGAATATTTATGTCATGGAAATGGCAAGTATTGACTAGTAGTAACACGAGACAACTATGCATAACACCACTAATGCTACTGAAGCTCCTAAGGGCAACTTTTGGATGTTTTTCATCCCTTCCCTAATCGGTCTTCTACTCTTTATGGCTCCGATCTCATACGATGGCGGCCTAACTATCCCTGTTGCGGTTATGGCAAAAGTCATCCCGGCAGTATTAGGCGATACCTTGATCGCTATCGTCACCAGTATCATCGCTTTCATGGCAGTAGCTTCTGTTCTTTGCAAAATTTTCAAGCCTGCAGCGATTTTACGTAATGGATTTTTAAACGGTCTTTTCAATCCATCGCCGCTTTGGCTTATTGTTCGCTTAATCGGCGGTGCAGCCGTATTAATGACATTCTTCCAAGTGGGTCCAAAAGCGATTTGGGAAGAAAACACAGGTGGCCTTGTTCTTACCGGTCTTCTACCAACTTTGTTTGCGGTGTTCATTTTTGCGGGCCTACTCCTTCCGCTTCTTCTGAACTTTGGTCTTCTTGAGCTGTTTGGCGCATTACTGAGTAAAATAATGCGCCCGGTATTCAACCTGCCTGGACGTAGCGCAATTGACTGTATGGCGTCTTGGTTAGGCGACGGCAGTGTTGGTATCTTGCTAACCAGCAAACAGTACGAAAATAAATTCTATACTCAGCGTGAAGCCGCTGTTGTCGGGACAACGTTCTCAGCAGTATCGATCACGTTTAGCTTAGTGGTTATCGCTCAGGTACAGTTAGAGCATCTGTTCCTACCTTTCTACGGCGCAATCTGTTTAGCAGGTATTGTCGCTGCGGTTATCATTCCTCGCTTACCGCCGCTAAGCCTGAAGAAAGATCGTTACATTGATGGCAGCAACCCAGATAAAGATGCTGACGCCGTACCAGAAGGCCACACCACATTCTCATGGGGTATGGATCTAGCACTTAAGCGCGCGGGTCAGGTAACATCTGTTCAGTCTGTATTTAAAGAAGGCGTACATAACGCAATCGACATGGTGTTTGGTGTACTGCCTGTGGTTATGGGTCTAGGTACCGTGGCATTAGTGATTGCAGAGTACACTCCTGTATTTGAAATTCTAGGTCAGCCATTCATTCCATACCTAGAGCTACTGCAAATCCCAGAAGCTGTCGCCGCATCACAGACTATTGTTGTTGGCTTTGCGGATATGTTTATCCCGGCAATTTTAGCGGCATCAATTGATAATGAAATGACACGTTTTGTTATTGCAGCAATGTCAGTAACTCAGCTTATCTACATGTCAGAAGTTGGCGCCCTACTACTAGGCAGCAAAATTCCAGTAAACATTGTAGAACTGTTCGTTATTTTCATTCTGCGTACGCTAATCACATTACCTGTGATTGCTGGTGTTGCTCATCTGATTTTCTAAAATCAAAGCATCAATCAACAAAGGCTCCGCATTGTCGGGGCCTTTTTTATGTCTAAAACTCTATCTACAGCTCTATTCAGATCACTTAATTAGCAAACGCTCATAACTTACAACGAACAGCTCCAATCACGCCCCCTTTTACGACAGTTAAGTCGCTCTCATCTCACCAATAACGCCAACCTGAAACACTATGCTTTACACAATTCTTTTCATTATGACGCTTTCATTAACAGAGCGCACAAACCTGATCAAACTCACGGTTTTTGTCGTAACTTACCGTTTTGTTTAAATTTGGTTAAAAAAGACAACAAATAGACTCATGTTTTTGACAAAGATGTCGATAAAAAAGATAACCAAACACAATAGGTTTCTCTTGATGCCGAATTCACCCGTTTAAAAAGAGGTGAAGCATAGTGAAGCCAACCGGGAGAATCAGAGGAAAGCTCATGAAATTTAGACATAAGGTTGTCACAGCCTCGTCATTTTTGCTGCTAATTACCGTGTCACTGCTGTCGACGCAACAAGTTATGACGATCCGCTCCCAAACGCAGGAGCACATTGACTCGAGTGTGAACGAGATATTGACCAGTGTTGGAAATACCGTGCAATCAGAAATGAATGCTAAAAAGGATCTCGCTCGTTCTATTACTGAAGTTATCGAACTTAATCCAAGTTCACACAACTACGTTCAGAACATTCTTGAGCGACCAACACCAAAAGCCAGCTTTCTTGCGATTGGCTTTGGTTATGAAAGCAATGGCTTCGTGATTGAAAATGACGACGGCTGGGAAGCAGGACCAGACTACGATCCGCGTCAACGTCCTTGGTTCATCGCAGCTAAAAACAAAGGCGATTTGGTCGTAACAGACCCATACGTCGATGCGTCTTCAAAAAACGTCATCATCTCTGTTGGTACACCAGTAAAAGAAAACGGCCAGTTCTTAGCTGGTATGTTTTATGACCTTGAGCTCACTACCCTTTCTGACCTCGTCAACCAAGTGAATCTGTTTGACGCTGGTTACTTATTTTTGGTCACCGCTGATGGAACAACCATTGCTCACCCTCAAAGCAAATACAACGGTGAAAAAGTTGGTAGCTACCTACCACAGGTCGATCTTACACAATCAACGCAACACATTGAGATCGATGGCGATCGTTATATGATTAACTTGACTCACATCCCGGGCGAGAACTGGTACGTGGGTTCAGTTATTGATGAAGCTATCGCCTACTCTGCCGTAGGAGAGCTTCGCAACAGCGCTATTATTTATTCAATCATTGCCGTGATTGCTTCTGTTATTGCACTGACTCTGCTCATTCGCACACTCATGCGTCCGCTAGACACATTAAACAACGCGATTAAAGGTGTTGCGTCTGGGAAAGGCGATCTTACACAGCGCCTTGAAACTGATACTGACCAAGAATTCTCAGAGCTTGCTACAAACTTCAATACGTTCATGGAAAACTTGCAACAGCAAATTATTGAGTCGAAGAGTATTTCTGATCAAATTTTGAATGGCACTCAAATCACCGCTGAGGGTGCAAAAGATTCGGCTGGTGCTATTCAAACTCAGCTACAAGAGCTAGAACAATTAGCCACCGCGATGCACGAAATGTCTGTTACCGCGACTGAAGTTGCCAATAATGCGCAAGGCGCAGCAAGTGCAGCCAAAGAAGCTGATCAAGCAACGGTTGAGGGCTCTTCTGTGGTCGGTGAATCGACACAAACGATCAACATGCTTTCCGATAGCATTGACCTTGCTGTCGAAGAAGTGCAAGTGCTTGAATCTGCAACCGCCAACATCGAAACGATTCTAAAAGTCATCAACGATATTGCGGACCAAACGAACTTACTCGCGTTGAATGCCGCAATTGAGGCTGCACGTGCGGGAGAATCTGGCCGAGGCTTCGCCGTCGTTGCTGATGAAGTTCGTACACTGGCGCAACGAACTCAAGAATCAACAACAGAAATTCGTACTATGATTGAGCAGCTGCAATCTGGCGCATCATCTGTGGCAAATGCTATGCATCAAAGCAAGGGTAGCGCTGTAGAAGCCGTAGAAAAAGCAGACTTGGCAAACAACGCGCTACAACGTATTCGTGATGCGATTCAGCGTATTTCTGATATGAACTTACAAATCGCCTCAGCGGCGGAAGAACAAAGCTTAGTTGCGGAAGAGATCAACAACAATACGGTGAATATTAAAGACCTATCGACTCAAGTCGCCGAATCTGCAAATCGAACTAACGATGCTATGCAGGCACAGCAAGAAGATGTACATAAACAAGATCAAATATTAAACCGATTTACAGTCTAGTCTTCACCTAAACAAAAACAGCGAGCCAATGCTCGCTGTTTTTGTTTTTAGACCTCTATCGCAGTGGTATCTAGACTTAGAACGCCTAGTTTTTAGTGTTGTTGCCACTCGGCTCAAAACTGTTATCACGCTTGCTATGCTGCCTTTCCCACTCTAGTTGAATTCAACATGGATATAGCGGTCATTGGAGCGACGATAATAACGATCATCCACTTTTAAATAGGTGAAATCTCCAATCTTTATGTAGGTACTATTACGAGGAATTCGGTCGTGGTAGTAGTAACTGCGTCTTGGTCGTCGAGACTCCACATAAATAACGTCACGATGTTTATACTTATGTTTATGCTTGTGCTTGCGTTTATGATGATGGTGATCATATCGATGACCATGCCTATGTTTCGGGTCAGCCATCACTTCTGTACTGAACACACCTAAAGACAATATAACGCCAACCATGGCAAAAGATAATTGCTTTGACACAACAGAGCCTCTTATTAATATCAATAGCAACATAATAGGTAAGTGAATCACTGCACATGTCAGTCTTTCGCCAAGGAGTTTTACTACAAGGTCAAAGCTTATCGTGATTATCAGAGAAAGGTAAAGTATCACTGATATTGATAACTTTTTAAGTCCTCTGTGTTTGGGTTATAAACACAAAAAAGCCGCCCGTTATACAACGGGCGGCTCAGTTTTTAAATAAGCTAGCGTGATTTTATACTGCTTGGGCAAACAGCAAGAAACAGCCGAACAGGAAGATCATGCTCATTCCCATTACGCCGCCACCAGCTTCATAAATATTGTCATCTTCTACTGGCACTTGACGCACTTTCATTGTCATTGATAATGGGACAAAGACCGCGAGAAACACAAGAATAATCCCCGCGTAGCTAAGAATAGCCAAGAAGTGTTCTGGCGCAAATACAGCACCTAGTAGTGGTAGCACAAACGTGGTAACAAAAATCACCGGCTTGCTTGCTTTCAGTAGGTCTGCATTTTGATCGTATAGCGCCATTGCCACACCTAAGAACGACGTTAACAGTGCTAACCCAGTGAACATGGATAGGATAAACTCCAAACCCTCGTATTGCTGACCTAATACCGAGATCAACTCCGTTACGTTGGAGTATTGAACAAGCTCATGAGGTGGTAGGTTACCGACAACTGCTAACAACCATAATAAGTAACAAACAAGCGGAATAGTTGAACCCACGATAATCATATTACGCAGTTGTGTTTTGCTCGCTTCTTTGTTGTAAGTTACAAGCGATGGGATCACGACCATAAAACCGAAACTGGTGAAAAGCACCGAGCTTGTCTTAATTAGCGCCATCTTATCGTCACTCACGACTTCATCAAGTCCTTCAAACGAGACGCTTGGTGCAAGCGCAAAAAGTGTCAGGATCAACGCCACGATCATGCCTAAGAACAAACCGCGATTAAGCTTATCTACAACCCCTGTACCTGCCGAAACAATGATACCGACTAAAAGAGTAAAACCGACTTGGCTTGCGATCGTAGATGTTGGCAGCCCAATTGAGGCTGTTACTTTTTGTACGAGATCACCCGCACCAATGATATAAGCCATCAATAGACAAACTAACAGGGCGTAAAGCAAGCTGTTGGTTACCAACTGGCCACCTTTACCTAGCGTTTCGCGAGCAATTGCATTCATGCTCACGCCGCCGCCTACTTTGCAACTGGCCTCAAGAAGGAGCAGCGCAGCGTAAGTCGTCCCAGCCCAGATGAACAACATAAGAAGAGTGCCCCAGAGGAGGCCAAATTGAGCAAGCACCATTGGTATAGCAAGCATACCAGCGCCAAGAGCAGTACCTGCAACGATCAGGGAGCTGCCGACAAGTTTTAGGTTCACGGTTAATACCTCTAAATTCAATCCGTTTATTTCTCGCCAGTTGTGCTACATCCAAAGCACACCCAACAAAACGCTCTACTCAACCAAAATTTGGTTACAAGAACCCTATATGGCTAAGAAAACATGCAGCAAAAGGTGGTTAATTCAATTGCACATGAACACTTGAGAGTCGTTTTGGGCGATGTCATCGTTGATGAAATGCGCACAACTTTGGGTTCGAAGCAAAATTGTTCATCTTAATTCATCAACCCCATTCGTTGTGAATGGATTTGGTTCGAAAAGATTGTAAGGCATAAGCAGGACGATTGAAAAGCAAAAGGTCAATCTTATAGCGATATATTTTAACAACTCTCCTCATTCACCTAAGATGTGTCGTTATTTTCATCACTAATCAGTCTTTTATCGCCTAATGAGAGTAAGAACGTGCTCAACCGCTCAATTTTGGATGGGTGTACAAATTAATTTACAGTTCAAGTAAAGGTGTTAGATTCCAGGGGCGTAGCCTAGATCGGACAATATCGCTATTATTCGCTGCGTACCGAGACTGTTCGGTTCACATACCTCTAAACACTGATTTACGGTTCGAAACTATAGGTAAATGAGTGTCCGAATGCTGGGTGTGGTTCCCCAGCATTTGCATCCTTTCTTTTTGGTGTTATCCAAGCTGTCTAAATCTAAGCTAGCTTGCCCATTCTATTAATACGCTTTATCTAACGCTCCGATGATATAAGTTAATGCTGAAACGCCCATATCCGCGACCTGCTTCTCAGTCACACTCATATTTTCATACGCAATCTGCAACTCTACCTCACCTATCGATTCTTTATGAAGATAAAGCTCTTTGTAGTTCATCAACCTCTGTTGAGACTGTCGAGTCAGAGCGACAACATTGTCTTTAGTGACACGATGCTGCTCATTAAGCTCGCTAAATAATTGATCTAAAATGCGTTGCATTTTGCGAATTGAAGATTTTGTCTCGATTGATTTGTATGATTGATACTTTTCCATTGAGTTTATAACTGACTAAAATATGTACATTTTTATTAGATAGCTATTCTTATACTGATTGCAAAACAGGTAAATATGAGATGGTTAAACTGGTCCACTTCTTGCTTTATTTAGGTCAAAACTGTCCTTTCAGGAGAGCACATGCAGGTCGACCCTATTATTGAAGCACTGATTGCGAGAAGAAAAGCGAGTGGCCTCTCCCGTGAACAAATGGCAAACATCGCAGGGATGAGCGTGAAAACGTATCAACGGATAGAGCGTGGAGAATCCGACCTGAAACTTTCCCAATATCGCTCCATACTGCGCTCTCTGCATTTGACCGATCTCGACATCGCATTGGATATAAGAGACGTTCAACACGTAACAGCGGATGATCTAATGGCCGTTGCACGCTTGCTGTCTCCTGAAGCTCAGTCCCTACTTGTTCGCCTGTTATCGCTCGTTATTGAACAGCGGAACACAAAAAGCGGCTCATAACCTTATGACTGATTAAGAGCAATAAAATTCCCGCTCGGCCTATAATATTCTCGAATTATGGCCTTCGTTCCCTTTTTCATTGATTCCTCTTTTCACGCTTTATATGACAGTCGCGTTGTCTGTTCTACGCCTCCCCAAAACGAATAAAACCCGCAGCTTGGCGGGTTTTAGGGCTGTATAAGAAAATACTTCGTTTAATGTGTTTGGGATTTTACTTAGTAAAAATCCTTAAACTCTGGAATCCTCGCCTTACCTCTCAGCAATAAGAAGTTCAAGAATCGGCTCGTCGACGTAGTGAGTATCTTCTCTTCTTCCACACCGTGTTTTTCCAGCAAAGCAATCGCCAAATCTAACTTAGAGATCTCTTCACAGAAGTGCGCATCAGATCCGGTACTGAAGTAAACGCCAACCTCTTTGCCCAGCTCGACAATGCGATCACAACGGGAATCACTACCCTTACGGCTTTTGCCTGTCAAAGATGTATTGTTAACTTCAACCGCAACATTGTGCTCTTTAGCACAGCGCAGCACCTGTTCCATATCGAATGGGTAATTTGGGTTGCCTAAGTGACCGAGAACATCCACCCTGCCGCTTTTAATCGCATTTATCAGAGCGGCAGTATGCTCAGCTTCGGTTGCGGGCTTGAATACGGGTTCATGGAAACTCGCAATCACCCAGTCAAGATGTTGGTCAGAAGACGATGGTAAGTCTATCTCCCCTTTCACATTCAGCGTGTTGGCTTCGACACCACGGAGAATACCTACATCGTGTAAAAAGCGGGGCAAAATTCTTTGATTATTGAAATGCCAGTAGTGAGGGGCTCCTGGCATCTCGGGAGCATGATCGGTGATACAAAGAAGTTTTAGCCCCTTATTCTTGGCAGACAATGCGTTCTCTAAAATGGTGCTGTAGGCATGTCCACTGGCAATAGTATGGGTGTGGCTATCAACGACGATATCCATGGTGACCTCCTAAGTTGTGGACGAATTATCGAATGTCGAACGAACCGTTTTGATTGAGAAACAGCGTGAGATCCGCTGGAATTGAGTGATTTAAAACCTTATCTACATTTACGGCATCTGAGTTCAAATAAAACTCCAATGCAGCTTCTGGATCTGTACCACCACGAATCTTACGGTTTACTAAGCGTTCTTGCAGAAACTCAGGCTGTGTATCGACGAAGACGCTAAAATCTGCCAAACGATGCAGTTCATTCCACACTGGTTCATTAAGCAGTAACCAATTCCCCTCAACGACAACCACATTCCGATTTACCAAAATGGCGTCGTCGACTGGATCATGCAAATTGCGGTCGTAGTATGGCCATTTTGTATCTTTCATTTTGAGCTGTTTGAGCTTGTCGATAAGCTCCGTCAGATTAAATGTTTGATAGGACCCCTTAATACTGCGCAGAGGCACGAGCTCGCCATCTCGTTCAATCGTATTGTTGTCGAGGATCTCATTTGGATAGTGGAAACCATCAAACGGCAGCACTTGTAAAGGCTCTTGGCTTTCATCATGTTCAGAGAGATATTCCCAGAACGCAGCAAGGGTTGACTTACCGCTGCCCGGAGGGGCACACAAGAACACCACAATGCGTTCCTGCTTCTCATGATAAAGACGGGTAAATTTTTCGATAAGAGGTTGATGGATTCGCTTTACGTCGGCATCAGGAAAGGTAGCTTCGGTTTCAAAACCACTGACGTTTAAATTCACTTTCATGGTGAACCCTTATTGATTGATCTCCCCTTCGATTCTTTCTATCAACATTTCACACGACAGCTTCAACACTGTTTTGATGAGAGATTCGTATCTCATTTGCGAAAAGGACTCAAACGAAGAGAACTTAAGCTGATTGATCGACTCAAGATAAAAGCTGTCTTGCTGAGAAGAGAGTACCGCTTGGTTTTTGATGAAGTCATAAATCACGTCATCCGCGAATTCGACTTTCTCCGGTTGGCTAACCACATACTCCAACACCTGATCGTACAACCCGATATCGGCGTAAGTTTCCAAAGAGATTTTGCCCATCGCAAACATCAGCTTCGATACCACATCGGTTGTTGCTAACGGACCATCTTCTTTCAATAAAGGATCCACAGCATACTCCTTCACAAGGTCGTCTTGAACGAACACTTTCGGAAGCAGTGCTTTTAACTTGAGGTTAATTATTTTGTTAGAAACCTGAAGAAACGAAGTGGCATTTTCGCACTCGTCCAGTTTCTCCAGTAATTCATCTTCACGTGACAACGTATTATGACCTCTCCATTGTGTGGCAGCGCAAAGGCTACCACACAAATTCGTTGCAACTAAACCGTTAAGCTCACGTCATAAAACTCAAGTAACGCTTTTTCTGCATGCGCGTTCCACACATAGTTGTTCGCGCACAAAATCGCATCGAGTTCCGCAAAGAACGGGTCTTGGTCTGCCAGCGATAAGAAATCATCAATCGCGGTCAATGGCAGGTCAATATGCGGGTAAATCAACTTCTTACCGCCCGGAATATCCAGCTGATTCAAAATCGTATGGGGTGCAGCTTGTAAGCCACCAACATGGGTGATCATGAACGATGGATTGATCTTACCTTGTGAGGAAAGCTCGATAGATTCCACCATGTCACCCTTTGAACCACCGGACGTTCCCACAATGTGCGTTGATTCGTAATGCACGTTGTAGAAGTTAAACGGCACTTTGAAATTCTTATCGGTAGGGCCTGCGAAGAAGTTTAGGCAGCCATCGTTACCCAACAGCTCATCGGCTTGTTCTAGCACTTGAGCAACAGCCGCGTAGACCATTACATCGTCATAACCATTGCCACCGTTGAGTGCTTTGAGATACGCGACCGGATCGTCGATTTGAGCGGTATTCACGTAATGTAGCTCAACGCCCTGCTCTTTGGCTTTTGCAACGGGAATGAGGCTTTCAGCTCGGTCTAAACGCGCGGCGTCGATGTCCGTCACCACGATCAGTTTTGGCTTTACAGGGCCGTTGATCGCATAGTCAATCGCACCAATGCCCATTGGGCCAGCACACGCCAAAAGCGCTAACGCACCACCTTCTTTAATGCCCATATCGTGCTCGTACACGTATTGCGTGGTGTGGTAGCTCGCATGGTACGCACCGATAATGCAAGACATTGGCTCAGCCAGCGACGCATCAGCAAAGTAATCGCCGTGGTAAGGCAGCACGCAGCCTAGGTCGATAGCGATTTTAGGAATAATGGAATACGTCGCGTTGCCGCCAAATGTCTCATAGCTGTAGCCCGCCGAGTAGCCTGTTGGCAAGCCCATGGCAGGTTGCAGAACAAAGTAATCGCCAGCTTTGAATCGGTCTTTTAGATTCTCACCGACTTCAACAATCACACCTGCGTATTCATGACCTGTCATCACTGGCACTTCGTCAATGTTTTCAGGAACGCGTTTGTGTTTGCTACCTAACAATGCTGCTTTGTAAGTGGATAGACAAATGCTGTTTGAAATGTTTTTAACCAGAAGTTCATCGGCTGAAATGCTTGGCAAATCAAAAGTTCTTAGTTGAACGTTTTTCTCACCACAGATAACCGCTGCCGTTGTTTGTACCATGATTTATCTCCTAAATGGGGCGATACCTGCCGCCCCAAACTGCATTGTTAGGCTGGTTGCTCAGTCGCGACCGCTTGTTGCTTAATCTTGTCCATCAGCTCGTCAAGCGCTGGGTCGTTGAGGAAGTTCTTGATCGTTACGACTGGTAAACCTGTCGCGTTGACTGCGCGGCTTTCTAAGCTCTCGTGCGTCACGACGATGTCGGCTTCACTCGGGACTTTCTCGATGGCAAAGTTCTTCACTTCAATCTCTATCCCAGCTTGTACTAGCTTGCGTTTGAAGGTCGAAGCGCCCATTGCACTAGAGCCCATACCTGCATCACAAGCGAATGCGACGAATGAAATTGGTTTGCTTAGTTCTTGCGTCGTAGCAGCTGCAACTGGCTTAACTGCGCCTTCCGCTTTCATCTCTTTCATGTCAGAAACTGACTTCTCAAACTCGCTTTCTTTTTCTTCTGATTTGCTCACTTTCAGAATCGCACTTGCTACCAAGAAAGAGACAATCGTTGCACTTGTCACACCTGCGATGGTCGCGATGAAGCTACCTTTCGGAGTAAGAGCAAGGTAAGAGAAGATAGAGCCTGGACTTGGACCCGCGACCAAACCTGCATCGAATAGGTTGAAGGTTGCGATGCCTGTCGCCGCACCAGCAATCATTGCCACAATCATGATTGGTTTCATGAGTACATATGGGAAGTACAGCTCATGAATGCCACCAAAGAAGTGAATGATGATGGCACTTGGCGCAGAGCGTTTAGATAAACCCTGACCAAACTTTGCGTAAGCCAGCAGCATACCAAGACCTGGGCCTGGGTTAGACGCCACCATAAAGAAAATGGACTTGCCCGTTTCTGCGGCCGCTTGCAGGCCTAGTGGGTAATAAATACCTTGGTCAATGGCGTTGTTCAGGAACAACACTTTTGCTGGTTCGTTAATGATCGCTAACAGAGGCAGGAAACCCGTCGCAACCAACGCTTCGATGCCTGATTTCACAAACAAGTTTGCTGCGGTGACTGAAGGGCCAACAATCTCGTAGGCGAACAAACACAACAACATACCGACGATACCCAACGAGAAGTTGTTGACCACCATCTCAAAACCAGAAGGGATGCGGTGTTGAATACGTTTATCCACTTGCACCACAACCCAAGCACTCAGTGGGCCCATGATCATTGCGCCAACAAACATCGGTATGTCAGCCCCGACAATCACGCCCATCGTACCGATAGCCCCCGCTACCGCGCCGCGTTTTTCACCAACAATCTGACCACCAGTGTAACCAATTAAAAGTGGCAGCAAGTAAGTGATCATTGGCCCCACGAGTTCGCCAAAGGCTTCGTTTGGCATCCAGCCCGTAGGAATAAAGAGTGCAGTAATAAAGCCCCAAGCGATAAAGGCTCCGATATTTGGCAGCACCATGGCGGTCAAATGACCTCCGAAGGCTTGCACATTGGCTCGCATGTTTGCTTTCACGTTATGTTCCTTTTAGTATGCTTTTATTATGTCTAGCACTTGTTCTTTGGAAGAGGCTTGTGCCAGTTTTGCAATGTTCTCTTCATCCACAAACATCTCGCTCAACGCTTGAATCACCTCAATGTGGGTATCAGAGTCTTTCGCAGCTAAGGTAATAAGAATATTGGCCGGACCGAGATCCGATCCAAAATCAACAGGTGATGGGAAAATATGAATGCCTAAGCCTGTTTTTAAAACACCAGTTTCAGGTCGGGCATGAGGCATTGCCAATCCAGGGCATAACACATAGTAAGGACCGTTTTCTTCCGTTGAACGGATGATTGCATCAGCATAATGCTGGGAGACGTAACCTTTATTTTCTAGGTATTGAGTGGTCTTTTTAACCGCATCTTGCCATTGGTAAGCGCGATCATTAATTACATCTACTAGTTCGTGGTCGATTAACTCGTACAACATATTTAACCCTATCAACAGTTCGTCATCTGATGGGTTAATTATCAATAACAGAGTCCCAACCGCGCAACCGAGCTACTTTTGCGCTTCGAGTCACACTTTAAAGCCTGTCAATTTGTTTAAATGGACAGAGCTCAAAAATCCCACACGTAAAAAATCTACAAATTTTATTTGAGCAACAAGTCAATAGACGAATTTTGAATACAATCACCTTCTCGAAAATATTCTTAAAGTTACATTATTTAAATCAGATCACATTAGACCTATTGACTCGATATAATTCGTGATTAATTTCAAAGTTCATTTCGGACCGTTTCTTGATCACTCGCGCTCAAACGTAGATAAGCATCACACTTGTTGGCTAGAAAAAATAAAAACGTCACTGGCTTTCACCAAATTGCAGACACAAAAAACCGCCATTCAGGCGGTTTTGATCAGTCCGCAGACCAAACGGATCGTATGTCTGGCCATCCCCAGTTTGTGAGTGCGACATCTTCCAAGACCCCTTGAAAACGTAGCGTCTGAGTATGGTGGAACATCGGTGCAATCCAATACTCGCTAATCAAAGTGGACGCAATCGGCTCTAACGCGCTCAGGTAATCTTCAAGCGGTGAGAATGCACGGACATTCTCCATTTGAGCATCCAACCACGCCGCATTTTGCACCCCCAAGGTGTGGTAAAGCACGGCATTGCTAAAGAAGTTGCTAAACGCAGACGCATGACGGTTATCGTCCAAGTTGATATTGGTGACAACCAGAGTCTCATCTAGCGTGCCGTTTTTGGCTTTCTCGCTCAGTTCACGGTAGGAGTACATAACGATCTCCACTCGGCTGCCCGCACGCTCTAAACGCGAAGAAATCGCTCGTGCGCACCGGCGTAGCGCCGTGTAATTGTACCCTGCGATGGTGATCAGCTTTGGCAACTTGACCGCATCTCCAAAGGGGCGCAACACTGGCTTCCAGTTAGGCAATAAGTTATAAGCAGGTATGCTCCCAAATATAATGTTTTCATTACGCATCACGTCAGCTAGCAGTTCAGGTTGAATCAATTCACTGATGTATCGGCGCTGGGCCTGAGACAAAGCGTGCTTTGCATGATGGTTAAACAGTGCGAACAAACAACCGTCTTCCGTTCGACTGCGTTTACTCGCTGGTGATACTTCACTGTTTGGCGTCGACATATAGTGGCTGCACATGTCATCAGCAGAATCAGGTTCTGGTTGCAATGTGTTTGCGGCAAGCGATGGATTTTCCATCTGTTCATCGTTGACGATCCATATCGTCACAAAATCCGTTAATACTCGACACGCGTAATAGCCATCAAACGCTTGCAGTTTCAAACGGTTTTCACTGTGCTCAACGACGGAAAATGGACCACTCCCCACCACCAACTTGTTGTTAGCAACGTTCACCTGACTCACGGGCTGAATGCCATATTTCACGCCAGAAATAAGTCCAGCAAAACCCAAGTCAGGTCGGTTAAGCTTAAAAACAACCTTCAATGGATTAAGTGCCGTAATGTTGGCAACATGCGCCAGCTCTTTTTCGTAGTATTCCAAAGAGCTTAATTTGGCGAACAAACTGACAACCGTTTCAGCATCAATTGGGTTGCCATTATGAAAAGTCAGACCCGGACGAAGATAAAATGTCCATTCGTACAAGCTGTCATCATAACGCCAATGATGAGCCAGCTCTGGCTGCACCTGCCCGTTGTAATCGCTCGAAACCAAACAACAATAAATTTGGCGAAGCAAAAAACGTTCACTACTTCGCTGCAGTTGATGCGGAACCACACGCTCGAACATGCGTTTGTAGGTCAGCTGAATATTGAGCCGCCCCTCTTTTACCGATGCGCCCGACGTTGTTTTGAGGAGTCGCCCAAATGCAGCTTCATCTTCATCCAGAATCGACAGCGCTTTCTCGTACTTACCAAGCTTGATTCGCTCTAGTGCAAGGCTTTCTTTTAGCGCGCTGAGTTCAACGTTTAACAACAATGTTGAACGCTGGTTCCGTCCCGGTTTTGGTCGCCAACTTAACCACGCTATCTCTTGCATCTGCGCCAGCAAACTGCGCGCATGACGAGGCGAAGTAAACAACAAATCGGCGATTTCTTGCAGCGTGGTTTTTGCTTCATTACCAACACCAAAAGAGAGCAAGCGTTGGTAATAACGAAATAAGTTGAGATCAGACACCGCACGCACCTTAACTCTAGGAGGCCATTCAATAGGCGTATTTTACTGAACTTGGCGGCAATAAAATAAGAAAACTTCCAAACACTTTGTTCCCCTTTTACTAACATTTCGTGCCTATATTGTAGGAAAACCCCACCAATTCGGTTTTATCAGGAATAAAGCGAAGAAATCTACTCTCTTTTTCGCCTCCCCTTTTTTCACCATACTAATTTAGCGAGCAGGAAATATAGAGAATTGCTCATGACCTAACCCCCAAGCAGAACTTAGCTCCTGATACCACACCCCCAATTCGTCGTATCTTTAAGTTCTGCTTTTTTACTGCCAACAGTTGCGCCTTAGAAAAAGCACACGTACACTTAATCGCAATTCGACGATTAACTATAAAGGTTTGCTCATGAGCAACAAATGCAGCGAAACGTGCCAAATTGCTTTTGAAGCCACGCAAAAACAACTCGATAAAGAGCAAGCACTCGCCGCTCAAGCGAAAGCGCTGTCTCATCCTGCTCGCTTACGCATTCTGCATATTCTTCACACTTTAGACACCATGGGCGGCTGCTTAAATAGCGATTTAGTCTCTGAGTTAGGTTTAGCGCAATCGACCGTATCAGAACACTTACGTATTCTAAAACAGGCCGGGTTTATCAGTGCAGAACCTAACCCGCCAAAGGTTTGTTACCGCATTCAACGTGAAAAACTGAACGCGTTTAACGCTCAATTTTCCGGTTTATTTAGTTAGCTAAGACACATTGCGCGCTTTCCATGCGCGCAAAGATAAACTATAACCTTATATATCGCCTTTCGACGATAAACGAATAGAGATCACTATGACGACTGAAGTTTTAAATAGTGCCAGCGAAAAAATGAGCTTTCTTGACCGCTACTTAACGGTTTGGATCTTTGTCGCAATGGCCATCGGCGTGGGGATAGGCGCAGCCTACCCGCAAGTAGCAGAATGGAACGAAGCAATGTCCGTTGGTAGTACGAACGTACCACTCGCCATTGGTTTGATTTTGATGATGTACCCACCACTCGCCAAGGTGAACTACGGTCTATTAGGAACGGTAACGAGAGATAAAAAAGCCATCACGCTGTCTCTGGTTATGAACTGGATCATCGGCCCAATCCTGATGTTCGTTCTTGCTTTAACCTTTCTTGGTGATCATCCAGGTTACATGGTCGGTATTATTTTGATTGGCCTTGCACGCTGCATCGCTATGGTTTTAGTGTGGAATGATATTGGCGGCGGCAACAAAGAATATGGCGCGGCCTTGGTGGCATTAAATAGCGCATTTCAAATTCTGACTTACAGCGTTATGGCTTGGCTATTCATCACCGTACTTCCACCGTTCTTTGGCTATGAAGGTTTTGTGGTTGATATTTCCATGGGAGACATTGCGGAAAGCGTATTGATTTACTTAGGCATTCCGTTCCTCGCTGGTTTTCTCAGTCGTAAATGGTTAGTAGCTGCAAAGGGTGAGAAGTGGTACAACGATGTGTTTATTCCTCGAATTTCACCCATTACTTTGATCGCTTTGCTCGCCACCATCGTGCTGATGTTCAGCCTCAAAGGAGAGATGATTTTACAGCTACCAATGGATGTGTTCCGCGTGGCAGTCCCACTAGCGATCTACTTCGTATTGATGTTTTTTACCAGCTTCTTTATCGGGAAGAGAATGGGCATCCCCTACGATAAAAATGCCTCCATCGCTTTTACGGCGACGGGCAACAACTTCGAGCTGGCGATCGCGGTTTCCATTGCTGTATTTGGCCTGAACTCCGATCAAGCATTCGCTGGCGTGATTGGTCCGCTAATCGAGGTTCCCGTTCTGATTGCTTTGGTTAACGTCGCACTGAGGATGAAAACCAAATACCAGAGCTAAAATTGGAAACATAAAGATCGAGCCAAACAGCAATATTAAGTACTAACTGACGACAGTTTTTATGTACTCGCTGGGCGTTAAACCAAACTTGCCTTTAAATCGTTGGCTAAAACGCCCTTCCGATTGATAGCCACACAACTGCGCGAGTAACGCAACGTTGTATGAACCATTTTGCATCAGGTAGAGTGCGTGATTTAAGCGCACTTCTGCCAGCACTTCGCGATACTGAGTTCCCTCTTGTTTGAGTTTGCGTATCAACGTTGCTCGGCTCATAGCAAAGCGCTCAGCAACAAATTCCAAAGGATGGTCATCGCCCGGAGAGCGTGACAGATAGCGGCTGAGTTTCTGACTGAACGAGGTATTGGAACTCGAGAAAAGCCGATGCAATAGTCCTCGCTCTGCTAACTGCTGATACAACCCCATCATCCAATAACGTTGCGTCGCTTCACTTAAACTTTCCCGTTCAAAAGAAAACAAGGCATTTAATGTCGCTTGCAGTGCTTTGTCTGTCTCCACCGCTGGGACATAATTTCCCAATGCATTACTCATACTCAGCTCTAACATTTCAACGCTAGGTACACAGTGAAAACTGAACATTCGTGAGAGAAAACGCCCTTGTTGAGGAAGGTTTTCAAAATTCAGCGAAGCGTTTGCTTCACAAAGCATGATGTTAGGATGAAGAATATCAAACGCTTCGTCTTTCCAAAACAGACGCTTACTCCCTTTAATGATCTGGATAATACTCGGGGAGTGAATCCTGACGTTACGCAGCTTTTGCTGCTGCTCCGCACGAAACAGCGTCACTTGATATTGATGCCCCATCTTCTCCCCTTAAGTATTTGTTTATCGCGTGTAAGTCGCGGTTAACTGCGCGTTGTCCAATGCGACACTATTCAACGTAAATCCCACAACCGCCGCTGGCGTGTTCTCATCCAAGTTCAACTTATCACTCGGCAGCGCCCAAACGGTAAACTGGTAGCGGTGCATACCATCTTTTTCTGGCGGACATGCGCCGCCAAAACCAGTAGTACCGTAATCAATACGAGACTCCTTACCGCCTAGCTTACTGATATCAACGCCACGAGGCAGCTCGTTAACTGAGGCTGGAATATCAAACGCTATCCAATGCCAAAAACCACTGCCTGTTGGTGCATCAGGATCGTACGCGGTAATCGCAAAACTTTTTGTACCCTTTGGAACGTCTTTCCACATCAGTTGTGGAGACTGGTTCGCACCATCACATCCCCAACCTGAATATTCAAATGTCTTCGCCATTGGATGACCTTCTTGAATATCTTTGCTCGTTAGTTCAAAAGCATGGGCAGAGCCGATAACTAAAACGCTAAGGGCCAAAACAGACTTGTGAATCGCTTTCATGTGTTTATTCCTTTCAATGAGTTCAATTCAAGTCTATTCATCAACCCAAGCCAAGATACATCAATAAGTATCACAAAATATAAAACCATCGTCTATTTTGATACTTTAAGATTCAAACATAAATTTCTTATTCTCTGAGTTGCATCTGGTTTATGCTAACCAACCGCTCAGAGAACAAGGAAGACAAAATGGAACTGGATATCTACGTCGTTGACGCATTTACAGACACGCAATTTAAAGGCAACTCAGCCGCAGTCGTACCCTTGCAAGAATGGTTAGAACCAGAGCGAATGCAAAACATTGCAGCGGAAAACAACCTCTCTGAAACCGCGTTTGTTAAAGCGATTGGTACGAATCAATATGAAGTACGCTGGTTTTCGCCACTCACAGAAATCGACTTTTGTGGACACGCAACGCTCGCCGCTTCCATGGTGTTGTTCGACCAACTCGGCGTTACAGGAAGTATTGAGTTTCACACATTAAAAGTGGGCACCTTAACCGTAATTAAGAACGCACTTGGCAAGATTGAAATGACATTTCCGACAAGAGCACCACACCCCGTCAACGCCGTTCCTACGCAATTAATTGAGGGATTAAACTGCGAAGTAACACACGTACTGCTTAGCCCGCAAGCTTACTTCGTCATCGTGGAAGATGAGCAAACCGTTTTCGATGTTCAATATCGATCCGACCAACTGAAACAACTCGCCCCTTACGATGTCGTCGTCACATCAAAAGGCAGTCAATACGACTTTGTATCTCGCTACTTTTGGCCAGCAAACGGCGGAGATGAAGACCCTGTCACAGGATCAATCCACGCAGGCTTAGCACCATATTGGGCGCAAGAGCTCGGCAAAGCATCTTTAGTGGCGTATCAAGCATCAGCACGTGGTGGCATTCTGTACTGCGAAGTCAAGGAGGATTGCGTCAATGTATCTGGTGATGGTGTGTTGTATATGAAAGGCAAAATTTACGTCTAACTGTACGTTGAAGATTGGCGTTAACTGTTTTTATCCTGAAAGCCTAGCCGCCCGCTAGGCTTTTCTATTTCCTGTTGTTTCAGCGTTAATCGTTACAAAGGTTGTTCGACAATACACACAGGAGAGCCTATCTCACAGTCATAACCCGTTGGGGTAATTTCACCCGTTTGAGGATTGCGACGAAAGCTCACCACATTGTTGGAATGTTGATTGGCAACCAGCAACCACTTTTGATCACGAGACAACACAAAATCTCGTGGAAAAGCCCCTTCACAGTGAATGGCTGCTCGCCTTTTTGGCGTATCGCCAGACACATCAAACACACTGATTTTGTTCTGAGCTCGGCAAGAGACATACAAAAACGTTTCATCTTGCGAAAGACGAATCGCCGCCGCCGCTTGCAGATTCTCTTCCCCTTCTAATAATTCTGTTTGATTCGAGATAAGCCACTTATCTTGGTGCTTAACCAGAACAATCAAGGTTTCTGACAGTTCGCAAACCACATACGCTGTCGACTCTTGTTGGTTAAACACCACATGGCGCGGTCCCGAACCTGCGGGCAAATGAATCACTTGCGACAGTGAAAAATCCGGCGGCTGGGCATCGTAATCATAAATAAGGACGCTATCGCTGCCTAAGTCTACGACAACCAATTGATCACTGTGCTTTAAAAACGTGACTTGATGAGCATGAGGAGAAGTTTGGCGTTCTAAATTCGGCCCGCATCCATCAACGTATAAATCCGCCAATAAACCTAGCGGTTTACCATCGCGATCCAATTGAAATACGCTAACATTTCCAGAGCCATAATTAGCGACCGCCAACAACGGTTTTTTGATATCCAAATGACACGGATAATCGCCATTAATCGGCAAAGAGACGGATTCACTACCGCGAAAAAACGCGAGCTCTGCACCTTCATTTCTATCCATTTCGCTAAACGTATACAGCCCGTGTTCGGTGGTCGTGAGATAGGACGGATTACGTTGAACTACAACATCGTCAAGCCGAGTCAGTTCACCCGTTTCAGTGTTCAGCGATACACGCGCAATGCCCGTGCTCGTACTCGGTGGGTTGGTGTAAGTGCCAATATAAAAATGCACGTGACCAGTTGTTGTCATGGATGGCCTTATATGAGTGATTCGTATTATTCAACACCTTGCCTATTGTCATGGCCGACCGCAATCCATTTTACGAATCAACCACTTAAAATGTGAAGTGATTTCTAATTCAGAATCAATTGACAACTTGCAGCCTCAACTAGCCTAGTGTTTATCGCTGGGCATTTAATTTTACTTATCAGGAAAAACCTGACCTCGTTCAAGGTTTTTTCATTCCACCTCGCGACAAGCTTGTTCCAACGCTAAGCCTCTCTATTTAAAAAGAATCGCTTGTAGATAAAATGCTAAGCTCTAAAAAGAAATCGTTATGGATGGCGGTTAGCGACGGGTTGGCGGGCTCAATCAACACGCTCCCGTTCGCAAGTTATCTATTCATGCATTACTTCTTCAAAGGAAGCACCGCACTATGAAGCGAATCATTTTTGGCACATTGATTATTGCCCTTTTAAGCGCCTGTTCAAAAGATAACACGCACCAAGCGCTTGGCACCTTAGAGCGTGACCGCGTAACGTTTACCGCCACATCTAATGAGATAATTAGAGCCCTTCCTGTCAAAGAAGGCAGCTTGGTCAATGAGGGGGAAGTGTTGGTTCAGCTCGATACTAAGAATCAACAAGCAGTTCTTGCACACGCCGTTGCAGAGCAAGCCAAAGCGGGAGCGTATTTGCTTAAATTGACCAATGGTGAACGCCCAGAAGACATTGCTGCTGCATCGGCTCGCGTAGCCCGAGCGGAAGCGCAGCTCACCGAAGCGCAGAAAAACTATCAACGCAAAGCAGAACTGGTGCGTAAAAAACTCATCAGCCAATCCGAAAAAGATTCCGCTCTTGCGGCAAGGGACTCGGCGAGAGCCGAATTAGACTCAGCAAAAGAAGAGTTCAGTAAGCTCACCGCAGGTTCTCGCCTCGAAGACATCGAACAAGCTAAAGCCGCTTTAATGGCGGCAAAAGCCGAAGTGGCGTTGCAAGAGCAAAAACTGGCAGAACTCACCATCACGGCCACGCGTGACGGTACGCTCGATAATTTGCCTTACAATCTTGGCGAACGCGTACCAGTGAACGGTGTGGTTGCCGTGATTCAAGCCAACCGCGTGCCGTATGCGCGAGTGTATGTTCCTGCCGATTATCGAATCGGGTTTATTCCTGGGAAAACCGTGACGGTAAATGTCGATGGCCTTGAGAGTCCATTACAAGGCACCGTTCGTTGGGTGGCTAGTGAGCCGTCATTCACGCCCTACTTCGCACTAACCGAAGAAGAACGTTCACGATTGATGTATCTAGCAGAAGTTGATTTACCTGAGTCTGCAAAAACGTTGCCGTCCGGTGTGCCTGCCCAAGTAGATTTGGTGGAGTAAGCCAATGACCGAGTATGCAATTCAAGCTCAAAATGTAGTCAAAAAGTTCGGCGACTTTACTGCTATCAATAACATCACACTCAACGTGCCCAAAGGCAGCATTTACGGATTTTTGGGGCCAAATGGTTGCGGTAAGTCGACCACCATTCGTGTGCTCACCGGCCTTCTCAGTCCAAGCGAAGGCAGTGTGGATGTGCTTGGATTAGAAATCCCAAAACAATCCGAACAACTGCGGCTCAAAATTGGTTACATGACACAAAAGTTCTCGTTGTACGATGACCTATCCGTTCAAGAGAACCTCGAATTTATTGGGCAAATTTTTGGTTTAAGCAGCAAGTCGCTGAAAGAGCGGATAGAAGAGCAGCTCACCACTTACGGGTTGGATCAATTGCGCAAACAGCGCGTAAGCGGCATGAGTGGCGGACAAAAGCAGCGTCTTTCACTCGCCGCCGCGACCATGCATAAACCCGAACTGCTATTTTTGGATGAGCCGACATCCGCCGTTGACCCCGAAAATCGACGCGATTTTTGGGAGCAGTTGTTCGACTTGTGCGATCAAGGTACGACGATTTTGGTCACCACGCATTACATGGACGAAGCGGAACGCTGCCACCGTCTGGCGATCATGGAATCGGGCGAAATTCGTGCCGATGGCGAGCCCGAACAGTTAATGGAACAGATGGGCGTTAATATCATTGAGGTGAAAGCCGACAAACTTCGTGAACTCAAAGAAAAGCTGATTCAACGTGACGAAGTTCGCTCTGCGGCGCAGTTGGGGATTCGTTTACGCATCCTTATCCACCAGCATGTCGAGCAACCGATTGAATGGTTAAAGCAGACGTTTCCCGAACTTCAAAACACTGAAATGAACCACGCTCGCCCAAGCTTAGAAGATGTTTTTGTCAGCGTGACAGGGAAAGGCCGCCAATGATGAAACCTATCGCCCGCATGAAAGCCGTCATGATCAAAGAGATTCGCCAACTTTCCCGTGACCGAATCACATTTGGCATGGTGGTGATGATCCCGCTTATCCAGCTTTTGTTGTTCGGCTTTGCAATCAATACGGACATTCGCAACATTCCGGTAGGTGTTGTCGACCAAAGTGGCAGCACCGCCGGACGGATCATTACCCAGTCAGTCAAAGTCACTCAAGTGGTGGATATCAAAGAAACCTATGCCACCGCGCAAGAGGCTGAACAAGCGATTCAAGATGGTATTGTGCGCGCCGTGCTGATTTTGCCAAGCGATCTCACACAACGCATGATGCAAGGTCTGGAGCTTGGGCAGTGGATTGTGGATGGGTCAGATACCATGATCAGCTCGGCAATATTGTCGTTGCAAACCATGCCATTGACCGATTTTGATTTCGAGATTCGCCCAGCGCCAAGCAAAACATTCGAAGTCGCACTCTACTACAACCCAAGTCGGCGTTCTGCGGTCAACATCGTACCCGGCTTACTCGGTGTGATTCTCACCATGACGATGATTTTGTTCACCAGTGCCGCGATTGTACGAGAACGTGAACGGGGAAATTTGGAGCTATTGATCACCACGCCCATCCACTCGATAGAGCTAATGGTGGCGAAAATCGTGCCGTATATCTTTGTCGGCTTAATTCAGGTTTTCATCATTCTAGGGTTGGGACATTGGATTTTCGGCGTGCCGATTAACGGTGCAATCAGCCAAATTCTGTTTGGAACCTTGTTGTTTATCGTCGCCAGCTTAACTTTAGGATTGGTCATATCCACCATCGCCACAACTCAGCTTCAAGCCATGCAAATGACGGTGTTCATTCTTCTGCCTTCAATTCTGCTGTCTGGATTTATGTTCCCTTACGAGGGCATGCCAGTCGCAGCACAGTGGATTTCAGAAGCCCTGCCCGCCACTCACTTTATGCGCATGATTCGAGGCATAGTGTTGCGAGGAGCGGATCTGATGGACTTATGGCGAGATACCCTTTGGTTGCTCGGGTTTACCGTATTTGGATTGGTCGTTGCGTCACTGAGGTTTAAGAAATCGCTCGATTAAACTTGCCAATTTTTCTCTTTCGCAGAAACAAAAATAGCCTCGACAATGAGGCTATTTTTGTTTGGATATTCAAATTTAGTTTTACCGGACTTAACTAAGCAACTCACCTTAATAATATTCGCCGTACGAGCAGTCTCGTAAGTCTGAAATACTGTAGTTTTTCAAAGAGTTGATTTTAAAGTTAAACACCACCTGTTTACAGACGACACCTTCACGATCGGTATAGGTAATAAAGCCTTCACTGTAAGCACGTTTGCCATCAGAAGACGTAACATCGGCCACGAGTTCTAAATGCCCTTTGTGCGCCTCTACGCGATTCATCATCTCAAACACATCCATCCACTCTTCGCGATTTGCCATTTGTATCAACATGGATTTGGCCTGTGTTTCCAACTGCTGCGGATACACGTAATAACGGTTGTAACCAAAGTATGCGCACATCAGTAATAAAACGAGTGCAAATGAGGTTGTTCTTGTCATGCAAGCTGCCTCTTGTTGTTATAAAAATCCTGCTTCGTTAGTTCAGTATAGGAAGCAAGCAAAGTTTAGGTCATGGAACTTGCTCAAATAACAGAGAACAGTCAGAGAGAGTCAATTCTATGACAAGCTCAGCACAGGTTTAACTTATGCAACACAACAAATTCTAAGGGCTTTAACTATGGAATATGCACACCGATCTGGGTTGTCACCATGCGGTGATCTGAGCCTTGTGGTAAAGCAGAGGATTCACGAGAGCAGATGATTCGCTGTCCTTGCTCAGATTTTAGCCACAAATGATCAATGCCTATCATTATCGGCTCTGGCACGTTGATGCCTTTGATGTTCGTTGGCCAGCTCGTCACTGGCGCGGTTTGAAAACTCGGGAACAGCGCAGAAAAACGAGGGCTAACCGAAGAGAGATTGAAATCCCCCACAACCAACACCTCTGGCTCAGGATAAAGCGTAGTCAGCGTTTCTATGGTTCGCACCAGCGCATTTCTTTGATGCCAAAGCTCGCTGGTTCTTGGTGACGGTGGATGAGCCGCAAACAAAGTGATCGGTGCTTGACCTTTAGGCAACCAAACCGCTCTGATGACTTCTTGTCCATTTGGCGCACGATAAACCGAAACCTCCGTGATGGGGTGTCGGCTAAGAATCATCAAATTTGATGGATACCCCACGTCACGTTGGCCACCATAATAATGCGGATAGACATCATCCAACATGTGCAAAAGGCTGCCAACACGCGGCGTCAGCTCTTGCATCACCACCAAATCAGCAGGATGCCTCAATAGATAGTTGATGAACTGATTGATGTCTGAGTTTTCGTAAAAAAGATTGAATTGAATGACGCTCAAAGACTGCAAGCAAGACGCCACATGGCTGCGCTGCGGCGGAACAAGTAACGAGACAAACAAAATAGCGACAAAGGCAGAAAATGCACTTTGCAACCATCGACGAGTGATGAAAAACGCCGAGGCTAAAGCAACGTAAGTGAACACAATGAGGGCGGGAATCGAGGTAAGATTCTCCGCCCACCAAATATGTTCAATTTGCCTGACCGCCAGCCAAATAAGAGCGGGTAGAAGCAATATGATCCACTTAAAAACGCTCGGCACACGCACTGCTCGTTTCGCTATTACATATCATAAGCTTAAATGCAATTTCTCAACTCGCCAGTGCGTGAAGCGTTGATGTTAGACGTGGTGTACCGCTTCCTCGACAGGCTCTGGTTGAGCAGCCGTTTCACTGATTTCAATCTTCACCGCTGCGACTTTGAATTCAGGAATTTTCGCATGCGGGTCCGTTGCCGTAGTCGTCAAGCGGTTGACCGGCGATTCAACGAAATGAAACGGGATAAACACGACGCCTTTTTGCACTCGCTTGGTCACAAACGCATCAATTTCGATGCTGCCACGACGAGTCGACACTTTTAGGCGCTGACCATTATGGATACCAATTGCTTCGGCATCTTCAACACTGATCATCGCTCTTGGCCCAGCAAGGTTATCCAACCCTTTCGTTTTGCGTGTCATCGTACCGGTGTGGAACTGTTCTAGCACACGCCCTGTTGTAAGCACCAAAGGATACTCTTCATCAGGCAACTCAGCTGCATAGCGGAACGGCACGCCCACCATTTGCCCTTTCCCTCGGGTAAATTGGGTTTGGTGCATAATACGAGTACCGTTTGGATTGTTCTTGTTACTTGGCCATTGAACACCGTTCGGCGTGATCGCGTCCCAGCGCAACCCTGCATATTGCGGCGTTACACGCGCGATCTCGCTAGTGATTTCAGAAACGCACTGGTAATGCCAATCGCTACCCATCGCGTTTGCGATCGCTTGAATGATCCACCAATCTTCTTTCGCCTCACCCGGCGCTTTCACTGCCGCATTAACGCGCTGCACGCGTCGCTCAGTATTGGTGAAGTGACCGGATTTTTCCGCAAATGAACAAGAAGGCAATACCACATCGGCGTACTGCGCCGTCTCGGTGAGGAAGATGTCTTGCACGACCAAGAAGTCGAGTGCTTCCAACCCTTCAATCACGTGTGCTTGGTTTGGATCGCTCAGTACTGGGTTTTCGCCCATGATGTACATCCCGCGAACTTCTCGTTTGCACGCCGCATCGATGATTTCCGTTAGGGTAAGCCCTTGCTCAGAAGGTAAGTTCGGCGCATCCCACTCAATCGCGAATTTCTGACGAACAATCGGGTTATACACTTTTTGGTATCCCGGATAACAGTTCGGCAATGCGCCCATATCACACGCACCTTGTACGTTTGATTGACCGCGCAGTGGGTTAATACCACCACCCTCAATACCGATGTTGCCACACAACAATTGCAGGTTTGCAATCGAACGAACGTTGTCGTGCCCTGTTGTATGCTGGGTAATACCCATTGAGTAATACACCGCAGTGCGTTTTGCCGTACCAATCATTCGCGCCATCGCGAAAATATCGTCCGCTTTTACGCCCGTCACTAACTCAACTTTGTCGAGGTTGTACGCTGGCGACATCACCTCTTGAAGCAAGGTATCAAAGCCGTCGACGCGCTCTTCGATGTATTCTTGATCGTACCAACCATTTTTGATGATTTGCTGCATCACGCCGTTGAGCAACATAACATCCGTGCCCGGACGATGCGCTAAGTACAGCTCTGCATGTTCGGCCATGTCTACTCGTTTCGGGTCTGCCACAATCAAGCGTGCCCCGTAATGACGAATCGCCTGTTTGATATGCGAAGCGATGATCGGGTGCGCAGATGTGGTGTCAGAACCGATAATAAAGATCACATCGGAATGCTTAATGCTCGGAATGTCGTTGGTCATCGCACCACTCCCCAACGATGCTTCAAGTCCTGTCACACTTGATGCGTGACACAAACGTGCGCAGTGATCAACGTTGTTCGTACCAAGTTCACGACGGATGAATTTTTGAAACGCGTAGTTATCTTCGTTAGTGGTTTTCGCTGAAGAGAATCCGGCCAGTGCGTTGCTACCAAGATCTTGCTTGATCGTCGAAAGCTTCGAAGCCACTAGCTGAATCGCTTCGTCCCAACTTGCTGGCTGCAACCAACCATCTTTACGAATCAGTGGTGTGGTTAAACGCTCTTCGCTGCTAATGAAATCAAAACCAAAACGGCCTTTCACGCACAGCATACCTTGGTTAACCGGCGAATCCGCCCCTTTTACATAGCGGATTTTGTTTTGTTGCTCATCGACAAACATGGTCAACTTACAACCCACACCGCAGTAGGTACAAATGGTATCGACGGCTTTTAGATGTTCGGTTCTGCCTTGAGAGCGGTCACGGCTGTCCACCATCGCGCCCGTTGGACATGCCTGAACACACGCCCCACATTGCACGCATTTTGAATCGCCCATGAGCGTCAAACCGTTGCAACTTGCGCCTTTTTCATCGGAGCGGAATCGTGGACGATCATCTGGTCGTAAAGCTGGTCGGCCATTTTTATCGGACACAAAACTCAACACACCATGTACCGCTTGCTCACGGCATGCTTGAATACACTGACCACAACTAATGCAGCGGTTAGCATCAAATTCAATGAACTCAGAACTGCGGTCTACTTCGTATTTGTGACGAAGATCTTTCGCTCGCAAATCGAGCCAATCTTGATGACCAATCACGCTAGCAGAGGAAACGTCCACGGAAACATCGAAATGTTGCTCGGCATGATATTCCGTTGAGTAATCTCGCAAGGCACAGTCGGTATTCGCTTGGCAACCACACTCTAAGCAGCGCGCCGCTTCTTTCATGGCCTCTTCGTTATCAAAGCCCAGTTCCACTTCAGCAAAACTCTGCTCACGCTGTGCTGGCGTCAATTCCGGCATGATTGAACGAGCAACTTTTTGGATATTTTCAAAATGAAGTGGGTCAACCTGCGCCAGTTTTTTCTCTTTACGAGAGTTGAACGCAGGTTTCGGCATGTCTGCCATATCGCCATTGAGGAACAAATCAATCGCTTTTGCCGCAACTCGCCCATCTCCCACTGCTTCAACCGCTGTCGCAGGACCACGACGAAAATCACCGATACTGAAGATATTGCCCGTCCCCGTGTGCATGGTTTGCGAGTCGGACTCAGATGTGTTCCAACGCGTTAGTGGAATAGACAAATCATCGTTTTCTAAGAAGCTGAGATCCGGCTTTTGCGATACCGCTGCAATCACGGTATCAAATACTTCAGTAAAGAACTCACCCGTTGGTTTCGGGCTACGACGACCAGACGCATCTGGCTCACCTAACGCCATTCTTTCTAATCGAATTGCCTTCACGCGGCCGTTTTCATCCGCGATGTTTTCCGCCGGATTCGTTAAGAAATGGAACTTCACACCCTCATGTTCAGCTTCGACGATTTCGTAGTCTTCGGCTGGCATTTCGTCGCGAGTTCGACGATAGATCAAAGTGGTATCGGCACCCGCACGACGCGCCGTACGCGCACAGTCGATCGCAGTGTTACCACCACCAATCACGGCAACTTTTTTGCCCGTAACGTAGTTTTGTCCTGTAACGTAATCTTTCAGGTAATCAACACCGAGATAACAGCCGTCCAAGTCGCTACCAGGATAATTCATTTCTACCGCTTGAGACGCCCCCACAGCCAAACAGACGGCATCGTAGTCTTCACTCAATTGAGACAGGGTGAAATCAACACCAAGCTTTTTGTTGGTTTCAACTTGCATGCCGTTGCGGCACATCAGTTCGATTTCTTTGTCTAGAATGTCTTTGGGTAGGCGATATTCAGGAATGCCGTAGCGTAGCCAACCGCCTGCTTTGGGCATGGACTCAAATACGGTGACGTCATAACCTTCATTCGACAAGTAATAACCTGCCGTTAAGCCACCGGGGCCACTACCAACAACGGCGATCTTGCGATGCTTCGCTGGTTTTTTCTCTGGGACATACGCTTCATGCGCCGCTAAATCTGCGTCTGCGGCATGGCGTTTGAGTTGGCGAATGGCAATCGGCTCATCCACCAAAGAACGGCGACACTCACTTTCGCAGAATGCCGGACACACACGCCCAATCGATAACGGCATTGGTAGTGTGCGTTTAATAACTTCAATCGCTTTTTGATGATCGTTTTGCGAGATATGGTAGAGATAAGATTGGATGTCTACCCCAGCAGGACACGCCGTTTTGCATGGAGCTTCACAGTCTGCGTAGTGGTCCGTCATGATTCGGTTGAGCGCTTTTCTGCGGTGCTCACTCAGTTGTTCTGATTGTGTGACGACATTGAGACCGCGGTACACTTTGAGATCACAGGCGCGCTTAGTTCCGCCACTTTCCACTTCGACCACACACAAATCACACGGAATTTTCTCGTTACTTTTGTTCATTCCGCACAGTGAAGGGATTTCGACCCCGCACACTTTGGCTGCTTCCAGAAGGGTTAGCCCCTCTTCTACAATTCTATATTTTCCATCGATGACAATTTCTATCATACAACCCCCGAAGCAGGCACACTAAACCTTACATTCTATAAGGATAAACCCTACCATGGAAAGTTCGTGTGACAAAAAACTCACTAGCGAGATATTTCTTAGCGATTAATATGTCCAATTGACTTTAAGATGTAGAACTCATTATCTCGAAGTGGGTTCGGTATAATCCTTGACTTTACCCCTAGGGTAACCTTTATTATTTAAGGGTTACTCGATATATAAGCTCATTTTGACTGGAAACCGTATGCGTCTGAAATCATTGCATACAATTTGGCTAACGTTATGTACAACGCTGATACTGCTGGTATCTAGCGTTGTAAATAGTGCGCCTTTAATGAGCCTAAAAATGATGTCGAGTGATGCCATGATGTCTGCTCATATGACGGAAATGGCAAGCGAGAACGATCACTGCGGATCCCCGAGTATGAGCATGGAGATGGCCTCATCCTTGAGCTCCGACTCTGCAGAGATGACCATGAGCTGTGTTGATGGCTCCGGTATGATCCACAATTGCTGCACAGCATCTTGCTCATTCGTTTTTGTCCCATTACCAGTCACCGACAGCCAGCTCTTCCCATTGGCTTGTCGCGCATCCATTGCCTCAGAAATTACCGCACCAGTGGTACAAGTCACCCATGATTTGTATCGGCCTCCGATAGTTTAATCCATACAAAGCATTCGACCCTGCATCGCTTTGCAGGCAGTTTCTTTGCGCCCAACTGATAGCGTGCTTACCTCAGCTATTCGCTCGTAACTCCATTTGTTACCGGCTATTTAGCGATAAAAAAGTGCGTCATCCGTTTGGCAAATACCAACGCTCTCCCGCTCGGTTCAATCGTTCCCGAAACGCCAAAGAGCTTGGTATCAATTTGGATGTAAATTATGGAATTCAACCCAAATCGCTTAGTGGCACCAGTATGCTCACTGGCTCTGGTTGCCCTACCTGCTTTCAATGTGGTGGCGCAATCGCCAGCCAATACGAAAGCACAACAAGAAGCGCAAGCCCAATCAATCCAAGCTCAGTCAACCAATGAGCTAGCAAACCTCATTAGCATTGCGTTGAGCAACGATGGCAACCGTAAGCAGTTCTATGCTCAATCGGAAGCGATGCGTGAAACAGGCGTAGCCAGCGCAACCTTGATGGACCCGAAATTGAAAGTCGGTTTTGGTGGTTTGCCTGTCGATAGCTTCAAATTTGACGAGGATCCGATGACCAATATCTCCGTCGGTTTGATGCAACAGTTCGAACGTGGTTCGACGCTCGACCTTCAACAAAAGAAAGCCAATCAACAAGCCGATGGTTTGTCGCTACAAGTTCACGCACGGGAACTTGAAGTGGCAAACAGCATGACTCAGCTTTGGTTGGAGCTGGGCTATCAGCAGAAAGCAGAGCAAATTTTGCTAGAAAACCGTCGGCTCATGACGGAAATGGAAAACTTCATTCAAACCAATTACTCAATCGGCAAAAGCGAAGCGCAAGATTTACTGAATGCACAGCTTCAAGTGAGTAAGTTGGATGAAAAGCTACAAGCCAACGCACAAATGCAGCGCCGTTTGGTCTCGCAACTCTCAGAATGGTTGGGCTCTGACTGGCTCAATACCTATCCCCAAAACGGACGCTCAACACTTCAAGCCAGCAACACACTGACTTGGGCGTCATTGAACCAAAAGTTGTCTGCAAATAGCGAAACGACCAAGCACTACCAACAGTTGAGTGAGCACCCGATGGTAAAAATGGCAGACGTAAGTATTTCTGCCAATGAAACTCAAGTGGACATTGCAGAGCAAGCTTACACACCTCAATTTGGTGTAGAAGTGATGTACGCCTATCGTCAAGCCAACAATATGAAAGGCGAACCAGCATCGGATTTGGTGAGCGCGTATCTAACGATGGACATTCCCCTGTTCACTGGCAATCGCCAAGACCGCAACTTAGCCGCCGCTCAGTATCAAGTGGGTGCCGCTCGCTCACAAAAAGATACGTTACTGACTCAGATGAACGCAAAGGTCAACACATTGCTGGTTGATCGCGCCAACTTGAGTCAGCGTTTAGAGCGTTATCAATCCACCTTACTTCCCCAAGTTCAAGCTCGTATTCACGCGGTAGAAAGGGGTTATCAAAACAACACCGCACAGTTTAACGACGTGATCATGGCAAGCACAGACGAGCTGGCGCTAAAGCTCGAACAGCAACGTCTTATTACCGATTTAAACATCGTAAACAGCAACTTAGCGGCTTTATTGGGTGGTTTCGAATATCAAGTATCCACACCCAACATCACGCCTGAAGCAAGCGCGAACTAAAACAAAAACATGAGAGAACCCAAGTTTGGGGACGATGGCTAATGCACACCAATAAACAATCAACATCGCTGTCATGCCTCATGGGGAAAATAAGGAATTAGGAATGAGTTCAAATTCAATCAAGATAGCAACCATCGCTCTGCTTGTTGGCGGGGCACTAGGGTTTGGCGTTAATCAGTACCTATCTGGTGCAAACCACGACATGAGCGGCACAAGCGGTAGCGCTGCGAGCAGCTCAAACGAGCCACTCTATTGGGTTGCGCCAATGGATCCAAATTATAAGCGCGACAAACCGGGCAAATCGCCAATGGGTATGGACTTGATCCCAGTGTACGCCGAAGATCTCGCAGGTGAACAAGACAAACCCGGCACGGTAAAAATTGACCCATCAGTTGAAAACAACTTAGGTGTAAAAACCGCTCAAGTCTCTTTAGAGCAACTTTCACCTCGGATTGAAACTGTCGGCTATATCGCGTTTGACGAAAGCCATTTGTGGCAAACCAACGTTCGCGTGGCCGGCTGGGTTGAAAAGCTTTACATCAATGCCGTGGGTGAAAAGGTCAACAAAGGCGATGTACTGTTCACGCTGTATTCGCCTGAGCTAGTCAAAGCACAAGAAGAGCTGCTGAACGCCTACCGAACTGGGCGTAATGGCCTGGTGAAAGGCGCGACAGAACGTTTAGTGACACTGGGTGTTGATCGTTCTCAAATCAAAGCCATCACTCAACGCGGGAAAGCATCGCAAACTATTGAAATTAAAGCTCCGGAAGATGGCGTCATCGCGAGTTTGAACGTTCGTGAAGGTGGTTACCTATCCCCTGCTCAAGCGGTGATCAGCGCGGGCCCACTTGAAAACGTATGGGTGGATGCCGAAGTGTTTGAGCGCCAAGCTCACTGGATGAAAGCAGGCAGCGACGCCACTATGACGTTGGATGCGATTCCGGGTAAAGAGTGGCAAGGCAGCGTAGATTATGTGTATCCAATTTTGGATCCTAAAACGCGCACGCTTCGTGTTCGTCTTAAATTCTCTAATCCCAATGGCGATCTTAAACCGAACATGTTTGCCAACATTGCCCTTCAACCAGTCACTGATAACGCGGTTATGACTATTCCTAAGTCTTCCGTTATTCGATCCGGCGGTATGACCCGAGTCGTGTTGTCTGAAGGCGATGGTAAATACCGTTCAACGCGCATCAAAGTCGGGCGTGAAGCCGACGACAAAATCGAGGTGCTGCAAGGTCTGTCTCAAGATGATCGCATCGTAACCTCTGCGCACTTTATGTTGGATTCGGAATCGAGCCAAACGGCTGATCTATCCCGTATTTCATCACCTACTGAAGCCAAAGTAGAAACAGTTTGGGCTAAGGGTGAAATCACCGATGTGATGAAAGATCACCGTATGTTGACCATTAATCATCAGCCCGTAGCAGAGTGGGATTGGCCGGGTATGGTCATGAACTTTACCCTCGCAGATGACGTTGATGTGGGCACTCTGCAAAAAGGCCAAGCTATCGAGTTTGAAATTCAGAAAACAGAGTCCGGTCAATATGAAGTCGTTGACTACAAAGCCGATGACAGCGTTGTCGTGACTGACGTATGGATTACCGGAGATATCAGCATGTTGATGGCGGATTTTGGGATGATAACTCTCAACCACCTCCCAGTTGCAGAATGGAACTGGGAGGCAGGAGAGATGAACTTCTCTGTAGGTGATGAAGTGGATCTATCCGGATTCAAAGAAGGTCAGAAAGTACGGTTTTTAGTTGAAAAACAAGGAGCTGACTACGTCTTGAAGCAACTTGAAGCGGTTGAGGGCTAACTATGATTGGAGCAATAATCCGCTGGTCGATCAAAAACCGTTTCATGGTTTTGATCGCTACCTTAGCGCTTGTTTTAACCGGACTTTACAGTGTAAAGAATACACCTGTAGACGCCATTCCGGATCTTTCTGATGTTCAAGTGATCATCAAAACAAGCTACCCAGGCCAAGCACCTCAAGTAGTTGAAGATCAAGTTACTTACCCGCTAACAACCGCCATGCTCGCCGTACCAGGAGCGGAAACCGTTCGTGGTTATTCATTTTTTGGTGACTCATATGTTTATATCATTTTTAACGATGATACCGACATGTATTGGGCACGTTCGCGCGTTTTAGAGTACCTAAGCCAAGTAGCACCTAAATTACCACCGAGTGCAAAACCGACATTAGGACCAGATGCGACGGGAGTGGGTTGGGTCTACAGCTATGTACTGCAAGATAAAACTGGCAACCATGATCTTGCTGATCTGCGTAGTATGCAAGACTGGTTCTTGAAATATGAGCTGCAAACCGTCGATGGCGTCTCTGAAGTCGCAACCGTTGGCGGTATGGTGAAGCAATATCAAGTTCAGATTGACCCAGCAAAGCTACGTGCTTACAACCTGACACTGCAACAAGTGAACATGGCGATCCAAAACGGCAATCAGGAAACGGGCGCCTCTGTTGTTGAAGTAGCAGAAGCGGAACATATGGTTCGCACTACAGGTTACCTAACGAGTATTGAGGATATTGAATCACTCCCGCTCAAAGTGACAGAGAAAGGTACACCGCTCTTATTGGGCGACATTGCTGACATCAACTTAGGTCCGCAAATGCGTCGCGGCATCTCTGAGCTTAACGGCGAAGGTGAAGCGGTGGGTGGCGTGATCGTGATGCGCTATGGCGAAAACGCGAGTGAAGTCATCAGCAAAGTTAAAGACAAACTGGAAGATTTACAGCGCAGCTTACCGGATGGTGTAGAAATCGTGCCTACTTACGATCGCTCCACGCTGATTAACGCTGCCGTAGAAAACTTGTGGAAGAAATTGGCGGAAGAATTCATCGTCGTGGCGATTGTTTGTGCCCTCTTCCTATTTCACATCCGTTCGTCTTTGGTTATCGCGCTGAGCTTGCCCGTCGGTATTTTATCCGCGTTTATCGTCATGCATTCTCAAGGCATTAACGCCAACATCATGTCGCTCGGGGGGATTGCCATCGCCATCGGTGCTATGGTGGATGGTGCCATCGTAATGATAGAAAACGTCCACAAGCATATTGAACGAACGCCTCTCACGGATAAGAACCGCTGGCAAGTGATTGGCAAAGCCGCTGAAGAAGTAGGCGCGCCCCTGTTCTTCTCACTGCTTATCATCACGTTAAGCTTTGTGCCAGTATTTGCACTGGAAGGTCAAGAGGGCAAGATGTTCTCCCCTCTCGCCTTTACTAAAACTTATGCCATGGCCGCAGCAGCAGGTTTGGCAATTACCCTCGTACCTGTGCTCATGGGTTATTTCATCCGTGGCAACGTATTACCAGAGCATAAGAATCCAGTAAATAGAGGCTTAATTGCGCTGTATCGCCCGTTGCTGAATACCAGCCTCAAGTACCCTAAGAGTATGATCGTTATCGCTTTAGGCCTAATGGCGTCAGCTTACTATCCAACCAGTCAACTGGGTAGCGAGTTCATCCCACCATTGGATGAAGGCGACTTGATGTACATGCCGACTACGTATCCGGGAATCTCGATTGGTAAAGCACGTGAACTAGTTCAGCAAACCAACAAGCTGATCAAAACCGTACCGGAAGTCAAAACGGTTTGGGGCAAGATTGGCCGTGCGGAAACGGCCACCGATCCTGCACCACTTACCATGATTGAAACAGTTATTCAGCTAAAACCTCACGATCAATGGCGTGAAGGCGTGACGACAGAGTCGTTACGCAAAGAGTTCGATGAACTGATTCAGTTTCCGGGACTCACCAACGCTTGGGTAATGCCAATCAAAACGCGTATCGACATGCTGGCGACCGGTATTAAAACGCCAATTGGGATCAAGATTGCAGGCCCAGACCTGAAAGAGATCGAAAAAATTGGTGCTCAGCTGGAACCTATTCTTAATAGCGTTCACGGCACCTCATCTGTATATGCGGAGCGTGTCGCGGGTGGCCGTTACGTAACGATTGATATCAAACGCCGCGCAGCTGCGAGATATGGATTGAGCATCAAAGACGTTCAGCAAGTCATCTCAACCGCGGTCGGTGGTATGAATGTTGGAGAAACCATTGAAGGGCTAGAGCGCTACCCGATTAACGTTCGCTACCCGCAAGACTACCGTGACTCGGTTGTTAAACTGCAAAACCTACCACTGGTAACCCCCAACGGCGCACGCATCGCACTCGCAGACGTGGCAGATATTCGTTATGAAGATGGTCCACCGATGATCAAAACCGAAAACGCGCGTCCAAACGGTTGGGTTTTCGTGGATATCGAAGGTCGTGACCTGGGCTCATACGTCGTGGAAGCACAACAAGTAGTAGCAGATCAACTTGAATTACCTGCGGGTTATTCGCTGGCTTGGTCAGGTCAGTACGAATACATGGAACGCGCCAAAGACCGCTTAAGTGTCGTAGTACCAATCACTATTGCGATCATCATGATGCTACTTTACTTCAGCTTCCGGCGTGTAGGTGAGGTGCTGATCATCATGCTGACGCTGCCTTTAGCAATGGTTGGTGGCTTATGGCTGATGCATTATCTGAACTACAACTTCTCTATTGCCGTGGGGGTTGGGTTTATCGCCCTCGCCGGCGTTGCGGTGGAGATAGGCGTCATCATGCTGGTGTATCTCAACCAAGCGTGGCACCACCGAAAACTGGATGCAGAAGAGAAACAACGACCGCTTCAAGCACGGGATCTTACAGACGCAATTCGCGAAGGCGCTGGCTTGCGTGTGCGGCCTGTCATGATGACCGTATTAACGGTAATCATTGGTCTTATTCCAATCATGTACGGCGAGGGGACAGGCTCTGAAGTGATGCAACGCATCGCTGCACCGATGATTGGTGGCATGGCCTCTGCCCTGCTGTTAACGCTGCTTGTGTTACCTGCCATCTTCAAGCTGTGGAAACAGCGTGAAGTGAAATCAACTCAACACCAAGATAAATAACAACGAGCGCCATTATTCAGAAGAATAATGGCGCGATATCTAATTGATAGTAAAGGAAATCAACATGAAAAAGACTCTTATCACTCTTGCTCTAACCATGGTATCGAGTGGCGTATTTGCTCAAATGGATAACTCAAACATGAACCACGAAAATATGGAGCATGGTCAAATGGATCACGGTTCCATGAACATGGATAAAATGCCGATGGATCATGGAAAAATGGACCACGGTAAAATGGATCATTCTGGTATGAGCGGCATGCCAGGCATGTCAGCGGTTGGTATGCCTGCAAATGGCGCAAAACCAGACAAAGTCGTTCATGTACTCTTAACGGATGATATGAAAATTACATTCAAAAAAGACGTGACAATAGAACCGGATGATGTGGTTCAATTTGTGGTAATGAATACAGGCAAAATCAATCACGAATTTACCATTGGCTCAGCAGAAGAACAGCTTAAACACCGTGAAATGATGAAAACCATGTCTGGCGATCACATGCATGACTCCGGCAATGCTGTCACTGTTGAACCAGGCAAAGCGAAACAACTCCTGTGGCACTTCCATGGCGATAAAAATGTAGAGTTCGCGTGTAATATCCCCGGACATGCAGAAGCCGGCATGGTCAAAAAAGTGGAACTGTAGTGAGACCGGATTAACGCATTCATACGGTTCATAGACGTTAAATGTAAATACAAAAGGAGCTAATATCAGCTCCTTTTTATTTCGCCCCAAATACTAGATTATCGCATCACAAACAGCTCTTCATGATAGTGATGTTCTGTATCAAAACGATATGCCTCTAACTCTTTTTTCAGGGTTCGAGAAAATACCTCCGGTCCACAGAAATAAAACTCATAACGCGATAAATCGCCGCATTCCTTCGCAATTTGTTCAACATTAAGTCGAGGTGAAATCGCAGTATCTATCACGTTCAGTTTCACTTGTGCCTGACGCGCAGCATTCCACAGTTCATCCACTAAATGACTATCTAAGCCACGTATGCAATAAAACAAATGTACTGGCGGATGTCTTTTTAGCGTTTTCAATGAAGATAAGATGGCAAAGAACGACGCTATTCCGACACCACCAGCAATCCAAACTTGCGGCTTGTTGACATCAAACTCTAAACGTCCATACGGCCCTTCAACAACAACCTCATTACCCGCTTTCACGCGCTGGTACAAATTGGTTGTGAAATCGCCTAGCTCTTTGATCAAAAAACGGACCTCTGGATCGTGCTCACCTGAAACAATCGTAAACGGATGTGGATCTTCATTACCAAAACGAACGTAAGCAAACTGTCCTGCTTTGTGCCCTTGCCAAGGTTTTCCTTGACCGTTATTGCTTGGCGCCAAAACCAGCTCCATCACGCGCGCTTGAGGGAAGTAGCGAGTCGACACCACTTTGGCAGGATGGCGGTTTGCTCGCCCGACAAAACCGAACAAGCTGTAAGTGGCAGCCGCAGAGCCCATCAATGCAAAACCTAAAGCGACAAAATGAATGGGATCGCCCCAGTATGCATGCTTTATCAATAAGACCGAATGCAAGGCAACCATCAAATACACCACAGCCATTAAACGATGGGATAACTTAAACGGTTTGTATTTAACAACAGTCCAGAGTGACACTGCCAGCAATACCAATAGCAAATAAAAGCCCCACTCACCTAAATCCAAGCCTATATCACGCAGTTCTTTAACCCATAACTCAAAACCAACGAAGTTATTGCCTGATGGCCCCGCTCCAGTGTGTTTTACTGGTTTTTCCAACCAACCAGCAGCAACGAGCCACTTCGGCACTTTATACATAAGCCAATGGATCACACCCAAACTGACGCCTGTTATACCTAACCACTTATGTACTCGATATGCCTTGTCCATGCCATGAACCCATTGCTCTATCACAGGTAAGCGCAGCGCCAGCACCATCGCAATAGACATCAAAGCTAACGACAAAACACCAGAATATTGAATAAGCGCGGAGCGCCATTGGAAGAATTGGGTCGAGGACAGCAGTTGCGGTTCACTCATCCACCACAACACAGACACGGCGGCAACTATCATCCATACAAAATTTCGTACAGTTTTCATGAACATCACTCTCAAATTGACGACAACTCTAGTTTAGTTTTTCTAGCGTAATGCAACGTCAATATTCGTAAAGTTGAGTAAACCCACAATATACTTAAGGTCAATAACAAACTTGGAGGTATTGCGCAGAATCCTACAAAAAATCGACATGGATTTAACAGTGGTTAGAGTATTCGCTCGTTATAGTTTGCGTAACATCGCCACAGTGCGAACCAAAACCAAAATGAAGAACACGACGCATGAAAAAGTTATTTTTGTTGGCTGGGCTAATGGTTTGCTCAACCCTAAGTTACGCTTCCCAACTGAATGAAGACATTTCTCTCATCGAACAACAAACCTCAAGCAGAGTTGGGGTCTCGGTTTGGGATACGCAAACCGATGAGCGCTGGGATTACCGCGGCGATGAACGCTTCCCACTCATGAGCACATTCAAAACCTTGGCTTGCGCCACAATGCTAAGTGATATGGACAGCGGTAAGCTAAGTAAAAATGCGACCGCGAAAGTCGATGAGCGCAGCATCGTTGTGTGGTCTCCAGTGATGGACAAACTCGCAGGCCAAAACACACGCGTAGAACACGCTTGTGAAGCCGCGATGTTGATGAGTGATAATACTGCTGCCAACTTAGTATTGAATGAAATCGGCGGTCCTAAGGCCGTGACAATGTTTTTGCGATCAATTGGTGATAAAGCGACGCGCCTAGATAGATTAGAACCACGTTTGAACGAAGCGACACCGGGAGACAACCGCGACACAACCACACCTAACGCCATGGTAAACACTCTGCGAACCTTGATTGAAGGAGAAACGTTGTCTTACGAGTCTCGCGTGCAATTAAAAATCTGGATGCAGGACAACAAGGTTTCAGACTCGTTAATGCGTTCAGTATTACCAACAGGTTGGTCTATCGCCGACCGCTCTGGTGCGGGTGGTCACGGTTCGCGCGGTATTAACGCAATCATATGGAAGGAAAACCATCGTCCTGTTTACATTAGTATCTATGTCACAGAAACCGAGCTATCACTGCAAGCCAGAGACCAGCTCATCGCGCAAATCAGTCAGTTGATTTTACAGAAATACAAAGATAATTAATTCACTGCTTACGTATTTACTTTCCTAAGTTCACCCTCTTTGCCCTTCTCTTCCCTGAAGGGCTTTCCTATTCTTTGGTTCTACCTCAAAAACACCCCTTATTGAGTAATGACTTACTTATAAATAGGTATAACATTTATTCATTTAGGCGTGAGTTAACGCCCACATTAAGCAATTGAACACACATAGATGGCGATAAATAAACCATAATCTTACGTAGAAACGCATTTTTCTTGAAAATAGCTTCGTGTAACTTATTGTTGGTATTTGCAACATCGCAAGGAGATGTCTATTGAGACTTGAAAGAACTTTTAACCCTGATGACTTATCGATGCAGAATATGGAAAGTCCGATCTGTATGCCGATAGGGTTTGTTCACTTTTTAGCTCAATCGGAAACATTGCAGCAGGTGCTTGATACGGTCGCAGAATGGATAAATCGTATATTCAATTCCGACCGCGCGAGTATCACGCTTTATGAAAATGATGATCATCTAAAGGTCTACTCTTTCTCTGGTAATAAAGCGATTCCGGCTGAATTCTTGGTACCTATTCACCGAGCTTTTGTTGGCCGAGTGTTCAAAAAACAACAACTGATGATCTGTGACGATGTCACTCAATCTGATGAGGTCGATTGTGTGATGCTGGCATCCAATGGCATGGGGACGTGTATGGATGCGCCTTTAATGCACGGTAAAGTCTGTTTGGGCACGCTTAATGTTGCACATCATCAAACGCACACTTATACAAACGAACAAGCGGCACAGCTTCAGTGCATCGCTAACTGGATTGCTTTAAACATTGCTCTTCATATACAAATTATGAAAATGGAGCATCTTGCCACAACGGATGACCTGACTGGCATTCCAAACCGCAGAGAATTCATGCGACAAATCGAAAGCCGCTTGACTGAATACCGCACCCAAGGCATTGACTTCCATGTTGCTATTCTAGATTTAGACAACTTTAAGAGCCTTAATGATCGGTTTGGTCATGATGCTGGCGATAAATCGCTGATCCATGCAGTCAACACCATTCAAAGTCATCTACTTGACTGTGACTTACTTGCCAGAGTTGGCGGTGAAGAGTTTGCCATCGTACTAAGAAGCCGGTCATCGCAAGAAGCCCTAAACACATTAGAAACGATTCGCAATGCGCTAGAAACTACGACGATTCAACACTCAGGTCGTGATATGAGCTTTACCGCTAGTATTGGTGTAACTCAAGTCTGTAGCTTGGATGACTCGTTTGAACCACTCGTAAAACGCGCCGACTTAGCCCTTTACAAAGCCAAAGAAACCGGTAGAAACCGTGTTGAGGTTCATAAAACAGAAGAAAACTAGAAAAGAGAGTGATAAAAAAGGTAGCGACTTGTTGCGCTACCTTTTATAAATTCTAACCCGCCTAAAATAAGTAATACGAACTTTAAGCCAGTTTAGAAATAAGAGTGAGCAAATTTAATTATGCTTTCTTAAGATCTTTAGCTGGGTAAGTTAGCGTTTTCTCGCCTGCTTTTACGTGTGTGTAAAAACCGCCACTGCTTAAACCTGTAACAACCATTTCGCCAAGATCGATACCTTTAGTCGCTACTACTACGTCACCGATTGAAAACATATTGAATACCTTGTTTATTTAGATTAAGACACTAAGTCGTTGCGCGGTATTTAATATGATATTAGGCAAACCACCTAATCGAATTTTTTATCGTAAAGATTAATTTTTATTTGGCGTGAACTCTAAGTTTCCATATTGAAAAAAACACAATATTTCCCAAAAACAGATGCGCAATTCTTGTTTAATACGTTAAGATTTTCTAGCATCAATTGCGGAGGTTTACTTCGCCTCATTGGAGATAAATGATGAAGAAAGGCCTAAAAATGCGTGCACTAGAACGCTCTGATTTGCGCTTTATTCACGAACTAAATAACAACCGAAATATCATGGCCTACTGGTTCGAAGAGCCCTATGAATCTTATGATGAGCTCGAAGAACTGTACCGAAAACATATACATGATGACGCAGAAAGACGCTTTGTGGTTGAAGATGAAGACGGCATAGTGATTGGATTGGTCGAACTTATTGAGATCAACTACATTCACCGAAGCGCTGAGTTTCAGATAATCATCGCCCCAGAGCATCAAGGACGAGGTTATGCGACAGAGATGATTAATCGTGCATTGGATTACTCCTTCTCGATTCTTAATCTACGTAAAATATACTTATTGGTCGCAGTGGATAATGAAGTCGCTATTCATTTATATAAGAAATGTGGTTTTATTGAAGAAGGCCATTTAGTAGAAGAATACTTTATTAACGGAGCCTATAGCGATGTTAAGCGTATGTATATATTAAAACACCAATATCAGAAAAAGATCGAAGAAAAGAACGCGATTCACTAATTTATTCCATCAAAGTAAAAACGCAGCCATCGTTGCTGCGTTTTCAATTTACTCAAATTGATATTGGTAAGATAATGCGACGCGCCTATCTGCCTCATCTAAATAGGTGTTGTTGTCCATGACAAACGTCATTACGTTAAACGAGTGACGTTTATTCACGAGATAACCAAGGCCGATACCACCAAAGAAGCCTTTGTAGTTCTCTCCTTCACTGTTTTCTGAGCCGTAAGTGCCTGCTGCGAAGCTGATTAACGTCAGCTCTTTGGTAAACGATTTCAGCGCAAATGCACCAACGTAACCGCTGCTGCCTGAAGAGCTCATCATATTGAAGCCATTCTCTGCACTTGGAGTGCCCGTAAAGTTAGGCTCGCTACAGTTGCTGCCTGCTGCACCGTCACAAACAGGAACATCACCAGTGTTGTACGTATAGCCTGCCATTGGGAAAATTTGGAAGCCTGCTGGCTCAATCCCGAAATAACTTAGCGGCATAAAGGTACCAACGCTGTAGTTGGTTTGATCCGCGCCGTTTACGTATTCATTTTTACCGAAGTTGAAGTTCACGATACCGACCGGAAACAACCACGAGCCACCAATACGCCACTCGCTCGCATCATCATTGATACGCAGGTTAATTTTGCGCGCTTGGTCAAGCGCAAGTGAGCCCGAGAATGAGATGTTTTGATCATCAAAATCGTAGTTGTTTGCGTACGACGCGCCAAATTTCGTAATGACTTTTGTTGGGTCATCCGCCAACTTGTTTTTATTGTCTTTTACTCGGTGCTCGGCACCATGAGCCAGCGTACTGACCAACAAAGTCGTACTCACTAACGCTAGTTTATTTTTCATTTTTAGTCCTTTGAGATGTTGAATACCCGCACTTAGCCGCGCAGATACTTTTTAAATCATCACTCACTGGGTGTGACAGAAGCGCCCTAACTACCTTAGATAGCGTGACAGCATCCAGTGCAGGTAGTTAGGGTAGAATGGCCTGTAAGGAAGGCGTTTTAGCGATTAGGAATGATTAGTTTTTCCAGTTGTAGCTCATACTCATGAAGTACAGAGCAGGCTCATCAAAGCCAGCTTGTAAGCTTGGCGTTTCTGACGATTCCATCAAGATCGCTTCAAACGCGAAACCAATTGAGTTTTCTGAATCCAATTTGTAATCAATGCCTGTACCAATGCGGTACGCCTTGCCAGTAGGAACGGTAATGTCACCATTTGATTGGCTTTCATACATGCTAGTATCGAATGCAAAGCCTGCGTTCCACGTCATTTTTTCATTCAGTTGATATTGAGTACCAAATGCAACTTGATAAGTGTCTTGTGTCTCTACGTTTAGCGTGGTGGTGTATTCACTCCAGTCTTGCCAGTTCGCGTTCCACATCACAGCGAGATCATCATTCACTACGTGATAAGCACTAAAGATCAGTTGCTGAGGTGCAATGGAATTACCACTATCGAACTCAAATTCGGTTTCAGAAGAGTAAGACAAACCAAGTCGAGTCCCTGCCGTCGCCTCATAAAGCACACCAACTCGACCATTGAACTGAGTATCTTGGTCTTCATCACTAATGTTCAAGATTCCCTTCGTTTCCACTTCATACATACCGTACTGAATACCAAGCGCCGCACCCACAGACCAGTGATCATTGATGCGGTAAGAAGCGGAAGGTTGAATGGTCAAGGCTTGCGTCGTTGCTGTAGGAATATCTAAATGATTATTCAAAAGACCTTCGTACTCGAGGCCAAGACCGTAGTTGCCATACAGACCAATACCCAGCGTCCATTTGTCGTTCACTTGTTGGCTGTAAAATGCCGACGCCATAGGAACAAAACCAATCACGTTGCCCGCATCACCAGTCATCGTGTCTAGTTGCGCGTCACCGTAAAGACCAATCAGGTTACCAGAGAAAGATTTACCAGAAACATTCGCCAGACCAGCCGGGTTTGCTGCCATTACTGAGGCATCTTGCGCACGAGCCGCCATACCAGCGGATGCCAAACCAATATCCGATGCTGTTGTTTCGTAAAGGTATAACCCACCCGCTTGCGCAGCAGCACACGTCAGTAGAGAGCTCGCTACGACGATTTTTGAAAGATTTTTCATGTTAAAACCTATTATTGTTAGGGGAACCCACGCTGCGACGGTGGTTGTATATCAATGGAAGGCATTGGCCAATCGCACACAGCGTGGGGGTGTTGTGGAGTCAGTTGAAATCAGCGTTGTTGCTCACTCACCTCAAGTTCAGTGGGTTTCTTTCGCTTAAACTTCTCGCGCAGAGATTGCATCATCACGAAGAACACTGGCGTCAGTAACGTGCCTACAAACGTAGAGAGAATCATGCCGCCGAATACTGCGAAGCCCAGTGAGTGACGAGATGCCGCACCAGCACCCGATGCAATCACCAACGGGAATACCCCCCAGATGAAGGCGAACGCAGTCATCTGTACTGCACGGAAACGGATTCGAGCAGCTTCTTTGGCAGCATCAATGATGGATAAGCCCTTTTCTTCTCGCAGAACTTTGGCAAATTCCACGATAAGAATCGCCACTTTGGCGGACATACCGATCAAGATGACCACACCAATCTGCACGTACAAATCGAACGGTTGTCCCACCAGCAGTAGCGTGCCCATTGCGCCGAGAATCGCGACTGGAACCGCCATCATTACCGCTGCAGGAATGGTCCAACTTTCGTACTGAGCCACCAAGAACAAGTAGGTGAACAGCAAAGACAATGCGAACGCGATTGGTGCCATGTTGCCTGCTTTCATCTCTTGGTAAGTCATGCCTGACCACTCGTACGAGTAACCACTTGGCAAACATTCTGCAGCCAGTTTTTCAATGGCTTTTACAACATCACCCGAGCTGTAACCTGGCGCTGGCGCACCGTTCACGGTTGCAGAACTAAACATGTTGTAGTTCGATAAGGTATCAGGGCCGAAGATCGGCTTCACTTTCACTAGCGTTGCCAATGACACCATTTTTCCAGAGCTTGAACGAACAAACAGATGGTCGATGTCGTCGATGTTGTCACGATATTGCTCTTCTGCTTGCACTTTCACTTGGTACGAACGCCCAAACAAGTTGAAGTCAGAAATGTAGGCGCCGCCCAACTGTGCTTGCAGTGTGCTGAAGATTTCATTCAACGGTACGCCCATCGAAATCGCTTTATCGCGGTCAATATCGATGTAACGTTGCGGAATGTTCGCACGGAAAATCGAGAACGCACGCGCCACTTCAGGCAGTTGATTGATTTGGGCAACAAAATCAGCGGTTGTTTTTGCCAACTCTTGTGGAGAACGACCCAAGTTGTCTTGCAACACAAGGTTGAAACCATCCACCGCACCCATGCCCTTGATTGCCGGCGTCGCGAAAACGAACGAAGCGGCATCTGGCGTTGAGTTCAGCATTTGGTTAACTTTATTCATCAACGCGCGTTGGTGTAGCTCAGGGTCTTTACGTTTGCTCCAGTTATCCAGTTTGATGATCAACATGCCCGAGTTTGGAATCGACGCCATGTTAATTACCGAGAAACCCGCAACCGAAACCACGTTCTCCACACCTTCCATCTGTTTTAGCTCATCAACGTACTTCTTCATTAATGGTGCCGTACGCTGCAATGCAGCTGCGTCTGGCAAACGCATTTCGACCATGAACACGCCTTTATCTTCGTTCGGTACGAAAGAAGAAGGTACGGTCATGAACGCAAATGCCAGCCCCGCAATAAGCACGCCATAAACACCGACACTCAGCACAATGCGGCGGCTCAAGAAACCAACTAAACCTTGGTATTTGCGCGTTATTGCTTCAAAACCTCGGTTAAACGCACGCAAAGGCGCAATAGGTTGTGAGTGAGTTGATTTCAACATCAACGCACAAAGCGCTGGCGTTAACGTTAATGCGTTGATCGCAGAGATCAGCACCGACACACAGATGGTGACCGCGAACTGGTTGAACATTCGACCAGAAATACCCGGCAATAGCGCAACCGGTACGAACACCGCCAACAAAATAAGCGTTGTTGCCAATACAGGACCCGTCACTTCTTTCATGGCTTGGATCGTGGCCGGAATCGGGTCTAAATGCTCTTCATGGATAACCCGCTCCACGTTCTCTACCACGATGATCGCATCGTCCACCACGATACCGATGGCGAGGATCAAGCCAAACAACGAGATGGTGTTAATGGTCATGCCCATCACGCCCATGATTGCGAACGTCGCAATGATGGAAACCGGAATCGCTAAGGTTGGAATGATGGTCGCTCGCCAGTTCTGCAAGAAAACATACACAACGAAGGTGACAAGAAGTACCGCAATCACCAGCGTCTCATACACTTCATCAATCGACGTCTCTACGTATTCGGTAGAGTCATACGCGATGTCGTAGACCAAATCATCTGGGAACGATTTCTCGTACTCTTTCATGGCCTCTTTCACGCGTTCCATCACGTCTAGCGCGTTCGCTGTCGGCAACTGGTACAAGGCCAGAACGGCGGCTGGTTCGTTATTCATACGACCATCAGCTTCGTAACCTTGTGCGCCAACTTCCACACGAGCCACATCTTTCAAGCGAATCAAAGAACCTTTCTTGCTCGCACGGATGATGATGTTCTCGAACTCTTCCGCAGAAGTAAGGCGGCCTTTGGTTTGCAAAACATATTGATATTGCTGGTCACCCGGAGCTGGCATACCACCGATCTTACCCGCCGCCACTTGGATGTTTTGCGTTTTAATTGCGCCAATAACATCACTAGCGGAAAGCTTCAAGGTGGCCAGTTTATTTGGGTTCAACCAAATACGCATTGAGTAGTCTTTCTTACCCAGCAGCGTAATGTCACTCATACCTTCGATACGTTTTAGACGCTCAACAATATTGAGATCCGCATAGTTGGAGAGGTAGATACTATCGTGAGACTGTTTCGGAGAACGCAGTGTAATAACGCCCAGCATGTCGGAAGATTTCTTCTTAACCGTCACACCGATTTGGTTTACTTCTTGTGGTAGAGACGACGTCGCTTGCGCCACCAAGTTGTTCACACGAACCTGCGCCATATCGCCATCTGCGCCCACTCGAAAATAGATACGTAGTGTGTATGAACCATCGTTACCAATCACAGAAGACATGTAAATCATGTCTTCAACGCCGTTGACTTTGGCTTCTATCGGCTGTGCAACCGTCTTTTTAACCACGTTCGCGTTTGCACCCGGATACATGGTGCTCACCGTAATTACCGTCGGAGAGATTTGAGGATACTCAGAAATTGGCAAGACTTTCAGGGCGATCATACCCATCAATGTCATCGCCAATGAGATCACCAAAGCAAACTTCGGCCGGTGAATGAAAAATTTACTTAACATCAGTTCTCACTCAGCCTTGTTCACTCTGTAGTTCAACGTCTTTCACCGTTGCACCCGGACGCACTTTTTGTAGACCATTGACGATGACTTTTTCGTTAGCCGCCAAGCCAGTCAGCACAGCACGTTTCACACCGTAGGTCTGACCGAGTTCAACGTTACGACGAGACACCACGTGATCATCACCAACCACCATGACGTAGTCACCTGCTTGGTCTTGCTGAACAGCCGCCGATGGGATAAGCAAACCATCAATGGTTTTGTTGCGCAGCTTGATGGTCAAGTTGCCATATTCACCCGGCATAAGCGCGTAAGTTGGGTTATCGAATTGTGCTTCTGCTCGAATTGAGCCTGTTTCTAAATCGATCTTGTTGCCAACGGCGTAGATCTTGCCATCAAGCGGATACAATGAACCGTCTGAAAGCGTCAGTGTTAAATCAACATCCAGTTTGTCATCGTTACGATGAGCCACATCAATGGCACTTCTTACGCGGCGGTAGAGCTTCTCATCCACATCAAAGCCAAAGCGAATTGGGTCGATTTGAGTGATCGAAACAAGAGGAACGAGTTGAATTTTCGAAATACGGTCACCCACTCGGAAGTTGCTGAAACCCACGCGGCCAGAGAAAGGAGCACGTACAGAGCTAAATTCAAGATCGAGCCTTGCTGAAACCAGCGTCGCTTTCGCCTCTTCTACCGAAGCAATCGCTGCAGCGTGCGCAGCAATGGCGTCATCGTATTGCTGCTCACTGATGCTTTTATCTTTGATGAGTTTCTTCACACGTTCTGCATCACGCGTAGTTTGAACGAGTTGTGCTTTTGCTTTTTGCAACGACGCTTTTGCATACGCCAGTGCCGCTTTGTAAGGACGGTCGTCGATTTCAAACAGCAATTGGCCTTTTTCGACCATATCGCCATCTTTAAAATGAATCGCGGTTAATTCGCCACCGACTCGAGGCATAATATCAACGTCATTTACCGCTTCAGTTCGACCGATAAAAGTATGATAAGGAGTGATTTTTGTTTCGGTTAGGGTAACGGTTTCAACAGAGGGTGCTTGGGCAGTTTTCGTTGCGATATCGCCAGTTTTGCATCCTGATAGTAATGCAGAAGATATAGCAATAGATACCAACGCAAATTTATATTTGGCTTTCATGATAAACCTACTTTATGTAGAAAGTGCCCTAGCCTAAATATTTAAATATATGGATAAACACACTTTCTATTCTGGAAATAAACGAGGAAGTTAGAATTGGTAGTTAAATTCGATACGGTGATCACCATCACCGAAATTAACGTGCTCATTCCAGTTTGCAAAGTAACGAATATTAGCGCGAGGATTAATTTGATAAGACAACGCAAACTCATGAGTTAAGATATTATCTTCACCCGCGTAATAAGTATCTTTATATTGACTAGACCCTGACAATGTATGCATATACATTGGGTTGTAGTTAATCCAGATTTTATCGGTTAATTCAATTTTTGAGTACATACCGACAACGGTGAAAGTACCTGGAATTTCATAACCTTTGCCATCACCACTAAAATCATTAGCAATAGTGACACCTGCACCAGCCAAAGGAAATAACTGCAATATGCCAAACTTAGGTAGGCCTTGAATAAAGCTATAAGATGCATCTAATTTATCGTTATCAACGTCGTAATTTACATCTAATTGACGGCCTAGACCTTTTGCGACTTCTACTTGGAAATTACGTAGTCGGAAAGAGTCAATGCTGTCATCAACATTGGCATACATTGGATCGTCATTGTCGCGAATGCCAAATAGCTCACCACCAATGCCTTTCATTTCGATGATGTTCATCGCCATGGTGCCAGGCTGGCTAGATTGGTAAGTTTGACCGATTTTGATGTTCGCGCCTTTGTCAGTAATACCAAAGCCCGCTTGGGTGTAAACCGCAAGTGGGTCAGACATATCTTGTAGTTCTTCGTCATTATTTGTCTGAGCATAAGCAGAAGACGCGAGTTGAAGGGCTGCTGCCATGATAACAACAGACGGTTTCACTAAATTCATAAAACTGTATCCATTTTAATGATTATAAAATTATTCACGTCATGAGGTCATCATAAATAGCAAGCAACACAACTCGCTTTGGATAATATAAATTATCAAAGCAAATTTAATAATGACGAAACATTAGACGTTTTAATTAAAATAAAATAAAGCGTCGTAAAAGTTCAATCACTGCTACTTATATCTTATATAACTTGAAATTTGGTAAGCTTTACAAAGAAGGGAATATTAAAGCTTATGAAAATTCAATTATCATTAGAACAAATGATTAATTAAATTTACCATATAAATAAGGAGTGCAATGGTGTTAAGTGATCGCGATCAAGTTTTATTTGTATCGCATATTACTCTTAAGGTAAAGAAGAGAGTTGTAATAAATTGCAAATACCTTAATTTAATTAGCCTTGCGGTCAATTTAGAATAGTTACTCCACAATAAATTGAAAGGAAATCACACTCTGTGATTCCCTTTTATTATCGAGTGCAAAAGCACCAATGCATTTCGTTAACTAAAAACGCAAACGATTCGCACTATTGCAGTTTCTCTATCCCCATATTGAACAGTGCAAAGCTATAAATATCTGCATTTGTCTCAATTATTTTACGCGTTGGTGTGCCAGCACCATGTCCTGCATTGGTTTCGATGCGAATCAAGGTCGGATTTGAACCCGCCTGTTTTGACTGCAACTCAGCAGCAAATTTGTAAGAGTGAGCAGGAACAACACGATCATCATGATCACCGGTTGTAATCAATGTTGCTGGGTATTCCACCCCTGCTTTTACATTGTGCACTGGCGAATAACCTTTCAGATATTGGAACATCTCTTTACTTTGCTCTGCCGTGCCGTAGTCATACGCCCAACCAGCACCTGCGGTAAAAGTATGATAACGCAGCATATCCAGTACGCCGACTGCTGGCAGCGCCACTTTAAACAGCTCTGGACGTTGCGTCATAACAGCCCCCACTAACAAGCCACCATTCGATCCACCGTTAATGGCTAACTTGTTTGATGACGTTACCTTTTCATCAATTAGGTATTCAGCCGCCGCAATAAAGTCATCAAACACATTTTGCTTTTGCATTTGAATGCCAGCGTTGTGCCACTCTTTACCATACTCCCCACCGCCACGAATGTTCGCTACCGCGTAAACACCACCAAGCTCCAACCAAGCCGCACGTGTCGGGCTAAAAGATGGTGTGAGGTTAATGTTGAAGCCGCCATAACCATATAGGATGGTTGGTGCACTGCCGTCCATCGGTGTCCCTTTTTTATAGGTGATGATCATCGGCACTTTTGTTCCGTCTTTTGAGGTGTAAAACACCTGGCGAGATTCATACAAAGCAGGGTCAAATGGCGCTTTAGATTTGTAGTACACCTCGCTATCACCATCTTTGATGTTCAGACGATACGTAGTGCTTGGCATCTTGTAGTTGGTGAAAGAATAGTAGACTTCGGTTTCTTCTTTTTTACCCGTGAAACCGTATGCGCTGCCAATATCAGGCAATTTGATTTCTCGGATGAGTTTGCCGTTCATGTCGTATTGCTTCACCATCGAGATCGCATCAACAATATAGCTCGCAAACAAGTTGCCACCCGCGGTAGAAACACGTAACACGTTCTTTGTCTCAGGTATCAAATCTTTCCAGTTTTTGGGCTGCGGCTGACTCGCATCCACCGTCACGACGCGTTTGTTCGGCGCATTAAGGTTCGTAACCAAGTACAGTTTCGTGCCTTGGTTGTCTATCACCCAAGTATCAGAACTGGTGTTATCTAAAATGGTTTTCAGCGGGCTGTTTGGCTTGCTCAGATCTTTGAAGAACAGTTTGTTACCCGATGTCGATACGCTGGCTGAGATAAACAAGTAGCGTTCATCTTCCGACGTATAGCCGCCAACATAACGGTATTTCTCTTCCTCAAAGCCGCCGAAAATCAGCTGGTCTTCACTTTGTTTCGTCCCAAGCTTATGAAAGTAGAGCTTGTGTTGATCTGTCTTCGCGGAGAGTTCACTCCCCTGTGGCTTGTCATAACTTGAGTAATAGAAGCCTTGATTGCCGAGCCAACTGATGCCGCTGAACTTAATATCCACCAGCGTTTCGCCGACGGGCTTTTTGGTTTCTGTCTCTAGAACTATGACTTTTCGCCAATCGCTACCGCCTTCCGAAATGCTGTATGCAACCAAAGATCCATCTCGTGAAAAGCTCACTCCCGCTAACGATGTGGTGCCATCTTCACTAAAAGTATTTGGATCGAGGAAAATTTCTGCTTCACCATCACCTAGCTGCCGATAAAGCACGTCTTGGTTTTGTAACCCGTCATTTTTGTAGAAGTAAGTGAACTTACCCTCTTTGAACGGTTGGCTTTGTTTTTCGTAATCCATGAGCTTAGTAATGCGCTCTTCAATCTGCTTGCGATAAGGGATTTTCGACAGATAATCAAACGTCACTGCATTTTGTGCCTTCACCCATTCTGCGGTTTCTGGGCTGAGATCGTCTTCCAACCAGCGATAAGGATCACTCACTTTTGTACCAAAGTAGTCATCGACAACATCCACTTTTTGTGTGGTTGGGTACGTGACGGCTTTCGGATTTACCTGTTCAGCCGACGACTGCGCCGCTTCATTTGCATGCGCCACAGACAACACACTTCCGAGTGCGAGAGCCGTTGCTAATGCTAGGGTGTTCTTTTTCATGAAATTCCTTTTTATTTTTCTGTTGTCTTTTTGTGCAATACATCAGAACTCTACTATATATCGACAAAATGAATCTAATTTCATTAAACGAGTTGTGAAAGCCATCCTAACTCCCTCATTTCCTGCGAATTCTACATATCGGTAAGTGGAAGTGTAGAGCTTAGGAACAACGCTGAAGAGCTACGATGGCGTTTGCTCTCTTTCGTTTAATTCAGTTCGATTTGACGCAAAACCCCAGACTCAGAAGCGAAATCTTGGTCGTGACTAATCAGAACAAATCCACCTTTGTATGCATTTAACGCCTGACTAAGCATTATTTTTGAATCGAGATCGAGATGGTTATCTGGCTCATCAAGCAGCAGCAAAGGCTGGGAGTTTTGATGGCTGACGATCAGCATCGCGAGCTTCATCTTCTCGCCACCGCTCAGTACGCGCCCCAACCGAAACACAGCGTCTCGACGAAAACCGATCCCCGCCAATAAGGTTCTCGCTTCACTTTCCGTCATCTCTTGGCAGGTCTCCATTACGTTCTCAAGTAACGAAAGATTTGGATTCACTGCGCCAAAGTGTTGGTCGAGATAATACAAGGGTGTATTCACTTGCAGCTCACCACTCAGCAACGATAACTCGCCAAGCAACGTCTTTAACAAGGTTGACTTTCCGCAGCCATTTTTCCCTTTGAGATGGACTTTATCGTTCGCAAAAATCTGCAACGTGATAGGAGTAGAATCCCCAAAAGGCAATGTACCTTCTTGTATCGACAACACTTTTCGCGAACGGTTCGGATTATCTGCAAGATAAAGCTTTTGCGCTTTGAGCTGCTCATGTCGCGATTGCAACGCCCGCTCTTTGGCTTGTAAATGCACTTGTCTGAGTTGCTCATTCTTATTGCGATTTGAGGCGCTGGCGGTCGCGCTATCCTTTTTGCCATCAAGCAAAATTTTGGGCTGACTGCCGTCTTTGCGCAGTTTGTTCCCTTGCGCGGCGCGTTGGTCTGCTTTTTCGCGATTTTTCTGGGCTTGCTCAGCTAACCGTTTTTTGTGTTTATCGACCTGCACTAACTGCCTTTCGACCGCTTGCAGCTCAGTGCGTTTTTGCTCGGCATACACATCGTAATTTCCACCAAAAACCTGTAAGCCTAGGCCCGATAGTTCCCAAATTTCCTCCATTGCTCGCAGCAGCTCACGATCGTGACTGATGAGTAAAATCGCGCCACCGAAATGCCTCATAGACTCTATCAGCCATTGTTTCGCCTCGGTATCGAGGTGATTGGATGGCTCATCGAGAATCAAAAGCTCCGTTTCGTTTTCAAACAACTGCCATAACTGCAAACGCACCAACTGACCACCACTGAGCCGAGCACAAGAGAAATCAGGGTCTTGCGGTAATCCCATCGCAGCGAGCTGCTGTTTGAGTTTCAATTCAATATCCCACTGCTCGCCAACCAGTTCGAACCAATGTTCAGAAACATCACCTTGTTCAATCTGCTTCAAAGCATGCAAAACCGCATCTTTGCCCAGAAACTGGGCGATCGATTGCTGACCTGAAAGCAAATCAGACGGCTGCTGGCGATACATCATGAAAGAAGAGGGAGAAGTCACAACACCGCTGGCAGGCTGAGTTTCTCCCGCCAAAATGGAAGCCAAAAGCGACTTACCGATGCCATTGCGCCCAACCAAACCAACACGTCGTTTAGTCATGGAACAAGAAATAGACTGGAATAGCGTATCGCCATTATCAAACTGATGGCTAACATTAAAAGCTTGTAAAACTGGCATAATTTGCCTCCTGTATGACAGGGACAACAGCCGTAGCTATGATTTGAGATTGCAACAAAACGCGTGCACAAACGCATTAAGCGCTATGTAAAGCTCGACGATAAACGTCAAATCAAAAAGTCGTCTTGTTGCAAAGAAATATCGGAAAGTGAGCTACGCCTACTAACCCTGCAGATCCAAAAAATAAGTAAAAAATATGGATGACAGGTTTAGTTCTTCATGTTGGCGTAATCTCCTAGAGAAATGATTTGCGAAGTTTAGCGGGTTTTCTGACTAAAAAGCAAGCAGCATTATTTATCAAAACTTTGAACGATTTCGAGATCTTATCTACACAAATTTTGCCCAAGCCATACTATGCTTACAGTAAAGCTAATCCACAAAAGGGCGTGGTAATGAAATACAAACATATCCTTGTTGCACTCGAACTGTCCGATGAAAGCACAGTTCTGATCGACAGAGCCGTAGCGATGGCTAACTATCTCGACTCCGATATTTCATTCATCCATATTGATGGAACTCACGGGGAAATTTATCGTGAGCTCGTAGACATTAAAGAGAACCCAGACCAAAGGCCGCTGAATGAGCACTCTATGGAATGTTTGAGAACATTCAGTGAGTACATGGATTATCCACTCAAACACTTCTTCGTGGGTACTGGTGATTTAGCCGATAAGCTCGAAATTACCATCAAAGAGCAAGAAGTGGACTTGCTGATTTGTGGCCATCACCAAGATTTCTGGAGCAAAATCATTTCCTACTCAAGACATCTTATCAACAAGTCACCAGTCGATATTTTAGTCGTTCCTATTCATGATTAATTAGAATTTGACGCTTGCCAAAACCACCAACTTATTTGGTGGTTTTTTATTGATATTGAAACAGCTTAAGCACTTTTCCAAGCTAGCTTGACGGCCATTTATGAGTTACATTTTCTAACCAACCTGCGCTCCTACCGGGCATGGTTATTTAGATAGCAAGGATCCTTATGGCGAATAAAAAAGTATTAATTCTCTTTGCTCATCCTTCCCAGCATCGTTCAGAAGTGAATACTCCACTTTTCAAAGAAGCTCAAAAAATTGAAGGCGTGACATGTGTTGATCTCTATGGTGAATACCCTCGTTTCGATATCAATATCGACCGTGAACAACAACGCTTGCGTGAGCATGATGTAGTGGTTTTTCAATTCCCACTATATTGGTATTCAACCCCAGCAATTTTAAAAGAGTGGCAAGATCTGGTTTTGGAGTATGGCTTTGCTTACGGCACTGAAGGAACCGAACTACAAGGTAAAACCATGCTGTGCGTACTTTCGGCCGGTGGCAAGGAAGAAGCCTATAAAGCCGAAGGCTACAACCATTTTACGATTCGGGAACTGCTCGCTCCTATCGAGCAAATGTCAGCGCTCACGGGTATGCACTATATTGCGCCTCTTGCTTTGTTCGGCGCACGTACAGCCGAAGAGGAAGGACGAATTCCCCGTCATGTCGAACGGTACAAAAGCCTGCTAACAGCATTAGTCGAAGATAGACTAGATGTTGAAGCAGCTGCGTCATTAATCAAACTCAACAGCGCACTTCCGAAGCTCATCAAGGAGGCTTCATGACAGGGATATTCTTACAAGCCTTCGTGTATTTGATTGCCGCTGTGATTGCGGTACCACTTGCCAAGCGTTTAGGGCTCGGTTCCGTTTTAGGTTACCTCATCGCTGGTGTGGTAATTGGTCCAATTATCGGTTTAGTCGGTGAGGAAACAACGACAATTCAGCATTTTGCCGAATTTGGCGTGGTGATGATGCTATTCCTAGTGGGATTAGAGCTAGAGCCTAAAATGCTCTGGTCAATGCGAAATCGTTTAATGGGCTTAGGCGGTCTTCAAGTTGGCGGTACCATCGCGGCGATTATGGGTATTGCCCTGTACTTTGAGCAGCCTTGGACCATTGCCTTAGCCATCGGTTTGATTTTCGCCCTCTCTTCTACCGCGATTGTTTTGCAAACTTTTAGCGAAAAAGGGTTAACGAAGACAGAAGGCGGACAAAACGCGTTCTCTGTTTTGCTTTTCCAAGATATCGCTGTTATCCCGATGTTGGCCTTTATTCCATTGTTGGCACTGCCGGAGTTAGTCGAACAAGCACAAAATGCTGTTCAAACGGCCGCGCAGCATCATGACGATTTAAACCTCGTGGCAGATTTACCGGGCTGGGCGTACGGAATAGTCATCACAGCATCGATTGCGATTGTTGTCGTTGGTGGTCACTTTTTAAGTCGACCTCTGCTGAGCTATGTTGCTAGCTCTGGGCTGCGTGAGATTTTTACCGCCACCGCATTGATGCTGGTGATCGGCATCGCAGCACTGATGAGTTTAGTTGGCTTGTCTCCAGCTTTGGGAACCTTCTTGGCTGGCGTTGTATTGGCGAACAGCGAATTCCGTCACGAGTTAGAATCCAATATCGAACCATTTAAAGGGTTGTTGCTGGGTCTGTTCTTCATCACCGTCGGCGCAGGGATCAATTTCTCGGTTCTATTTGGTGACTTCTGGTTGATCATGGCACTGACCATTAGCGTGATGGTATTGAAAGCCTTGGTGCTGTTTATTCTCGCGCTGATATTTAGAGTGAAAGGCAGCAACCGCTGGCTGTTTACCTTAAGCTTGGCTCAAGCGGGTGAATTTGGTTTTGTGTTGCTAAGCTTCTCTGTGCAAAACCACGTCATTCCGTTTGAACTCTCGCAAACTCTTGCGCTGGTTGTTGCTATCTCAATGTTCTTAACGCCAGGCTTGTTCATTCTATTTGACAAATTAATACTGCCGCGTTTTGAAACTCAATCAAACGAAAGGGAAAGCGATACGATTGAAGAAAAAGGCACAGTAATCATCGCTGGTATCGGCCGTTTTGGTCAGATTGTTAACCGCTTGCTTGTTTCTAATGGTGTAACAACAGTGGTGCTCGATCACCAAGCCAACCAAGTTGATAACATGCGCCAGATTGGCACTCGTGCTTATTTTGGCGATGCGACTCGACCAGATATGCTGCACACTGCAGGCATCGAGCATGCGGCTGCGTTGGTCGTCGCAATTGATAACCAAGAATCGAGTGTGGAACTGGTGAAGTACGTCAAACACACGTACCCCAAAGTAACGGTGATCGCACGCGCCTTTGACCGTGGTCACGGCTATCTTTTGCGTCAAGCTGGGGCTGATATTATTGAATCGGAAACCTACCATTCCGCATTGGAGATGGGTGGTCACACGATGAAAGCACTTGGTATTCATCCCTTCTTTGTTGAGCAGCAAAAAGCGACATACAAGCGTGTTGAAGCACGCAAGTCCGAGCTACTCTACAAAGCTTGGGAAGATGATTCTGAAGGCGAACGTTATGACAACAATTTCCGACAACTGTTTATTCAGTTAGAGGAAAAAATGGCGGAAGAGATGCAAAAAGATCGCCATGACAAACTCTCGCGCTCAGAACGTGGTTGGACGCCACCTCCGAAAGGTTACGCCGATGACTTCAATGAAGATAACGTTCAAGAACTAACACCGCCGAGAGAAGAGCCGCTCTGACGGTAACTTGCTCAATATTAAAAACCTCCCGCTTGGGAGGTTTTTCTTTTTCAGTACAGAGCCACATGCCGTGCAGGATAAAATGATCTTCTCACGAGATTACATAAGATCATTCATTAAAATCTCATACTCTTCGTTTGCTTCTTCCACTAAGTGAGAAAGCTCTAACGCATCAGTAACTGCAAGATTGAACTGCCACGGAGTTGTGTCTTCTTTACCACAGATTCGAGTTTCACACCCACGGCTCTCAAAAGACAAATCATCAAACTCTGTGGTATGGCGCTCTTGAAGTTCTACAATCTCAACTTCTAATTTACCGACAGGGTTAACTTTAACGTGAGCATGTAAATCTGAACTGTTAGACAAACAATAATCTCTATGAACCGCAATCATGGCCGCCTCCTTGGTCTGCCAACTGACAACTCACCCATGAGTGTAGATGAGGGAGTTTGAACGTGGGGTGAAATAATAATGAAGATTGATCTGTCTCATTGGAGTAGACAATTATTGTTGTGCTGGTATGAGCCGGTATGAATCTCATCTGATTTAAATCGTTCCTAGATCACAAGAGTTGGCATTTACCGAGACTTTCCCTATTATCGAAACAAATTTACTGTAGTCATTCTTTAGAGGTCAGTATGGAGCTTGAAGCCGTCGCTAAAGCACTAAAAGAGTTAGGTCATCCTACTCGTTTAAGTATTTACAAAGAAGTTGTCAAAGCGGGATACAAAGGTATCGCGGTAGGCGGCGTACAAGAAAAGCTTGGCATTCCTGCATCCACTCTCTCTCATCATATTTCTAGTCTAGCCTCAGCCGGGCTTATCACCCAACGTCGTGAGGGGCGAACCCTTTTTTGCGTTGCAGAGTACCAATGTTTAGATGATGTGATCGGCTTTTTAAAGGCTGAATGTTGCGTTAATGAGTGCTCATAACCTCATAGCAGACGCGAAAGACTTCGGTTTTACATTAGACTTTACCCGTTCTTGAATGACCGCCGACAAAAATAAAACACCGAGCTCGCTAAGCTCGGTGTTTTATTTTTTAGTTTTCGACGAGCAACATTGAGGCTTTAGGTGGCACAATTAACTTACCGTCAGATGGAACGTCCTGATCCGTCATCAAATCCACCCAGTCACCATCCATTTTCAATGTCAAAGACTGCTGACGCTGCGATTTATTAAGCACGACAATGCCTTTGCTCCCTCGCTTAAATACCAGCATATCATCGTTACCTTCAAGAACACTCATCGACTCGCCATGCGTCATATTATGGAATTGGATCATTTTCGCCATTCGCGGATCGTTCCATGCGCCTTGCCATCTTGGCTTGCCATTTTTATCTGTAATACCGCTAGTGTTTAAGTCGGTATAAACCAATGGCACACCACCATCGCGGCCTAGAATGTAGGCATAAGCTAACCATTCATTTTCCTCATCCATGATCAGATCAAGAAAAACGTCATTGTTAGGAATGTCATGCGTGACAACAAATGTAATGGCGCGACCAGGCGAAAGGGCCTGACCGAAACAGTATGGGTCAATCAACGACTTGAAACTGCCCTTTTTAGCGAACGCCTTAAAAATGGTCGAGAACAACGGGAAATCATAAGCGCCTAAGCGAGTTTCCTGTAGATACGGCTCAAGAAACAACTGATACTCTTCCTCTGTCGCACCGCCATCGGTAATAATTTCGCCAAATATATGCACATCGCGCGTGATGTCGTCTGTCCAAACACGTTTAAGGTGCTCTAGCGTCATGTGTTTCGCGGCATCAATACGAAAACCTTTCACACCAATGGCTTTCAGTGCTTTTAGGTAAGCGCGTTGCTGCTCAACGACATGGTCACAAACACGGAGGGTTGGCAAGCCAGGATCGGTTGGTCCACCTGTGATACGTCCATTTTGTACCTGCCATTTATCTTTCCAGTCTTTAATACCGAACGCTTCAACAAAGTCCTCTTCATCAAAAAGCGGTTGAGATAAGTCGCCAAATAACGTTAGCGACTGATATTTCTGTTTGTTTTGTTGGTATTCCTCCAGGACCTCTTGCCTTGGGTATTGGAGGTCTCGGCGAAGGTGGGCCTCATTTGCCATATGGTTAAACACCACGTCAGCGTAAACCCACACGCCAACTTGCTCCAGTTCACGAACCATACGGATAAAGTCTTTGGTATCACCCAACGCATTGTCGATGACACGGTAATCTTGAGGTTGATAGCGCTGCCACCAGCGATCATCGTGGGCGCTTTTCATTGGTGGCGAAACCAACACGGAGCCGTAACCTAGCTCGTGGATTTCTTTTGCTCGTTGGGCAATGTCAGCATACTTCCAATCAAACGCATGTAAGATAACATTCGCACCGAATGATTGTATTTCCTGTGAGCCACTCATGTTGTTCTCCTACTCGTTTTCACTCACGATTACTTGTTTGCATTTTTTTGTGAGTGAATTCAATAGTCAAAATTATAAGAGCTATTCATCAGACGCCCTCACCCTTTTCGCCCTAACTCAAGGCTGAAAATGAAGGCGTAGTGACTCCTCCATTGCATAAGTAGAAACGGTTCTGAACGTAAACGAGTAGATGACATTCAAGTACACCGCACATAAAACACACTAAACCATTGTTTTGTATTGAAAAAAATGCATTTAAAATATATGAAAGAAAATGCCCGGGTACGCCCTAAAGGAGGCCAAAGACTAAAAACAGCCAAACCACTCTATTGAGTAACTAATTTTTAATAAAGTGAAACTGGCAGGTGGATCACGTTTGGCGCGTATTAAAAATAGCCTCCTTCTGCGTATCCCACCTTAAAACATGGAAGATTACCGTTTGTATCTATCCCGAAATGACTTCAAAATGCGGAACTTAGCTTATGCCTATTGGTATGAATTACCTTGGAGAGTAATCATGAATATCAAAGAGTTTTCTAGCCTCGTCGGCTTGTCTGCTCATACACTTCGATACTATGAAAAAATTGGCTTACTTAAACATGTCCATAGAAACGCGAGTGGGCATCGAGTGTATAGTGCGAAAGATCTAAGCTGGATTAGCTTCGTAAAGCGATTAAAAGAAACTGCAATGCCACTTGAAGAGATTCTGGAATATGCAAAATTAAGGGAAGTCGGCTCAGAGTCTGTACGACAACGCCAAGCCTTGCTAGAGCAACATCAAGAAAACCTCAAGCTCCACATTGAACAGCAGCAAAAGCACTTAACGGCTCTAGAAGAAAAAATTGCCTTGTATAAAAGCGGAAAAGTTCGTTGACTTAGAGTTAACTCTAACGATTAAGGTATGTTTGCATTTATTCACTAGGAACATATCAATGGAACAATCACGCTTTAACAAAGGATTAGAACTACTCTCTCACATTGATGGCGACGCTGGTCATAACGTCATCGAAACCTTACAAGATATTTGCCCAGATTTAGCTCAGTACACCATTGAGTATCCGTTTGGCGATATTTATGCTCGCCCAGGCTTAGACCTAAAATCGAGAGAAATCGCAACTGTCGCCGCGCTAACGGCAATGGGGAATTGTTCGCCACAACTGAAAGTACATCTCAATGCGGCACTGAATGTAGGCTGCAGCGAGGCTGAAATTAAAGAAGTCATCTTACAGATGTCCGTCTACGCAGGGTTTCCAGCGGCATTAAACGGCATGTTTGCCTTCAAAGAAGTGCTAGCGGAGAGAGCAAAGTAATCACGACGTTGAAATCAATTTAAAGGCAATTAAAAACGGCCCTTGGGGATCGGGCCGTGATTTAAACAACGAGTGAATTAGCGCTCAGGGGTTTCAAGCAGTTTAACCGCGCAATCTACCGCGTTGTTAATGCCTTGACTACTCTCCAACTTGCCTGAACTTGCAGGACCAAGAGCACAAGAATACAAAGCCAGCTGCTTATCGAACGGCAGATCCAACTGTTCATATAGATTTTGTCGGATTCTTGCATGTTGTTCTGGTTCTTGGTTAGCAAGGCTAATCAACGTTTCATAAATAAGCGTTTTCATGTCTTTCCCTTTTCACTTTATTGCACGGGGTGCATATATATTGTATCCGTTTGGAAAGCACAAATCAGAAGCTAGGTCACAGAACGCGTCGCTAAAAAAGTTTATGTGCGCGGTAAATTGTAATACAAACCTAAAGCCGTTTAGAAAAAGAGCAAAGGATAACTCGATAAATCAGCCGATTAACTGGCATTCAACGCTGTTTGATCACAATGGCATCCGATACAAACAAAAACGCCGCTCTATGAGCGACGTTTTTTATCTCGATTTCAGCTAATCGAGCATGTTTTAGTTGAAGTGCACTAACATTTCAACGTCATCACCTTGTTCTGGTGCTTGAAGAGAGAAGTGCACATAGCCCGCTTCAGTAACAGGAATCGCAAAGTATTCGTTGCTACCTGCATAGTTGGACACGTACTCGTGTTGCTCAACCGTAGGCCAATGCTCTCTGCTGGCATATAGATCGACATTACCAGTTTGAGAGTGGGCCGTTAGCCATACACGAATCTCTTCAACACCTTCAGGTACATACACTGCCGCATAACGCTGCTTGTGCACAGTGAGCATTTTTGCTTCACCAGACTCTAGTACCACAGGTGCTAAATCATCTTGCACTTGGGTTGGCGGTGTTTGCGCTTCCACTTCTAACGCAGCCACAAGATTCACTGAGTCATAGCTATCACGGCCAGTTAAACTGATGTAGTAACGACCTGCTTTCACGTAACCATCCTGCTCTGGCTCAAATACAATCTCTTCATTGCTGCCATCGCCATACTGGCTCATTTCAAAGTCGTAGTAATGCGCAACTTTGTTGTAGCTCATGTAAAGATCCGCATCCCCCGCACCTTCAATAGATACATTAAAGCGCACGGTGTTGGCTGGTACGTCAACGTAGAACAGTTTTTCGCTGTACGCTTCGCCACTGAGTTGAAGGCTTTGGTTCGCCGTCAATTCAGTCACTTGTGCTTCAGGTTCTGTTGGCTCTTCTGGGTCAGTACCTGGTTGCTCTGGCTCCACTTCTAACGTATCCAACCAGCGCTCAAACTCTGCGTCATATTGTTGACCTAATGTCGTCACCTGTTGCGCCCACTGTTCAAACTGACCAGTGCGCGACAACGCCAACAAGCTTTCTACGTCTTGCGGATGATTTTCTAGCATGAATCGAACGGCCAAGTAACCCCAACGATAGATACGATTAGTGTCGTGAGAATATGTGGTATCAAACACAGTTGAAAGGCTCAGTTTACCGCCTGCAATCAGTTCGATCGCCGCTTGGTAGCCTTGTTTGTAATGCATGTATTCCGCAAAACCTTCTAGCCACCAAACAATATGACCATGAGCCAAGTTATCACTGAACGAGCCGTACTGGTTAAATCGCGCGTCCAAATAGTGCGTGTACTCATGCTCTAGATTCAAGATCGATAAATCTTCGCCATTCGCATAGCGATAAGCCACGAAACGGGCGGTATTGTCCGCTTTTGATGGATTCCCTTCAAGGTACTGACCACCGTTGTCCGTTGTATTACCAAACAGGAACGAAGAATAATCAACGTAGCTGTCGTTACTAGCAAACACCGCCACCTCAACACGATCATTCAAGTCATCAGCGACAGGTTGATTGCCCGTATTCGCCACTTGATGGAAGTCGGCTTCTTTCGCAGCCAGTACTTCACACGCTTTCGCAGCTTGAGCATCGGTTAGATCTTCAGAGCGAATGATGGCAGGCCCCTGACACTCAAAACGATTTGGCATCACGCGCGCTGCTAGATCTTGCTTCGCTTGATCTAGGTCCAGACCGTTTAAACCTTCAGGTGCGTAGTAGCTCATCATCTCTACGGCAGCAAGCCACAGTTTGTCATGCTCACTGCCCAATGGGTAACGCTGCATCACTTGTTGCATCACAGCCAAGGCTTTGCGTTTGGTCTCCTGATCTGGGCTCGCAAGCAAACGACCAGTTTCACGTAATGCATTGAAAACAATAAAGCTCGCATCCGTATCCAATGCCCAAGCGTTATCAGATGCGAATCTCGCTAATGCATCAATATGGTGAGTATTGTTTGCCATGTAGCGGTAGAACTCATCGTTTGCTACATGACCTGCCATAGAACGGAACAGGTTGTTTAAACCATCAACCCATTGCGTGTCCTGCGCGGTTTCACGGTTAAAGTGCATCAACGCGGCCATCATGCTATCCATGGTCAGCGGCAACTGCTTCACGTTATCAACCATCAACGTCAGGCTCTTCATTGCGCCAACTTGTTCACGGCCTTGATCCAAAGCATGAGGGTTGTTAAGGAATAGGTTCGTCGACTGAGCAAAACGCTGACTCAACGCTTCTGAAAACTCAGGTGTACCTGTGCCAGCATTGTAACGAACGTAGTATGCTGCACGAATAAACTCGCCCAGATTTTCTATAACACGAGCTTGCTCTGCTTCTCCACGATAGCGGGCAATTTCTTGATCCAACGCGACTTGGATACGGCTTAAGCTCGCTTCGCTGTAAATATCGTTCAGCGTTGCGGAAGGAGCTGAAAACCAAGCGTGGTAGCAATCATACTCTGCACCAGAAACGGCAGCAGCCAAGTCTCTCGATTGTTGTAAATCAGCAACAGCGCACTGGTTTTGTGCAAAAGAGAAGCTAGACACACTCGCTAGCATACAAGCAAGCGCCAAACGATGGCGCGGGAAAAAACGGATATGAGACATAACAACACTCATTGATTATTAACATACATTGAGTGGGGGTTTATATTCTTTACAGCTCAAACAGTGAAATCAGTGTCATAAAATTTATGAAATTGCTCCCAAAAATAGGCTTTTTACTCTAAATTTATGGGATCAATCCCAACCCAAGATTTCTCACAATTATCAATAAAAACATTAATTTACCTTTTTCTAAATAACGACTTCATGAGGGAAATTGCCCTTAAACGCCACCCTTAACTCTTCCAGATAGAGTTCACGACAATCAAAGGTTCTAAATTAAATTTTGATGCTTGATACCATCTATTTTTATTTGTGACTCATTCCCAATAAGTTATCGAGTGCATATCAAAAGGCTGGCATTAATGGTAAATTCTCCGCCAAATCAAACACATTTATTCCTCGAGTCATTGATGAGTGAATAAAGCAGATATTTGGCTAGGGATAATACATGTCACTTTGGGGATTTTTGGGAGCGGGGCTTGCCTACTTCATGACAACGTTTGCCTTTGTTTTTGGCGGCATTTTTTGGTTATGTGCTGAAGGTAATACATTAAGAGAAACAAAGCGCCAGTCATCAATAATGTCCGGGATTATTGCTTGTACTATTGGAACTTGGGTGATTGCTTTTGGTGTTTACGTTTACGGTTACTTTTGGGATAACTCTTCTCACTATTATTTTTATTTGCTCGCTCCATGGGGACTTGCCATTTTTGGGGTAAAACTTCGTAACCGCTGGGTTAAGCAATACGCTCGTGTAAAACACGCAAAAGAAGAACAGTGGCAAAAGCGCTGGCGAGAATTATTAGGGGAAAATACTGAAGCTCTTCCACCATATCCACATGATTACGAGCTCTACTCGGGCATTTGGCAAGCCAATGAAGCGCTCCGAGAACAGTGTTTTGCAGCCCTTCCTCACGGGAAAGCAGTCCACGAGAGAGTGAAAGCCTTCCAAACGATGGCCTCCCACGCTGGTGACATAAACAATCAAGTTTTGCTGAGTAAACTCGATCAACTAGAGGATGAAATCATTCAAGTTCTTGAGCAACACTCGCAAAAGAAAGTAAGCATTGAAACTGGCGCAGGTACTTTACGCAAAGAGTCAAAACGCAATGTTTATCACCATGAGAATAGCCCAACAAAAGAGCAACTGTACGACTCAATCAACCTCCAACATGATTTGGATCGAGAGCTACGCAACATTATCTATGATCGGCTCGGTTACGATGGCGAAGATGAGTACTTTTTCCTCCAAGCGCCACTCGAAGAGCTTACCGAGAATGAAACCGCAATCAACTGGATGCTCTGGGGTTTAGTAAGCGACCATTTTGCTGTTGACCCATACCAAACGGCGTTGGATCTCAGCCTAATGAATGCGGAACCAAGATGGGGGCAAAATGAACGGTTTGTAATGATTACGGCTCAATAAACGCAAGTACTAAGCCTAACTTTAATATCACCTATTCTGAAACCACCCTCGCGTTGGTTAACTTAGACAATAAGCCGCCAACGCGATCACGCATTTCACGTCTGTCCACAATCATATCTAATGCGCCATGTGCCAATAAAAACTCACTTCTTTGAAACTCGTCTGGTAGCTTTTCACGTACCGTTTGTTCAATAACACGCCTTCCCGCAAAGCCGATGCTTGCTTTAGGCTCACCAATATTGATGTCTCCCAACATGGCTAAACTCGCCGAGACGCCACCATAAGTTTGGTCCGTCAATACTGAGATATAGGGTAATCTGTGCTCAGATAAGTGGTTTAACGCAGCGCTGGTTTTTGACATTTGCATTAGTGCTACCAAAGACTCTTGCATGCGCGCCCCTCCACAAGCAGAAAAACACACTAGCCCAGATTTTATATTAATCGCAGTTTCAACGGCGCGGACAAATTTCTCGCCAACCACCGCCCCCATCGAGCCAGCCATGAAAGAGAATTCAAACGCACAAGCTACAACAGGCAAGCCTAGTAACTTCCCCTGCATCACAACCAAGGCATCTTTTTCTCCAGTCGTTTTCTGCGCGATGGAGATTCGCTCTTTATATCGTTTTAAATCTTTAAAACCCAAAATATCCTGCGGTTCCAACTCACTTGCCAACTCTTGCTGTGTTCCATGATCCAGAAAAGTGTTCAACCTTTGACGTGCAGCCATTCTCATGTGATGAGAGCACCTAGGACATACTTCCAAATTCTCTTTTAATGCCGCGCGATAAAGTATTTGTTCACATTCAGGGCATTTTGTCCAAACGCCCTCTGGAATAGACGCTTTGCGCGAACCTATTATATTCTTATTCTCAAATAACCTTTCTAGCCAACTCATGAGTACCTCATTATTGATCACCTCGTAGCACGACATCTGCATCGTTTGCCCGCTCTGACTGTTAAATAAAATTGTATGCAACTCAGTCTGAGGATAAAGTGCAATATGCTGGCTTGATAATCCAACAAAGTGGGACAATAGAATGTTTGATAACGTCGACCAAATCTGGTTAAAAAGTTTTCACTGTGTGTATGAAAACAACAGCTTTAAGCGAGCCGCTGAGTGTTTGAATATACCAACATCGAATGTCAGCCGACATATTGCCCTGCTTGAAGAAAAGTTAAACATCAGGTTGTTCAATAGAACGACAAGGCGAATGACGCCTACCGAGGCTGGAGAAGAGCTCTATAGCAGCACTCGTCCACTATTAGAACAACTCAACAACGCGCTAGAAACCGTGACTCGCCACTCGCACACCGTAACGGGAGAGCTACGTATTCTTATGCCAGACACACCTGTACTGGCCAAAGCGGTTGTCACCTTTTGCACGCAATACCCGTCAATCTCTTTGTCTTGCGATACAACGCTAAACCCTAAAGATGATGTTATTGATAGCTTTGATGTCATTTTGAGTTTTCATAGAGGGACTTTGTCTGACAGCAATTGGGTAGCAAGGGAAATCAAACGCTGGCCCAGTGCTATTTTAGCTGCGCCTCAACTGCTTAATAAGTACGCCAGCCCTTACAAAATTACGGATTTAAATCATGTTCCCTGTATCACGACACTTACTGCAGTAAATGGCGCTCCCTGGGTATTTAAAAATCCCGACGGAGGTCATATTACGCAAACAGTACAATCATCGTTCAAAGTAAACAGTGGCCATCTCGCTAAATCTGGCGCGTTATCAGGGCTTGGATACGCAATACTTCCAATAGAATCATGCAAAGGTGAGATCGAGAGCGGCAAGCTTGAAGTCATCCCTCTAGAATACGAACCTGAAGATTTAGTGCTTTATGCGTTTTACTCTTCTAGAAAGCACTTAGCCAAGAAAATCTCTATGTTTGTTGAGCACTTAAAACAACACGCGAAGCTTAATGCCTAGTTAAGCACTAATCATTTATCCCAATAACTATAAAAACTGGCATAGTAGAGCAAATCGACATTCGATTTTCTCAAATAAAAAAGCCAGCAATCGAGATTTACTGGCTTTTGCAAAAGGATTTCCGTTGGCGTTTAAATTCTAAACGCTCCTACGTGGCGATCGAGAGTTCTCGATAATTCCGCAAGTTGTTGACTTGATTCTTCCAATTGCTCACTCGCCGTTAGCGCGTTTTTCACGGAGTGACTGACGGTATCCATATTCATGTTAATTTCATTTGCTACCGTCGATTGCTGTTCTGTTGCCGTTGCCACCTGAGTATTGATATCCAAAATGGTGGTCACTTGATCTGCAATAGCCTCTAGTGCTTGTCGAGCGAGCTCCGTTTCTGCAGTGCCTTCTTCAATTAGGGTTCTACTATTACTCATTGAATTAACCGCACTTTGGGCTTCGGTTTGCAACTGATGGATCATGTTGTCAATTTCATCAGTGGACTGAGCCGTTTTAGTTGCAAGATTACGAACCTCGTCTGCCACTACGGCGAAACCTCGTCCGGCATCACCGGCGCGCGCTGCTTCAATAGCGGCATTTAACGCTAGTAGGTTAGTTTGCTCAGAGATCCCTCTAATGACTTCGAGAATACTACCAATCGACTGAGTGTTGTCCGCAAGGCTTACGATAATATTGGAAGTACTGTTCATCTCGTTTTCAAGATTCGTCATCGCCGTCTTGGTGCGTTCTAGCGTCTTGTAGCCATCTTGAGTCTCATTACTTGCCGTGCTCGCAGCACTTGCTGCACCAGCAGCATTTGACGCGATTTCGTTGACGGTCGCGATCATTTCGTTCATAGACGTGACAACCAGCATGGTTTGCTCATTCTGCTCCTGCCCTCTTGCAAGCGCTTGTTGAGATTGTCCACGCAGCGCGACAGCGGAACCATTCAGATCCACACCAGTATTTACAACTTGTGTAATGATTTCATGTACCTTGCCAACAAACACGTTGAACGCCGAAGAAATTTGTGCGACTTCGTCATTACCTTTTGCTGGCAAACGAACCGTTAAGTCTCCGTCACCTTTCGAGATGTCTTGCAACGCCTCCTTAAGCGCAGAGAGCGGTCGCATCAGTTTGTTGAGTAGCAGCGATAGAGCCAAAACACACAGAACGAAGATCACCACCATGGAAATCAGTTGGGAAGTAATAATTCCATTCGTCGCTTGGCTTACTTCTGTAATAGGAATACCAATATCAAACGTGCCGTACAACTGACCATTCACGTAGATCGGCGCCATGATATCAAACACCCACACTTTCTGGACATCGGCATACCACTTTGAATACTGTTGTACCCCCTTGGTTGCACCTTCAACGGTGTAGTTATCATTGTAGGTTTTATTTAGCTTTTGCTTATCACTGTGAGCAACCGCCGTCACATTGCGATCAATTACGACTGCATAGCTTACGTCTGAACGTTGTTTCAAACCCTCAACGAGCGATTGTAAGTCTTGCATTGGGTTGGCTGAGTTCTCCAAAATATAACTTGCATTTCCTGCTAAAAACTCAGCTTGAACTTGGGATTTGTTTAAGATGATGTCATCGATTTTCTGACTCGAAATTAGGTACGTTGATGCCATACTTGCCACGACAGCAATACCAAACATGGCGCAAACGGCTAATAAGATGATTCTTTTCATTTTAATTGTCTCGGTACAATTCAATGTGATGCTCACGACAGAGCGTTAAGCCTTTCGCCTCTTATAACCAACACAAACTGTATTTTTAGCCTGTCTGGCAAAGCTAGACGTAACTTTGTAGCCACTGTATCTGCCTGATTACCGATAACTTTAGAATGAAGGAAGAAAAGTCTTCAAAACGTCACATTTCTACGAGGTTTGGCTGAAAGACAAGAGAGCAATCGCTAACTTCAAGTAAGCGGCCACACTAGCATCGAGAGTTAAAAAAAGAGTTCTAGTTAGAGCCTTGAAAATATAAATAAGCGAGCGCTTCGACCTATATTCTTACAATTCTCCTTTGCTCAATTAAGTTAATTCTATTCCAAACTCTTTAATAACGATGGTCACAATGAAGAAACAAACGATTGAAATAATGGCGCAAATTCCCAACGAGAACCAAAACGAATATCGGCTCAGTAAGAAAGGAAAAACTAGAAACATCGGCAATGTAGGCAGTACATACCAAAAAGTATAAAACGCGTGGTTCGCGAGCTTTTCCTGACCTTGCCCTTCAATATACATCCAAATCAAAGCTAAAATAGTGACCGTCGGGAGCGCGGCAATCAGCGCTCCCGCTTTATCACTTCTCTTGGCAACTTCAGATATCAGCACCACTATTCCTGCGGTTAACGCGTACTTAGTAATCATCCACAACATGAAAGAGCTACCTTTAATAAACAAAAAGCGACGTAATAATTACAACAGAGCTTAGCTCATTAACGTCGTAAACCCGTGCAAGCCCATATATACACCAACGGCACTAATCAAGATCCCCGATAAATAAGGTGCACGACGAGCCACATCGTTCAAACCACTCCACTTCGATGTTGCTTTTTGAACGCCCACTGCCGCGACAACACCAACCGCAACTAAAGTTAACGCTAGACCAATACTGAACGACACCACCAAGGTTGCACCAAGTGTCATGGCCTTAAGTTGCAAACAAATGAGTAAAACAGTGACCGCCGCCGGGCATGGTATTAACCCACCAGTCAAACCAAACAGAAGTATTTGTCCATTGGTAACATCTCGATCGCCAAAGCGCTTTTGAATATCTAGAGCGTGAGCACGCTCATGAGCATCTTGGTACTCTTTATTCTCACCTTCCGAATGGGAATCCGCATGAAAATGCACCTCAAAATCGTGGGTATGATCATGGTGCCCGACCATCAACGTGACGAAAAAATCATCAGAGGCTTCAATACAGGAGGCGGATTCCAAATAGCCATCGCGCTCAATAAAGTGATAAATATCAGAAGGCTGTCTGATTGCGTTGGGTAGCACTAGTTTAACGTTTTCAGCCGTTAAAGGCTTACCGTTAAGTGTGCGTAACTGAAAACGGCAGTGATGCCCTTCTTCTACGATAGAAAGCGATAGATGCCCATGACCAGTATCGACAATTTGCGTTCTCCAGTCTCGAGCTTGCTTATGAGCTTTGTGCCAAGCTCGCTCATCGCTCCACGTTCTCCAGAACATCCATAAACCCGTCGAGACGATAATTACCCCAGAGATAAGCTGCATCCATGGCTCCGCAGCTTCTGCATTAAATCTTTGGCTTATATACATCCCACCCGCAGCAATTATCCATACGATCGCCGTATGGGAAAGCGTTGCAGCCAGCCCCAACATCACCGCCTGCTTCACTGTTCCTTTTACGGCCACAATAAACGCCGCCATCATCGTTTTTGAATGTCCTGGCTCTAATCCATGTAACGCTCCTAATAAAATGGCGCTGGGTATAAAAAACCATCCATTACCTTGTTGTAATAATGCGACAAAATCCATTGTTATTCTCAATATGCTCTTCTAAAGTTGCCCCAAACTATACTCCCCCCCAGTATTTAATACTACCCCCCAGTATAAGATGAGTGCTACATTATCAGTTAGAATCTCGCAGTCAGTAACTTAAAGAAGATAAGTCATGTCCCATACAACCAGAGATCAAAAGAAGCTCAATACCCGTGTCAGCAAAATACAGGGTCAGGTGAATGGTCTTAAAAAAATGCTGGAAGAAGAACATGAGTGCCAAGATGTGTTGCAACAAATCGCTGCAATTCGAGGGGCTGTAAATGGCTTAATGAAAGAGGTGATCAAAGGCCATCTCATCGAACACGTCGTATTGGAGGAAGAATTAGAAAAGCGTGAAGCTGATATGGAAGTTGTACTGAAAGTGTTGGACTCCTATATCAAATAACACGATTTCATTAATTTTTTGAAGTGCCATTATCGAATTTCATTAAAATAGATAACGCACGTCCTAAGGCGATAATTTGCAAATGCCTCGCTCGATATCCAACATATAAACATTTATTTTTTATAAGACTCGAGTCGCAACGAACATATTGCCTGCATAGTAAACTCCATGCATTTAAACTGTACATGGAGGTTACTATGCCTGGTGCTTTCGCACATATCACAGCGGTAAATGAAGCTTCTGCTAATAATGCATTGATGAAGTTAAACATACCTCAAGAAGCAAAAAAGGCTTTAGCTCAAAATAAACGGTATTTAGAGCTCGGTTGTGTGAGCCCCGACTATCCTTACCTTGCTCTAATGAATTCTGCGCAAAATAAATGGGCAGATAAAATGCATTACAACCACGTTGGTAAGCTAATTGATTCTCTTATTCAGCAGGTAAAAGCCGCAGATAACGAACACTTTGAAAAAACCTTCTCATGGTTATGTGGCTTTGTAGCACATGTAGCAACCGATATTACTCTTCATCCTGTTGTTGAATTAAAAGTGGGCCCTTACGCAGAAAACGCCCAGCAACACAGAATTTGTGAAATGCACCAAGATGCTTATATTTGGCCGTCCAGGATGCAACTCGGAAGTATTGGCCTTGCAGATAGAGTCAGAGAAAACATCGGCAATTGTGTGGACCAGAGTAACAACAACCTAATAGATCCAGTTATTCGTACTATTTGGTCTAGTGCCCTTTCAGCCACTTACCCTGAATATGCTAAAGAATGCGAGCCTGACGTAAACGTCTGGCACGAAGGATTTCAATCCATTGTAGATAATGCTGAGGAGTCGCATCGCTTATTTCCTTGGGCGAGGCATGTGGCTTCCAAGCTAGGGTTAACTTACCCGCTTCCAAACGAAGTTGACTCTACTTATATTCAGGATTTAGAAACGCCAGATGGTATTAAGCACTACGATGAAATTTTTAATAAGGCGATTAAGACAATCCAAATATTTTGGGAAAAGCTGGCAGCTACCATTTATGAAAACCAAGATACTGGCTTTTTTGAAAATTGGAATTTAGACACTGGCCGAAATGAAAGCGGACAGCTTAGTGCTTGGAGAAATCTATGAAGCTAATCATCGTTATCACCCTTCTTCTCTCATTGACTTCTTGCGCTAACAGCTCTCAATATCCTGAAGAGGTCATGTTTGATATGGCCTCGATTTTAAAAGATGTAGCCCAAGCTGTTGACGGTGAGCTCAAGTTTGGAGACACAGCAGGACTAACAGAGAAAGAAATATTCGAAAATGCGATGTCAGCTAATCCAGCTCAAATCACCAAACTCTCACAGTTAGCTATCGATGGAAACATTTCTAATTATCGAATTCTTTCAGAGTTTCAAGGTAATAATGCAGTTATGTTGATATGTGACGGGGATACAGCACTAATGGAAGATGCAGGTTGCAACTCAGAATTTGATAAGATCTATTGGGACTCCCCAAAACCTTACTCATGCCAAATCAAACTTGATGCGGCAGCTCTTTGTACTGATTAACAGTAGGGAAAATAGAGGAAATTTATGAGTAATACATGGCTTTAACTTATGCCTGTCATGTATTACTCACAATATGCAGAAACAGGTAATATTTAAAAAGCTCAAGCTTACCTGTAAGAAATCACTACGTTCTGTAAAGCACTTTTACAACATGCCAGCCGAACTTGGTTTTGACTAGATGTGGCGTCAGAACCTCGCCAGAAAAGCACACTTTGTCGAACTGAGGTACCATTTGACCACGGCGAAACTCACCAAGATCACCACCGCGCTTGCCTGACGGGCAAGTGGAATACTTCTTCGCTAGTGTCTGAAACTTTGCGCCTTTTTTCAGTTGCTTGATAATGTCTTCTGCTTGCTCTTTGTGCTTCACAAGAATATGTAATGCGGCTGCTGTATTTGCCATTGATCTATCTCTCACTATTCTGGTCGCGCAAGTGTACCCAATCCCTTTTAACACGCCAAACATTTCTTGTTCATACCTAGGCGGCTTCAAGGCTCAAATACATGGGACTATAAAACTTTGGGCATAACAAGATTAAAATACAACCAAGTTTTGCTCAGTTAATAACTATTCTTTAAGAGATTGTCTAAAAAGCTCACATTTGTCTCTCCGATGGTTGAAGCCTTCGTCTGATAAGATTAGATTAGACACAATTCGGTGGTATTTATAAGGTTATTTCATGGCAAAAGTCGTTAGTAAAGCGAATCAATCTCAGGGCATGTTGATGTTCAAACTCACCCTGCAACAGAGTTTCGCGATAGGCACGCTAAAAGTCCGTGAAATCGTTCCGTATATGCCAACCACGAAAATCCCTTACTCGCATCATCACGTTATTGGCACCGTCACAATACGTAACTTAACAGTGCCTGTGATCGACATGTCAGCGGCTGTCGGCTTTCGTCCTATCTGTGAAGAAGAATACAAAAATTGCTACTTGATCGTGACAGACTGTTTGCGAACCGTGGTCGCCTTTATGGTTCGTAGTATCGAGAAGATCATTGAATGCGATTGGAAAGCCATTGAAACCCCACCAGCGAGTGCCGGGAAAAATATTTTCGTAACGGGTATTACTCGCTACGAAGACAAAACGGTTCAGATGCTGGATGTAGAACTGCTGCTTTCCAAAATTTATCCGCAATACGAAAACTCAAAGATCCCGATGCTGACAGATGTTGAACGTGAGCGCCTTAAAGCATTAAGCATTCTTTTGGTGGATGACTCTTCCATCGCTCGTAAACAGCTGTGTGATGCTCTTGATAGTATCAATATCGGATACCAAATTTGTAAAAATGGTTTAGACGCATTAGAGCTGATGAAAAGCGAGGCAGAGGCTCATCGACCAATCGATATTTTGGTCAGTGATATTGAGATGCCAGGGCTTGACGGCTACGAGCTAGCATTCAAAGTACAAAATGACTCCGCTCTTAATCACTCATACCGCATTTTGCATACGTCGTTATCGAGCGAAATCTGTGTAGACAGAGCTCACCAAGTTGGCGCACACGAGGCGCTTGAGAAGTTCAATGCTGGTGAGCTGATTGAAGCCATGCTGCGCGGTGCAAAAGAACTAGAAGCCAAAGCTATGGCTTCTTAACTCTTAACTAAACAGCCAAGAAGCAAATTGTCGAATATGGTGTTTTGCGGCCATTTTTTCGCGCAGAAGCTTTGATGTTCGCAGCTGCTAGTTTCTCAGGTCACTTCTTTGGCATCGAGTAACTACGAGATACAAACTCTGTCTCTTCGACTTGATTGATGTGATTAATATAAGAAGCCAAGCTATAAAGTACATTCGCCAATAAGTTCGCGTAACGAAATAGAATGGGGGCAGGTTGCTTCTTACCTGCATGTTCGATGGCAACTAATGCTCGTACCGTTTTTTTAGCTTGGCAACGGCACAAATGCAATTGACTGGATGCTGGGAGCCCTCCAGGTAGAACGAAACCTTTGAATCCACCATCAATGCGTTGCTTAAGTAATTCATAATCTGCCTTTAGCTCTTCAACTTCCGCTTCTGTAATCGCTAGCTTTCCGCGAACCGAACCATTTAGGTGATAAACATTAGGCTGCATTCTTGTCAGTATATCGCGGCTAAACTCGTCCAGATCCATCGCGAGGACTAAACCAATACGACTACAAAGTTCATCTGCCGTGATTTCAAAGTCACAAACCGGACTGTCCTCGTAAATAAACGGATAGCAAATCTCGCTCAATTCCTTGCTCACAGGCTTCATGCTTTTGTTCCAATATAAAAAAGGGAGCCAGTATAACCTAACTCCCCTTATGCGTTCATTATTCCGAATGCTCGATATTTACATGACCGGTTTACAATCAAGCACTTTCGATTTTCTTGTGACCTTCTTGAAGGTGAACAAAGTCCACTAAATCGTCGCCAGAGACTTGATACGCTTGACCAAAGCCTTTAACAAACAGTCCCGATTCTGGCTTTAAGTTAAACAACACGAAATCCTCTAGTTGGCTGAGACCATCAATAATCTCACCAAAACGCTCTTTCATTTGTCCAACAACTTGTTGCCACATCTCTGTGTCTCGCTCAACCACATTTGCTACCGCATCAAAAGTTAAGCGCTTACGAGCAAACAACTGCTTTGAAGATTCTTCATCTTCGATCATCATCAAAGAAACGTTTGGATTTTCTAGAAGGTTACGAGCATGACGAGCGATTTTAGAAATGAGTACGAAGTAGCCTTCCTGATTTTGGACATAAGGCGCGTAGCTTACATTAGGGCGACCTTCTGCATCGACAGTTGCAAGCTGAAGCGTACGACGCTCCTGACGAAACTCTTTGATCTCTGGCCCTAAACGACCTTGCAAACGCTCTTGTTTAACTTGTTGATCCATATTGATACCTGACTTTACTAATTAGTATTCGAGTTGAGCCTCGATTATGTTTGTGATTACTTTTTCAATTCGGCTTGTAGGGCGCGGAATGCGGTGACTTGATCTTCAAGTAGCTCGCGCTTTTCGTTACGGCCTAAATAAACTTTGAAAATATTGCTTCCGCACTCAGAGAAAAAGCCAAAATAGTGACTCTCTCTACCCATAAACGGTTTGCTGACCAACGCTACATTTTTAACATTATCTAGCTTCAAGTGACCGTGTAGCTCACCTTCTCTGCCCATTAAATTGTAATAGCCACGCGCCACTTTTCCTTTTGGGAATGGTGCTTTGACTTCAAAAATAGAGCCAAAAGAGTGAACAATAGTCGTCACCGGGCCGAAACCAACCAAACCTTCTAGAATGTTTTGTGCTTGCGCTCCTGGAGCGATGGCCACCATTTCCTGCGGCAAAGCCGCAACAACCTCAAATTCAGAAATGCCGAGACGTTCTGCCATCGCTGCTGGCAATAATTGCGGTTCTTGCTCTAGTAATGCTTCAACTTGTTGTTTGATTGATTCCATATGTTTTCCGTCTTTGTTCAACTTTTTCATTAATTATTGGATACTTTCGGTACGGTTTCATTCGTCTCTGACGTAAGTACCTGAATACAACCTTGAGCCAACGAAACGGCCCAGAAACTACCAGCAAGAGTAAGAACTAGGCTGCGTTCATGCAGTTCCACTAAACCTTTTTGCTGCCACACTTTAAATAGAGGCATTAAAAATCCGAACGTGTCCTCCCCCATAAACGATGGCAGTTGGTTTGCCTGAACGATACCGCGATCAAACCCGGATTTGAGTGCAGCAAATAGTGGCTCTAGAGGGCTTTGCTTCATCATCATAGCGATGGTGCTTTGCCCTTCTTTGATGGCTTTAATATAGGTCGCCAATGTGCGATGTTGCATCATTCCGTAACCACCGATATTACCTCCAGCGCCACAGCCAATTGGCAGTACCTCTGCATATGTCTTGGCTAAACTGTTGTATAAACTACGTTCACGGTTATCAATTGCCCAATGGTTCACACTCAGTTGCTTCATATGGTGTTTGGCCATAAAGTTCACACCGAGCTCATACATGCCTGCTTTTTCTGGCGTGGTAGCTGGTGGGGGGATTTTTCCTTTTTCTACAAGGTTAAGCATGGGTGCTGAACCACCGACGACCAACTGATATAAGTCCAACCCGTGTGCGCCAGTCGAGAGAAAATCATTTAAATCTTGCTCTAACACTTCTTTGGTTTGATAAGGCAAGCCGTAGAGTAAATCGATAATGACAGGAATTTTGTCTTCGTTGGCAATCTCGCTAACTCGCTTGAGCACATCTTCTCTATCATCTAATCGTTTCGCGCTGCGACGCACTTGTGTATTAAAACTTTGCACACCAAAAGAGAAACGATTAAATCCACCGTCTAGAGCGCCTTGGTATAGCTCATCAGAAAAACGGTTGATGCGACCTTCTAAGGTGATTTCACAATCCGCAGCCAAAGGAAAGTGCTCATGAATCGCCTGACCTAACACGCGAACCTGTGCTGGAGACAGATCCGTTGGCGTTCCACCACCGATATACACAGCATGGAAAATACCGTTTTGTGTCCAAGGCAATGCAGCTTTCTCCTTGAGCTCCTGCATCAGTGCGTCAAAGTACTCATCAACCAGTGCGCGGCTCGCAGCATTTTGAAAGAAGTTACAAAAGGTGCAACGTACGCGACAAAATGGAACGTGAATATAAAGACAACGTTTATTGGTCGCTTTAACCGAGTTAGCGGTAACGCTTGAAAAAATTGCCTGTTGCTGAGGTGGAGGTACAGGCACGCTCGCTCCGCCAGCGTGTGCCGAATGTTTCTTAACAAAGGCAAATCGCAATGGGTCAGGGCTATCGCTTCCCAACACTGATTCGTCAAATTTATCGATATCGACGCTCATATATACTCGCTTAGCTCCCACCATATAAGGGGTAGAGGCTGGTCTTTAAAAATCTGCAAGAATCATAATTTGAGCGTAATGATAATGCAATTGATAATTGATCTTATTTCGGTTGTGAGTAATAATCTGCTCAAGTTTTCATAGTTTCCCGAGATATTCCGTGAACGTACAAAGATATGTCATTGCAGGAGGTGCTTCCCTTGCCATCCATGCCGCACTTCTTTTTGTTTCTCAAGAAACGAAAGTGTTCGCGATGCCTGTTGGAAATCCAGCAAGTTCGGTAAGTTTAAACCTTGTATCGGCACCACCACCTACCGTCGAAAAATCCACGCCAGAAAATGTGGCGCCACCAAAAGAGCCGCAGCCTCAGGAGCAGCCTGAGCCAGAAAAGAAGATCGTAAAGAAACAGGTCGTTAAGAAAGACGCTGTTAAGAAAAAGGTAGTGAAGAAAAAAACAGAGCCGATTAAACAATCTAAGCCTAAGACGGTGGAACCAGCCAAAGCCGTAACAAAACAAGAGAATCAGCCCGAAGCCAAACCGAAGAAAAAAACGGAACCGGCGAAGAAAGAGATGGTCGCTCAGCAAACCGCGCCAGCGAGCCAATCCAAAGGGGCAACGTCTCAACCTATTTTGGTCGACAAACCAACGTTTGTGAATCAACCAACTCAGCCTCGCTACCCAAGATCTGCACAAAGACGCGGTATCGAAGGCGTAGCCTTATATGAAATATGGCTCGATGAAAATGGCAATCAAATTAAACAGGTTTTGATTGAGTCTTCCGGCACAGAATCGCTGGACGCCTCAGCGCTTCGTGCCATCAAACAGTGGCAATTTACACCACATATTTCGGGCGGGCTAAAAGTGGCTCACCGAGTACAAGTACCTGTTCGTTTTAAGTTGGATGGATAATGGAACAACTACAAGAATTACAAACTCAACTTGGCCTAATGACATGGCCTTTGATCATTTGCTCAGCCCTCACCGTCATGATCATTACCGAGCGGTTATTCCACGTTTTGATTAGCCTTGGCGTCGGGAAACGAGCCATTCGCCAAAAACTCATTGGGTTAGACCCAACGAATGGAAACGATCTTGAGACGCTTGCAGAAGAATTGTCGCATAAGCGACCGCTCCTTTATCGTGGCGTTGCCATGTTGCTTGCCCATCACTCTTTCTCAAAGTCTCTAAGAGAAGATGCCGCAGGCATTTGGCTACAAGAAAAACGTCATCAGCTGCATTCTGGCCTTCGCTTACTGACGTTGATTGGCGTCATTAGCCCTTTGATTGGTTTGCTTGGTACGGTACTTGGCTTAATTGAGATGTTCAAAGGCATCGCTGTCTCAACGGGGAATATCACCCCGAATGATTTGGCAGACGGTCTAGGTTTGGCCATGCGCACTACTGCAGCAGGTCTTATTATCGCCCTTCCTGCGATTTCAGGAGCACAAATCATTGGTTTGTGGGCGGATCGTGTGATCGCCAAACTCGAACACACATTAAACTATGTCAACTTATGGCTTGAAGGTATCTCTCTGCAACACGTGTCGCCAGACAATTCAACATTAGCAGTGCGCTCTTCTGCAAAGGTCGAGGCAGAAGCACAATGATTAAAACGCCAAAAGACAACACTCGTAACGACTTAACTCCAGATTTAACACCGCTGTTGGACATCATTTTTATCGTAATGGTTTTCCTGATGTTAACTGCAGCGGTCAAGCTCGATTCATTAGATGTCAATTTACCGAGTACAGAATCTCAGGCCGTTGCAGATGTCGATAAGCAATCCATCACGGTAAACATTCTTAAAGACGAGCCTTACTGGGCCATTAACGGCAAGACATACATCGATTGGGACAACTTTACCCTCGCGCTGCTAGAAGAGAGTAAATCAAACGATAAACCGATTGTGATTGGAGCAGAAAAAACCGCGAACATTCAGTCGCTAGTTCAACTTCTCAGCTTTTTACAAGAAAACGGAATTCAGGCAACTCAGTTACTCACTGAAGAGCCATCATAAAAATAAGTAAGATAGAGATCCTTTCAAAATGAAGAACACACGTGCCACCATTCATGCTGTTGTTACGGCAGCCATTTCCCTACTTGCGAGTAGCCAACTTTTTGCCAATGAAACACCATCATCAGAGCGTGTTGTTAGTGCAGGCAGTGCCGTCACTGAACTGTTGCTTGAACTCAACGCCAAAGATAGCTTGGTTGCTATCGACGTAACCAGTCAGTTACCAAAAGGCATGGAGCTGCCTAAAGTAGGCTACCATCGCCGCCTTTCAGCAGAAGGGTTGCTCGCCTTACGTCCGACAAAAGTCATTGGCTCTGATGAGATGGGACCGAAAACAGCATTGAACCAATTAAAAGCGGCGGGTGTAGATGTAGAAATCGTCAATACCGATGCCAACGTTGACGGTCTTTACCAACGTATCGATCAAATTGCGAACCTTATGAATCGCCAGGCTAAAGCGGAAGATTTAAAGCAAGATGTGAAAGCGCAAGTGCAAGCACTCAATGCAAATCAACCTGCTCAAGCTCAGAAAAAGAAAGTACTGTTTCTACTCATCCATGAAGGTCGACCTGCGAACGTTGCAGGATCAGAAACCACACCCGATGCAATTATCCAGCTTGCAGGCGGACTAAACCCAGCTGCTGACCAGCTGTCTTCTTACAAGCCTTTATCCACAGAAGCCATGGTAGAGATGCAGCCTGACGTTATTCTCGTTAGCGGTCGCAGCTATGAAACGCTGGGCGGTGCCGATGCGATTTTAAAAGCAATGCCACTGCTCGCCGCAACACCTGCGGGAATGAATAAAAATATCATCAAGATTGACGGTCACGCCCTTGTTGGTGGTTTGGGTCTTAAAAGCCTTGCAGAAGCCGAGCGTTTGAATGCGCTGCTTTACCCATAGAGACATGACATGTTGTTAAGACGTATCTCCCTTTCAACGACGTTATCCGTACTTAGTGGCTTTTTAGCATTTGTTGCTATCGCCTCTATTACAGTAGGTCCAATGAGCATTAGTTTCACTGACAGTTTGCGTAGCCTAACGGGAGGCAGTTCTGATCTCGCTCCTCACATTCAGTTGGTGATTAACGAGATCCGATTACCTCGCACCATTTTATGTATGTTCATCGGCGCCATTTTGGCAATTTGTGGTGTGGTTATGCAGGGCTTATTCCGTAACCCGCTGGCCGAGCCCGGCATCATTGGTGTGTCTGCTGGTGCTGCACTTGGCGGTGCGTTCGCTATTGTTGTATTTGCAGAGTTTAGCCAAAACTATCCTCAATTGATGAACTTAGCTGCGCTGCCTCTTTTTGCTTTCCTAGGTGGTGCGTTGACGACCATTCTCGTTTATAAGCTCGGCACAAGTAAATTTGGTACCTCAGTTACGATTATGTTGTTAGCTGGTGTTGCCATCAGCGCGCTTTCAGGAGCGGCGATCGGTTACATGAACTTTATTGCTGATGATCAGATGCTACGAGATCTAACACTTTGGTCGATGGGCTCATTAGCTGGCGCAAATTGGTCGGGGATTGGCCTATCCGCTGTCACGCTGGTCGTCCTATTATTCTGGTTCCAGAAAAAATCGATGGCGCTGAATGCTCTTCTGCTAGGGGAATCAGAAGCAAGACACTTGGGAGTTCCGGTCCAAAAACTCAAACGACAGCTTATTTTGCTCTCTGCATTGGGGGTTGGTATTACGGTTAGTATTAGTGGTGCAATTGGTTTTATCGGGCTCGTGATTCCTCACTTAGGACGCATGCTAGCAGGCCCCGACCATCGAACGCTACTGCCAATCTCTGCACTAATGGGAGCGCTGCTTCTTACCGCTGCTGATATGTTTGCTCGTATTGCCGTGGCACCAGCAGAATTACCCGTCGGTATCGTGACCGCCTTGATCGGTGCACCCTTCTTCATCTACTTATTGTTCCAGCAGAAAGGGAAGATTTTGTAATGAACCAGATCGTTTTATCGGGTAAAAACATTTCGATGAAATATGGCAAGCGCATTGTTCTCGATGACATCAATATTGATATCCGAGCTGGTGAAGTGACCGCCCTACTCGGCCCCAACGGTGCGGGCAAAAGTACTTTGCTCAAGCTTCTGTGTGGTGAAATCTCTTCAAATCATGACATCGCCTACTTCGGTAAACAAAAGCATGATTGGGAGCCAGAAAAAAGCGCAAAACACATTGCGATGCTTCCACAGCACAGTACGTTGACCTTCCCATTTTTAGCCAGAGAAGTGGTCGAATTAGGCGCGATTCCGCTATCGCTGTCCAATAAAGAAACCACTAAGTTAGCTTTACATTACATGGAACAAACCGATGTAATGCATTTGGCAGAAAGCCTCTACCCATCTTTATCTGGTGGCGAAAAGCAACGATTACATCTAGCACGCGTGATGACACAGCTACACCAATCTGGCGAGGAACGAATCTTGATGCTTGATGAGCCAACCTCTGCGTTAGATCTCGCCCACCAACACAACACGTTAAAGATTGCTCGTGAGGCTGCGAAAACACAGAACGCCGCGGTCGTTGTCGTGTTGCATGACTTGAATTTGGCCTCCCAGTACGCAGACCGACTTGTACTTTTGCATAACGGAAAACTGGTTTGTGATGACACACCATGGAATGCACTGACGCCAGAGCGCATTGAGCACGTTTATGGCTACCGCTCCATCGTGACAAAACATCCAACTTTAGACTTTCCTCAGGTACACGCCGCCGCTTAGCGTGTATCTCTTCTGAGCCGTTTCTTCTGCTTTCCAAACGACAAAGGCCCGCAATAATCATATTGCGGGCCTTTGCTTTGATATTTAATCGAATCTTGGGCTCAAAAGAGCGGCGAGAAAATTACTGTGTTCTGCCTTGGCTTTACAACCAAAGCAGCAAACAAGTGTTCATCTAGCGCTCTCAATTGCTATTACTTACTCATTTGGATCAATGAACGGCCAATCAACCACTCGAGCTCTTTGTCACCACCTGCTCCAAACTGGCTTTCAACCATTTTGTATAAACGGTCAATACCGTTAGCAGCAAATTCTTGCGCATTTTCGGCCGTGACAATGTGATGGAATAGCAGTCGTAAAATCGCGAGGAACTCAGCATCTTCCAGTGCTTTAATCCAACTTTGTGAAAATGCACTTAGCCCTTTATCAAACTCTAGGTGTTCAATAAACATTTTAAAGATACGGCCATCCAGTGCGGCGGTGAAGTCCGTTTTCTTAGGGAAGTGATGGCTAATACCGGTACGAGATATACCTGTCTGCTGACTTAGAGTCGTGTACGACATTTTGTCGTAACCTAGTCTTAGTAGCTGATCAACAACGGCATCCATGATCTTTTGGATAGTGATTTCGGTATCTTCTTTACTACGCTTTGGCATATTTTAAGCTCTTCTCTTTGTAAATCCATCTAACTCACTATTAAATGAGGCCAGAATGAAATCATTCTTAGCATTATACCCAAGTTGCCCAAGACACTTCGTTAAGCGAAACCTAAAAATTGAACCGCTAACACCTGCGCATTAAGGCCATTTGGATATATGTACTGCGACTACTTAATATAAAGTTAAGTTCCAAATCATAACGTCTTTACAGTGCGTAATGTGCAATTTGCAGTTATGTTTTTGTCAATACATGCTACTCAAAATAAGGCGAAAAGTTAGTCTCATCAAAACCTTGCGCCAATTATTCATCGAAACTATTCAAAGACCAAGAATGATAATTATTAAAAATAATCAATCAAGAAATAGTCTTATAAATTGTCCATTAGTTCAACTGGGCTGAGCGAAATCTCGTCACTATGTTCGTTAATTGATTTTAAATGTTGATATATATCACATTAACGTTCTTGATGATTTAGTAATCCAATCTTTAACCCTTACTTAACAAGCGCCTATTCTGTTCTTTTTTTATTCAAAACTCGTCATTTTTGTAGATACAGATCAAATACCTGATAGAATACCCTTAGTATTTACAAGAGGATTCGTTATGAGTGTCGAATTAGAAAAAAACCAAGTATGTGAAGCTTGCGGCTGCGCAGGCGAGATTGGCTTCATCATCAAAGAAGGTGACGAAGTTGCCGACGTAACGGTTTTCGCACAGACAAAAACAGAGCTAGAGTCTGAACTACAAAAATACATTGAGCTCGCTAAATCAGTATGTGCTGATGTTGAATACAATGTTTCTGAAATAACAGAAGAGTCAAACCAAGCGACGGCTCGATTCAAATTTGAAGTAAGTGCTGAAAAGCTTATCTTTGAATTAAAAACTCGCTCACTCGCGCGTTAATGGAAAAAGCGAGCTCTGTGCTCGCTTTTTTATTTTTCCGTTATCCTAATATTAAACAGACCGTTTTTGGCGTTTATTTATCTTTTTTGAATACCACCCACTTTAACGAACCATTCGTTTCAAAATCGTTCTCAGCTGTACACATCAGTAATACACCCTCAACATTAATCACGGCTCCGGTGGTGTAGGCTTTATCATCGTAGTAACAGATACGCTGACCTACCTTGCCGTCAGCGACCACCAGCGCTTTGCTTTCTGGCGTACTGTATGATTTAGCAAAAGCGGCCCCAGATAGTACTACTACAGCACCAGCGGCAAAAATAGACACTCTTTTTAACTTCATGAAAATCTCCCTCAGACGCTCATGATACTAACAAGGACGCTTGTTCAGTTCTTGGCAGAACCTCATATTCTTCATATCTCTACTGATGTTTTTCTCACATTTACTTTTAAATAAACTATATAATCAATCACTTAATCATTCCCTAACTTGCACACTGAAGCAACTCGGCATCGTGAGAGCGTGTATGCTTTCAGATAAAGCCCTAATTTGAACTTCTTGGGCTAAAAATCAAAAACTGTTAACAAAGTATGCATAATGAGTCTATTTAAGTATAAGATGAGCACTTAAGATCTCTATGTTTAACTAAGTCTCTGGCTATGCGTTTTGTTTCCCTTTTCCTTACCTTGATGCTGCTCTGCTTCCCATCTTTCGCATATGAGCTAGATTACTACTCTAAGTTTGGTCACACCGATAATTACGGTAATCTTGATCTACGAAACAAACCATACACCCAATTACCTTCTGGGTTAGTGGTCAAAGGCAACTTAAATATCTCGCAAACCCCGATCAAAAAGCTGCCTAAGGGGCTTGATGTTGGAGGCAGTTTGGAAGCAACCAACAGCGCACTCAAAACCATTCGCTCAGGTACAAAGATAAAAGGTTATGCGAATCTACTGGGTAGTAAGATCGAAAGCTGGCCTAGGGGCATCAAACTCGGCGGTTATCTGAACTTGACGGATACACCATTAAAAACGCTCCCAGCTAAACTTCGAGTCAAAGGCGATTTAAGTGTTATTCGCACTCCTATCTCTGCTCTTCCTGAAGGATTGGTGGTTGATGGTAACCTTTATATAGGAGGATCAGCGCTACAAGTATTTCCAGACACGATGACGGTGAAAGGGAATATCTTTTTAGGTGGTAACAAGATCACCAAGTGGCCTAGCAATTTAACCCTTGGCGGGGCTGTTGCTCCTTAAAAAGTAGACGAAAAAAAGCCTCGGAAAACCGAGGCTTTAAGGCGTTCATAATCCATCAAGTTCAGTGATGAATATTACTCTTGATTGTTCACTGGGTTGGCATAGCTCGCCACCAAATAAGGTCTTGCACCTTCAGGTAACTGCTCCAATTTATCCGCGAGGTGACGCTTCACCGCCTCTGTGATGATGCTCGAATCTTCGCGTCCAGCAGCTAACAAGTTGATTGGGTACAACTTGTAGTTATTATGAATTTGGCGGTCGATTTCACCGGCAAGAGATTCTGGCGTTTCAAACTCTTGATCAATCACATCACCAAACGCGACATGCACACGACCTTTATAACCAATGATGCCCTGAATGATGCTTTCGATATCTTCAAATTCACCTTTTTCATAACGGCCATTTTCTGCTTTTTCGTACAGCTCTTTTGCTTTGGCAATGTCACATGGATCATTTTCATAGGCAATCGAGACAGGAACGATTTTCAAAGAACGCGTGTATTCACCAAAGCTGATCTTCTGCTTGCGGCCTTCAACATGGAACATTTTTAAAATCGCAGGATCAGTAAAGTCGTTTCCATCTTTGGCACGACCTTCCTTTTGGGCAATCCAAATTGAATTACCGGTATCAAGCGAGTGTTTAATGTAGCTCGACAGTTGTCCTAATGCTTTCATCATTTCTCTAGGCGCCTTAGCAGAGCGCTTAACGATGAAGCTTTTATTGAGTCGCATCAATTCAGTCGCACATGGCTTCTTCAGCAGGTTGTCACCAATCGCAATACGAACCGTACGGTGCCCACTTTGGTACAAGCCATAGTTTACTAGCGCAGGGTCCATCGCAATATCACGGTGGTTAGAAACGAATAAGTACGACGTGTTTTTATCCAGCTTATCCAAACCAGAAAAAGTGACGCCATCCGTTGTCTTATTCAATGTATCTTTCAGATACTTCTTCACTTCAATCTGAATCGCTTCTACTGAATCAAGCTTGCTCCATTTAGCTTTCAGATAGATGCGCAGGATCGGGCTCATTAGCGTTTTAAACCACGCTGCTTTATTAGCAAATCGATGATCGAGAATAGCAGTGATAAATTCATCATCTTGGATTAGACGATCCAGCGCGGCTGGAATTTCTTCGTCATTGTAAGGACGAATTTCAATATAAGGATCGGTATTGGCAGTCATTGTTCATTACATATCAAAAAAAGCTGGCACATTTTACGCATAGTTTTGCTGACAAGCAGCATTTCAACCCATACTTTTAACATGGTCATACCAGTTAGGCTACAATTTCTCATGCTAAAAAATTCTCTCAGCTGGTTGGAATCGTATAGGTTTAACGTTACCCTTAGCGCCAAAAAACACTGGTACTCATAATGAACTACGCAATTGAATTTCACGACGCTAAATACCCCTTTCTTGAAGTAGCTGCGCGCAAAAAAGCACTGAAGCACAGTCTGCTGTCTGTCGTCGAAGGGTTAGCCGTCATTAAATTGGGTAAGCAGGAGTATGCCATTGAACCAGGCCAATATTTTTGGATTCCTCAAGGATGTTTGAGCTCCCTCACCTTTTTACCTAATTCTCGTGTATATCGTTGTGATTTTTCTGTGCGTTTAAATGATGACTTCTCACAACAAGCAGGTTTTGTGAAACCTTCACCGCTGCTAAAAGCCCTCGTCGAGAAACTAGCAACAACAGCCGAGCGCTCAGATCTGCAAACCGATCTGCTGACGGTAGTAAGACATGAAGTATTGACTCTCTCTCCTAAACTAGCGCACTCAACGTTAACAAAAACCATCAATCAGTGGACGCCTGGTTGTGACATGGACATATCTAAAGAGCTGTGCTTGGTACTCACACTCCGTGAAGCAAGAAAAATGAAGCTGTCGGGAAAGAAAGAAGAGCAGATTGTCGATACGCTTTTTGCGGGTAACACAGAAGAATATGAGCAACTTTGCTTTTTGGTCTTTGGAGAAGCGCTATAAGTCGCACTCTAACGAGCCATCTTTTCAGTATTAAGCAGAGTGATGAGCGCAGAGAATAGAGACTCAAATAAAAATAAAAAGGGCGTACATGGATGATGTACGCCCTTTTTATGTACGCTCAAGGTGACTAGAAGGGAACTTCAATCTGCATCATCCAGTCAGCGTCGTAATATTCGTGCCAACGATAATCAAATCGCATTCTTGGCTGTCCGTCGGATTTATCACCAAAACCCACGCTGAACATCAGGCCATGACTACGGAGCCACTCTTCTGTGTCCATTTTGCTCTCTTCGTCTCGGAGCTCTTCCGGCATCCAAAAACCAAGCCCAAAATAATTCTTTTCTAGATTTTGGGTTAGGAGTGGTGTGTCTTCCGGCTTAATCGCCCACTCTTCCCAATAGTTTTCTGTTGGCCCTTCGAATTTCGCTTCCGCAGCATACCAAATCAACGCATCCGTACTTAATACGCCAATGGAATCTAAAATTTCTTCACAGATAGGAAGGGTGTTATCTTCAAACACAACAGAACGATCAGAAAAATAGTTACACGCAGAATGAGCTTGTGTGACCACAAGCAGCGCACATGCACTAAATACGGCTAATCTGACCATGAAAATCTGACCTCTCAGTTCCCAGATAATGTTTCTTTGTATAAGCCTTCGTTAAGCAACAATTCACAGACGGACGGGGTTGTGTAGGCGTTTATGTCTTCACCCGTAACCAATGCGTTACGTATATCCGTGCTTCTGACTTTTACTTTTTCAGGGCACGCCATAACAGTCCAACGTTCCATAATCTCGACTGCTCTACTAAATTTAGCAAATTTGAAGAAATTATCAGGACCTATGACAAAAGTTATATCGGCTGTTGGGTAGATTTCTTGAATTTTTTCTAACAGCGCATAGGTTGTCACACTTTGTCCGGGTTGGTACAAAGCTTGCTCTGCATCAGAACGCTGAACATTAGAAAGCCCCATATCTTTGATGAATGCATCAACCATTTTGCACCGAGTTGGGTAATCGAGCATATTCTTGCCCCAAGCGTGTGCAATGCTAGGTTCAAGTAGCACAAGGTCAAAGTGGCTCAATGACTCAATAACACTTTTGTGCCCTAAACTAGGTGGGTTAAATGCACTACCAAAAATGGCGATTTTTTTCATATCCGGTGATTACCTGGTTGAAGAGAGTTTTCTAATCTGATGATTTCGGTATGATACTACTAATCTTTACAGCTTTTGACCCTAAAGTCGTGTTTATCAGTCTCAATTGCATGGTTTATCACCATTTGAGCAAGCGGGCTTTGGTGTCTGAAATATTTGCAGGAAAAGGAACCCTAAATGGAACAATCCATCCGTGATGAAATGCGTGTACTCCCTTCAATTGATCCGCATTTTGAAATTGAACGCCGTATTGCTTTTATTAAGCGTAAGCTACAAGAAGCAGGTTGTAAGTCACTGGTGCTTGGCATTAGTGGCGGTGTTGACTCAACCACGTTAGGTCGCCTTGCCCAGCTTGCAGTAGAACAATTGAATGCGGAATCTGGTACTGACAAATATCAGTTTATCGCAGTACGTCTGCCTTACGGTGAGCAAAAAGATGAAGATGAAGCGCAACTGGCACTCTCTTTCATCAAGCCAACACACTCTGTGTCTGTGAACATTAAAGATGGTGTTGACGGTTTGCATGCGGCGACTGATACCGCATTGCAAGGGACGGGCCTGCTTCCGACTGAAGCCGACAAAATTGATTTCGTAAAAGGTAACGTAAAAGCGCGAGCTCGTATGATTGCACAATATGAAATCGCTGGTTACGTTGGCGGCTTAGTATTGGGAACAGACCACTCAGCAGAGAACATCACCGGTTTTTACACTAAGTTTGGTGACGGCGCGTGCGACCTTGCCCCTCTATTTGGTTTAAGCAAACGTCAAGTCCGCGAGTTGGCTGCAACATTAGGCGCACCAGAACTACTTGTTAAGAAAGTACCAACGGCAGATCTAGAAGAACTAGAGCCGCAAAAAGCAGATGAAGATGCTCTGAACTTAACTTATGAACAGATCGATGACTTCTTAGAAGGCAAACCCGTTCCGCAGCAAGTGAGTGATCGTCTGGTAGCGATTTACAAAGCAACGCAGCACAAACGTCAGCCAATCCCGACGATTTACGACTAAGCGATATTTTCCGTTCACTTTTAAACTCAAAACGCTGCTAAAGTTAGCAGCGTTTTTATTGAGAACCGGGGAGCCTTCTCGCTTAGTTTGTTACCGTCACGTCCGTCTCTGGAACAGCACAACACGCCAATACGGTTCCCATCGCACGTTCCTCATCTGTCAACGCAGGCACGTCCGGATGATGTACTTGACCCGACGTAAGCTGAACCTTACACGCTCCGCATAAGCCAGCACGGCAGCTATTGCTAACAACCTTCCCTGCGTCTTCAAGCTGATCTAACAACGTTTTCTGATTATTCCCTACAACTTTCGTCCCATTAAAATCGATCGCTATGCTCTTCTCTGGTCTTGAAGTGACTGAAGATACGCCAAACGCTTCTTGATGGTAGTTTTCTTCTGGCAGCCCTTTTCTTAGTAGGAGATTTTTCGCTTTCTCCATAAAACCATCAGGACCACACACAAACACTTGGCGCTGTTCAATATCTTTGATTTGCTTAATGTGTGACAAACTTAAACGCCCTTTTAACCCAAACCAATCAACGGCAGGCTGCGTCAAGCAGATTTTCACTTCTAAGCCCGGGTGCTTACGCTTTAACTGCTCCAACTCAGAGCGACAAGGAATATCATTTTCGGTACGACATTGATGGTAGAAAACCACGTTCTCCAACTGATTGTGATCCGCTAAGTAACGTACCATCGATAGCATTGGTGTTACTCCACTGCCTGCAGAGAGTAACAATAGAGGCTGCGCTTCATGAGTTTTTAGGTGGAACTGGCCATCAGGTTGTTCTGCCTCTAAAACATCACCGACTTGTAAATTGTCTAAGAGCGAATTAGAGACTCTTCCACCTGCAATACGCTTAACAGAAATAGCATAGCGACCCGGACGAGACGGACTGGATGATAGCGTATAGCGTCGGCCCACTTTCTTACCATCAATATTCACCTCTATTGGCAGGTGTTGTCCTGGCAAGTAATTAGGTAAAGAACCTTTGTTTGGTTCTAACCATAAGGTCAAGAAGTCTTGGGCGATTTCTTCACGCTCAACACATGTTAACGTCATGCGCACTGGCGAGTTATCTGCGTAAAACTCCGGTTCTTTGTACTCCAATACTTCAACTTTATCGCCTTGACGAATAATGCCTTCATTTCGCGCGACAAGATTTTGCCCGAAGAACACACCACCGACATCGTTTGCACGGAACTGTTGTAAGGTTTTAAGTGGCTCCTTGCTCTCTCGGAACGTGCCTCTTTGAGTATTCACCGTAGTCAGGATACAGCGCTCGCAAGGTTTGAGAGACTCAAACTCTACCTCACCGATTCGTATGCGCTTCCATGAATCTTCTTCAAACGGCTTGGTATCAGAGACCACTAAGTTAGTACGGAACTGATCCATAGAGTGTTGCTCAGAGCTTCTTCGGTTCAGTTCATCAAGGGAAGCCTGGCTAATCACTAACACCGGATAACCATCGGCAAAGCTAACGTTTTGTCCTAGCTTTTCGCAAACACGATTCGATTGCTCACCACTAAACAACAACTCAACACGTTGACCCAATACACGACTAAACCAATCATCTGCATCATCTGTGGTGGTATATGCAGTAAAGGTGTCTTTCCAAACTGTTGCTGGCGTTTCCTGCATTTTAAAGTCTTGATAACGGATTTTAAGCGGCTCCATCCCCAAACTGCTAAACACAACCCCATCGGATAATAAGGCAGACTTAATGGTTACCATTTGCGGATACTTTCGCGCAGTGATCATCGAGCCATCAGCTTTCGCAATCATAAAGCGACGATCGAAGCTCAATCCTTGCTTCTCAACCCATACGGACGACAGCGATAATCCGCCAACTGACTTAACCGGAAAAACATTAATTTGGGATAAAACGGGTTGCGACATGGCCTTCTTCCTACAGGGTGTTTTTTATTTGTTGCAGTATTGTATACCCAAATCACATTAAGTTGCAGAGTCTACTGCCGCTTCATCCAACTCAACTTTTCTGAATGTTATTCTTATAAATTTGGTTTGAACGACAAGTATTTACTACACTCAACATTCGCGTTTTTTAACACCGTTCTGACCAAATACCGTTTGATAAAGTGTGATACGGCACACATAATTCATCTGAGTTATCACTGCCCCCATTTATTGATTTGGAGCTTAATTATGGATACAAGAAAACTGGTTCTGATTTTGTTATGTATCTTTCTTCCACCCGTCGCGGTGTTTATGGAGAAAGGTTTGAACAAAGACTTTTTGATCAACCTAATCTTGACGTGTTTCTTCTTTCTACCAGGTACGATCCACGCGCTTTGGTTAACAATGAAGTAACCACTTACACTCTCACTCTGTAGAAAAGTGAAAAATGGGATGAAATGTGAGGGCAATTCCTCTATCATCCTGTCGCCTAAGCGCAAGCGTTTGCTCAAAAGCAAATACGGCGCTTAGGCTCCAATCAGACAACTTTTCAATGGTGGGAGCAATTAATGACAACACTGACAATCACTCGTCCTGACGACTGGCACGTTCACTTACGCGATGGGGAAGTTCTTAAAGACACCGTTCGCGACATCAGCCGCTACAATGGCCGTGCGCTGATCATGCCAAATACCGTCCCACCAGTTACTACAACTGAGCTCGCCCTAGCCTACCGTGACCGAATTCTAAAAGAGCAACATGGCGAACAGTTTGAACCTTTGATGGCGCTTTACCTCACAGACAACACCACACCAGATGAAATACGTAAGGCTAAAGCCACCGGAAACATTGTTGCGGCCAAGCTTTATCCTGCAGGCGCTACCACAAACTCAGATTCCGGTGTGACCAATGCGAAGAACATTTACCACGTTCTCGAAGCGATGGAAGAAGTCGGAATGTTACTTCTGGTTCATGGCGAAGTAACACATCACGATGTTGATATCTTCGACCGAGAGAAAGAATTCCTTGATACTGTCCTCGCTCCTATCGTCAATGACTTCCCTAATCTTAAAATCGTTCTAGAACACATCACCACTGCCGACGCAGCAAACTTCGTTAATAACGCCTCAGATAACGTAGCGGCTACCATCACTGCTCACCATCTTCTTTTCAACCGTAACCATATGCTTGTGGGTGGTATTAAGCCTCATTTCTACTGTTTGCCAATTCTTAAGCGCAGCACCCACCAGCAAGCGCTGATCGAAGCTGCAACCAGTGGTAGCAAGAAGTTCTTCCTAGGTACCGACTCTGCGCCACATGCGAAAGGGGCAAAAGAGTCAGCTTGCGGTTGTGCTGGTTCTTACACCGCACACGCAGCACTAGAGCTTTATGCAGAAGTATTCGAGAATGAAGGTAAGCTGGAAAACTTGGAAGCGTTTGCAAGCTTCAATGGTCCTGATTTTTACGGCATTGCGCGCAACACAGATACGGTAACGTTAGAAAAATCCGCTTGGGATGTGCCGGAAACGATGCCATTTGGCAATGATATCGTTGTGCCTATTCGAGCAAATGAACAAGTTGAGTGGAAAGTGAAGTAAGTACTTTACTGACGTTCCATCCATAAAAGAGGGTCATGCCTTTCTGTGAAAAGAAGTCATGACCCTTGTTGTTCTTTTCTTGTTTTGAGCTGTGATTATTAGTGGCCGCGAATTTTTTCTACAGCTGTCCACACAGCAACCACAATCAAACCCGCCACAAAACCGATAATACCGTTAAGCAAAATAGGCAGAATCGCTGTAGCAACCGAATGACCACTAAAGTTCATAATAATCGGCTCTACAAAGTGATGAATGGCAGGCACGTTGTGCACTACAATCCCCCCGCCGACTAAAAACATCGCGGCAGTTCCCACAATCGTTAACAACTTCATCAGCTTTGGTGCAAAAGCAACTAAAGCACTGCCGACTTTCGCCATCCAGCCCTTACCTTTTGAGCGAATTTCAAGGTAGAAGCCCAAGTCATCCAATTTCACGATGCCTGCTACTAAGCCATAAACACCAATGGTCATGATGACTGCAATTAAGCTCACCACTAAGATTTGCGTCACAAGGCTCGCCCCAGTCACGGTACCCAACGCAATCACAATGATTTCCGCTGAAAGAATAAAGTCCGTTCGAATCGCACCAGCAACTTTGCGTTTTTCATACTCTTCTATCGACTCGCCAGTATTAACTAACTCTTCTTTTTCTTCGTGCGGATGGGAGTGAGGGAACACTTTCTCAAGCACCTTTTCTGCCCCTTCAAAGCAGAGAAACAAGCCGCCAATTAGCAATAGTGGCATGATAAGCCATGGAATAATCGCGCTAATTAGCAATGCTGAAGGAACTAAAATCAATTTGTTTTTGAACGAGCCTTTCGCAACCGCCCAAACCACTGGAATTTCTCGCTCAGATGCAACACCAGACACTTGTTGAGCGTTTAACGCTAGGTCATCACCCAACACACCTGCGGTTTTCTTTGCCGCCATTTTCGACATTAAGGCGACATCGTCGAGTACCGTGGCAATATCATCCAACAGTGTGAGTAAACTTGCTCCAGCCATTTTTTGTCTCTTATATGAAATTGAGTAAGCAACAAAATGTAACACTAATAAATCACTCATCAAAGTGATGATTTTGCAAAGAATACTATCCCAAATGGTGTTTTATATTGCCGTTAAGATAAGACAGGTCTAGTCTTGTGGTACCTTTCAGCAGTCAAAAGAAAAAGTATAGATGAAAAGTGGATACATTTACCCAATCGGTACCCCTGGCCAACCTTGGAGCGAAGAAGAACGTAAAGCTTGGTTAGCAACGCAAGAAGTAAAACGTAGCTACCAAGATGAAGTTGTCAGTAAAATCGATGCTCTACGCGAGCGTTTTGATATTGAACAATACGGTGCACTCTCATACAACGAGGCACGTTTCCCTCTGTTTTGTATCAAAACTCGCAACTGGGATTCAACGAAGCCTGTTGTTTTGGTCACAGGTGGCGTGCACGGTTACGAGACGAGTGGTGTACATGGCGCTTTAAAGTTTGTAGAAACAGAAGCAGAGCGCTACGCAGAGCATTTCAATATTGTCGTTGCACCTTGCGTGAGCCCTTGGGGTTACGAGGTGATCAACCGCTGGAACCCAAACGCGATTGATCCAAACCGCTCTTTCTATAAGGATAGCCCTGCCGAAGAATCTGCCAACCTCATGAAGCTCGTTGCGACATTAGGCGATGTATTAATGCACATTGATTTGCACGAGACGACAGACTCCGATGAAACAGAGTTCCGTCCTGCGCTTGCCGCTCGTGATGGCATTGAGTACATCGAGGGCATGATCCCAGACGGTTTTTACACAGTTGGAGATAGTGAAAACCCTCAACCCGAGTTTCAAAAAGCGGTGATTGAATCGGTTGCGAAAGTGACTCACATTGCACCTGCAGATGAAAATGGCGAAATCATTGGTTCACCAGTCGTACAGTTTGGCGTTATCAACTACCCAATGGTGAAGCTGGGTCTGTGTGGCGGCGTAACAAATTGCGTTTACGGCACGACAACGGAAGTGTACCCAGACAGCCCAACGGTGACCGACGAAGAGTGCAACGATGCGCAAGTTGCAGCCGTGGTCGGTGGTCTGAATTACGTTCTGGCTCAGTTATAATAAGCGGTTCTTATATTGCTCCGGTGTCATGCCGGAGTATTTCTTGAACATCGCGATAAAAGGGCTGGCTTGGTTATAACCTAACGTTAGCGCGACTTCTTTCACGGTCTGCCCTTTACGCAGCAACTCCATAGAATGCAAATAGCGTACACGTAAACGCCACTCAGTGAAGCTCATGCCCAACTCACTCTGACAGTGTCTCGCCAACGTGCGTTCTGTGGTATGCACTTTTTCCGCCCACTCCGCCAAACTGATCTCATCCGTCGGCGATTCTTCTACTGCTTTTAAGATCGGTTCAAGATACTTGTTATCGGTCGTTGGTAAAAAGTGGTGTTCCACTTCTTGCTTTGCGAGCTGGTCCAATAACACCTGTACCAAGCGCTTGTCTTCATCACTTTGCGCCACGTTAACATCTCGTTGACGAAAGTCCTCAATAATGGACGACACGATTGGAGTCACTTTGATCAGACTCGTTTTGGTAGGAAAGTGCGCCGTCAATTCAGGGGCAATGTTCAAAGAACAATATTCGATAGGTTTACGGTTGTAACTAGTATGACGGATACCAGCGGGAACCCAAATTGCAAGATGCGGAGGCGCTAGAAATCTTGTATCTTCTGCATCCATCTCTAGGATCCCACCGCTGATCAGCTGCACTTGCCCCCAAGGATGGCTATGAATTCGTGTTTCTGTATTAGAGAGAAAGGCTTCAAAATTCATAAATACATCCGATGGTGCGCGGTCGATTGATAATGAGGGATGAAGATTTCTGGCGCTCTTTTTCAAAATTGTCTTCCTATCGCTTACGATGTCTTTTAAGAGATACTTTTTATTATAAAGACCTGCCAGACTAGCGCCATCAATAATTGTGCTATAGGGTTCTCATGATTTATTTACTTCCGTTTTTCACCGTTATGATTTGGGGTGGTAACTCAATTGTGAATAAGATGGCAGCAAGCGCCATTGAACCAAGTGCGATGAGTTTCTATCGTTGGTTTGTCGCAATGGTACTTCTAACTCCATTTTGTCTGCCTGCGATCATCAAACAACGACACATTATTCGACCTTACTTAACTAAGCTGGCATTTCTTGCGTTACTTGGCATGGTGCTCAACCAATCACTTGGCTACTACGCTGGTTTAACGACAACGGCTTCCAACATGGCACTGATTACCTCTTTGGTTCCTTTGATCAGTGTATTTTTAAGTGTTCCTCTGTTAGGCAAGTCTGTATCAATGTTAAGTATCGTCGGTGGTGTGATTTCGCTCGGCGGCTTGGCGTTTATGCTTGGTCATGGTGATATCACCTACTTTTTACATCAAGACATGACCCAAGGTGATAGCCTTATGCTGATTGCAGCCATGGTATACGCGGCTTATTGCGTGCTGCTAAAACGCTGGAAGATGCCTTTCAGTAGTTTGACTCTGGTTTACATGCAAGGCTTCTTCTCGGTTGTGATGCTTACACCACTTTGGCTCTCTAGTGAGCAACTGTTACCAAGCCAAGGCGCGCTACCATTAATCGCCTATGCTGGCATTGCGGCTTCCATTTTTGCGCCGTTAATGTGGGTGAAAGCGATTGATTCAATTGGCGCTGATTCAAGTGCCATGTTCATGAACTTAATGCCCGTGGTTTCTGTCGTACTTGCTTCAACGTTGATTGGTGAGAAAATTTACGCTTACCACATTATTGGTGGGCTGTTAGTCATCTCTGGCGTTATCCTGTCGCAAATAAAAATACGACACAGAAAGCCATTGCCCAATTCTGAGATTGCCTCCACCGCCAATTAATCCCAGTTCCCCAAGCCACAGAACTACGCTGTGGCTTTTTGTTTTCAGCGTTCGAATAAAAGTTAATATTTTGTTTCATTCGCTATTCCCGAAAATTCATCTTGCTGCTAAATTGGGAAAACAATAACCCATCAAGGAAAGATAGATGAGCAGTGGTCAAAGAGACATTACCCTTCGCTTTTTAGCAGAACCCAGTGACGTCAATTTCGGCGGAAAAGTGCACGGCGGCGCCGTAATGAAATGGATCGACTTAGCAGCCTACGCCTGCTCTGCAGCGTGGAGTGGCAAATATTGCATTACTGCATACGCAGGTGGTATTCGTTTTGTTGCGCCGATTCATGTCGGCAACTTAGTCGAAGTTAGCGCGAAAGTCATTTATACCGGACGAAGCTCAATGCACATCGCGATTGATGTGCAAGCCAGTGACCCAAAGCAAATGAAAAACAGACTCACCACCCACTGTATCGTTATTATGGTTGCTGTAGATGAGAACGGGAAACCAACCGACGTGCCGAAATGGGTTCCAGAATCTGATGAAGATAAAGCCTTGGAGCAATCCGCGATCCGCCTTATGAACATGCGCAAAGAAATCGGGGAAGAGATGGAAGCGCACGTAAAGTATCTCAAGTAACCTACATCCGTTAAGAACGCTATTGACTACCTCAACGTTACTTATAACCAGAGTGTGGAGCAACATCATGGTTTTGCCATTTGCTTCACACTCGACCTCCTCTGTCATAAATCCTTCACCTAGCTTTGCTTAAATCCTTCCACTATTTTGGAGTTGGATAGAGTTTGGATCTTGAGACTAAAAGAAACGACCTTAAGTGAAGAGACGTTGACCAATTTAAAAGCGGTCGAGTACCAGTGGGTAAGAACCATGTACGTCGAGGGGTATAACGAAACAGAAATTAACCATTACATTCAAACCTGCTTTGGCGGTGATGTCACCTTTGCAAATTTATTTCGTCGCGTCGCACTACAGCAAGAAAGCTTATACACGCTGCTTCAATACGTTGGATGTGCCCCCTCCAGTCGAGAGTTTTAATCCTTACCTACATCAATTTTACTGATACCTGAACTCAGGTTATTTATGTGAAGTGCTACGCAGGGCATTATTCAAGCCCTGTGTAATCCATGGCAAAGCCGCTAATCTTTATCCGCTTATTGAACAACTGTATTTAACAGGTATAAAAAAACCTGAGTCTAAACTCAGGTTATGGTTACAAAAACTGTTAGTGATTGAATCGTAAGGAACTAAGCTAACAGCCAGCTATGCGTAACGCCAATAAAAGCCAAGATATTACTGATCGGCGGCCAAACCAAAATTGTAATATCCGTGCTACGTATAAGGGCGACCATGTGGTCGCCCTTTTCTAGTTATTCTTATCAATCTCAGACCACAAGAGATTATCCTTTCACACCACCAGCGGTTAGACCACCAACCAACCAGCGTTGAGCAAGTAAGAATACGGCAGTGATTGGCACTGCTGAAAGTACAGCAGCTGCAGCAAAGTCACCCCACAAATAGTTTTGTGGATATAGGTATTGCTGCATACCCACTGCAAGTGTGTACGAGTCTACATCAGAAAGTAGTAGTGATGCTACAGGAACTTCACCAATTACCATGATGAACGACAAGATGAATACTACCGCTAGGATTGGCACAGACAATGGAAGCAATACCAAACGGAATGCTTGCCATGGTGTCGCACCATCCAGTGCCGCCGCTTCTTCTAACGAAGAGTCAATACTTTCGAAGTAGCCTTTAATCGTCCAAACGTGCAGTGCGATACCCCCTAAGTAAGCGAATATCAGACCGCCGTGCGTGTTCAAACCAAGGAAAGGAATGTACTGACCCAATTTGTCGAACAACGCGTATAGAGCAACCAATGCCAATACCGCAGGGAACATTTGGAAGATCATCATCGCTTTTAGGATGGTGTTCTTACCTTTGAACTTCATACGAGCAAACGCATAAGCTGATGTGGTTGATAGCGCCACGATTAGGATTGCAGAAATACCACCCACTTTTACTGAGTTCCACAGCCATGTCATGACTGGGAATGGTGGCGGTGTAACTGTACCGTCTGGGTTAGTCACCGAGAAACCTAATGCCAATTTCCAGTGATCAAGCGTTGGGTTGTCTGGGATCAGGCTACCCGTTGCAAAGTTACCTTCACGGAATGAAATCGCGATGATCATCAGTAAAGGGAAAATAATCAGTGCCAAGAATGCCCACATCGCAATATGAGTAGCCCAAACACGATACTTTAATGACTTACCTTGTACCATTGCCATTGTAATCTCTCCTTAGTCCTGAGCTACTTTAGTTACGCGTAGGTTGATAAGTGCCAATGCGCCAACCAATAGGAAGATAAGTGTTGCTACTGCACTTGCTAGACCGAAGTCTTGACCGCCCGCACCTTCGAATGCGATTCGGTAGGTGTAACTTACCAATAGGTCTGTATAACCCGCAGGTTCTGACGTACCAATCATGTTTGGACCACCGCCTGTCAACAACTGGATAAGCACGAAGTTGTTGAAGTTAAAGGCAAAGCTCGCAATCAACAATGGTGTTAACGGCTTCAACATCATTGGTAGCGTGATACGAGTAAAGTTAGTAATAAAGTTCGCACCATCAATTGCTGACGCTTCATATAAATCATCAGGAATCGCTTTTAGTAGACCCATACATAGAATCATCATGTAAGGGAAACCAAGCCACGTGTTCACAATCAGGATCATGGTTTTCGCCATGAACGGGTCTGAGAACCAAGCTGGGCTAATACCGAACAAACCTTCCAGAAGCATGTTGATCTCACCAAAGCTTTGGTTAAACAAACCTTTAAAGATCAAGATAGAGATAAACGCCGGTACCGCATAAGGCAGAATCAGTAAGAGTCGGTAAACCGAACGGCCTTTTAATGCATCCCACTGAACAACACTTGCTAGAACAAGACCAATTACAAGCGTAAATAGTACGGTGAGTGCCGAGAACACAATCGTCCAGATAAAGATACTGATAAACGGCTCTTTGATGCCATCATCTTTCCACACACGCTCAAAGTTGTGGGTACCAATGTTCACAACAAAGCCAGGAGACACTGTGCTACCAACAAACTGACCGTTTTCATCGACAGGTTGGTAGTAACCTACTTCCATATTTGGACGTAACGTCTCTTCAGTACGATTATTGTAAAGCGTTTCGCCGTCTTCTTGCAGCGTGTACAAAGGCACAACTGCCGCAAACTTACGTAACCCGCTCATGCGGATGTCTTCACCGCTCGGCAGATGCAAATCAACACTGCTCAACGTATTACGGCTCTTAACAATCGTCTTGATTGATTCTTTCTCGCCCGTAGCTTCTTCAATTGGCGACAGGTCAAGATCCGATGCTGAAAGGCTATCTAGTTGAAAAGTGGGCGTAGCAAGTAGCTCACCATCTTTTTCAACCACAAGCTGATGTCCTTGATCCGTTTTATATAAAGTGAACGGGTAGCTATCACCACTTTGATAAGTTCTGTCCAAAAGTACGCTCTGCGCACGATCAAAAGAGAGTTGGTTTTTCGCGCTGTAGTTGGTAAACGCCAAACCTATGGTGTACGCCAGAGGGAAAAGAATGAAAAGGATCATCCCTGCGATACCAGGGTAGATGTAACGGTGTGCGTACGTCTTTTTACTACCAAAGATGAACAACGCTAAAGCGGTAAGAATGATCGTAAGTAGTGCAAACGCAATCTCACCGCGTGAATACATAAGGATTGTTGCGTAGCCATTGATAATGCCGACTGTGCCTAAAAGTGACCATTTAATGAACACTTTTTTGCTGCTCGGAAGGCTGGCTTCTGGTGCTGTCATAGCATTTGTACCTTGAACTGACTGCATAGGGAACCTGCTAGCGAATATAGAATAAATATAGAAAAGTAAGGAGGAGTTGCCCCCTCCTTAAAAAGGTCTTACTTAATTATTTAGTCATTTGTTTTTCTGCGTCTGCCAATGCTGCATCGACAGTTTGACGACCATCAACTACGTTGATGATTGCGTTCTTAGCCGCGCCCCAGAATGCGTTCATTTGAGGAATGTTTGGCATAATTTCGCCGTTCATCGCGTTGTCCATTGTCGCAGCGATACGAGTATCTGAATCTAGTTCACGTTGGAACGAGTTAAGCGCTACCGCACCTAGAGGCTTATCGTTGTTAACCATACGTAGGCCGTCGTTTGTTAGTAGGTAGTTCTCAATGAACTCAACCGCTAGGTCTTTGTTTGGAGACGCAGTGCTGATACCAGCCGTTAGAACACCAACGAATGGTTTAGAAGATTGACCTTGGAACTTAGGTAGCGTAGTCACGCCGTAGTTAACGCCAGACTTCTCGATGTTGCCCCAAGACCATGGACCGTTGATCGTCATCGCTGTCTTGCCTTGGTTGAATGCAGACTCAGATACGGAGTAGTCCATATCTGCAGAGATTACGCCTTTGTCTACCAAGCCTTTTACGAAGCTCATTGCGTCTTTAACGCCTTCTTTCGCGATACCAGCGTCTTTAACATCGTAACCTTCAGAAGTGTATTTGAACGCATAGCCGCCATCAGCAGCCATTAGTGGCCAAGTGAAGTACGGTTCTTTTAGGTTCCACATGATTGCAGACTTGCCATCTTTTTTAAGTTTTGCATCTAGCGCTGCAACTTCTTCCCAAGACTTCGGTGGGTTTGGAACTAGGTCTTTGTTGTAGATTAGAGATAAAGACTCAACCGCAACTGGGTAGCCGATCAATTTGCCGTCGTAACGTACAGCATCCCAAGCGAAATCAACAATACCTTCTTGAATGTTCTTAGAAGGTTTAATTTCTGCTAGCAGGCCAGCTTCTGCGTAACCACCGAAACGGTCGTGAGCCCAGAATACGATGTCAGGACCGTCACCAGTCGCTGCAGTTTGAGGGAATTTGTCTTGAAGGCCATCGGGGTGAGCCACTGTCACTTTAATGCCAGTGTCTTCTTCGAATTTTTTACCAACTTCAGCAAGGCCGTTGTAACCTTTGTCGCCGTTGATCCAGATAGTAAGTTGTCCTTCTTCGATGGCAGCATTAGCACCAAAAGAACCCAAAGCAACAAGAGTACCTAGTGCTACAGCGCTTAACTTTTTCATGTTCGTATCCTTTTTATATTTTTGATGTAGGGCTAGTCCATTGAGGTTCAGCCGTATTTCGACATATATCATCTGAAATAATCCAATATGTCTCATCCTCCTAATCCCTACGCCCTTACAATTATGACGTATTTTCGTGATCTAAATCGCCAAGGGTAAGAGACTCAAATCACAAAACGGATACTTCCTGTGATCGGTTTCAACTTTAGGTGGTGCAATAATGTGATTTCCGACCAACTGCTTTATTCCTCCTCCTTTTTTACTCCTCCCTACCTACTCCCCCTACAATTATTTCTATTAGGAGGATGTCGCACCTCGCACAATCTTACAAACTTCAGTCATCCAAGAGTGGATGGTAAGAACCCTTTCCCAGCAGTGCCTACGTATTAGGAAAAAGATTTGCTGGTTTTGCATTGCCAGACGAGTGGAATGTCATTATTGGTGTTGTTTGTGGTAATTATTTCACGGGGGAGACAACACGAATAATGTGGGGGAGAGAAACTCGTACTTGGCTATGATGGGTAGCACTTCTATTCAGGACATTTTATTGAAGTGCTACCCTACTTTTCTTACCAACCGCAATAACTTACCGATTCCTACTGTTACTGCTCGCTAGATAATTCATATAATGATGAGCGGTGAATAATAAAAAATTGATCGAGGACGAGCTACATGGCGAGTGTCACGTTAAAAAATGTTTGTAAAGCGTATGGCGACGTACTGATTTCTAAGAACGTAGACCTAACAATCAACGAAGGTGAATTTGTTGTTTTCGTAGGTCCATCAGGTTGTGGTAAATCTACCCTTTTACGTTGTATTGCCGGTCTTGAAGACATTACTTCAGGTGATTTGTATATTGGTGACCAGCGCATGAATGACGTCGAACCATCCAAACGTGGTGTTGGTATGGTATTCCAATCTTACGCTCTTTACCCACACCTTAACTTATATGACAACATGTCATTTGGCTTAAAATTAGCAAAAGCAGACAAAGCAGAAATCGACAAACGTGTTGAACAGGCTGCAGAAATCCTACAACTAGGCCACTTGCTTGAGCGCCAACCAAAAGCACTTTCTGGTGGACAGCGTCAACGTGTGGCGATTGGCCGAACACTGGTATCGCAGCCAAATGTATTCCTTCTAGATGAGCCTCTATCAAACTTGGATGCGGCACTGCGTGTAAACATGCGTGCGCAAATCACTAAGCTACAACGTCAACTTGGTTGTACCATGATCTACGTAACGCACGATCAGGTAGAAGCAATGACAATGGCAGATAAAATCGTTGTACTAGACGGCGGTTATGTATCGCAAGTTGGTAAGCCGCTTGAGCTTTACCATTACCCACAAAACCGCTTTGTAGCAGGCTTTATCGGTTCTCCGAAAATGAACTTCATGAGCGTATTCATTGATGAAGTAGAAGCAGAGCGCGTCAAAGTTCAACTATCTAATGGCGTATCTTTCTGGATTCCAGTGGATGGCACGACGGTTAACCGTGGCGACCGCATGTCTTTAGGCATTCGCCCTGAGCACCTATTATCCGCTTCTGAAGCTGATGCAAGCATTCACGGTGAAGTGATGATTGTTGAGAAGCTAGGTAACGAAACTCAAGTATACCTAAACCTAGAAGGTGCGGACGCGGACGTTATTTTCCGTCAGCCTGACACGCTCGCAGTCGATACCGGCGATAAAATCGAGATTGGTATTCCAGCACACCGTTGTCACCTGTTCCACAGTGATGGTCGTGCATGCCGCCGCCTATACAAAGAAAACGGCGTAGAAGTCGAATAATTCATTCGTCCTGATTCACAATAAATCCCTCTCACTTGAGAGGGATTTTTTTATCCTAATAAATATAAGTAATTCGATACTAAATCATTAATCGTTAACGAATAAGATCACCCGTTTCTTCTACCTTTACATAAACCATTGTCTTTGTACTGATACTTCATTTTTAATACTTTTCCTCATCCCTCATGAGTAAGTACCAGCTTTTTCCTAACCCGCCAAACTTAGCCAAAGGTCTAAATTTCATTCTTATTTCCACTTACCTCAACAACGCAAATTTTTACACTTATCAACGAAATTACACGTGACAAAAAACTTAGAAGCATTCAACAGAATGCTCTGTTCACCAACTACTAATAACGCTCACGACACGGCAATTGGGGGAGACACCCAAGGGCGGTAGCGTGTAAGAAGGGAAACTGAGTCATGAAACAAAAAGGACTTATCCGCTCTCACGAGATGGAGTTCGCTTTTTTATATCGCATCTCAGATCTTGCTGTCATCGTCTCTTTTATGCTGCTTTTAGTGTTCAAAGACATGAATACTGCGATGGGGAAAGATTACGTCATACTGGCTTTTGTTGGAGGCATCTCCTTTCTATTTATGGCAGAAAGCGGCAATCTGTACCGCTCTTGGCGAACCAGTTCGTTTAAAGAGCAGATGATTATTGTCTGTGTGGCCTGGGCAGTAACTTCCGCGCTTATCTTTATTGTTCTGTATTTTTCGGAAGTCTATGACTTATTTGATAACACTATTCTGGCATTGTGGTTTGCGATTACGCCCGCTCTGCTTTTGGCATGGCGAGTGACATTCCGTACCGGATTAGCCTATTTAAGAAAAAAAGGATTCAACACTCGTACTGCAATAATCATCGGCCAAACTCCTCACGGCATTACCCTTGCTAACGAAATTCAAAACCACACTGAACACGGTGTACTTTTTGATGGCTTTTACGATGAGCGTTCTTCCGACAGATTGCCAAATTCTGCTTACCCTATTAAAGGGGCAGTTGACCACGCTCTTGAGCGAGCCAAGAAAGGAGAAGTGGATTACGTCTATATCGCAATGCCAATGCACGCAAAAGAACGTATTGCATCGCTTCTTAACCAATTCTCAGACACCACCGCAAATACGTATCTGATTCCTGACTTCTTTACCTATAACCTTTTGCATTCTCGTTGGGCGCAAATCGGCCAAGTTCAAACGCTCAGCGTATTTGATACGCCATTTGCTGGAATTTCTTCCTGGGTAAAACGGTTTGAAGACATCTTGTTTTCGAGCATTATTTTAGCCTTGATCTCTCCAGTCCTGCTCACCATTGCGATTGGCATTAAGCTGACCTCTAAAGGTCCGGTCATTTTTAAACAGCATCGTTACGGCCTCGATGGACGCAAGATTGAAGTATGGAAATTCCGTTCAATGACCACTATGGATCAAGGCCCTCACGTGAAACAGGCGACAAAGAACGACCCACGCATTACGCCTTTTGGTGGTTTTCTGCGTCGCACCTCTTTGGACGAACTGCCTCAATTTATCAATGTACTGCAAGGGACCATGTCTATTGTTGGTCCACGTCCTCATGCCGTGGCACACAATGAAGAGTATCGCCAGATTGTTGACCGCTACATGCTACGTCACAAAGTAAAACCGGGCATTACTGGCTGGGCGCAAATTAATGGCTATCGCGGCGAAACAGACACCTTAGAAAAAATGGAAAAGAGAGTCGAGTTTGATTTGGATTACATCCACCACTGGTCGGTTTGGATGGACATCAAAATCATCTTCATGACCGTTTTCAAAGGGTTCACTGGTGCTAACGCTTACTAAGGTTGAGATTATGAAGAAACTGACAATGGCAATAGCATTGAGTCTGTTTTCAACTGGCTTACTCGCAGAACCGATGGCTTACCAAACCGAGTCTGGCATTGAGTTTATTCCCCTCGTAAGAACTTTCTACGAGGGCGATGACAACATCAACAAAGCGGAAGAATCCGGCAATGTAGAATCGGTCAATATTTGGGGTATAGAGCCAAGCTTATTAGCACGTATAGAAAGGAATCGCTATCGCGCAGATATTTTATACAAGTTGAAAGCAGGTTTTTCATCCGATGACCGCAACGACTTCGACGATCATACCTTTCAGTTTTCCAACTTTTTTGAGTTCAATCATCGTCATCGTTTAGTGGTTGATTATCGTTTTCGCGCCCAGCATGAAATTAGAGGGGAAGACATTACCGAAGGTAATGGTAGCGCAATAGACTCACCAATTGAGTTCAACCGTAACGATATCAAAACCAATTATGTCTTTGGCTCTAACGGTGCAAAAGGCAGACTCGAATTCGGTTTAGGCTACAGTGATAAAACCTATCAAAATTACCGTGACGGCTTGCCTGGGCACACAAACGCTAAAACAAAATACAACGATTTTCGAGCCCCCAATGCGCACTTGGAATTCTATTTAAGGGCGACGCCAAGAACCTATTGGTTGGTTGGGACAAAACAAATAGTAACCGACTATCAGCACCGAAATTCTGCGCAACCATCCAAAGATAACAACACCAGTTTCTATTACACCGGTGCCGAATGGGAAGTCACAGGAAAAACCAAAGGCATCGCTCGACTCGGTTATCAAATCAAAGATTTTGACAGCGCTCAACGAGAGACATTTAAAGGCTTCAGTTGGGATATCGGCTTTGAATGGCTGCCTCAAGAACAAACTCTAGTCAGCGTGAAAACCACTCAAGCGGCAGTTAACCCAGATCAAGATGGCGATTACAACCTACAAACTCGTTATCGACTGAACCTCAAGCACGATTGGAATAGTTACCTTGCAACTCGCTTAGGTGCTATTTATCAACAAGATGACTATACGGGGATCACCAGAAACGACGATCGCTACACCCTATCTTTTGGTATCGATTATCAAATTAAACGCTGGATACAGCTGCAAGCCGACTGGCAATACCAAGATAAAACCTCTAACCGACCAGGTTATAGCTTCGAACAGAACATTTGGACTTTAAGCGCACAGTTTTCTCTGTAACAAGGATTATTAATGAAGTCATTCATCACATTCATGAGCGTCGCGTTATTGCTATTTAGCACCTTGGTCAACGCTGACTCAAACGAGGAAGATTACTTACTCGATACTGGCGATACCATTTCCGTGCAGGTCTATGGTGAAGAAGATCTTACGATTAAAAATATTCTAATAACGTCAGATGGCTATTTTGATTACCCCTACCTTGGCCGAATCAAAGCAATAAAAAAAACACCGAAACAACTCAAGTACGAAATAGAAACGGGCTTAAAAGGCGATTATCTCATCAACCCAAAAGTGATGGTCACTATCAATAACTTTCGTCTGTTTTACGTTAATGGCGAAGTCAGGAAACCAGGTGGATTTGAGTACCGTCCAGGGTTAACCATAGAGAAGGCCATCGCTTTAGCGGGTGGCTTGACCGACCGAGCCTCACGCAAAGGCATTAACCTCACCAAACATAAAACGGGTCAAACGATAGAGGGTGTCAGTATGCACCGCAACGTTGAACCTGGTGACATTGTATTTATTGACCAGAGCTTCTTTTAAGTGACAGGGAATCAAATGAACGGGACTCATCCAAATAATCTCCAGATGAACAAAGTAGAACTGATTCGTTTTGGTCATCACTTTAAAGCGATTAAAAAGAATTGGCTAAGCATCGCAGCTTTCACGCTTCTGTTTTCATTAACTTGTACTTGGTATATCTACTCCAAAGCATCGATATACCAAGCTACAGCAACGCTACTCATCCAAGAAGAGCAAAAAAGTGCCCTTTCAATCGAGGAAGTATATGGTGTCGACACAACAAAAAAAGAGTACTTTCAAACGCAAATCGCTATTTTAAAATCGAATCATATCGCAGATAAGGTCATTAGAGAGCTGAACCTAACTCAACTACCGGAGTTCACACGCTCAGGTGGATTAAATCAAAAGATCGACCAAATAAAGTCGATCCCTTTTGTTCAAGACCTACTGAATGTGGCACCAAGCCCAAAAGAAACTGCCCAGTTTTCAGAGTCCTATTATCAAGCGCTTCAAGCTTTCAGAAGTAAACTCGATATTGAGCCAGTACGTAACACCCAATTAGTCAGAATTCGCTTTCGTTCTACCGATCCTAAGCTTGCAACGACAATCGCTAACGCGGTCGGCCAAGCCTACATTGACGCAAATTTTGAAGCCAAATTGGTCGTTACACAAAATGCGGCCACTTGGTTGACAAATAACTCACAAAAATTGGAGGAGCGATTACGTAACTCTGAGCAAGCGCTGCAAGAGTTCTTGTTAAAAGAAGGGTTGATCGATATAAACGGTATTGATGAAATTTACGCCAATGAGCTAGAAGAACTCACTCGCAAGCTAAATATCGCTGTTAATAAGCGCATTGAAGCGCAGACGTTAATCCAACTGTTAAGACGTAAATCTTCACAAAGTTTAGACAGCTTGCTGTCAATTGATGAATTCGCTAATCAAGCGCAGATCCGCGACCTAAAATTATCGGAAGCCCAAGCAGCCAAAAATCTCTCTGAGCTGGCACAGCGCTACGGCCCCAAGCATGACCGAATGATTCAGGCGAAAGCGCAGCTTGCTGAAATTCAAGCAAGAACCCAGCAACTCATTCGTGACATTTCCTTTAGCAAACAACAAGACCTTCTTGCTGCAAAAGCGCAAGAGGACATGCTTAGAGCAGAACTCGATAACAAAAAGGCCGATTTCCAATCGTTAGGGTCACAAAAAGCGCGTTACGAACAGTTAAAACGCGAGGTTGAATCCAATAAGGCACTCTATGAAGCGTTCTTAAATCGTGAGAAAGAGACCAACGCCACCAGCGACTACAAAAATGTCACTGCACGTTTTACTGACAAAGCCATCATCCCTCTATTTCCGGTAGCACCGCAACGAATCAAACTGGTACTGATTGCCACCTTTTTTGGCTTTGCCATTGCTTGCGCTCTGGTCATCATCTTAGAAACGATGCGAGAAGTTATCCGAAGCACAGCCGATGTGCAGGAAAAACTTGGTGTTACGTGTTTAGGTGTGATTCCTATGGTCAAAAAACGCAATTTGCGTAAAAACGGCGTCAGTTATACCGCGTATTTAGATGATGAAGAAAAGCTATTTAGTGAAGCTTGCCGCTCGGTCAGAACCTCGCTTCTGCTCAGATTAACCAACACGAAGCAAAAGATATTGCCCTTTACTTCTGCCATTCCAGAAGAAGGAAAAACATCGACCAGTATCAATATGGCGGTGTCGTTTTCAAAAATGGAAAAGGTATTGATCATCGACTGCGATTTGCGCCGACCTTCCATCGCAAAACGGTTTGGCATTGCTGAATCAAGCCCAGGCTTAACGCATATCCTGACTATGGATACGCCAATCAAAGATTGTGTTACACATATAAAAGAAGCCAACTTAGATGTATTACCGGCAGGCCTAATTCCGCCAAACCCACAGGAACTGCTAGCTTCTGATCGCTTTAAAAAGTTGCTCGAACATTTTCAAAATAAGTATGACCGGATCATTATCGATACACCGCCCCTACTGTCAGTGAGTGATGCACTGATTCTTGGTCAGTATGCCAATGGTCTGATTACCGTCATTCGCTCAGAGTCGACAAAATCATCACTGGTTAACCTTGCGTTATCTAAACAAATACAACACTCAGTTCCATCTCTTGGCGTCTTAATCACACAAGCCAAGACTAAGGAAGGAGAAACGCTTTATGTCCAGAAATACGCCTACTAACTCAAACGCATCTTGGTACCAAACGTTGAAAAGTCAAGAACAACCAGTATTGATCTATCAAATGGGCAAAGTAGGTTCGAGTGCATTAGAACATTCCATTCCTAACTCGATTCACTTGCACGATCTTATGACTGTCGATGCGCAAAAACAGATATCCCCTGTAAGAGCGCAATTGCATAAACCTCAGATCAATGCGTTAAAGCGACGACTCAAGCGCATAGCGATGAGCCGTATGTTAAAGCGCAAGAAAAAAGTTCGAATTATCTCGCTGGTACGTGAACCGATCGGACGAAATGTCTCAATGTTCTTTCAAGCACTTCCGTTTTGGATGGCGGATAAATATCTAAAAGATGACAGCGCAATACGTACCGAACGACCGCAATTACTCCAAGAGGCATTTGATAAGCACATGAATCATCAATATGCGCTGCAGTGGTTTGACAACGAAATCAAACAACTAACAGGGATTGATGTGTTTAACGAACCTTTTAATCACGAAGTAGGCTATCAAACATACCACAACAACAACTTCTCACTGTTGGTCATTCGAAGTGACAAGCTAAAGCAGGCTAACTCCGCAGTTGAAGACTTTTTAGGTTACCCCGTGGATGTTGTTTATGAAAATCAATCAGACAACAAATGGTACTCGCCACTAATGAAAGAATTCAAAACGCAATTTCAACCTGCACCCGAGTACGTTGAAGAAATGCTGAATTCTAAATTGACGAAGCACTTTTTCTCAAATGCAGAAATCACCGACCTTAAACAGCAATACCTGACCAATTAAGCATGAAAACCAAGATTCTACATATTATTAATGATCTTTCTCAGAACGGCGGTGCTCAGAAGTTCTTAGTCGACCTTGTTTTGGAACATAAGCCTGAATACGAAATCAAAATTTTGGTCTTGTGTGATGAAAATGATTACTTACCAATGCTATCCGCCCAAGGGATAGAGTGTTTTAACTGGCGCACTTTGTCATTGAGTGAGAAATACTGTTTACTGCGTTGGCCACATGTCGTTCACGGACACCTCTACCCTTCCATTTACCTAGCGCTATTGGCGGTAGGTAAAAAACGAATCCAGACTGAGCACTGTCCTTACAACCGTCGACGTGACTATCCGCTGTTTAAGTTCATGGAGTACGTCTTATATTGGGGCCACGACTTGACGGTCAGTATTAGTGAAAAAGTACAAGATGAACTGGTGAAGTTCATGCCTCGCTACCAGCATAAATATCACGTGGTGCACAATGGCGTTGATTTAAAAAGGTTTCCTATGATGCCGAAGTGCGCCAGCCACCTAATCGACAAACCAGTCATCAAGATTGGCATGGTAGGCCGACTTCACCAACATAAAGATCATGAAACGCTTATCCAAGCACTTGTCCATTTACCGAGACGATACGAGCTCCATCTTGCTGGAGATGGCGAAAAAAAATCGTCACTGCAAGCGTTGGCAACAAAGCTCAACGTCACGCAACGTGTTCACTTTCATGGGGTAGTTTCTGATGTTCCAGCGTTTTTGAACGACATGGACATTTACGTGCAATCATCGCATGTCGAAGGCTTTGGCTTGGCGGCGGTTGAGGCCATGGCAGCAGGCTTACCCGTATTATCATCGGACGTACCCGGTTTGGATGACGTCACCGGACGTGCCGAATATTTATTTCAGGTTGGTAACTCAAATGAGCTGAGCCAGAAAGTGCTCCAGCTGTGTGAAAGTGTTGAGCGGTATGACGCTGCAAGTCAATACTCAGTCAATAGGGCCTCTCTCTACACCATCGATAAATTTCGTGAAGGTTACTATGGAATCTACCAGCAGCTTTGCACCAACAAATAGCTCCGCGCCATCGAGCCATCGAGCCTCATGGTTTGCAGCATGCCTATTAGCATTGTTCTTTATTCCTATGAAGTTTCGTGCTGGAGGAATAGCACTAGCACCATCAGACATCGTAAGTCTTTTGTCCATTGGTTTTACAGCGTTAGTGGTATTGGAAGGAAAAGCTGAAAAACTCATGCATCCCTGCATGGGGTTCCTCGTATTGTTCACTGGGTATGTGTTCTTAAATGGCCTGCTAAATCGCGTCCCCCTAATGCCGCTAGTTATAGAAACCGTGCAATGGCTGGCGATTCTCTGCTTGCTTAGCCTAATGTACGCCTATGGCGTGTTTGATGATGAATGGGTAATGGTTTATTTCACTTATCTGCTGTTTTTCATCTGTACGCTCGTTGCCTTATGGCACTTTGCTCAAGGCTATCAAAGCGGGTTTAAGTTACTCGGGGTAAGTAAATACGGGTTCGGTGTACTTTGCTCACTACTGTACCTTTATCGGGATAAAATTCGCGCTTTCCACCTTTTGATGCTCGTTGCTTTGGTATTACTGGTGTTGTCGCAAGAAAGAAAAGCACTACTTGGTTTTTGTCTGCTTTTCTTCTTTGACCAGCTGCTCGTAAAAAACCTGATGAGAAAATCGCTTAATGAAACGTATACGTGGACCATTTTATTGGCCTTAAGCTTTATGGTGTTCACTGCCGTCGCAACTACACTCTATGTTGGGTTTGAAACGTTAGCAGACACATTGGAAATAACCCAAGAAGACGTCTTATTTGCCAACCAAAGTGAAGCTCGCTGGGTGTCGAACCTTCATAGAAAACTCTTACTTGCCAATGGGCTAGATATTTTACTTCAACACCCGGTGTTAGGTGTCGGCGCGAAAATGTTACCCAACTTTATGATCAGTTACTTTAACTATGATGAGCTGGCGATCTACACCCACAACTTTGTGTTAGATACCGCAATTGAATACGGGTTGCTCGGTATCGCCCTATTATTTGGTGGTTATTTTCTTTTTATTCGCTTTTGCTTCCGTAGTCTCAATGACAACAGGAAAAGCCTCTTACTCGCGATATACGCCCTCATCATGGTGTTCTTCGTTGCGGTAAATACCACCATCATTTTAATACTCTTATTACCCGTCATGATAAGCATGAGCCGCGAGTCAAAGGTCAACACCATTGCTCATACTTTTCCGGTAAACCATCACCACGAATTTGAATAATCAAGGATAGGATAGATGAAGTATTCAATCTCTCGACAATTTGAAAAGAACCGAGAACTCCAAGCTGACAATTTTGTTTTAGTTTACCAAATGGGCAAAGTTGGCTCATCGTCAATTGAGCACACGCTGGGAGAAAGAAATATCCCAAGCTATCACATCCACACCTTTGATGATCACGAAGAATTTCACATGTATCACAATAAAAAAGACGTGAGTAAATTTTTCGATTTCAAAAACCGTGCGCTCTACCGCTTAGTGCTCAAGCAACGAAAACGTATCTTACAAAAACGCGAACAAATCAAAATCGTCACACTGGTCCGCGATCCAATCGCAACAGTCTTTTCTCGTTTCTTTCAAGACCTCCATTTGCAATTTATCGAAGGCAAAAAGAATGACGCAATTCACCGAGATATGGCAGTCACGTATCAGCACCTCGAACATTGTTTCGATAACTATATCAATCTCAACTATTTTGCGGACTGGTTCGACAACGAGTTAAAACGTAACTTCAATATCGATGTGATGCGTCAAGAACTGGACAACACTCAACCTTTCTTCACATTCAAGAACGAGCAAGCCAACGTCATGCTAATCAAATGCGAAAAGCTCAGTTCTCTCGATAAAGAAATTGGTGAGTTTCTCGGGCTGCAAGACTTCGTGCTGAAAAACAGCAATGAAGCGAAAAACAAGTGGTACTCCAATATCCACCAGCACTTTAAGCATCACTACGACTTTTCAAAACTGTTCTATATGTACGATCTTCCCTTATATCGCCACGTTTATTCAGAACAAGAACGTGATGCTTTCAAGCATAAATGGATACAGACACCAGGAACAAAATCATCATGAAAAAAGTGCTCCATATTACAGAAGCCTTCGGAGGTGGCGTTCAAACAGCCCTCTATAGTTATGCTCACTCCTCTCGAGACGAACCCTATCAACATTTCTTGCTAGCCAGAGCTCGAGAAAACGACTTAACCAATGAGAACAACCATCATATTTTCACACAGACCAAATGGGTGGAAGGCGGCTTACTTCAATTTGTTCGCGATGCAAACCACATGATTGCATCTCTTGCGCCTGACGTTGTGCATTTGCACTCGAGTAAAGCGGGCTTTATCGGGCGATTTCTAAAACTTGGCAAGGCGCGCTTGGTTTATACGCCGCACTGTTATGCTTTCGAACGTGAAGATATCTCCGAATTCGCGCGCCAGCTCTATAGAGCGCTAGAGAAAGTAAAACTAAGCAAAATTGATGTGGTGGCAGGCTGTAGCCAACGAGAATGTGACTTGGCGATTAGCATTGGCGTGAAACGTGCTGAACTGCTCAACAACTACGTGTCCTATCAAAGTGAAGAGCGTTTGTTGCGAAACAGACAAGAAGCGCTGCGACTTGTTGTGCTTGGTCGTGTCGCGCCCCAAAAGGATCCGCAATTTCTCATCGACACATTGCAACACCTTAATCGATATGCGCTTAACCGCCCATTAGATATCACTTGGATAGGTGGCGGTGACAACACACTCGAACAAAAATTGCGTACAGAAAATGTGGATGTGACTGGCATGTTGCCTCGTGATGAGGTGGTTAAAAAGCTCAAGGGCTCAGACCTTTACTTACATACTGCAGCATGGGAAGGGATGCCGTTAACTATTCTAGAGGCAGCCAAGTTACATCTTCCTATGGTGATTCGAACTATCGGCGCGACCCAAGATCTCAACTACCCATTTTTAGCGCTAACACCTGAAGAAATGGCCAAGCAGATCGCGCACTGTGTCAATCATTATGATGAAATTGATTTTTGCCAATATACAACAGCGTTAAACGACGCCTTCAGTGAAGAAAAACAGCGCCTCGCACTCAATAATATTTACGGTTAAATGCCTCTATGTTTCACACTATTCAACAAAAATTACTGTTGATGCCCAGCGGTAAAAAAAGCTTGCTATCTACTGGATTGAAAACCGCAATCACGCGTGTGTTGAGTGCGCTATTTGCTTTTTTACTGACACTGATTGTATCGAAGGCCAGTGACGCTTCGACTTCCGGTCAATTTTTCTTTTTATTCAACCTAGTCTCACTACTCGCGATCGTTTCTCAGCTAGGTTTTGATGTCTCATTAGTTCGCTACAATGCGATCGCCTTTAACAACAAAGAGACACTTCAACAAAGCCATAACTATAAAACGGCACTTTATCGAAGTATGGCGTTTTGCTTGCTAGCCATTGCCGTTTTGTTGGTAGGATTTAATCTGTTTCCTGAACAGCTAAACCAGACCCAATCGCCAATGCATGCGATTACTTTAGGCTTGTTCTGCATACCGTTTTTGGTGCTTGCACAGACTAACAGTCGTGTGCTTCAAGCATGTAGAAAGGTCGTGTCATCACTGTTTGCTTTACAGCTTGGCGTGAGTATGTTGATGGTCTTTTTTGTCTTTGGCTTGGACTATATCGGTCAGCAAAATATCAACAATCTGATGACCGCACTGCTTCTGGCGAGTATGAGCGTCGCGGTAATATCCAGTGTTAATTGGCTAGGTTCAGGTCAGTATCAGACATCGGCTTTCGTACCAAACAAAAAAATGATCGCTTCTGCCAAGCAAGTCTGGATTGGCAGTATCTTCACGAACGTTCTTCAATGGGGAAGCCTTGTCATTGCGGGCTTTTTTATCTCAACAGCGGAACTCGGTCTATTAGCTGCAGCTCAACGTACATCACTACTGATTGGCTTTGTGCTGATTACCATTAACTTTGTGGTCGCCCCTATGTTTGCCTCTCTCTACAAAGAACGCCAAATGATCAAACTGCAAAGCCTGAGCCGTTTAGCTTGCCGAGCCAACGTTGGTTTGGCCATTGTGCCCGTGATTATTTGCACTCTATTCCCAGAGTTTGTGATGCGGTTTTTTGGTGAAGAGTTTCTTGCTGCTGCGCCACTGTTAGTCGTCCTGTCTTTAGGGCAGTTAGTCAATGTTGCGACTGGCTCTGTAGGGTTTTTATTACTCATGAGCGGTCACGAAAGAACCATGAAATACATTACAATTTCCTCCGGCACAATCTCTATCTGCTTGCTCATTGCGCTTTGCCAAACGTTCGGTGTTATTGGTGCAGCATGGGCGATGGCAATTGGCATGGCAATTCAGAATCTAGCGGCGTTGTACTTTGTAAAACGTTACTTAGGCTTCTTTCCAATAGGTTAATTATGGTTTCAATACTGACACGGATAAGTTTTGTTTTCGTTCTGACGCTTACGGCTTCACTCTCTTTGTGGAAAAGCTCTGACTTACACCATGCCACTTACCTGCAAATGGAAACCTACTTAGGTGGATCGAGTACGCTTCACTTTACTTTCAGTTTATTGATCGGCTTTTTATCGGTCTTCACCTTCCCCTCTTTAGTAAGTTCAAGTAAAGCCGACGTCTTTGGGATCCGCCTTTTGCTACTACTGTTGGCTATCGTTTCAATGGAAGAAATAAGTCAACTTTTTATTCCAAGTCGCTCATTTAGTTTTGATGATCTCAGTACCAACTGGATAGGCATTATCTCGGGTTACTTTAGTGCCAAGTTGATTCGCGTCCTACGCACTCGCTCGTTCTCTTGAAATAAGCACCTCAAGGTTATTTGGGTATATAATTACGCCAAACAATCAGACTAACGAGTACATCATGTCATCCCACCCAACCAAGATTACCTTTTTTGAATTCTTAACCCCGTTGATCACATCAGGCAAAAAAACGATTACGATTCGAGATGAATCAGAAAGTCACTACGTTCCAAATACAGAGGTCGAAGTTTTTACCCTAGAGACGGATCGTAAAGTCTGCAACATCAAAATACGCTCTGTAGAACCACTCAACTTTGAAGATATCAATGAGTTTCATGCTGAACAAGAAGCCATCGAACTACCAAAACTCAAGCAGTTAATTCGAGAAATCTACCCAAATACCGACACGCTATTTGTGATTGAGTACGAGCTAATCAAATAACCCACAACAAAAACTAGACGACTGGTCTAATTCATTCTATAGTACGCTTCATGAACGCAAAGACGAACGACACACGCCAACATATTCTCGACGTCGGATACGAGTTAATCGTAAACCGAGGGTTTACGAGTGTTGGCCTTTCAGAGCTTTTAAAAAAGGCCGCGGTGCCGAAAGGCTCGTTTTATCATTACTTCAAATCCAAAGAACAATTTGGTGAAGCGATGATTCAAGACTACTTTACTAAGTATTTTGAGCGTTTAAACGCACGCTTTACCAATACCGATCTGAATGGCTACCAACGCCTAATGAGCTACTTTGAAGAAATGGTCAAAGTAGAAGACGACGTATGTAATGCGAACAAATGTTTGTTGGTCAAGTTAAGTGCGGAAGTCTCCGATCTCTCAGAGCCCATGCGCCTAGCGTTACGCCAAGGTGCAGACAAAACTATTCAATCAATGGCGTATTGCATTGACGTAGGCATTCAAGATGGCTCTATCCCAAATGGTGACAGTGCTTTATTGGCAAGGCAGATATACTACCTTTGGAACGGCGCAAGCTTGCTGAACAAACTGTATCAAGATCAGGCAGCATTAACGCAAAGTCTGACCTATACTCAACATCTACTGCAAAACACGCGAACTTGCCCATAGTAGGTAGCGTAAAAGTAAGATGAACACCCTACATGTGTTTCACAGTTGGTAATAACTCCTGTGATAGCACAATACACTTTCCCGCTCTATGAGCGGGATATTTTGAAATCAAAACTAGACGACCGGTCTAATCAATAAGTGAGATAAATATGACTAACGCAACAAATCGCAGAATCGTACTCGCGTCACGTCCCCATGGTGCACCAACAAAAGAAAACTTTCGTCTAGAAGAAGTGGCGAAACCGACTCCTCAAGATGGTGAGATGCTACTGAGAACCGTTTATTTATCTCTCGACCCATACATGCGCGGTCGCATGAGCGATGCCGAGTCATACGCCGATCCTGTTGCGGTTGATGACGTAATGATCGCTGGCACAGTTTGTCAGGTAGAAGCATCGAACCACCCAGATTATGAAGCGGGTGAATGGGTTCTTGCATACACTGTTGGCTGGCAAGACTACGCCATCTCAACTGGTGAGATGGTGATTAAACTTGGCAAAGAACCACAAAACCCATCATACGCTCTAGGTGTTGCTGGCATGCCAGGTTTTACCGCGTATATGGGCTTGCTCGATATCGGTCAGCCAAAACCAGGTGAAACCATTGTGGTAGCAGCCGCGACGGGCCCTGTGGGCGCGACCGTTGGTCAAATTGGCAAAATCAAAGGTTGCCGTGTTGTTGGTATTGCAGGCGGAGAAGAAAAGTGCCGTTACGCCAAAGAAGTCCTTGGCTTCGATGAATGTATCGATCACAAAGCTGACGACTTTGCAGAACAGTTGAAAAACGCCTGTGATCAAGGTATCGATGTTTACTTCGAAAACGTAGGTGGCAAAGTATTCGAAGCTGTAATGCCACTTCTGAATACCAGCGCACGTATCCCACTTTGTGGTTTGATTTCTCAGTACAACGCAACAGAACTGCCTGAAGGTACCGACCATCTTCCATTATTAATGGGTAAGCTGCTGACTAAACGAATCAAGGTGCAAGGCTTCATCATTTTTGATGACTACGGACATCGTTACGGTGAATTTGCGCAAGATATTAATCAATGGTTGGCAGAAGGAAAGATCCAATACCGTGAACATCTAGTACAAGGACTGGAGAATGCACCAGAAGCATTTATCGGTCTGTTGGAAGGTAAGAACTTCGGCAAGCTTGTAGTACAGATTAACGACCCATTATAAGGAAGGGATAAATAAATGATTAAACTTCACCATCTCAATCAGTCTCGCTCAAAGCGCATCATTTGGTTACTGGAAGAGCTAAATGTGGATTACGAAATCGTGCCTTATGTTCGTGACAAAGTGACTTTCATGGCACCGCCTGAGCTAAAGAGCGTTCATCCGCTCGGTAAATCGCCCCTGCTTGAAGATGATGGCGAGTTCATCATTGAATCTGGCGCGATGACCGAATATTTGATTGAGAAGTACAGTGATGGTGCGTTTGCTCCTGAGCGTGGGACGAAGGCGCACACTGAGTACCTGCAATGGATGCACTTTGCTGAAAGTTCCGCAATCTTACCAATGTTGTTAAAAATCTTTATTAGTAAAGAGCCAAACGAAACTCAATTTCTATCAGGCTATGCTGACAAAGAAGCGATGAACGTTCTGGGTTACTTCGAGCAATCGCTAGAAGGCAAAACTTACCTAGTAGAAGAACGTTTAACTGGCGCAGACATCATGATGTCATTTATTGTCGAGCTCGTGCATAAGTTCGGTTTGGCTGGTCACTTCCCGAATATTGAGCGTTATGGAAAACAACTCGCAACGCATCCAGCGTTTGAAAAAGCTGAGCAAATTGAAGTGAAGTACTCCTAATCATTCCGCCCCTTTGATGCTCAATAAAGCGATATCAAAGGGGCGATTTCCGACGTTAGCCTTGTCAACAAAGCGCAATTCATGCAAATGCCTGCGTGCTCTTTTTACCCTTTTCGCCAATACGTTAATAAACCAATCATAAAAATCAGCTAAGAATCTGATTCTAAGTTACTTTTCATCATCGTTCCCACCTATTGAATTGATAAGCAGTATCAGTTTTTGCTTCCAGCTTTTCCGTAATAATCTTCTCTTCAGTTGCTAAGGTATTGATCCCTGGAGGGGAAGAAAAATGACAAATAAGAAATTAACCACCGCCGCAGGCTGTCCTGTCGCCCATAATCAAAATGTGATGACTGCAGGTCCTCGTGGTCCCCAACTACTGCAAGACGTTTGGTTCCTTGAAAAACTGGCACACTTTGATCGTGAAGTGATTCCTGAGCGTCGTATGCACGCCAAAGGCTCAGGCGCTTACGGCACCTTTACTGTGACTCATGACATCACAAAATACACTCGCGCGAAGATCTTCTCGGAGATTGGTAAAGAGACCGAGCTATTTGCTCGCTTTACAACCGTTGCGGGTGAGCGCGGTGCCGCCGATGCAGAGCGCGACATCCGTGGTTTTGCGCTAAAGTTTTACACCGAAGAAGGCAACTGGGACTTGGTTGGTAATAACACGCCAGTGTTCTTCCTGCGTGATCCACTAAAATTTCCAGATCTAAACCACGCAGTAAAACGCGATCCACGCACCAACATGCGCAGCTCGACAAACAACTGGGATTTTTGGACATCACTACCAGAAGCATTCCACCAAGTTACGATCGTTATGAGTGATCGTGGTATTCCAGCGTCTTACCGTCATATGCACGGCTTCGGTAGCCACACATTCAGCTTTATCAACGCAGAAAACGAGCGTTACTGGGTGAAATTCCACTTTAAAACTCAACAAGGCATCAAAAACCTGACTGACCAAGAAGCAGAAGCGATCGTAGGTAAAGACCGCGAAAGCCATCACCGCGACCTTTACGAAGCGATTGAGCGTCAAGACTTCCCTAAATGGAAGATGTACGTACAGATCATGCCAGAGCTAGAGGCGGATGAGGTCAACTTCAACCCATTCGACCTAACACGTGTATGGTCTCAAAAAGACTACCCACTGATCCCAGTTGGTGAGTTTGAACTGAACCGTAACCCAGAAAACTTCTATGCGGAAGTTGAGCAATCCGCGTTTAACCCGGCAGCTATCGTTCCTGGAATTGGCTTCTCGCCAGACAAAATGCTGCAAGGCCGTCTGTTTGCATACGGAGACGCGCAGCGTTACCGCCTAGGTGTAAACCATCACCAAATTCCAGTTAACGCGCCTCGTTGTCCGGTACACAGCTACCACCGCGATGGCGCAATGCGCGTTGATGGCAACTTTGGTTCAACACTAGGTTACGAGCCAAACTACAAACAAGAATGGGCAGAGCAACCAGATTACTCTGAGCCACCTCTACGCATCAACGGCAATGCTGATCATTACGATCACCGTGTAGACGAAGACTACTTCAGCCAAGCGGGTGACCTATTCCGTCTTATGAGCGAAGAACAGCGTCAAACTCTATTCGACAACACCGCTCGTGCAATGGATGGTGTGCCAGACTTCATCAAAGAACGTCACGTTAACCACGCCTACCAAGCGGACGAAGCTTACGGCAAAGGCCTTGAGATTGCGCTAGGCTTAAACAAGTAAACGGACACTGCACCAGCAAATGCTGTGATAAGAAGACATAAAAAAGGAGGTGCCCCAAAGCACCTCCTCATTCAAGTTCGTTAATCACACACTAATGTTCAAGGGGAACGATCATGATCAACTTAAATTTCTTCAAGCTCTTTGATACTAAAGAACTGTTTATCTACTACTGATTCTTAGCGACGGCTTTAATCAGAACAGATGTATCCATGCGACCTAAACCATCGCGTTGAAGGTCTGCGTATTGCTCATCCACTTTCTTAGTCAGTGGGAGCTCTAGACCCACTCGCTCTGCTTCTTGCAGACAGAAGCCTAAGTCTTTGCGCATCCAATCAATCGCGAAGCCAAAATCAAACTTATCTTGCGCCATCGTCTTGGCGCGGTTTTCCATTTGCCATGACCCTGCAGCACCGTGCTTGAGTGTTTCAACTACTTGTTCAATATCCAAACCGGATTTCTGCGCGAGTAACAACGCTTCGCTCAAGCCTTGAAGCACACCACCAATACAGATTTGGTTTACCATTTTACAACGTTGACCTTGGCCATTTTCACCCAGAAGTGTCATTTGCTTCGCATATACGTCCATCACTGGAGCAACACGATCAAAAATGCTTTGTTCACCACCACACATGATGGTTAGAACACCATTTTCTGCGCCTGCTTGACCACCAGATACCGGAGCATCAATGAAGTGTTTGCCATATTTGGTACAAGCATCGGCCAATTCAACGGCTAAATCAGCGGAAGTCGTGGTGTGATCAACCAGTACCGCGCCTGCTTTTAGACCGACTAGAATGCCTTCTTCACCGTATACAACGCTGCGCACGTCATCGTCATTACCGACACAAGTAAATACGATATCGCAACCTTCTGCCGCTTCTCGCGGTGTCTCACACGCAATGCCGTTGTATTCTGCAGCCCATTTATCAGCTTTGGCTTTAGTGCGGTTGTATACTTTGGTTTCATACCCCGCTTTGCTCAAATAGCCCGCCATTGGGTAACCCATAACACCCAAACCAATAAATGCTACTCGTTGTTTTTCCATTGCACGCTTCCCTTAGTTCACCTGACTGAAATGTTTTGTAACATGCTACTAAAGAATTGAAAACATTACTCGTAATTTATCCTTAACTCGCGGCACAAACAAAAGTGAACCGCGATGTTGGAGTAAATACCAAAAGCATTCATCAGGGTCATCGAGAAGACATTTATCAGAAGTAAAATGCTAAGACACTCTGCGCGATTGCAACAAAGCCGTGGCGTTCAACATGGCATCCTTGGTACTGACATCCAAGACTTGGATTTTTCGAAAACGTTCCGGTTCTTTAATCGCCACATCGTGAGCAAAAATCACAAACTTGGCTTTCTCGACGTCTTTCTCGGTAATTCGGTTGATGACGCCATTCGCGCCTTGGGTTTCGACTTTAATCTTAATGCCGAGTGCACACGCTGCTTTTTCCAATGACTTAGCCGCTAAGAACGTATGCGCCACACCTGATGGACAAGATGTGACCGCCAAAACATCCGCCTCACCTTCGCCTTGAACGGAACCATATACTTGAGAATGACCTGTGTAGCTTTCATCTTCGGTGACGGTTTTCTTTAGTGCAATCACGATCAACGCCGTGGTAACAGAGCCCGCAATCGTGCCGATGATGTAACCAATTTTTCCATCCACAACAGGGAGAACAATCCAACCGCCCCACGGTGCATGGTTCATTACGTGGAACATAAAGCCAATCACGTTACCAACGATGCCACCCGCCACAATAGCGGGTAACACTCGTGCAGGGTCGCCAGCGGCAAAAGGAATCGCACCTTCGCTAATACCGATCATCCCCATAATACCTGCGGCTTTCCCTGCTTCGCGTTCATCTCGCTTGAATTTACTCGGCGCCAAAAACGTGGCTAGTGCCATACCCAATGGCGGCGTACAAATCGCAATACCGACCCCGCCCATCAACCATGGTTGCGTGTTCACTTGAGTTTGAGCAAACAACGTCGCCACTTTGTTAATTGGGCCGCCCATATCAAACGCGGTCATTGCCCCAAGCACGGTACCGAGCATCACCTTGCCCGAGCCCGCCATGCCCGTCAGCACCTCGTTCATGCTGGTCATTGCGCTGGCAATAGGAGCACCTATCACCCACATCACCGCGCCGCAAGTAACAAACGTCCCCACTAGCGGATAAATAAAAATCGAGCCAAGCGAACTCATGCTGTCTGGTAGCTGAATTTTCTTTAATAGCCAAACGACAAAGCCAGCAAAAAAGCCGACCACAATCGCACCTAAAAAACCCGTATTGTAATGACTGACAGCAATCCAAGATCCAATCATACCCGGCGCAAGGCCCGGCTTGTCGGCAATAGAATAAGCAATGTAACCACCAAGAACGGCAGTAAACAATGTCAGGCCAGCAATCCCCATTTGAGCAATATCGGCCAAAATGCCCTCTTGTGGTACACCACCGTGACCAGAGATCATCACCGACAACGACAACAACACACCGCCCGCAACGATAAACGGGATCATGTGGGATGTGCCAAACAGCAGGTGCTCTTTAATGCGACCAAGTTTTTGCGCCCAAGGGCTCAGGGGTTCTGATGTAAATTCTAAAGAAGTTGGGAGAAATTCATTGGATTGGGTTTGAATATCAGTCAACATCTCAAGCGCTTCTTCTCGCGATTGAGCCTGTTTGAGCTTTTCAACAAAGCCGTCTTCGATAATTTTGGTGGAAATTTGTGCCAATACTTCAATGTGATGGTGATCATCACCATCTGGAGACGCCAGCATGAAAAACACATCGGACAGCTCGCCATCTTCGGCGCCATAATCAATCCCATTACGGCTGATCCCGACCGCGACAGCCGGTTTCGCTACAGCATCACTTTTGGCATGAGGGATCGCAATACCATCATCAAATCCTGTGTTACCGATCTCTTCTCGTTTCCAGATATCTGCCAAGAACTGGCTTTGACTATTGAGCTTGCCGGCGGCCTCTAGCATCTCGACCAGCTCTTTGAGCGCTTCATCTTTGGTTTGAGCTTTTAGATCTAAACATATCGTTTCCAGCTCAATTAGGTTTGTGATGTCCATTGTTTTACCTTCCAATATTCACGCTCGAATATATACCCAAGTGAGTTTGAGATACAGGATCCCCTGGCTCGTATGCGTTCCTACTCATTTTATTTGGGCATAGATTAACCAGTGCCTACCCTTTGATATATAGGACTAAAAGTGCATTAACTGGATCAATGTAACATGAGATTCAAACTGTGATAGAGCTCTTGCGTTAATCCAGCTCAAATCAATTCAATCTGCGGTGGCTGTGCTAATATCCACAAAAAATAAAATGGATAGAACATGAAAATCGTAGCGGTGACAGCATGCCCTACAGGCATCGCTCATACTTATATGGCGGCAGATGCACTAATGAAAGCTGCGCCAAAACATAACGTGCAAATTAAAGTAGAAACGCAAGGTGCGATGGGGATAGAAAATCAGCTCACTCCTCACGATATCGCTCAAGCGGATCGGGTTTTGATCGTGTCGGATATTGAGATAGAACAACCAGGCCGATTCGAAGGGACGCGCAAAATTCAAATCCCCATTGAAGAGGTTTTGCTGAACGTCGACAAAGTATTCCTCGTCCACTGCCGCGACTAAATTTGCAGATGAACGAATACCAAATCACCTTTTTCGTCGATAATGCAAATGCCAGTGCGCACCTTGCTCAGCCACTCAATCGAGTGGCAAAGAAGTTCAAAAGTACCTTACATATCATTAATGTAACGCAAAATCGTGTTGCGGAACTCACCAAGTCCGTGGCGATTTTGCAAGCAGGTCTACAACAAGGTGATTTGTGTCAAATCACAGCGATTGGCATTGACGCAGAGTTGGCCTGCTTCGTCATCAAAGACATGATTGCTGAACACTTTACGGTGGTGGGATCTCATATCAACTATGAGTTTTCTAGCCAACTGGCCGAGCGTTTACCGCAAATTTGCCCACCTTGTGAAATCAAATGGCACTACGCCAAAGCGCATACCGCGCTCACCAAGTTTGAATGCCTTAAAGGATTAGCTCAGCTCATCCACCCCATTCATCCCGACGAACTGATTCTTGCTTTTATTAAACGTGAAGAACGTTCATCAACTTGCGTGACTCCGGGGATCGCTCTCCCACATGTGATGTTTTCAGGTGTTGACCATATTTCCATTGCCGTTATTGCGAATGAAAAGTCGATGGATTGGGCTTCGAAGATGGGTGATGTTCATCTGGCTATAGCACTGGTGATTCCAGAAAAGCCGACCCGAGAACAGATCATTGCGGCCACTAACCTCACACGAAATCTGCTTACCGATCAAATGGCGGAACGCCTACTACTAACAAAAAGCAGCGTCGACTTACAAGCGCTGCTGATGTACGCCATGTCGAGGCTGCTTGCCTAAACTTCTCTATGATTTACGCTCTCTGACTGAAGGCTTAAATCGAACCACGATATTCCGTCGGCGTTCTGCCTGTACGGTTCTTAAATACTCGGCAGAAATAGTTCACGTCTTTAAATCCACAGCGCACTGACACGTCATTGAGTTTGAAGTTGTATTTCTTGAGCATAAACTTCGCGCGATCCACGCGTACCCAAGTAATGTAGTCTGCCAAGGTCATGTGCCCCTGCTGACGGAACAAGCGCGACAAATGGTTCGAGGAAATACTGAATCTCGACGCAATGCTGTCACGCGTGATTGGGCGATGGAAGTTCTCTTGAATGTAGATGCAGATCCCTTGATAGAGATCTTGCACACGGCTATGTGACTGCTGCTCGACTGGTGCATCCAACATCGTCTTCGCGTATTGCAATAATGCTTGTAGTAAAAGCTCATCCATTGGTTTTTTAGTGTTCTCACGAGCCAGTGAGCTCAACGCTTCTAAGATGTTATCTATCGCAAATCCTGAGCGTGTTTGGATGCTATGCTTTTGAATATCGTAAAAGTTTGCCTCACCTTTGCGTTTGCTCACCAAACTTAACCCAAGTTGTCGACGCCCAAACAAAATACTTAACACTGAGCAATTGGTATCCCAGTCTGGTTTATTCCAGCAGTTAGGTGCAATAAATATCGCGTCGCCTTTTTTAGCAACGATGTGCGTTACTTTTCGATCATGACTTTCCATTTCATTAATATATTCCCCATCCAGAACTAACTCTAGGCGAGGGAAATTAACTTGATAGCTAAATTCAGGCGGCGTATGAAAATCTCCTGCAAACCAAATATTATGAAATGGCTCTCTTTCATTTAATACCGCTGAAATTAAATCATGAAAAATCATTGTCTCACACTCTATATATGCATCAATGATGCTATTTACTATAGATATACACCGGACTGAACTTTTGTGCTATTGAGCAAAATCACACTTCCATTTTAATGTTACAAAAATCCAGTTAACGCATCAAATTTCCAGTGATAAAAACTCTATCAACAACACTCAATCCCTTTTAATATGGGAGCAAAGCCACATTTCACTTATCGTTTAGCTTCTTATCCATCATGTCACAGATATGCAGCTAGATTTGTCCAGTGAACGATCTAAATCACACTATAGTGAGTCGGTTACAATCCTCCAGTAAATGCATTTTTTCTTCACTACAGTCTTTTTCTCAGTAATTTAAAAATACCCCTGAAATAAAAATTATATTTATAGGGGTTCGACAATGATCACCAAACTAATAAATGAAGACTTAATTAAGCTTGATCTTAAAGCGTCTTCAAAAGAAGACGTATTTAAAGAACTGGTTGCCGTTCTTCATGCCCAAGGTCGTATTTCTGACCAAACACAATTTCTTGCAGATATAAAAGCACGTGAAGAATTAGGAAATACCGGATTTGAAGATGGCGTGGCAATTCCACACGCGAAAAGCGCCGCTGTGATTGAACCGGCGGTTGTGATCGGCGTAAGCAAATCAGGTATCGAGTACGGCGCGGAAGACGGTTTACCTTCAAAGCTGTTCTTCATGATCGCTTCTCCAGACGGTGGCGATAACCACCATATCGAAGTACTTGCAGAACTATCTTCAAAATTGATTGAAGATGGTTTCATCGATGCGTTCTTAGGCGCAACAAACAGCCACGACGCACTGGCACTCCTTCTTGCTAAAGAAGAACCGCAACCAGTGACAGATGCTCCAGCAAACCAAGGTTTCATCATTGGTGTTACTGGTTGTCCTGCGGGCGTTGCGCACACTTACCTAGCAGCAGAAGCGCTAGAGAAAGGTGCAGCGGCGATGGGCTACGAAATCAAGGTTGAAACGAACGGTTCAATCGGTGTGAAAAACAGCCCAACCGCAGAAGAAATCGAGCGTGCAGACGCAATCATCGTGGCATGTGACAAGCAAGTCGACATGAACCGCTTCGCGGGCAAACGCGTGGTTAAAACCAACGTAAAAGCCCCAATCCGCGATGCTCAAGGACTGATTAATGAAGCGTTAAACGCACCGACGTACCAAGCTGAGTCCAATGGCAATACGCAAGCGTCAGTTGCAAACAAAGCTTCTCAAGCCCGTTCTGACTTATATCGCTACTTGATGAACGGCGTATCACACATGATCCCATTCGTTGTAACGGGTGGTCTGTTGATTGCACTTGCTCTTGCAGTCGGTGGTCAGCCAAGTGAAGCGGGCATGGCAATTCCTGAAGGCAGCATGTGGAACCAAATCCTCAACGTTGGTGTGGTTGCCTTTACGCTGATGATCCCAATCCTAGCCGGTTACATTGCTTACGCGATTGCTGACCGTCCTGCTCTGGCTCCTGGCTTGATCGGTGGTTGGATTGCAAACAACGGTTCTTTCTACGGCGCAGACGCAGGTACAGGCTTTATCGGTGCCATCATCGCTGGTCTGCTTGTGGGTTACTTCGTGAAGTGGATTACGTCGATTAACTACCACAAATTCATTCAACCTTTGGTGCCAATCATGATTGCGCCAATCACAGGTTCGTTGTTCATCGCAGGTCTTTTCATCTTCGTTATCGGCGCGCCAATCGCAAGCCTAATGGACGGTCTGACTGCGCTACTAACGAGCATGAGTACAGGTAACGTCGTTCTATTGGGTATCGTACTTGGTGGTATGGCTGGCTTCGATATGGGTGGCCCATTCAACAAGGTCGCATTCCTATTCTCTGTTGGCATGATTGCGAGCGGTCAAACTCAATTTATGGGTGCGATGGCGTGTGCAATTCCAGTTGCGCCTCTAGGTATGGCACTGGCAACGGCGCTTGGCCGTAAGTTCGACCTGTTCGAAGAATCAGAAACCGAAGCGGGCAAAGCCGCAGGCGCAATGGGTCTGGTGGGAATCTCTGAGGGTGCGATTCCATTCGCAGCACAAGATCCAATGTCAGTAATTCCAGCAAACGTACTTGGCTCAATGGTGGCGGCAGTAATGGCGTTCTCATTCGGCATTACCAACAGCGTTGCTCACGGCGGTCCAGTTGTCGCTCTACTTGGTGCGATGAACCACCCAGTCCTTGCTCTGATTTGTATGGCAGCTGGCGCAACGGTTACCGCAGTAACGTGTGTAACGTTGAAGAAAGTGCGTAAAGCAAAAATGATGCAAGCAGCGGCTTAATCCCCTCTCCCCCAAATGACTCCTATGGCTTGGGCAATGTCGCCTAAGCCATGATTTTCTCGCATGGTGACACTCTATGTCTGATTTAACGATGTCCGATACACAAACGATTCAAACTCAAGCTAAGCATCCGATGTTTTTCCTGATGAACAACGTGATTCAAAACTACGCTTGGGGCAGTACTACTTCTGTTAACCAACTGTTTGGCATTGAAAACCCAACGGGCGAACCACAAGCCGAAGTATGGATGGGCGCGCATCCAAACGGTTGCTCAGTGGTGATGGTAAACGGCGAGGAGACCAAACTCTCTTCACTGATTGCTCAAGACATGAATGCTTTTCTGAGTGAAGAAGTCGCAAACCGTTTTGGTGAACTTCCATACCTGTTTAAAGTGCTTGCTGCTGAGAAAGCACTGTCGATTCAGGTGCACCCAAACAAGCAACAAGCAGAACTGGGTTTTGCACTGGAAGAAAAACAAGGCATTCCCCTAACCGCTGCAAACCGTAACTACAAAGATCCAAACCACAAACCAGAATTGGTTTACGCGCTAACCGAATACCAAGCGATGAATGGCTTCCGCCCAACAAGTGAAATCATCAGCTTCTTCTCTGAGCTGGCGATTCCTGAGCTGCAAGGCTTGGTGAATGACCTTATCGCAAACCAAACGCCAACGGGCTTAGCGACCTTCTTCTCCGGTCTACTGTCACTAGAAGGCGAACAGAAAGAGATGGCGTTGACGGTGCTATTGGCACAAGCTCGCATCACCGACTTACCTCTGTTCAACCTGATCTTGGAGTTAGAAACGCAATACCCGGGCGACATTGGTTTGTTTGCGCCCTTGCTACTCAACGTCATCACGCTGAAACCAGGCGAAGCGATGTTCTTGGATGCAGAAACGCCACACGCGTACTTGAAAGGGACGGGGCTTGAGATCATGGCGAACTCAGACAATGTGCTACGCGCAGGTTTAACACCGAAGTATATGGACGTAAAAGAACTCGTTGCATGCACACGCTTCGAAGAAAAGCCATTCGACACCCTACTGCTTGCGCCAATCGAAAACGACGACATGTTGGAATACCCAATTCCCGTCGACGATTTCAAATTCGCGATTGTAAAACAAGCCAACCAACGAACGCTTGATGTAAGAACCGCAGAAATCCTGTTGCCGCTAGATTCCCCGCTCGCGATTACACACGTAAATGGTGAAATGTGTGTAGTAGATAAAGGCCAATCTGTTTTCATCCCTGCTTACGCCAAACAATACAGTTTGAATTGCGAAGGTCGTGTGGCGCGGGCTTACAGTTAATATCGCTGATTAAGTTTGCATGTCGTTACTGCCAATAAGCAAAAAAGAGCAGAGAAACGTCTCTGCTCTTTTACTTAATATGCGCTTTTCCCGATAAATTCACGCAATAATCAAATTGTCTAGAAAGGTTTACTGCTTAGCGTGCAACATCGCTTGTCCACTTTTATCTTTATTCGACCAAAAGTTAATATTGAACTGTGCATCATCGCTCATTTCAATACGATGCCAATGCTGTGGCGGGCTTGTCGCGAACTGACCTGCGTTGATCACGATGACCATTTCAGGCTCTGTCGCGAATTCATCTGCAAAACCATAATAGGTGACTTGCCCCTCCATTACACATAACTGCCCAAACACGCCTTCGGCTGTGTTGTGATGAGTTAGAAGAGCTGGAGGCACACTGCCTTTGGTAAAAAATGGCGTCGAACGTTGAACCGTCCAGTCTTTCGGAATACGAAGATGTGACATGGTTATACCCTCTTTGAATATAAAATTGTGCCGCTTGAAGCGAGTTACGATTTCGCCACTTGAGACAGTTCACGCAGTAACAGAAAAGCCTGAGCCACTTGCTCACCCGTCACAACAAACCCTGTCAATATGCTTTGTTCATTTTCAGCTTTTGCTACGATGCCAGATTGAGAAATCTGCACATTCCAATTCGCGACAGCACTGAAGTCCCCGGCAAGCTGAATTGGGTAACTCGGCGTTTTGACTTTTACCATCATTGGCGGCAACTTCAATTGCGCTTCCTGCCCAAGCAACTGCTTACCTAAAACATTAGCGCTCAACACGATTGGCTGAAGGTATGGAAGCATACGCCCTTGTATCTCGGCGCAATCGCCCAGAGCGAATACATTGTTCGCAGAAGTCTGCAGCTTAGCGTCAACAGCAATGCCTTTCCCAACCTCTAATCCACAAGCATTCGCTAATTGAGTGTTTGAACGTAAGCCAGCGGCAGAAATCACTACATCAGTATCGATCACTTCACCGCTGTTCAAAGTCGCCACCAACGAATCGGCGGTACGATTCACCTCAACAACCCCATTTCCCAACGCCAGTTGAATGCCTTGCTGCTTAAGTTGGCTTTCCAGAGGCAACGCCACAAACTCAGGAATAAGATTGGCAAGCAAGCGTTGGTTTGATTCAACCACCGTAACGGCTTTGCCGCTGCTCGCAATATCCATTGCAATCTCAACGCCAATCAAACCACCACCGATAACCATTACGCGCTTTGCTTGACTGATTCGCTCTTCTGCGAGCTGATACTCTTGTAACGAATTGAGCGTTAGGACATCGCCAGAAGCATCACCTCGCATTGGAGGAACAAAGGCTTTCGCGCCCGTTGCAAAAATCAGTTTGGAGTACGCATAAACTTGTCCATCTGCTACCACTTGTTGGGCTTGCGTATCCACAGTCTCAATTTTAGTGTGGGTTAATAACTCGATATGGTGCTCTTGGGCAAACGCTTCTCCCGTTTTTACCACCAGATCCCTCGCGGTCTGTTTTCTACTGAACACATGGCTCAAATCGGGCTTGTTATACTCCGCACCGTCATCAGCGGTGAATACTTGAATTGACACCTGTGCATCCATTCGACGCACAGTTTTAACCAGTTGATAGGCAGCAAAGCCACTGCCTATGATTACAATTGGTGCTTGCATCACAGCTCCTTAACCCTTGAACTCAACAAATACATCTTTACCCAAGTGACACTCAGGGCAAAGGAAGTAATCCGGAACGTCTGACCACACGGTACCCGGTTCTATTCCTTGATTAGGCTCACCCTGAGCAGGGTCATACACCCAGTTGCAAACGGTGCAAATCATGCATTGGCAATCTGATGGATGTGCCTCTGAGCTTGGATTAATAAGCTCCCTTTCGACCACGGCTTGCGTTTCTACTTGTACAACGGGCTGTGATTGAACTTGCGGTGCAGACGCAGCCATCATCTGAGCCGTAACAGGACTTGTTAGTGGATGTTTCGCCCACAGTTTCGCGATGCTCTTACCATGTTCACGACACTCACGCATCGCTTTACCATCTGGTCGCCATTTGGTTTTCAGGCTGACTGCCGTTTCAAAACCCGCGTCGGTCAATCGTGCGTGGATACGGTCTACCGCACCACCATTCCAGCCATAACTACCAAAGGCAGCGGCTTTCTTGGCTTTAAAACGAAGACCTGTGATCTCCTCCAGCATGCCAGCAATCTTCGGCATCATGACGTTGTTCATGGTAGACGAGCCAACCAAGATGCCTTTAGAGCGGAACACATTGGCGAGAATTTCATTCTTATCGTGCTTAGACACATTGAAGACTTTAACCGCGACACCCGGGTCGACATCGTGAATGCCCTGTGCAATCGCGTCTGCCATCATTCGGGTATTGTTCGACATAGAATCGTAGAAGATGGTAATACGATCTTCTTGGTAGTTATCCGCCCACTCTAGATACTGTTCGATGATTTGGACTGGGTTATCGCGCCACACAATACCGTGTGAAGTTGCAATCATGTCGACAGGCAAGTTGAAGCTCAGTACTTCTTTGATTTTGGCTGTTACCAAGCTGCTGAACGGCGTTAGAATGTTTGAGTAGTAACGCAAACACTGTTCCATCAGCTCATTTTGATCCACTTCATCATTGAATAAGCGTTCATCGCAGTAGTGCTGACCAAATGCGTCGTTACTGAATAACACTGCATCGCCAGTTAGGTATGTCATCATGCTGTCTGGCCAATGCAGCATTGGCGCTTCCACAAACACCAATTGCTTACCGTTACCAATATCGATGCTGTCACCCGTTTTTACCGTTTTAAAGTTCCATTCGGGATGATGGTGATGGCCAACAATCGAATCAATCGCCGCTTCTGTACAGTAAATCGGCGTGTTCGGAATCTTCTCCATCAATGCAGACAATGCGCCCGAGTGATCTTCCTCTGCATGGTTCACGACGATAAAATCGATCGTCTTAAGATCGATTTCCATTTCTAGGTTCTGGATAAATTGTTGGCTGAATCGATGATCAACCGTATCGATCAGCACCGTTTTTCCTTCACGAATAAGATAGCTGTTGTAACTGGTGCCTTTTGTCATTTTGTATTCTGTACCATGGAAATCTTGAACTTCCCAATCGCGTTGACCTACCCAGTGGATGTTGTTTTTTACGTGAATTGTCATAATTACTACCTTGAATGACGGGATAAACAAAAATAATTTCTTCTTGTATTGCACTGGGCATGCCAACTTTTAATTGCTATATATTTCAATAATTTAATTAAAATACAACTTTAATAACTGTCATTTAGACACAGTTGAAAATTGTCATTAAGACACTACAATAGTCATATTGACACAATTGGTATTGGCTATGACTTCTTTAATCGCGCAATGGCTACACATCACGCAAGACCTAAATTCAGCGCTCACTCGGCAAGCTCGATTTGATACCTTATTAACAACGATTCGCGAGATATTAAAATGTGATGCTTCTGCTCTTCTTTTGTATGAAGATCAGCACTTTAAGCCGCTGGCTATCAATGGCTTAGCAAAGGAAGTATTGGGACGCCGTTTTTCTATAAACCAACACCCGAGATTGGAAGCCATTGCACGCGCTGGCGATATCGTACGGTTTCCATCGAATAGCGACTTACCCGATCCCTATGACGGGTTAATTCCGAACCACGACGACAAGCTGCACGTCCATTCATGTATTGGTCTCCCTTTGTTGATCGACGATCAATTGATTGGCGCGATCACTATTGATGCCTTCGATCCGAATCAGTTCGATGGTTTACTCAATCAAGAACTACGCTTTGTAAGTGCGTTAGCCGCGGGTGGCTTGCACACTGCTCTACTACTGGAGCAGTTAGAAACACAAGCCAGCTTGCCACGTGATTCTTACACTGAGAAACGCACCTTGAGCAACGAAATCATTGGCAAATCGGCTGGGATGAAAGCACTTCAAGAGCAAATCGATGCGGTGGCAGATACCGAGCTATCTGTGTTGATAATGGGTGAAACAGGGGTTGGTAAAGAGTTGGTTGCCAGCGCTATTCACCATCGCTCTAGCCGCTCTAGCAATACCTTGGTTTACCTTAACTGTGCGGCGCTGCCAGAATCGGTCGCAGAAAGCGAGTTGTTCGGCCATATCAAAGGCGCATTTACAGGTGCAATCAGCAATCGCAAGGGTAAGTTCGAACAAGCAGATGGTGGCACACTGTTTTTGGATGAAGTTGGCGAACTGTCGTTAGAACTGCAAGCTAAGTTACTTCGAGCTCTCCAATACGGCGACATCCAACGTGTGGGTGATGACCGCCATATTCGAGTCAATACACGCATTGTGGCGGCAACGAACCGTGTTCTGCATGAAGAAGTAAAAGCTGGCCGTTTCAGAGCAGATTTGTACCACCGTTTGAGTGTATTCCCTCTTCATGTCCCTCCACTTCGTGAACGTGAAGACGATGTCGTGCTACTGGCTGGTTTCTTTGCAGAGCAACTACGCAGCAAGTTGGGGCTGAACAGTGTTCGACTCTCTCCCACTCTAGTTCAAGCACTTAAAGATTACTCTTGGCCGGGCAACGTGCGTGAACTGGAACACGTAATCAAACGAGCGGGCGTGCTTGCCAAAGCTAGAACTCAATCGATGGATATCGAATTGGTGGAACAAGATTTCGATATCAAAGCGTCGAACAATCAGCCCATCACTGAAGAGCCAGGTATACCTAGCTCTTCATTTGAACTGTCAGACGCTGGTTTAAAGCAAGCCACTGACACCTTCCAAAAAGCCATGATTCTAAAAGCACTAGAGCAGAATCAAGGAAACTGGGCAGCAACAGCACGTCAGTTAGAACTCGATAATGGTAATTTACACCGCTTAGCCAAACGGTTAGGTATAAAGTAAAAAAAGGATACGGACGGTTTGAATTCCGCAAGAAAATCTATCTCGCTTATGTCAAAATGCACCATCACAATCGAAAAGTCTGTAATGTAATGAACTACCAAGCTGCTATTTTTGATATGGATGGTTTGCTCCTTGATACTGAGCGCGTCTGTATGCGTATTTTCCAAGAAGCATGTGAAGTCCAAAACCTTCCGTTTTATGAAGATGTTTATCTGTCGATCATTGGTCGCAATGCGGCAGGTATTGAAGCAATTTTCCGCAAAGCCTACGGTGAGAACCTAGACCGCCTGCATCATGAATGGCGTACTCGTTACAATGCTGTCGTCAAACACCAAGCCATCCCAGTGAAAAATGGTGTTGTTGAGCTGCTAGAATGGCTGAAAGCACAAGGCTTACCAATCGCAGTAGCAACTTCTACGGCAAAGGAGGTAGCGAAAATCAAACTGGAATTAGCGGGTTTGAGTAAGTACTTCGACAACCTCACCACAGGCTGCGAGGTAAACCACGGTAAACCCGATCCAGAAATCTATTTGCTGGCAGCGAATCGTCTGGATGTAGAACCAAACCAATGTTTGGCCTTTGAAGATTCCAATAACGGTGTTCGCGCAGCCGTGGCAGCGAATATGGTTACTTATCAGATTCCGGATTTAGTTGAACCTTGCGAAGAGGTAAAACAATTTGGTCATTCCATCGTGCCGTCATTACATGAAGCGTTAGATGCGTTGAAGCAAAATCGCTAAACGTCAACTGCCGCTCTAACTGTTAAAGCTCAGCAATTTGGCTGAGCTTTTTTATGCTTGAGCCTCTCCTCTCACCTTCTCTAATCTACTTCTAATAAATGCCAAGATACTGCTCCAAAGGCTTAATAAGATAGACCTTATCTCTGTACGGGGCGTGTTCCTTTCTTTTTTGATTTACCTCACGCCATCGCATGAAATAGGGCCTATGAGTGATCAAATAGTGGAACTAACCAGTACAACTTTGCAACAAAACGTCAATATACCGCTTGAAGCACGTTTTTCGAGTGAAAATTGGCTGATAATGAGAACTATTGGATGAGATTAATCCAAGTCAGCCCAAAATATAAAATGGAGAGTGTTATATGTCTTTACGTTTATTAGCAGCAACCTTCGCATTAGTAGGAATGAGCTTTGGTGCCCAAGCCAGTGCCGAGTGTGAAGTGTCCCTAGATGCTAACGATATGATGCAGTTTTCTACTAAAACACTGAGCGTTCCAGCCACTTGTAAAGAAGTAAAACTGACGCTAAACCACACAGGTAAAATGCCTGCACAATCAATGGGTCACAACGTCGTTATCGCAGATACCGCTAATCTACAAGCAGTAGGTACGGACGGCATGGCAGCAGGTGCAGAAAACAATTACGTGAAGCCAAATGACGACCGTGTATACGCTCACACAAAAGTGATTGGCGGCGGTGAAAGCACCAGCATTACTTTCAGCACTGAAAAAATGAAAGCAGGCGGCGACTACTCATTCTTCTGCTCGTTCCCTGGTCACTGGGCGATCATGCAGGGTAAATTTGAGTTCAAATAAGAGCTAACAAAGTCAAAACAAGACTCACTATAGGGAAGCCATCGCTTCCCTTTTTATTGCACCTTAGTTAAGCACGTCGATGGATAATCTCATCCAAAGGTACAGGCCTTGCTAAGTAAAACCCTTGAACTTTATCAACCCCACTTGACCGCACAAAGTCATAGTCAGACTGCGTTTCCACCCCTTCCGCTACGACCTCGCAATTTGCAATATGTCCTAACTTAGCAACCAATCGATACAGTTGCCGTCCACGATGATCGTTAGCGTCCAATAGCAGCGATCTGTCTAGCTTAATCTTGTTAAATGGATACTTGAACAAATGAGGAAACGATGCGTAGCCCGTACCAAAATCATCCATTGTGATACGAACTCCCATACTCTGTAGAGCGTTCATGGTGTTAGTTAAAGAAACTTCATTGTCTAATACGGCTTCTTCAGTAATTTCAATTTCAAGCCATTCAGCCGGGATTCCAAAATAGACCAACCGGCCTTGTAAATGCTGAACAAAATCCACTTGTTGAATGGTAGCAACAGAAACATTAATGGCCACTCTTCGCTGCTCAGATAATCCCATTTCCTTCATATCCGACAACACCTTTTCGAGTACTAATTTATCGAGCAGTGGCATGGCATCTAACCGGTGAAAATCTTCAATAAACGTTGGTGAAAGTAAGTTTCCATCTTCATCTTTATATCGAATAAGCGCTTCGTAAGAATACTGTTCCACATCCTTTGTTGAGTGCTGCTTTTGATAAAACATCACCAACTCGCCTTCACGAAGAATGGAAGTTAAACGCTTCTGCGCGGATGACTTGCTGATACTCGATGTGTTCGCATCTTTCACACTACTGAGTAGTGATTTAAATAGGGATTGTTCTAAACCATTGTAAGTATTACTTACACCAAATTGCCCCACATATTTGCCTGCATAGGCTAGATAAAAAGGTCGATAAATTAGTACACCAATCGCAATCACCACCAGTTGAAGTATCGCCCCCTGTACCTGATGCCCCATTGCAACATAACCACTCAACAGAGGCGGTGTCATCCAGTTCACAATATTTTCAACAGGCGCAATTAAGCCGGAAGCAATCGCACAGTAGGTGATGATAAAACTGACCAGCGGTACTAATACAAATGGGACGACTAGAATAGGGTTAAAGATGATAGGCAAGCCAAATAGCAGCACTTCATTGATGTTGAACATCACCAATGGGGCTGCCGCTAACGCCAGTAAAATATGATTGCGCTCTTTAGCGAACAATAACAGACACAGGAGTAAACTGATGCTATTCCCTGACCCGCCCATGGATAAAAATGCGTCGTAAAAACCTTGGCTAATAACGTTAAGCGACGCTTCGCCTGTTTGCCAAGCAGCCATGTTGGCTTCGGTCGCAGCGTATATTTGCTGCTTGATGGCAAACAACATGTTGTGACCATTAATGCCCGCCGCTCCTAATAAGCTCAAGATGGATTGATAAAATAATCCTCCTGTGAACGTCAGCGGATCAAAGTTAAGTCCAGCCACTGTTGTAGTAAAAGCATCCATCACCGCTGCGGTGACATGAGATAAGCTAACCGCAAATAAAACGAATACGAAAAAATGTAAGACATCTTTAAAAAGACGAGAAGAGAAGTCCATTGCTTGAGGATCAAGCAGCTCAATTCGGAAACTTTTACAATAAACGTATGACACCGTTGCACTAAAGAGTGCTAATAACGGGTTATTCGGCAACATGTAATTACTAGAAAGGCTGTCATTCTCTATTGAAATTAAATAGAACATGACCAACGAATAAATGATGATAATCGCGCTCGACACGTTCACTTTATGCGATAAATAGTAACCAGCCACAATGCAAAACGCTGTGGGATACAAGTTGATTAAAATATCAGAAAGATGGAACAATAACTGAGAAACCTCTGACACCCCTAGGATTCTAGAAGCGTGACCAAGAAAGATGGCAAGTGCGTTAGATAGCGTCAGCGGTAACAGCAATAAGGCAATAGAAGCGAGATCAGTAAGATAAGATTTAGATCCAAGTCGCCATTTATCTGTAAATACCGTTAGACGATGAAAGGGATCAAGTACGCGTTCACGACGAGTGTGCATGGTGAGTTCTTATATTAAGTAATAATCATCGGCTGCGAAATAGGCAGCCGTAAATGCAACGGCCAGACTCAGTAACGTATTATTTGGTGGATAATTTTTAGTGTTTCTATTGGCTAAAACAATAGTTTGAATTGCCAGTCACAGCGCAAAGATGTCGCAAGTGCAATTTAACGATTATATACCCCTTGATCCAATGAGATTATTATCCTTAACGATAAAAGCCATACCAAGCATCTCGATATGGCTATCGTTAAAACTGATGTATATACCCTAATGACTTCAAGAAGGAGGCTTCGGTGACATGCCCTTGACGGGCGAGTTGATTTGGCTCACATACACTGTGAACGATTTTTGATTTAACACGAGTAGAACTTCAAGTCGTTGTCTCGTCTGTAAAACAAATCATTCAATCCCATGTAGCTCTTTCCAGTTTCCTGGATGAACCACGTAGCCGAATAGAGCATGCCCACCATAAACTAGCTCGGTTCCTTCCGGGATCCACAGCATTTGACCTGGGTGCACAAAATGTGTCTCACCATTTGCGGTCAGCTCGAAACAGCCTTCAATCACAAAAATAACCTCATCATAAAGCACCGTCCAAGCCACTTGAGCGCCTTCCCATTTAGCAAAGCCTACGCCAATGTTTGGTGAGATTTCTGGGCTTAACGCTCGGGCTACGTACGCCATTCCCGGCGTATCACCACGAACATTAAAATCTAGGTTTTTACTATCAACGAGTTTGACTTGCTTCATAACTCACTCCGGCTTTGCCATTTTGCTAATTGGATACGCGTTTTTACTCCCATGCCTAAAAAAGGCTCTGGCGGATTCAAACAAGGCATTCCTGTCACTTGCTGTATGTCATCCAATGATTTAGATGTCGCACCAACGACATAGTCAGCTAACAGCGTTCCAGAAATGGTTCCCCACGCAGCACCAACACCATTGTCACAAGCGCTGGCATAAACACCTTCATCTAATTGACCAAAAAAGTTAGTAAAGTTACGAGAGATGGCATATACCCCACCCCATGTGTGAGTAAATGGTACGTCGGCCAGCTCTGGGTAACGCGCCAAAAAGACTTGACGATGATCGTCTCGGATTTGATCTCTGACTTTATCGTTCATGCTTGAGCCATACTTCGGCACGTGTTTGTAAGTATTTCGGATCAAAATACGTCGATCGGCGGTCATACGTAACGTCGTTCCCGCATGATCTGCTGGAGTTAAACCCCAATTCAGCTCACCTCCGTATCGTTGCATTTCTGCGTCGGTCAATGGACGCGTCCAGCTTGCAAACGTCATCACTGGCAGTAATCTGTTTTTAAGGTAACCAAACTCACGAGTAAAAATGCTGGTGCCAAGTAACAGTTCAGTGGTTTCAACAGAACCACTATCTCCATGTAATACCCAGTAACCGTTTTCTTTACTGAGTTTGCGGATTGGCGAGTTTTCTAACACCTCGACATTCTCTGGAAGGCTTTCCCCTAGCCCACGCACCAGAGCAGCAGGTTGCATTAAATAACCACCTGGCGTGTAAATTGCGCGGCTGTAGTAATTTGTCCCTAAGACTTTCGCCAGCTCACTGCTATTAACATGGAAGTATGGTTCGCCAAGGTCTTTCATTAGGTGCTCAAAGTGATCGAGATACGCTTCACCGCGCGCCCCTACGGCTCCTTGATATTTGCCCTTTGCTGACCACTGACAAGAAATACTGTGCTTCGACACTAAAGTGTCCAGCTGAGCAATCGCAGAACGGTTGAGCGATAATAACTTTTGTTTGTGCTCAGGATCGGGATGCTCAAGTGAAAACTTATGAGGCAAATCGATCACAAAGCCCGAATTTCTCCCTGACGCCCCTTGGCCGATACGTTGCGCATCAATCAGTATAATTCGTGCGTTAGGCTGAAGCTCAGCTAAACGTCTTGCCATAGCTAGTCCAGCGAAACCGGCACCTAGCACGGCATAGTCAGCAGTTTTTTTACCTTTTAACGCTGGTTTTTCTGCAATACTTGGCAACGCATGGTACCAACCACATGTTGCATCATCATTGGGTAAATGAATCATCTTCTTTCTCCGTTACGCTGCTGAAAGTTTCAATGACAATTGATCTAACCAAGGACCACGTAATGACTGTACTTTTCTTCCTAGCAACGCAAAGCCAAGCATCGTTCCCTCAGGAGAATAAAACGCAGCGGTCAATTCATTTGCTTGGTTCTCGATGTACCATTGTCCCTGCTCTTCAGCGGCTGCCGGGAAAATAGTGAGTGGAAGAATCGGCGTTTTCACAATCACTGGTGTTGGCGTTAAAGAGATAGGCGTAATATCACCTAGCAAGCTTTTCGCCACGGAAGGAATCATTTGATTAATTGGCGCAATATACGGTTGCCAACCTTGCTCCGTTTCAACACAGTCGCCTAGCGAGTAAATATTCTCATCACTCGTCTGGCCGAATTGATTCACTTTAATGCCGCGGCCCACTTCTAGCCCTGCTTGCTCAGCCAGCGATACATTTGGCTTGAGTCCAACCGCGCTTAGCACTAGGTCTGCTTCAATTTTCTTGCCACTGTTTAGATGCAAAACCGCGCTTGATTCGGACCTTGGCTCGATTCTGGCGATACTGTCTTGTAGAGCCCATTGCACGCCTCGATCTGCAAGTGCGCTTTGTAATGATTCACCCAACTGTTGCGGGATCAAACGCTCCATTGGCCATTGACCCAACCCGATGACTGTCACTTCATAACCACTTTCGATCAGGTCATTCGCGAACTCACAGCCAATTAAGCCATCACCGAGGATCGCGATGCGCTTTTTGTTCTGTAGCTGGGTTCTGAAACGGCGGTAATCAACTAAGTCGTTCACACTCATAACACAAGAGCGATCACCCTCAATTGGGATTTCAATCGGTGATGCACCTGTTGCCAGTACCAAGCGGCTGTAGGCGTATTTGCCGATAGAGGTGTGTAGCGTTGAATTGGCACGATCGATATGTTCAACGCGGGTATGCGGGTAAACGCGGACATTGAGACGGCTTTCCCACTCCAACGCGCTCTCACTTTGTAGCACGTCGCCATCTTTCTTCATGGCCAGTGCATTAGACAAGGCAGGCTTGCTGTACAGTGCGCCATCATCAGCGGTAAAGACAGTGATCGGAACCGTCTCAGATTGTGCTCTAAGTGCCGCTGCCAACTGGTAACCACTGTGGCCACTACCGATGATAACGATAGGGTCATTTGAGAATACAGGTTGAGTAACTTCAGATGGAAGAGGCTGAGCCGCATTTGGCTGAACAGACGATCCTACCGATACCGAAGACACTGCCGCGACCTCTTCTACTGGCGCATCATCGGTAATTTCGATCATTTCAAAATCGGCCTTACCCACTAAACAGTCGGGGCATAACCAGTCATCCGGTACATCTTCCCATGCTGTTCCTGGTGCAATGCCATCGGATGGCCAACCTTGTGCTTCATCATAGATTAAGCCGCAAATAATACAGAGCCACTTTCTCATCACTTTTACTCCAACTACCTTGTTCAGAATTTCCGTGTTTACAAACCACTGTCAGATTTGTTGTGATTCCATCAACCTCGCCCTAGCTTGTGGTCTGAAATCCAAGCCGGTGCGAGGTGATGAAAATCAAGTTACACAGTAGCTATACGTTGCTGTCTTGCTGCAAACGAATGGCAATATTGCGTGTCTGGACATAGCTATAAATCGCTTCTTGTCCTTTTTCTCGCCCAAACCCGGACAAGCCCACGCCACCGAATGGTGTTTCGATGCCACCAGCAAACCATTCATTGATGAACACTTGCCCACCACGCAGTTGCTGTGCCACACGCAATGTTTGGTTTAGGCTTTCACCAAAGACACCAGCGACCAGGCCAAAATCAGTCCCATTCGCGATATCGATCGCTTCGTGTTCAGTTTCAAACGGTGTAATTACCAGTACAGGGCCAAACACTTCTTCTTGAGCAATACGCATATCTGGTGAGGCTTCAATCACCGTTGGTGCCACAAAGTAACCCGATAAATCAGGTGCGTAGCCACCCATTAGGATATTCGCGCCGTCGGCTTTTGCTTGCTCTATCATTTCAAGCACGCGTGCTTGTTGATCAGCAGATACCAACGGTGTGATGTCCGGCTGGCTTTCGCCTTGACCAATAGTTAGGCTTTTTGCCATTTCCACTACCGCCGCTTTTACTTCTTCATAACGCTCTTTTTGAATCAGCAAACGAGACATTGCCGAACACACTTGACCAGCGTTAAAGAAAATACCGACTTGAACGCTTTGTAAAAGCGTTTCGAGACTCACATCTTTCAGCGCGATAGCAGCAGATTTACCACCCAGCTCCATCACCGATGGTGTAGCGCGTTGCGCTGAATCTTGCAGGATGCGTTGGCCGGTCGGTACCGAACCCGTAAAGACAATTTGATCAACGTCTTGATGCTGCACCAAGTGGCTGCCAACGACGGAGCCTTTCCCACATAGCAAGTTAATCGTGCCTTTTGGGAAGCCCGCTTTTTCAATCGCTTTAATCAACAACGTCATGGCAAGTGGAGAAATCTCTGGCGATTTGATCACCACTGCGTTACCTGCGGCTAATGCAGGTGCCAATGAGCGTGCACAAATAGAGACAGGGAAATTCCACGGCACAATCTGCACCGACACGCCAAACGGCACATATTGAGTGAAGTCGACATAGTCTTTACCCAACGGAATTGACGTGCCTTCCAGCTTGTCGGCCATGCCTGCGTAGTATTCAAAGTAACGTGCCGACTCTAAAAACTCATCTTTGGCATCTTGCAAAGATTTCCCATTTTCACGACAGGCAACTAACCCACCTTCATCAACCATTTCACGAATAGCTGCGGCGGCTTTTAACATCCACTCGGTTCTGACGGCTGGACGAACGTCCGAAAGAAGGCCTTGATTGACCACTCGGCGTGCCGCTGCCATTGCGCGATCGGCATCGGTGATAGTGGCTTCTGCAATCGTCGCATACGCTTCGGCTGTGCCAGGATTCATGACGGTCAGCGCTTGCTCTGAATCGCACCACTCTCCATCAATATAATTAAGGTAATGCATCATCTTACTGCTCCAGTGCCGCTTTCACTTGCTTTGCCAACCAGGTTTGGAAGAAATGCGTCGGAACATCCATTTCTGGTGAGAACACGCCACCACTAAAGCCAGGTGAGTAACGACCTTCCTGCATACCTTCGACCGCTCCAATATCTTCGCCGAACACGACTCGCCACGACTCAACGGTAGCGGTACGACACGCAGCAAACTCATCTTTCGTTGCTTCATCACCCACATAGAAAACACGTAGGTGCTCAACACTCTTATTCGCAGTGATTGGTTCAATCATCATTGCAAAGGCATGATCGGCTTGAATACCAAGCAACACGTTTGGAAAGAGTGCAACGTATTCTGCATGACGCAGTTTATCTTCTGGCCAGCTTGGAAATTTAGGTAAGTGTGTTCCTGCTGTATCTGAAAGGTTGTACGCGAGACTACCTTGACCAGCAAAGCGCTCTGCAAACATGATGTTGTAGTGATCCTCTAGGCGAGAATAACTGTTCAAACTCGGATGCACCCAAGGTAAGTGGTAAGCCTCACAGTAGTTTTCTACGGCCAGCTTCCAGTTACTTTTCACTTCGATCTCTAAGTTGCCACCCATGTTCACTCGGCGAAGAAGACCTAACCCATCTTCACCTAAGAACTGCTGCCAACGTTGCTCTAGCGGCGCGATATGATTTTCAAAGCTTTCTGCATTGCCCGATAAGTTAACGAATACCATGTCCATCCAAACGGCTGAACGAAGTGGCTTAAGGCCGTGTTTTTCACACTTAAATCGATCATCTTTGTGTTTTGCGATACCACCGATGTGTGGTGTGCCTTTTAGATTACCGTCAAGATCGTACGTCCATGAATGGTAAGGACAGCGAATCATGCCTTGAACTTCGCCTGCCTCATGCACCAGCTTCATACCACGATGACTACATACGTTGTGGAAGACTTGGACTTCACCTTGACGATTTCTCATCATGAGTAGTGGAAGATTCATGAAATCAAGTGGCATCACATAGCCATTTTTAAGCAGGTCTGATGCAAAACCAATGCATACCCAAGTGTTACCAAACACCTGATCACGCTCAAAAGTAAAATACTCTTCGCTGGTGTAGGCCTGATTCGGCATTCCTGTTGCTTCACTGATTGGGTTCAGTACATTATCAACAAGTTCAACAGGAATAATGGTTTGGTTGACATTGCTCATATTCTTATCTCCGAGAGTCGAGTTGCATCCAGTGCGTACAACATCGTGTTGTGTTAGTGGAGATGATTTTGATTAACAACCCAGCAACAAACAAACGACTTTTTCGCCGGGTTTGGATGAGTTTTTGTCATTCGTGCATTGATCTCAAACAACAAAATAACCTTTTAATTAACAAGGTTCTTCTTGTCATGATTAATACTCATTAACCGATGAGTATTAATCAGTTGAAACACAAAAGCCCTCTCTCTACTCTCTTTCAAAAATTAACAATAACGCAACAAACAATAACGCTAAAACAAAAGCACTGTGAGGGATGCCTATGAGAGCAACATCTGGGATATTGAAAGGACTCAATCCGACTGTGACTATCGCATCAAAGATCGTCGTTATCGGTTTTGTACTTTTCTGCGCCATTCTCGCCAACCAAGCGGGTCAATACTTCGAAACGATTTCCGGCATTTTGCTGCAGAATATGAAGTGGTTTTACATCGGACTTGTTTCACTCGTTGTCGGTTTTCTTCTTTATCTTATGGTTAGTCGATATGGACATATTCGTTTGAGTAAAGATGACGAAAAACCAGAGTTTAGTTATTTGTCTTGGGTATCCATGCTTTTTTCCGGAGGCATGGGGATAGGCTTAATTTTCTGGTCGGTCGCCGAACCGATGTGGCATTACGCTGACAACCCATTTACTCAAGGCCTGACCAATGAAGCCGCAACAACATCAATGAAGCTGACATTCTTTCATTGGGGTCTACATCCTTGGTCTGTCTTTATCATTGTTGCACTCGCATTAGCTTACTTTTCCTACCGTAAAGATCTGCCTTTTACCCTACGCTCTATCTTGTACCCTTTGATTGGCGATCGTATTTATGGGCCTATCGGGCACACGGTTGATATCCTAACAGTCGCGGTGACTGCTTTCGGTATCTCTCAAACCTTGGGGATGGGAGTTATCCAAATAAACTCTGGTTTGAATCAAGCCTTTGGTCTAGACATTAGTTTGGGGATTCAACTCTTTATTATCGTTTCCCTTTGTACTTGTGCGGTTGCGTCGGTGCTATCTGGTGTAGGGAAAGGTATTCGCCGTTTATCAGAATGGAACATGCTGCTTTCACTCGCACTCGTGCTGGTCGTACTTTATATTGGCCCAACTCGCTATATCTTAAATACGCTACTTGAAAGCACGGGGCTTTATGCACAAAACATTGTCGGTATGAGCTTATGGAGCGATGCACAGAATGACTCTGGCTGGCAAAACTGGTGGACGGCTTATTACTGGCCTTGGTGGATGACTTGGGCACCTTTCGTTGGCATGTTTGTAGCTCGTATCTCTAAAGGACGCACAATACGTGAACTTATCGGTGGCGCATTAATCGTACCTACGCTAATCACGTTTTTATGGATTTCAGTATTTGGTGGTGCAGCGTTGAAGGTAGAGCAAGACGCTCGTGTTGCTCATCAAGAGCAAGTCACTGCGGCACAAGAAGCCAAACAAACACCACCTGCGGATTTTTCTGGCGGCCCGATTCTTGAAGCGACTAAAGCTGATACGACACGCGCTTTGTTTACGCTATTCGACAATCTAGATACAGGTATGTTTGGTAAACTACTTAGCGTACTTGCGTGTTTATTACTCGGTACTTATTTCATTACCTCCGCTGACTCAGGTACCTTAGTTCTATGTACCCTCGATGCCGCTGGACACAGTGAGCCTCCTACGTCTATACGGGTACTATGGGGGATCATGATCGCTGCCATTGCGGGAGTACTTCTATACGCAGGAGGGTTAAAAGCAATGCAAACGGCCTCCATTATTGCCGGTTTCCCTATCGCCATTTTTATCGCGGTGATGAGCTTAACGCTGTTCCATAGTATTCGACGCGAACCTAAGCCATGGGCAATGCTGCCTGAGCATGTTCACCCAGAGCAAGAGAAACTTGATGGTCCTGTTGAACCGCTTGTTGAAAGCAAAACAGTGGTTTCCGAGCCTATCGCTTCAACATCCTCACTAAAAGATGATTCCACACTTAATCAGGGACCAGTACTAAGTTAGTGCGTCGTTTCATCAATCAATTAAAAAAGCGGGAACTGATATTCCCGCTTTTTTAACATTACCAAACTCTGTTATTTTCTCTGCTTATTGATTTAAGCTAAGCCTCGATCACCTACTTCATCTGGCAACTGATGCAAAAGCCATTCTCTAAAACGTTTGACGCTTGCTGGGATTAAACCTCTATTTTTAGGTTCAAGCATAGAAAAATTGGAATGTGTTGAAAGAACATGCTCGACTGGCCTAACCAAAGCGCCGCTTTGTAAATAGTCGTCCACTAATGAGCCCCAGGCTAACGCGATGCCCTGACCATTAATTGCCGCTTGTAACAGCATTGGATAGTTATTGATGTTCATGCGATTACGAGGCGAAATATTTGGCAACCCCACACTCGCAAACCACTGCTCCCAATTCACCCAATCTCTTTGAGACTCTTCCAGATAGAGTAACGTTTTATTGAAGATTTCTTCTGGCTCACTAGGCTGGCCGATTTTCTCTAAATAAAGCGGGCTACACACAGGGAATACTTCTTCCGAAAATAGCGTTGTCACATCCATTTCCGCAGGTGGAGTGCGACAATAAAACAAGGCGATATCGCAATCTAATCGGCGTAAGTCCAACACATTATCTGAGGCCAATATCCTTATATCGATGTCATCATGTTCATTTTGAAATTGAGCAACCTTAGGCAACAACCACAAGGCTGCCATTGCATTTGTCGTCGCAACCGTGATCTTTTGTTCGCCCTGCCATTTCTTCACTTCACCCGTGATTTGAGCAATATCGAGCAAAGATTGGCTGACAGCTTGATAATATTGAAGACCTGTAGGCGTTAAGTTAATGCTTCGATTGGCTCGCGTGAACATAGCCTTGCCCAAGTATTCTTCTAATTGTCTAATTTGGCGACTGATGGCACCTTGGGTCACGTTTAGCTCGTCAGCGGCTAACGTAAAACTCAAGTGCCGCGCCGACGCTTCAAACGCAACGAGGCTATTTAAAGGTGGGAGGGGTTTGATTTTCATGTATCTTCCAGTAAGGCAGTATTGTAATTATTTTTATTCCCGGCAATCTTATGTTGCACGTGGATAATGCCATTCTGGACAACACCCCAAAAACGACAATTTATAAATGATAAAAAATAGAGATGAATCATAAATTGTTGTGAGAGAGACTGCCGTATACAGTTTCGTGGCTACAACGAGCACAAAAAGAGGAGCAGTTACTCCTCTTGTACCCAGCCTTTGGGTCATTTTCTCCGAGTTAGCCCATTTACCCTATTGCCAGTTTAGTGCTCGCGTAACGCGCTTTTTTCTTTCTTGGACTGGCTAAGAAGTACGCTAAAGTAAGAGGCCCTAATCGTCCCATAAACATCATGAAGATGATCACTAACTCACCCGGTTCGGACAAACTGCCCGTTAAGCCTCGCGATAACCCAACCGTACCTAGCGCCGAGACCGCTTCGAACATAATGTCTAACATAGACGCTTTCTCTGTCAGTAACAGCGTGAATATGGCAAACCAAGTCACGCCCACCGAGATCAGAGTCAGCGCCAATGCCTTGCTGATGGTCTCTTTGGGAATCTCACGTTGAAACGCATAGGTTGCTTCATCGCGACGCAAATAGCTGTAAGTTGCCAAGACTAACACCATAAATGTCACAACTTTAATGCCACTTGCCGTGCTCAATGATCCACCGCCGATAAACATCAACACCAGAATGATCGCCGTTGTGGCATCTTCCAACTGATCGATAGCTAAAGTATTGAACCCTGCCGTTCTTGGCGTCACCGCTTGAAACCACGATGCCCACCATTTCCCCGCTTCGCTCAACGGAGCAAGCGTGTTGGGGTTGTCATATTCAATCAGGTAAATCGCAATAAGTGCCACCACGTTAATGATCACCGTGCCTAAGATCATCATTCGACTGTAAACGGTGAGTCGGTGCCAACGGCGATTGCGTTTTAAGTCAATCCAAACCGAGAAGCCTAAACCACCAATAATGAACAAACTGGTAATGGTGAAGTTAACGACCGGGTCGTCGACGTAAGGCATTAAGCTATCGGCACTCAACGCAAAACCTGCATTGTTAAACGCACTGATGGTGTAGAAGAAACCATGGAACAAACTGGTTTTCCAGCCCAGCTCTTCACTCCAATAAACGCTCAAAATGGTAAAACCAATAAGTTCAACGAGCAGAGCGAACATCAATACAGATTTAGCAGTGGCAATGAGTGTCGATGAGTCAGTTTGGTTGAACGCCTCTCTCGCGACTGCTCGCTCCAAAAAGCCAATTTTTCCGCCCAGAGCCAGCAAGGTCACGATGGCAAACGTCATTAAACCTAGGCCACCACATTGAATCAGGAAAGCAATAACCACTTGCCCAAAAGGCGTAAACGCCGTACCCGTGTCCACCACAACTAATCCCGTCACCGTAATAGCCGATGTCGCAGTAAACAAGCTTTGAATCCAAGTGATGGGCTCAGTGGTGGCAATCGGCAGTTTGAGTAAGACTGTGCCGAGAATGATCAAGCAGGCAAAGCTGAGGCTAAGTATCAGCGGCGGTGCGCCCAACAGTTTTTTGCCCGCTTTGGGTTTTCGCTCGATTGGGATAATAGAAGGATGCCACAAAACCATGTTACACCAACCTTGGAGCGACGTATTTCAGCTCAGCGCGACTACCGCAAAGCAACAGCGTGTCGAACTCATTAAGCACAAACTCATCATTGATATTGGTGTAGACGGCTTCTTCGCGCTTCACCAATATCGGCTGAATGTTGTAACTGCCTCGGCTGATCAACTTAGAAAGCGGCGTATCGTGCAGATTGGATTTAACGTGGATTTCCACCACATACAAACCATGCCCCATTTCCAAATAGTTGTTCACCATCGGATAGTTGAGTGCCTGCGCGACTCTTACGCCCATCTCCTCTTCCGGATGAATAATGCGTTGTACACCCAGCTTAGATACGATGGTGTGGTGTGCTTTGGTGCTCGCTTTGACCCAAATAGATTTCACGCCTAAATTTTTCAGCGCCAGCGTACACAACAAACTGGCTTGCATGTCTTCGCCAATCGCCACCAACACCACATCACTGTTCGCTAACGCTAACTCTCTGAGTGCGCCTTCGTCTGTTGCGTCACATATGACCGCTTGCGTTAACTCTTCGACGTATTTTTCGACGATTTTCGGGTCGCTATCCACCCCCGTTACGGTGTGTCCAAGATGAATAAGTTCTAAGCTGGCGGCAACGCCAAATCGCCCTAAACCAATTACTGTAAAGTGAGCCATATCAATCCCTAACTGTGTTTTATGTATAGAAAATGCTAATGCGTTAAGGGTTAGACTGATTTTCCGTCACGGAAAATAGGCAACACGAATCCTGTTCGAGTGCCGATAACCAGCACTAAACCTTGGCATTAACGTTGATTAAATTTGGAATTTAGTGGTGCTTGGACGTCTCAAGCACTAAACGATAACCCAGCCCCGGCTCGGTTTTTAAAAGTCGCTGTTCGTCAGCACTATCGTTCAGTTTTTTGCGTAGTTGACTCACTAGCACGCGTAAGTAGTGAGTATCTTCGACATGACTTTTTCCCCAAATCACCACTAGTAAATGAGTTTGCTCAATGAGTTTTCCCGGCTTGAGAATCAACTGTTCAATGAAAGAAAACTCTTTCTTGGTGAGTGGAATTTCCCTCTGATCCAACCAAAATTGGTGAGTACTTTTGATGATTTTGACTCTGCCAGCCACCAGCTCATCAGCGACGGTTTGCTCATCCACCAAATCTCGAACCAGCACTTTGATGCGCGCAATGAGCTCTTTTACGCCAAAAGGTTTGCTCAAGTAATCATTCGCGCCCGCTTCTAAAAGGCAAATTTTTTCCTCTTCTTGATCACGAGCTGTCAGCACTAACACTGGCGTTTTATACGTCTGACGAAGCGTAGTGAGGAACTCCGTCCCATCGCCGTCGGGCAAGCCTAAATCTAGCAGAATGACGTGCGGCGAATGCGCTTCGAAACACGCTTTGGCTTCTGCAATGGTACTCGCGCCAATGTAATCAAACCCTTCAGCAGACAGCGAAATTCGAATAAAGGTATGAATGCGAGGCTCATCGTCCACGACTAAAACTTTGTAACTCACGCCTGCTCTGCTCCTTGATTGAGTGGAAGTCGAATGCGGATCAGCGTCCCTTTTGATACTGGCATAGATTGAATCTCACCTTGGTGTGCGGTGATGATGCCTTTGGCAACCGCGAGTCCCATTCCGGTGCCTGAATCGGCCGATTTGTTGTTCGCGCCAGAATAGAAAAGGCTGAATATTTTTTCCGCATCTTCAGCTTTGATGCCAATCCCCTTGTCCCGAACATCAATCACGCACGACGAATCCTGCTTAGAAAGAGAAACCTCAACAGATTCATTCTCTGGTGAAAATCGCATGGCATTATCCAGCACATTAAAAATCGCTTGTTCGATGAGCGAACGACTTACTGACAAATAGCCAACGGCATCATCCATATTCATGGATACTTTCTCGGTGTAATTCGGCAAACGAGAAACCGCATCCCGCACAATATTCGCAATAGGCTCATCTTTTTTGGTAATTTTTAATGTGCCGTGTTGGAGCTTAGTCGCCTGTAAGAGGTTCTCTATATATTGATGCAAGCGGTGGCTTTCTGAAGTCGCACTGTCGAGCAATTCTTTCCGCTCTAAGTCATTGAGCTTGGGCATGTACTCGTTGAGAGTGGTCAGTGTTCCAATAATGGTTGCCAGCGGCGTGCGTAGGTCATGGGACACCGATAGGAGGATGCTGTTTTGCAGCTTGGTTTGTTTTAACTCGCCCTGCTGGCGACGATAGAGATCCGCAAAGGTGCTGGTGATAAATGCCACCACCATAAACACGACTAGATTAAAAATGTCTTCCGGACGAAGCATCTGCAAAGAGTAACGAGGCGTCGTGAAAAAGAAGTTGAAGCTCAACGCTTCGATCACCGCCGCCGCATAAGCGAATCGCGAGTTGCATTGAAACGCCACCACCACAACTGCTAACTGCAAAATCAGCAGGACCGCAGCTGTAGAGCCAAACAATTGGTCCAACAGCCATGAGGCCACAACCGCGCCAACAATCACGATGGCAGAAAAGAGAAATGTGTTATCTCGCCAATGAGCAAACATAAAGTACATCAACCAAAATTCGATGCAGAAACTTTAGCAAAAGCCCATTCGGAGTTCGCGTAAAAAAAGCGTAAAAAATGCAAGAACGACAGTGAGTTATAGACATAACCATCATTAAGTTGGCCTAACTTAATGAATAATCACAAGTAAACGTCACCCATTGACGCCTACTCACTCGGTATAAACGGCAGACATAAAAAAGAGGAGCATTTGCTCCTCTTTCGTGTAGCGTCATATTAGATGACTTGCAGTTGAGCATCACCTTGCTCAGACAAAAAGCCGCCGGTTTGATGCTTCCACAACTGAGCGTAAACACCACCCAATTGCAGCAGCTCGTAATGCGAGCCTTGCTCAATGATTTTGCCGTCATCCATCACAATCAAACGATCCATCGCGGCAATCGTTGATAAACGGTGAGCAATCGCAATCACAGTTTTTCCTTCCATCAGAACTTCAAGGTTTTCTTGAATTGCCGATTCTACTTCTGAATCAAGTGCAGACGTTGCTTCATCCATGATCAAAATTGGCGCGTTTTTCAGCAGTACGCGAGCAATCGCCACACGTTGACGCTGACCACCAGACAGCTTCACACCGCGTTCACCCACTTCAACGTCATAGCCAACGTTACCTTGCTCGTCTCGTAGAGATTGAATGAAATCATGAGCATGTGCTTTCTCAGCAGCTGCGATAACGGCATCCATTGAAGCATCTGGATCACCGTAAAGAATGTTTTCCTTAATTGAGCGATGTAGCAAAGAGGTGTCTTGCGTGATCATACCGATGTGTTGGCGCAGCGACTCTTGTTCGACTTGAGAAATATCCTGTCCATCAATACAAATTTTCCCCGTATTTACGTCGTAAAAACGCAGCAACAGGTTAACCAACGTGGATTTGCCTGCCCCAGAACGACCGACAATACCGACTTTTTCGCCCGGTTTGATGGTCAGATTCAAGTTCTCAAATACCGCCTTTTCATCACTGTAGTTAAAACCTACGTGATCAAAGCAGATCTCACCTTGAGAGATTTGCAGAGGCTTGGCATTTGGTATGTCTTTCACTTCAACTTCGTTTGAAATCGTATTAATACCGTCCACTACCGTACCGATGTTTTCAAACAATGCGCTAACTTCCCACATGATCCACTTCGACATTCCTTGTACGCGCAACGCAATACTAATGGCAATCGCAATAGCACCAATTGTTACAGCGTGATCTAGCCATAGATAAACCGAAATGGCACTGATAGACATCAGCAGTAAATAGTTGATGGCATCGACACTAAACAGCAAACAAGTCACCATGCGCATTTGGCGGTAAACCGTCACCAAAAATTGCTTCATGCTGCTTTCTGCGTATTCCAACTCTCGCTGTGAATGAGCGAATAGTTTTACGGTAGAAATGTTGGTGTAAGAATCGACAATGCGTCCAGTCATTACAGAGCGAGCATCCGCTTGCTCTGTCGCTACTTGTTTCATTTTAGGGATAAAGTAGAACTGGATAACCGCGTACATTCCTATCCAAATCACAATAGGCAACATCAGCAAACCATCGGCCTCGCCCATCATCCAAAGCATCGAAAGAAAATAAACGCTGATATAAACCAGTACATCCACCAACTTCATGACCGTTTCTCGTACCGCTAACGCACTTTGCATCACTTTGGTCGCAACTCGGCCTGCAAAGTCACGTTGGAAAAATCCAACCGCTTGTTTTAGCAAGTAACGGTGAATCAACCAACGGATAGACATCGGGTAGTTACCCAATAACGTTTGGTGCATCACCATTGAGTGGACAAAACCGAGAACTGGCATCACAACCGCCACTAAGAACAGCATCATTAGCATGCGATCACCCTGGTCTTGCCAGAATGTTGCGCGATCTTGATTAGAGAGAATATCGACGAGCTCACCCATATAACGCAACAGCGTTACCTCAGTAATGGCAATAAGCGCACTGAACACAGCCATAACAAGTAAAGGGGCTTCAAAGCCACGAGTGTAAAAGCGACAGAAGCCAAAAAGTGTCTTCGGTGGCTTTTCGGTTTCCATCTGGGGAAAGGGTTGGGTCAGTTTTTCAAACCAATTGAACATAACAACGACTTTAAGTACCGCGAATGAATTTGCGAACGTTTTACTATCTTTTGATACAAAAGTCAGTAAAATACCGAAACAAAAGTTCAAATGATAATAATTACAATTAAGCTTAGCGTTAATCATAATTGTCGGGAATATATTTATGACAAAGAATAACTTACTGACCATCGCGATCCGTAACGCGTTGGTCTGTGCTTTGGCACCAACAGCAGCAGTGGTTGCATTCACAGCACAAGCTCAACAAGACGTTGTACAAGATGACATTATTGCAATGGAGACCATTACGGTCACCGCGCAAGCACTTAAAGTAGAAACCCCTGCGGCAGAAACACCACGCAGCGTTTCTATTATCTCTGAAGACGAGCTTCGCGTTCGTGCACCGCAAAAGTTGGACGAAGCATTACGCTACACATCTGGCGTAACCGCTCAGCCTTATGGCGCAGACAACGACACTGATTGGTTCAAAGTTCGTGGATTTGATGCAGCGACTTACCTAAACGGCAACCGCCTATTCCGCGATGGTTACTACACATGGTTGGTCGAACCTTACGGCCTAGAACGTGTGGAAGTGGTTAAAGGCCCATCAGCTATTCTGTTTGGTGAATCGGCACCAGGCGGTATCGTGAATGCTGTACAGAAAAAACCAACGTTTACGCCTCAAGGCGAAGTAAAAGTCGAAGTAGGCAACAACCAACACCAGTCTGTAGGTTTTGACATTGCTGATGAAGCAAACGACGCTGGCACAATCCGCTACCGTTTGGTTGGCCTGATGACAAGCCAAGATGGCGAACTGGACGGCACTAACAACGAGCGTTTTTATCTAGCGCCAAGCGTCGAGTTCGACATTTCTGACCGCACAATGCTGACCGTTTTGGCCACTTACCTTCGTGATGACGGTGTGCCAACCAACCCATTTTTCCCAGCGGCAGGCACTCTGATTGGTTCTAACTTTGGCAAAATCGATCCTTCGACTAACCTTGGTCAGCCAAACTACGATAAATACGAACGCACGCAGTTCTCTCTAGGTTATTTGCTAGAGCACGACATCAATGACACGTGGTCATTCTCTCAAAACCTCAACTACGGCTCCAATGAGTTGTACTTGCGCAGCTCTTACGCATTCTCAAACAACGATCCTGCGAAAGAAGAATTAGCGCAAGGCATCGTATTCCGTGACGGCAAAAACCAGAGCATCACATTCGACAATAACGCTGTCGGCAACTGGATGACTGACAACGCAGAGCACACGGTGCTTGTCGGTATGGATCTGCAATTCCACAAAACCGATGGCGACGAGCAGGACAACTACGCGTTTGGCACCATCAACCCGTGGAACCCAGTTTACGGCAACTTCACCCCTCTTGATCCTGCCAACAACGTGAAACGTGAGATTGAGAAATCTCAAGCAAGTGTCTACTCACAATACCAATTGAAACTGCATGAACAGTGGATTGGTAACATCGGTGCTCGTTACGACTGGGTGAAAACAGAAAACTCTGGCAAAGGCGCAGGCGTTGATCAAAACGAATCTCGTGATGATGGTCAGTTGTCTCTCAGCGCGGGTGTTATGTTCCTTGCAAACAATGGTCTGTCACCTTACGCAAACTACTCTCAGTCGTTTGAAGTGATCAGTACAATTGATACAGCAACCAATGAACTATACAAACCGCTAGAAGGCGAACAAGTAGAAGTAGGTGTGAAGTATGAGCCAGGCTTTATGGATGGCTTTATCAACCTTGCATGGTTCGACATTACGCAAAAGAACGCGTTGGTGACTAACCCTTCAACATGGATCGCGACACAAACGGGGGAAGTGACTTCTCAAGGTATTGAGCTTGAAAGCACGGCGCAGCTAACCGACGATCTAAAACTGATGGCAAGCTACACCTACACTAAAGCGAAAACAGATGAGAGTTTTGGCCAAGGTAAAAAACAAGCCGCACTTATTCCTGAACACCAAGCTTCAGCATGGGTAGACTACAGCGCCTACAGCCTGATTCCAGGCCTCAATATCGGTACTGGTGTGCGCTACGTAGGTGAGTCAAAAGATAACCCTAAGAGCTCGAACCTAACTGTTCCTTCAGTCACTCTTTGGGATGCGTCAGTCACTTACGACATCACTTCACAGTGGCAAGCACAGCTAAACGTTAACAACATTCTGGATAAAGAGTTTGTTTCAGGTTGCGATTACTGGTGTTACTACGGCCAGTCTCGCTCTGTCATGCTAAACGCAAACTACCGCTGGTAATTGAACTTTCTACTCCCCTCTCTTGAGGGGAGTTTTCTCCTAAGAGTCATCCATGTTTCAACTGTCTAATATTGAGATCGTTCGAGGTGGACGTCAGATCCTCGGCATCGACCAACTAAACATCCCAACGAATGAACTAACTGTCGTTTTGGGCCATAACGGTTCAGGCAAATCGACACTGGTGAACCTGCTTTCTGGTCAAATGTCACCAGATAAAGGCACGGTAGCATTAAACGACACTTCCCTTTCATCACTCAAAACCAAAGAGCTGGCAAAGCAGATCGCCTATTTGCCACAAAAGCTGCCCTCCTCGGCTGGTTTAACAGTAGAAGAGCTAGTGCGCTTAGGTCGCTTTCCGTGGCGTGGCGCACTTGGTCGCTGGAAACCTGAAGACAAACAGATCATCGCAGAAGCCATGGCTCTCACTGGCGTAGCTCCGTTTGCTCAAGCATTAGCGGACGATTTATCGGGCGGTGAGCGACAACGCGCTTGGGTGTCTATGCTGTTGGCTCAACAATCACCGATTTTGATCCTAGACGAACCGACCTCCGCGCTCGATGTTCACCATCAATTTCAACTGATGGCGCTACTTGCAGAGCTAAATAGAACCGAGAACGTAGGCATTATCGTGATCCTGCACGATTTGAACTTAGCACTGCGCTATGCAACCCACATTGTTGCGCTCAAGAAAGGTCAAATTGCGTTCGAAGGCAACGCCGACATGTTGCTAGATGAGGAGCGCCTTTCTGAGTTGTATGAGTCACCGATTAAGCTCATTGATCATCCAACTCCAGCCAACACATTGGCGAGCCAAAAGGTGGCTGTTGTATGCGCATAATAGCTCGTTTACTTACTGTGGTTACACAATCTGCTTTTCTGTTGGCATTTTTTATGACTAATGCAAATGCAGTCATCACCGTTACCGATGAATATGGTGAGCATAGTTTTGAGCAAGCGCCACAACGCGTTGTTGCCTTAAACTGGGACATCTTAGAACAAGTTTTGGCGCTAAACGTAGAACCAATCGCAGCCCCAAATTTACCAGGCTACCGCCAATGGGTGGTTAATCCAACTGCACCAGAGTCAATTGAAGATATTGGAACCCGAGCAGAACCCAACTTAGAAAAAATAGCCAGTTTGAAACCAGATGTCATCCTTGCTGCGTCTCCACAGCAAGACTTGATTCCGTTACTCAAACAAATTGCTCCTGTAATCTATTTACCTAATTTTTCTGAAAGTGAGGCCGCAGCTGAAACGGCAATTCGTCACTTTCGTACGCTCGGCAAGCTATTCAATAAAGAGGCGCTTGCTGAACAGAAACTGGCAGAATTAGATGCTTCATTTGCGCAGATGCGCCAGCGAATTAGCCACTATTACTCTGAGCCGCTCAGTGTTCTGGTGATGCGTTTTTCAACCCCGAATACGGTGTTTCTTGCAACCGAAAATTCCACCACAGACTACGTGGTCAGAAAGCTGGGATTACAGACTCCAATTAAAGAGGCTCCGCGTGCGTGGGGGGTAAAGCAAGATCGGATTAATCGACTTCAAAACCTTCACAACAGCTACGTTCTCTACGTACAACCTTTCCCAGAAGAACGCAAACTGAAAGATTCGCCACTTTGGCAAGCGATGCCGTTTGTAAAGAAGCAGCGGGTAAATTCAGTCAGAGCAGTGTGGGCGTATGGCGGTGCTATGTCTTTGCAATACACCGCTGAAGCGATTACCGACAGTCTAATAGAGTTGGCACCAAAGCAATGAGAACGAAACATTATATTGGTTATCTGGCGCTGATTACGTTACTTAGCGTCTTTAGTCTACAAATTGACACTAATTTATCACTCTTCGAACAGTGGCAATTATTAACAAAACCAGAGGTAGCGAGCGAATTTCGTGACGTATTTTTTACGCAAGCTCAGCTTCCTAGGTTAAGTATTACTCTGCTTGTTGGTGCCATGCTTGGTCTCACTGGCAGCTTAATGCAGCAGTTAACGCAGAATAACCTCACCTCGCCGTTGACTCTTGGCACCTCTTCTGGGGCTTGGCTTGCATTAGTTGTGGTAAATATTTGGTTCGTCGATTGGGTAGCCGATTACTCTGCATTAGCCGCAATGGCGGGGGCTTTAGTGGCGTTTGGCCTGATCGTATCAATTGCCGGTGTGCGTAATATGACAGGTTTGCCGTTGGTCGTTTCGGGGATGGTGATCAATATCTTGCTCGGTTCTATCGCCACAGCCATTATTATTTTAAACGCTCAGTTTGCACAGAATATTTTTATGTGGGGAGCAGGAGACCTTTCTCAATACAGCTGGGATTGGTTTGAGTGGTTATTGCCTCGCTGCGCTATCGCAATCGTAATTTTAATCGTCGCACCACGTATTCTGACTCTAATGAAACTAGGGCAAGAAGGCGCAGCAGCCCGAGGCTTAGCGGTATTACCTGCTTTTGGCACGTTAATGGTGATGGGTATTTGGCTGGTATCTGCCTCAATCACCGCAGTTGGCATTATCAGCTTCATCGGATTACTGACACCCAATATTGCCAGAGCGATGGGGGCAAGAACGCCACGTGACGAATTGATCAGCAGCATGCTAATGGGCGCAATGCTATTAATCATCACCGACTCTGCCGCCATCTCGCTAAGCTTATGGTTAGAGGAAACCATTCCTAGCGGCGTAGCGGCTGCAGCTATTGGCGCTCCCGCTTTAATTTGGTTTACTCGTAAAAAGCTGACGGCAACCGATCAACTTAACCTTTCAATGAGCCAAGGAAAAACGGCGCTTTCTAAGCGCGCAGTTTGTAGCATAGTGATAATGAGCATCGTCGGGGTTCTGGTTTACTCATTCGTTACCCATGGTATAAACGGGATCCAATGGTCCGTGCCAGGGGAGTTCCAATGGCAATTACGCTGGCCGCGAATGCTAACCGCACTTTCTGTCGGTATTGCGCTATCCGTTGCCGGAATCATTTTGCAACGCATTGTTTACAACCCTCTGGCAAGTCCCGATATTCTCGGTGTGTCTTCCGGAGCCACGTTTGCCATTATTACGACAGGAGTCATCGCTGGGTCACTTCTCTCCGCATTTAACTGGGGGATCGCTTTTTTCGGAAGTATGTCCGTATTGATGTTATTGCTGATTATCGGTAAACGAAGCCATTTTAATCCATCTAACTTCGTGTTGTCCGGCATCGCACTAACGGCACTATTAGAAGCCCTTGTTCAATTTTCGCTAGCTCAAGGTTCTGGTGACAGTTACAAAATTTTATTGTGGCTAACTGGTTCAATTTATCGAGTCACAGCCGACACCGCACTGATGCTATGTTTGGCAATAATGGTTCTGCTTACCGCTGTATTCGCGATTTCTCGCTGGCTAACATTAATTTCCATCGGACGACAATTCTCAAATGCACGAGGACTTAACCCCACCGTAGCCAATACGCTAATGCTCACCATCGTTGCTTTATTATGCGCCTTTTCTACCGCTACAGTTGGTCCGATATCTTTTGTTGGCTTGGTCGCTCCCCATATGGCGATGATGTTAGGAGCAAGAAAAGTGAAAGAGCAACTAAGTGTCGGAGCCTTAATTGGTGCAACCCTAATGTTGTGGGCAGATTGGCTGGGACAAATCGCTATTTATCCAAGTCAGGTGGCAGCTGGCACATTGGTCGCTATTTTAGGCAGTACTTACTTTCTGTTTTTAATGCTGAAAAGTAAATTCAGCTAAGTATTCAGGGAATATAGTTAGAGCTGGAAATACCGTTAGAAAAACAAACCCCGCTATGTTTGATAGCGGGGTTTGTTTTAACTAGCGTACGACACTTCTCTATTTTTCAATCACCACAGGAAAGCGCTGCTCATAAAGTTCCATAAAGTCTTTACGAATCAAATGCTCCAAGTGGTTAGCTTTATCGGTCGGGCAGAAAATCATAACATGCAAAATCTGCTCACCATTGATATTGCTAGAAATATGCATATGTGGCTCTGCACCGGGAAGATCGACCCCAGCGTGTTTTTCAATCATCGCATTGTAGCGATGTGCAACATCACTGAAGTAGCTACAATGCTCTTCAATCTTGTCGGTCAAGATTGGTAACAGAGGATACAAATTAACGAAGTCTTTCACCACGATAGAGAAATTGTGGTAGACGTAGCGCTTCATAAAATTGAGGTTCTTTACTGGGTAAGTAAAAAACATACTATTGGGTAAGGTCGCGGTTTTTCCGGTGTAGTGATATTGCCCATGGTGCAGGTCGATCTCTTGAATCACCGTCGCCATCATATTGTGCTCGATCACTTCGCCGCACAGTTTACCGACCTCAATCCAGTCACCGACACGAAAAGAACGTGAGCTTGCTCTTTGAATCGAGCCTGTAAAACACAAAATTATCTCTTTGGATGCCACAACAATGGCAACCGCTATCGCCGTGACACTTAGAGCAAACTCGTTTATTTCTGATTGCCATAAAATAAATAAAATCAGTAATGTAACGGCAAAGGTGCCGTTCTTAGTTCTGGACATCCAGCTGCGCTGATCTTCAGAAAGAAAGGCATGATCACCACGAATCATCGATAAAATCGTACGACGAATTAACCACATAATCACAAAGATCAGTGCGGTAAAAATCAGTTTATGAGTGAGAAGAAAATCGACGACCGACTGCACTTTCTCCATTCCACGGCTCCCTTAGAATTAAAATACGGCCTAGTAACGGGTAACCATAACAAATTATTTTGTCAGTTGTCCGTGTTCACTCAAGTACTTTTGAGATTACTCCTCTCTAAAGGCGCGATTCATGCTTTCAGTGATTGGCTTTATTAAATAACTTAAAGGCGTTCGCGGTTCAGATAAAATAAGCACTTCCGCGTTCATTCCTGAAGTTAAGCGGTGTTTGGCTACATCTTCTTGCGAAATTGCAATTCTAGCGAGGTAAAAATCCTCTTGGTTTTCTTGTGAAAGCTTATCCGCAGAAATCGTTAACACCGTGCCGTCTAATGGTGCCAACGTTCTAGCATTCAGAGCGGTCAGACGAACATGCGCCTGCTGACCTGGGTTAACTAGATCGATATCCTGAGGATTCACGCGAGCCTCGACTAACAACTTATCGTCTTGAGGAACCAACTCCAATAGCGTTTCACCCGAACCAATCACACCTTTTTCAGTAAACACCTGCATGTTGACCACACGGCCTGCAATAGGTGCATTGATGGTTGTTCTCGCTACAATATCTTGTGCTGAGCGATACTCTTCACGAATGGCGACGATTTCCTTTTTGGTGTTTCGTAGCTCCTCGACAATCTCATTCAGTCTTTCAAGCTTCAACTCTTCAATTTGCGCTTGGTTTTCATCCAACCTTTTGCTTACTGTGAGTGATTGTCTATCTAACTGACTTAAGGTACTCCGCACTTCCGCCGCAAGACGTTTGAGTTGAAGCAAGGTGGATTTACCCGAAAAGCCTTTTTGAACTAGAGCTTGGTTACTGTCTATTTCTTCGGCGATAAAATTGAGTCTTTCTCTCTCAATTACTTTGGTTTGCTGGAGGTTTTCCAGCTCCAAATTTGCCCCAGAAATACTCTGCTCAATGATGCTCAGCTTACTATCAAAGAATCGCTTTCTCGCTTCAAAGATCTTGTTTTGAACCAGTTGAGCTTCTTGGACGATATCGACGCGAGGAATACTTTCAAGATCATCAGACCATACGATCGTTGGCAATTCATCTAGTTCTGCACTTAGACGGTTTTCCTTCGCTAGAGTATGAATAAACTGACCACTTAATGAATCCAACTTCGCCATAGCTTGTCGCTTAGAGAGTTGAATTAATAATTGACCTTTTTCAACTAAGTCCCCCTCCTGCACGTACAGCTTTTCAATAATGCCGCCTTCTAGATGTTGAATTTCTTGGCGCTTAGTGAGAACAGACAAATCGCCATAAGCAATCGCAGCACTCTCTAATTTCGCTGTCGCAGCCCAGTAGCCTAGACCGCCAAGAAAAACACTTAGCGTCACCACACCAAGTAAAATTGGCTTTCGAAAGCTTAGTTTCGCTTGCGGACTAAAACGATAAACGGTTTCAGACGGATGCTGATTAACGGCTGGCAGTTGATTGCTCATTTCTTACCCTTGGAATATCTGTTCTTTCTTCGCCCATCAAGCGTTTTAATACTTCATCTTTATCACCGTATAATTTGACTCGACCTTCAGCCAAATACAGCAATCTATCCATTTGTCGTAATGTACTCGGATTATGGGCAATGACGATAATCGTTGATCCTTGCGCCTTTAAATGGGCAATCAAACGTTGATATGCAGCCTCTCCTTCACCATCAAGGTTGGCATTAGCTTCATCGAAAATCACAATAGATGGATCGCCATAAACGGCTCTTGCAAGTGCGATTCTCTGCCTTTCTCCTCCAGATAAACCACGGCCATTTTCGCCAATAACGAAATCATAGCCTTTGTTTTTCTTGAGTATTAATTCATGACATCCTGCTAGTTGCGCCGCCTTAATGACTTTAGCGGGGTCTTCTTCTTTGAAGCGCGCGATGTTCTCCCGAATTGTGCCAGGAAACAACTCTACTTCTTGAGCGAGATAACCAAAATGGGCGCCGCGATCTTCCGATGCCCAAGTAGACACTTCCATACCATCAAGCGTAACCTTACCTGCTAATGGCTTGATCGTACCTAATAACAACCGAGCAAACGTCGATTTACCAGTACCAGAAGGGCCAATAACTCCGACAGCGACTCCGGGAGGCATAGATAAGTTGATCGATGAGAGTACAGGCTCTGCTGTGCCAGGATGGCGATAAGCAAGTCCAGTAAGTTCATAGTGCCCTTTTGGCTTTGGCAGTGGCATATTCGATTCATCTTGGCGCACGATTGCGTCGATTTCTTTTAGTCGTTTATACGCGCCTTTAGCAGACATAGCACTTCGCCATGTTCCAATCGCCTGCTCCATCGGCGAGAGTGCCCGACTCATTAAAATGGAACTCGCGATCATCGCTCCCGCAGTAATCTCATGTTGGATCACTAACCATGCTCCGCCTCCCAACAAAAAGATCTGTAGTGAACCACGTACAAACTTAGAAAAGTTAGCCATGTAAATGGACTTACCTGCCACTCGCTCTTCGAGCACATTGACTTCATTCACGCGCGACTGCCATTTCTCTAAAAACGCGTTCATCATCCCCATCGCAAGAATTGAATTGGCATTTTGCGTGGCTAGCTCGGCGTTGTTGATATGAGAGATCGCCCTAACTTCACTTTCTTGCATGGTTTTACGCGTCATTAGCTCATTGAGTAGCCCGAGACTAAACAATACGATAGACCCGAGTAACGCGATGTGACCCAATACTGGGTGCAATAAATATACGAACAAAATAAACAGCGGTGTCCAAGGCGCATCCAATAGTGGATAGGGTGCTTGGCTGCTCAAAAAGCTTTTGATGTTCTGAATATCTCGCAGCGTTTGCGAGGTGTAACTCTTCCCTGTGTGCGATTGGTATTGAATGCTGCGCTTAAGCATAAAAGTGGACAGTTTGGTGTCCATCCAATAACCAAATGATTTACTCATTTGCGCGCGAGCGATATCAATAATCGACATGGTTAGTAACGCGACAATCACGATAATAGTGAGCAAAAGTAGAGTATCGGTTGAATAGGAGGATATCACTCGGTTGTACACTTGAAGCATGTACAAGGGAATCGAGAGGACTAGTATGTTGATAAAAAGGCTAAAAGCGATTAGCAAGCCCGCAAGCGTGCATAGTTTTTGTCTCACTTCTTTGAAAACCGTTTTTTGCACGACTATTTCCGTTTAAATTGAAAATGTAGGCGCCAGCAAAAGCTAGCACCTAACTTAAGACAGTCTCAAATACACTCTAGAATGACCGAGTTAGTTCACCTCAGCGTGACAGAGCCACACAAACTAATCCCATTCTGAGTGATTTAAGTCATTTAGATTGCAAATAAATCCGCACCGTAAGTATTGATGTCAGTTTCGGTAACGCCAATGAGTTTCACGGTTAGATCAGCACCATCGGTAAACACGGCATTACCTACAGCATCATAGCTAAAGCTTAAATCACCGAAGTCTGTGACCGAGTCGCTAATAATGTGCAACGAATCTTCACCAATGGTGAAATCCACAACTTTTGCTTCACCATGGCCACCAAACTTATCCGTGAACACAAACTTATCGCCATTGCTGCCGCCAACTAGAACATTATCACCAGAACCAGCTACAAGAATATCTTCACCGACGCCGCCATTTAGTTTGTTGTCACCCAACAAACCCAAAAGCAAATCATTACCTGTACCACCGCCGAGGTAATCGTTTCCTGTACCAGCCCTTAGGATGTCATCACCAGCACCACCAGTTAGGCGATCATCACCGTCGCCGCCGATCACATAATCGTTACCGCCACCGCCAACAAACGAATCATTACCACCAAAACCAATAAACAAGTCATCGCCGCCATCGAAATCAGCAAATTGGTTATTTACACCTGCATCGCCTAGATACGTGTCATTGTCACTTGTGCTCATTTTTATTCCCTCTTGTCTTAATAATTGAATAGACCTTTTATTCTATGTCTGAGTAGATTTGTAACAGACATGAGAAGTCTAATAGTCAACCGAATAGGAATAAGTTTGAATATGGGATGATATTTCAGACTGACATTTTAATAATAAATATAAAACTTAGTACTTTATAGAGTATTTTCTTTTTATTACAGTAAGTTAATACTAGTACTACAGATTTCGCCTAGCCCAACTTGTTGCTTGCGTACGGTTCTTTACTTCTAACTTTCTAAAAATATTGTATAGATGTGATTTAATAGTATGCTCACTGATAAATAAAGAATCAGCAATTTCCATATTTGAACCTCCTTCTTTCAACATTTTTAAAACTTGAATTTCACGCCGAGTAAGCTCAACCTCGATAGCAGGCTCAATAATGCTATTCGCTTCTTTTCCTCGATAATAATTAACCAGCTGATCCAGTAATCTTCGAGACAGCCAATTATCTCCTTTTATTATTGCTTTTAACCCCTGACACACCCTGTCCATGGAGTCTCCCGGACCGAATATACCCTTTACATGCGGCCATGAGGCGAGTTCTTCTGTGTCTAAGTCATAACCTAAATTAAGCATTATGGTTCCTAGCACTTTATTACTATCTTTTAAATAAACTAAAGTTTCGGATGGAATCTCAACTGAAAAATCAACAAGCAAAAAGTAGCGTTCCGGAATGAGTTCGTGATAACTAGGGTTTTTAGTATCTATGATCGTTATTTTAGTTTCTATATTTTTAGAAAGCATTTCCTTAAAGTTTTCACTCTGTAAACTTTGTTGAGTGAGCATTAGGACTTCAGGCTTTTCCATATACTGTTCCATAATGTTTCTCATACTTTCAGTGACTTAACATTCTTAAATTAGTCGTTAATCGTCCGCACTTAGTGTGATATGTAAGTGCTAGTCCACAGAGTAAAGTTATTTGCTACTTTTTTAAATTCCAAAGTTATTAAAAAGAGAATCAAAAAAAGTGTTTCTCATAAAAGAAACACTTTTAACACATTTAGGTCACAGCAATGATTAAGAATTCACTAAATTAAATAACGTAATATTTCAAGGAGATTACACTGTTAACGAGTTATCCGAAATATTTTCTTTCGCCCAAATAAGTGCTTGGACTCTATTTTTTACTTCAATCTTCTTGAAAATATTGTGTAAATGAGTCTTTACCGTATTCTCGCTCACAAATAGTTGTTCGGCAATTTGTTGATTGGAAGCCCCCATAGAGAGAAAGGTAATTATTTGTTGCTCTCGTTTGGTCAAAATAGCGGGAACATTCTTATTTATAGGTTTGCAGTGGCGACGAAGGTGAGTAATGTATTGCTGAGAAAACTTACGGCTGAACCACATATCCCCCTGAAGCACCTTACCAATCCCAACTTGCAGCGTTTTTATATCATCAGAGGTATAGAAAATACCTGCTAGAGTACGCCAAGCAAAAAGATCTTCAGTCGAAATGGATTGATCACAATTAATTAAGATTTCGAGCGTATCTTTCTGTTGCGATTCTTTAAATTCCGAATAACGCCGAAATATTTCATCAGTGATCACGCTGCAATCAACAACAATGGCTGACGCTAAAGGCAAATCTAACGCTCCTTTAATAAGAGAGTCTGGTGTGATTAGAGCAACACTAATACCGAGTTTGGTCTCCAATACATCTTTCAGCAGAGATGACTGCAGACTGCCCTCCGTGATTAAAATGACATTTCTTGTTTTTTGTTGCTCCATCCTGATCGCATTCCCTTGGTCGCTTTTATTGAAATACGCAATAGATTTAGATAGAGCAGTAGTATTGTCAAGTATGAAAATAACTAGTACTAATTAATAACTCATTGAAGTGTCAATAATTTTTAAGTGGCAAGTATGTAAGAGGTATTAGCATTTTTCAGGCATTAAAAAAGGGAGCATACACTCCCTTTTTTGTATTTGAGTTGGTGATTTTGTCGCGCCCGTTAGAACCGAAACCTCACCCTAGCTTAGTGAACTGGAACAGAGTTTTTTTGGTTAAATTTACCAAAGTGTTGCTCTAACACTTCTGGCGTCAACTTACCTTCTGCTTCCAGCTTTTTTAGCTCAGCGACGATCGCTTTTTGCTCTTCTAGCGACGGCAGTTTTACTTCTGGCTCCTGAGCGGCTTCCTGAGAAATCTGCTCTAGTTCTTTTTCGAAGTCATTCATAGTACTTCCCTAAATTTAGTTAGTGAACTTTTAAACTTCGGCTATTCTATCCAACTCTATAGCTTGAAGCTACCAACCATCTTGTCCAGACGTGAAGAGAGCGCTTGAAGATCACGACTTGCATCCGCCAGCTCTTCTGCCGTTGCCGTTGTCATTTCATTGATCGCGTTGATTTCTTCAATGTTTTGGTTAATGGTATGCACCACTGTGGATTGCTCTTCCGTCGCCGTCGCAACTTGCGTATTACGATCAGAGATGTCTGTAATTCGCTCAGAAATATTGACTAACACTTCCACGGCTTCATCGGTTGAAGCGACCCCTTCAATAGTGACCGCTTTACCCGCTTCCATCGCACTTACTGCGTCTTGTGCGTCACTTTGAAGTTGGTTGATCATCCGTTGGATCTCTTCTGTTGAGTCAGCTGTGCGTGACGCTAGGTTTCTGACTTCGTCAGCAACCACCGCAAAACCACGACCTTGCTCTCCAGCACGTGCAGCCTCAATCGCGGCGTTCAACGCAAGCAAGTTGGTTTGTTCTGATATGTCACGAATTACGCCCAGAATCGAGCCAATATCTTTAGTTGTCGATGCCAGCTGCGTGACGACAATATTGGTCGTTTCTACGTCATCAGCTAGGCGGCTAATCACCTCTTTGGCTTTCATAACCACTTCACGACCCGTTTGAGTATTATCAGAAGCCTGATTTGCCGTATCAGCAGCAGTAGCCGCGTTCGATGCAATTTCGCTGATGGTCGCACCCATCTGGTTAATCGCCGCAACAACTTGAATGGTTTGATCACGTTGCTCTTGGCTGTTGTCATGTGTGGATGTTGCTTTCGTCGAAACACTTTCTGCCGCTTGACTTAATGAGCCACTGGTTAAAGCAACTTCTTTCATTGTGGCGTGGATCTTCTCAATAAATCCGTTGAAGCCTTTTGAAAGCTGAGCAATTTCATCATTACCCTGAATTTCAATGCGCTGCGCCAAGTCGCCTTCACCTTGCCCAAGATCGGTAAAACGATCAGCAATCAGTCGAATTGGTTTAGTAATACTATTTGCCAACCATACGCCCATAAGGATGAATACAACGGCAACAATGATGGTCGTAAACAGCATTTTTTGCGCAGTAGCATTTAGGTCCGCGAAGACTTCATCGACAGGAACTACACCAATGACAAACCAGTTCATTGAAGGAACATACAAACTGGAAACAAACGTGTCCTGCCCTTCAAAGTCCACATTAATCAAATTGAAGCTGTTTTTATTCAGCAGTGCACTCGCATCACTACCAAATAGCTTGGTGATAGAAGTTTGGTTTTTACCTTGTTGACGATGTATTTGAATCTCACCCTGTTCGTTAGTGAGGAACACATAACCCGTATCTTCAATTTTAAACCCATTGAGCAGCGCAACCATGTCGTCCATCGACTTTGAAAGACCTGACATTGATGTACCATTTAAGTCTTGGTAGTTGGCAAACATTTTTACTTCGCCGTTTGCCTCTTGGAAAACGCTCACTGACGTTTCTTGACCAGAAGACGTAAAGCCAAAGAACCAAGCATCTTGAGTTCGATTCAGCTGACGCAAAAACCCGTTTTGATTCCAGTAATATGCCGTTTGACGATTGGCTACCGACGCATCATTAAGTCCGTACTGGGATTTAACGTTATTGAGCTGCTGAACTAACTGAACTTCTACCGACGGGTCGCGGTCTGTATTAGATAGGGCTTCGACAATAAACTCGTTTGTTGCGAGCTGTTTTGCGGCTTGTTGCATCTCTACAACTTCGCGGTCAATTTCTGTATTGATTTGCTGCAGCATCGCAGGTAGTTCGATATCAATAAGACGGTGGCTCAACACATCTCTTGCATGACGCTGAGCCATAACACCAACGATAATTGTTGATGCTAAAACAGCAAACGTAATACCAAGTACAACCTTCTGTTTGATGCTCAAGGAATGAAGTTTCAACATATTCGGACCTTTTAAAAGAATCACTTGTTATTGGCCCCATAAGGGGAATCTGGTGCATATCTCATGACACGCACATCACAGAAACTTTATCGGCTCACATATACAAAACTAGAGGCATTTCTCACTATATTATGAAAAATAAATGTAACGCTCTGTCAGATAAGAACTTTCAGTGATAGCAAGTACTTGCAATTCTCTGCAGAGTCCCAATATTGAAAAGATAAATTGCGAAAGCGCATTGGAACTTTTTCCATCTGGAAAATGACCAATACTCAACACAAAAATCAAATGGATATCGAGAGTCCAAAGCATGCATAAATCTAACTTCGAAACTCTTCAGCAATACCTAGAGTCGCAGATCATTGGTCAGCAAGATCTAGTTAAACAACTGCTTGTTGCCCTTTTAGCAGATGGACATATTTTGGTTGAGGGCCCTCCTGGGCTGGCAAAAACCCGTGCAGTAAAATCGCTCTCAGATTGTGTTGAAGGAGACTTCCACCGAATTCAGTTTACCCCTGACTTGCTGCCAGCCGATTTAACCGGCACTGATATCTTCCGCCCTGAAACCGGAGAGTTCACTTTCCAATCTGGTCCTATCTTCAATTCTCTTATTCTTGCGGATGAGATAAACCGTGCACCGGCCAAAGTACAAGCGGCGATGCTTGAAGCAATGGCAGAGAAACAAGTAACAGCAGGTCGTCATACCTACCCGTTGCCAGAGTTGTTTTTGGTCATGGCGACTCAAAATCCGATTGAACAAGAAGGGACTTATCCACTACCTGAAGCGCAGCTAGATCGCTTTTTATTACATTTAGAAGTGGAATACCCAGATGCGGAACATGAGCTATCTATCTTGCGTATTAACCGCGGTGAAGCAAAAGGCGAAACTACCGTCGAGCGCCCAATGTTAAGCCAACAAGATATATTCACTGCGCGTAAAGAAGTGTTGGATATTCATATGGCAGAAACGATAGAGCAGTACATCGTCCGTTTAGTTATGGCAACACGTCGAGCCAGCGAATATGACACTGAGCTGGATAAGTGGTTGTCAATGGGCGTTAGTCCGCGTGCCACCATCGCTCTGGATCGTTGTGCCCGTGCGCACGCTTGGCTTGCAGGTCGTGATTTTGTGTCCCCAGAAGATGTTCAAACCATGGCTTATCCGGTTTTGCGCCACCGTTTATTACTGAGTTACCACGCTCAAGCGGAAGGCATTACGGCAAACCAAGTCATTGATAAGCTGCTAAACCTCGTTGGCAGTGCATAAGACGAGGGAGTGATATGTCCACAACGCATCCACTGCCACCTCATGCGAATGGGGTGACATTAACCCTTGAAGAGCTGCTGCAATACCGCACTCAATCTGTACGTTGGTTGCCACCAGCACAAAGTATCTGGTCGCAAATGAGCGGTAACCATACCAGCCGCCAAAAAGGGCGAGGCATGGATTTTATGGAAGTACGCCAATACCAACCTGGCGATGATATCCGCAGTATTGATTGGCGGGTAACTGCTCGTACAGGGAAAGCGCACACAAAGTTATTTGCAGAAGACAAAGAGCAAGCTGTGATTCTTTACCTTGACCTGAGTTCTAGCCTGCATTTTGGGTCTAAGTATATGCTGAAGTCGGTTCAATTGGCCCACTTTGCCAGCGTGTTGATTTGGCTCACTTTGGCTAAAAAGGATCGCATCGGTGCGGTGATTGACGATGGACATCAATGTTTTGAGTTTCGCCCTTCCTCTCTACAAAAACAGGGGCTGCGGATTCTTAATGCTATCGTCGATACACATAACGCGCAGGTGGCTCGTACTGCCAACAACGAGGCTCGTACACTGCCGTATACTCAGGTGTTAGAAACACTTCATACACTGACACCTAAGGGCAGCGAACTGATTATGCTCAGCGACTTTGCCCACATAAACGCGGCAGAGTTGACGCAGTTACGTCGACTAAAACAGCACAACAGTGTGAGAGCTATTCAGTTTTATGATCCTTTAGAAAGAGGTGAAACAAACTTTAGAGGTCAAGTAAAAGCCTCGGATGGACAACGTAGTCAATGGTTCAACTTTGGCTCCAAGGGCCAAAGAAAGGAACTCGAAACACACTTTACTCAACACCAAGAAACCATTAAACAGCAATGCCATTCGATGGCGATTCCATTTAACACGCTATCAAGTGGTTGGCCCTTGATTTCACAATTAAGCTAACAAACTGTACAAGCAGCATTTATTAAGCAGTAATAATAATGACAACAAACAACCAAAGCCTAGACCTTGAACCTCTGATTTTACCAAACGCTCCGGATTGGTTTCCGCTCGCTTGGGGATGGTGGGCAGTGCTTGCGGCCACCGTACTTTTCGTTTTCAGCATTTATCTTTATACGAAATGGCGTAAAAAACGCCTACGCGCGCAAAAGGCAGCCTTAAAACTTTTAACTCAATCTGTCACACCTCATACCCCTTCCTCTGCTCTAGAAATATTGCGTCAGGCGGCATTGAGTTACTTTCCGCGTGAAGAAATCGCACCATTAACTGGAATCGCTTGGTATGAGTTTCTCGATAGCCATACCAAAGAAACTCGATTCGTAGACAAACAACATCAGTGGCAAGAAGCGCTGTATCAGAAATCCTCTCAAGAAAATCATCAAAGCTTGGTCGATGATTGTGTCTTTTGGATAACTCACGCTTTGCCACCAAAGAAAAAGGCAAATAACCGTGACTGAGCAAACACTCATAACCGAACTTGCCCAATGGCTAAACATTGAATTTGTCTGGTGGTGGGCACTATTTTTGCTGCCTGTCCCCTGGCTGGTATACAAGCTCCTGCCACAAGAGTCTCAACAAGCCGAGATCAAATTGGCGTACTTACCAACTAATGAGAATGGCAGCAAGCCTAGGCAAGCCCTGCAAAAATCACTATCAATGGCGATCTGGGTTCTTCTTATCATTGCTTGTGCGCGTCCAGTTTGGTTTGGTGATCCAGTTGAGTTCCAACCCAAATATCGGGACTTGATGTTAGTCGTCGACCTATCTGGCTCGATGCAGCAAGAAGACATGGAGCTCAACGGCGAATACATTGACCGCCTCACCGCTGTCAAAAAAGTTCTATCGGATTTCGTGGCAAAAAGAAAAGGTGACCGTCTCGGGGTTGTTTTGTTTGGCGATCACGCGTATTTGCAAACGCCACTCACTGCAGACCGTAAAACCGTCATGCAGCAGATTAATCAAACCGTCATCGGCTTGGTTGGTCAACGAACCGCCATTGGTGATGGCATTGGTCTAGGCACGAAAACCTTTGTAGACAGTGATGCTCCGCAACGAGTCATGATTTTGCTTAGTGACGGCAGCAATACCGCCGGTGTGCTCGAACCGCTCGAAGCAGCGGAAATCGCAAAAAAATACAATGCGACCATTTACACCGTAGGCATAGGTGCTGGTGAAATGATGGTGAAAGAGTTTTTCATGACTCGCAAGGTTAACACCGCAGCCGACTTGGATGAGCAAACACTAACTAAAGTGGCAGAGATGACTGGTGGACAATATTTTCGGGCGCGAGATACTGATCAGCTCGAAAAGATCTACGACACCATCAACCAGCTCGAGCCCGTGTCAAGCGACACGCAAACTTGGCGTCCGCAGTCAGAATGGTTCCCATACCCATTAAGCGCTGCATTCGTACTGTCGGTATTGTTATTCCTACTGAGGAGAAAGCATGGCTGAGTTTATTTTCCTTAACCCTTCTTGGCTTTGGGGGCTCATCGCAATCCCTATTGCGCTCTTGCTCAATCACAAATTTAGAGCAAAAAAATCGACACTGATTGCCCCCCACCTAGCTAAAGTGCTCGGACAAAATACGCAGTCCAAACACTATTTTATTCTCTGGGGCGTAGCTTGGGCGGTTGCCTGTATTGCGCTAGCGGGACCAAGCTGGCAATCCAACGCTCGCCCAAGCTTTGAGTTAAACCAAAACCGCATTTTAGTGCTTGATATGTCTCGCTCGATGTTCGCTACGGACATCAAGCCTAATCGACTCGCGCAAACACGTTATAAGGCGCTGGACTTACTTCCTAAATGGAAAGAAGGGGCTACGGGTCTTATTGCTTACGCTGGCGATGCCTATAACTTAAGTCCACTGACGACTGATTCCAGTACGCTTGCCGGCATTATCGAGAATTTGTCACCAGAGCTAATGCCTTTTCAAGGGGCAAACCTGCCTTCCGCAATTGAATTAGCGCTCAACCAGTTCTCTCAAGCAGGTGTGCAACAAGGCGACATCATCGTGTTAGCTGATGACCTTGATGAGTCAGAACTGTCTCGGACGTTGAATTTGGTCGAAGGTAAAAACATTCGCATCTCAGTTCTCGCAGTAGGAACCGCTAATGGCGCTCCCATCGCCCTACCCGATGGTTCTCTTTTAAAAACTGCACAAGGCACAACAGTCGTAGCGAAAACAAATCTGAAGAATTTACAAATACTAGCAAAGAAAACAGGTGGAATTTTTGTTCCTATTCAGCACACCAATCGCGATGTTGAGAACATTTCAGCCTTTACGAACAACGTTGGCAGTCAACTTTCGGCCAAGCAGAGTGAAGAAGTGAGCACTGACTCTCGCTTAAACGGTGGCTTTTGGTTGCTTCCGCTGTTACTTCTGCCTGCAGCTTTACTGTTCCGACGCGGCCTGATTTGGATGTTTGTGGCAACAATAATACCGATGACTTGGACACAACACGCCGAAGCAAATCCGTTCTTAAATGCCGACCAACGAGGAGCGGAACTCTACAAGCAAGGTGAGTATGAACAGGCGCAAAACCTATTTACAAACCCAAGCTGGAAAGGAGCCACCAGTTACCAAAAAGGTGACTACGAAGCCGCTATCGAAGCATTTTCTCATGACGCCTCTCCTAACGGCCGCTATAACCTTGCCAACTCTCTGGCGCAAAATGGTCAATTAGAAGAAGCAGCAGAGCTTTATAAAAAACTGCTTGAAGAAAAGCCCAACTTTGAAGCTGCAAAGAAAAACTTGTCGGTTGTGGAACAGAAGCTGAAACAGCAACAGCAACAGCAACAGCAACAGCAACAGCAACAGCAACAGCAACAGCAACAGCAACAGCAACAGCAACAGCAACAGCAACAGCAACAGCAACAGCAACAGCAACAGCAACAGCAACAGCAACAAAAGTCTCAAAACGGTGAGAAGGAAGAGCAAGGACAACAGTCACAAAATCAGCAAGAATCTGAAAATAAAACAGAAAAGCAAAAAATAGAGCAACATCGACCAAAACGAGGTGAAAAGCAGGCTCAGGAACAAGGTGAACCAATGCAGGCTCAAGTGCAGCCAAAAAACACGCATCGGAATGATCCTGAATTCCGTCGTCTAGAAGCAGTCGAAAGCGCTCGCGATCCAAGCTTTTTGATTCGTGCACAAATGCAGCTTCAAGCTCAACAAAAACAACCTCCACAACAATCTCAAAAGGAGTGGTAAGCCCGTGATGAACAAAGGCGTACAACTGATCTTTATTCTTGTGGCCAGCCTATTATCCAGCTTCTCGGTGATGGCACAGACGCTTCAAGCAAGCGTCAATAAAACACAAGTTGCTAAGAATGAAGTGATCAACCTCAGAATCATGGCAGATACTGAGCTCAGCTCAGATGCAATTGACTTTAATGTACTTGAGAACGACTTTTTCTTGGGTCAACCTCGTTATGGGCGCTCCAGCAATAACATTAACGGAAGAAAATCTGTACGTACTGAGTGGAGTATCTCGATTGCGCCGATGAAAGAAGGTGTTCTGACTATTCCGAGCTTTTCCGCAGATGGTATGAGAACGGAGCCAATAAAGCTTCGTGTCACCGCAAGCCAAGCTGAACCCAATCTCGATGACCTATTTAGCTTTAATATCAGTGTCGACAACAGCACGCTGTACCCTCAGCAATCTGCGACATTACGTATGCAGCTTTTGATCAAAGCAGATACCCGCCGTCTTGATAACCCACAAATTGTGCCTCCACAGATTGAAGGCATGAAGCTTGAAGCTATTGGTGGCTTACAGCAGGGACAAAAGATCTTAAATGGATTAGAAGTAGCGGTCATTGAACAGTCGTTTCGCTTAACGGCGAATCAGCCGGGTACTTACACCTTGATAGGTCCTAGACTGACAGGCTCTTACATTTATGGCGACAGCTTGACGGGCTCTACCAAGATCATGCCAATCAACACCAAAGCTGAGCAAATGCCTATCGAGGTAAAACCAATTCCAAGTGAATTTGAAGGGGAATGGCTTCCAGCTTCAGCGTTAGAAATGACGCAGAGCTGGCAAGACGATCAAGGTAATCCACTGTCGGTTAATGCGCTCAACACTGTCAAACAGGGCTCTTCACTCACTCGAACCATTCAAATTAAAGCTCGCGGAACACAAGCCGAATACCTTCCACGAGTAAGTATTGATTATCCAAGTTCGCTGCGGGTCTACCCAGAACAGCCTCAATTCGACAGCGCGAGAGATGGCACCGTTATCATGACAGTGAAGCAAGTCATTATCCCCACTGAGGCTGGGTCATATACCTTGCCGGGATACCATTTGAACTGGTGGGACAGCCAAAATGATGAAGCGAAAAAAGCGACGTTACCAGAGCTACAATTAGAAATAGAGCAAAGTGACACCGGGCTTATCACGTTGCCGGAGTCGCCTCTGCCAACACCACCTGAGTCATCCATCAGTCCCGAACCAAACGGTGGAGTGAGCAGTCTCTGGCAAACCCTGACCTTTGTTTTCGCTGGACTTTGGGTGGCGACGTTAGGAGTCGCGATTTGGGCATGGAAGAAGCGTCCTATGACGGCGAGTAAAACGGTTTCGAATACCGAGCAACCTCTTTGCGTTGATGCGTTGAAAAAAGTCATCAATGAAGGGGACGCTGCTAAAATTGAACGCTCAGTAAACGAGTATCTAAACACTCACCGAGACAGGTTAAGCCCTGGTGATGCGCAAGCCGTAAAACAAGAGCTTGACGCCATGAACCAAGCGCGTTTTAGTGCCAATCAACAACCTTGGCGTCCAGACTCGCTACTGGCAAAAATTCAAAACCTTGGCAAAGCAAACGTAACGAAAACCGACCACCAGCTAGAAAAACTATAAAGAAAAATGGCAGCTCAAGTGAGCTGCCATTTTTCTTGTGCGGACCAAACTCACTTTAGCAGTTTTATCTAAAAATCAACCAAACTGTCTCAGTAACTTTGATGTTATGAGCATCACTTATTCAACAAAAGCTTGATGCTCGTACTCATATCGCCTTACGCAATTTCGACCATGACTCTTCGCTTGATAGAGAGCCTTATCCGACAACTGGTAAAGATGGTCGAAATTAAAGTCTTTGCCTTTCGTTTTGTAACAAGAATAACCGACTGACACGGTGAGCAGCTCACCTTCTGGGTTGTGTTGGTGTTTGATGCCTTCATCTTCAATGCATTGACGAATACGTTCTGCTCTCTGCTTTACCGCCTCTTGATCAGAGCCGATCATTAGTAACACAAACTCTTCTCCACCAATGCGACAGAAAACCTCGTCTTCACCTTTGGTATGATGATCCAAGATATGACCCACGCGCATTAGTGCGATATCCCCTTCGAGATGGCCATAGTGATTGTTAAATAACCCAAAGTGATCAATATCAATCAGGATAAGACCAAAGGACATCGCTTCCTCACACTCTAGCGCGCAATATTTCTGCATCACATGTTCTAACATACGGCGATTGCCAAGACGTGTCAGAGGGTCAAGTTTAGAAAGCACCTCAAGCTGTCGGTTGGCTTCTTCCAACTCTTTGGTTCGGTTTTGTACTTCTAACTCCAGGTTTTCGTTTAATCCGCGAATCGCCTCTTGCGCTTGAGTGCGCTGCAAAACCTCCGCTAGACTGGAAGCGAACATACGAATCACTTCACGTAGCTGAGAAGTCAGCGGCGCGCGCGTCAATAAGTTATCAACAGCAATAAAGGCGATGGGCCCGCTGCTGTTCGAAGTCAAAACCGTCATCGCAGCCCAGCCAAAGCCGACAATATTACAGTCATGATAAATAGGAACGGATTCCTCAAATGCAACTTCACTAGGTACGGCGCGAGCTAAATTGATCAACGAAAAGTCTTGTGTCTCACCAAAGAAATAAGACTCATCCACCACATTGCCTTGAATGTCAGTCCCCCAAGTACCTTGCATGTATGAGCAGTTTTCATCGGTCAAAAACACCGCCATCCGATCAATACCAAGATTTTTGATGGCAAAAGTGACGGCCGATTTACATACATCACTGACGGTTGTACAGCGTGATAGCTCAACCATGCTTGAATGCAACATACGCACGTTCTGCTCTTGGCGCTTTCGAATGTAAATTTGTGAGAAAAGGGAGCCAAACGAGTCCAACATCTGTTTTTGATACGCTGTTATCGGCTTGCGATGAATAAAGTTATCAAGCGCGAACCAACCAAATGGCTCATTGCCATCACGTAGAATCAACATCGCGTTCCACCCCTGCCCAACCACTTTACCAGCTGTGTATATCGGCGCATCTTCCACGATCACTAGGTTGCTCTCAAGGCTTGACAGCGCAGCGATGTATTCTTCGCTCAGTTGGTGTAAATCGTATTGCGTGTGGAACTCATCAATGGTGATGCCTGATTCATCCGTGCCGTATGTTCCACTGAAACTGCGCTTTTTCATATCTAGAAGCATCAGTGTGGAGCGATCAAACCCCAACCGTTGACGTAGCGCTTCGACGGCTTTGTAATACAAATCTTTTAAGGAATCAGGGTTGGAGATCTCGAGAGCAACTTGCTGAACTAACTTCATGTTCTCGATAAAGCGCTCGCGTTGGTTAATTTCATCGACATATTGCGCTTCACGAATATCTCTGTGTCTCATCTCTTGCGACGCATTTTTCTCGGCGCGAATGCACTGCCAACGCGCCGCTGCAAGCTGCATTGCATCATAGCTTTCTTCATAGATATTGTGTGCCGTGCGAGCATGAACAGATTGAATCAGTAGGTAGGTGCGTTTGATAGGCGTGTTATCGAGCATCATTATGTAACTATCTCCACCTAAATCTTGGGTGTGATTCCAGTTACAAGTATTGATCGCCAGAGGAATGATGCTTTCAGAAGTGTCAAACTGACTTGCCCACTCCCAGAAGCTGTCAGGATAGCTTTGGATTGGGTAAAGCTCCCCGCGAGAGAAACTCACAGAATAACGGGGATTGATTGAAGGATCTTCAAAAATGGCTAAGGCTTGAGGGGAGAACAAACTCTCTAAATGATCAAATATCGCCTCCGCTAATAAGCGATGATCCCTCGTTGAAGACACTTTTCTTGTAAAACTTCTTAAACTCACCCTACCAACCTAATCTACTTTTTTATTCTCGATAAAAAACTACTTAGGCCATCATATGCAATCAATACAATCAAATTTGAGCTGTTAAGTCATTCGCAAAATTATCAGACTTAGTTTCACATTCGAGAGCTCTTCAGCACTTTTATAACCGTATTTCACATAAGTTACATGTTCTATAAAAAGGGGGGGTATTTGTGCTTCCTTGCAAGAATTATTGGTATAGGTTGGTGTTATAAATGTGCAGCTTGAAAAGAAAAAGGCCCCTCAAAAAGAGGGGCAAAGTTACCATCGCTTATAGTTATTTAGTTATGCTTGTAAATATGGCGAATTAACCGAAATCACCATTTACGTAGCCTTGAGTACGGTCATCTTGAGGGTTACTGAAGATCACTTGAGTATCGTTATGCTCAACCAGTTCACCCATTAGGAAGAACGCAGTACGGTCAGAGATACGACGCGCCTGTTGCATTGAGTGAGTCACGATAACGATGGTGTAGTTCTTCTTCAGCTCTTCCATCAATTCTTCGATTTTATGTGTCGCAATTGGGTCAAGTGCCGAAGTTGGTTCATCCATCAGAATCACATCCGGTTCCATCGCGATCGTACGTGCGATACAAAGACGCTGTTGCTGACCACCCGATAGACCAAATGCGTGTGACTTCAGACGATCTTTCACTTCGTCCCAAAGTGCTGCGCCGCGTAGTGAACGCTCTACCACTTCGTCAATGTGTTTCTTGTCTTTGATACCTTGAGCACGTAGGCCGTAAGCCACGTTTTCGTAGATGCTCATCGGGAATGGGTTTGGCTTCTGGAACACCATGCCAACCTTGATGCGAAGATCCGCGACATCAATGTTGCCGTAAATGTCTTCGCCGTCCATCGCCAGTTTACCCGTGATTTTCACGCCTTCGATTAGATCGTTCATGCGGTTCAAACAACGTAGAAGCGTTGATTTACCACAACCTGACGGGCCGATAAGCGCCGTTACTTGGCGAACTGGAATTGGTAGGTTGATCGATTTCAGTGCTTGGTTTTCACCGTAGAATAAGTCTAGGTTTTCAATATCAAATTTGTTCATTTTCTTAATCTCTTAAATCTTGAATTCGTGTCTTTTAACGTGCGTTCTTAATTAGTGTTGTTAGTAAGTTGCGGTGTTAAAACGTCTAGCAATCAGTTTCGTTACCATGTTGATCAGAAGAACAACCACGATAAGCACTGTTGCGGTACCGTAAGCCTGATTCCATTCTTCAACGGTAAACAGTTCGGTAGTCAGTTTGTATAGGTGAACGGTTAATGTACGACCGGAGTCCAACAGAGAATCTGGAATACGAGCAACCATGCCTGCTGTCAGAAATACAGGAGCAGACTCACCAATGACACGACCAATACTTAGAATGACCGAGGTTAAGATACCTGGCATTGCGCTCGGAAGAATCAAACGCCAGATAGTGTAAATTTTTGAAGCGCCAAGGCCGTAAGAGCCTTCACGATACGTTTGAGGCACTGCCATTAGTGCTTCTTCCGTAGTACGGATGATCACTGGCAGAATAAGAATACTTAGAGTCAGTGCACCCGACAGAATCGAGAAGCCCAGACCAAGAATTGCCACGAAGAACGTCATACCGAATAGACCGAAGATGATCGACGGGATACCCGCCAACGACTCAGTACAGAATCGGATAATTTTTACCAATCGGCTACCGACTTTCGCGTATTCGGTTAAGTAGATTGCCGTCATGATACCCAGTGGCGCCGCTACCGCGATGGATGCGATAACCATGTAGATGGTCGAGACGATCATCGGGAAGATACCGTGCTCTTCACCAGTACGTGTGTAGTTATCAGTAATGAAGTTCCAATCTACGTGTTGTAGACCATTTGATAGGATGTACCAGATAATCCAGAACAAAAAACCTACCGTTAGTGCTGCCGAAATCCAAACCAAAGCGTTAAAGACGTTATCTTTGAACTGGCGAGCTTGTTTTAGTTTTGCGCGATCCATAATAGTCACCTTTAACGAGCGATTACTTCGCTTTTTCTCGGTTTAGGTAAAGAAGTACAGCGTTCAACGACATGATGAAGACCAGAAGTACAACACCAGTGGCGTAAAGAGCGTTGGCGTGAATACCACTTGCGTAAGACATTTCAATCGCGATGTTTGCGGTTAGCGTACGTGCCGAATCTAGAATGCCTTCTGGCATAGCAGGTGCATTACCCATCACCATGATGATCGCCATTGTCTCACCTAGAGCACGGCCAATACCCAAAATCACACCCGTCATGATCCCTGAACGAGCCGCTGGAACGAGCAATTTGAAGATTGTGTAGATTTTCGAAGCGCCAAGTGCCAAAGAGCCTTCTTTGTATGCACGAGGCACAGCTCGAATAGACGTTTCAGATACCGTGATTACGGTCGGTAGAATCATCACCCCAAGCACGATGATACCTGCCAAAATCGTGTTACCCGCAGGGACATTAAAGATGTTTTGAATCAGCGGTACGATGATAACCAAACCAAAGAAACCATAAACCACAGACGGGATACCTGCCAAAAGCTCAACTGCAGGACGAATAATATCCGCAAGACGCTTTGGTGCAATTTCGGCAATAAAGATAGCCGTCAGCACACCAATTGGTACACCGACGATTACCGCACCTGCCGTCGATACAATAGATGCCACAATCATTGTCGCAACACCGTAAAGTGCAGGCGGTAGCCAGTTTTGTCCAAGAACGATGCCCGATACACCAGCTTCTTGGAATGCTGGGATACTCTCTCGAACAATGAAGTATGCAATAACGGCTAATGAGACGATGCCGATAACGGCACTGGTTAGGAACAAGCCGTGGAAGATACGCTCTTTCCAGTCTACGCGACGTTTCTCGCGCAGGCCGGGCTTGCTGATAGCTTTAGCGTCAGTATTCATAAGCTTTTCACTATTTGTTGCGATGGTCATTTAAAAAATCTCACGGTTCTGGGCGTTTTGCCGGTGAACACTATGGATAGAAAAGGCTCAGCCCTAAATGGTGGGCTGAGCAAACTTAAGAGTCCCGATAAAATTAGTTAACTGAGATGTAACCGTTTTGGTCAACTAGCTTTTGCGCATCTTCAGTTAGCATCCAGTCTAGGAATTTTTGCGTTTCAGCTGATGGCTTGCCTTCTTTGTAAAGCACAAGGAATGGACGAGCTACTTTGTAAGAACCGTTTTTCACGTTAGCTACCGTTGCATCAACGCCGTCGATTGCTAGAGCATTAACAGTGTTGTCTACAGTACCAAGAGAAATGTAGCCGATTGCGTATGGGTTAGATGCAACCATTGTTTTGAGTGCGCCGTTACCATTTGCAACTTGAGCACGTTGAGAGATAGCTGATACCTTCTTACCAGAAATCTTCATTTTAAGAGACATGATGTCTTCAAATGCGCCACGAGTACCTGAAGCCGTGTCACGAGTAATTGCTACGATTGGCTTGTCTGCACCACCGACTTCTTTCCAGTTTGATACTTCGCCTTTGTAGATTGCAGTCACTTGCTCTGCTGTTAGGCCAGGCAGTTTGTTTTGTGGGTTAACAACCACTGCGATACCATCACGAGCAACCACTTCTTCGATTAGTGTTGATTCTTTTTCAGAGTCTTTTAGATTACGAGAAGACATACCAAGGTCTGCTGAACCATTTTTTGCTGCTTTAACACCAGCTGAAGAACCAGGGCCTTGAACTTCGATAAATACGTTAGGGTTCTTCTTCATGTACGTTTCAGAGAAAACTTCCATCAGTGGAGTTACGCTGCTAGAACCCACTGCAGAGATAGTTTCTTTAGCAGAAACAGGAGTCACTGCCATTGCGCCTAGAAGTGCGATTGCACCGATTACTGTCTTTTTCATCACAATTTCCTTAAGTGGCTTTATTGCCGTTGTGTTTCACTTGAACGGTGCTCACTTTAGAATTTGAATATGACAGTTGTGTTTCACTTAGTTGAACCCTCTATGACACGTTGTCATTTCTAACTATTAATTCCGCGACTTATCCCTCTCTCAATTTGAACGTAACGTTTTTATAAGTTGCCTCATGTTCAAGATGATAACCCCATCGATTTTGGTACATTTCATAACAATTAGATATGAGTAACTCATTGATTTGACGAATGTGGCAATTAAAATCGAGATGCTTATTTATAAAAAAGATAATAATCAAACCGATAGAGGGTCAATCATGCGTCAATTTCTTAGTACGCTTTCTATTAAACTTCAGGTCTTTTTACCTGTTCTATTCACCGTTGTATTACTCGTCATTGGATTGAGCGTCGGAATCGGCAAGCTCGACCAAGCATTCAATAAGGTTTCCACTTCCACCAACAAGCTGATCATTCATAAAGAGGAACTCAGCGCCATCGTAGACAACACCTACGCCATGCGCATCAAAGCCATTTACAGTCTATTTAGAGCCGAAGATGTCCAATCTCTCAACCAAGAACTGTCTGAACGACAAAACAAAAACCGCGATTTTCTGAATTCCATCGATAGCCTCCCAGGCGTTCAAACCGAAGTGCATACTATGCGCAAAGCCATGGATCACTATGTTGATTTCACGCGCGTCACCATGACACCTCTGCTCACCACCAAACACTCTTCTGGCTACACCACATCCGATTTCAATCAAAAGTACGAATCTGCGATGGCAGAATATCGATTGGCTGGCGAAGCAATGATCAACGCCATCGACAACCTGTCTAAACAATTGAATCAAATCGTCACCGATGAAGTGGAAGCGAATGGCGAACAGCATTCAACCACGCTCACTTACAGTGCGGTTTCACTTGCAGTGATCTTGATTGCTGCTTCGCTTATTAGTTGGATACTAGCCAGCTATATCGTTGCACCGATTCGTAACCTTCAAGGAACCATGCAAGAAGTCGCGAAGGGAAATCTATTGGTTAAAGCCGAAGCCATCGGAAAAAACGAAGTGTCGCAACTGGCTCAGGATGTAAACCAAACCATCGACAAACTGCGTGAAACCGTGAGTGCATTAGTTCGAATTAGTGAAGATGTGGCATCAGCATCGACCGAGCTAGCGACTGTTATGACTCAAAGCAGCGTTAACTCAGATCAAGAAAAGCAAGAAGTTGAGCAAGTGGCTTCGGCAATCAACCAACTAGAATCGACTGCAGCTGAAGTGTCGACCAATGCACAAGAAGCCGATAGCGCATCAAATCAAGCACGCATGCTTACCTCACAAAGTCTGAGCATGTTTGAGGAAAGCACTCGCGCAAGCGAAAAAATGGCAGAACAACTCAACGAAGCCGCAGCCGTCGTGACATCGCTGAAAGATCAATCAGAACACATTGGTCGCGTGATCGAAGTGATTGAAGGCATTTCTGAGCAAACCAATTTGCTTGCACTGAATGCAGCGATCGAGGCTGCACGAGCGGGCGAAAGTGGCCGAGGCTTTGCGGTAGTCGCCGATGAAGTACGTATGTTAGCGGCGCGAACTCAGGAATCGACAAAAGAGATCCAGACCATCATTGAAGAGCTTCAACAGCAATCTGGTCACGCGAATGAAAGCATGCACTCTAGCTTAGCCATGTTGTCAGACAACCAAACTCTGGCACAAGAAGTTAGCCAATCACTTGTTAATATCAGTAACGCTATCGCCGATCTGAACTCAATCAACACGCAAGTGGCGACCGCATCAGAAGAGCAGAAACAGGTCACGGCTGATATCAACAACAACTTAACGAACATCTATGAGCTGGTGAGCCAGAACGTAACTGGCATTACGCAATCCGCCGCTGCCGCTCAAGAACTGTCTGGTTTAGCAGAAAACCAAAAACATCAGCTTAAGCAGTTCCAAGTTTAAACATTCTGCTCAACACGATAAGTGCCAAAGGTTAGAAAAGAAAAAAGCTCCGCACTGGCGGAGCTTTTTATAAAGGCAAAGCTATCAATCTTTATTAACGTAATAAGTATTATTCATCTGTCACTAACAAGAGAGAGCTTTTGAAACTTGAGTCTAATGGATCTCTATTGAAAACCTCACCATTAGTCGTATCAAGAGTAGCAACATGCTTACCGTCACCATTAGGTGTGTTACTCCAGATATTACGTCCTAAAATATCGTCCTTGTCTGTCAGTGTATAACCGCTCGCAAAGCCTGTACCATTCATCGCTGGGCTATAGCAAGCTTGCTCCGTTAACGATACCAACTCTTTAATGTTTGCTAGTCGCCAATTCTTTTTGCCAGCAAAGTTGTGTAGAGGGTGGTTACCGGACGGATTACGAATTTGTTGGGCCGTAGACAGCGCGAATTGCCATGACATCGTAGCTCGCGTTCCGGTGCATTCTTCGTTTGCTGCATTCCATGTCATACCGACTGGACAGCGCATCCATGTAAGACCTGTTTTTAAGTCAGTTACAGTTCCCTTATCTGAATAAGTGTAACGTGTATTAGGTGCTGTTTTAGCAAACTCAGTCGAACACTCTTGTGCTGCCATTGCTACTTGAGAAGCCAACACAAGAGATAGCGCGGTCATTAGTTTCTTCATCTTATTGTCCCTTAACTGCTACTAGACGGATTGGGAATTGGTAGGAATCATAGGCATCTTCACTTGTACTGCTTGAGCGAATCTCAACGAATGAAGTGGCCCCTCTATCTGCGCCCCGAGAGACAATTGCGGGGAAATAAATCTCACCATCCATGAGCTGTGATGATGTTTCCGTAAACCTAAAACCATCATGCCAAAACGCACCTTTTTCTAAATAAGGGCTGCCTAAAGTTTGCTGTGGGAAGTATTTGACATTAAAACCATACACATTGTTCGGTTCATATTCTGTGCTCGGCGCAAATAGTGTCTTTTCACCGAAATCTAGTAAGTCATAAGTTTCACGGTAAGTAGGCAGGCGCCAACCAGTGATTCCACATAACGATTGTTTGTTTATGTACTCAACGTATTGGCTCGTAGTACAAATTTCATCGCCCACCTCTTTACAGCCCGCAAGATCTACATCTTTGCTAAATGGCTTAAATGTTTCAGACTCAAACGCAAATAGGCGGTCTTTAAATTGAATAGAGCTCGCATCCGCACTCTTGTTTTCCCAAACAAGACCAGTACGCTCATCCAAAGTGCAAGCCCACTCAGTGGCATCTGCAGCTAAAGCAGCGCCTTGTGAATCTAGCTTAACGAACTTAAAGCCCGCGCCTGTCGACGTTTGCTTGTCCTGTTTGTCGAAGCCGTATTCCGCATCTTGACCAGGGTAAGAAGCTTGGACCTCTGCAACGTCTGCAGCGCCATCAGCAAAGTGAAGAATGGCACCCGTATCGTTACTACCAACCGTTTGTTCAGCAACCGCTGCAATTTCTTCAGCAAATGCACTCACTTCCGCTTCAGACAGAAGATCAGAGGCTAGCGATTTACCTTGGAAGCTAAGACTTTGAGCAAGCAGCGCTACGCCTTTGGTCATTTGTTGTGGTTGCATCGCAGCTAATAGTGCAACCGTGTTTTGCTCTAGTTTGTCTAGCTCGCTGGCTTCTGCGTTAGACATTACCGTACCAGATAGAGAAACGCCGGCATCCGTGAGTTGCGCTTTAACAATCTCTTCAGCTTGAGCAACGGTTTTACCGTCAACCACAAGACCTGCGAGCAATGTTGTTACACCATTTACTGTGTTACCCGTGGCTAAGTTTTGGCCTGGAGCTGCAAGACGCAACGTTTGGTTTGAGCCTTGATCAACTTGAGCAAGAATCGTGCTAGTCAAAATGTTCTTGTCGCTTGACGTCAGGGAGAACTTACCAGCATTATCCGTTTTAGCACTCGGTTCAGTAGTATCACAAACGTAGTTCTGGTTTAAATCGATACATACTGGCGTATCAAGAAGTGTACCTGCAGAAACGATGGTGCCAGCTACATTATAGGTCGGTGTTGACGTGTCACCACCAGAACCACCGCCACAACCAGCTAGGGCTAGTGACATAGCAACGAAAGAATATTGAAACTTCATAAATTTTGTCTTCTTTAGATTTTAATTAACGAGAACGAATCACTCTCACCATTGAAAGCAGGAAAAGTCCTAACAAGGTCCAAGGCGAACCACTGCCACCTGAACCACCACCACTGCTTTCTTTAGTGGTATCAGCACTACACTGATACTGAGCAAAGTGACTAACCCCCCACTCTTTCAACACCCCAGAGTTCCCTGACACGCGGTCAGATACTTCGAGACGCCAAGTACCCCAACTCGGTTGACCGACAAGTGCTTGTAACTCCTCGTCATACTGAGCGGTGAAGTAACCTTCAAACCCATTGGTATTGCTTGATTGATGGCTAAGTAGCACAACCGATTTACCTTGTGGAGACACAAGCGTCACTTGCAGATCCTGCAGTGAGTCATGTTCGATGTTCAGGTAAACCGCAAACGAATCATCAATCGTGCGTGACTTGTCCGATAGCGTCTGAGAGAACAATCTGTCACCCTGCTCCGGCAAAGCGGAGTTCACTGGTTGAGGCTGGATATCGAGCTCTGGCGTACCATTAACCAGCATCACTTTTTCGCTCCACTGGTGAGTCTTTAATCCTTCAGCAAATTGGTAATCCAATGAAATAGAGGAATCGAATTGCGTGCCACATGTCAGACCGCTTGGTAACGCCACCTTCATTGAGGTCGAGTCAGAAAGCGTTTCATCAAAATCGAAAACGGATTCGTTGCTTAGCTGCCATTGCCCTTTGATGCTCGCTTCACGGCCAGTTTGGCTCAGGCTCACACCAACGTCTTGACCTTGTGCGATGTATCGAGCGTCATAGCGAACGCGAAGAGGCGCTTTAAGTAAGTTGTGTTTGTTGAAGCTGTCCGTCAGGAATTGGGCATAGTCTTTATTTGGGAACAAAGTGTTTGCGGCAAACACGGTCGATTCCGCCAGATCATGCATTTTCACGCCACGACCAATGCCATACATGCCTTCAAGGACAATGGCGTCAAACTCGCGGAACACGCTATCGGTGTCATCACCGTATCGTTCAACCGACGCTTTAAGTGCTTGGAACAGTGGCGTTGACCACAGCTCATCGCCTAGTTCACCGCCCACACTAACGTGCGCTGGATACTCTGAGCTCTCGAAGTAACGCGCTCTTTGGTTCCATAAGCTACGAGTTGTTTTGCGTGTTCCGAACATACCGTCCCAGTTGAACACCGTATCTAACTCGAATTCTTGGCCACGGCGAGCTGCGTCTAAATACTGTGTTCGGTAGCTCGCGCTGCCCGCCCAGTAATCACCAACACCTTCTCCAATCGCGCCAGTATGTCCATACGCCCAATCAGGAACGATTTGATAGTGAATACCGTGTCCTAGCTCGTGCAAAATCACATCTGCATCTGCAGCATCTGGAGATACTCCGCCAACGCCTAACATCAGCGCACGCGAACCTGTGTAGTAAGAAGAGTTGTCGAGCGCTAAACCACGCCCATCAAAACGAAGCGGCTCTTCAAATAAGTCATAGCTCAAGCTCGATAAGTACTGCAGTGAGCTATCAAGATGGTAAAACGCCATCAACTGCAAAAAGGCATTGTCGCCAAGTTGAGCGCTTTGCATCGCTTTTACATCCGCAAAAGATTGAACCCCCTCAGGCGGCAAAATACTGCTTGTATCACGCACAGGCTCAGCACCTACCGCAGGTGAAGACAGTAATGCAAGTGCATCCACCTGTTTAACGCGCTCGTTAGCTAGGTAGAACTTGCCACCGGACTGCAAAACTTGAATCTGCTTCTCAACATATTGAAGTGGCTGCGGATAATCCTCTAACGAATTCCACGCAGAATCAGGCGCAGCTTGTTGTTGCATTGTACGTAAATCAGGATCAAAGAGTGAGACGGGAACCGTTACTAACTCACCAGAGCTCAATGCTGGCGGCTCGGTCACTTCCAAGCGAACAGGCAGTTCCAGTTCTCCGGCTGGCATCGCCTCACCATTACGAATCACCGTATCTTCAAGGCTTTTGAAAATACGCTCAACTTGACTGTCTTGGTTAGTCGACAGCACAATGGTGCGTTGCGGTTGATACTGCCCATCGACCCACACATCAAAGTTGTAATGATCTCCGAGCTGAGAACGAGTTTGATAGCGAAACTTAAGTTCGCCAGCACTAGCGTAATTGGCTTGTAAGTAGCGCAGCGCTTCGGCTTGGTTCGTGACCGTAATAGCCGCGCTAGGGTAATCCCACTCGGCAGCGTTCGTCACTTGAACGCCTGCCAACGCAAGAGAAAGCGCTAAAAGTTTGAGTTTCATGCAGGGCTCCTACTAAAAGACGTATTTCGCGTTAACCGTAAAGTAACGACCAGGTTCCGTTGAGTAGCGTTTGCTCTCATCTGCTATGCCAGCAACGTCTTGGTAGCGAATGTATTCTTTGTCGAACAGGTTGATGATGGTCGCACTCAAACGAAAATCTTTGGTGATTTGGTAACTTGCCCCCAAATCGAGCGTGTTCCATGCCTCTGTTTGTGCGCATTCGGTTTTTTGTCCGAGCGACGTTTGGCAACTCGGCACACGATCCATCGAACCAGCCCAATTCCACGTCGCGAACGCATTAAAGTCTTGCTGCTGATAGTTCAGCCCAACATTGCCCTCGAAAGGTGTGATGCTACGAACGTACTCGCCTTCGGCGTCCTTTCCGTCAACATAACCAAGCTTGGTACTTAGCTTCCAAGACGAAGTGAAAGCGTACGCGGCAGAAAGCTCGGCGCCGTAGGTTTCAACGCCGTGTAAGTTTTGGTATTGCTTGATGTAGTTACCGAAGTTATCTTGCCCTGTGGTAACAACATCGATGAAGTTTTGGAACTTGTTGTAAAACGCAGAAACGTAAAGTTGCGCGCGGCCATTATCGAATTTGTTACCGATTTCAAAGGAGTCCGAAGTTTCAGCCTCTAGGTCCATGTTCGGTGCAATGACAAACGGCGTTAGCGGCACAAAGTCATGGTTTACGAAGCCATACGCTTTGTCGTATTCCGGAGCACGATAACCGTGGTTATAAGATACATAAGCGATGTTATTGGCAAACACTTCACGAGAAATCGATAGGCTTGGAGATACCTCTGAGCTATCCATGTCTTTTAATGGGAAGCCGCCCACTTCACCCTCACCGTCCGGTGTTAGACGATGCGCATCAAAGCGCAGGCCGCCTGTAATGGTCCATTTATCCAGCTCCACCATGTCTCGAACGTACAGACCAATGTTATAAGCGCGAGCAGGAGCGAAAGGTTGTTTGGTCGAAGGCGTTACCCCGTTCCAATCAATCTTGGAATCGCTATCTGTGCGTTCATAATAGTCAGTAGAAAGCTCGATACCGTAAGCCAATTGGTGCTCAGCATTTGCAGCATAAATCGTATTGGTGAAATCACCACGGAAGCCAATTGTTTCGTCAATGAAGGTTTTGTGTTCTAGCTCGCGACGTCTAACAGTCAAACCATTGTGGTCAACTTGTCTCATTAAACGATTCGTGTCTTCCACCACTTCGGTGTGGCGCCAGTAGACCTTTGTATCTAACTCTTCGAACCAAGTTGGATTAATCGGTGTAACCTCTGCACCAATATAAGCGCTGTACTCTTTTGTCGATTCATCTTCTGCGAAGTCTTCGATATGCCATTTGCCATCCTTCTGTATAGATGGCGACCCTTCCAGGCGTTGTTGGTCTTGCCGATAAAGTTCGGCACGCGCTTTGACCATCACTTCATCATTGAAGAAATGATTGATGGCGTATGACGCGCTGTAACCATCCAAATCGCGGTTGTACAAATCTTGGCTGAAGTTACGCGTCTCTTCACCTTGCCAATACGCCGCGTTGACTAAGCTTTCCGTGTCGCCAGAACGAAACGCCAGATTGCTCGCGCCTTTGTATTTATTGCTGATCCCCGTGTAAGTGCCCGTGGCATCAACATAAAAGTCACGATCTTTTAAAAACTCGCCCGGCTGTTTGGATTTTAGAATCACAGCGCCACCGATAGCACCAGAACCTAAGACTGAGGAGCTCGCCCCTTTCACTACTTCTAATGATTCCAAATTAGAAAGATCAAACGTATCGCGGCCCACTTTGTCATTGCTGTCATTCGCACCAAAACCGTCTGCTGAGCGAATGCCGTCACGAATGATCATAATGCGGTTACCCGTCATGCCTCGAATCGTGATGTTTTGTGGACGCCCAGCGCCACCCGACACACTTAACCCAGGTTCATGACGCAGCGCATCATAAAGCTCTGTTTCGCCCTTTTGTTCAATCTCTTCGCTAGTGACAACTGCGACGCTGCCTGCTAATTCAGACATTGGTTGTTCAATCCGATTCGCCGTCACCACGACCTCTTCCATAGAGAAAACGTCAGATTTGGCGTGCACTTGGCTGGCAGCTAGTACCGAAAGTACTGCCGCTGACACTGGGGTAAGCTTCATTTACTGCTCCGCTTTAGATGTTTTAATTAGTGATAAAAGAAAGGCGTATTCTTTTGCTTGTTGTTCTTGCGCTTGTCGTGGGTCCATTTGGTGGCCCGAATTAAAATCGGTCTGCAACAAGTACGGCCCGTCGCGCTCACTTAGCGCGGAAACCTTGGCGAGATACTTGGCACCTTCCCAGTAAGGCACGCGCTGGTCGATCAAACCGACTTGAACCAGCATGGGTGGGTAAGCGTCTTTATGAATGTTAAGAATTGGATCGTACGCTTTCATTAGCGCCAGTTGCTCAGATTTGGTTGGGTTACCCCATTCGCCATACTGCTGTGTGGTCAGCGGAAGTGAGGTGTCCGACATGCTTGCTACCACATCAACAAAAGGTACTTTAAGCACGACACCTGAAAACAATTTAGGGTCTTGATTAACCGCTCCCGCGACCAACGTGCCACCAGCACTTGAGCCGATGGCAAAAACCTCTCTATTGCCACGTTCGAATGTTTGCAGCGCCTTAGCCGCCGCAACAAAGTCTCCAATAGAATTGGCTTTGCGCACACTACGGCCCTGCTCGTGCCACTCATCGCCAAAGTACCCACCACCGCGAACATGAGCGATAGCGTAAATCACGCCTTGGTCGAGCAAGCTTATGACTTGAGGCATAAAGTACGGTTTCATCGTAAAACCATATGCGCCATAGCCGTAAATCATCACAGGTGATTGCGCGTGTAATTTGTCTTTGCGATACGCTAAAGAGACCGGGACAGAAACACCATCGTGCTTGATAAAAATGCGTTGGGAGACATAACGTTGGCTATCAAAATCTTGGTAAGCATCTTGAGAATACAAGGTTTTAGTCAGCGTTTTTACATCGAACTCTTCCCACTGAGGAGGCGTAGTCATCGACATACTTCGTATACGAATTTTGTTTGATTCAAAATCGCCCAACGTGCTCAACCAAGCGACATTCCCATCCTGTTCCAATGGCAGTATCACTTTTTCCTGACCTTGGTATGAATACACCGTCAATGTCGCTACGTTGTTCGGCTTACTGAGTGCCACAACTCCTGCATCATAAAGGTAGAACTGGTCAAGCGGTTCACGAGGGGTAGTAAAGCGTTGCCATGTTGCTCTAAGAGGTGCTAGATCGGTTTGATAAAGTGCAAATGTACCTTCAAGATTGCTGTTGACGTAAACGCGCCCTTTCGCCACATCCGCGTAATATTCCACGCCCGCTTCCGGCACTCTCAGTGAATCGCTTACGGTGCCCGTTTCTAGATCAACAAGCTTCTGCTCTGTGGTTGACTCGTTGTTGCTTTGCAGCACCACGTAACGGCTATCTGCCGCACGATAGAAAGAAAGTAACCAATCTGATTTGTATTCGTGCCATACAACTGTTTTAGCCAAAGATTCAGTGGAGATGCGTAGGATCTGATGAGGTCGCTGTGTACGCATTTCCTTCGAAACGAGGTAAGCCATCTTACCATCAGGTGAAAGCAATACACCGCTATCGACGTGCGTTGCCAGCTCCGTAGATTGGCCAGAGAGTAAATCAACAACCACGGCGCGATATTGCTCGCTTCCATCAATATCTTCAGTGAAAAGCAACGTGTCTCCGCTTACTTGCCACTGCCCTACCTGATAATACGGATATGCAGATTGACGTTCAGAGAAATCAAATACTGTGTTCTCTTGTGCATACTGGTTCGAACGTGATAGCAACACATAACCACCGTCACGACGCGTTAACGTCCATTCGCGTCCATTTACGATCGACCATGGTTTATCACCTTTATCTGCCACCATGGCTTCCCACTGCACGAGCAGATCTTGCGTCAACGTCTGATATTTTTTTTGATGCTGTTCAGTCTTACGGTTCTGCTCTGTTAGGTAGGTAAGAACTCGCTCATCTTTACGAGCGTCATCTCGCAACCAATTAAAATCATTAACGGCAAAGCAAGAACTAGAGGTAATTATGAGCCCTAAAAAAACATGAGTAAATTTCATATAGAGAGCAAATTCATTTATAGGATTAATACAATGGCGCGTATTTTGCCCTTAAATAAAAATGAGATCAATTATCATTTTCATAATCATGTGAGATTTTTATCTAGTATGTGCGGAAAAACGTTTGCTTGGACCGAGGAGATAAAACTTAATACCTCTCTAAATTAGCGATCTATGCTGTTTATATAAAACCAGACAAATATAAAAGCCTAGCAAACACGTTAGTACAGAAAGACATCATTTCGCCTGGAGATAAGCATAAAAAAACCCGAGTGCGAACACTCGGGTTTTGAAAAACTAAAATCAGTTGAAAACTGGAGCGACTTTTACTCTTCAGAGTTTGGTGCCGCTGGCTTTTTCTTCGGGATGAACACATCATCACCCACTGATACGTTTTTGTAGAAACTCTTGTCACGTTTAACAGGTTTCTTAGCCGACTTCTTCGCTTGAGGGCGTGATTTCTTCGCTGTCGCTTTCTTGTTACGGAAATCTGGCTTAGGTGGCTTCAGGCCTTTGAACTTGCCTTTCAGATCTTCGAATACTGAAAACTCAAGATCTTGTTGTAGGTAAGCTTCTACACGTTTAAAGCTATCCCAGTCTTTTGGACCAACAAGAGAAATCGCATCACCCTTGTTACCAGCACGGCCCGTACGGCCAACACGATGTACATATTCTTCAGTATGCTTTGGCATATCGAAGTTAATGACGTGTGTCACTGTCGCAATATCCAAGCCACGAGAAGCAACATCTGTTGTCACTAGGATCTTGAATACCGCTCGCTCAAACTGGCTCATGATCGTATTGCGTTGAGTCTGGTTCAAGTTGCCACTCAGTGCAACGGCCTTCAGTTTCTTCTCGTTTAGCTTCGCTGTTAGGCGCTCTGTATCATCGCGCGTCGCCGTAAAGATGATAACTTGGCGATATTCTGCTTCTGAAAGTACGCGATCTAGAATCGCCTCTTTATGATCAAGATGATCACACAAGTAGAATTTTTGCGTGATATCTTTGTGTTCTTCGTTAGAAACACCGATAGCAATACGTTTCGGAGCATTGAGCATTTCAGCCGCAATGTCATTTACGTCGGCGTGATCCAACGTTGCAGAGAACATTAATGTTTGACGGCGACGATGCTTAGCTGCTTTATGGATACGACGAAGCTCTGGTGCAAAGCCCAAATCCAGCATACGGTCTGCTTCATCAAGGATCAGCGTTTCCAAACCTTCAAGGTAAAGCGAGCGGTGCTCTAAGTGGTCAGCCAGACGTCCTGGTGTCGCCACGATGAATTTCGGGTAACGGCGCAGTGCTTTCACTTGATCATTAAAGTTCTCACCACCCAAAATCAATGCAGCTTCATAAGATAGGCCAGCAAGCATAGAGCGAAGCTCACCATACACTTGTTTCGCTAGCTCACGAGTGGGAGCAAGAATAACTGCGCGAGGGTCTTTGGCAGAAAACGATTTTGTCTTTAAAGACTTGTGAAGCATTGGTAATACAAACGCCAAAGTCTTGCCCGAACCCGTTTTCGAAGATGCCAATAAATCCTTGCCTGCAATCGCAACAGGAATAGCCTGCTTTTGAATGTCAGTTGGTTTTTTAAAATCGTAGTGTTTTAGGTTCTTCAACAATCGGTTGTCTAGGCCTAGATCTTTAAATTGCAAAGTATTCTCCAATAAATCAGTCAGCGTCTGAGCGCTCTGTAATGTCGTTTCCGCTCTAACGCAGCAAAAAAATAAAGCTCGGTATAATACCGCAAATCATAGGAGTATAGATAGAGATCACACAAACTAATTCCCACGGATGAAAACAAAACATCCTTTGCGGCTCAATTAAGAACATACCCTGGCTTTGTTGGTCAGCTGCTTTGCTTAAGATTTAGAGAAAAGCAAGCTCAAGGTGCGCCTCTCGTTCTCCAATAAAACTGCGTAAATGGCAGTTATTTGCGCCGAGAAACTTTCATTTGTGTCAATATCGTCTAAATTATTGATATCAGGAACGTGGCAAAAACACCTGCTATGAGAACTGTTGTGGGAATAAGGGAGAGGATAATTCACTCACCTTTGTTAAGCTCAGGTAAAAGTTGACGTCAGGTACTCCATGAAATTCTTGGGTTTTTTTGACTTTTGCTACATCATGTACTGATAAAATGTATCCACATTTAACCTCGCTGCTGTATAAAATAATAGTTGGTAGCGAGACTTTCACTATAAGCAAGGAGTTCTTATATGAACAAAACGTTGATCGCAGCTGCAGCAACTTCAGTACTTCTACTAGCAGGTTGTGCTTCTTCTGATGACGCAGCAACAGCAAATGCAGCAAAACTAGACGAACTAAGCAACCAAGTTAGCCAACTAAGCCAAGACGTACAAGCTCTTCAATCTGACGTTCAAAAATCAGGTGCAGCAGCAATGGCTGCTCAAGAAGAAGCTGAGCGTGCTAACGAGCGTATCGATAACATCGCTCAGTCTTACACTAAGTAAGATTTGATACCGCGTCTTAACGCCTGTTAAGGCGCGGTTATTTCGACAGGAACTCCATTCTGTGCGGCAATCGCTGCTTTAGCCTTCACATTTTTCAGTCCGAACTCATCCAGCCACCACTTTAACTCTTTTGGTACCTGTAGGTGATCTTTCTCACCATTGCTGCGAGTCAATGGCTCATGTGCCTCTAAAAATACACTTCTGTCCGGCTCTAGTGATACTTTCACTGGTTGGTTAATGATATTCACTTCTTCACCGTTACGAACTTTTTCAAACAACCATTCAATGTCGCTCGGGTCCATACGAATACAACCCGCGCTGACTCGCATACCGATGCCAAAGTCTTTGTTGGTACCGTGAATAAGGTATTCACCATTTCCGTAGGCTAAACGCAATGCAAACATGCCCAGCGGGTTGTCTGGACCGGCAGGTACAACGGTTGGCAAGTCAATGCCCTTCGCTTTGTACTCGGCACGAATCGAGGCTGGCGGCGTCCACGTAGGGTTTGGACGTTTTTGGCTAATACGCGTTGTCATCACCGGGGTGTCTCGCCCAATTCGCCCGATTCCCACGGGGAATACATGCACAATATCTTCTCCTTTCGGGAAGTAGTATAAGCGCAACTCCGCTAAATTAATGACAATGCCTTTGTGGGGTACATCTGGGAGGATCAGTTGTGTTGGAATAGTAAGAACGTGTCCCTCTTCTGGCAAGAAGGGATCCACGCCTTTATTTGCCGCCATTAAACCTAGCATCCCGACATCGTAGTGCTTGGCAATATTTGCCATGGTTTCGCCTTCTTGCACGACGTGGTTTTCAAGGCGACCAATTAAACGACTGCCATCCTCTGGTAGCTCGTACATTTTAGCGAATGACAAACCACTCGCTAAAGATAACGATACAGATAACAGCGTACGTTTTGCGAAACTCATTGATCGCTTTTTGCTAAGCATTTCACTTTATTCCTTGGCACTTTTAAAGAGCCGTAAGGTTATCTCTCTTTCTGTCTTGTGATCAACCATCGGCTTGTGATATTCCAGTAAAGAAAATCCCTCCCAAGTCCAAGGTTTATGGATGTATTTGTTTGGCACACTTTTGATTTCAGGCACCCAGTGGCGCACGAATTGGCCATCAGAATCAAACTTCTCACCTTGGCTTATCGGGTTGAAAATACGGAAGTACGGCTGCCCATCACAACCCGTCGATGCAGACCACTGCCAACCACCATTGTTTGCTGCGAAATCGCCGTCCACCAGCTTACTCATGAAGTACGCTTCGCCCCAACGCCAGTCAATGTGTAAATCCTTGGTGAGAAAGCTCGCGACAACCATACGAAGCCTGTTATGCATCCAGCCTGTTTGGTTGAGCTGACGCATTGCTGCATCGACGATCGGGTACCCTGTCGCTCCAGCCTTCCATCGCTCAAAAGCCTGCTCATCATAAGACCACTGAATTTTATCCTCCCAGTCGATAAAGCCTTTGCCTTTAACGAGCTTTGGTTCGAAAACCAACAGGTGCTGATAAAACTCACGCCAAATGATCTCACTCAACCAAGTTGCTTTCCCTTCTGTTAGGTCATTTTGTTGGTTTTCAGCATACAAGCGAGCAATACATTGCCTTGGTGACAATGCACCAATCGCAAGATAGGGAGACAGTTGACTGGTGCCATCAATAGCCGGAAAATCTCGATCTTCCTTGTAAGCATCACTGCGCTCACGAGCAAATTCCCTAAGCTGCTTTAAAACATCATTGGTCGAAGTAAACCAATTCTCGCTGGACTCTCGAGGATAGCTAAACGTGAAGTCTGAACTAAATCGAATCGGCTCTAATTGTTCCAATATTTTGCTGCTTAGCGGCGCTTGTTCTTGAGGTTTTGTTACCGTTGGCATTTGAAACTGCGTCAACCAAGCACGTTTGAATGGTGTAAATACCTTAAAATACTCACCTTGCTTATTGAGAACCGTCGTTGGTGGGTGCACACATTTGTCGTGAAACAGTTCAAAATCGATATCATGGGAAGCTAGCGCCTCACTCACTTGTGCATCGAGATCTCGTTCATTCACTTCATATTGAATATTCGCCATAACAGACGTTGCTTCAAGTGTTTTCGCCCATTCACTAATCACTTCGGTACAATCAGAAAACGACGGCACCTCTTTATATAAAAAAGGCACATTCAGGCTTTCCAACTCGTCGTTGAGATACTCTAAACGACGAGCAATGAGATCCGCCTGCATCGGCGCCATGTGGTGTTCTCGCCACTGCTCTGGCGTCGCGATAAAACAAGCGACAACAGGCTGACCTGAATCTAATGCCGCCTTAAGTGCGGTGTGGTCTAACGTTCGTAAATCACGTCGAAACCATACTAAGATCATGGTGTCTCCTTCGTTTCGTCTACTCTGTTAGGTGCAGTTTCTCAATCACTTCAGAACATCCAATACGTTCTCCAAAACGTGTTTGAAGCATTTTGATGGACTCCACTTGCTTAGCTGCCAGCGCTTTATTGGAAAACAGGTAAATGAGCGAGTAGCTATCAACAACTTCGTGCTCCAGTAAACCAGAGACATCATCAACTTTGTCGATCAACGTCGTGTGATACCCTTGCTCACACAACTTCGCCGCTTGAATCCAGCTCTCTGCTTCCCTATGTTGTTCAAAGCTGATAAGCAAGCACTTCCCTTTGGAAGCGGCTTTGTTTTCAGAGTCGATAACAAGGGCAAGACGAGTGATCAAACAAGTTTGAAATAACCCCATCTGCAACGATCTCAGCGATCCTTTGACCATCTCCAGCGCGTCAAATACAGGGTCAATAAATTGTTCAATAACCAAGTTCAATGGATACTCTTTGAGAACAGATGCAAGCAAGCTCTCCGCTTTGCCTCGATTCAGTTTCGAAAGTGCTGATAACATGGTTTCTACTTCTTCGAGAGTACGAACTTCATTGTTGACTTCTACGTCAGCACTTTTTCCCAAAAGTCCCTTTACTTTACCGATGGCAATCCCCTTCGCGAGCCAACTCTGGACTTCACGAATCGTATCGAGATCTTGCTGTCGATAAAGTCTGTGCCCTTTTTCTGTTCGCTGAGGCTGGATCAAATTGTATCTTCTCTGCCAAGCTCTTAGCGTAACTGGTTTCACACCCGTGATTTCTGCGACATCTCGGATCGCGTATAGTTTTTCTTCTGAACTACAAACCATAGCGTAATCTCATCTCCTGCGGATACGGTTCTAAAAACTTCTGTTTTGCTAAATACTCATCTGGGTAAGTGTTTAAGTAGTGCTTAATCAATGTCAACGGTGCTAATAATGGCAATGTACCAGTGCGGTAGTCATGAATTACTGTTGCTAATTCTTCTTTTTCGTCTTTAGTTAAAGCGCGCTTAAAATACCCTTGTAAATGCATTAGTACGTTAGTGTTATTTTTTCGGCTAGCACGATTCGCAAGTGCCTTCATAAGACCTAAGCGATACTCTTGATAGAATTCTTCGATTTCATAGCTAGCGACATCGGCAACTAAACGACCAAGAGAGCGGTATGACTCAGGGTGATGCGCCATCAAGGTCAACTTATAGCGCGAATGAAAATCGATAATTTTGCCTCGAGTTGGCTCTCCGTCCATCGAGTCATAAAAGTCGTTCAGGCAAAATACTCGGGTAATAAAGTTTTCTTTTAATACAGGATCGTTGAGTCGGCCATCCTCCTCGACGGGCAACCAAGGCATTTTTTTCATCAGCGTTTGTGTGTACAAGCCAACGCCCTCTTTCGCTGCGTTATTTTTGCTATAAACCTTGACGCGCTCCATACCGCAAGTTGGAGACTTGGCACAGACGATGTAACCGCAAAGTTGCTCGCTTTGTAGCTCCTCCACTTTGTTAGCAGAGTAAGCAAGCATATTATCGGTATGGTCATTTTCTGGATTTTTAGTTTCTACCAGCGCCACACGCTCTTCTTCGGAAATCAAACGAATTGTTGGTCGCGGCACTGGCATTCCGACACCCACTTCGGGGCATACCGAAACAAAGTCAAAATATGGGCTGAGCTCTTTAGTCACAAAGTTACTTACTTTATGACCAGAGTCAAAACGAACTCGTTCACCCAAAACACAAGAACTAATACCTACTTTGATTGAAGATTCCATGATGACGCATCCCTATACAAAATGTTTTGTTGTATAACTTATAGCAAGGCTTTTTAGATTGTACAAGAAAATAAATTGTACAATTTAATCGTTTTACTCTTCTCAAGAGCATTTCGATCAGCGCTTTCTCAAAAGTTTTTGATGTTCTCAGAGTCCATTTTGTGCGCGCAATCGACAAATCGCTCAAAAGCGAATCGATTGCTCTTTTGCTTTCAACAGATTTAGTTATCAATGATGTTCATGGTTTCTAAAAGCGTGGTTTTTGTGACTAAGCTCTCAAGGGGCCACTGTACGTCCCGATATTATTGCTTCAACGAAAACGAACAAGTTCAACAGAATTGGTAATAGCGTTCTATACTAGAGGCGTTTTATCAAAACAAAACTTTGGAGAGCACTTATGGCAACCCCACACATCAATGCACAACCAGGTGATTTCGCTGAAACGGTTCTAATGCCAGGCGACCCTTTACGTGCTAAATACATCGCAGAAACGTTTCTTGAAGATGTGAAGCAAGTTTGTGACGTTCGTAACATGTTCGGCTTTACTGGCACTTACAAAGGCAAAAAAGTGTCTGTTATGGGTCACGGCATGGGTATCCCTTCTTGCTGTATCTACGTACACGAGCTAATCGCAGAATACGGCGTGAAAAACGTAATCCGTGTAGGTAGCTGTGGTGCGGTACGTGATGACGTTAACCTAATGGACGTTGTTATCGGTATGGGTGCTTCTACAGACTCTAAAGTAAACCGTATCCGTTTCAACAACCACGACTTCGCTGCAATCGCTGACTACGGCCTTCTAGAAGAAGCGGTAAACCAAGCGCGTGCTCAACAAGTACCAGTGAAAGTTGGTAACGTATTCTCTGCAGACCTGTTCTACACACCAGAAGCTGACATCTTCGAGAAGATGGAAAAACTAGGCATCCTAGGTGTAGACATGGAAGCGGCTGGTATCTACGGTGTTGCTGCAGACCTAGGTGCGAAGGCGTTAACTATCCTAACGGTTTCTGACCACATCATCCGTGGCGAAAAACTAAGCTCAGAAGAGCGTCAAAAGTCGTTCAACGACATGATGAAAGTTGCGCTAGAAACCGCAATCAACATCTAAGAACAAGTAGTAAGTAATAATTTGCAGCCAGAGTTATTGCTGGCTGCCCGAATTATCCCGAGGGGGCGATTGTGTCTAACGGCGAACTGCCAAAAGACGCAGATGGGTTACAACTCAACTTTTGTAAAACATTGGCGTGTGACAACTTTGGATTGAGTGATGCAAAGCGTTACGTTCTGCAACATGCTAACCCTAAACGTCCGGCGATGGTATGCCGTGAATGTGGAGCTTTCCCCCCCTTACTTAACAATAGCGATGTCGTGAACGAACTTCATCGCCTGCGACACGTCCACAGTGACGGGTTGCCTGCGTGCCGCAATGATGATTGCGAGAACTTTGGACTATCCGTCCACACACATAAACACCTCTACCACGCTTTCGGTTACAGTGGTGATCGTCAACGTTACCGTTGTAAAGCGTGTCAAAGTACCTTTGTTGATAAATGGTCAGGCGCGAACAAAAAGCTACAATTCCAAGAGAATTTAATGGGCTTATTGTTTACTGGTTACTCTGTACGCGAGATCTGCCGAAAACTCAGTATCAACCCGAAAACCTTTTACGACCATGTTGATCATATTGCGAGTCGCTGTCGCCGTAAATTAGCCACTATTGATGCTCGTTGGGTAAACCACGCAACGCACTATGAATTGGCCTCAAACTATGTTGCATTGCAGCCAAACAGCAATAATGGTGTCTACTGGATTGTTTCCGGTGAAGCCCACTCAGGCTATATTCTTTGTCAACATGTGAACTATTCTGCTGATGAAGAGCCAATCGCCACGCTAGACCATAACCCGTACGACGAGGTCTCTCGTTTTGTTTCCCAAGAGTACACAGCGGAAGCAAGTGAACCGCCAGCGGAACCTTCGAACCTCCTGCGTGAGCGTATTGACCAAAAATACCAAACCATTTTGGCTCGCGGTAACGTGGAAGATCCTCTTGGTAATCTTTCCGTATTCCATTACCCATCTAAAGGGGCATTAGTTCGTCCGCCTTACACATCATACGCTCATTACCTGCATGTACTTGATATGTGTTGCCCCAACAAACGTGTATCTCTATATATGCCTCAAGACCCCCTACTACGTTCGGCAGCACTGAGCGTTTGTTTGTCTCGAATTAAAGAGAAAAATGTCGACTTGATGTACGTAGAAGAAGACGCAAATTGGGACATGAGCACACCTTTTGGCAAGGTCGATATCGCCTATATGAGCTGGTGGCGAGATCGCTGGGCGATCTCCACTCAAGACGAAAGCCACAAAGGCATTTGCTACCTTGCAGGTGATAGAAATGAGCCCGAGAAATGGTTTAACGTTGCAACAACTCGCCATGTGCAGTTCTATCAAAATCGCTTCCAGATCCTTTTCGAAAGCTTCATTAACGAGCCACGTCGCAAATTACGACCTGCTGGAATTTTACCTCTTTTAGATATATTCAGAGCTTGGCATAATTTGTGCTATCAGGATAAGCAGGGTCTTACCGCCGCACAAAGGCTAGAAGTCACTGATGCTCCTTTGACCATCAAACAGCTCCTATCGTAACTATTGGCATTTAGATGTAGTAATTAGGGGCTGTGACAGTATACATTACGGCACCTAATCGTTTACCAAAGCGTTATCCGCATCGTTTTGGTAATAAAACATGCATCTAAACACTTAATATTAGGTGTGAATTCCAGTTCGATAGTCATGGATGTGAACGTTGGATAAAAACCAAATTCAGCTAGAAGATGAGCTCAAAAAGCTTAAAGGCCAGATAAAAACGGCCCCTGAACACACCTTCAGTATTGCGCAGCAATACCGTATCCGCGCGGAGCAAATTTTATTTGTGGATGGTGAAATCAGAGCATTGCTGATAATGGCGCAGTGCTGTTGGTGCCTAATGGATTACCGACAAGGCTTAAAGCTAGTCAAAGACGCCTACAGCAAGCAAACCCAACTTGAAACCGACGACCACCTGCCCGAAATTCTTCATTTGTTTGCTCTTCAATATTGGGGACAAGCAAAGTATTACTCAGCCCAACAATATTGGATTAATGCACTTGAACAATCCGCCCTCGTTGATGATATTGAAATTCAAATCGAATCTCTAATTGGGCTTGGCAACGTATGGCGCATCACAAATGAGCATCAACTTGCCGCTTCCACTCATGAGTTGGCGGTTAAAGTGGCAAACAACGTCCGTATTGCTTGGTTGGAAGGCAAAGCTCGTATCCTGTTGGCTTGGGACTATTACTTACTGAATAAGTTTGTCGAAATGCTCACTGTGCTGGATGGTGCAACCGAAGTACTAAAAGATCATGATGACAGCACATGGCAAGCCGAGATCTGGGACTTTAAAGGCTTAGCGCTACTTGGGCTAGAACGCCTTGATGCCGCAGAAGAAGCCACACAAAAGGCCCATAAACTCGCTATTGAACATGATCTAATTTGGATGAAGGCACACTCGTTTATTAGCCGCGCAAGGCTCGAACTCTTGCGCAAAAATACGGATAGTGCAGCAAAGTTACTACTCGCAGCAGAAGAGTCCGCGCTTAGTTTTGACAACGGCGAGCTACTAAGTCAGATCTGCTTTCAGCAATCTCGAGTCGCTGAAGAGCAAGGTGATTTTGAATCAGCGTTTAACGCGTTTAAAAAATACCGTAAACATGCACTCAAAATGCTCAAAGAACAGACTCATCGAGTCAGTATGGATAAAGCACGCGGCTCAAAACGCCAGCTAGAGCAACGAGCGCGTAAGCTGATTAATCGTATCCGTTCCCAACATGAATATGACCCTGAAAAACAGTTTTCTAATGTTGTGTCCGAGACCTACTGGTGGGAACAGTTAGTTCTGTTTAAAACAGAGCTCAAACGCTCCAACCACGCGATCATTATGATTCAGCATGCAAACCCCGAATTTCTCGATGTTTGTACTGAGCTAGTTCATGCATTGACGACCTCAAGTGATCTCATCTCACGAATTTCCAGTGACAGACTAGCTATGTTAATTGCAGAGAAAGGTCAAGCAGCAGAAGATGTCTATCGCACGGTTCAGGCAATGTTAGACATCTATCCATGGAAACGTCGCGGGCTAAAAGGTCCCAAACCGATACTGTATTTGCAAGATATCCTGACCTTCCCATTCACTTTAGAGCAACTCGAAGAAAGCTATATTGAGGTAATGAAGCATGGAACAACTGCTTAGCAAGGTTACTGACGCAGGCATCGATCCTTCTTCCGTCTCTGGTGAAGAAGCGATTACGCTGTGGGAGCACATCGGGTTACATATTGCATCCACGAACCGAGAAAAAGCACATTGCTATATCATTAGTGCCGAGTATCGACGAGAAATTAAGCAGCTCAACGACAGCATCGAAGAACTACGACAAGCCCTTGAATTGCTCGTTTTACCCGACGATGTAGAAGATATTCTGTCTGTAAAAGCAAGCTTGAGTGATCGTTTAGTAGAAGTAGGTGACTACAACGCAGCATTAACCGAGTATGTTGCTGCAACGAATATCGCCGTCGAATATGGCTATATTGATGAGTACGTACTGGCTATTATTGGAATGGGCAATTTGTGCGATGCCTATGGGGATCACCATCGCGCCTTGCGTTATTACCAAAAAATCGATGCGATCGATCACGCCATTAGCAGTCGCTCCCTACGTCTGCGCTACAAACTTTACATGCTTGCCTGTTACATCAGTTTGAACCGTACCGCAGATGCACAAGAATTATTGAGTGAGTGTGAAGAGCTAAGTATCCTCGTCAGTGATAAAAACCTTGCTGCGCAAATTCATCTCTACCGAGCCAAACTGCATCGTTTGCAAGAGGATTACCCTAACGCATTGCTTGCTATCTCGAATGTTCAGTATACGACGGGCAGTGCTACCACGTACTGGTTGTCCACAATGGTCAAAATCGAGACCGCATATTGTCTAAACGGTGTCGGACACATCTCTTTAGCCAACTTAGTGTTGGACTCTATCGGTAAACGAATTCAGAAGCACTCTTCTCCTCTTGTCGCTCAGCATTTTTACAACGCAATGAGTCAAGTTTACGCTTCTCAAGGGTTATTTCAGAAAGCATTAAACTGTGAAAAAAAAGCGTTTCGCATTGAATCTGACCTTGTCAAACACATTCCAATTGGTGAATTGGGTTCTACTCAATTACGTCGACTTTCTCGTTTTGAGCTACAGCTCAAACTCATTTTGTCAGAACTTGAAAACAAAGAACTCAAGGAAACCACCAAACAACATAAGAATACGGTCGCTCAACTACAGCAAGATGTCTTTACTGACCCGCTAACCTCTTTGCACAACCGACGTTGGTTAGAAGTCAAACTCAAAGACCTGCTTTTGCACGATACTGAATTTGCGTTGATGGTCATCGATATTGACCACTTTAAGTCCATCAATGACGAGCTCAGTCACCTTGTTGGAGACAAAGCGATTAAACGTGTGTCTCAAGAATTAGCAGGATACTTCAAATTTAAAGGCGCTTCTTGCGTTCGCTTTGGCGGTGAAGAGTTTCTTGTCATTCTAGAGAATAGCAATCTAGAGCGGGCAGAAATGCATGCCGAGAATTACCGCGAACGCATTTATCAATATGGTTGGGACGATATTCTTGGCGAGCGGGGGTTGACCGTATCGATCGGGATTACCTTACATCGAGAAGGAGAGAATACCCAACGTACCTTCTATCGCGCCGACAAAGCCTTGTACCGCGCCAAAGCCAATGGCCGAAACCAAGTCTGTACCGAACTTTAAACCGTGCCCCAACCTTCACTTGGGGCATAACCGTGGCTTTTATTCTCTATTCCTTCCTTTATTACTACTTAGTTTGAATATAGTCGCCTTCACTTCTTATTGTCCCCGAATAGCAATCGATACGGATATCGCATAAACATAATTCAAGTACAAAATAACTTGATTGAACGATAGTTAAGACAAATACTTAAACTGTTCATTTACGTAAGATTTTCCATTAGGTAACAAGCACAGGCAGGTAAGATGTTTCTAGACTATTTTGCACTTGGGTTACTCATCTTCGTTGCTTTGGTGATCTTCTACGGGATTATCGTTATTCACGATATTCCGTATGAAATTGCTAAAGAACGCGAACACCCTCATCAAGACGCAATTCATTACGCAGGCTGGGTTAGCCTTTTCACTTTACATGCACTGTGGCCATTTTTATGGATATGGGCAACATTGTGGCGCAAGGAGCGAGGCTGGGGCTTCAAACAACTTGAGCAAGAAACTCACGACATTCATCACCGTCTTGAAGATCTCATCGACGAAGTCAACGAACTCAAAAACGAAGTATCGATGTTGAAACAACAAAAGATTCAGCAAAGGCCTTTGACTGAACAAAGTAAAGAGGACGAATAATGGATTTATTGCTGATTCTGACTTATACAGCCCTTTGTATCGCCATTTTTAAAGTCTTTAATATTCCTTTGAACAAATGGACCGTACCTACAGCCGTACTTGGCGGCGTAGTGTTGGTGGGCACACTCGTCCTTCTTATGAACTACAACCACCCATTTACTCAGTTAGGTAACCAAGTGTTCCCAACTACGCCTATCGTCTCTGGTGTACGTGGCCGCGTTGTGGAAGTGCCCGTTCAAGCGAACCAACCGCTCAAAACCGGCGATATTCTGTTCAAAATCGACCCTGTGCCTTTTGAAGCGGAAGTCGCACGCCTTGAAGCGAAAGTGAAAGAAGCAAGCCAAGGCGCGTTGAGTTTAGAGTCTGACTTGAGAGAGGCAGAAGCGGCAGTTTTGAAAGCACAAGCCGATAGAGATAAAGCGCAAAGAGAATTTAGCCGATATCAAAGGGGCTTTGATCGCGGCGCGTTTACAGAACAAGATCTAGATACTCGACGCCAAGCGTACAAAGCGGCAGAAGCCATGCTAGACGTTGCCATTTTGCAGCAAGAGCAAGCACAGATCGCATTAGAGTCGGAAATCGGCGGTGAGAATACCCAAGTCGCGCAACTACTCGCTGAGCTACGTAAAGCAGAGTTCAACCTTGAACAAACCGTCGTTCGTGCGCCAACCGATGGTTACGTTACGCAATTGGCTTTGCGCCCTGGTGTGATGGCTGTGCCGTTGCCGCTTGCCCCTGCAATGACCTTCGTGCATACCGAAGACATTACGTACACCGCGGCGTTCAGACAAAACTCGCTACAACGTTTGAAGGCAGGCTTTGAAGCGGAGTTTATGTTCCGTGCGATACCGGGCAAGGTATTCCGTGGCGAAGTCATCGACGTGATTCCAGCTATTGGTGAAAGCCAAATTCAAGCCAGAGGTGCTCTGCTTGGTACCGATGCCCTGCGCACAAGCGGACGTGTATTTGCGAAGCTGAAAATCACGGACGATTTGAGCGAATACCACCTACCAATGGGTACCGCGGTTGAAGTCGCCGTTTACTCAGACAGCTTTACTCACGTGTCAGTGATGCGCAAAGTGCTGATTCGCATGAAGAGCTGGCAGAACTATTTGTACCTAGACCATTAATGAACAGCTAGCTCATTCATTTATCGATGAAAATAGTATCAGAAAGTGTAATCGGGGGCTGACAATCAGCCTCCGATTTCATTCTAGCCATCCAGACAGATAGCATTCCCACTTTTATCAATATTCTGTATAATGCGCGCCTTATTTTTAATGCTTGCTAAAAAACAAAGCCAGTCAAAGGGATACGTGAATCAAATCACACATTTCCTGAAGAAAAATAGAGCAAACAATAAGCAACTTGGTTGTTTTGTATATATGTTACACAATCAAATAACCAATGCTTTCCAACAATATAAATGAACGTTCTTTAAAATCGACCATTGAACTGAGGTTATCTATGAATCTTTCTGCTAAAACCGTTGTGGTTATTGCAATCGGTGCTGCTCTTTACGGCATCGGTGGCTTACCTATGTTTGGCATCCCTGTGTTTGCAAACACAACGCTAAAACCAGCCATGGCAGTATTAGCATTGTTCTCAGTACTATTTGGCCCACTTGTTGGCTTTTTGGTTGGTTTTATTGGCCACTGGGTCACTGACCTATTCGCAGGTTGGGGCGTATGGCTCACTTGGGTACTTGGTTCAGGTATTGTTGGTTTGATTATCGGTCTATTCCCTTCTCTAACGCGCTACCGTTTAGAGAAAGGCGATTTCAATATGAAAGACTTCGCGTTATTCGTAGTACTTGCGCTATTAGGCAACGTATTTGGTTACGGTTGCTCTGCATTCCTCGACACGATTTTATACGCAGAACCGTTCTCTAAAGTGTTTACCCAGCTCTCAATTATCGCGATCGGTAACACCATTCTTATTGCTATTGTTGGCTTCTTCATTCTTAAGTCTGTCGCTAAACGTAACAAGCAAAGCCGTAACTTAACAGAGGCTTAATGTCGAATGACAATCGAATTTTCTAACTTCTCTTTTAGATATGAGTCGCTGGACAAACCGACGCTAAAAAATATCAATCTAAGGATAGAGAAAGGAGAGAAAATCGTCATTATTGGTCCAAGTGGTAGTGGTAAATCTACCCTTGGGCAATGTCTTAACGGACTGATCCCACACGCAATCAAAGGGGAAACCAGTGGAACATTGACCATCAATGGTCAAGACACCGCCCCTTTCGACATGCACCAATACACTGAGCAAGTTGGCACCGTACTGCAAGATACGGACAGCCAATTTGTCGGCTTGAGCATTGGCGAAGACATCGCATTTGCGCTGGAAAACCAGCTAACTTCTAACATCGACATGTACCCATTGGTCAAAGCCACGGCCAAAATGGTCGACTTGGAACAGATGTTAGATCGCTCTCCCCACGATTTATCTGGCGGACAGAAACAGCGTGTTTCTTTGGCGGGCATTCTCGTCGATGACGTCGATATCCTTTTGTTTGATGAACCACTAGCTGCGCTTGACCCTAAAACGGGTAAAAAAACCATCGAGATCATCGATGATCTACACCGCGAAACGGGCAAAAGCATCGTAATCATTGAGCATCGTCTTGAGGACGTTCTGCATCGCTCAGTTGACCGTATTATCTTGATGGAAAGCGGCGAAATCATTGCCGATACAACGCCAGATGAAATTTTAGCGTCGCCTCTGCTAGAAGATTACGGCATCCGCGAACCGCTTTATATTTCGGCTCTGAAAGAAGCAGGCTGCGCGATTGAGGGCGATGCAAAACCTTCTAGCTTAACTACCTTACCGTTGGAGCAATATAAACCAGCAGTACAAGCATGGTTTGATGGTTCAACAGCACAACCACCTAAAACGCTAGCCGAGACTTTGCTTGAAGTCCGTGGCCTCACCTATTCTTACGACGGTGAGAAAAACGCGCTAGAAGACGTGAGTTTTGACATCAAGCGTGGCGAGTTTGTCTCTGTACTTGGCAAAAATGGCTCGGGTAAATCGACCATCACCAAACTGATTATGGGCGTTATTGAAGCGGATAGCGGCTCAATGAGCATGAATGGTCAAGATCTAAACGAACTGACCATCTTCGAGCGCAGCCAGAACGTGGGCGTGGTGATGCAAAACCCGAATCACATGATTTCCCATCACATGATTTTCGACGAGGTGGCCTTCGGCCTCCGTAATCGTGGCATTAAAGAGAAACAAATCGAAGCTAAAGTACTTGAAGTCCTTGAGCTGTGCGGTTTGAGCAAATACCGTCACTGGCCAATCGAAGCATTGAGCTACGGCCAGAAAAAGCGCGTAACCATTGCGTCAATTTTGGTCTTGGAACCAGAGCTTCTGATCCTTGATGAACCGACGGCAGGTCAGGACTACCGGAACTACACATCAATGCTGAGTTTCATCGAAAAGCTCAATCGCGAGTTGGGCGTAACCGTGATGATCATCTCCCACGACATGCATTTAGTGCTGGAATACACCACACGCTCTATCGTGATTGCAGACAGTAAATTAGTCGCGGATGCACCAATGACGCAGGTATTCAGCAGTCCAGAGCTACTAGACCAAGCAAACCTCACCACAACAAGTCTGTTTGAGTTGGCTACGAAAGTTGGCATCGAAGACACCAATGGCTTTATGCAGCATTTTATCAATGTAGAAAAAGCGCACCGCCAACAAAAAAGCAGCGAAGTAAACCAACCAGAGAAAGCGGTGGCATGAAAGACAATAAGATGAAGTTTGGTATCAACTACATCGATACCCAATCGCCACTTCATAAGTTGAATGGCATTACTAAGTTCTTGCTTTTCATTGCTTGGGTAACGGTGGTGTTGACCACGTTTGACTTGCGAATCATTGCACTGTTGATCGTGCTTGGTTTGGGCTTATTGAAAATGACCAAAGTGCCATTTCATGTCTACAAACCACTTTTACTCGGTACAGGCACGGTATTGCTGATCAATGCCCTGTTTATGTTCGCGTTAGCGCCGCAACAAGGCACTGAGTTCATGGGCTCATCAACGGTTTTACTCCCGTTACCCGGTAATTACTCGCTCACTCAAGAGACGTTGTTTTACCTAGTAACAGTGACGTTGAAATACTTCAGCATGTTCCCAATCGCGTTAGTGTTTGTATTTACCACTCACCCGACGGAGTTTTCAGCCAGCTTGAACCGCTTGGGTGTGCCTTACAAAATCGCCTATGCCGTGAGCTTAACGCTGCGCTACTTGCCGGAAGTGAAAAAGGACTTTGTTAACATCATGCACGCGCAACAAGCACGCGGAGTAGAACTGAGTAAGAAGGCTCCGTTGTTCACTCGTATGAAGAACGTGGCGAAGATTCTTGGCCCTCTGATTTTCTCTAGTTTGGACAGAGCAGACCAAATCTCAAACGCGATGACACTGCGTGGCTTCGGCCGTCATTCATCTCGCACTTGGTACAGCTTAAAACCACTGACCAAAGCCGATATGATCTGTATGGCGGGGATTGCGGTGATAGTGATTGCTGCGATCAGCAAGCGTGTTATGGACACACAACTGTTCTGGTATCCGTTTTAAATTCTAAAGCTTCAAGCTGAACATAACGTGGTTAGTGTTGTGACCACGTTATGTTTCCCTCTTTCCCCTCGATAACCCGCTCATTAGCCTCTTGCTTGCAGGTGCTCAAAATAGGCGTGTAATCTCAGCGGCTCGTTGATGTGCCAGAAAGTTGCTTATTTAAGCGACCAACATGAACTAAACTCATCAGTTTTATCAGGGGCTTAATGATCAACTGCGCGCTGCCTACGATGAACAGCCAAGTCCCGCTTTCAATCAACGAATCATTCAAAAAGAAAAAGCTACCAATTAAAAACCAAATAGCTATGAGCAGATCGTTGGCAGCACCTAACGCCTCATAGCGACGTTGAATAACGACGTGACGGTTTCCTAGATCTAAATCCAACTCCCTGCCATGTACCTGCACTGTAAAACCCTCCTTAGTGTTTCGACTCATGTTGTATCCGAGTAATTTCAACATACTTAGGTATAAAACCCTAACGGACCCAATAGATATGTACAACCATAGAAGACACAACATGAGGATAAAGAAAGGGGTGCCTAAGCACCCAATTCAATAAAGCTATTAACAGTAATTAAATTCTATGACTAGATAGTAAGTACCAACTTAGCTCCACTTTAATAAGCGGGTCTCATTGCCCTCTTCTGGCTTCGCTGGAATATTGAGTGACAGCAGTAAGCTCACAGCCGCCATACCTGCACCGATGTAAAATACGCTAGCAGGAGAAACCAGCCAAATCACACCAAACGTAACAGGTATTACAACCGCCGCAATATGGTTAATCGTAAACGCAACGCCTGCGGTCGACGCCATATCTGCTGGGTCGGCAATTTTCTGGAAGTAGGTTTTAATCGCAAGCGCTAACGCGAAAAATAAATGATCGACAACATACAATGCTGCCGCCCACTCTGCCGTTTGCACCAAACCGTACCCGACGAACACGAAGATCAAACCGACGTATTCAAACATCAACGCTTTGCGCTCACCAACAACGCCGATAAAACGGCCTATTCGCTTCGCAAACAAGAAGTTAAAGACATAGTTAATCAGGAACAGCAACGTAATATCTGCGGCGGAGTAGCCAAACTTCTCTACCATCAGGAAGCCAGCGAATACTCTCCATCAAAATAAAGTGTAAAGAAAAAAGAAGTAACCTAATCACTATACCCCTAATAGTATTGATAGAGTCTTTTTTTTTCTTTACAAAATCACTGCTCAACACTATGTTAGATTTATATATAACTTAAGGTATATTTTGTAATGATTACGCTGGGTAAAAATGTTGCGGTAAAGATTTATACCGATACTAGTGGGTACAACTTCCCATTAATTATTAGAGCGGGCTTTTTTCCTGCTTGCTTGTATCTTAATGCCTATCTCAATGGAAATCATAACTCTCCACTCTCTGTAGGAGAAAAAAAAGTGAGCTCCCAAGCACCTGCTTTTCATACACTAAAGAAGTATGCTTACGAGCTAAAATTTTTATACTGTCACTTTATCGAACAAGGTATAGATCTTGTTGAACGTGTAAGTTCTGGAGAATTTCTTTCAAGACTAGAAGTTGATGATTTTGTTCGGGCGAGTAAGTTTTACGCTGATAAAACCGCTACACATGAAAACAATGTCATACAAGTCTCAGATAAACGCATTCGAGATGCGATCCATGCGACTTCATATAGCCTACCGCAAGTTTCGGCACACACTTTACGTCAACGCTTAATTCGACTGAAATCATATATCGAATACTTATACGTTTGCCACCACTACGACCAAGAGCCAACTGATACTAAAGCTAGCGTGGACGATCAACTCAACAAATTTAAGATATATATCAACACCTTAATTAGTGGCACACGCAAGAATAACACCATTGTTAAAGATGCCTTTGAGTCTGTTATACCCTCGGATAAGTTCTTTTATTTACTTGAGATTATCAAAGAGAGTTCACCAGATAACCCTTTTAAATCAAGTAAATTAAGAAACCAAATTATAATGCAGATACTCATTAATACAGGGGTTCGTGTTGGGGCAGTTTTAAAGCTCAAAGTCAGCGACTTAATCGGCGATTGGGATAATCCTCGCTTCCTATTAACAAGAACGCCAAACGACCCTACGGACCCTAGATTAGAGCGCCCATCAAACAAAACTAAGGCGCTGTCAGTGTCCATTTCCTCAGAGTTAATGAGGCTCATCAAGCTCTATATTCAAACTGTGCGAGCAAATAACCCAGCATCTCGTGAGCATGATTTTGTCTTCATCTCAGAGAAAGGCACAACATCAGGTCAACCTTTAACTTACAAATCCATTCACAAAATTGTAGAAAAATTTGGTGAGACTTTGGGCATCAAACTACACCCTCATAAGCTTCGCCATAAATGGAATGAGGTCTTTGAAGATAAAGCCAGAGATAATGGGCTAACCCCAGAAAAAGTTGAAGATTTACGCAAATATGCAATGGGTTGGGTTGAGGATTCAAAAATGGCATCCGTATACAACGAATATCAATTAGCGGTTACTGTGGCTGATATCTCCTCTAAAACTCAAGCCAAAACTGTTCCTAAATTAGGAGGTAATAATGAGCAATAATCATATCTCCACTTTTAATAAAGGGTATGGCGGACAGCGCATATTCAACTCCAAAGAAGATGGGTATACTTTTGATATCTTGTCAGACAAATGGGAACTTGATTATAAAAAAAACTTAAACCTTACTTGGATGAATGAGCTAGATACTGAAACCTTTTTGGATTTGAGATTAGCCATAGCGCATGCAGCAAAGCGTTACGCTTTTACAACTACATATACGATTGTTTGCACCCTTAAATCAATTGTGAGTTACCTAGACGCTTACAAGTTTCAAGCATGGTGGCTTACATTAGATACCTATAAAAAAAAGGTTAGAGAATGCTTATCCTCTCTCTGCAACCCTAAAAGCCGTTACATCAGCAGCACGTTAAAGCCTCTGTATGACAGTGTTAAAGATGACAAATTGGGTCAGAAAAATGCCCACTTGAAAGGCATTCTTGATCCTAAAACAGGAGCTTATAGTGAAGTTGAACAAGATAACATTCTTGAAAGTTTAAGGATAGAAACACTGCATTCATTGAATAAAGAAGTACTATCTATACATGCATTTACACGTTCAAGAAACATCATAGCAAGTCAGTTAATCCTTATTCTTGTTAGACGCCCCTCTCAACTTTTACAAATTAAATGGTGTGACATTTTACCTGTGGGACAAATATTTCAGTCCCATAAAGAATCTGATTGCAACTGGAAACCCGTTACCCAACACATCTTTTCAGATGTAGAGCAATTGCATGTTCGCACCTTTAGAGGTAAGGATGGGCAATTTCGTGATAACGCTGAATCACGATCACATCGCTTAGAAACGGATTTTTCTCAACTACTTGTGCGCTACTATCAATCTTATGAAAACTACCTCTTGCAGTCGCTTTCAGCACAAGACATCTTGTTAATTGATGATGAGGCCAAAGAAATCATGAGTAGGCTCCCAGTACTACCAGACAAAAGTTTGTTTAGTTCAGAGTTCGAGTCTAAATCAGAGTTATTTAGCTCTGTCAGCCATACCTCAAAGGCATACCACATATCAAGCTCCTCCCTTAATACGAATATTAGAAATTTGTTTAAGAAGCTCAAACCAAGCAGCGATAGACTTCCAAATGATACTTTGATGCTACAGAACAATCGCTGGCGACACACCATACTTACCCAAGGAGCAAAATACGGATTAAGCCCAGCTCACCTTGCTGCCATTACAGGCGTGACTACTGAGGCTATTAAGCCTTACCTTGACCTAAAAGCATCTGAGCGAGTGAAAATTGATGAAGCTTATGCTGGGAACAATATTATCAAGCGATTTGATAGCTTATCTGTAAAGGAGTTACAAACGCACGATGACTTCAAAGTAAAGAGTATGTTTGATGAAGAAATTGGGCATAAACTTAACCCGGCTAACTGCGTAAGTTGTCGTTCAAAAGGCGGTGCGCCTATGGCGTGCTATCCATGCGACAACTTTAGACCTTTGGAAACGGCAAATCATCATCAATATCTTGATAAAGCCGAAAGAAAGTTGGCAATTAATAGCCAATCCGCACACCCTGCAACCGTGAAGCGACTCAAAAAAGTTATTCTGTACATCAAGATGACAATAACCCTTTGTGAAGAGCGAAAAACCGCGAGGGTTGGAGGTGTAAAATGAGTACAGTAAATCGTTATATTACCAATCAACAAGCTTATCTTGCCGATAAGAAAAAACAGCCTTTACTTGGTTTTACTACTTCATCAGGAGAGCAGGCCACATGGAATGACATTGCTGTTATCTTTACAAATAACGAGGGTATAAAAACTAATGTCATTTTTAATAATGCCAATAAGCCCAATGCCAGCATTCGTTCTACCTTCACTGATCACGACAGGTTAGATATAGATACGCATCACCTACTTTTTGCCTATACTCTGGATGTACTGAAAGAACAAATTTCTGTCGCCAAGAAGACAGTTAAAATCTCGACAGCAAGAAAGTTTTTAATTGTTCTCAATGATAATATCGCTTCTGCAAGTATCGATGAGATTCAAAGCGCCCTTGATAACATAATTCAAATCAGATACCTCTCTACTTTTTTTAATTGGCTAAAAACCCACAAAATGATACCGGCCAGCATTTCTCCAAATCTTAATAGAGAGAGAAACGATAATAGAGTAAAGACGGGTGATGATGCTATTGCAGCTGAAAGCCAAAAATTACCTAGTGAAAAATCGCTGCTAGCGTTAGGTGCGATATTTTATGACGTTATCCCTCCTTATCAAAACCAAGATGACAAAGAGAACACAGACTCTTGGGCTAATCTCATCCACTCCACAAAAAGCCAATTAAATAGCTATGTATGCACAATGTCAGCTCTTGCAATGGCATCCCCAAATCGAGTAGCGGTAGAGCAAGTTTTACTCACCAAACAACGGTTACAATCTCATACAGAAGTCGTCAACGGCAAGGAATCTACAGTTCACTATCTTAACTGGCGAGGTTCAAAAGGATTTAAAGACTATCAAAATCACATCAACGCTGAAATGGCTGAAAGCCTAGACCGCGCACTGCATTACACTAGCATTGTTACAGAGCCAGCGAGAGTATTAGCAAGGTTTTATCAAAACCCACATCTTAGTTTAAAAAAGGTACTTGGAAACTTTAAGCCGAGCATCAACAATCTGAATGCGCTCACCCCTAACCCAAGCAAGCCAACAAACCTTATTCACCTTGGCTTTTTGTTAGGATTTTTCGATGATACAGACGGGTATGTCCGCGTCACCAAAGATACGAAGGGTACAATTAACTTAAAATACAACATATTTATCAAACACATAACCAGGTTAACAATATTTGATAAGCTAGAAATTAGACACAAATGCATTTACACATCATCACTTGTCGGTGTTGCTGTCAGCAGCTCAAAACAAGAAAAAAAGTATTTCAATGGTCAAAGAGAAATGACGGTTGCTGAATTTCAAAACCATATTGTGGCAGCAAATCTAAATTCTATATTGGGATACAACCAAGGCAGGACTAAGCGTGTTGATTATGACAATGCGTTATTTTCTTATACTGAGAAACAAGTCAACAGGCTACAAGCTTCGCATTTCTTATTAGTGCCAACTGAGCGTTTAGGCTCTATTCTTGAAAGAAGCATTACACAAAGGTCCAGTTCCCATTCAACCATTTTTGAAGAGTTTGATTTTTCATCAGATTTTAGTATAAAGCCTCACCAGTTCCGGCACTGGCAAAATAATTACCTAGATAAAAAGGGGTTACCTCATCTACTCATAACCATCTTATCTGGTCGAAATAGCCCAGAGCAAACACTCACCTACATCCATACTACTGATGCTCAAAATGCATCTGTCATCAGTGATATTCTGTATGAGAAAGAAACTGAAGAAGAAGTGCAGGATAACGTTGAGAAGCGCATACAAAGTAAAGATCGATACGATGAAGCCACTGATAATTTAAGCCCGACGTTTATCAGTGAGGTTGGATTTTGTACCCAAGATTTAACGCTAACCCCTTGCTCATACATGACAGAATTCGAGACGCAATGCACACTCTGCTCATCTTCATGTCATATTACTCATGATGAAGAAGCCATTGAGTTATTAAAAAAAGATTTAGCGATACAGAATTACAATCTAAAGCAAGTTCAAGAAGCCATCAACTTTGCAACTAGCAATGGAATGCAGCAATGGTATCAAACACATTACAGAAACACTTGCATGCTCAAAAATCTCATTGAAGTTCTATCGGACGAATCCATCAAAGAGAGTTCTATTGTTCGTGTTCTTACTCACCCCAATGTCATGAGAATTACGGATTTAGAGACAAAAACAGTGACAGAGAAAATATTATCATTACCAGATGCAGAAGAAGCACTTCGAGCAGCTATCGAGGCAGCAAACAAACCGACAGATGACTCTGCTAAAACTAACTTCTTGAGCTTTTTAGGGACGATATAAGAGAGCAGGTATGGCGACCAAATCATTAAACACAGACCAACAAATCTCCATTCAAGCCCTCATTAAGGCTTGGGAAGGCAAGCTCACTTGGGATTTATTGGTAACAAAAGTTGAGTCTAACCTTGCGATTACGACAACTCGACAAACGCTCGATAAATATCTCAATATCAAAAATGCATACAAAGCGAGGAAACGCTTACTTAAAGGACAACCTGTTTCATCTAACGATACCGAGTTGCTTTCCTTTCTTCAAAAAGACATTAATTTAGCGGAAAAAGTAATTCAGCTAGAATCTGAGCTAAAAGTGGCAAAGGAAGAGATTGGTTACCTGCAAGCCTTTATCCAAAAAATAGTCCATACAGGGCAAAGCGACCCTAACGTAATGACGATTTTCCAAAAGGCGATGAAAGATATTGAGTCAAATAAAGAGGGTTAAGAATGACGAGTCAATCTCATTTGTTTTTCGCATGACTACGCGTAACTTACCTTGCTGTCCCAAAATTACCCAGAGTAAAAACTCATTCATACCCTGCTAATGCGAGTTTACTATACGTAAAATTAATGAGAACAAATTGACTGTAAAGATAGTTTTTAATTGCAATTGCCCCTCAACATGCAACATTTCAGGTTGGTACGGTTTGACCGATTTTTCACCGTGGCCTTCTGTAAAATTAAGCTCTTACAATTCCCAACCTTTGAGGGGCGTTAGCCACTTTCTCTATTTGCATTTGATACAACTTAGCATTCTTTTATTTTAATATGTCCCTGTTCAATCGATAAAATGAACCGTTCAAAATCATGCTGATAGGCATAGATAGGATGCGGTGCAGATGAGCCAGCTAAAAACTCTTCGAAAGCCAATCTATAGGTGGTAGGTAGTTCATTTGGGTCAATGACTTTGAATGGAATATCGGGCAATTTAAAAGGGATTAGTGTTGGGTATAACGTTGATTTATTTATTGTCATAGAGCTCTCTTTTCCTTTAGTTAAACTATTATATTACGTAGCACGAATCAAAGTCAGGCATTTAGGTGACTATTAGTTGTTCTATATGATAGACGGGATTCGCCACAATCTTAGGAGTTTGTTATGAGCCAGAAAACTATAACGCGCAGTTTAGGCAATGGTCTAAACACTATTTCCGATTTTTCGCGGCAAGACATTGATGTTAGTTTTTGGCAAGGGTGCTGTGCTGAATTAAAAGTTTATGCCGTTTTACGAACTAAAGGTGGAAGTGGTGAACGCCACACAGTAAGAACTCTACAGCAACAACTGATACAGCGTGGAGAACACCCTCTTGTTGTCAGAGTTTTTCAAGTTCATGATAACGAATATGGGATAGACTTCAATTCATTGGCTCAACTAGAAAATACTGATGAATTGACTGGTACGCTTATATGGAATTGGAGTGAGCGCCACAGCAACTATCAACTGGCTGAGGCACTACTCAAGTCATCATTTACGAGCGTTATTTTAACCCAAGGAGGAAGCTCTGGAGTTGCCTTTACAGATGTTATGAAGGCTGCCAAATTGGCTCGTCATGTCTACTTAAGTGTCAATGTTGACTGTGATTTATCTGTAGAAGCACAAAACAACATTCTAGAAGAGCTGAAACATTTAGAGTGTGTTTCTTCTATAATGTGGCGAGGGAATCGATGGGATAACCCTATATATGGGTTAATGGATTTGTCGAGTGTACGTGTCGAACACCCCTTGTCATAGCTTAGTACGCTTATCTTAGCGTAATACTAAGTTATCAATTTGATCTCTGACTGCTTGTAAATCAGATAAGCGTCCTGAAGCAATTATACTAGTTGGGCTTCGCCCATTGAAGAAGGTGTTGTTGTTTGTATGACCCATAAAGCCATATACATTCTCTTCATTGCTAAATATTGCCCTTAAAGTAGCATGGATATTTAAAAGGTGGCTGATTCTAACTTCCAGGCTATCCTCTTCAGTTGGTAGAATAACTTGTATCTGTTCACGGGTAGCTCCCCACTTTAACAACAATGCTTCGGCAGATTTCAGCCCAGAAGCTAGCCTTTGATTCATCAATACTTACCCCTAATCTCTTATCGTTATATTAAATCTTAACGCATCTCCGACAGTTTTCTTCAACTAACCGAGCCTTAATGTTCAAAGTGTAGTGGTCAACTAACATTGGCCCCAGTGTTAGAGTTTTCCCAATACAACTGCTCTGATTCATTAGGTGTTAGGCCACCGTTATACTGATGTGGCCTGAGTTAGCAGTAATATCCAGTGATGTAGCGGGTTATCTCTTGTTGAGCCTCAGCAAAGCTACGATAACCTACCGTTGGTGTCAGAAGACAATATAGAGTGATCGATTCCAATAAAGCCTGATCAATTACATTAAAGATTGATCTGTTTTGGGTAGTGTCAGGCCAAGAGGGACGGTCAAGCTAACACGCTTTTGCCCCTTTTTGAATTACCGCTGCAAGTTCAACACACATTTGATAGTCCAGTTAGCCATACTTGGAATAATGGCAAACTATAAACAGCCAGAGCCCCTAAAAATATGAGGGGCAGCAGGATGTGAAGATTATAAAACTGCCACCATTGAAAAGCCAAGCCTAGGAGGATTTGTGCTCAGGGTTAGAGTGACTTTTTAAATGTCGCGTAGGCAATGGCATGCTGACGAATGGTTTCAAGAGCTACTTCGTCATCCATGCAATCACAAGGTAGACTTTCCAAATTGGGCAAACCTTCGACCTGTTGTAAAGGCTTGCTTAGCCATTTCCAAGAGGCAGGAATGCTCTTAGCTACTTCTCTATCACTAAGGATCTCTAGTATCTCTTGTACTCTATCTGGGTATTTGAACCAGCCACTAGGCTTAAAGGCTGACATTTTCGCTGGTAGCCTGCAAGGTAGTTGGGATGCAGCAAGCTCTTCATCTCTAATATGATGAATTGTCCAATCAGCAAGTGCACTCAAGCTTTTATTAGCTCGTCTGGAATCATCGTCGCTTTTGATTGGTACGATAAGACCTATCTTCACTTCATCTCGAAGCTGCAACTTATTGTACTCGCGTATTTTACTTAGTGCTGGGGCTATGTCGGTATCATTGGTTACGAATACAACCTGTTCTAGATCCGGTTCAGTGATTGCGTCATAGACAGCTTCAATCGCGACATTCACATCACTTTGCTTCTCTTCTAGCTTCCAGATCTTCACGCGCTGTGAGTCTCTAGGCTGTTTTTCATTTCCCTTATCGTCTTTTTCGACGCAAGGGAACTTTGTCTTATCAATCGCATAGCTACCCTTGATAGTTTCGAGGCGTGATGCGCAGTGAATATGCAGAGCCAGATGATAGGAACGCTGGTCGTTGAGAGAAGTGTTGTCAGATGCTGCTTTTTCGGATATCTCAGCCGTGAAGAATTTAACTCCAACCTCCTCATCCAGGATAGAACCTCGCTCCCCTGAACGTGCTAACAGTCGTTCTGATAAAGAAATTGGGTCTAGCCATTTGTGAGGGGTTCCTTTGAGACACCCAAAGTAGAGGTTATAACCGTCGATATATATTCTTGTTTTCACGTTTATTTTGGCCCTAAATTGAAAAAACCGACTCAAAAGTCGGTTTTTTCGCCCAGCTCCAGGGGTCTGTATGTCGCCACGCGTGGAAGAAGGGTAAGTTGTAGAGCAAGTATACAAGAGTCGTAATCTGTACGCAACAATTGAAATCAATAGCTTAAAATTGAAAAAACCGACTCAAAGGTCGGTTTCTCCGCCCAGCTCCAGGGGTCTGTATGTCGCCGCGCGTGGAAGAAGGGTAAGTTGTAAATAAAAGATAGCGAACCGCAGTCCTTTTTGCAAGTTTATTTAAGTGTTTGTCATTGAACGGTTCTGTACAAATAAGGCGGGATACCCAATCAAGCTACTTTTCAATACCCAAAGTTATCCGCATCTTTCTAATTTAACTTATTACTTTAGCAAGGTTTTGTCCAGAGGCTTCCTGTTGCTGAATTTTTACCCGTGGTACGTTGTAGGTATGATGGTTCTAAGAAGGTTCTGCCCCCTTTCTGTGTTGCAGGCGCAGTAAGCCTGTCCATTTTTACCAATTCTGTTGACCACATTTTAATAATGCTACAGAGTGTTTATCGAAATCGCGCTGGAGCAGATATCACTCATCTATATCATCAAAAATGCTTCGACTGCTCGTATAGCTTACATTCGGTTCATCAACTATGATATCTCGCGAAGCCGAACTGTCTTCCTCCAGTGGGTTTTCATCGACCCATTCTTTAACTAACATGCGCTGTTTTTCTATAATATTTCTAATACGCAAACTATGTGGATATTCATCTAAAATACCTGAAAGCAGTTGAGTAAAACGATTCATGTGCCACTCTGGGTCTTCTTCGGGATCGTGCTCTTCTTGATGTAAACAACGCACTTCCTCAATTCGCGGCAGTAATTCAGTACGAATCGCTTCTCTTAGTATTCTCACTTCCTTATCATTTAATAGTGAGCGGAGCTCAGGGTCACCTAGAACTCTGGCATCTTCGCCATTTTGAGCATATTTCGAGACCGTAGTTACCAGTGTTTTACGCGCGCTTTCTGGTAAGATGCCTAGTTTGAACAAGCGAATAGCTAGGTCGACTTCTACCGAAAAATCTAAGTTCGGCGTAGGGGTCGTGATATGATCAATTAATTTGGGGTCAGCTCTGAGATACGATTCGAGAAACTGCTTGTTGCACCGTCCGTTTAAAAAACTTAGCAGTTCTCGTCGAGCCCACCAACCTGACATCCATTGAGTCTTATAGGCAGAACTTGTTTTATATGTAATAAGTCGCTTAATGAGTAATTCAAACATAGAACTAGGCAGTACAACAGCTTGTTCAATGTCTACGTTGCCACAAGTTATCTGACGCATCAGCTTTTGGATATCGCTACCGCGGACATAAATCCCAAGCAGCTCCGGACTGCCTCGAAGCATGACAGAGTATGCGTCTCCAATAGTTGGGTGTTTGAAAGTCCAAAAGGACTTTCCGTCCGAATTCACGTGGACTACTAGACTATCGCGCAGTGCTTCGAGTGCAGCTGTACAACCTCCCAAGTCACTGCCCAATCGCCTCAGAGTATCATCCTCAGCAGCCGTCAATGTGACCGGGCTTTGCAATTGACCGTTGGACATATAAATTAATGCTAATGCTGCTTTGCAACCGGCGTCTAGCTCTTTACAGGTATCTATGAGGAATTGTTCGCGCTTATCTACAAACCTCTCCAAGCTCAAATCAGACAGGTACAAATTTTTGGTGAAAAATGGATCTGCCAACCTCCTAGCTGTTTCTGGAATGAACCTATCATGATCTGCAACAGTCTCTAAATGTGGTTTAACCGCAGCACGAAACTCTCTGGGTTGTCTTCCAAGCTTTAGATGGTTGTAGAGAATCTGCCTTCGTTCGTCTGGCGTTAGGTTATGAACATCTACAACAACCTGACTCTCCTGGAAGAGTGGGAAGGCACCGTCCTTCAAATCCTGACGTGCACGATTATAGATATAGTCTCGTGACGTCATAACGATACGGTTTCCTTGGCGAAGAATGGTTCTTACCTCATTGAGGATATGATTCCAACCGGAGGCAAGGCCACTTTCATACTGAGTCACTCCGAATGCGTCATCGATCCAGAATAGTTGGGACTTTTCATTAGGATTCCAACGCTCAACGATTGACTGGGGTGTCATCAACTTAACCACAGACGCTCCCCATTGGTCAGCAGATGACATAGCAAGCAATGATGCTATGGTCGTTTTTCCTGAGGCTGGCTCACCAACTAGAAGCACGAAACTATGCGTGTCGAGAGCTTCAGCTGCTTTTCGATAAGACTCAGTTAAAACGACCTTAGCTAGATCTTCTTTCATTGTTTCGAGTACAGCTTTGGCTTGAGCATATGCTCGGTCGTCTAGAATTTGGCTCAAGTCTCCGAGACCGTATACTCTTGGAACCATCATCCTTAAATGCTTATTGTCACGAATTTGGTCTTCCAGCCAAGTGGAACCCAATATAAGGAAATCTTTGATTCCTGCTTCTTTGGACCTTTCCTTAATCTTTAGTTCGGTAGCACCGGAAACACCAGCGTTTGTCATTAGAATATAAATGTCACATTCATTCTTGCTGACTAATCGTTCGGCCTTGCTGAATTCGTCTTCAAGATCTGATGGTGTGAGAGAGTGCCCAACGCGAGCGGTAAACTTACATTGGATCACAAAGCGGCCAGAGAACAACTCACCATTTTGTTGGCTCCAGATACCTGCAAATGCTCCATCTCTACCGCTGTCATTAGTATCTAGAAAGGACTGGACCGTTTGACCGAGAACTTCGCGTAATACCGAAAGGCACAACTGTTGAAAGCTGTGCCAACCAAGAGTATGAAGATTAAACATATAAATTCTAAATCCATTTCTATTTTATTGGCTTAGCTTACATCATGCCATCTTCATCAGAAACACTTCAAAGGCCAATAGCTGAGTTTTGAAGGAGTGAACAAAATGCCTATCCTAGCTTCCTAATTTGCCCCAAAGTGTTTTAGATAGAAAGCTCGGTTGCAGAATGCGATTCACGGTTAGTCCAAGCATAACTAATGTGACACCCCACAAGCTTCTTAACTAACTGCCTGCCTCCATTGACCTATGTGCCCAGATACGCTGTCGCATGTTGTAGGTGATCAAATTCACGCTACTTCAGTTTGGCTTTGTGAATGCTTTTAGGTAGATGAATCAGATTCTATGACATTTTTTATATTTAAGGCCAGAGCCACAGGGACACTTTTGATTTCTGCCGACCACCCTAAACATCTTTCTGATTGCTGTATGCGATGCCTGATGTGCGAGTTGGGCTATATAGTTTGATTGGTTTTCAATTTCAAGGCGTTGGTCACCGGTTAACCCGTCAAAATAAGGATCTAGACGTCCCATCTCAACGGCGGCATCATCGTGCTGTTCGCATAGCGCCAGTATTACCGCATACTGACTTCGAACCTGAACTAGCCTATTAACCAAACCTGCCTTGTCCACAACAGGCAACACGTGTTGCTCCATGACTTCCCGGGCGCCTTCATGGTCTTTCATAGCTATAAACTCATCAGCTAAATCCTGGCCAACCCGAACCAAGGATTCTGGGGCGCCGGCCATGTTGTAGAATTTCATAGAATGAATACGTGCGAATGGCGTTGGTTTTCTCTGTTCTTCCCGATTTATGGCATATAGCTCTAGGACGTCGGCGAGATGTTTAAGATGATCCTGAACGTCTACTGGTGTGTTGATAATTTTCCACAGCACATCTGCGTTTTTACCGATCACATCCTGTGCGGAGATGCCGAGTATGCCGTAATAACCGTCGATCACTTTCCAGCACAGATCTTCCGCATCTTTGTATCTATTTAGCTTCCACAGCGCGATAGCATAGTTGTAGTCAAAAATGCGCTCATGTTCAGCATCGGGTAATTTAGGACGTGACTGTTCAACGATCCGCTGAACCTCGAGCTCATCACTGTTTTCTGCAGAGAATAATATTTTCTTCATTGCATAGGCAATTTCTTCGCGGTAGCCAAACTCATACTCAGCAAGAAGTGTCTCCATGGCTTCAAATCGCTGAATGAGATTCTCAAGTCGCCCCTCCCTTATTTCGGCAAAAAGGAGCCCGTCCAAAGCCCAAAATTTTTGAACTGGTTCCAGCGCATCTGAATTCAGTGCATTCTCAAGACTTGTCAGTATATCGACGGTGATACCCATTTCATGAAAGAGTTCCTCACCCGAAAGTGCGATGAGCGTCATGGCATCGTTGAGCTTAATATATACCTGCGTCAACAGGGAAAACCTTGATGTGTCACGAGTTTTAGAAAGGCTCGCGACCAGCAAGTCTCTCAATGCTACCAATGCTTTATTAGCCACCTGTGGAGCCATAAGATCCAGATGCTGTAGTCCCAGGACTCTTACGGCGTCATGGACTTTCAAGGTCTGGCTTCCAAAAACCTCAATAGTTCCAGTGGCCCGCATTTTCTTGAGAAGTGTTGCAGCACCTCTTTTGGATACATCCAGAGAGTTAACCAGAAACTCTGTAACTTCATTGGTGCTTAACCCCACATCAGCTAGGCTGAACAATGATAGGGAGTCCTGAACAAGTGGTTCGAATCCCTGATAAACACGGGCTAGAATCACCTCTTGTGCAGTCTCTACGTTATTTTCTTGCTGTTGGAGCTCAGTGCAGAGCGCATCGACATTACCTTCGTAGTCTGAGACCGCAATCTTCGCAGCGCTCTGGACATATAGTGGTAGGCCACCGGTATAAGTCCGAAGTTGCTCGTATCCCTGAGCAGTGGCAAAACCACCGAGATCATCGACTGCAGCGGCCAAAGTATTAATATCCCAACCGAGAAGTACCTCACGTTGAAGCCCCATAACAGCTTCCAGTTCGCGTATGTTGTCATGAGGCTGACACAGCAGGACAAAGTTAATGCATTTCGTTGCATTTAATACCTCGCGTAGATTATCTACTGGAATGCGATGCGCGTTGTCTAAAACGAGCAATAGAGTGACCCCTTGTTGCTCTAAAAATGAGCCAAAAGTTCTCAGTGCCTCGTAGCCACTAGAACCTGGTAGCAAGATTTTCCGCAGACCATCGTGATCTGATGTTGCAAACCTTGCAGCCAGTTCGCGAACTAGCGTACTGGCTAAGGCTGGTCCCGGAAGGTCACCTACGTCATAGTAGGCACACAGCTCAGCGCAGTGTAGCGCCGCCTGGGCTGCCCACGACGTCTTACCAGCCCCAGACAAACCACAAATGATACGAACACGGTCGCCAGATGTGAGCGACGGCTCCATTCTCTGCGGCCAGTAAAGATCTGGAGGCACAGGAAAGTCCTGTAACTGAACAATTAACTGTTCAAACAATACAGAAAGGTCATTTACGTGAAAAACATGCTCTCTGTTCGAGGAGCCGCCCGTGGCGGCAAGTTGAACCAGCCCGGCCAGTTTCCACACTAGGGATTCCGGGGACAACAACGAGAAATTCAATTTCGCTGCTTCAGCGATACACCATGCTGCTGCGTCATCCAGAGACTCCCAAGCGGGCGGGAGTGCCGGGTAGCACTCAGTAAAGGACTGAGGTGAAAGGAAAACAATATCCGAGGGAAGTTTTTTCTCGTCGATAGTCTTCTGGAGTTTAACGCCAGCACATTTGTTCGCAACTATGACAAATGAAGCCTCGCCTTTACGTTTCTCTTCAGAATGCTCTTTTCGAATGTGCTCAAAACGCCCAAGAGCGCCAGAAATATCGCTGGGTATCATTGGGTTGGTGCGGGTCTTAACTTGCACATAGATTCGCCCGAGCCCAGTAATAAGCTCGATATCCTCATCAAGTTCAACCGACACAGCATCGACATCAGCCGTTGGAGCCAATAGTAAGCATCCAACAGCATATAGGTGTTGATATAGAAATCCTCTGTGTACAGCTTCGATTCTCCTTAGCTGTATGCCATCCAGTATATCTAGAGAGCGAGGCTCATCGCTTTCATGCATTACTATCTTCCTTAATCGTTTTTCTGTAACTAAATTAGCACTTTAATACATAGGAGTTAAGGTCATATCTAACAGAAGGTGTCTAGAACGTTAGTGGAAAATCACTTCAGATAGATAGGAAAGCCTCTGCCCCTTTCTGTGCTTACTCTCATAAAATCCCAATCCTCAACTAATTATTTTTTTATGCATGATCTAATGGATCGTCCAAAGACAAGACTTGGTTTTATTACCGCGGACTCATGATGTGCTAGAAGTAAAGACTGAAGACGACCAACGTATCAGCGTTAACACTCTAATAGCAGTTGAATAACAACTTGTCATAAGGCGTATATATTGAGCCAACTTCGCTTCATTACGGTGGAGTAATTTTCGATTATTTGACGAAAGCCCTTATATGCAACAAGGCTTGTGTTACATTAAAAAAAACAGCTAGTTAGAAAAACTTATGAAAATCAAAGTATCGAAAATCAAGAAAGATAGTATTTTCACTGACGAATATTTAGCGCTAACGCAGAACAACGAGTTAGATTTCGAACGTAAGAAAGTATGTGTAGTATATGGACCTAATGGTACTGGAAAAACAAGTTTGTCCAAGGTCTTAAACCAAGACAAAGATGTAGAGTACACGCTGGACATTGGTGGTATAGAACATACCGAAAATAGTGATCCGATAGCTCATATCATATCAGACCAAAATGACAGAAACGTAATTCAAGGTGAGACTCAGGATTTTATCCTCGGCGATGATATTAAAAGGGAATACCAACTTAAAGAAAAACTGAACGACAGCTTTTCCTTACTGTTCGAAAAAGAACTTGTTGGTATCCTCAAGAAAAACTATCAAATAGCTAAAATGAGTACGAATTTTGATGAGCTCATTCTAGATAAAGACCTATTAGGTTACATAGCAGACATAGCAAATAGTCGATCCAGAGGTAAAAAAATAGATCGTAAAAATTTCATTGATAAAGTATACGGATATCAATTAGCAGAAACGCCAGACTATGATGAAGCGAAGCTAAGGTTTTTCATTGAGGATTTTGCCAAAAATGATTCAATCATTCGCGCTTTATCAAACTACAATTTCCAACTTGATGATAAAGAACAGAGCATAGTCAAACTTGAAGAGCAAAGCGAAGCTGTAATAATTCTAGAGAAATTTAATTATATAGATGAGTGTTTAGTCTGCGACCATCCTATTGATGTAGTAGCTAAACTAGCTCAGAAAAACGAACAATATGAACAAACATCCAATCAAATGGATGAAAAAGAAAAAGAAATAGCAGAAAAGATCATCAAGAACCTGTCTCAGCCTGACTCGTTTAATATCAAAGATAGAGTTAGAACTGCTATAAAGAAATCTGATAAATCCTTCATTGAGGATCTAGTCGTTGAATTCAACAATTATAAATCAGTGTACTGGCAGCTTCTCAAACATGACTTTATAACAACTTCAACTAATCACGCGTTACAAGAAGACTATGAAGCCTATCAAGCATTACTCAAGAATAAGCCAACATTTGGAAGTGAAGACATATTGTTCATCGAACAGTTTCTAAATGAATCTCTTGAGCGTGAAATTTCGCTAGAGCGTGATGATAATAACAATATTAGACTTATGTTAGGAGGGAAAGACTTTTTAAACAAAAACCGCCAAGACCTTGAGCTAAGTAATGGTGAGCAGAACTTCCTTTCACTCGCATTTGAGCTCTTAAAAGCGAAAAACTCGGCATGTGAATTAATCGTACTTGATGACCCGATATCGAGCTTTGATTCCATTTACAAGAACAAACTAGCATATGCGATTTTAAGCTTCTTATCTTCCAAAAAGACTCTAGTCCTTACGCACAACACAGACTTAATTAAACTATTAGAGCATCAGGCAAAACAGTGCTTAAACTTGTACTACTTCAACAACGTATTAGGCGAGAGTAACGGCTTTACGCCAATTAACCCTCAAGAAATGTCGATTCTCTTGTACATCCATGAATTCTTAAACCTTTTAAGAGAGGATATAAAAACGGAAATTGATGATGAAAAACAATTTCTGATATCTCTAGTTCCGTTTATGCGTGGGTTTTGTCAAATTAGGGGATTGATAGAAGAAAAGAACAAGTTAACTCAGTTAATGCATGGTTACTGTGATGAAACGATCAATGTTACAGAAATCTATGAGAAGCTATTTTCTGACAGAGTGCTAGGGAATGTTCATAAAATATCAGCGAAGGAAGTTGTTGGTTGGGACTATACAAAATTTAGCCCTTTAAAATCAGGATCTTATCCTTTACTATCAAAAACACTAAGGCACACACTTACATATTTATACTTGAGGCTAAATGTTGAAAAAGTTTTAGTTGATACATATGCCATCAATACAAACAAACACGATATGCTATCTAGTATCATTTTCGCATCGTTTAAGGGAAATGAACGCGAAAAGATACAACATCGTGTCTTTTTCATGTCAAAGAAGACTCTTCTAAATGAATTTAATCACTTTGAAATGGATATGAACATCTTTCAGCCTGCAATCGATATTACAGACAAAGCTTTAAACAAAGAGCGAGAGCAGATACTCAAGCGATTAAAAACACTATGAATTAAATGATAGGCACCGAGAGGGTGCCTATCATTTAAGTATACTAGGAACCCAAGGAACTGCCGTAGAGCGTCGACCACCTGAAGTAGAAGGCCGCTTTCTCTAGTGGATTGGATGCTCTTAGTGAGGTGGTATGAAGGGTATCTGCTTTTCCACAGTATCTGCTTTTCCATACCTAATGTTATTCGCTAAATTTGAAATCAAGTAATTAGTCTAAATTGTTTTTGTCCGTGCGACCTGAAGTCGTATGAAGCGTTGTTCACCACGCAGAGTGAACCATCTGTATCACCAGATGACCCTAAGAGCCTGAATAAAGCAGCGGCTCTGACAACGTAACGAAGCTTGGTCGTTGGGCTGAGCGGGAGCAAAATCGTGAGAGGATGTTCCTCCTGATAACCACAAAATCGGGTGAGTGCTAGGGAGTCAATATGATGAATGTAATGTGAATCCATTTAAGGCGCGTTATACGATGAAGCAGCGGAAGTGGTTAATACGCTGTAGCCAAAAGGCAACGAGAGTCGGAAAGAGATTGGACAATGCTCTTTCGTGGTCATTGTACTCTCCGCACCATTGTGGGCATCTAAGTTGACATTTTTACGCGACATACGGAACAGGGTAAGCCTGTATACCTCCCTATGGGAAAGCTACCTGTGAAGGTGGCCGATAGGTATGCAGGTAAAGGAGGTTAGAGAAAGCAAATGTCGCTTTGTAATGAAGTGGATACAGATTTCTATCTGGCGCTAAAGCGAGCTGACTTCTAACTGGTCTCCCGTTGCGAAAGAGTTTGAAGAACTTTATTGAAGAAGAAAAGCAAATGATGATTTCAAATGAAATTAGTGCAGCTTCTTACAACGAACCGTGGTCTCTCAACTACTGAGTGCTCATTGGCAAGGTATTAAAGCTTCAAGTGCGTATCGCAAAGGTAATTAACACGAAGGGCTAGTGTTGCGATCAACTTTTGGTCTCGCTCTAGTCCTATAACGATTTAATTACTGGGTGCTTCACTGTGCCTTTGTGGAGGCTTGAGCCGTATGCAGTGAAAGTTGCACGTACGGTTCTGAGGAGGGTGGCACCTGGTAACAGGTGCCGTCTATCCGACAAAAGCTTGTTAGGAATCGATCAATGTTTTTTTGTCACTCTGTGTACTCCAAGAGTCGAAATGAAGTGCGAAAATGATCAAACTTTGCTTCTCAATTCGTCTTTTGGCGTGTCAAATCTTCACATTTACGATCATACTTATTGTCCGACGACAGTTGGTATCCATTCCGTTTTCAGACTCCTAAAGAAACACTCCATCGGCGCGTTATCCCAGCAATTTCCTCGGCGAGATAAACTCTGCTTTATTTGAAAGCGCCACAGTAGTTGACGGTATTTGCAACTGGTATAGTGGCTGTCTTAATCGCTATGGAACATGACACCTTTCGGCTTACCACAAGATTCATAAGCCATCAAAAGAGCTTTGCCTGTTAACCGAGTGTCAGGTGATAAAGACATTGCCCAACCTATTGGTTTGCGAGCAGACAGATCTATCACCAATTGGTGGTAGTATGTTTTAGTTTAATATTTGAGAGGGTATACCCCCAATATATGGTTTCATTTTCAAAAGAATTACGACGTAGAATCGACAAAATGTCGATCTTATGTCTACCAAATCAAGGTTAATGCAGCGACATAGAATCAACAAAATGTCGATTCTATGTCTATTGGAGCCCTCGGTAGTTGTTGCAAATTCACAACAAGTAAGTTACGACAGTATTCCTTAAGTCTGGTTGGATTGACTTGTTTTTGCCCCGAAACTTGTGAGCTAAGGGGTTATAGCCATAGGTATCTACACAAATTGAGCAAAAAACGAACTAGCCAACTCTTTCATCCTGTTGATTTCCTCTGTAGTGTAAGAGTTTAATACCTCACACATTTGCAAGAACACCCAGAGACCTGCAAGTAAGGCTGAATGTGTTACTGGCTTTGAACGCTTCGTCAAACGCCCACTTAATTTCACTAAAAAACTCTTAAATTCATTCGCTTCTTCTGACTTATCTGAGTAAAGCTTGAAAACGAGCGTGGTCGCAACACTGGCTACAATTAATCGTTTGAGTATCAATTCACCCGTTGTCTGTTGCCACTTCTCAAGCTGATGACCATTCGTTTTCAACAGTTTGAACCAAGACTCAATATTCCAGCGGTGGCAATACCACATCGCTATATCTGTCGCATCAACATCGAAAACATTCGACAATAAATACCACCTTGCCAACTCATTGCCTTTTTCATCGGTCACTAAGCTCATAACAAGGCGACATTCAGGCGCTTGCGATGCCAACTTTTCCGACTTTCTCTGTAACTCAACCTTCGTCTCTCCGACAAAAAGATAACCCTCTCTCCCTCGTATTGAAACGACGCCTTTGATATCTGGATTTAGCTTTCGACCAATTACCTCTGCCGTTTTAAATTGCCCTTCATGACGGAAGGTGGAGGTTTTTTTTGTTCGTGTTAGCCAATTTATAGACCCAAAGCGTCTTAAGTCTTTTGCTGAATCTGCTTCCCTGTCGACAACGTGGACTAAGGGCTTATCTAAGCGCAATTGTTCTTGCCACTGAATGCTTTCAAATAACGAGTCCAGATGGCTTTGTTTTGGTTGAATGTCTTGAGACCGACATTGATAAATTCCTTTATCAGTCAATAAGTTCAGACCTGCTGGAGCAATAGGCTCTCCCGTCTCAGCATCAACGAGTAGAGAGGTTTATAGCTCATAACCCACATCCATAGCATGAGACATCTGGGTCTTATCAAACTTACTCTGATGTTTAGAAAAATTGATACGACACCAGTCATGTGCCATCAAGACATAGCGACTTTGAGTGTCTTTTACTCCAGTTCTTGCCAGCCCGAGCATCGGACTACTCAGCATAGGGAAGGTCACATTGTCATTGTGGTAAAAGCGCCATGTGGCTTGGGTCGAAGCCCAAAATTGCGTATGGTGCTCTAATGATTTAGCCCCAGGGGCATTAGTCGAATTCACAGTCATATGTTCCATAACAATGGTCTGATAACGTTTAGAGAGTCTTGATTCTAAGAGGCACGGTAAATGATGTTGTTCGAAAAGAGTCATAATCAGTAAAGTGAAAGAATAGTTAACTCTCTTGATCACTGATCCGTGGTTCAGTTCCCTTAATCAAATTAATTGCTCAATATGCGACCAATCTGTGTAGATACCTATGGTTATAGCCATAATGTTAATTTGGGCAGCAGCTTGTTGCCTAATTGTGCAAAAGGCTCTTCCACAAACGAATCAACGCAATTCTGCCCCAAAGTGATTTAGCTAGAATTCTCTCAATAATTATTTACGATTTCATTACCTTAACTATTCTACAGCTAGTAAAATGTCTACCAGAGTGAGCCAGTATAGGTAACGAGGGAATAAATAAAAATGCAAGCCCTAGACGGAAAACAGATTAGCGTCTACCCCTCGTTTCTTCTGTGAACTGATTCAGCTGATATATCGTGCGAAGGATGTTGAGGCCAATACAACAGAGCCAACTGAAGAGAACCGCAATATTGCCATTAATGCATATAGCCTGCTCTCTACATGGAGTACGGTTCCTGGCACTCAAACTAATGGTGAATTTAGCCCAGAAGCATTCTCAGAATGGCTAACGACAATGGAAGATATCGTAAAAGCATCAGGGCATTATGATGTCGCACTGATTCAGCTTGGTGGTGTACTCGTGCATTCTCCTGTCGGAACAGATGGTTTATGGATACATCCAGTGATAGCAAATGCAATGAATAGCAGAGAGCGCTCTAGTCTCAGAAATGGGTATCGGACAGGAGTTTTCAATTCTCGAGGAATTCACACAGTTGACCCTGAAGCTAAGCCTGAAAGAGCGTTAGTAGACAAATATCAACGGCGAGCCAATGAAGTTGAGAATGCTGGATACCAACGGTTAGCCTTAACATTGAGGGAAGTTGCTGATAGTTATGATAGGGACGTAGAACGTATCATCTCACGTGGTACGAGATAACTGGGTGCTGTTTCACGCTTCATTTTTGCTAAAACTTCGGTAAGTGGGACGTTAACTTAGGTACATGGTTCTTTATTTTCCATACCTGAGCTAATTTAACAAAAAGCCTAACAAGGTTATATCCATGTTCGTGCCAGCAAGATCACTCTGTAATGACAAAGATCACTGCTGGCACATTTTTGCCTTAAGAAAGCTAGAGTAGATACTCATTTACATCTATTGGTATACTTTTTCCTACCAAAAATTACTCATTTCTCGATTTGAGTTTGCTAACCCTGTAATGTAATACGGAGTGAGATTCATAGTTGCCTGGTTGGTACATAATCAAAACCTTTTCGAGTTTTATGTCCTCGTTCAGATATCATGTATAAGTGTTTCTTAGCCCTAGAGCCAATCACATATAACAAGCGTCTGGCAATATAATTTGCATGCTGCTCACCAACGAATACATCATTCCAATGCGGTATTTTTCCTTCTAACAAACCAGTACATATGACGACATCATATTCATCACCCTTAGTAGAGTGGCATGTAGTGATCTTTACTCCTTTAGATTTACCAAAAAACCTTTTTAAATCAAGTGCTCGGTAATCCATTTCATGTTTTTCCATCCTTAGTTTTGTCGCTTCAACTAAGCTATCTAAACTCGATTTAGCAGTCTTATTGGTTGCGATATCCAGACCTATAAGGCGACTAAACTCAAATACAATTGATCCAATCCAATCTGTAATACTTTGATCAATTGAAATATTGAAGCCATTAACGATCTTGAGTACTTGCTTGTGTTCACCACAAATATTCAAGCCGCATTCATCCAGACATTCGATTAAAGTGTTGGCAAGCCTCCGACGCCTTAGATAGTTTTCCATACACGCTTCATTCAACACTAATTTCACTAGGTTAAGCCACATGTTGTCTTCATTCTTAGGAATTGGGGAAACAACTACCCCATCGATTGAGTAAACTTTATCAAGTTTATCTAACTCTTTAGACCTTTGAATAACGTCAAACCAACTCGGGCATAAAACTACAATATCTTCAGCAGATATACCGTTTTTTATATGAGACTCAATAACTTCATGAATGAAGTTTGAGAGCTGGCTTTTGTCGATACTTTGTTCTTGGTGAACGACGGATTTAAATTCTTTTAAATCAGACTTTGACTCAATGTCGAGTCCTCCATCCTGATATTTCTTGTAAAAATCGACTATTCGTTGACTGCTACGAAAACAACCAGTTAGGCTCAATTCATGTAACTGATCCAACGCGAAGTAATCAATTAAGTCAGCCTTCCCCTTAACTTCAGCACCCAATCCAGTGTAGATGGCTTGTTCTTGATCTCCTATTAGTGTGATGTTGCTCTTTCGTTCATTGATGATTAGTTTAAGAATTTCATATTGTAACAAAGATGTATCTTGGTATTCATCGACCAAGATATGTTTAATGAGAAAAGCGACTCTATTTTTTACCCCGCCGTAATGAGAAAGTAACTTGAAACTCATATTCAATATCAGATCAAAATCGATTTTATTGTTATTTCTTAGGTAGTTATGATACTCATCAACGAGCTTGTATTCAGATGATATTTTATCGGAATAGTGATAGCGATAATCTGGCTCTAACCTAGTGATTACGTCAGCATAAGGACTTAATTGATACTTCTCTTTCAGGTCGGAAAGTAGACGATCTCTTTCATGTTCATCTATTACGACATAACCTTTGCAAAGCCTCGGAATGAAGTTAATGTTTGGCTTAATAATCCACTGAAGACAAAAAGAGTGTATTGTTCCAACCCAAAGTGATTTGTCAGCAATCCCAAAGGATAGTAATCGATCCGTAATCGTATCAGCCGCTATATTCGTATACGTCAGCGCTATAATCTTCCTTTTCTTGATCCCTAGAGCATCTTTGTTCTTTACCATATAGGCAAGTTTAGATACCAAAGTCTTCGTTTTTCCGGAACCAGGACACGCTGTTAATAATAGGTTGCCGCTAAACTCTACAGCTGCTCTTTGTTCATTTGTTAGCTTCTTAAAAGGCATATAGTTTTATAAACCTTGAAAAAGAATCATCCATCATTCCACTGTAGATATTTAAAGCTTCACTTAGGTCTACAGCATGTTCAAAAGCAGCTTTATCTGCGCCTTTCAAGCCCTCGATATTGTAGTTGAGCATCTTCCCCAAAATATCTTCCAGATTTCTCTCATTTAACGAGAACTTTAAAGCTTCTAAGACGTATGTCGGTATTTGCACGCCATTATCAGCTTTTTGTGCCAGCTCAGTTGCAAGCCAGCCTTTTCCTATCTTTTTTGCTAGCTTAAGAACGGCATCATAACGTAAAGCTTTGTCCTCACTAGATAGATTGGCCCAAACTCTCTCTTTATCAGCTGTACGTTTATATTCTAAATCGACAATATCAGCGAAGATCTCAAAATTATCGTCATGATCAATCACTTCCGTTTCGAATGTATTTTCTGCATAAAATGCTTCTATATATTTGTTTTCTTTTGTGTACTTGTCGAGCTCTTGCTTTCTCGATTCTCCACTTTCTTGTGCTGCCATTTGCGCTTTAATGTAGGCTTCATTGGCGAATGTGCCGTTTTCTTCAGTAATGTAGGCTTTATCTAGATCTGTCAAAATAGCACAGTAGTTTTTTAACCTATCTTCACTAAACAGGTTACATATATGCTTAAAGACAGTTCCATCTACTTTTACTAGACTAACCCCCATTTCATCAAGTGTAACTCCGAGTGTTTGCTTTATCATTTCAGGTATTAATATGAGTTCAGCATCTCCTTCTACTAAAATGGCACTTTTTGCGAACAGCACATCACTTCTTATTGCGTCTAAGTATCGTTCCATTCTCTTCACTTCAGAAGGCTCAAGTCCCTTTGCAGGCGAGTAGACCTCTGTGTTTGTAGTCTTCCTAGACAAAATATTGTAAGCGTCTTTAAATCGACTCATTCAATCCTTTTAATAAACGTCGTAACCTTTAACTTTTATCGTTAAAGGTACTCGAAAATGTCTCAGCATAGATCTCAGCAAGAATGGCTACGCCTTGTTCAGA
>NZ_VHSQ01000030.1:0-905 GCF_013048515.1 Vibrio sp. 1-2 (7-a)
ACTCAAGTGGTTTTTACTACCTAATCTGGGCTTATCGCAAGTTAATACGTCCTTCATCGCCTCTGACTGCCAAGGCATCCACCGTGTACGCTTAGTCACTTAACCATACAACCCGAAGGAGTTTCGAGTTGATAATCAAATCACCAAAGTTGTCTCTCATTATTTGAATGAGCGAGAGACATATCGATTTTGCCGGACTCAAATTCCAAGAACACTTGAATGTGTTTTTAGTTGTATTCATAAATGAATACTTTGAGAACTTTACAAACAACAATAAATTGTTGTTTTGTCAGCTTTCCAAATTGTTAAAGAGCTATGTTTCTTCACAAGGAAGTTACATTTTCTAAAGACTTTCAGAGTCAAAAATGCCAACCAGTATCAATTGCTTGTTCTGGTTTGGACGTTTTATTCCAAAAATACTTAGAGAATGGTGGGCGATACCGGGCTCGAACCAGTGACCCCCTGCTTGTAAGGCAGGTGCTCTCCCAACTGAGCTAATCGCCCACATAAGTTTTAATTCTTCGTGGAGAAGAATGGTGGGTCGTGCAGGATTCGAACCTGCGACCAATTGATTAAAAGTCAACTGCTCTACCAACTGAGCTAACGACCCAATGGTATCCCGTAGGGGAGTCGAACCCCTGTTACCGCCGTGAAAGGGCGGTGTCCTAGGCCTCTAGACGAACGGGACACTAAGTTGAACATCTTGGGGGATGTTCTATCTCTTAAACTTCATAAACCGTATCAATCTGTGTGAACACTCATCGCAATAATCATCGTATAAGGAGGTGATCCAGCGCCAGGTTCCCCTAGCGCTACCTTGTTACGACTTCACCCCAGTCATGAACCACAAAGTGGTAAGCGTCCCCCCGAAGGTTAAACTACCTACTTCTTTTGCAGCCCACTCC
>NZ_VHSQ01000031.1:0-614 GCF_013048515.1 Vibrio sp. 1-2 (7-a)
CTTGGAAAATGCCAAAGACGGAATAGTCCGCCCCTACAGAATACCGCTCAGAATGACAGATACCGCCTTAGTTGGCGGTATCTGCGTAGATATTAGAAAGTCAATGAGTCGGTTCGTAGACGCTTACCAAACTACAGCAGAAACTTTGTTCCAAATTGCTTAGATAAGCACATATTCGCTTTTGGAAAAGAAGGGCATTGCCTCTAACAACTCTAGGCTATAGTTCCTGATGTCCAGATACAAAAAAACCTCGCAATTGCGAGGCTTTTTCAGTAAATGGCGCGTCCTGGAGGATTCGAACCTCCGACCGCCTGGTTCGTAGCCAGGTACTCTATCCAGCTGAGCTAAGGACGCGCAGTTTTCGATATCAACTTTCGTCAACATCAGGGCATTACCCTTCAATAAGTGGCGCGTCCTGGAGGATTCGAACCTCCGACCGCCTGGTTCGTAGCCAGGTACTCTATCCAGCTGAGCTAAGGACGCGCAGTTTTCGATATCAACTTTCGTCAACATCAGGGCATTACCCTTTAATAAGTGGCGCGTCCTGGAGGATTCGAACCTCCGACCGCCTGGTTCGTAGCCAGGTACTCTATCCAGCTGAGCTAAGGACGCGC
>NZ_VHSQ01000032.1:0-546 GCF_013048515.1 Vibrio sp. 1-2 (7-a)
AGAGTTCAAGTCTCTCCTTCCGCACCATTCTTGATCAAAAGTTTAAAATGGCTACGTAGCTCAGCTGGTTAGAGCACATCACTCATAATGATGGGGTCACAGGTTCGAATCCCGTCGTAGCCACCATTGATTGGATTGCTAGCATAAGCTATCAGTCACGTAGATTTAAGATGCGGAAGTGGCGGAATTGGTAGACGCACCAGATTTAGGTTCTGGCGCCGCAAGGTGTGAGAGTTCAAGTCTCTCCTTCCGCACCATCTTAAATTAATCTACACTATCAGAATACGCGGAAGTGGCGGAATTGGTAGACGCACCAGATTTAGGTTCTGGCGCCGTAAGGTGTGAGAGTTCAAGTCTCTCCTTCCGCACCATTCTTTCTCTCGATAAGAGAGCTTAAGTAGTTTTTTGACTATTTACGCTGTAGGGCTATCGCCAAGCGGTAAGGCAGCGGCTTTTGATGCCGCCATTCCCTGGTTCGAATCCAGGTAGCCCTGCCATATACAACGATATTGAGATTTTACCAATTATCTTGATATCTACAGATCA
>NZ_VHSQ01000003.1:0-494432 GCF_013048515.1 Vibrio sp. 1-2 (7-a)
GCGCTGCTTCTAACTTAAATTCTGCGCTAAATAGTCGTCTTGTACGTTTTGTCATAGTGTCACCTGTTAACTTATGAGGTGATGATATCACCTCTAACTAAGTGACCAAATTCACTATGCCACTACACTCCGTAGATTGTTGTGTAGGAGCACTCTTCGAAGCAAGTGCAACCACGTAATCGCTTGTAATCTTAGCAACACGTTCGTCTACCACTTGAAACTCTTTTATTGTTTGTTCATGCGTTGAAGCTTTGAACTTTCGAAGCTCATCGCTGGCATCAATAAGAAGTGGGGCGAGCCAATAAGAAAAAGCAACTCGAAATTGCTCATTTAACTCTTCAGGGTTACTAACTCCTGATTCCAGAGCTTTAACCATTACATCAAGCTTATTGTCATACGCCTTCTGCTTGACTGATTGCCACTCACACCAGTTTTTCAACTTGTTTGACTGAGTCTTTATATCATTAAAATTCCGATATAGTGATTCAAGTTCAGCTTGCTCGGGTACACTGACTCCAAGTTCCGCAACAATCGAATTCGAGTTTTTGAATTCTTTTACCGCCTTGGAAAAGTTATTTAGGCTTGAATATACTTTCGACTCTTCTAAAAACTCTCTCCCATCTACAAACCATTTTCTTATCGCAATCAATATTTCAGAGGGTTCATCAGTCAAGCTAACCAGGTTAGATACAATCTCACGAATTTTTTTCCCTGTTACTGCAGTGCTTTCTAATATTTCGTGAGACGTATCCCAACCTTTCCAGACCGAGTAGTCCCCAATAATGTTGATATATTCTTCTATTGAGTTCTTGAGCTTCTGAACCGTCGCAATTTTTTCAAGAAGTAACAAATCTTCAATTTGAGACAGGCCAAACTCTTTCGCTTCGCGATTTATCTTACGCTTGCGAAATATTGCTTTAAACCAACTTGTTTTAGCTTCTTCAGCCAATTGTAGCCATCTCTCTGTGGGTAACTTAGACAAGTTGTCGCTAGTCACGCCATGCGATATGTCTTTAAGCTGCTGGTCGTAATCTGCTTTTAATACCGACAACTCTTGAATGGCTGCAATTCGTTCTTTTGAACCAGAATCTACAGCGAATGCAATATCTTCAAACGTTGCGATCATTGCCAACTCATAAGCACTTTCTAGTGCTTCAACATTTTTAAGCGTTTGGCGTATCGAGGTAAGCGAAAAACTCGATTGAACCTGTTGTGTCCAATCTATTAAGACATCGTAGTTTTTTAACCAGTCATCAATAACAGCAAGTAAATTAGACTGCCAAACATTCGACCACTCAGTAGCAAAAACTGGCATAAATGCGTTGATTTTCAATCCCTTAATATCAGAGAATGCTAGTACTAGCCTCCCGACTAACTCTTTAATCCTAACTAAATCCTCTTTTGTAGAAATAGGAGCTGCTGTTATGTCAGGGAGCCAATCTAGCTTGACTTTTAAGGTTTCACCATTTAATGCAACGGTAGAGATAGCGTCTCTGGCTGAGATTCCAAATGCCGATTTTCCATGTAAAGCACGAACATAATTGTTAAGCTCATCTCTCCTCGACTTGAGCTCTATAATACTCGCTTCCCATTCTTCAGAGCTTAAACCCTCTCTTTTCTGCCATGCCTTATTTAATTGTTCAAGAACTGCTCGTTTGTTCGCTTTATTGCTATGTAGTTCCAAGCAAAGATGATCCAAACCTACTTTCTGTAAACGGCGATATACCACATTCAGTGCAGCCATTTTCTCCGCGACAAAGAGTACTTTTCGCCCGAGCCCGATATTATGAGCAATGATATTAGCGATAGTCTCTGACTTTCCGGTTCCTGGTGGCCCTTCCAGAACGAAATCTTGTGCACGAGCAGAAGCATCCACTGCAACCAACTGAGAACTGTCGCAGTTCAAAGGAGTATAAATCGAGGCAGGATCTAATTTCTCATCAATTTCTTCTCGTTCGATAAACGAGCTCTCTTGAGGGTATGGGTCCCTAGGGTTATCAACTAAATGCTTAACAAATAAATTTTCCTTGAGATCATCTAACCGATCTTTAAGATCTTTCCACATCAGATATTTAGCGAAAGAGAAAGAACCTAAAACTAGCTCTTCCACTAACTCAAAACCAGCTTGTTCCTTAACGGCGTCTCTTACTCTGTGCCATACATATGGTACATCTATACCACTATCATCCATCGGTAATTCATCTCGAAATTCACTTAGGTTGATATCATGCTCGGATTGCAGAAACTCAATAAGAGTAAGATTAAAAATTGGTTCTTCTTCTTGAAGTTGCTCGACGTAAACAGACGCACGAGCACTACGACGGGTAAGCTTTACGGGAATTAATAATAGAGGAGCTTTATAACTTCTTGTATCTTCTGGGTTCTCTTTCCATTTCAAAAAGCCAAGCGCTAGAAAAAGCGTATTCGAACCACCCTCTTCCAGATCATTTTTTGCTTTTCGGAACAACTCTATAGAGTTTCGCTCTAATCGATTAGGTGACTGATTAGCAATCAGAATCTTATTCTGAATTTGATTGAACGCGTAGCTTCGATGGAGATCAGACCCGGACTGAAGACGAAACAATTCGTTATCGCGCTCAGAGTCAAAGTAAGGACTTTCCTGTGCAGACTGAAACTTAAATTTTACGCCATCTGCCAACATATCTTCGATCGCAGCAATATCAGGACAATATAATTTGATCGCAATGGCTCGATCACTAAAGTTAAGAAGGCTATTTTTCTTTGTTAAATCAAGAAGCTTGCGTGACCAAGTATCGATCCTAGTTTCTGGAGTTTCCTCTATAACTTGTTCTTCTTTTCGCACAGGGGGTAACGGTGGAACAACAGGTAACATCAGCTCAACTGAAGTATCTTCTGACGTTTTTTCTTCTCGTGTAGCTTCTACGGTTGAGAGTGGTTTTATCGCTTGCGCTCTCGCTTGAGCAATATCAATGACCATCACAAACTGTTTTTCATGTTCTTCTGATAGCAATTCTCGAGCATGCTCTCTCGACTGCTCAAAAGTAATTGGAGAGTCACTAGTAACTAAAGTCGTTTCAAACAACACTAGATCACGGTTATCTATCCGTTTTCTTACATCCTGAGGGTCATCATTTGTTAAGATAGGTAATCTTTCATCAATAAGCCAAGCACCCGCAAAAGCATGACCTTCCGTGATTGCCACGACAGGATTCAAACCCATTGCTTCGATACAACTAGCAAACAACACAGACAAATCCAAACAAGCCGCCATTCTGGAATTACTAATATCAGAAGGCAGCCTAACGCGCTGACCCAATTTCGCAAACCCCTTAGGCGGGCTTACATAAGCTAGCTTTTCTTGAAAAATTACGTTCCACAAAGCTGCGATCATTAGGTACGGCTTTTCACGTGTATTCGACTGATAGCCATCGACAGAGCGCCCATAGCCACCTTTTTCAAGAACTTGTGTAACCTTGTGAATAAGAGATTCAACATATACACCGTTGGGCTTGACAAATGCACCTAACAGAGCTGGTTGACGGATCTCTCCGCCCCAATAATCAGCAGGCAGAACATCAAGAGGAACTTTACACTCTTTGAATACCTCCCCATCGTCACTCATCAATTTAAAAAACAAAGATAGTTTTACTTCTTCAGTTAACCCAAACAGCTTATCAAAGGGAAACTGTAACTCTTTTACTTTTAAACTTACTACCTCACCAGGCTCTAAGCGATCAATATGCCATGATGTTTCATCTAGCCAGCCTTCAACTCCTTCGAGTTTAAGAACAAGCGACCGATATGTGGGGGATTCTTGTTCCTCTTTTTTAGGGTAACTCACTCGGATAGACTTAATTATTGGATAAGAGTTTTGCTGAGCAGCAAGTGAAAAAGTCGGAGTAATATCAATATCTAATTCAATGCCGTTAATTAATGTCTCTTGGACACTTGTATCTAACACTTTCAATTCCTTCCAGCTGGCTGACATATGAAACTGAGTTAACTTTTACTCTCTCAATACATTCAAGTCTAACTGGAATTTAAAATTCTATGATTATTGATGGGTCATACAGTAAATATTGATAAAATAATATCTATTTAAACAGCTCTAACGTGAAACAAATCACAATGAAAATATGATACAGCTTATTAAGTGTATATCGTATTTGGATCACCAAAGAACAAAAACGTTTATAAAACGAAGCCTTTTGATCAAGCGGTGTTGAGCTAATGATTTGGCCTAAAGCAGAGCCTCAACATGACCGATGTGCATGGCTACTTTTAACGCTTGTTTATTGAGATTAGATGCCTCCCAAGCAACAACAACACGACTAGTGAGAGGGATATCATCAATCTCAGCGACTGTCGCGGAATCATCGAGATGTTCAGCCAGTGAACGCGGAACGAGAGCAATACCTAACCCAGCCTGCGCCATGGCAATCGTCGTACGAAGTTGCGGTGCTGCGAACTGTGGTTCGAGCCTTACTCCTGCGTCGGCAAAAAGTGTGCTCATGCCATCAAACAATGCGGGGCCCGTCTCTCGTGGAAACAGTAAAATTTTATGGCCTCTCAACTGTTTCATCTGGATACAGTGATACTTTGCCAGCTCGTGCCCCGCTGGAATCACCGCGACAAACGGGTCGTTAAACAACACCTTGTGTTCAAAAGGCTCACTGGCGTAACAGGGTAGCCGCATGATTGCGAGATCAAGTTGTTTGCTTTTTAACTGAGTGGCAAGCTCTGGCATTGACAGTTCCGCCGTCTGTAAATGAACCCCATTATCTTGAATACGCCCAATTCTCTCCAATACCTTAATGCAGGTTGATGTTGACGTCGCGAACCCGATTTTAACCTGCGTGTTTTCACCACGAGCAATCTGACGAGCTTTTGCTTTAGCGCGTTCCACATCAGCAAGAATATTTACCGCATCCGTATAAAAGACTTGCCCTGCATGGGTCAGCTCTACTCCTCTAGACAAGCGCTTAAATAGGTCCACGCCAAGCTCGTGCTCTAGCTTTTTGATTTGTTGACTCAAAGGAGGTTGCGCAATCCCTAGCTGTTCAGCCGCTCGGGTAAAGTGACGAGTCTCGGCGACCGCGACAAAATACTTCAGGTAGCGAAATTCCATATATTTTCCATATCAAAATAAATCTTTTTTATATTGGATTTAGCACCGTGTAGAAGTCAATCTAAATATACTCTTCATTGCATAACTGGTCTTAATCATGCGTGGATTTTATAACCCTCTATGTGCTTGTTCGCTTGAAGTAGCGAAAGAATTTTCTGAATACCATCACGTTACCGGAGATGGTGAGATTTATCAGACTTCGTTGATGAGTGCTTTGATCGCTGGTGTTTACGAAGGCTCAACAACCATAGAAGAACTGCTGAAACATGGGGATTTTGGTTTAGGTACGTTCAATGAATTGGATGGTGAGTTGATTGCTTTTGATAAGGAAGTTTTTCAACTCAAGTCGGATGGCTCCGCAAACCCGGCAGACCTAGCGCAAAAAACGCCCTTTGCTGTCATGACTTTTTTTAAGCCTGATATCGAGCTGCCACTGACATCGCGCATGTCACGTCATGAAGTCCATAGCCTCATAGACGACATGGTTCCAAGCGATAACCTATTTTGCGCAGTGCGTATTGATGGCGTTTTCGATTCAGTTCGTACTCGCACCGTACCTAAACAAACACGCCCTTATCGGCCAATGCTTGAAGTGGTCAAAGAACAACCAACATTCCGCTTCACGCATAAGCAAGGCGTGGTCGCCGGCTTTCGCAGTCCTAAATATACGACTGGCATCAATGTACCCGGCTATCACGAACACTTTATTACCGATGACCGCCAAGGAGGTGGTCATATTCAGGATTACAGCATTTCGTCAGGGTTCCTCCAGATTGGCAAAGTCTCGCGGCTAGTGATTGATACCCCGGTATCGACAGACTTCCTCAGTGCCAATTTGGCTCCGGAAGATATAAATACCGCCATAGAAAAGGCGGAAAAGTAACAAAGTCAGGCAAATAATAAGGACAACAAATGCAATCCAAACCTTCAAATAAAAATGGAGCTCAGTTGATCGCTCAACAGCTAGAGTCTCTCGGCATTAAGTACATTTTCGGTATTCCCGGTGCAAAAATCGATCGACTGTTCGATGCGATTGAAGACACTAACATCCAAATGATTCCGGTACGTCACGAGGCTAACGGCGCGTTTATGGCGGGCGTTATGGGAAGACTAACCGGCAAAGCAGGCGTCACAATGGTTACGTCAGGTCCAGGCTGTGGAAACCTAGTTACGGGGGTGGCAACAGCAAACTCCGAAGGCGATCCGCTGATTGCTATCGGTGGTGCTGTGAAACGAACTGACCAGCAAAAACAAACACACCAGAGCATGGATACCGTCAGTATTTTTCGCTCTATAACCAAATTCAGTGCTGAAGTGCAGCATGTGGACGCCGCAAGCGAGATCATGGCGAACGCATTTCGTATCGCAGAGTCAGGTCGTCCGGGGGCTTGCTTTTTGAGTCTCCCTCAAGATGTTTTATCCGAGCAAACCCAAACGGACATTATTGTCCCCTCGCCTTACACACAGCCTGGTTGCGCAGACATCGCAGCAATCGAAGAAGCGGTCAGTCGAATCAGCAAAGCAAAGCGTTGTGTGGTTTTACTTGGCCTTCACGCGAGCCGCAGCCAAAACGCTGCTGCTATCGCCCGATTTCTTCAAAATACGCAGCTACCCGTTGTCGGCACTTACCAGGCCGCCGGGACCGTAGACATCAATTACTATCACCACTTTGCAGGGCGCGTCGGTTTATTTAACAACCAACCTGGCGATGTTTTACTGCGGGACGCCGATTTAATTCTCACCATCGGCTTTAGCCCAATAGAGTATGACCCTGAGCTTTGGAACAGCCACCGCAACCCAGTGATTCACCTCGATATTGAACCGGCTGAATACCAACTTAATTATCAGCCTTGTGTTGAAATCGTCGGAAACATTGCGCAGTCATTAGACAAGATGGGCAGCTATATCTCTGAATATGCTCGCCTTTCCCCAACGGCACTTTCAGTACTGGAAGAGGTAGCACTGCAACGGCAAGTGATCAAAACCTATCCCAATGTCTATAACAAGCAAGGATTTCATCCACTGGCACTGATTAAAGCCATGCAATCTATCATCACACCAGATACCACGCTATGTCTTGATATGGGGAGCTTCCACATCTGGATCGCTCGTTACTTAAGTTGTTTTCGAGCTCGCCAAATGCTGGTGTCTAACGGCCAACAAACGATGGGCGTTGCACTGCCATGGGCCATTGGTGCCAGCCTACTGAAACCTGGTAGCAAAGTGGTATCGATATCGGGAGACGGCGGTTTTATGCAATCGAGCATGGAGTTAGAAACCGCGGTTAGACTGAACTGCAATATCGTCCATATTGTGTGGGTTGATAACGCCTACAACATGGTAGAAATGCAAGAGTTCAACAAATATCAACGCTGCTCTGGTGTGAAATTTGGACCAATTGATTTCAAGGCGTACGCCGAATCATTTGGCGCGAAAGGCTTCGCAGTGACTAGTCAACACGAATTGCTACCGACATTGAATAAAGCCATGGACGTTGAAGGACCAGCAGTGGTGGCTATCCCCGTAGATTACAGCGACAACGACAAACTGATGTTGCCGCGCACAGAGAAAAATCAAGATCCCGTTTTTGTAAGTTTCGAAGGAGAAATCGCATGAGAGGATTAAAAAATAAAGTCGCACTCGTCACTGGTTCTGCCAATGGTATTGGTTTGGCCATCGCAAAACGTTTGTATGAAGAAGGCGCAAACGTCGCTCTTGCCGATTGGAATGAAGAGCAGTTGGCAAACGCTGTTGAGGACTTTGATAAACAGCGCGTGTCTGCGCATTCCATTGACGTTTCTGATCCAGACAAAGTCGCAGCACTGATTTCTGATGTTGTTACCCGTTTCGGTAAACTGGATATTTTAGTAAACAATGCTGGCGTACATGTCCCAGGATCCGTGATTGAAGGTAGTGTGGAAGACTGGAAGAAGATCTCTGGTGTAAACATTGACGGCGTCGTTTATTGCGCGAAGTTTGCGTTACCTGAACTCTTAAAAACGAAAGGTTGTATGGTGAATACCGCGTCCGTTTCCGGTTTGGGTGGTGACTGGGGTGCCGCATTCTATTGTGCGAGTAAAGGCGCTGTGGTCAACCTGACTAGAGCGATGGCATTGGACCATGGTGCGGAGGGTGTAAGAATTAACGCCGTATGCCCCAGCTTAGTAAAAACCAACATGACGAACGGCTGGCCGCAGGACATCCGCGATAAATTCAATGAGCGCATTGCGCTTGGCCGAGCAGCCGAACCTGAAGAAATTGCGTCTGTCGTGACTTTCTTGGCAAGTGATGACGCATCTTTCATTAATGGCGTAAACCTACCTGTAGACGGCGGTGCCACCGCATCAGATGGTCAACCTAAAATAGTATAAGCATTAACACTGACTGAGCAGAATTTTTAACTGTAAGGTACCCACGCCAAAAAAAGAGCCGAGTTTGTACTCGGCTCTTGTGAGTCTGTTCTTAAGCCTGCGACGATGCTAAACCTGCCGACGCGCCGCCTAATAACACATGATTAAACTCCATTCGAGATTCTTGGGCTTGTTCAGACAGTTCTTGTTTCTTCTGTTGAGCCAACTCAAGCGCTTCGGTTAGTTGCTGTAGCTCTGTTTGCATCTCTTCTGGTAAATGATGGTCCGAAAACCCAGATTCACAGCTATGTTCTAAGGCAAATGCGCGAATTCTCTTACGCATGCTCATCAGGGCTGCCATTGCTTCGCGCTCTTCTTCAGCCGCCTGTTGAGCTAAGTCTTTAAAGCGCTCAAATTTCGCCAAAGCCATTCCCTCTGTTGACCAAGGGTCAATTTCCGGCAGTTCTTCAATGTTAATGGTTGGCTCTTCGTATTCTGCTTGATGTTTAATATCTAGGCTCGCCGCGCGAACAAAGGACACCATCAACATCACCGAGATAACTAACAACGGTAAACCTCCCACGATCGCAGCGGTTTGTAATGTCGATAAACCTCCCATGAACATTAGGACGGTTGGCAGAAAAGACAAAGTAAACGCCCAGAACAAACGGTTCCAGCGCATCGGTTCTTCCGTCACATCATTTTGAACCACAGACGCAAGAATGTACGAGATAGAGTCAAACGACGTCGCCGTAAAAATGATACACAATAGTGTAAAAACACCAATAACGACTGGCCCTAACGGTAGCGTATCTAACGTTGCCAAAATAGCCGCCGGTGCGCCCGATTCATTGAGGATTGCGATGACATCAAGCTCACCCGTCAATTGCAACGATAAACCGTAGTTACCTAAAACAATGAAGAATAAGAAACAACCTAAAGAACCGTAAAATATCGAACCTACGACCATCTGTTTGATCGTTCTTCCACGCGAGATACGCGCAACAAACAATCCCATACAAGGAGCAAAGACCAACCACCATGCCCAGTAGAAAATAGTCCAGTCTTGCGGGAAGTGTGTATCCGTAAACTCACCATAACCACCAAACGGCTCCGCCCAGGTGGCCATAACAAAGAAGTTAGACAACATACGACCAATAGAATCTAAGCCTGTCTCTAACATGAACACGGTTGGCCCAACGGCGAGTACAAAGAGTAACAAGCCCATCGCACCCCAGAAGTTAATGTTACTAAGAAATTTGATCCCCTTCTCAAGCCCTGCATACGCGGAGTAACCAAAAATAGCAGTACAGAGAAGTAATACAGCCACTTGGCTGAAGGTATTGTTTGGAAGACCGAAGATATGATGTAGACCACCGTTGATAAGAGGCGCTGCTAAGCCAAGCGTAGTCGCCGCGCCACCCAACATACCAAAAATAAACAACACATCAATAAACTTGCCAATACCACCGTTTGCACGCTTTTCTCCTAATACAGGCATTAACGCACTAGAAATTTTCAAAACAGGTTGTTTGCGTACATAAAAGAAGTAAGCGATAGGTAGAGCAGGAATAAGGTAAATTGACCAAGCGATCGGTCCCCAGTGAAACAGACCATAAGTCGCGGCCCAGCGAATGGCTTCTTCACTGCCTGCTTCCAACTGAAATGGTGGTGATTGATAGTAGTATGCCCACTCGATACACCCCCAATACAGAATACTTGCGCCAATACCTCCACAAAATAGCATTGCAGCCCATGAGGCGTTACCAAATTCTGGTTGCTCGTCGGCTTCACCAAGTTTGATTTGGCCAAGATCGCTGAACACCGTGTAAATCATAAAACACATTGCTGCGATACCCAGTGCGAGGTATAAAACACCAAGCTTATCGGTCATGAAAAATTTGGCCGAAGCTATCCAATCCGCACCTTGTGTGGGAAATAAAATTAAAGGTATAACGACGCTGAGTAAAAGAAATAGTGAGCCTAAGAAGGTAGGCTTATCGATGAGAGAAAATGATTTGTCCATATTATATGTCCTTATGTTTTCAAAGGACATGATCTACATTTCTCACAACTTCGCCAATTCACAACACTTATCGTTACCACAAGAATAATTGTCTTTAAAATATGCATTATGTGATGCTGATTTGGTATTCATTATTTGATGCCATAGCGTTTAAATACGGCAGCTTTTCTGCCACACCATCCAGCGCTCTCTACCTTTAAAAACCTCAACACTGTTTGCCACCACTGAGGATTCCACAAGCTTAAACGCCGGTTCTAGATAACCCTCCAACTCCCCACTTCGCAAACAAAATGGAGGGAACCGAGAGTGGTAATCATCATCTATAACGAAATAACCAATTAAAAAACCGCCGCTTAGCAGTAATTTGTCCACCATCGCAAAGTATGCTGGCCATTTGTCTCTCGGCAAGGCAGCGAGAAAGGCACGCTCGTAAATTACATTAAATGAGTGCGTAAAGTCGGCGTTAAATACATCCCCCAACACGACTTTATCTTTGTGCTTGCTTAACGTCGATTGCGCCATTTTTACTGCTTGTTCACTGTAATCCATCGCGATCACGTCATGCCCATATTGAATAAAAGAGCTGAGTTCATAAGCAGCGCCACAGCCAGGGATAAATACAGACTGACCGCTATTAAGCGCTTTTTCTAGGTAAGCTTTTAGCTCTTGAGGTGTGGTTTTGGCATCCCATGGCATAGTGCCTTGGGTAAACAAATTATCCCAAAACTGTTGATTGATGGTCGGTGCCTGCTTCATTTATCGCCCTCCTGATTGTACTGGCACAAAAAGAAAGGGATACGCAGCACAATGTGGTATCCCCTCTCCTAGCCTTTGATTTTTACGTTGTTAGCTTTTTTATAACTGCGGTTTACAATGACGGATTAACTGCGCAAGTCATTGATTAACGGCTGTTCGGTCTGATTGGACACGAACTGGACATTGCCTTTCAGTTTGGTGACAGACTGGAGTGTCGCTTGAATGTCCTCTGCCGAGACATGAACATCATGACAGCAGAAAGTAATGGTATCGTTGAAGCCATCACGCTCAATTTTCAAGGAGCCTTTAATATCGTGGCGACGACAGACTTCTTGGATCTGATGCGGATAAACAAACAGGCCTTTCACTTTCACCGCTAAGTCCGCACGTCCCATCCAGCCTTTAATTCGCGCATTCGTGCGTGGCGAATCCGAGCCCGTTTCTAGGTATGCCGATAAATCTCCCGTTGCGTAGCGAATCAGCGGGAACTTCTCATCGAGCGATGTCACGACTACTTCACCGACTTCTCCCAGTTGTACAGGAATGCCATCAGGATTAACGATTTCAACGATAATATCTTCGGCAACCACCAAGCCTTGCTCGCCTGTGACTTGATAAGCAATCAAACCAAGCTCTGCAGTTGCGTAGGCTTGAGAGACTGCAATGCCTTTGTCCGCAAACGCCTGTTGCATGTCTGCAGTGACTGCTTCACCAGAGACCAGCGCTTTGGTAAAACTCGGCGACTCATCGTATTTATCTTGGTACTTTTGTAATAACGTCAGCAAGTAAGACGGCGTGCCCGTGTAACCCGTTGGCTGCAGCTGTTTAATCGCTTCAATTTGTGCTTCGGTATTCCCGACACCCGCCGGAAATACCGCGCAGCCACAAGCTCTTGCGCCACCATCCACAATAAATCCACCAGGCGAGAAATGATAAGAGAGCGTGTTATGCACTAAATCGCCCGCACTAAATCCAGCCGCGTGGAACGCGCGCCCCATACGCCAGAAATCCGCCTCATCCGTTTGTGCCTCATACAACGGCCCCGGAGATTGGAATACACGCGCCGTCTGACCAATCGCAACACTATTTAAACCACCAAACGGCGGTTTAAGTTGCTGTTGGTTTGGCATATTGAATTTGCGCGTAATCGGAAACTGGGTAAGCCCTTCACGATTATTTGCCAACGTAGGCTCTAACTCAGCAAAATGCGCCGCATAATGTTCGCTGTTGGCTTTTGCATTTTCAATCAACGTTGGCAGACGTTGAAACAGCGATTCTTCTCGTGCCTGCAGAGACAACGATTCTTTCGCATCAAATAGTTCGTTCATCCTTGCTCCTTATAACCAACGCTTACGACGTTTGTAAGATTTCAGATTCTTGAAGCTCTTGCGATCTTCATCGCCGCCGCCAAGGTAGAACTCTTTCACATCTTCATTGTTTAGCAGTTCGTGCTTGCTGCCATCCAGTACGATTTTGCCTGATTCCATGATGTAACCGTAATCGGCCGCTTGAAGGGCAAAGTTGGCATTCTGCTCAACCAAAAGCATGGTAATGCCTTGATCTTTATTAATCTTGTTAATAATGCTGAACACCTCCTTCACCAACAGCGGCGAAAGCCCCATCGAAGGTTCATCCAACAAGATCATTTTTGGACGAGCCATCAGTGCACGACCAATCGCTAGCATTTGCTGCTCACCACCTGACAAATAACCCGCTAGACCTGTGCGCTCTTTAAGGCGAGGGAAATAATCAAACACCATTTCGATGTCTTGCTCGACTTCGTTGTCCGTGCGCGTGTAAGCGCCTAAGCGAAGATTTTCTATCACCGTCATGTCTTCAACAATTCGGCGCCCTTCCATAACTTGGAAGATGCCCGAACGGACGATCTCTTCCGGGCTTTTGTTGTCTATGCGCTCGCCCATGAAGTTGATTTCGCCGCGCGTCACTTCACCATCTTCGGTTTTCAACAAACCAGAAATGGCTTTCAACGTTGTGGATTTACCCGCACCGTTGGCACCCAGTAAGGTCACAATCTGCCCTTTTGGAACTTCTAAGCTCACACCGCGAAGTACTAGTATTACTTCGTCGTAGACGACTTCAATGTTGTTCACTGAAAGCAGTATTTCTGCCGGTTCGATATTCGTTGCTAATTCAGCCATCAAACTACTCCTTGCTAGGGTGAGAGTGTTCTCTCACCCATCCTTATTTTCAGTAAGCTTTGTTATTAATAAGTCGTAGATTAGTAACCTAGCCAATCGTCACGACGTGACAATGTCACTTGGGACACTTTCTTAATATCGACTGCGCCGCCGTTGTTGTTACCCATAAACACGTTCACGGTTGTTGTGCCACGGTGATCTTCCGGCTTCCAGTTCGCAGGTACACAAACACCTTCTAAGCCTTGTGGGACCCAGTTGTCATGGACATACATGCCCTTCTTGATGTTTTCACCCGTGATGCCACCGTTGTCTTTCGCCCACTCCATCGCTTCTTTCATGTAGAACGCAGAACAAATGCCGCGAATGTAGTGGTGAGTTCTAAACTCGCCAGGCTCTGATTCAGACTGCTTAGAAATCTCACGAACCAGTTTCATGCCTTCGTTATCGTCTCCCCAAAACGCCGTCATGCCAGGAAAAACGTAATCTTTAAGGCCATCGCCCGCCGCTTCAAGTACTGGTTTGTCACCGCCCCAAATGTTCGCCATGTACTGGAACTCTGTACCAACCGTATTACAAGACTTCACGAGTGAGATTACCGAGCTACCGATATTGGCAATGTAACCGTAGTTGGTGCCAGACTCTTTGAGTGACAGACATTGTGCTTTGAAGTCCCCTGGTTTTAGTGACACAACGACTGGGTTTTGCACCTCAAAACCAAGCTCTTCAGCATATTCTGCACACGCTTCTTTTGGCGCATTCGGGAATGGGTGGTTATCGCCAATATGGGTAAATTTCGGCGCACCTTGGTTGCCCTTTGATTCCCAATCTTCTTTCGCCCACTTCACTAGTGCACGACACGCATCTGAGTACGACGCACCATAGAAGAAGTTATAAGGCGCTGGTTTCGCGGTTTTTGGGTTCTTGCCGGTTGGGTCCGTTAAGTGACCTGAATAAGAGGCAGAGAACACTGGCACTTTGTCTTTGGTCACAAACGAGATGAGTGCTTCGGTATCTGCCGTGCCCCAACCTTGTAGCGCAACCATGTCTTTACGCGCCACCCAACGTTTGTAGTTGGAAATGGCTACTGGCACTTTATACGCCATGTCTACCGTTTCAAATTCGAGCTCAGTACCATTAATGCCACCGTTTTGGTTGATCCAGCGTAATGCGTCTCGCACACCAGAACCATAAGGCTTACTCACGTAGGCTGTTGGTCCAGAAAAGTCGACCAATTGCCCGACAAATACAGAGTCTTTTGCCCAAGTGGCGGTAGTAAACAGTGCCGAAGATAGCACCAACGTTGTCGCTAAATGTCCTTTGTTCATAACTCGTTGTCCTTGTTATTGAGGTATATTCCACTTAATTCCACGTTAATATGAGAACGGATAGTGTTTCCAATATGCTCTAATCTGTTGCCAGCGATGCGATAACCCTTGAGGTTCGAAAATAAGGAACAGCATGATGACCAAGCCGATCGCCATTTCTTTGAAGTAAGCAAGCCCATCAACGAACGAAGTGTTATTGCTAAACGCAGCCAACCCCGTCACGCCAAACTCCAACACTTCTGGCAGTAATACGATAAATATCGTGCCCATCAATGTGCCTTTGACGGAACCCAAGCCACCAATGATGATCATTGCCAAGAACTGGATAGACATCATGATGGTGAAACCTTCTGCTGATACAAAACCTAGATAATGTCCGTAGAGTGCGCCCCCGATGCCCGCATAGAATGCGCACACACCAAATGAGAGCAGACGATATTTGGTTAGGTTGATGCCCATGATTTCTGCCGACAGGTAGTGATCTCGTACCGAGACAAACGCGCGACCATCACGAGAACGGATCAAGTTCGATGCCCACATGTACATAAAGATCAACGCAAACAGAGCAATGTAGAAGAAGCTTTCATCGGTCGTAAACTCAAAGCCAAACAGATTGATAGGGTTTGCACCAGCACCATATGAGCCGCCACTGAACCAGTCTGCGCGAGCAAAGAAGTCCTCTAAAATAAACTGCGCAGCCAAAGTCGCAATCGCGAGGTATAAGCCTTTAATTCGCGCAGCTGGCAGACCAAAGAGCATCCCGACAATCATGGTTAAGTAACCCGCAAGCGGAATCGCAAACACGACTGGAATGTTGAACTGGTTATTTAGCCAAGCCGATGCAAAGGCGCCAAAGCCAAAGAACGCACCGTGACCTAGCGAGATTTGTCCTGTAAAACCAACCAGAATGTTTAAGCCCAATGCCGCGATACCGAGGTATGCAATCTGAATAAACAGGTTGAGGAAGTAAATATCCAAGACCAGCGGTGCTGCCAGCATGGCGATAACACCAGCAATCGCAAGGCTTCTGATGGTTTTGGTTTCAAAAATTGGCGTATCACTTTTGTATGTGGTTCGAAAATCCCCACATGGGCGCATGCTAAGTTGAGCCATGTTATTTCTCCTTAAATACGCTCAATATCTTTGGTACCAAACAGGCCATATGGCTTGAAGGCAAGAATGATTAACAGCACATAGAATGGTGCGATGTTGTACAGGTTACCCACTTGCAGGTATTGGCTATCAAAAAACTCAGCCAAGTTTTCTAGCACCCCGATGGTAATACCACCGACAATTGCGCCGACCACCGAATCTAAGCCACCTAAAATAACGGCTGGGAAAACTTTGATACCAATAATGGATAGCGCGTCAGATACGCCGTTAACGATACCGATAACAATCCCTGCTGTTGCAGATACCATTGCCGAAATGGCCCAACTGATGGCGAACACTTTCTTGATGGAAATGCCAAGACTCTGGGCTACTTGCTGGTTGAATGCCGTTGCGCGCATTGCCAGACCCATTTTGCTGAATTTGAAGAACCAGTAGAACGCGCCCATGATGAGCATTGAGAAGATCAAGCTCAGAATGTAAGCAAACTCAACATTCAAACCTCCGATATTCACCACGTTGGTTTCGAACACTTGCGGGTACGACACAGCAGAGACACCGAATATCCACTTCATCAGCGCTTGGAAAAACATCGATAGACCAATGGTCACCATGATCACAGAGATAATCGGTTCACCAATCAACGGTCTGAGCACAATGGTTTGCACGGCGATACCAAAAATCATCATGAACGCGAGCGTGAGTAAAAAGCCAATAAAAAACGGTAACTGTAGGTGCACCAATGCCGCCCAACATACCCACGCGCCAATCAACAAGAACTCACCCTGAGCAAAATTGACCACCTGAGTCGATTTGTAAATCAATACAAAGCACATGGCGACAACGCCATACAACATGCCAACGATCACGCCATTAATGACGAGTTGCAGTAATAAATCCGTATTCACTATGCGATCCTCCGTTGTTCGCTATCCACTAGTGTTGGCTCATGCTCAATAAGCGTTTCAATAACTAGCGATGTTTGAATGCGTGTTTTAGTGCCATCTTGATAAGTGATCACTGTATCGACATCGACTTTTGGATCGTCGCTGTAGATGGTTTCGATGATGTCTCCGTATTTCTCTGCAACCACACCACGGCGTACTTTACGTGTGCGAGTTAGCTCTCCATCGTCGGCATCCAGCTCTTTGTAAAGTAGAATGAATTTGCTGATCTTCTGTGCATCCGGTAGGGATTCGTTCACTTTTTGAACTTCTTCACGAATCGCTTGGTACACTTCTGGTTGAGCAGATAAGTTGGTGTAGTTGGTAAATGCCAAGCCGCGTTGCTCTGCCCACTTCGCGACGATCGCATAGCGAATACAGATGATGGCAGACAGCCAAGGTCGACCTTTACCTACCACCACGGCTTCTGCAATAAACGGCGAGAACTTGAGTTTGTTTTCAATGAACTGCGGAGAGTAGCGGTCGCCATGGCTGGTTTCCGACATATCTTTCAGACGATCAATCACCACCAAGTGACCGGAGTCTTTAAAATAGCCCGCATCGCCTGTGTGCATCCAACCATCTTGAACATCTTCATCATATGCTGCTTGGTTGTTTAAGTAGCCAGTAAACATGCCTGTACTTTTAGCGATGATTTCACCAACGCCATTGCTGTCCGGGTTGATGACTTTCACATCTGCATTATCGAACGCAACACCAACGGAATCGTAATCCACATCGTCCGCTTGGTGCACAGTGTATGCGCCACACATTTCGGTCTGACCATAAAGCTGCTTAAGTGGCACACCAATAGCTTGTAGGTAACGGAAAGTGTCAGGCCCCATCGCCGCGCCGCCCGTTGCAGCAGATGTTAGGTTCGAAAAGCCTAAACGGTCTCGCAAAGCACGCAAAAGAATCCATTCGGCGAGTTTAGAACGTTTGCCCTGCTCTAACGCTTTGTTGGCTAAGCTCATGCCCAGTTTGTACATCTTTTGCTTAAACGGTGTCGAATCCATCATTCGTGCAGACACGTCTGCCACAATGTTTTCCCACACACGTGGCGCTAACAGCACAAAGTTTGGACCGATTTCACGCAAGTCGGACATCATGGTTTCTTGTTCTTCCACAAAGTTAACGATTTGACGAGAAATCAACGCCTGACCAACCACGTAAACCTGCTCCATAATCCAAGGCAAAGGCAGAACAGAAACGTAGTTGTCGCCTGGGGAACGAGGGTCTGCACGCAAGTAAGCCGCACAGTGATCCAAGAACGTGCCACTGTGTAGCTGAGCCAATTTTGGTTTAGAAGTCGTACCCGACGTTGTACAAAGAATTGAAAGATCGCTGCCTTTGGTTTCAACAACCATATTGAGATATTTATCGGGATCCGCTTTATCAATCAGCTGACCTTTTTTGTAGACCTGTTCAACATCAATCAATCTTGGATCATCGTATTTACGCATTCCACGAGGATCGCAGTAAATAATGTATTCAACGCTAGGAATTTCATCACCAAGCTCAAGCAGCTTGTCGCATTGCTCTTCATCTTCGGCAATCACGACTTTTGCTTTTGCATAGTTGATAAGGTACGCCACCTCTTCGTGCATAGAATCTTGATAGATGCCCAGCGAGAAACCTTTGATCGCATGTGCCGCTAACTCGCCCCATACCCATTCAGGGCGGTTATCACCTAGCAAACCAACGACATCTTGCTCACCAATACCCAAATCTTGTAGTGCCAGTGCCATCCACTTGACGCGGTTTTCATAATCCTTCCAAGTGAACTCTCGCCAAATACCAAACTCCTTTTCACGCATTGCGACTTGCTCGGGCCAGTGCTTGGCATTGTGCTGCAACACTTTTGGAAAGGTATCTAAGCGGGTTATATCTGCCCAATCATTATGTTGCTGTGCCATTATGCACTCTCCTCTAATGTCGGTAGCTCTTCGCCTAAGTACGCTTGTTTCACATGTGGGTTGGCCATCACTTCTTCTGGCTCGCCCATCGCAATGTGTTTACCAAAATCCAACACCAATACGCGGTTAGAGATATCCATCACCACGCCCATATCGTGCTCGATCATGATGATGGTGATGTCTAACTCTTCGTTTAAATCCATGATGTAACGCGCCATGTCTTCCTTTTCTTCCAAGTTCATGCCTGCCATTGGTTCATCAAGCAGCAGTAACTTAGGTTTTAAGGCAATGGCACGAGCAAGCTCTACACGTTTACGTAAACCGTAAGAAAGTGTGCCAGCGGTGGCTTTGCGAATGTGCTGAATTTCAAGAAAATCGATTACGTCTTCTACGTATTTACGGTGCGCCATTTCTTCTTTCTGCGCGTTAGAGAACCAGTAAAGTGGTCCTGTGACGAAGTTGTTTTTCAGTAGGTGATGTCGACCAACCATAATGTTGTCGAGTACCGACATATGAGAAAAGAGTGCTAAGTTCTGGAAGGTCCTTCCCAACCCTAACTCAGCTCGTTGGCTAGGTGTTCGTTTGGTTACATCATCTCCAGCGAAGATTACAGAGCCTTTGTTTGGTGTGTATCGACCAGAGATGCAATTGAGCATTGAGGTTTTACCTGCACCGTTTGGACCAATGATTGAAAAGATTTCCTTTTCATTCACATGGAAGCTCACGTCAGTTAGAGCTTTCACCCCACCAAAAGCCAATGAAATATCGTTTACCTGCAACAGAGGCGATTCCGATACCATAGTTGATCTCCCTTTCGTTATTTAAGTGCGTTCCATTGAGCACTATTTGATCAAACCTAACTTTGATACTGGTAACCGCTTTTACACCTATGCATCAACTTTGTATTCAGTTTACGTAAACGTCAATTTAAAATCAGAATAGTGCTTGAAAGATTAAGTTGCAATCGAGTTCATCGAGAAAGATTTGAACTAACGCAAACTTTAAGTAAATAAATTGTTAATAAAAATTATTCTCAGACGACTACATATTCGGATAGTTAGGGCCACCACCACCTTCCGGCGGTGTCCAGGTAATATTTTGACTTGGATCTTTGATGTCGCAGGTCTTACAGTGGATACAGTTCGCCGCATTTATTTGTAGTTCTGGCTGCTGATCCCCCTGTACGATTTCATAAACGCCAGCCGGGCAATAGCGCTGTGCTGGCTCTGCATATAATTCAAGATTCTGCTCGATGGGAATCCGCTGGTTCGCCAAACGTAAGTGGCACGGCTGATCTTCCTCATGGAAGATATTGGATAGATAAACAGAAGAGAGGCGATCGAAACTTAACACGCCATCAGGCTTCGGATAGACAATTTCATTGCTGTTTTCCGCCAATAACAGAGACTGATGATCGGGCTTATCACAGCGGATATGCCACTTAGCTTTACCTTTTAACACGTTATGTTCCAGCAGCGCTAAGCCACCGCCCAGCCACGATCCAAAGCGGTGAATGCCACTTGAGAAGTTACGTGCTTGATAAAGCTCTTCATACAGCCAAGACTGTTTGAAGAGCTTTTGATAATCAGCAGTAACTGACTGACTCTCAAGGGCTTCACATACTGCTTCGGCGGCAAGCATGCCTGATTTCATTGCGGTGTGCGCGCCTTTAATTTTAGCGCCGTTAAGCGTTCCTGCATCACAGCCAATCAACAAACCACCAGCAAACTGTTGCGTGGGAAGCGAATGGAAACCGCCCTTGGTGATCGCTCTTGCGCCATAACTAATGCGTTTACCATTTTTGAGGTATTGCTCAATCAACGGGTGATGTTTAAAACGTTGAAACTCATCGAATGGACTCAAGTGCGGATTCTTATAATTCAAGTCAACAATCAACCCAACGGCAACTTGGTTTCCCTCTAAATGGTAGAGGTAACTGCCACCTGTGGCTTCGTTTGATAACGGCCAACCTAATCCGTGCACTACTAAACCTTGCTGATGCTGCTCTGATGGGATTTCCCACAGCTCTTTAAAACCGATAGCGTAATGTTGAGGCGTTTTCTCTTCAGCAAGATTAAATCGGTTAATCAATTGCTTACCAATATGACCCCGCGCGCCTTCTGCAAACAGGGTAAACTTCGCTCGCAGTTCAATACCAGGTTCGAAATTGGCTTTTTGTTCGCCATTTTTATCTAACCCCATATCGCCCGTGATAACGCCACAAACACGGTTGTCTTCATCAATGATGGCTTGGCTGGCGGTAAAGCCTGGGTAGATCTCCACCCCTAAGTTCTCGGCCTGCAACGCCATCCATCGGCATAGATTGCCCAAGCTGATAATGTAATTACTGTCGTTATGTAACGTGTTAGGCACAGCCCAAGAAGGCAGCTCATGACCATTAATTTCATTGCCTAGATAGTAGGTTTTATCTTCGTTTACTTTGGTATTGAGTGGAGCGCCCTTCTCTTCCCAGTCGGGAAACAGTTCATCCAAACTTCGCGTTTCAAACACCGCACCCGATAAAATATGCGCTCCAACTTCAGAGCCTTTTTCTACCACGCAAACAGAGAGGTCTTGTTCTTTTTCTGCTGCTAATTGTTTGATTCGGCATGCCGCAGACAAACCTGCGGGACCAGCGCCTACAATCAGAACATCAAATTCCATGCAGTCTCTTTCCATGATTGCATTCCTTTTTCTTTGCATGTTGCCAACTTGTTAAGCAACAATATATTTAAAGTTGACGCAAACGTAAAGGTAAATTAACATCATTTTAAAGACGTCATCACATCGTCTTCACTGTAAACACATAGTCTTCACTGTAAAAAGGAATCTAACGTGAAAATACTAGTGCCAATCAAAAGGGTCATTGATCCCTACATTAAAGTTCGCGTGAAAGCGGACCATAGCGATGTTGAAACCAATAACGTCAAGATGACGATTAATCCATTTTGCGAAATAGCCGTTGAAGAAGCCGTACGACTAAAAGAGCAAGGTATTGCAGATGAAGTCATCGTTGTCAGTGCTGGCGGTAGCCAATGTCAGGAGCAACTACGTACTGCGCTTGCGTTAGGTGCCGATCGCGCTATTCATGTCGATACTGAAGACAAAATAGAGCCATTAGTCGTCGCTAAGCTGCTCAAAGCTCTGGTTGAGCAAGAACAAGCACAGCTTGTGATTACGGGTAAACAATCCATTGATACTGACAACAACCAAGTGGCTCAGATGCTGGCAGCCCTACTTGACTGGCCTCAAGCAACTTTCGCTTCCGACGTTAAGATAGAAGATCAAAAAGTTCAGGTCGTGAGAGAAGTGGATGGCGGCTTGATGACGGTTGCGATGAACTTACCTGCTGTGATCAGTACTGACTTACGCCTGAATGAACCGCGTTTTGCCTCTTTGCCTAATATAATGAAAGCCAAGCGCAAGCCGTTAGATACAATCACACCTGACAGTCTGGGTGTTGAAGTGGTATTTAGCCAAACCATTCAAGAAGTCACACCGCCAGCGCAAAGAAAAGGTGGCATCAAGGTTGAATCTGTCTCAGAGCTTCTCGATAAGCTGCGTAACGAAGCGAAGGTGATTTCATGAAGAACTTAATCATAGCAGAACATGACAATAACCAATTACATGCGGACACACTCAAAGTGGTTAATGCAGCAAAACAAGTCAGCCAAGACAATGTTTTGATCGTAGTGGGCCACCAGTGTGAAGAAGTCGCTCAGCAAGCTTGTCGCGTTGATGGTATATCAAACGTAATTTGTGTCGATGATGAGCAACTTAAGCATCAATTTGCCGAGAGTATCGCACCTATTGTAGTGAGTGTTGCTGAAGGTTTTGACGCAATCTGGGCTAGCTCATCATCAAAAGGGAAAGATCTTGTACCGCGAGTAGCAGCGAAGTTCGGCGTTGGGCAAATTTCTGATATTGTCCAAGTTATAGATGAAAACACTTTTATCCGCCCTATTTACGCAGGAAACGCATTTGCCAAAGTGACCACCAGCGACAAGGTTCGCGTCATCACCGTGCGCGCGTCTGCGTTTGAGCCGGTTACTTGTCACAACCAAGCTGATATCGAGCATCAGCAAGTCACCATCTCAACTCCATTGGTTGAATTGGTTTCTGTCGATAAAACCGTGTCAGAGCGTCCTGAATTAAGCGCGGCAGAGGTGGTTGTGTCAGGTGGACGCGGAGTCGGTAGCAAAGAGAACTTCGCATTGATCGAACAAGTCGCCGATAAACTGGGGGCTGCAATTGGCGCTTCTCGCGCGGCGGTTGATGCTGGGTTTGTAGCCAACGATTTACAAGTGGGTCAAACCGGTAAAATCGTTGCACCTAAGCTTTATATTGCGGTCGGGATCTCTGGAGCCATCCAACACCTTGCAGGAATGAAAGAGTCCAAAGTGATTGTCGCGATCAACAAAGATCCTGAATCTCCTATCTTTGAAGTTGCCGACTATGGATTGGTTGGTGATTTATTTGAGGTACTACCTCAGCTTGCCGAACAACTTTAAACAATCAGATAAGGGGCGAACACTGCTATGTTCGCCCCTTTATTTTGTTTTGGTCATATTCAAAAAGAATTGAAATTAGAGGGACCTATGCAAAATTCTGCACCTATTTGGTCACCATCTGCTGAGCGCATCAGCAATAGCAACTTGCTACGATTTATCGAGACGGTTAATGCGCACCAAACCGAAGATATCTCAATCAATAATTACACGTCTCTACACCAGTGGTCCATTGACCACAATGACGAATTTTGGCGACATACCTGGCATTTCTGTAACGTCATTGGAAATATTGGCTCGCAAGTCAAAAGCCTTGGTGCTCCCAAGTGGACACATACAGATTCTACTCAGAGCCATGTCAATAGGGACACCGTATGGTTTGCTGACGCCACGCTTAACTACGCAGAGAACCTCCTATCTCAGGCCGAACAAACACCTGAACGTGAGTTTATCGTTTTTACTAATGAACGCGGTGAACACAAGCAGCTCACTGGTACACATTTGCTCGAACAAGTGTCTGTCATTCAGCAATGGCTAATCACTTGTGGTGTTGGCAAAGGCGATGTCGTTGCGGGTTATTTGCCCTACCTTCCAGAAACCGTTATAGCCATGTTGGCTACTACCAGCCTTGGCGCCATTTGGACTTCAACCTCTCCTGATTTTGGTATCGATAGCGTCGTAGAGCGTTTTGGTCAGGTCAAACCGAAAGTTCTTTTTTGCTGTGATGGCTACCAGTTCGGAGGCAAAGCTTTCGATATGACGGACAAAAACACCACTCTTAGTAGTAAGTTAAGCAGTACCTCCGAAGACGCTACTATTAGCGTATGCCAAATCGAATATTTACAAAATGCTAAGAATGCTAGCACTTCTGACTTTGTGTATTGGTCTGATATTACTCACCACTTTTCTCCAAAACCAGTTCAATATCAATCAACACTGTTTAATGACCCGTTATTCATTTTGTATTCTTCTGGCACAACGGGGCAACCTAAGTGTATTGTCCATTCCGTGGGCGGAACCCTGCTCAATCACCTCAAAGAACACCAACTACATTGCGATATCAAACCACAAGACAAGGTTTTCTACTACACAACATGTGGTTGGATGATGTGGAACTGGCATGTTTCCGCTCTTGCGAGTGGTGCAACCTTAGTGATTTACGACGGTAGTCCGGTTTACCCTGATCACTCCGTCTTATGGCGATTAGCAGAAGAACATAGCGTGTCGCTGTTTGGTACTTCAGCGAAATACTTAGAGGCACTGGAGCATGCGAGCTACTCTCCCAAGTCAGAACATGACCTGAAGTCACTCAAAACTCTGTGCTCAACTGGTTCGGTGCTTTACCCAGAACAATTTAATTATGTCTATCAGCACATCAAGCAGGACTTGCATCTCGCTTCTATCGCTGGCGGCACGGATATTTGCGGGTGCTTTGTACTTGGAAACCCTATCTCACCAGTTTACAAAGGTGAATGCCAAGGCGCAGGGCTGGGAATCGACGTGCGTGTTTTGGACGACGAGGGAAAAACCATTACACAGCAACGCGGCGAACTGACTTGCAATAACTCACTACCTAACTTCCCTATTGGGTTTTGGCACGACAACGGCGAACGCTATCACAACGCTTATTGGAGCAAGTTTACTGATATCTGGCACCACGGCGACGATGTGATGCAAACCGAACATGGCGGCTTTATTTTTTATGGCCGTAGCGATGCGACATTGAATCCAGGCGGCGTACGAATCGGCACCGCTGAGATCTATCAGCAAGTGAACGCGTTACCCGAGGTCGAGGACTCCATCGCCGTCGGCAAGTTAAACCAGCAGTCTGAAGAAATCTGGTTACTAGTAAAACTCGCTCACGAGGTCGAGTTAACCCAACAACTCACCGATTCAATTCGCCAAACACTAAAATCAAAATGTTCACCACGCCATGTGCCACGCCAAATTTTTGCTATCAGTGATATTCCTAAAACGCGATCAGGCAAACTGGTTGAACTAGCCGTGAAACAATTGGTTAACGGACAAGCTGTAAAAAACATTGGTGCTATTGCTAACCCAGAAGTGCTGGAAGAAATTAGTCAGCTTAATTAATAGTGACAATTGGTTAAACAAGAAAAAACTTAATCATTACGCCAAATTTTGTAGCCGACCTCTCGCATTGCTCTTCCGAGCAGGTGGGAGGCGACTGGTGCCGTGAGAACGATAAACAACATCGTACCGATAACTCGGGAGATCACTGTGACTTCAGGAATTGATAGGGCAACCGCTAGTAGTAAACAACTAACTCCGACGGTACCGGCTTTGGTTGCAGCATGCATTCGGGTATATAGATCTGGCAACCGCAACACACCTAAACTAGCGCTTAGGATCAATAACGTCCCTAAACATAAAAACAGCCCAATCAGCACATCCATTATTCTTTCTCCTTCCTTTTAACAATCAAACGCGCAAATGCGATTGTGCCAAGAAATGCGACCAAACCTAATGTAATGGCGATATCTAACAAGGCATCCTCACCACTGTCTAAGGTGTAAACCGTAATAAAACCGATGGTGATAAATGAAATCAAATCTAACGCCACAACTCGGTCAGCCAGCGTTGGTCCTAAAATTAAACGGAAGAAAGCCATAACAAAACTGAGTAATAGCCCTGCATAGGCAAAAGTGACACTTATTTGCAGCCAACTATCCACGCGTCACCTCCAAAATTCGATGCTCTAATCCGTTTTTAATTCCACGGATAACTTCTTCATGCTCAGGTGCAAACATGGCATGAACGATAAGATGCTTTTTATCAGGCGTAACGTCCAAACTGAGTGTGCCCGGGGTTAACGAAACCATATTCGCAAGTAAGGTGATTTCAAGGTCGGAATCGACGTCCAAAGGGACATAGACGATATCTGGCTGGCTCAAATGCGTTGGCGTCACGACATCCCACACGACTCTTGCAACCGATATGATCATTTCATAAGCGAAGTACACCAGTAACTTTAATGCCGACGCAAAACGTCGAAAGTAGCTGGTTTTTAATCCAAATGGTTGGCTCAACCGTAAGGCAAAAAAACCGACCGTAAACCCGACAATAAAATTCAAACTCGAATAGCTGCCGTTTAACATCATCCATGCTAATGCTAAGAAAAGATTGAGGAATAGATAGATCATAGATTTCCTCCCAATACCGCTCGAATGTATTCATTCGGATTTAACAGTTGTTCAGCAGCTTGAACAGAAAACTGATAAAAAGGCTCCGCCACCAAGCCTATGATCAACGTGAACATGGTCAATACGGCAATTGGAACGCAATACAACCAATGTACTTTGACTTGCAGAGTCTGTTCTGTTCTCTCCCTAACCGGCTTTTTCCAGAATGCCTCACTCCAAATTTTCGTCATCGAGTAGACGGTAAGCAGCCCCACCAACAGCGCGGTACCGGCTAACCAGTAATATTCAGCCTGTAAACTCGATTTGATCACCAAAAATTTGCCCCAGAAACCAGAGAGCGGCGGAAATCCTGCCAGAGAAAACGCAGGGACAAGAAACAAGAACGCTAACCAAGGCATTGCTTTATATACCCCGCCCAAATGTTCAAGTTGACTAGAGCCATATTTGCGCTCAATAAAGCCACCGATTAAGAACAAATTCGCTTTTACAATGATGTGATGGACAATGTAGAAAATGGCACCAGCCAAAGCTAAGGGAGTGTAAATCGCCAACCCCATTATCATGTAACCTATTTGGCTAATGATGTGAAAAGAAAGAATTTTCTTAATATCGAATTGACTTGCCGCCCCCAAAACGCCCGTTAACATGGTGAGGCCAGCAATCCAAATCAACGTCGGCTGCCAACCACTCTCGGCGAGCGGAAATACTAATGTGAAGACTCGTATTAACGCGTATACGCCGACTTTAGTAAGCAACGCAGCAAACAGCGCAACCACACCACTTGGTAAAGTGTGATAAGAAGCTGGCAACCAAGCAAATAAAGGAAATAGTGCCGCTTTGATAGAAAAGGCAAACAAAAACAAGGCGGACAACATCATGTTGATGCTCAGTTCGCTCTCTCCCGCTTTGGTATAGAGATCGGCCAAGTTCAAGGTGCCCGTTGCGCCATACAACAAACCGATGGCAAGCAAGAACACTAGCGTCGAAATCAGGTTCAACATCACATACTTCACTGCCCCATCAATTTGAGTTTTCGTTGCATCTAATACCATTAAACCAAATGACGCGATGAGCATGACCTCGAACCAAACATACAGATTAAAAATATCTCCGGTGAGGAACGCGCCATAAACACCAGCAAGCAACACGTGCGTCAACGCATGGTAATTGCTATAGGAAGGTTTTCGGTGAAGGTCCGCCATGGCATAGAAAACACATATCGCACCAATCACCGCCGTAATCATCACCATGGCAACGCTGAAGTAATCTGCGACAAAAACGATACCAAACGGTGCTTGCCACTGGCCAAAAGCAACGGCTTGAATACCATTACTTATGATGTTTTCTGTGAGAAAGCCTGCGACAACAAGGTTCAAAATCGCACTCGCGCCACTTAACCACTCAGCACTTTTTGTTGAGCGACGTACAAAGAAAATGGTCAGCGCCGTACTCAATGAAAGAACAACAGGTAACGTCAGTAAAATCGAACTCATTGACCCTCCTCAGAACGTTGCATTTCATCGACGTCTGCGGTTCCAGAATATTTATAAGCTCGATAGAACAACATTAAAGCAAAAATAAGTAGCCCAAAACCGATGACTATCGCGGTTAAAATCAGTGCTTGAGGTAATGGGTTTGCCGCGCCATCTGGTGGCAAAAGAGCATTATCGCCAATCAGTGGCGGCTCTCCAGGAGTCAGCCTTCCCGCTGTAAAAATAGCAAGGTTAACCGCACTGCTGAGTAACATGATACCGAACAAAAGACGCAAGATATGCTTTTCCAGCATTAAGTAAACGCCTGCGGCGACAAATACTCCAACGACAACACTCCAGACTATTTCCATCACTCTAGCTCCTCATTAATACGAAGCAGCATCCCCATCACGCCACCTATAACGGCAAGATAAACACCAACATCAAAAACCAACGGCGTACCCAGTGGTATCACATCTTTCCACCACAACCCGGTTAAAAACGGTTTATCAAACGCAAAGCTCAAAGCTCCTGATATCAAGCTCAATGCAATGCCAGATAACGCAATGAAAAACGGCTTGAAATACAATCTAGAACGAACGTATTTCGGTGATTCCGCGAACATGAGAAGCGATAAGCCAATAACGGCAATCAATGCACCAATGAAGCCACCACCCGGTTCGTTATGACCACGTAATAACAGATACACTGAGAACACGAGCATGAGCGCCGCGACGATATGTGCCGTGGTTGCAAAAATTAATGATTGAATACGGTTTTGCTTTTTCGCTCTTGTCTTAAGCAAGCTCACTGCTGCAATCCCAGCAATGACAACGACGACAACCTCTCCCAATGTATCAAACGCACGAAAGTCGACGAGAATGACGTTGACAATATTGCGCCCATGCCCGCCTGGGACACTATTTTCCGCAAAGAAATCCGACACCGATGAATCCATCGGCTGGGACGTGATTCCTAACAAGAGGAAAGTAATCGAAACACCTATCACGCCCGCTATACAAACATTCGCTACTTTACGTTTTATTGAATGCTTGGGCACAGTGGTTAGACGTGGCATATGACGCATTAACAATGCAAGAAAGACCACCATTAATGTTTCCACTAACAGTAAAGTCTTCGCAACGTCCGGGGCGCTATAAATCATAAAAACAAGCGTGGTCATGAAGCCAATCATACCAAGCGCAGAAATCGCAAGAAGTCTTGCGTGGGACAACGTACATACGAGCACAGCACCAATCAACAATAAGGCAATACCAATCTCATAGAAAGTGACACTTGAAAGTTCGCCAACCAAAGGCAGAGGAATAAGCGCTACCTGACTCAGTAACGCAACGGCAAGTACCGTGAAAAATAATAGGACATAGCGACTCAATTTCTTTTGCTGTAACCGCGCCGTTTGCCACTTCGCCACTGTCATCATGCCATCTAATAGTCGTTCAAAAATATTCTCCGCTTTGGGGACGAATAGATGTAACCGCTGAAAAAATGCAGACACAGTAGGATAAACACGGTACACCACATACCCCAACGCTAGCGTAATAACGCTTAACACTAACGGTACATTCACGCCATGCCATAGTGATGTCTCTTTAAGATTTGCTGTGGGCAGAATGTCAGCAGAGCCCGGAAAGATGATGTGGTGATCTAACCAATTTAAACCGAATAACGGGACTAGGAGGCTGCCAAGTGCCAAGAGCAAAGGTGAAACCCACATAGCCTTTTTGGCCTCAATCGGCTTCGTTTCAATTGGCACGAGATCACGGCGAGCAAAGAATGGTCTCGCAATAAGCATAATGGTTAGCGCAACCATCAATATATTGACCATTAAAAGTACAAAGGCGATCCAGTTATTGAGCTCTACTGCGGATTTGTACATGTATTCTTTGCTCAAAAAGCCTAACAACGGCGGGAATCCCGCTTTAGACAATGCAGCCAAACTCCCCGCAACCATGCTGATGACGAGCACTGACTTCAAGCCGTACAGTTGATCGATATCTCGTGTTCCTGTCGCTTTGTCGATATTGCCCACCACCATAAACAGCGCTGCTTTATAGAAAGAGTGAGCGAGAATAAACATCAATACTGCGCTCACGGCCAAATCTGTGCCCATACCTAACAATAATGTTAGTTTCCCCAAAGCCACGTTCGTGCTGTAGGCTAGCATCAGCTTCAAGTCAGTTTGTTTTAATGCGACAAACGTGCACCAAACGGCGGTGATACTCCCTGTGATCACTAAGGCATAAAACCAAACCTCGCTATGAGCATAAACTGGCGATAAACGCGCTAACAAGTAAATGCCCGCCTTTACCATTGTTGCCGAGTGTAAATACGCACTGACTGGAGTGGGCGCTGCCATCGCGTTAGGTAGCCAAAAATGAAACGGGAACTGCGCAGATTTAGTAAATGCACCAAGTAGTATGAGCACGAGAGATGGGATAAACCATTCATGCTGCGCAATAGTGTCTGCCTGCTCGATAATGGTATTTAGCTCATAACTCCCTGCCATTGCTCCCAGCAAGATAAGACCAGCTAGCAACGCTAGCCCACCAGCACCGGTAACGATCAACGACTGCAGTGCATTTTTTCGTGACGTTTTGTTTTCGTGATTAAAACCAATCAGCAAGTAAGAAGTGATGGTGGTGAGTTCCCAGAAAACGAACAACAATAGGATGTTATCGCTCATCACAATCCCTAGCATGGCAAGCATGAATAGGGTTAGGTATAAATGAAAGGAAAATCGGCTATCACTCTCTCGTAAGTAAGCCAAAGCGTATATTTGGATCAGTGCGCCAATCCCACTGATCAGCCCGGCAAAAAGGAACGACAAACCATCTAACCTAAAGCTGAAGTTAATATCGAGGCCTGGTATCCATTCCGCATTCCAGCTTACGCCTGCGGGTGTGTAGATGTAAAAAAGAAAAGAGAAGATTAAAATTGGCAGCACAGGGAAAATCAGTAAGACCAACTGATTATCGGGATTTTTCGGCAGGTTTTCTTTACCCGTTATGCTATTCAACATCGCAGCCCATTCATTTTTATAAGAAAGTTCGCCCTATTTGGCGCAAAGATAAAAAGCTCCACTTGATTGTTTTAGCCCAAGTATTTCAAAAAAGATCATAAAACCAAGGGATAAGTAGCAAACAGCGATCACTGAATGCTACTTAAAGGAACGTTAATACAAACAGCTACTTGCTGTCCGCTACGGTGAAAGAACGTAGATCACTACTTACGTGTTCTCTACTGAATGTGTATGGATTATCGTCATCAGTTAACTCGAACGCATCGTAGGTGCAGTCACCGATATCATTTCTCGGACAAACATAAACGTTCGAACGTTCTATCATTTCTGTGTGGCATTTCGGGCATAGGTTTTTCATGTCACTCTCCTCTGATAACTTATTGATACACTGATAATTCCATGTTCTAGAACTCCGTCTCCCTCCTTTACCTAAAACAACCACTTAAACCCAGGTTTGTTACACACCAATTACTGAATCGGCGATACAAAACCATCGGGCTTAAGAGCGACCAAACTACAGTTTATAGATTGCAAAATGTTTTCAGCCGTATTACCAATGACGTAGCCAGATATCCCAGTTCTCGCTAAGGTACCCATGACTAGAACGTCCACTTCTATGCTTTCTACGTAATCCGGGATTTTTTCATCAGGCTTTCCGTGTAAATGATGAATCACAATTTCACCCGTAATCCCCGACTCTTCCAGCAGTTGTTGTAGAGCTTGTTTATGATCGGCTTTTGCTTTGTCGAGTTCATGTTTCAACTCAGCATCGTCGACTTGAATCCAAGCATTGTCATGTAGGTAATTCTCTAAGTAATATTCCCAGCAAGAAATCACATGTAAACGACTGTCACAGGTGTCGGCTATTGAACGAGATAATTCAAGTAAACGCACCGCTAATGAGTGCTGTTCATCGCTCGCCGTTAACGGATCTATCGCAACAGCCACACGGCGTTTGTCTCTCGGCTTATCAATCGGTCGGTGTAACCATAATGGACAAGGACATTTGCGTAACAGTGTCATATCAATGGCTTTGAAGCCTTCAGCGCCTTCACCGAGTGGTTCAGCTTCTTTGATGATAAGATCTTTGTTGTCAGCTAATGCTTCTTTAATGATACAGACAGCGGGTTTTTCACTGCTTTTCACAGTAAGAGGAAATGCCAGATCATCTTCAGAAAGATCGAGCTTCTGTCTGTATTCCTGAATGCTTTGTTTGAGGGAGTCTTGTAGCGATTGCTCATAACTTTGCTGATACTGGAGCATATCCGCGGGGAAGTCGGGGCACGCAATTAGCCCTGAAACAGGCACTTTGTTGCTGGATGCGATCCTCATCGCTTGTTCGAGCGCCTCACTATGACCAGGCAATCCTTGTGTTGCAAAAAGTATGTTCGCGAATCGTTTCATACACACCTCCTTGTTTGGTTAAATATTAACCACCCACAAAGTATAATACCTAACGGATAATTGTAACGGCTTGTGACGTTGATGAAATCAATTCTCATTAAGCTATGGATATTGCTTCATTTTGCTTTACGTCACCTTCTCCTTTTCTTTACGACTGTGGCCCGCTGACCCCAATAGAGCTACATACTAAAAATTGAGACCAAATAAAAACCCAAATTACTCAAAGTTTTTTCTCACCTTGAGTAACTTGGGTATAAGCAATAACACACTTAGGCTACGGACTTAAATGGGTAACCTAAATTTTCATACGACTTAGTTGAAAGATGCCATATCAATCACGAATCAGTGTGCAAATATTCACAGCCCTAATGATCCAGAAGTCGCTGTAAATTAATGTTAAGGTTGCTGTTTTGTTGGTGCCAAAGCAATTTCGCGAACACATACACCTTGCGGTTGCTGATAAGCAAACAGCACTGCTCGTGCAATATCGTCGGCTGCCAACACGCCCCCCATATCCTCTTTCCAAGCATCATAGCCATCTTTAATATCTTGAGACGTAGTATGTGAAAGTAATTCAGTTTCCACTGCGCCAGGTGCAATAGTCGTAACACGAACATTCGATGATGCGACTTCTTCACGTACGTTTTCAGAAATCGCATGAACCGCAAATTTGGTACCACAGTAAGCGGCATGATCAGGAAATGTTTTCTTGCCCGCAATAGAGCTGATATTAATGATCGTACCACTGTTACGCGCTTTCATCGGTGCTAAAACGGACTGCATGCCATTTAGCAAGCCAAGTACGTTCACATCAAACATGCGCTTCCACTCCGATGCGTCCTGAGTATCTATCTGACCTAGAAGCATAACGCCTGCGTTATTTACAAGTGCATCTACCGGACCATACAACGCTTCAGCTTTCTCAATTGCCGCTTCAAAAGAAGCTTTATCGATCACATCTACCTTTTCACAAAGCGCATTTGGCAAGTTTAATGCTTCTAAACGTTCTACACGTCTTGCTAACAAAAGAAGAGCATGGCCCTGTTCGCTGAAATGACTTGCAATCGCTTCACCAATGCCTGAACTAGCGCCTGTAATAACAATTAACTTTTTCATTTTGAATCCTTAATAGAACGGTTTACCTCAATGGCGATAAGTTTAAGAAAACTTAGTTTGTTGATATATACCGACCTAGTTGAAACACTGTTGTTATACTGCAACAATACTTTTTTGAATTACGCAGAAGTCATCATGCAAACACACATCAACCTTGCGGATATCCGCTCTTTCGTCCTAATCGCTCAACTAGGAAACTTCACGAAAGCAGCAGAGCAACTTGGCGTTTCTCGCTCACACGTTTCACGTCAAATAACAAATCTGGAACAACAGATTGGTGCCACTTTGCTACAAAGAACCACTCGAACACTGAAGCTCACCGAAGCAGGCAAGGTTCTGTATAAACAGTGTGAAACCGCCCTTCACAATATTGATCAAGCTGTTATGGCAGTGGTTGATGATGTAGAAGAATTAAGAGGCGAAATTCGTATCAACTGCGTGGGGGGGTATTTAGGGGAAGACGTTGTCGCAGATATCGTTGCTCAGTTTCTAATCCAACACCCACAAGTGAACATTAACTTAGATTTTAGCAGCCATCGTGTCGATTTAATCGCGGATGAATTCGACATCGCTTTTCGAATGGGAAAGTTAGACGACTCCAACTTTATCGCTCGCAAACTGATTGATGTGGAAATGGGGACGTACGCAAGCCCAAGTTATTTAGAAACACATGGCTATCCTTCGCATCCAAAAGACTTAGAAAAACACATTTGTTTGACAGGTAGTGTGACACGCTGGGCATTCGAGAACACAAATACAAAGCAGTCAACGGAACACCAGATACGTGGACAGTTACGATGTAAGAGTGGCAGAGTAATGATAAAAGCAGCGTTGGCGGGAAATGGTATCATCCGTGTACCAGCACTTTATTGCCAACAAGAACTCCAGACAGGCAAGCTAAAAGAAGTGTTTACCGACTGGAGCATTCCGAGTGTGGAGTTTTCACTCCTTTACCATCACGACCGACATCAACCAAAACGCATCCGAGCCTTTATTGACTTTGCTACTCAATATTTTCGTCAGCTGCCGAGTAAACACAAGTAACGTGCTCGATAGCATTTCCCTATGTGAACCAATATATACGGAATCTATAGAGCCCAAATTTGTACTAAAGAAATACGTAAGCATCGTGATGTTTTAAGGTCTAGTTTTCATAAACATTAGCGGTGTTTGCCCAGTTTGCTTTTTGAAAAATGCAATAAAAGCACTGTCTGACGAAAACTCCAGCCAATCAGCAACGGCGCTGACTTGCATTCCCGTAGATAACAATTCAACTGCTTTTAAGAGCCTCCACTGTTGACGCCAATCTTGATAATTCATACCCGTTTCCGACTTAAATAATCGTGTTACCGTCTTGGTGCTTGCCCCAACTTTGCTTGCAAGAGTAGTAAGCGAAGGAGCGAGAAATGAAGGTTCAACCAACTCTCGACGAAACGTTGTTAAGCGCCGATGCGATGGCAAAGGCAACTGAAACGAATAACGTTTCGCAGCATAAAACTCCTCCCAAAAAAGCGCCGTCGTATTTACCATCTCGCTGCTAGGCTTATCCCACTCCCAAAATGACATTTTATCAATAAGAGCTTGGAGTAAATTATTCACTTCTATCATCGTGATCTTACTCGGACAGGCAAACTCCTCACAATCAAAATACAAAGATCGATACGCCACCACATTCGTCATTAGTGCGCGATGCGGCGTATTAGGTGGGATCCAAACCGCCTTTGTCGGTGGCAAAATACAAATCGAGTCTTCCAGAGCAAAACTCATACAACCTTGAGGTGCGTACAACAATTGCCCTTTCTTGTGCTGATGCATACCCGAGTCGTGCTTGCCAATATCCGCAGCAATTCCCACTACACAATTAGAAATTTTGTCTGCGTCAAACTGTGTTTCTTCGTCAATAAGTGCCATTTTGTCCGAATATTGATGTATTTGGTTTTTATGTTGTTATTGGCTCAATCATAGCCTCATTTATACTGCCCGCCAACTTCATTAACAATGGGTAACAATATGAATACTAAGCCCTCTTTATGGCTCATGCTGGTTATGTTGATGTTTCCGCAAATTGTAGAAACCATCTATAGCCCAGCGTTGAGCTCAATCGCTCTATCATTTGATGTAAACCACGCACAAGCAGCACAAACACTGTCGATTTACTTCCTAGCGTTTGCCATTGGCGTTGTAGTTTGGGGAGTGCTCGCAGATAAACTGGGAAGAAGGCCTACCATGCTTATTGGGCTCTTTATCTATAGTTGTGCGTCTTTACTCGCAACTCAAACCGAGAGTTTTGCTGTTGTCATGGCTGCGCGAGCCCTGAGCGCATTTGGTATCGCGGTAGGTTCCGTTGTCACACAGACCATGCTTCGTGACGCATTTGATGGTCAAGAACTGAGTAAAGTCTTCAGCTTAATGGGGATGGGTATATCAATCAGCCCGGTAGTTGGCATGCTATTAGGCGGGCAGCTTACAGCGCTTGGTGGATACCGTTATGTGTTTTTCGCTTTATTTTTAATCGCGTTAGTATTGCTCGCTTATAACGTTATTAAACTTCCTGAAACACAGAAGGAACAGACACCAGTACGGTTGCATCAACTTAGCTTGAAAATGCTAAGAGACGCGCGAATTTGGCGCTCAGGATTACTGGTTGCTTTGTATAACATTGCTCTATTTTCTTATTACCAGCTTGGCGCATTTACTTTCTCAGCACTTGGGTATAGCTCCGAACAATTTGGATACAGTGGCATGGTACTGGGGTTAGGCACTCTGCTTGGGAGTTATTTAAACAAATCCCTAGTGTCTAAAAATGTTCGAAAAAGCCAACTACTTTGGCTCTCAGCAGTATTGCTTAGTTTGGGAGCAGTCGGTGTGTTGATTCTGAGCCAATCAATCTGGTTTGTTACTCCAATGGTGTTAGTCGTCATGTCTTATGGGATTGCGATACCCAACATACTCAGTGATGCACTCGTTGATTATAAACAACAGGTAGGTAGCGCAGGTGCTTTATTTGGGCTCATGTACTACATCATGATCGGGACGGGATTAGCGATGGCTGGAACAGTACAAAACTTAGGTGTCGTTCTATTAGCATGTAGCTGTTTAGCGATTTTATTAGCGTTTTCTACAAAACAAGTTCATACCGACTTGTGAGTATAATAATGAAATACTCTCCGTAATGGTTCACCGAGAATCTAGAGAATTTTTCAATCAATAGGAACTGAGGAGCACAATAGTAACCGCTCCTCAGTTGTCTTCTAGAGGGCGATCTAAACTAAATTAACCTTAAAGAAGCTCTCTAATTTATCAAATGGGATCACATCCAATTGATCGTAGAGATCCGTATGATTCGCATTTGGAATGATCATCAATTCTTTAGGCTCTGCCGCCGCTTCATACGCCGTTTCAGTGAAATAGCGAGAGTGCGCCTTTTCGCCATGAATGAACAACACTGGGCGTGGAGATATCTCTTCAATGTAGGTCAGAATTGGCATATTCATAAACGACAGCGGCGTTGTGAGTGTCCATGCTGCATTTGAGTTAATCGCTCGTGGATGAAAGCCACGTTCAGGAGACTTGTAATAGGCTGCATACTCAATAACAAATTGGGGCTCACCTCCAACTAACTCAAGCGATACTGGCCCGTAAGTAGGTGTTCCATTTTCGGCATCTTCCCATCGTTGCAGGCTTAGCTGCTCTAACGTTTGCGTGCGCTGCTCAAACGTCGTACTGTCGTTATAGCCTTTAGACATTACACGGGTCATATCATACATCGTACTGGTTGCGACTGCTTTGACGCGTTTATCTGCAGCAACTGCGTTTAACGCCATGCCGCCCCAACCACATATGCCTATCACACCAATTTTCTGACGATCAACGTCTTTCTGTAGGCCAATAAAGTCCACAGCTGCGCTAAAGTCCTCTGTATTGATATCAGGTGATGCAACGTTTCTTGGTTCACCACCACTCTCTCCGGTATACGACGGATCAAACGCTAAAGTAATGAAGCCTCGCTCGGCTAATGTTTGAGCATATAACCCTGAAGACTGCTCTTTCACAGCGCCAAATGGACCACTAATGACGATAGCCGCAAGCTTGCCACTTTTATTTTTAGGTCGATAAAGATCCGCTGCCAACATGATGCCATAACGGTTTTTAAAACTCACTTTGCGATGTTGAACTTGGTTACTTTTCGTAAATGTTTTATCCCAAGTGTCACCAAGACTTATTTGCGTCTCAGCTTGAACAGAACTCGTTGAGAGCGATCCGACTCCCATAGCAACCACGCTGGCACCCGTCATTTTCATCATATTGCGACGACCTTCATCAGGTTCATCTTGGTAACTTGCTTGATTGTCGTTCTGGCTTTTCATGGTAGACACTCCTAATTAACGTAACACACGATGAGTACAGTACGCGGAGGCTTTATCGCTCCTACTTTACTGACACGTACATTGTTGCAACTTTCGTATTTTTTCGTTAACCAGATACTACGCATTGCTTGCCTAATCTTCCGAAGATTGGTCTAAACCTCTTCTAACGTTAATTAAGGCGTAAATAAAAAGCGCCTGTCGGCGCTTTAATTATCTATAGCTCTTATTGCCATGTTGGCTCACCAAACTCTTCACAACGTTGCTTGTCGTAATTTTCAATGCGCCCGCGTTTACCTACAAACTGAACCTGAACAACCATTCCAGCTTCAACATATTCACTGAAATAATCGCAAGAAACACGAAAACTAGTATCGCGTATCACAATTGGTACCCATTCATAGCCGCCGCTGCGTGGTAAGTAAGACTTGAAGGTAATGACCCCGTCATCTGAAACGTTGATTTCTTGATCATATTCATTCAACTTATAAAAACGTTGTCCATCAAACTCTGCCTTTGCTTTTTCAATTATTTCCTTCGTTGCTGTCGATTGCATCGGCGTATTTGACACCAGTTGACACCCAACAACAGATGTCAATACGGACAAAGCCAAAGCGAGTTTAGTTATTTTATTCATTTACCTAACCACTGTAGAATTATTCAACACTTATCATTTTAAAAAGCGGAAACCATACTTTATTTTTAATAAAAGAAAAAGCGCCTTTTGGCGCTTTTTATCTGAACATTTCTTATCCAAACGTCTCGAGTAAATTTTCTAGAAAAGCTAACTCTTTATTACAATGAATTTTATTTAGGCTCTCACTGGAATCTATTGCTATTTAATCCCAAGCTTCAAACTCATTGGGCTTTACGTGTTTTATTTTTAATCTAACGCTAGGAGCCAGAGCTGTTTCAGTTCCCAATTCACAGTAGTACTCAACAGCATTTTCATCTTCAATCATGTCAACGGAGTTAGCAACGACACTCAACCGTCCACCACCTCTTGTCAATGAAAAGTACGCATTCTTGTTTTCATTTACTTCAAATTTCAAAGGAATAAATTCAGGTTCTTTAAGAGAAACATCTACCCATTTATAGTTATCTAAACTCTTCCCTTGTCGTGGGGCATAAACTGTTTTCAACCCATTTTCGTCAACAACGAAGTACATCGAATTCTCGGCTTTATTAAAACAAGCTTTCAAGCCACCACCTTTATTTTCCAAATCACATGTGAATACAACTGAGCTTTGCTCACACGCAGCATTTACTAAGAACGGAAGAGAAGAAAAAAATAGTATGGATGTAATCTGAGTAAAGTTAAGGAACATATGAAACATTAACCAAATTGACTCCAACTCAAATTACATTTATTAATAGTGACTATTCCTTATAGGAATATATCTACCCGTAATCACTGTATAAAACTAATTACTAAATAAACAGCTATTTTATTTCTTCTACATTAAAACCCAAAGTCTAAATCGGTATAATTACTTACACTCTTGGTTTGAAGAAGTTGGGTCCAATGCTAAAGCAACAAAATCATTCCCATATCTTCTAACAACAATAGGTTGCACGGAGTCATAAGTGCCGACCTTAGATTTATCATGAAAGCAAAGGTACACATTATCACCTTTAACTTCCATTAACTCAATCTTGTAATACCAATGGTCATCATCTATTACAATCTCATCTTTTGTTATTTTTGGTACTGCAAGTTTGAATTCACCTTGAAAATCAGAAAAATGCCTTTCTTCGATGCTCTTGGGGTTCAGTGAGTTAGGGAATGATGTAAAGTCTAACAATTCATAAATATCCGTCATTGAAGCTGCACTAGTCAAACCTGACCAAATCACAGCCAAAGTAATTAATAGTCTACTATAATTCATTCAATAATTTCCTTAAGTAATAACGCTTCTTTTTTTCTGCGTGTTGGATATAGATCCCTAAAGTCCATTAGATTATCATACATTTCTTCCCACTTCTGGTTTACAGCTTGAAACCAGAACTTTCTAGTTTCACGAGGCAGATAACCATATTGATAGGCAACGGAAGCAATTACAGTTTGAGCTTGACTTGGTAAACAGGCAAATTCAATCTGAGAATTTTTATTATACAACGCTATGATTTTTTCAGTTTCATGCTTTTTAACTACGTGATTAATTAAAAGCAACTCATCTTCATTAATAGTTAACGGATTTTTTTTCAAAAAAGATTCTGCTTCAAATTTCTTCATACCTAGATATGGGGTGAGCTTTGTTATAAGATCACTCGGTAGTTCGAGTTTTTTCAAATCAACTATGTTTCTTGCTCCTAAATCGAAGCCAGTAGCAATAGTTACCCCACTCTTACTATTCTTAGGGTCAGGAACATATCCTTTTTTTCTGCTACCTTCAAGTTCACCTATAAACTCGTGGTCAATTGATAATTTACATTCACTTAATTTCGTAACATTCAATGCAAAAGGCCAATAATGCCAAAGACTCTTGTCACCGCTTAGTTGCAAATCACCTTGTAAATCCTGCATCCATGAGAACTTATCTGCTCTTTCCAGTTCGAATTGCGAGAAAAGATCAAAGCTATCCATCACTTGATCGCGCCATGGGGAGTTACGGTAGTCTTCTTCAGTCACAAAACCGGCCGAGCACTTAATATCTAGTGCGTCCTTTGCGGTCTGATGGATTGATTCATAAAGACTTTGTGACGATTCTGTATGCCAATCAGTAGGATGTTTCACTATAAATCGCTCAAAGTGTTTACGCTTACCGTCTAAGTATACTTTGGCGTCGCGAGCAGTGAACGAGGAGAAGTCCGTTACTTGATCTTCTGTCACAGATTCAAGTAATTGCTGAATAAACGAATTACTCATATCAACGGCACCGCTACTATCGGATCCATCGAGAACGACCAGTGGATTTTCTTCCGCATTTTTGGGAGAAATCTGTTTTTTGAAAAATTCGGGCGGCTCCTCAAAAGAAAACATCTCGATATGCACGCGATTATCGTCTTTCTTAGTTCCTATTGCATCGTTGCTGTACTCGTGCAGTCCCATGTAGCCGATATCTTCCCCAGCTGAAACTTTTATTCCCTCTCTAAATAAGATCGGGAGTAAACAAACCACACTACCGTCCCTAATCATTGCCGCGTTGTCCGACATCCATTTAGGTTCTGAAACTGGTTCTGATAGGACAGCAGAGGAATCTTCTAAAATGTCAAAGTCACTATTGAGACCCGAAGCAAACCAAACAATCTTGTTTAACAGTGCTTTTTCGCTACCACTTGCCGATTCACCATTCTCTACCACACGGCACTTTATCATTTTGTAGGTATTTTTGCCGATCTGGTATGGGTGGGTTTCCTTCTCTTCAGCATACAAGTATTCAAGTAATGTCCCTTTAGACATCGACCGTTTTTTTACTTTTACGCTAGAGTTAGTAGGCACATCACTATGTTCGAAAATGCGTACATTACGCCTTTCTTGTAAGCGATAACGCGTGTTTATTGATGAATTAGCGCCAATATCTGAAGGTGGCGCAAGGTGCATATAAAGTGTATAGAATTTAAATACATCTTCACTATCTTCGGGGTTTACAGCCTCATGCTCGATAAGCACAAAGTTATTACTGTATTTAAACTCTTGCTCTTGGTACGTTGATGTTAGGTAATCAGGATTTATGCGAAATGCCACTATTGTTCCATCAAGCATCGCTTGAATAGGTCTGAGCCCTTTCCCCCACGGTAACATTTTTGATGTTAAGTGAACGCCACTATGCCAACCATATCCTTGTCCTATTAAATAACGACCACTCTTAGCTTGAGCAAACAATTTCGTAAAATCACTGAGCGTGTAGTAAGCGTCACCTTCTCGTTGCGCTATCGGAAAAACTGCATCCATGATTTAAATGTCCTAGTCAGAAAAGTTATCGTCAAAAGTGACAAATGATGGGCGGTTCAAATTGTTTGACTTCGTGTACACCACCGCATTAACCCTACCTAAATTAGTAGCAAAGCTAGATTGGCTCGCTATGTTAACGGTACTCCCAAGGGCCATTGCCGATATAGAGATTAGGGTGTCATTTTTGGTCTCGAAAATTTGGCTAATGACGTCAGGAAGTGCTTGTTTAAAGTGGTTAAGTGCTTTTTTATAACCGTTTATACCCTCTTCAACAGAACTCAACGATCTTGCAGAAGCTTGGCTTTGTATGAAATCTAAACGACCGATGATTTCACTGTTTAGCTCATCGATGTATGAACAGATTTGATTGTTTATCAACGTCCATAAAACAAACTGCAAATGCTTCACAGTATTCCCAGTCCCTAAAAAGCGAAGCTTCGCTAATAATTCATAGGGAGGCTCAAACACATCAGCTTGATATAAGACTCTCAATATATCGCCATTTTCGTGCACTTGCTCCAAGAGCAGTTCAACTAAAGGTTCATATTTCTCTAGCGTAGTTGTATCAGTTTGGATGTGATAAAGTGCCGAAACATAAGCATCAGAAAAGTCTTTAGAGTGATTTTGACTAATCGCATAAGGAGACAATATACGGCTTTGCTCTAACACAATATCTTTAAAGTCATCATCACTGAAGGATGGGGACATTAATATGCCCCAGTCATTAGCAACCCCAACACGATCTTCCCAAAATGGCGAGCGGCGACCTGCGACAAACGTACAAAAATCATTCGGATCAGGGTAAGTTTCCGTCACAATATTTTCAGCTAAAGATTGGTTCGGAGTGTAAGAGTCTTGAGTTTCGCTGAGCACTAACTTGCATTCTTTTAGAGCGATACCATTAACAGATGCTTTTCCGCTAGAATCCAGCACTCCACTCCCAATGACAGCACCTGAAGGTTCGACTAAAGAAAATTGTGCATTAGAGTAAGGGAGCCCATTTGGATATTTGCATTCTATATCCAGCGTATACGTCCCTTCCTGCTCTTCTGTAACAGAAACCGATGGGTTTTGTGCACCGCCCAAGCACATGGTGTTGGCTTTGTTCATGGTCATTTGATCGGACAGGCGACATACGCCTTTGCCCTCAAATTTAACCGTTGGTGAAGCTGAAATAAATTTTGCTTCGGCTTCTATCGTGCCTGAGGCAACGCCTTTTCTGTCACCGCCCGCATCGCCAGTACTTTTTGAGAACGTACTGCCATTGATAGCGACACTGTTACCGCCATCCATAGAGACCGTCGTAGTCCCGCCAGCAAGGTCTGCTGATTTAGCATTGTTGCCATAAGGGATAGGAACGACTGGCTTGCCGACCTTAGTTAAACAAACATCTGGGAGCGTTGCATTCGCTTCACCACCTGAGCCTTTATGAACTATCGAAAGTCCATTCGCACCAACTGTTACGCCCATAACCAATCCATTTGAATTTTATTGATTGAATGATAAAAGAGATCGCACATTGCAATCTATCTAAATGACTAGTGAATTTCACTAAAAGACCAGTGATATTCACAGCAAACCTTAAAACTGGCAGAAGATCTCATTTTTAGATTTCTGGTTATCTATACACTTCAAGCAGTTGCTGGAATTTTAAGTCTATGACGATGTAGGTTGCCGCATACATAAGCGCAAACGTAATCGCACTAAGACTCAAGATCAGCTTGGGTGAAATTACCCTTTTTAACGGCTTCTTTAGGTATTTAGCTTTAAGGTTAATTAAAGAAACTTTTTCTTGTTCTGCTAGGCGGTCATCTCGCACTAATCGATAAATGGTGCTGCCAATTTCCGCTAACTTTTCGTTACCACGCTCTTCACGGCCGTACTTGCCTTGGAAACCAAGTTGAAGCAATAAATAGAGAAACTCTATAACGTGACGGTATTTGCGAGGGTCGGCTTTTAAGCGGTCGAGAATAACGAAAAACTTGTCACCACCAGAGGTTTCGTTATGGAATTCAGACAGTAAGCTGTTCTGGCTCCAGTGACTATTTGCCCCCCATTCTTGCCGACAAACAGATTCATCAATCGCCGCACACAAGCAGTAACGAATAACAAGAACCGAAGCACGATCGAGCTCCATTTCATTAAGTTTTCGTTCACCTTTTCGAATCTCACGTGCCACTTGTTCACGAAATGGCATCGGGTCATCAAGCCAAGGGATCGAAGACATACAAGACAGACTGGCGATCAACCATGAGAATTGATCCACCAGCGGGTTAATACCCATGTTGTCGATAGATAGATCTTGTACTGCGATGTTTCTCGATAAGTCAGGCGCTGGCATTACCTCCATTGGTTTGCCAGGCTCTGGTTGGAATAAGACTACGGTGACGTCTGTTTCTGCGTAACTCATAGACGAACGGCCCAAAGTTGCAATGATAAGTTAGCGAAATCGCCCGCAACGTGAATCGCAATCGCAGCAGTGTTCTTCAATGCCATCCACTCTTCGCCCGTTTTATCGAGCTCGAAATAGGTATAGCCAGCGTGATACGGCAGCGCGCGTGGCACAACTGGCATTGGTTTGATCTCAATCCCAGGCAGTTGAAGGTTAATCAAGTCGCGAATGTTATCGATTGAACCGATCTTCGTTTGGCTGACAAACTGCGTATGCAGGACATCCAAGGTAACGTCGGCTTTAACTGCAAGAATAAAGGTCGTCGTATCAATGATCTTATTGTCAGGGATCGCTGCCGTTCTGATGCCATAGTTCTGATCTTTTAAGGTCAGTGGAATTGCTCTTTGTTCAGACATCACGCTCAATGTCATTTTCGCACTGTCTAGAACGCGAGAAAGACAACTAGTTAAATCACCATGATTGTACTTAGTAAACTCAATAGGTCGGCGTGTCGTCGAGCACAGCGTCGAAAGCTCGCCCTCTGCCTGAAGAAGAATTCGATACAGAGACTCAGGGTGTACAGCTTCTGTGTTTGCAAAATGCCAAAACAAGGGTTCGTATCTATTGAGCGCTTGCAAAAGCATAAAGTCAGAAACTGATGATACGCCTTGTTGATCCACTACCCCTAATCGCTGAACTATGGATTCTGCGCGGTGCTTGAGCATAGAAGCAAACTCCGTCGCGAACTTATTAAGTACCGTAGATGCGTGAATATCAATACAGGTAGGAATGAAACTATCATCTAAGATCACGCTACCATCTGGCTTCACTTCCGAGATCTTGAGGATCGGAATAGACGTGTAAGCACTTTTATCTTCATGATCGTACATTAAGCAAAAGTTAAGCTTACCGACAACGATATTTGCCATGTCTTCCGAATCATAACAAGCATCAACCGCTTCTTGAGATTCCATCGTATAACGTGCACCGTCTTTTTTAGTGCCAAATAACTCAGAACGTTCCGATGGTAACGGACAGCACAAATAAACCACTTTATCGGCAATCGAAGGATCCACATCTTTCACTTCTGGTAGTTCAGCGAGCAGTGGAAGCTCAAATGGCGTGCGGTCCTGTAGGATGCCTTCTGCACGCGTAATACCAATTTTACCGAGGGCTAGCAGTTGTGAATTTATTTCCAAACGCTTAATCCCCCAATGTAAAGGAGATGCGTTGCTGCTCAACATACTCGACAGTTTACTTTGCGAACGATCGAGTTGTTGAAAATGCTGCGGCTTCATGAACATTCCATCTTGCCAAACAACTGGATTGTATAAAGACATGTTTCTATCCCTTAAAAGTAAACCTGTTCAATGCCGCGAGTATTATCAGAAATTAACTCACTGCCTTCTAACTTGAGCTTGATGTAGTACTCGCTCTTCTCTTCAATGACTTCAACTTTACGCCATGACGAACCATCAATATCACGAAAGGCCACAGAAAAACCGACGGCACGAGTGTCAGGGTCTAGCGTTAGCATTTCATGAACTTTTCCACCTGGCTGTATTTGATATTCATAACGTTTGATGTACTCATCACCCAACGACGCTTTATCGTTTTCAAACAGCGCAAAAAAATCTAAGCTTCGGAATAAAACTGGTGAATTTAATTCGTGAAGGCGGAGAATGACCGGAGATGACTGCCCCCCATCTCTCACATTGAGTACAGGTGACGCCTCAATAACCAATTCAATGGACGAAGTTTCTGGTGTGATACCCGTGGACTCTTTAAATTGATCCCACATGGAACAACCGGACAACATGGCAAATCCGAGTAATACGGCGATACTACGCATGGTTTCCCTTAATCACTTTGTTATAGTTTTTCTTAATCAGCCCTTTTAAGGATGTTTCGTTGAGCAGGCGACGATTGTTAGAGTAGAAATCTAAATATTCGCCCCACAGTTTTGACTTCGTTGAGAACAAAGATTGACTCGCCACTTTGTTAGCAAATGCAACGGGATCGTTCGTCTCTGATTGTTCTAAAATGAGCTCATTCAGCGCTTTATTAAACGTGACTTGGTGGTCGTTCAACTCATCAAGCATTTGTTCTACCAGTTCATTTGGAGCCAGTAGATGTTGGCTATTGAGAGTCAGCATCAGCTCCGCAATGTTAGAGTTAGACTCACTCGTACTCTGCTCTTCTTTCAAGGACTCTACTTCATGTAATTCTTTCTGCAGGTTATCAATACATAAGCGCAAACAAGTGCCCATTTGTTTGAACAACTGAGCTTCATTCGTCATTAGCTCAGGATTTCTTATACCCAAACCATCAAAAAACGCTTGTGCTATATCTTGAGAACAGGCGGTTGCTTCGATTCCCGCTTGCTCTTTAGTCGTACTGTTTATCGTAGGTTCTACCGCAGGCATTTGAAGTGGCTGATTAGTTTGAGAAGAAGGAGTAAATGACTGTGTCATCTCTTCCCATTTTGAGCCTTTCGCGGTATGTTCGACGATCGTCTCGGTGGAGTTAGGTGCATGATGCTGTCTTTGAACTGCCCTGTCTAGAATCGTCGTTTGGGGTTGAACCGTCTCTTCTGAGACAATATCTTCTCTATGTGGCGTACCATTCTCTACCCCTAACGAACCCTTTATTGATGCGTTACTCTTGGTCTCCGTAGCCATCCAATCTTCAGGGATGAGGCTTGGCTGATCGAACTCGGAGTATATGCTGAAACTGTCATCGACCACCTGACGTGTGCTTTCTACCGTTTTAGGCTGTTCAGGTTCTGGATGCTCATCGTCACGAATTAAATAATCATCATCTCGCTGCATTGAAAAGTTAAGGTGCGCAACAGGATCATGACAATCAATGTCATCCTGTTTAGTCTCCATAAACAAATCTTCTAAAGCGCCTACTTTTTCTTCTTCTTCGACAACTGCGTCACCGAGGCTAACCAAAGGATCATTGGATACTCGCTCAGGGGCTATATCAGCGGCAATGTCTTGTGTCGAGGTAACATGCTCCAGAGAAACGCCAATTTCATATTGTCCTAAAGAAATAATATCGCCATCGACTATCGCAACAGGTTGATTTTTTAGTATTTTGTTTCCGTTAACCAAAGTGCCATTAGTGGATACGTCACTAATATAGTAGGTATCTCCATACACACTGATCAGGCAATGAGTGCCTGATATAAAGCGGTTGTGATCGGTTAAAGACACACTACAACTTGGTGAACGCCCCATTGAACCACCACTCTCGGGCATTTCAATATGCTTGACACCTGTGTATTCCTCTGGGCATTTAGAAATAAATAGAACTAGCTGATTTGAGTGCATCTATATACCTCAAAATAGCATAGAAACAGACAGTTCAAGCCCACCTATCCCATCATTGATAACTGGGAGAATATAAGAGGCTTGAGGAATGATTTGTATATGAGCATCTGGGTTACTACCTAGCTTAATGACCGTACCAACGGCGATAACTGCACCCAGCTCGAACTGATCGATGTCCTCGACACTCTTATAGCGGTAACCTTCTGGGTCAACTTGCCAACGGTTTGAATATTGTGAGTAACCTGCAGATAAACCAGCACCTACGTACGGTGTGAAAACGCTCCAAGAAGCCAGCGCATATTGCGGTACAACACGAAGTTCATAGTTAGTTACTTCTTGATATAGACCGCTAGCTGGCGCTTCGATATCTTCTGCTAGGTAGTTAAGCCCTAACCACCAGCGCCAACGGTTATTATTTTCATCAATAGGGCGAGAATGAACCAAGCCAAACCTTAGAGTGTCTTGTTCACCACTGTTACCTTCTTCGTAATTAATGCTATCGATAGTCAACATACTGGCAGAGAGTCCATAACGCTCTCCCTTTGCGACTGCAAAAGAAGAAAATAGACACATGGCTGAAATCAGCCCGATTTGACTTGGTTTTAGCATTTCGTCCCTCTAGGAAAACCGATATTCTACTTAGAGGCGAAAGATATCAATTATATTCTCTTTTTCAATAAGCCTAAAAAAACACCTATAACTTAATACATTTCAACTACAGAGTTGGTTATTTTACCTACAAACAAAAACTAATGGACCGAACTGAGTTAAAGCAATGAGCCTGTAAACCTATTTAATTAAATAAAAATTAAGAAGGCTCTACCACCAATTTAAGAGGGCTAATTTAAAGAACACAGGCGAACAAAAAACAGACAAAGTTAACAATTTAGTCACATTTATTAACTCAAAAGATCGACTTCGTCATATATAAGGCTCTCCTTAAAAACAAATCGAACTATTGACATTAATATTATGAACAAAGATCACACTAAGGATAATTTAATTTATTTTTTAAGTGTTTTTATTATCTAAACAACTTCTTTTATCTATAGAATCACTTCGGTAATGCACTGCTTACAATTTAATATAACAGCAGTGGAGTCCTATATACCTTAATACTTCTATATGATCAGTTGGAATTTGCCTTATGTTTTTTAGCGACTTCGCTCGAAGACCAATCGATGAAAATAACCCAAGCGGCTCTAACCCTAATGGCTCTGAAGACTTTGACGAAATAAAACGTCAAATAAATAATCTTAATAAAGTCACCGGAAGAGTCTCTTGGAAAACGGTTCAAACACTCTCAAAAAAAATCTTGAGCACTCACGCAAAAGACTTACGTTGTTGCTGCTACTTCACAGTCGCATCAACATATAACGATGGTCTAAGAGGCCTTGTTGAAGGGTTAAATTCATTGCTTGATGTGTGTGTCGTCTATTGGAACACCGCATACCCTGAACATTCAAAGTCAAAAGCACGAATGAGCGCAATTGAATGGATGGTGGAGCATACTGAAAAACGTATTAATAAGCACCGTGCGTTGCCGGAAGAACTTCCACTGATTGAAGCTGCGCACCAGTTGTGTTTAAGAATAGAGGAAGAGCTTCGCCTTCATTACGGTATTCAAGCGCCTTCATTTGGTCGCATTCGTCGTATCTTAAATCAATGGGCTGAACAGATAAAAGAACAACAACATGCCATAGAGTTACGCGAGAAAAAACAAGCAAATACTAACGCTGCTGCTTCCGCACAGGCAACACCTGAAATTAAAGTGAATGTATCTCCCTCTCCTGCCCCGGACTCGCCATCCCACCTCAATAACAGTGAAAAAACGACCCCAACAAAGTCCGGCCGATTTATGATCTACTTCATCATTGGCTTGATTGTTACGGCGATATGTTCACATTTTGTGTACGAACAACAACGCTATCGAACGCTGGAGCAAAAAATTAGTCAAGCTTCACTTAATGAACTTGTAAAGTTGGTCGCCTCGTTAGATTACGAAAATAAAAAATATGCCCAGTCACTGAAAACACCAACTATTAATCGCGTAGATATTATGATGAATAACTGGTTTTTAGACTCGGCCAAAGTAAGTAACGTCAGCGAGCTCGATAGCTTGACCAATGAATTAATCGCAATCTATCCAGATTCATCTTCTGCCCAGCAGTTACGTCAAAACTTTTTGACACAGAGCGCTCATTTAGAAGACCAGTTTATGGATGTGTATAAGCGATTTTCAGACGCAAGAACGGTGTTTGCCAACGTAGCTAGACAGAATGTAGATAAGAACTCTAAAACGGCGTACGAATATAGTAACTCACTATTCCCGCTTCTAGGTCGTATTGAATACGCTGAAAAGTATTCACAGCAAAAGGAAATTGACCGCGCAACCCTTTTACTGAACATCTACCTATATAAATTGAGTCAGCTACAAGCTGAAAAAACTGACAATAAATAACAATACAATTAAAGAAGTTTTAGGCTTATGTTCAAACAAAAACTGTTTAGAAATCCAGTTGTGATTTCTACTATATTAACGCTTTTAGTGGCGATAACCATTACCGCTATTTATCTTCTTTTTCTAAAAGATGCAGATAGACTGTATCTTTGGCTGAGCCTTGGTGTTATCGCCATTTTCTACGTCACTTTTCAATTCACACTATGGTTGAAAAAAAAGAACAGCGCTAAAGCTCAAAATTTGGAAACTGAGGAAGAAGCTCTTTCTATGGTTATCCAACCTCTTCTTGCTAACTCAGGTAAGAAACCAATTTATCTGATGCTTGGTAATAAAGGGTCAGGGCGACGTCAATTTTTATTTAATTCTAGTGCAATTAAACCAATGGATCGCACGAGAACCGCTAAGAATGATTTTTTTGAATGGTACGAATCTGACAGCGCTGTATACATCAAACCTGACCAACGCTTAGTGTTTCAAGAAATATCAAGCAGTGATGCTTCTTTATGGAATACATTCATCGAAGAAGTAATTCGCCACCGACCTAGAAAACCATTTTCTGGCTGTTTATTCTTCATCGACTTCGAGTTCATGATCGTCTCTGAGCCAGAACAAAAAGAGTACACTATTTCGTCGTTATTGGAGCGCTTGAGCACTATCAACTCTAAAACGTCGTCAGCATTACCCATTTATCTAATTATGTCGAAGCTAGACAAGTTAGATGGATTTAAAGAATACATGCACTTTAGCTCTCTTAAGACACGTGTAGAGTTCCTTTCTATCCCGCTGAAAGAGGCCAAAGGTGTTTTTTCAGAATACTACCGTGATAGCTACCGAAATCTAGTTAAAGTGCTTGAAAGTAACGCGCTAGATGCATCAGCTAACTCAACAGATATCGACGAGAAACAGGCAATTCTCGCTTTCCCTAAGCAGTTTGAGCTATGTCAGTCTGAGGTCAGCTATGTTCTTGAGCGTCTGTGTGATGTTAACAACGGTGTTTATTCGCTAGATATCCGTGAAATTTTCTTTAGCTCCAGTTTACAAGGCGGTCGTAAATACAATTTACTAGCAAAAAGTTGTAGTAATTACTTCAACTTACCAATTATCGCCTCAGAGCATACCCAGTTGACGGAAACACCGTATTTTTCTCGCTTTCTGATTGATTCGCAAATATTGCCTGAAAGCGATTTTGCGGGAGAAAACAAGACGTATCTTCGTCTAATTCAGAGACAAAGCCGTTTAGCCATACTCGGCTCCATTATTCTGCTTGCTGGCGGTGGTTACTTTTTTGCAACTACGTTAGACAGTAATTTACATGTGATGAATCAACTACTAAGTATTGATGACAAATCACAAGCAGAGCACGATGCAAGATTTAGTGAGCTTTTAGAAAATGCAACCAAAGCGATAGAACCGTCTTATGGGGCATGGCTTAAAGGTTCTAAGGCTTTAGATGAGGAAATATTACCACTCAATATTAGCCGTTTGGATCAAAGCACTCGCATTGCCTACGAAGCGTTACTTAAGGAAGTCGCTCAGCAGCTAATACCTCTTATTGAGAAAGGTTACCGCCTACAATTGGCACAAAATCAAAACGCTTTCACGCGCGCTTTACCTCTATTGAAGGGGTATTTAATGCTTAATGATCCATCTAAGCGTGATATCCGTTTTTTACGTCATCAAACACTCCAAATGATGAGTGATTTGAGTAACCAAAGTGACGTCGTTGATCAGGCCATGCGCTACTTAGACGCCTACTTTCGCACACAATTTGCTCCAATCGATATCAATATGGATCTTGTTCGTGCAACACGTCGTTCATTACTTGCAAATTCGAATGTCGACCTCGTGTATGCAGGCATTTTAAACGAAGCAAGCTCTATTGATTTAGGAACATTAGATCTGCAACGAGCCGTCGGTTTTGAGTTTAGCAATGTATTTAATACGCCAATCGATAGCGAACGCTTAATCGTCGATAAGATCTATACCTCCACTGGTTTTAGCACCTTTTATCGACCACGCGTGGACTTAATGTCGCAACGAGTAATCAGCGACAACTGGGTTCTAGGTCTATCGCAACATGTCATCCCTACCAACGAAGAGCAAGAAGCCTTTAAAGAAGAAGTGCGAAAAAAATATACTGATGACTACATCAATAACTGGCGTAATGCGCTGAGTGAGCTCAAAGTCCAAAACTATGACAACGTTGGTGACCTGACCAACGCGATAGACTTAATCTCTGGGCCTTCTTCACCAATGACAACGGTATTGAAGCAGGTCTATGCCAACACACAATTTTCACCCGTTGGCGAAAAAAGCGCTCTAATTTCAAAACTGGACCCGAAACTCGCGGCAGCAGCGGATTCTGCATCAGATGCCGTAGAAGAAGTGGTAAAGCCTGATTACTTGCTAATGCAACGTGTTGAGCAAGCCTTTCACCTATTAAACCAGCTTCAAGTGAGTGAGACACCAAACTCCCCTACTCCTTGGGATGAGACCGTTGCAGCGTTGAGCCGTGTTCGCACCTACATGAAGGACATCGCCGACGCGCCAGATCCACAAATGGCGGCGCTAGCAGCAGCACAGCACCGAATGAGCAGTACTGAGGCGGACCCATTAATAAAGCTTAAACAGATTGCCCAAAAATCACCAGAACCCGTTCGCAGCTGGTTACTAGATGTGGTTCAGCAAAGCTGGTCAGTAATGATTACAGAGTCCGCAAAAGGCATCCAAACTCAGTGGTACAGTGAAATTTATACCAAATTTAAAGAGATTGGATTGGGGAAATATCCATTTGACCTAACAGCGACCGAGGAAATCTCAATTGAAGATTTCGAATTGCTATTTGCTTCAGGTGGCTTGTTAGACACATTTATTCAGAAAAACTTTGCACCGTTCTACGATACGAACTTGTGGACGCCAAAGCAGGTAGATGGTGAGACGATGCCAATCTCTCCAGCTCTGCTAGTGCAACTACGCAACTATAATGTCATTCGAGATACATTAATTAATAAAAGCACCAACCGAGTTCATATTCCGTTTAGTGCAAGAGTACTCGACCTTGACTCTAGTGCAATTAGAGCCAGTTTAAAAATTGCGGATACCAATATGAGTTACTACCACGGTCCAAGCCGAATTCGTGAAATGGCCTGGCCACCGCAAAATGGTGACTTCAATATTAGTATCACACTCCAGGATGTAACCGACGAAGGTAGACAGCACGTTTTAAATAAGAGTGGTCAATGGGCGATATACAGATTGCTAGGTGACTCGACCTTGACAAACACTCATAACGGCAGCTTTGTCAGTGACATAAAAGTGTCAGGGAGGGACTTAAGCTTACGCATCACTCCATTGACGCAGAAAAACCCATTCACTCTTGCTGAGCTATATAACTTTACGCTCCCAGAGTCGATTAAATAACAATATAAAAACAAAATAGGCAGAACACATGATTTCAAACATGACTTTACAAGGTTTAGATAAATTAGATCGAAAAATACTTTCAAGTCTATTGTCAAACGGGCGTGAGTCTATTGCGAATCTATCTCGAAACATTGGTTTGTCTCGTACAGCAGTAGCAGAAAGGATTAATCGTTTAGAAAAGACCGGTATTATCAAAGGCTATACCGCACAAATTCGTGTAGAAAACGAAGGGCGCAAAGCCGCAAGCTATCTATTGATATCTTGTGAAAAGGGTAAGAAAAATGATGTAACAAATGCGCTTAAAGAAATCCCTGAGGTTCGCTTAACAAGCGTTGTTGGTGGCAACTTTGATATTATTGCCCTAATTGAAGCGCCCGATCTGCAGTCTATTCATCATCTTTGTAACGAAATTGAGTCATTTAACGGGATTCAAAGGCTTGATACTACCGTCGTACTTCACCAGCCGATCAGCCGTTAAGCTTTTCTGACCTTTTTGATGACAACATAAAAAGCCGCTCGTAGAGCGGCTTTCTTATATGCTTCCGATAACTCGGATTTTGGCATCTTTATCACTTGGGTTACCTAACCAGAATGTTTGTCCTAAGTGGTTCCCTTCCCCATTACCTAGCTTATTCTCTGGAATACTATCTAAGTTAACTGTCAACTTTAAGTCCCACGACATCGGGTCACGCAAAATGAAACGCATCAGGCCAACCAGTGTTTTGTGTAACTCACCATCGTAGGAAAACTGCTTAAATGTTTCAAAATCGATGCTGTCGATGCAGAGATTAAATTTGCCGTTTAAGTCCGCAATGCTTTGTCCTAAGTGCAAATTTTGCCCTAATATGCAATTAGCACGGTTGAGTTTATTCCGTTGGCTTTCTGCGATTTCTACGCGGCGATATACCCACTCTTCAATGCGCACGCTAGGCAACGAGAAGTAATGCGAAACAATACCGGAAATCAGCTTCGGCGAACGCGTACGCGTAGAAAGTTGGTTTACATAAGACAGTATTTTCGCTCGATCTAACTCTGCGACCTTACTATCTTGCATTACGCTAGATAGGCCTGCCAAGTGCAGAATACGTCCAGAGAAGGCATCACTTGCCCCGCTTTGGTACTGCACGTGATATCGGTATTTCTTCCAAACCCGATACAACAAACTGGTGTACCGATTATGGAAAAAATCAAAGAAATCTTTTACCGGATTGTCTTCAGGATCTCGCCCTGCCAGTTTCTCAGTATAAGAAGCAGGAAGTGGTGAGCTTGAACCATGCAAGCCAAGAAAGTTAGTTTCGACTCTAGAATACTGCTGGCCATTTCTCTCCATATGAGCAATAAAGTCCATATCGCTCTTTGGAAAAGATAAGTTTGGCGAAACGCTGAACTCAATACGTTCTTGGTGGAAGTACTTGTTCTCACCGACGGCGACAAAGTTAGAGTTCGGCTCTAGTTGATAATGCTTCTCTAGCAGCAAGACTGCTTGATAGAAACTAAACTCATTCGACTTATCAGAAAGTGTATTAATCATAGTATCGTCTGCTGTCCGATAAGACTTGCCCAGTTATAAACCTCGCCAGTCGCTTCATCAAACACTTCCAGTTCGGTAAAGGAGTTCACACTCGAGTACAAACGGATGAATTCGTTAAGCACCGTCGCCATCAAGAACATGTCGCCTTCATTGACAAAAAATTTGGAATTGGTGACCAACTTAAACTGATTGCCGCGTACCGAAACGCCACGAAACACACGGTCGATTGGTTTCATTTCCGAAGAGATAACCCCATCAAGTCGATGAATGGATGCGCGGTGCGCTTGTCTGTCAACACGAGAGTGGAAATCATAGGTAGAGAGAAGCACTTTAAGTACATCAATATTTGCCAGCGATAAGTAGTTGAGTGACATATTCGCAATTAACTGCCACTGAAGCTCACCATTCACTTGCGGACTGACCGATTGAGTGGGCTTGGTAATATTCCTAAACGTCGCATAGGTCGGTGATTTATGGGTCGCGTAAGTGATGTCCCCCACTGACAAACGTTCCGCCAAATCTGCGTTACTACATTGCAGTTTCATGAGTACCGTTTCTGTTCCCAGTTCCGCAATGTCCCCATTATGAGTATGAAATGATATGTAGCGTTCAAGGCCTCTACCGCTTACACGCTCAGCGACTTTAGATTTGTAGAACTCGCGCTTATCTCGTTGGTTAATTTGATGCTCAAATGATTCAAATTCAATCAGAGACTTTCGACGACGCTCGTCTTTACTCCAGCTTTCCACTTGCTCAATGGAATAGACTTCGTAATGCTCCTGAGTGTTGCTTTGCGGACGTACCTTGTACTCGTTACGTCGGTGCTCTAAACGAATTGGATCGCCATCTTTTTCAAATAAATTAACGGCAGGCGTACAGTGCAATTTCAAGTGTTTATCTTTAAGCACCACTTCTGACGGTAATGCACGCTTAAAGTGGAATTTGATTTTGACCGTGCTACGTTGTGGAATGCCTTTTAACCACTCTAAGCCTTTAATGTCGAAGAACATGAACTTATCTGGCAAAGAGAAGAATTCTTGCAGCAAACGATAGCCTGCAAATGAATTTTTGCTGTAAGGCAAGAGCGCTTCGTCCTCTTCATGCCCAACTGGCTTAACGTATTCTGGCCCTAAGCGATGTTTGTAACCACCACCAACATCTAATTCGACATAATCTAGGTAACGGAACAGCCATAAGAAGACAGTTCGAGTAATATGAATCTCGCCATGCAGGTGTAATCGCAGCGTGTCTAAACCGATCCGAGACAGTTCAAGGCCATGCTCCGTCGATAAAGTCACATCAATCATCGAACTGGTGCGGCTGTTGGTCTGTTCGATGTTAGTGATCGTAATTGGGTATAGATTGACGTCGTAACAAGTACGGAACAAACATTGCGTGCCCTCTACCTGTTCACTCGCCATTTCTGCGCCACGTTTCACCACGGTTTTCTCAGTAACACTTCCGGTATGCGGTTTTAGTTCGCTAATGCACAAAGACGGAATCGAACGCATGTAATGTGGCCACAGCAAAGTCATCAGAGATTGCGTCAGCTCAGGCAGTTCATCATCAATCTTTTCGCGGATTCGACCTGTCAGAAAGGCAAAACCTTCGAGAAGTCGTTCGACATCTGGGTCAAAGGTTCCCTCAGAGAGAAAGTGAGTTAACTTCGGATGATATTTGGCAAACTCACTACCCGACTCACGCAAATACGTGAGTTCATCTTGAAAGTATTTACTGTTACTCAAGTGGCACCTACTAAACGTTAAATTGGCCGTCGGTTCCCATGTAGACGTCTATCGACATTGGGACTTTACCGCCGTTATGGGAAACTTCGCCGCGAATACCAAAGCCGAGTTGTAGCGGGTTATGGTGATCTTCACGGTAATTAACCTCGACATTCAACAGTCGCGGTTCAAAGCGCTCTATGGTTGACGTGATGTTTTTTTGAATGTGGCGAACTAGGTTCGTGTTGTTAGAAAGTACGTCATTAAAATCGGGTAAACCATACTCATTGTCGATCATTGCATTCCCAGAATGGGTATTCAGCAAGTCTGCGAGATGAGAATGAATAGATTCAATCAAATGCTTGTGAGAAACGACTTTCTCGTAACAGTTTTTGGGTTCACCAAGCTCAATCCGCTCTAAAAGGCGATAACCTTTTTCCATCTTCACTCCTACGAAAAAAGCAGCCAGTCTTTACTGGCTGCTTTATGGTTTCAGCAATGGGTTATTGGTCTAACTTACCAACTAGAGACAAGTCGAAGCTTGCACCCATGTACTTGAAGTGAGGACGTACAGACATTGATACTTTGTACCAACCTGGGTCGCCTTCTACGTCTGATACTTCAACCTTAGCAGCACGTAGTGGACGACGACCACGGACTTCTGCTGGCGGATTTTCCTGGTCAGAAACGTATTGACGAATCCACTTGTTCAGTTCAATTTCTAGGTCTGAACGCTCTTTCCACGAACCAATTTGCTCACGCTGTAGCACTTTGATGTAGTGTGCTAGACGGTTGATGATGAACATGTAAGGAAGCTGAGTACCTAGCTTGTAGTTCATCTCTGCTTGTTTGCCTTCTGGCGTGTTCGCAAACACTTTCGGTTTTTGAACTGAGTTTGCAGAGAAGAACGCCGCATTATCAGAACCCTTGCGCATAGTTAGCGCGATGAAGCCTTCTTCTGCTAGCTCGTACTCACGACGGTCAGAAACAAGAATCTCAGTTGGGATCTTAGTTTCGATTTGACCCATGGCTTCAAAGTTGTAAACCGGTAAGTCATGCACAGTACCGCCGCTTTGAGGACCAATGATGTTTGGACACCAACGGTACTTAGCGAAAGACTCACTAATTTTTGATGCCATCGCGTACGCAGAGTTACCCCATAGGTAGTTGTCATGGCTGTCTGTTACTTGCTCATCGTAGTCAAACGCCTTAATTGGGTTATCTTCTACAGAGTAAGGTGTACGTAGCATAAAGCGAGACGTACATAGACCTAGGTAACGTGCATCTTCGTGTTCACGTAGACTACGCCATTTAGTGTATTGTGGGCCTTCAAATACTGACTTAAGATCTTTTAGATTCGGTAGCTCTTCATAGCTATCTAAACCAAAGAACTTCGCAGACGCCGATGTAATAAATGGTGCATGAGACATTGCACCCACGTTTGCCATGTACTCCATCAGTTTGATGTCTGGAGACGAAGCCGACATATCGTAGTCACAAATGACTGCGCCAACAGGTTTACCACCAAATTGGCCATATTCACGCGTATAGATTTGTTTGTACAAACCAGACTTCACCACTTCTGGTGCGTCTTCGAAGTCATCAAGAACTTCATCTTTCTTTGCAGAGATCAATTCAATTTGAATGTTCTCACGGAAGTCAGTGTGGTCAACCAGGTACTTAAGGCCACGCCACGTTGATTCAATCGCTTGAACTTCTTCGTTGTGAAGAATTGCATCAACTTGCTTAGACAGTTTTTGGTCAATTTCTGAGATCATCAGATCAACTAAAGACTGATCCACTTTCTCTGTGTTCGAGCTGCTTAGTAGCTCACTGATGAATGCTTCTACGCCGCGTTTTGCAACATCAAAACCTTCATCACTTGGCTTTAAACGAGTTTCGTTAAGAATGCTATCCAGAAGTGAGCCTGATTCAACTAAGGCTGCTTCTTGTTCTGGCGCTTGTGCTTCTGCAGACATGATATCCCTTACTCTTCTTTCGCGTCTTGGTCGTTACCAATGCTTAGTTCATCCAACAGTTTCTTTCTCGCGTCTTCATCTTGAAGTACTGATGCGATCTTCTTGCGGAATGCAGGAACATTACCTAGAGGGCCTTTCAGCGCCACCAAGGCTTCGCGAAGTTCAAGCAGGCTGTTTAGTTCAGGCACGCTTTTCGCGATCGCTTCTGGAGAGAAGTCCTTCATGTTTTGGAACGTTAGATCAACACCGATTTGGCCGCCTTCTTCATCAGAAAGACGGTTTTCAACGTTCACTTTAACGTTTGGAGACATGCCTTCTAGCACTTCGTTAAAGTTGTCTTTATCGATATTGATTGGAGTGCGTTCTTCAATTGGCGTCTCATCTGCACGTGCAGTAAAGTCGCCAACCACCATCATGCTTAGCGGCAGTTCTACGTCTTCTTGCGTATCGCCAGTTGCTGGAACATAACGGATATTAATTCGCTCTTTAGGAGCCACCGAGCCGTCACGTGACATAATTCGTTCCTTATCTAACTCTTTAATTAGTCATAAATTGCTTTCCACTCTTCATACTTCTCAGGTAAAAGATCCTTACTTCTGAATAACTGATGGAGTGTTTTTCGAATCAGGCCTTCTAACTGCGACGATAAGTGGGGTTCCCAGCTCGCGAGATTAAACGCATTTTGTACTTCCCACCCCTTCTCAAGATACGGCAAACACAACGGGTATAATCCAACAGACTGGTAAGCTGCTATCAATTGTAAATACAGCATGAACTGTCCACGCCCTGAGCCATCCAGCTCAAGTTTGCGGGCGAGTTCTGCGGCATATTCCCCTAGATTTTCTAGAGTGATATCCTCCACCAGCAATGAATCTTCTTCAGCGATCACAACCGTCTGTACGACAGTTTGTGCTGCCGATGAAGTAGCATCTTGAGTAGACAACCAACTCAATGTTGCTTCATCTGCAAATGGTATAGAATTCTTAAAAGAGAGGTGTTCGATGCCCTCCAGTGACTCAACAAACCGCTTTACTTCTTGTTTCACGGCAAGTGCTGCGTCATCAAAACCTAAGTTAGTAAGCATCAAATACACGAAATGGTGGCCTGTGAGCCAAAATGGCGCGTCAGTTAGCGTGCGCTCCAAACGTTTAATCGTGTCGATGTCACTTTCCTGATTGGCTTTGTCGCGGTATTCCGCTTGTTGATCGGACGATACCGCCAAGCTCAATGGCGTTTGATTGTTTTGGTGGTCAGGTAGACCATCAATGTCATCCCAAGTCAGATGACGATAAATTCGGTAAGCCAGCGGATCACTTGGGTTTGCATGAAGCATGACTTCCGCGACTTTTTTTAACGTGCGTTTTGAAGCCGTAGGCGACGAGAAATCTGTATCGACATCGACTTCTTTTGCTACGGCTTTCTTAACTGGCGCAGGTTTAGGGGCCGGCGGAACCATCTTCGCTGAAGCGGTTTGAACGTCGTTCTGTGCTGGCATTTCTACCGCGGCAGGCTGCGTAGCTGGTGCCGCTTGTTCGATGGTTGCTATTGCGTCATCGCTCTGGTCATCGGCCGCCGCTTGTTGAGATAACACATTGAGCTGCGTGCGAATCTCAAAGAAGTCAGCTTCGGAATCTTGGTAAACATCGTCGTACTGACGCTGCACTTCTTCAATCGCCGAAATACAGCCTGAAACTAATTCCCAAGATTGCGCACTGTCCGCAAGCTTAGTGCTCATCAATTTAAATTGATGGTTCAACCACTCCACCGCACCGTCTCTACCGCGTTTCCGTGACGGGTAAAGATCACTACCGAAGCAAGCTAACGCCTCATTAAGCAGTTTCAGACCTTGCTCAAAACCTTTGAGCCCAGATTCCTCGGCAAGCGCTCGTACTAAATAGCAAAGTGCTTTTAAATCTTTACTATGATGCTCGAGCACTTCCATCGCATTGGTTTTTACTACATTCCAGTCGACCGTTTCGCCAAATAGAGAGCCGAACTTTTTTACCTCGGCTTCCATCATTTCATAGCAAAACTCGTAACGAGCATCGTTACCCGCAGGAGATTCATCAGAAATCGGTTTAAGAAGGTGATCAGTATCAATGTTGGACAAAATTCGCATCTCCTTCTGTCAAGTAGTCTCTCAATGCACGAGCTACGGCAATGGCACCATTTGCAGGCTTAGAAAACTGATGACTCTGATTAATCGCATCCGACGCCATGCTATCTAGAATTTTTGTGATTTCTGTAAATTTTCTTGGCGCATTTCGTTCTAAATCAGCAAGGGACTCATGCAATTTCTGTTTGTCGAAAATGGATTGCTCCATCACCGTACTAAACAAAATAAATTCGCTTCTTGCGATGATTAAGTCTGTTATTTTTTTTTCTAGTTCTGGCGTATTACCGAAGTAGTCTTTGGCTAATTCAGCTTCTTCAATCGCTTTGGTGTAAAAGTGAGCTTCTGCATGTTTATCAATGGAGTCATTAATATTTTCCATCACTCTCTTTGGTAAAACTTGGCTATAGAAATATGCCTGTGACTGGTTTAATAACCACGCCTCTTTCATTTCTTCTTCTGCGAGCTTAGCTTCACCATCTAAAATTAAGTGAGCAATCTGCTTATCACGACTGCCAGCAATGGCAGATACTTTCATGGAATCAACAGAGGCGACATTCAAACCCGACATCACTTTAGTCAGTGTTTCGTCCGCATAGGGAAACAATGCACCATCACGAACGAGTTCCTCTCGTAACGTGACAAGCTCCTTGCGTAAATCCACTAATGTCTGTGGTAGTCCATCAGCTAAAGCTTGATAAGACTTCAACTGAGTCTGTTTTTCATTATATAAACCCGAAAGGCTTAATTGCTGAACTCGATACGCTTCTCGGTAGGCTTTAGTTGTATCAACGCTCTGCTCAGTTTTTGCTAATACTTCTTTGATTTTCCATGGCGGCTCAGCCAAAAAAGAAGCAGTATCTGTGGGCGTGATTGTGTGACTTAAAGGTGTCGTTTCTTTGGCAAAAATAGCATCCAATGCATCCGAATTTTGCTGATACAAATAACTTCCTGTCATTGCCACCACACTCAACACTAAACTCGCCTCCAATAGTTTGAAGCGTCCGTACGCTGTTTTATCATTCGACTTACAGTGTGTAAGCAGAAGATCCGCATTACGCAAGCTACTGAAAATTGGTGCGTTAGAATTTGAGTTAATCGATTGAGTATCGATTCGTGCTAACTGCTGGGCGAAAGAAATAGCGGTATAGCCATGCCCTCTTGGTTTATTGATGACTTGTTTCAACAACTTCCAAATATGAGCCGGGATCAATGCAGGACGCTTTCGGTCTTTTAATTGTTTATTCCAAGTATCACCAAATATTGAACCCAAAAATAAATGTCCAGCGAGCAAAGCAAGGGAGTAAACATCATCTTGCGGTTCCGCGATGCCAGTTTCGATATAAAGAGGTGAAGCGTAGTTCAAGCTTGCTTCTGCGTAAGGTTCCGTTTCTCCAATATAACGAGCAGCACCGAAATCGATGAGTTTAACGTAATCGCCTTCACTCACTAGTACGTTGGATGGCTTAATATCAAGATGGCAGATGCCTCTTGTGTGCATAAACTCTAAGGCACCAGCGAGTTGATATACCAACCAAGCGATATGGTCGTGGCGGAAACCTTTAGAAGAGTGGCGCTCCATCTTTTCTGCGAGTGATTCACCTTGGATCCACTCGTACATCAAATATGGGCGTTCGAATTCGTTGCCGATTTTTATGAAGTTAGCCACGCTCGGGTGTTGGGAAAGCTCTAATCGACTCGCTTCGTTAACCAACATTTTGCTCGCAAATTCTGGCGAGTCATCATTGATAACTTTGCAACAGATCTGCTTCTCTGGCTGCCCTTTTTTTGCAAGATGGTAAACCGTTGTCTTACCATTTTTAGAAGGAAGCTTGTCTAATACATCAAACTGTGAAAAAAGCACGTACTCAAGCTTCGGCTTATTTTTTTCTGCTAGCCTTTGCTCATTCAGTTTCTTTTTCTCAATAGCTTTCACAACCAACTGATCGATATATCCTTTGGCTGTACTCTGATTATTAGACACTTAGTACTCTTTCATAGAATAAATATTATTAGAGTTGAATAATATTTTCTTGAACATACTTGTATCAAGGCTAGTATTTAAAACAAACAGTAAGCCTATTATTTTAGTTATTATTACTAACTTATTAGAGTTTTTTACTTACGCTTTCACTGCATCAGTTATACGCTTTTTCGTGTTACAAACTTCAACCTAATAATATGAGTGTATTTTCATTGCCATTTGATCGATGAGTGCCCACTAACATTGCAGCAACTGGAGAATCCCCTTGTCACCATGAAAGTCAAACATTAACAACGTGGTTGGTTGTCTAAAATGGTGATCTCTGACCGCAAAGGCGATTAAGGCTAGAGAAGAGCAACTGCCCAACGTGCCCCACAATTCGTTAATAAGCTGCGGTTGTTCTGGATTCGTGAACCGTTCCGCTTTAGCCCCCAGAGCAAAGCCGTAATCTTCCGTGTGCATGCGAAGGTTCGTCATATCGGAATACACTTCACCAAATGAATCGAGCTTTTTACTCGCACGTTGAACAAGTCGAAACATACCTCTTCGGTCTGAAGTATTTAATTCCGTATCAATATAGCCAAGTTGCGCTTGAGGCTTAAGTTTCAATGTCTCTATGGTATTTCTGCGGCAAAGAATTAAACCTGCCCCACCCTCGCTCGGAATAACGCCCCATGGATTATTCGTACTCATTACCATCGCATCGTCGATGAGTGTTTGCATCGAATTCACCAAGGAATCGACACTGATACACATCATGGCATCGTATTTATCCAATGATTTCATGGCCTGGAGAACGAAACTAGGCCCACTGGCATGAACGGCATTCACCACAGAGACAAATTCAGCATAGTTACTTTCACCAAGCCATTCTTGCACCTTTACTAGTGAAATAGACGCAGGCACCGCTATAAGTAACGGAATCGGCTTTAAAGAACGCGGCAATTGTTCCAACAATGAATCAAGCAAGTGGGTTATTAACTCACACGTTTTCTCAAACTGCTCAATTTCTTTGGTGTATTCGATTTTTGCGTAAGTAAAACGCTCGATACCATCATCCCCTACACATTGGTCGAATCTTCCTAAATCAGCATACGAAACTGCACTGGCAATATCTAAATTCATACCGGTTGGCGTCATCACTTCCATCCCTAGCACGTAACGGCCTGTTGAATTATGCATGCTCACTTACCTCTTCCAACTTAGTGATCGATGTCGACACCAACAAATGCTCCTTGCCCTGACAAGGAAACGCAGCGGTGTAACTAATTGATATGGCTTTCTTTTCAGCATCAACGAATAAGGCGTACATCGCCATATCAACTTGATAGCTATCGTTATTAAAAACGGCAGTTGCTCGATATTTCTCTTTAGGAATGCGGAATGAAAGCGTGTCATCATGACAAAAGCCACTCATCATCAAACGCTCTCCTCCACGAAGGAAGCCTTTGCACTGTTGATCAATAGGCGCGCTTTGGAAGAAACGCTTATCAAAATCGAGTGGCAACATTGGCTTGCGGTTCTCAATCCAATCGTCATCGAACGTGCCGGCCAGCTTCTGGCGCGAATCAAAGAAAGGAGGCACGGGCCCGAAACCCGCAACACGTAGTTTTTTCGCGGTGGCACTCCAGTCCTCTCGAGGATAAAAAACCGAGGGCACTTTCTGCTCAAGCAACTCTTTGTTGGAATCGGCAATACCACCGCCAATTCGGTTGCGTAAATCACCACCAATCGCGCAAGTGTAATCAATGTCTTTTTCAATAAAAGGAATAGGTTTACTCAACGTGATACTGCCAGCATGCTCAACCCATACGCGTTCCCCGTGAATAGCGAGAGTCTTATCGATATGACCATCAATCAACACGCGGCATTCTTGGTATGTCACCGGCTTTTTCGCGTAGCTGCGCGCTTTGCCGTAAACAAGTACGTCTGTGTTGTCTTTGGTATAAGCGAATTCGTGGTCAACTTTCATCGCAGAGAAACCTTCTTCGCCCAAATATTGGGGATCATCGAAGATTTCACTTTCACCTAATTCGTGCCAAACCACACCATCGAATTGCCATGTGCGTTTGGCGACCACAACCCACACTTCATCGCCGTTTTCGTCACGTTGAAAACGACCTTTAAGTGATAGCTCAGGGTGCACCTCAATATCCCATAACTGCATTGCTATTCCTTAAGTTGAATCGTTCGCTCGCAGAAGGTGCGGCCTTTAAATTGTTAAAGTTCCAGTCTTGTTGATGAATCGGCATTGCCATATCCCAAGGCACGTAGGCTCTGGATTGAATACAGAGTTGACGCCATAGCCAATCGCGGAACAGCACATCAACGTTAGCATCTTGCATCGCAGCTAACGTAGACTCGAAGCTCAATGCGTAACCCAAGCGGCTTGGTAGATTTTGGATATATTTTTCATCTTCCACCCACTCATTGAGAAGATCGACGATCTCTTCCCATTCATACTCGACACCAACATCTTGCGGAGTCAGAGGAAGAAGTTTTCCGTAGACGACATACAAGGCTTGAAGCCAAATTTCACCCTCTGCTTCCTCTAGGCTTTCCAAGTGCTCGATGATTTGGGGCATCAACTTCCAATCACCACTCAGAGCAAAATCAACAGGTGCTAATGGAGAAGAGATATCAAACGCCTCAAACTCTTTTAACTCAAGCAACTTGGCATAAGTGAGCACTTGCGCTGATGGTAATCCATTTGGTTCGATGCCAAAGCTCTGACGGAACCAAGTGCCTCTGTCACGTTTGGTAATCAAACGTTCAAGTAGGTATTGTTCGCTGCCTGCATTGTCATTAAGCCAATCAATCCCCTCTTTTACGTCTTGTAAAGCGAGCAGTGGCAAAGCAACTTGAGAGCTAATGATGCTGGCTTTGTTCCAACGCTTGATGAGAGAAACACTTAATGTTTGACGTACACGTAAGCATTCAAAGTAAAACGCACTGGATGTCGCATTACCCTCAATAAGCTCCGAAAGCGTGCTATCCATAGATTCAACCGGAGATTGCACGGCAATGACCATTGCAGTTTTAGCATCTAACTCTTCGAGTAAACTCAATCCACACAAAAGGTTATCCAACTCTGAGCCCAACTCGCCCTTTAGCATCAGCCAGCCGTAGATTTCTGGCTCCTGGTCTCTCAATTGATGAATCAACCCCGGTGCTAACCGATAAAATGACAAGTACACCTGCTTCAGTTCTTCAATTTGGCGTTCAATAAGTTTGAGATACTCCAACTCACGACTTGGATAACCCCTTTTGTGAATTTGAACTCGCTGCCTGATTAAAAAACCGATACTTTCAGAAGCAATGGACAGCTTTTCATTACAGAAATCCAGCCATGTTACTGGCAACTGGGAAAGGTCATTCACAGCGCGCTCAGCTTTTGCTAACGCGCCTTCGACTTCTTGATTGGTTATGGGTGCCTTTAGGTGCTCGACACCGATTCTTTGTCGCATCTAGTTATCCGTTATTAGCGTGCCATAACGCGATTGCAATTAGTTAATACAAAGTAATTAGCTAACTCGAAGTAAATTAGCTAACGCGAGGTAATTAGTTAATTGCGATCGTTCCGCCTTGAATTTTTTGTGCTTTTTCTGCTTGAGAAGTGACGTACTTCGCTTTAGTGGTAATTCGTCCATCGCGCCCGCTATAGCGAGTTTCTGTCTCACCACTTTTGACTACCAACTCTTGTTCTGTCTCGATAACCATCTTCTTCGCTCGCAATACAAACTCATCAGAGTCATCCAGAATGGAGAAAAAAATGTCCGTCACAAGAGGCAAGCTTAAGTCGTCGTTCAAAAACTCAATTCGACAACTTAATCGATTATCGATAGCCATTTGCAGTTCAGAACGACGAAAGCCACGTCCTAGTCTCGCAGTGAGTGGCTGCTTAAATGGGTTACCATCAAAATCAACTCGCACACTGCCCGTAGACTCATTGATAGCCACTATTATTCCAAAACGCGAAAAGCAAGCCGTTGATTCGGCTTGCTGCTCTGATATTACTTCTGTTGTAAGAGGTTGTTTTTCCATTGTTAGTTAACCACTACGTTGCCACCTTTCACGACGACTTTGTCACTGCCTTCGATCGTAATAGCCGAGCCTGATAACTTTATTGAACCATCACTGTTCATCACTAAAGAGGAACCACCCGTTTTCAATACAATCTTGTCGCCACTGATAATTTGCGTCGCACCATCGGCTTTATAAGCGGTGTTACCTTTCACTGATACCGTTAAGTTGCCACCAACCGTCTGGTTATCATCCGCACCAATGTCTGAACTCTTAGATGCACCGATAGTAAGGTTACTGTTTTCACCAATATCTAAATCATCATTTTTACCGATCTTAGTCGTACGGTTATCACCAATTTCTAAGTCAGAATTGTTTTTCACATACTGAGCTTCATTCGCGTTGTATGTGACGGTAACGTCTTGTTCGACTGTCTCGGTAAACGTACTGTTTACTTGTGTCGTTTTATGCCCATGAATGGTTTCTTTATGGTCACCATGAACTTCATTCGTTTGGTGACGTGCAACCTTCAAGAATTCATCTTGACCGATATCACGGTAACGGTTGTTGAGCACCTTGGTCGACATGTCTTTTTGAGCGTGAATATAGACTTCTTCTTGGTTCGCTTCGTCTTCAAAACTCAACTCGTTGTAACCTGTTCCTTTGTGCGTTTGCGTGCGGAACGTGGTGCGAGTTTTGTTTTCAGGTAAAGAGTACGGAGGAAAATGTAAACCGTTGTAAACTGCGCCCGTAACTAACGGACGATCTGGATCCCCCTCAAGGAAAGTCACTACGACTTCATGGCCAATACGCGGCAAGTACACAGCGCCCCAAGTTGGCGCCGCCATGGATTGACTTACGCGGATCCAGCAACTTGAGTGTTCATCGTTATCGCCATAGCGATCCCAATGGAACTGTACTTTCACTCGACCAAGCTTGTCGGTGTAAATCTCTTCACCTTCTGGTCCTACAACAACCGCCGTTTGCGGGCCATCCACTACTGGTGCCGCTAGTTTAGGCGCTTTAAATACCACATCACGTGGAATACATGAGAACTGGTTGTAGTAAGTGGTTGGCATACCACTCGCTTCATCTTCATGCACTTGCGGATCTTGCCCTGTGTGCATTACAGACAACATGAGGTAATCGCGGTTGATCTCGGAGCGCGGATGGTCACTGACGTTAAAGCTGTAACCAGATGCTAAGCGCATTACGTCACTGGTTGCTTCCACTTGTTGATTATCGACAATGTGTTCCGACATCCATTCCGTGGTTCTCACCTGACCCATCAGTGGGTCAACGTATCGTCCAGGATAATCAAACTGCTTGAGATCTTGGTCTAGCTCACCAGCCTGTGTCATCTCTTGTGGAATTTTAGGGTGTTCGTAGTTGTAATCTGTGTACGTAACCTGTCCCGTTCTAACGCGGTTAACTAACTCGAGATCAGAGATATGTTCGCGATCGGCAACACCGCCACCATCGGCATGATAAACAATCGGCCCAATGTATGAAGCATTTAGTGGTGAGCTTATCAAAGGTGCAATCGCGTCATTACTGTCGACAATGACCATCGTATGATTTGAATCGCTATGGTCAAAGTAATACCACATACCGTGTTCAGCCATCATGCGCTGCACGAAGTGCAAGTCAGACTCACGATATTGCAGAACGTATTCTTTTGGAGGATAAGTACCCGACACTTCAAATCGGTAATCGGTGACTGCCCCATCATCGAGTACTTCTGTGATGATGTCTTGCGCTGACTTTTGCTGGAAAATACGACAATCTTGGCGCTGAGATAAGAACCAAGCTTGAGGAACCAAGACTAATTGATAACGAGAAAAACGACGTCCAGTCCCTAAGTAACGAACTTCATTCACCACGCCGTTGAACACACGCGCAGCCCCAACACCTTGTCCGTAAAGTGTCAATGTTCCAGCTTTACGTATTAACTCATCGAACGAGATATCTGGATCAAGTGAAAGTAATGAGAGATTGATGTGGAAAGGCTTAGATAACTCTTCATGAACATGAAAGCTCTCAACCCGAAATTCATGCCCACATCCAGGCACTTCAAATTTAAATTCTACGTCATTCACCATATCTTTTACCTGATACAAATAATCGAATTAGGGCCAACAATCGTTGGCCCTGAATCTTTACGCGACGAGCAATTAAGCTTCGCGTGGAGCACGCCAGTCGTCGTTACCCGCAGTACCACAGTTTTCGTGAGTTACTTCGATCGCACGGTAAGTGAACTTAAGCACTTCTTCTGTCACGCGGTCAGCTGTTGCTGCGTCTTGACAGTGGTTCATACGAGTTTGGATATCGACAAGTAGCGCATCAATCAATTTGATTGAGTAGTAGTGCTCTTGTTTACCTTGAACTGAAGTACGGTAGAAGCGGATCACACACTCAGGAAGTTTTTCGCCAGATACTAGTGCGTTGAATAGTAGTGGAGATGAGCGATCTTGAACTTTAGTTACAACAAGTGGACGGTGTACACGTTGACCAGTTGGTTGACCACTTTGTGGATCACGTGGAACAGTTAGCACGTGATCAAGTTCTTGTACTAGGAACTCATCAACGTGAGCTTCTTGCCATGTGTTACCTACTGAATCTGCAGAGTAAGTATCTTTAGTAATATGGCCTTGAGTCTCACCTTGGATAGACATATATGCTGGAGTTGGCATCGCTATTTCCTTTTCTAAAATCTGTTTTGTTTAAATCACCAAATCGCTTATCACCGCGACTACTTGGTATAATCAAAGTCCGTGCCAACTTTAAAAAACAAACAAAAACAACAACTTAAAAGGTTTAGGTATTATTCGATAATATCTTGAGTACAATTTATTGGATAAAAAACCAAAAAGTTGGATTAAGATAATAATAAATTGTTCTAACTTTAAAAAGTGAAAATAACCATATAAAACTGTGTAAATAAAGTCATTAAAACTAATAAATCCGACACTTTCACTATCAATTAATTTAGAATAACAACGCTATTAAAATAACCACAAACATTAATGTCACAATAATCATTAAAAATAACCAATAAACGATAGTCAAAATATCTTGATAAAAAAAGAACGCAATCACTTTTAGTATAATAGCCGCTACCTCTTTTCCTCTAAAGAATAAAATGGCTATGATAAATATAAACCTTTCTTCATTAATTCAGCGTCTACACCCGATTGCAAAAGTAGCACTAGAAGACGCCGCTGCACTTGCAGTCTCTGAAAAAGCAAACGAAGTTCAAATTGAGCATTATTTACTGAGTCTATTAGAAAGGCCAAATAGTGATTTTGACGTCTTATTAAGTCATTTTGATTGTTCTGAGAACTTATTAAGACAATCGGTTCGATCCACACTCGACACCAACGCCAAAGGAAATGGCAGCAAACCTGTTTTTTCTGCTTTATTAATCGAATGGTTGCAAGAAAGCTGGCTGGTTTCTTCTTTAGATCTATCCGAAACACAAATCCGCTCTGGTGCCTTACTCCTTACTCTTGTTAGCAACCCTCTCCGTTACGGCCAACATGGTTACGCCTCTATCCTTGAAGCGGTAAACCCTGACAGCCTTAAGCGTAACTTTGCAGAACTAACAAGCCACTCTATTGAGGCGCAAGTTGCTAATTCAGAGAAAACACAAGCTCGTGAAGATGGTTCAGCACTGAGCAAATTCACCACAGACTTCACTGGTAAAGCACGCAAAGGCGAAATCGACCCTGTTTTCTGCCGCGACCAAGAAATCCGCCAAATCGTGGACATTCTTGCTCGTCGCCGTAAAAACAACCCTATTGCTGTTGGTGAACCGGGCGTTGGTAAAACCGCAGTAGTAGAAGGCTTGGCACTTAAGATTGTACAAGGTGACGTACCAGACAACCTCAAAGGTGTTGAGCTTTACGGCCTGGACATGGGTCTTCTGCAAGCTGGTGCAAGCGTAAAAGGCGAATTCGAAAAACGCCTAAACGCAGTATTGGATGAAGTGAAAAACTCACCAACTCCTATCATTCTTTTCATCGATGAAGCACACACCCTTGTTGGCGGTGGTAACCAAGCAGGCGGCAGCGACGCGGCAAACTTGCTAAAACCAGCCCTAGCGCGTGGCGAAGTGAAAACCATCGCGGCGACAACATGGTCGGAATACAAGAAGTACTTCGAGAAAGATCCTGCTCTTGCGCGTCGTTTCCAATTGGTGAAACTCGACGAACCGTCTCCTGAACAAGCAGCATTGATCATTCGTGGTCTGCGCCCAGCGTACGAGAAGTCACACAACGTTTACGTGCGTGATGACGCCATCACTGCTGCGGCAGCGCTTTCTGCTCGTTACATCTCTGGCCGTCAACTACCAGACAAAGCGATCGATGTACTAGATACGGCATGTGCACGAGTGAACATCAGCCTTAATGCCATTCCTGCTTCTGTAGAGACACTGCAGCAAGAACTTGCAGCTCAACAGCGCGAGCTTGAAGCACTTGAGCGTGATGCTCTGCAGCAAACTGGCGACAAGCACAGCCTTACTAACATTCCAGACCTAAAACTGGCAATGGAAACAACGAAAGAAGAGCTAGCAGAACAAGAAGCGCAATGGCACAAAGAAAAAGAGCAGATCCAAGAGATGATCGCTCTACGCTCTCGCTTGCATGAGCTGGTCTTTGGCGAAACAAATGAAGAAGAGCTTGTTGCAGACGAAGATTCAGAACAAGAGCAAGACGTTTCTCCATATGCAAAAATGGATGAAGAAGCCGTTCGCATTGCAATTTCAGCCTGCCAAGAACAGTTAGACGCAATCCGCAATGGCAACCCATTGGTTCACTTTGAAGTGGGTCCAGATGAAGTCAGCCACGTGATCTCGGACTGGACTGGTATTCCAATGGGTAAGATGCTTCAAGACGAAGCAGAAACCACGCTAAAACTGAAAGAAAGCCTAACACAGAGCATCAAAGGCCAAGAATACGCTATCGATGCACTTTCCGAAGGCATTCAAACGGCGAAAGCCGGTCTAGGTAACCCAGACGCACCAACAGGCGTATTCCTGCTGGTTGGCCCAAGTGGCGTGGGTAAAACTGAAACGGCTCGTGCGATTGCTGATCAAATGTTTGGTGGCGAGCGCTTTATGACGACCATCAACATGTCTGAGTTCCAAGAGAAGCATACCGTATCTCGCCTAATCGGTTCACCTCCGGGTTATGTAGGCTACGGTGAAGGCGGTATGCTGACAGAAGCGGTTCGTCAGCGTCCATATTCTGTTGTACTGCTTGATGAAGTAGAAAAAGCTGACCCAGAAGTATTGAACCTGTTCTACCAAGTGTTCGACAAAGGTACACTGAACGACGGCGAAGGCCGCACCATCGACTTCAAGAACACACTGATCATCATGACCAGTAACCTTGCAACACACGAGATCGAATCTTTGGTTCATCAATCAAAAGACATCGATGCCAACATCATTGCAGAAGCTATCCGCCCTACTTTGAACCAACACTTCAAACCAGCGCTACTGGCACGTATGTCGGTACTGCCATTTGTTCCGCTTTCTGATGAAGCAATGACAGAAATCATTCATCACAAGCTAAACAAAGTTTCTCAGCGTCTACAGAGCCATCATAAATTGTCTCTGAGCTACGAAGAAAGCTTGGTTGAGTTCGTACTAGGCAACTGTCGTCTTGCTGAAACAGGCGCACGTAACATTGACGCAGTCATCAACCGTCAGTTACTACCTCAGCTATCGACTCAGCTATTAGTGCATGACAAGGATGATTCACATACGCAAATCGAAGTGTCTGTCGATGAGCAAGGAACACTAACCTATGCGTTCAGCTAACCATAGCGAACTTAGTAACGCCCTACTTGCGATCAGTCAGTCTTTGGCTGATCGCAGCCAGCTTACCCAAACCTTGGATGCCGTGTTGACCGCTGCGAGACAAATGACCCTCGCAAAGCACGGCATCATTTACGTTTTGGACCAGACTGGGCAGGCGTTGATTCCAAGTACCGCTCACCATAACGATAAAACGATTGTTTCCCACCCTTGGGAAGCATTACAGTTAGACTCAGCCAGTGAGAACGACCCATTTAACTTTGCTATTCGTAATGGTGAAGTGGTTTTGATTAACGAGTTGTATAAGTACAACGGCTATGACTGCGAAAGCATCTATCAAACTGAGCAGACACTGGGATTAAAAAGCGAGAACTTACTGGCTTGGCCTTTGATTGATAGCGAAAGCAAAACCATTGGACTGTTAGTCTTACTCGATTTGAACGTCATCGACAACGAGGCAGCCTTGACTGAGTTTTGTCGTATGGCTGCGAGTAATATTCGCCAAGCCGTTTGGTTAGAGCAATACGGGCAAGTAATAAAAAATCTCAATGCCGACAATCAAGCCCTAGTACGCGAGAACACTCAGCTCAAAAAGCGTACCCAGAAAGCCTATCAAGGTCCTATTGCAGAGAGCGAAGAAATGCTCAATGTCTTGAATCGTCTTGATAAGGTGCTATCTCTTCCTGTCGATGTGCTGTTGCGTGGTGAAACGGGCGCTGGTAAAGAGGTGATCGCGAAATACATTCACGAAAACTCTAACCGTTCAGAACAGCCTTTGATCGTACAGAACTGTGCCGCAATCCCAGAGCAGTTATTAGAGTCGGAACTCTTTGGCCATAAGAAAGGCTCATTCACTGGCGCGGACAAAGATAAAGTCGGTTTGTTTGAAGCAGCCAACGGCGGCACGCTTTTCCTAGATGAAATTGGCGATATGCCAATGCTACTGCAGGCAAAGTTACTGCGTGTACTGCAAGAGCGTAAAGTTCGCCCTATCGGTACCAGCAAAGAGATTGAGGTGGACGTTCGCGTTATCGCCGCAACCCACTGTAATCTTATGCAGCAAATCAAAGATGGCGGATTCCGTGCCGATTTGTTCTATCGTTTGAATGTGTTCCCTATTACATTACCACCACTGAGAGCACGCAAGTCGGACATTATTCCCCTTGCTGAGCATTTCGTGCAACACACGACTAACACGCTAGGTTTGCCGCAAGCGCCAGGGTTAAGTGCCAACGTACGTAAACAGCTCCTTGCCTATCAATACCCAGGTAACGTGCGTGAGCTTAAGAACATCATTGAGCGCTCGGTGCTACTGTCCGATTTTGAAACCATTACTCACATTGAGTTTGGCGAACAAATCCCAGAAGATATACCAAGTATCGAAATGAAAGTAGCTTCACCTACCCCAGAGCAACCTGCTTACGAGCAGCAAGCACAAGCGGATTTAGAAGACGTTTCAAAGAGCCTTAAGGACGTTGTCAGCCAATACGAGCGTACAGTGATCATCGATTGCTTAAATGCCTGCAATTGGCACACCAAGAAAGCCGCTGAGCAATTGGCGCTGCCAATGAGCACTCTCAACCATAAGATGAAGAAATACGATATTTCTGCAGCTGGTTAAGCGAGAAGCGAGAAAACTTTACTTCAGTTTCCGTTGGTAAGAGAAGAAAAACCGCCCGAAGGCGGTTTTTTTGCATCTAGGAAGGGTTATCAAGTGACTTTTCCAAGGGCTTGGGTGCTTGAGTTACCGCAGGTTGTTTCTCAATCCAATTTTTCAACCATTTCTTGCGTTGAGATTCATTGTACTGCTTCCAAGTTTCAGCCGCAGACTTGTCTACGCCTTCCTCTGTCGACTCTTTCTCAATTAGCCAAGGCATATCACTAAAGAAATTACCTGCCAAAGCACTATCCGCATTTAAAGAAGGAATAGAAATTACAGCATCACGACCAATATCATAGTCATCAACTCCATTTAATCCGACTTGTTTTAGATGAGCAACCGAAAGCTCCAAGTTCGCTTTACCACCAATTACACCACCAAACGGTCTTAGGCCTTTTAACCTAACTCCCGTTGGTGCAACATATTCCAAGTTAAACCTCATGCAGTACATCGTATAGCTTTTGCTCTTAGATAGCTCATTCTCTTTAGTGAGGCTGCTTACTGCTTCACCTATAAACTCACTCATGGCATCAACTTGTTCTCGATGGTTTTCTGAAATAGATTCAGTAAACATCCACTCTTCGTTTTTATGAACAAACTCACCAATATGATACATATCGGTGAAGTAAAGAGGACCTTTAACTGGCTTACCATCATTTCCGTCGAGCGCCAGTTGAATACACATATTCACTGCTTCCCACGACATACCCAAACGTTCATAAAGTGCTTTTTCATGACTTTCACCCAAAATCAGTACATAAATACTGGCAGGATCGTCTTTCTTTTTGTTTCCCCATGAGAAACCATCACGCCAGATATTATCAGCCGATTGGTACCATTTTCTTTCACTGAAAAAGTTCAAACCAGACGCTTTGGTGTCTATAGCCACCACTTGCTGTTTAATGCCATGAAGTATAGGGATGGTATTTTTGTCTCCCTCACTTGCCATTAAGGTAAAACTCTCTACCATAAGGTCCTGTTCACGTAGACGCAGTTGCTGCTCTCCCAAATAGGTATCAAGCAAAACCAGTCTAGTTTCTGTACTTAAAGCGCCAATTTGCAACTCATCTTCGGCATCATCAAACTTCTGCCCCAGACTGTACTCTTGTGGTAAGTAAAAACTATGTTGCCCTTGATTCGTTCTAATTCCCAAGCAGTAACGCATATTTTGGAAGCCTCCGCCTTTTACATAGCGCTTAAAGGAATCCGCTTCTGCAAAATAGTCGCTTGGCTGACCCGATATCGCTGCTCCGGAAACTGCCATACTGAACATTGCATCAGAGAATATTAGCTTTGCTTTAGAGGTCATTGGTTTCATACCGTCGATCATCACATCACCGAAGCGGAATGAGGGAATATGCTCAATAGCAATCAACGTAGCGCCGTCATCAATCCCCTGTTGCTTGTAAAAAGCACTTATTCGCCCATCAGGATCAGCTTTGAAGTCACTAACCTTCATTGGCAACATCCAGTCACTGAAAGCTGGGCCTTTAATATTTTCGAGCCCGTCGACGCGATCGTAGCCAATAGTAACTGGTTTCGCATACTTGTTTTCTTTTTTAAGTACCAACTGCACATTCACTTTATCGTATGGACCTAGACGACTGTTGCTAGATTGCTGAATCCAACTATCGTATGACATCCATTCCGGTTCATCACTTTCAGCATAGCGAGCTGACTGAACTAGTATTCGACAATAGCCGATTTCATCTTTCTTTAACTCACTTCCCTGCGGGTTAAATGACTCGGTAAAGTTATCAAACATCGTTTCATTTGGATGTTCAAACAACATAGTTTGTATCGGGAAGATTTGATTAAATGCACCTGCCGCTTTAAGGCTATCTCTGTTTTCGGTTATAGAGAGATGAGAAACTTTGCTATTAGTTGTTATTGGAGCAGGCCAATGCTGTGCTCCTTGTGGCATATTTGTCGATAACTCGATGTAGTACTCGTTATCACAACGGTTCTTCCAGTTAGCCGCTAAGGTGTTTCCTTTGATCGTATGTACAGACCAATCATCGCTCAAAATGTAATTCTCAATGTATTCCTTCACCTTGTAACGCTCAACCAAAAACCTAAACGAGATATTGGAATTCCGTTTGGTTTGAGATCCTAGGTCAGCGAGTAATAACACTAAGCCATTAATAGCAAGCGCTCGTAGTTGGTAGCGTTTTAACACCTCCTTACGAACGTCTTCGCTCTCAAGGTGAGTAATGAGTTCCTGATAAGACCTACATTCAATACCTACATCTACCTTACTGCGTCGCAAATCGTTAAGTAACTCGATATGTATTTTTGCCAGCCTTTCAAGCTCACTGACAACCTCATGGCTTTGCTTTAACTCTTCTAGGAAGGAGTCCAACATTAAACTATCAATCACTTTCACCGCAGATATTGCTGTCTTTGACCCCTCTATGGCAAGCATAAACCCTCTTGCCGCAGGAGCTATAGCAGGAATATAGGAAGCGACGTCAACGACACTGTCAAAAATCGCCATTCGCAGTGCGACTTCTGCTTTATCTTGCGCAACCATCTCAGCTTCTAGAGCAAGCCTAGAGCGTTCCATTGCATGCGAGCCATAGCGACTGGGATGAAAGAATATGTTCAGGGATTGCAGGTAAATACGGATTACAACCCGACGGTTTTGTCTTAGATTAGGGTTGTTGCGGTCGACTTTTTCACCTTGTTTGGGAACATAGACAGGTTTACTTTCACCAAAAGCGGCTACCGAAACACGACCTTCAAAAACAGGGAACTCCTTCATGAGCAGTTTTTTCGCATATTCTGCGCGCTCTGCCGAGACCTGCATATTTGCTTTCTCGGTACCGACTTGGCAAGCATGCCCTTCTATCTCTACTCTAAGGTTTGGCTCATTCTCTAAAACGTTGGCAAGAGAAGCAGCAAGCTGTTTAAATATAGGTGCATGATCCTTTAACTCTTTTTCACGCGAGTTAAAGGCAAATTCTATTTTTATTCCTGCGCCTCTAGAGCTATTTACGAGAATGGCGTCAATCTGATTGCCAGATTGATCACGCGCATCTTTTAAAGCCTGTTCTAGTTTTTCTTCCTGGATATGGTTAGCTGTCTTCCAAACTGGAATTTGAGCAAGGTAGTCTTTTGTAACTTCTTCTGTTCCTTGCTCTGCTTTATCAACCTTTTTATTTTGATTAACCAGCTGTTTAGCTTTTTTATACAAACTAAGTGCTGTCAATCCCGTTCCGAAGCCATTAAAACCAACGGTTTTACCACCAGAAAGCCAAGCTTCCGCAACTCGCCCGGCAACCACACGTCGGTTACCCAGACGTGATTCTAAAGAAAGTGCTAGTGCGCTTGCCCGAGCTTCATTGGTGTTAAAAACCTTATCGTGAAATAGCGCCTTCCAACCAACACCCGCGATAGCTGGTGTGTGGAGTTCCTGCAACTTATCAAGCGCTTCTTTCGTACTGTAAATACCGTAATACAATTCGCCCGCCGCTTTCATCGCAGGCGGCATCTCGGACTTAACTGCATCCCAATACAGTTTCGAGACGTTATTAAACACCGCTTGGCGGCCATCACGGTCTAAAGTGTCTTGCAAGCTACCGCTCAGCAGCCCTGCTCCTAGCTGAGCAGACACATCTCGGATATTCTTGAGTAACGCAATACTTCTTGAAGCTGGCGTATTGGCAGTTACACCTTGTACATTACCGTGAAGATAATGTTTCATATTTCCAAAGTACTGAGGGTATTGATAAATCAAGGATTCCTCAAGGGAGATCATATCGCCACTGACAATAGCAAATTTCCCTAACGGAGTGCTTGAAGAAAAGGTAATCTGTTCACGTAGCTCGTAAGTGTAGACTGTATCTAAGCCTTCAGAAAATTGCTGAATATGAGCGTCTTTAATGAACTGTGGAACGCCATTTTTCATCTGGCTTGGAATAAATTCGACACGGATACTGTATAAGCCTTCTTTAAAATCAGCAGGATCAACGTGAAACATCGCGCATGGATATTGCTTAGCATTTTCTTCTGAATGCTCATCTTCAGGTAATGTCGCTTGTACTGAAGAACCTATCGTTTTGTATTCCCCACCTTCTTTGGTTGAGTCAAATTTTTGCAAAGTAACCGTCGCACTTTCATAACCTTGATCAGAAAAAACCACAGCGCAACTCGCCACAACAGGTAAAACGAAGCCTTTTAGTGTCTCTCCCGATTCACTTACATCTTCATACCACTTGTTATATTCTGCCTGTTCTTCGCTGAGCCCCCCGTTCGCAGCTGGTTCGTAAGGCTTAGCCAATTGTTCAATGCTGATCTCTGTCAAGGTGAGTTTTGCTTCGCTGTTTTCCAACTGGCTACTCAAATCTGCAACTTTTGTAGCTAACTCTTTGGGGTTTAACTCAGAAAGTGAAGCTATTAAAGGCAAGGGTGGAAAGCGGAAAGTGAAGGTCTGCTCACCCTCTTTGGGTAGATCCCTACCTAAAGCATGAATTGTGTGCTCTGGTGTCAGGACCTCAAAAGCCCCATATTGATCTGGCTTTCCATTACCCAGTGAACATAACTTAAATTTATGGTCGGTAGCCCAAAGCTTAGGGCTATCGCTATCGGTGACGTTAAGCATCGGCACTTTCGCTAACGGGCGAATATTGGAAATATTTTCTCCAACTAGACTCGTGTTGGAGTGCCATGAAGGGTAAGTTTTGTCGTTATTTTCATCTTCTTCGGCTGCAAAGTAAGCGCCAAATAAATAATAACTAGCATGTAGCGGTATTGTATTGCAGTTCTCTACAAGGCTCATAAATCCCCCTCTTTAACAAAATCACCATTATTGGCAAAAGCGTTGTATAGAGAAGAATTACCAGCACTATGGCCTGTCCCAATTTGCTCCCATTTCAGGTATGGCCCAAATTCATTGTTTTCTGTTGTCTTGCTCAATATAACTCTAGCCGCTCCATCTCGTGTGTAATTTACATCTTTACCTAGAATTTCAAAATAACGTAACTTACCTACCGCTCTTGGAACAATTTCTTCCGACTGGAAGGTTCTATTTTTAACGTCAATAAGATAACGGTGCGTTCTGGTTTCTGACCAAACATAACGTCCTGTTGGGCTAATTGCTTTCTTACGGAACTCCTTGGCATCCAAATCACCTCCTCTTTCTTTAGGTGCAACAGAATAAAGCAGTTCATTCGTCTGCTCATCGAAAACTGCTACTCCATATGCAACAACAACAATTCGTTTTCCATTATATATAACAGAGTATTCATTAAAATTAACTTCCGTTTCTTCTTTTTCACCCGTCGCTAACGTGTACTTCCAGTCTTTAAACTTGTCTACGTAGTAAAGATAGCTGCTGTCTTCAGCCCATAGAAACTCTGGGTAGCCACGTGAACGACCGAGTTCAATATACTCACCCGTCTTAAGATCTTTAATTACTTTAAACATCCCTTCTGAGGCCGAATAGGCCAAAGCCAAGTAGCGATTATTTGGAGAGACACGCATTAGACGAACTTTGCCAACAAACTCATCTGCGACCAGACGCAAGTCCGTCCCATCCGTTTTGATACTCCACACTTTATCCCTTTGATCATAGTGGTCTTTCGCTTCATTTCGGGCGTTATCCCAACGAAACACTACACGTGGTAAATCATAAGAGCCTTCATTGGTGAGATCTTCACGTGGCCATTCTTTAGCTTTAAAAATAAAGTGTTTAGGTTTACCCGTCTCTTTGTCATAAATAACGTAATTGTTTTCTGTGATATAAACACGACCATCTTCCCACTGTTGAGCATTTTTTTCTGCGATTCGGTCTTGAACCGTCTGAGGTTTTGGCGCGTGTTGTTCAGGTTCCTTGGCCGATTCTTGATTACAGCCAGATAAGACCGCTAAAGTAATCAAGCATAATGTATGACGTAGATTCATCTTATATTCTCTTCGTTATCTTTCTCGATCGCGTTTAATGGTGTGACAACGCAACCCGAATAAGTTGTTTTGTTAACTTGTCTGATCTTTTTTCTTATAAGCCAGTAAATCCGCAATGGGTGTTTGAGCAAAAATGACCGTTTTATTATCTCTTCCGTGATGACTATTGCCCTGATAACCACGGAGAAGATCCACTTCTTTAACCTCTGCAGGCCAACCAGTAAAACGAATCAACCTAGAACCATTCTCTTTTTTTATACATTGGCGCAAGCACACTCGCTGCGACCAATCACCATCGCTTTGCCTTAACTCAAAGTAATCATCTGACTCGTCCAGCGTCGTATAACCCGGATATTCGAAAACTATCTCGACAGATTTAAGTAAATACACGACCGCTACATTTTTATTTACCTGGCTTCGTAACATTGCGTATTTTTCAGGTTTTGAGGTCGCAGCACTTGGTAATACTGAGAGCAGGCGAACAGAACCGTCTCCAATTTTAAAGCTTTTCTCACTGCTATAATGGTTAAGATCAGTGACTTTTATGGCCTTGGTTCCGGGATCACTTTCTAGTTCAGATAGTTCACTCTCGCTCAATCGTTTACTGTTATAAGCCAAATATACTTCTTGAGGCTCACCTTTAATCTTGTAAGGAAGCCATATATGCGGGAGAGGGTAACCTTGCGCGCTCCGCTCCACTGGGCTAGAAGCATTAATAGGGCTCAAATTTGTTTCAATCTTTTCTTTGATTTGTGGCTCATAGCCAGTCATGACTATCTCAACTTCTTCCTCAACTAAGTTGAACACTCGAGCCTCTCCAGAGCCATTCAAAGAGCCTTCACTTACCACCTTGCCGTTCTGCACGATTTGGAAAGGCTCATAAGCGAAAACACCGCCTGTTTCAGGATTGGTCATATAGATATCGGCGTGCCTTTTGGGTCTAGAGCCTTCACGAACACTATTAATGTCCGTATCTGAAAAGTAACCATTTTCCGTAATTGCCACTTCGCGCCAAATTTTATTGTTCCAAACAACATACACGTAGCCTGATTTAAACACTTCCGCAGCTTCATCTGATTTATCGCTACCAGGGAAGTGCAGCGGAACCACAGGCACCAACACGTTATCCCACTCATCCATTTGAATTTCTTTATCAACGGGTTGCAGATCTTCGGCGAGTTTAAGCAAAATTGGCTGAGGCTGGTCAGTGCAAGGGATTTTGATATAGAGCGTTTTGCCCTCAGCTTCGAGATCTTTAAATGTCGCGAGGCTGCGGTGTTTGTTTTCTGTATCAGCCTTGCCTACAGTCACTTTTTCTTTTTGAGCTTCGGTTTTTCCCAACATCAAACATGCCGCGTTGCTAGACCACTGCCCTGCAAACTCGACAACGATTTTTTGATCTGGGCTTGGCTCAGAGGGGACATGCGTGTAACTACGAACTAAAGCAACATCGTCAGTAACCTGCTTATAACCCGCTTTAAAAGCTTTGCTTTCATTCGAAGCAGATACAGAGTCAACGAGTGATTTAAGTCTAGGGAAGCTTTGCAGCTGAGAGTCCGTCAATGGCGAACGACGAGCAACGGTAGATAATGACACCCAATTGCCTTTCCCCAATTCGATTCTTATCGCAGCTAGCAATGCGCTGGTCGTTTTTTTGGCAGAGATGGAAATCTTTTGCGCCAATTCTTTAGGGAGGTTTCTAAGGATGTCATCTGAATTTCGCAAACGCGAAAGCTGTCCTATACACTCGTCCGGTGTAAGAACATAAGATAGCTCGTTGGAGGATAGCTTCGAGCTAGGTATAAATTTGCAAACTAAATGCATTTGAATTCTCCACAACCAACATCGTAAATATGGCTGCGGTGACAATTAAGCTGATAAGGCTTACAAGTACGATTTGGTCTGCGTATCCTACTTACTTAGCCATTTATTTTCAACGAGATAGAAAAATCGCCCGAAATCAAAAACACCAAAAAAATGGCGATTTTTACTATAAAAACATGCGATTTAACCACAATAAAAGCCAGTAACATCACCCACTCTGTCAAAATGGTAAAATCTTACTATCTAAAAAAATTTAATTTATGGACTGAAGTTAACAAAAATTGTAGTCACGTGCGCTTCAGGTAAGCACGAGGAAATTCAGAAGTTTATGAGGTGCCCTCCTCAGCAACAAACAACAAATTGACTGTTACTGAGGAAGTTTAAATAAAAAGGTGAGCGCATTACGCACTCACAAAAGTAACTGCTCTGAAGCTTGCTAGGATTAAATTTGCTTCATCGCGAGTTAAAGAGGCGAGGTATTACCCATCGACCTCATGCAGAACACTATACTCAGAGTATAGAAACGAGCGTAAATATATAATATTTAAAAAGATTTTCAACGCGACACATTCACCACAGCACCTGCCGAGCGACCATCACAATCACGTCATACACACCTAAAAGCAACATTGGCCTAGTTATTATAGTTATTCAGCCTTGTATTAAGACGATTCATTAATTCGAGTAACTTATCAATAAAGGCAATTATTTTGATAAATATCACAAAAAGTCCCAAATAAATAAAGCGAGCTAAACGCTCGCTTTATTTATGCGGCATCTTTAAAGGTTCTGTTCTCGCCAAAATATCGGTTATAGACAGCTCCTAAAGAGGCCGTACTTGCGTAACGATCATAGTTAAATGTTGCTTGAGCCTCTTCAGCAGAGGCAGACAGCTTGTTGGTACCATTCACATAAATCGTCACCGCCCCGTCTTTCAGTCCTGAAAGATCTAAGTCAATTGTCCATGAGTCTGAAAATACGGTTGCCATGCCTGTAGCCTCTGTACCATCAGCGTCGACTGCTTTGATATCTATATACTCACCATCTTCAAACCGTTCACTGCTACCACTTACTGTCACGCTTTCCACTCCAGTAACATCGTTGATAGCATCTAGATGTATTGTTGGTGTGATTGGCAAGGAGTAAGTCGTGTTCTGGCTACCTGTATTCCCTGATAAGTCTTGGTAGTCACGAACCAGCAACGCCACATTGAGCTCTGACGTGCTTGGTACCACCACATCACCAGTCCAAACGCTTGGGTCCGCGGTTGCCACTAATGAAGTGATCGTTGTGCCACCTAACTCTGCAACGGCAGCTTGTAATGCTTTATCGAATTCCAGCGTCACCGTCACGCTTTGGCCGATGACCTGGTGCTCAGGAGTAAACGTCACGTTAGTCAACGTTGGCAGAGACTGCGCGAGTGTAAAGCTCTGGCTTTCACTCACTTCAATACCCGCAGAGTTCGTCCCTGTCACAATCACGGTATAAGTGCCGTTGGCTTGGTTACTCATATCAATCGCGTCACTGGTCCAAGTGCCACCGGCTTGTACCGTCGCACTGCTGCTTTTCAATACCGTCGCGCTGCCTTGGGCTTTTACTTCAAGACGCAGGGACTGACCGTCAAAACGTGTCGACGTGCCTTCGAATTGTAACGTGGCGGCTTGCGTTTCATCCACACTGCCAACTGGAGTGATGGCTAAGGTCGGCGTGATCGGCATAGAGTAGGCTGTGTTCTGGCTACCTGTATTCCCTAATAAGTCTTGGTAGTCACGAACCAGCAACGCCACATTGAGCTCTGACGTGCTTGGTACCACCACATCACCAGTCCAAACGCTTGGGTCCGCGGTTGCCATTAATGAAGTGATCGTTGTACCACCTAACGCCGCCGCTGCGGATTGCAGATCTTTATCGAATTCCAGCGTTACCGTCACGCTTTGGCCGATGACTTGGTGCTCAGGAGTAAACGTCACGTTAGTCAAGGTTGGCAGAGACTGCGCGAGTGTAAAGCTCTGGCTTTCACTCACTTCAATACCCGCTGAGTTCGTCCCTGTCACAATCACGGTGTAAGTGCCATTGGTTTGATGACTCATATCAATTACGTCACTGGTCCAAGAGCCACCGGCTTGTACTGTCGCACTGCTGCTTTTCAATACCGTCGCGCTGCCTTGGGCTTTCACTTCAAGACGCAGGGACTGGCCGTCAAAGCGTGTCGACGTGCCTTCGAATTGTAACGTGGCGGCATGCGTTTCATCCACACTGCCCACTGGAGTGATGGCTAAGGTCGGCGTGATCGGCATAGAGTAGGCTGTGTTCTGGCTACCTGTATTCCCTAATAAGTCTTGGTAGTCACGAACCAGCAACGCCACATTGAGCTCTGACGTGCTTGGTACCACCACATCACCAGTCCAAACGCTTGGGTCCGCGGTTGGCATTAATGAAGTGATCGTTGTACCACCTAACGCCGCCGCTGCGGATTGCAGATCTTTATCGAATTCCAGCGTTACCGTCACGCTTTGGCCGATGACTTGGTGCTCAGGAGTAAACGTCACGTTAGTCAAGGTTGGCAGAGACTGCGCGAGTGTAAAGCTCTGGCTTTCACTCACTTCAATACCCGCAGAGTTCGTCCCTGTCACAGTCACGGTATAAGTGCCATTGGTTTGGTGACTCATATCAATCGCGTCACTGGTCCAAGTGCCACCGGCTTGTACCGTCGCACTGCTGCTTTTCAATACCGTCGCGCTGCCTTGGGCTTTTACTTCAAGACGCAGGGACTGAGCGTCAAAACGTGTCGACGTGCCTTCGAATTGTAACGTGGCGGCTTGCGTTTCATCCACACTGCCCACTGGAGTGATGGCTAAGGTCGGTGTGATCGGCATGGAGTAAGCCGTGTTCTGGCTACCTGTATTCCCTGACAAGTCTTGGTAGTCACGAACCAGCAACGCCACATTGAGCTCTGACGTGCTTGGTACCACCACATCGCCAGTCCAAACGCTTGGATCCCCGGTTGCCACTAATGAGGTGATCGTGGTACCACCTAACTCCGCTGCGGCGGATTGCAGATCTTTATCGAATTCCAGCGTCACCGTCACGCTTTGGCCGATGGCTTGATGCTCAGGCGTAAACGTCACGTTAGTCAAGGTTGGCAGAGATTGCGCGAGTGTAAAGCTCTGGCTTTCACTCACTTCAATACCCGCAGAGTTCGTCCCTGTCACAATCACGGTATAAGTGCCATTGGTTTGGTGACTCATATCCATTGCGTCACTGGTCCAAGTGCCACTAGCTTGTACCGTTGCACTGCTGCTTTTTAGTACCGTCGCGCTGCCTTGTGCTTTCACTTCAAGACGAAGGGACTGGCCGTCAAAACGTGTCGACGTGCCTTCGAATTGTAACGTGGCGGCTTGCATTTCATCCACACTGCCCACTGGAGTGATAGCTAAGGTCGGCGTGATAGGTAATTCGTGAACGGTGTTATCCTCCCCTATGTTACCAGTCAAATCTTTAAACTGACTAACAACCAAGTCGACACTTAACAGCGTGGTGCTCGGAACTTGTACATCACCAACCCAGACCTTTTTATCTGCCGTTGCGGACAGAGAACTAATGCGATTGCCGCCAAGCGTAGCGGTCGCCTCTTGGAGCTCTTTATCAAACTCAAGCGAGACACTCACACTTTGCCCCACGCTCTGATGCTCGGGGTTAAATGTCACATTAGTCAGTTTTGGTAAGGTTCCTTCAACCGCGATACTTAAGCTGCTTCCCTTTCCTGGAATGGTGTTGGTACTTTGATAGCTATTATCTTCTACCTGAATAGTGATATTTTTATCTTGTTTTTCTGGGCTGATGTAATTAACCGTCCACGTAATATTGTCTGAAGTCGACCAAGTATCTTGTTTTAACGTTCCTGTTGCACCGCTATCACTAGCGACAAGATGGACATCTGAGATATCAAAGCTCGTAACTTCTTCTGTAAAGTTAAACGCGAGCGTAATCTCTTCGCCCCCAAAAAGAGGGGCGCTTGAAGCAGCAGATATACTTAGCCCGGGAACGGTTGCCGCTTCCACATGTGCGTCAATAGAACTCTCGTTCTTGTTATCCACCTTGTCTGTTGCTGCCACCGTGATCGTATGATCGCCTTTAGGTAACAAATAGCTTATGACATAAGGCCCCGTTTCGGTTGTCGGCTCAGTAATCGCTTGAGGAGCCACAGTGCTGCCACCACTCACCGCTTTTGACGTGACGATGTTTAAATTTTTATCTGTAATGTATGCACTAATTTCTAGCTGATACTTATCGTTTGTCGGTATCTTAGAGATTTGATTAGCACTTAAGCCAGAAATACTTGGAACGTCATAATCAACAATAGACTCGATCACTTGTCCATCATAACTTTTGCCTAGTAATTCAAAGCTTGTATTCTCTCTTCCAACTGAGTCCGTCACCGTCACCTTAAGGGTATATGACCCTTGGTTATCGACGGAAAAGTTCATCATTCCATTACCACTAGATGAGATAACATCACCTGAGTAACGCAAGGAATCACCTAGGCTTGGAATAAGCTCCACAGAATATTGTGAAGCTTTCACTCTTTCTCCTTCCACCGTAGATACCGTAAACGGCTGGCTCGCCTTGGTTAAAAACAGTTTCCCACCCTGCAAACTCGTAATTCCATCGAAATCAACTGTGACTTTAGGAACACTAATATCAATGACTTTTCTGATATCAGAATACAGTCCGACGCTATCTGTCGCTTTGATGTCTACTGTGATTGAACCACGCCCCTCTAACTGAGATTTCGGTAGTTCAAAGTACGTAGATGAACCATTCCCATCCTCTACTCTTTCTTCTTGATAACTCGGGTTTAAAACCGAGTAGTTTACTTTTGCGAGGCTGCTACCAGTGTCCGTTATGTCGAAACGAAAACGAACATTATCTGGATTTGTTGGCGATTCAGTTACGATAATCTCATCGCCAACACTTGGAGGTGTGTTGTCAACTTTAATATCAACGGTCGCTTCACCGACTCTCGACCACACATCCGTTGCGGTAATAATTGTCCTGATCGTTTTTCCATCAGCATCGCTAGGAAGTTCACTCGTAAATGTTGAACACTTGTAGGTTGGGTCATCTGCACACACTTCCAATTGCGCAAACTTCTCCGGATTATCTTTATAGTTGTAGGATTCCGTTCCAAATCTGGCCATCACATTGTCTAGCCTAGAGTTTTCATACAACTTAATTCTGAATTTAGCGACAAGCTGCTGGCCATTAATGGTTGTGTTTCCAACCGGATCAGTAATTTCAACGACTACCGAACCTTTAGGTAATTCAAGCAGTAGATCATGCTCTGGCGTCAAGTTTCCTGCTAAATCAGATACGTTCTTGATTTTGTATTCTTGAGTTGTACTCAGACCATCAATAATATCGGCGTAGGATTCAGAGTACGTACACTTGATATTTCCAACACCTTTGGCACAGGTCGTTGGTGTATAAGCTTTGTTGCCAAGATTACGAACCAACTTTGGATATTTATCTGAACTTTCAGTATTCACGCCTGACAAAGCATCATTGAAAGAGAGCTCAAATGTGAGCATCTTCTTCTTCAAAGCTTCATCAAACCAAACATCACTTCCTTTAAAACTGTATGAGTTACCATCAACGACTGTTGGTGCATCAATATCCACCATCGAAAAATTGAACTTGTTGATCGTTTCACGCCCATTTGTACCCAAGGTTTTAGTGATCAAAGTGACAGGTGCTTTCGTCATGTTTTGCCCAACATTGACACTACAACTATAAGGTTCTTGCGATACGTTGATAACACCAGAAGTTGGTTGCTCATTAGTTGGTGGTGCATCTAGAGAGTTGTACTCTTCACGAACCCAACACTCTAACGTTTTGGCTTTGACCGCACTCAATGTAGTAAAGGTGACATCAAGAACACCATCAGATAAGTAGTTCTGGAAGTCCAGCGGACTTGCAACCGAGAGAACCACGCCTTCACGCTGTATGCTAAAGGTTTGGTTTACTTTTCCAACCTTTCTGTCTTTTTCGTCAAGGTAACGAACTTTGTTGTAAACCTTTATATCAAGTTCATAGTTACCATCTTTGGCAATTTGTGTAGAAAGCAGCGTTGCCGTCCAAGTGCCATCTGCGGTTTCTGAGAACGTAAAGGTAGTCCCGTTTTGCTCTCCAGAAAATCTATACGTTGAGTCGATTCGATCAACGCCACTATCATCAACAATATCAAGCGTAAGTACGATATTCCCATCTTGATAGATGGTGTTGTTTGTAATTGGCGTTCCATCCGTGTAACTCATCGCTAGCGTTACCTGCGGGATGGAGTTATACACTTTAACGGTAAAATCTTGCTCACCACTGGTTAAGGTTGTGTTGCCACGAACATCAGACCCTTTTAAACGAACCTTGTGTGTACCCGTACCTAAATCACCAAGGCTCACTTTGAGATCTTCATTGATTTTTTTACCTGGAGAGCCAGGTAATGGCTCCAGATCGCTAAACGTCCAATACTCTAAGCTTTCTCGGTTTACACCATTAATTGAAATATCACCGTTTGCATTCAGGTCTAACGCCGTTAGGTCAAAGACATAGTTTCCTAAGTAGTAGTCATTCGCATTGAAACCACTTAACCCTAATGTTGGCCCATCACGATCAAGAATAACCTTGCGCGTGTTAGAACTAGATTCAAAACCGTAAATATCGGTTGCTTTTACATACAGTGACGTGGTTTTTTCATCTTCAGAAATGTCTATTTTATCTGTGTCACTCTTAATGAGAGACATTGCAAACTCTTTAGATGAATCCGTTGGCACAATTGTCTTAATTGGCGAATCTTTACCATTCTGATATAGAGAGACTTGCTCAATGTCTGAATCGTCTATTACGGATTTAAATCGCACGTTGAACTCACGCCCGACAACATAGTTCTCTTTGGACAATGTGTCTTCAACCCAAGGCGTATTTAGGATGATTTCTGGGCCTTTGTTATCGACTTGGAATGTGAATTTCCCTGTTGTACTAACATTGGCAGGGTAAGCGTTGTCCGTCGCAGTGACATAAAATTCATTCCATTCATCGTAATCAAATGCTTTTGAAACCAGTTGAACTTTGACGTCAGGTTGTTCACCAACTAGGTATGGTACGTCACACGTCTCTGTTAGAGGGTCACAGCTTTCTAATGTCAGTGCCTGACCAGATCCTCGGCGAAGATCTATTTTTACATTATTGCCAGGGCTTAACGTCCCCCAATCAATAACAGGTGTCCATTGGTTGTTACCGCCTAAACGACTTTGAACCTGCTCACTTTTTACAATAGGAGCTTCAGAGTCGATACGAATATTGAATCTCGGAGCCGTGCTAGTTAACTCTGAAACGGAGTTACCTAAATTATCCTCTGCCGCTGCAACGACTAACCAATCACCATCACCCGGGTAAATCGTCGCGCCTTGATTTGAACAAAGCCCCCCCGTACATAATTTGACTTTAAAGGCGTCTTTCGAGTTATTCGCAAAGTCCTCTGGTGTGTATGTGACTTTTTCACCCGTTTGCTGGTAGAAAACAAGACCTCTTGAAGAAAGCTTGTCACCCACAACGTCTTCAACCTTGAAGGTCAATTCATGGGTATTTTTGGCATTTAAATAAATACCGTCTTCTACAGGTTTACCGTCGACGTCATTAGGTGGGAGGTAACTCGTTTTAGGGAAATCATTATCAATAAATACCGTTTCTATAAACGGAGCTTTGCCATCGTAACCATACGCATTGCCATGTGGGTCCATGGCACTGGTTTCCACAGCAAACTCTAAAATATCTTTTAGTTCACTAGACTGAGAGTTAAGGGTAAAGAGGTACTCTTTTCGATAAGCATTGCTGTTGCCAGGGTTCTCTACAATGTTGATGTCCAGCGGTATTTCAATGTTTGGTTCACTGGCTTGATACCACATCGTGCTAAACTTCGGACCATAAGCGTCGGTTTCTACAATACCAGAAGGATCGTCTAGGACAATTTTAGAAACAACTTCACCAGCAATATAAAGCTTATTGCCAACCATCGTCTCTCGACCGCTTTCAATCGTTAATTTTGGCTGTGGAGGCAAGATATCGATACTGCTACCCTCTGTATCAAAAATGTTCTTACCATTTAAGTTAGGATTAGCCATCGAAATATCATCAGCATAGAGCTGCGCGATATTGGTCTCAATACCGTATTTGCTCGCCATGATTTCGTAATACGATTGCGCTAAATCCTTTCGATAAGTATCGGAACCGAATTGATAAGAATCGAGCATAACCTGACGTCCACCAACACCAATACCATTCGCTTTTCCATCAAAGCTCAAATCATCGTAAATAGCGGAGGCAAAATCTAATGAGTTATTTCTCGGCATTCCTTGAGCAATACTATCGATGGCTTCGACAAGAAATCGGTGTAGATAATCGTTTGATGGCTTTTCTGGAATCGCTTTGGTAGCAAGCATTTCGTTCGTTGCATAAGGCACAACCGTTGGATCAAACCCAAAGAATGAGTTGTTGTTCGTGCCTGATAACGCGTAGCGCACCTCTTCAAGAATTTGAATCGCACGCTCAGAAGTTTTCTCTCCGGCAGTGACTTGATCCCACTGGAAATCAAACAAGCTAGTCTGATATGTCGATAGTTCAGTAATATAGTAAGTCTGAGAGCCATTGAGCTTAAAGTACACGCCAATATTGGCCTTGTTTAAATCAACCGTTACTTTTTTGGTTCCTGGATCTCTTTTCCATTGATAGTAGTATGGCTCGCTGCCTTCGATACCAATTAAACGAACACGCATGAAGTCATAATTCACAACATCAGTTGTGGTTTCACAACTCGCGACGTCAAGAGCCATTGATTGGTCACTTTCCAATTGTTGGATAGTGGTACAACTCGCAAGTGAAGTGAATTCACCATTTGGACTCAACCCTTCAAGTTGCGCTCGCGCACCAATAAATGGTGTCACCACTTTTATAGTTGGCAGATCAAAGCTACTTCTAAAGTATACTTCTCTTGGAGTGCTTTCGTTATCAGACTCATCGACGGTTTGAATGACTAACTTTTGACTACTGTTTTCTGATACCGATTTAAAGCTGTCACCCAAAATATCTCTTACAAATGGAATATAATAGATGACATCCTCTACTCGCCCATTGCTATCTAACAGCGTTTCGTGCGGAATTTTTGCGATGTAGTCATCATCCGATGCGGTTGTATCAATAACTTGCTGAAGTGAGTAGTTGTTATCGTTATTTTGGCTTACATAGTACTTGACGACGAGCTTAAGCTTATTAGCGTTGGAGCCTAAAACCGTATCGGTATTTACGTCTGATACTTTCACACGAACATAAGGGATTTTATTCTCTTTCAATAAATTAGCGTTGAAGTTACTAAAATCTACCCCTTTTAATGAATTCTGAATCCCTATACTTGCGTACGCATAGTCAATCTTCAAGAAATCGCGGCTCGCTTGAACATTGTCTGGGGTATACGTATCTTGAGAGTAGATACCATCGTAAGTGGTTCGTTCACCATCTAAACCGACATTTACGTACGTCATTGACGCACCTTCAGGATAAGTAATCGTTTGTGCTGGCGCTTGATCGTCACGACTTACTGCATGCTGAGCGGCACCCGTATTGCCTTTGCTATCCTTCGCTCGAACCTCAAATACAGTCGTAGATAGGAATTCATCAGTTGGGTAAGCCTTACTAAACTCACAAGCATTTCCAGACTCTAGAGTTACAGGAGAACATGTGACGTCCTCATGTAAGCCATCTTTAAATGAAATACTGACCGAACTGATCTCTTGCGAGCTTTCTTTTACAACCCCTTTCAGAACATACTCTTTAAGTTGATTATTAATTGCACTCGCCGATGTAATATCAATAACAGGCGCATCGTTATCCCATTCAAAGTTGATATGAAGACCCGAATGGCTGCCTGGAATTAACTCATTACCCAATACATCCGCTGTATATAAGACTAATCGTGCTGCTGTTACGTTTGAGAGCCCTGTGGCAGGGTTCATATCCACACTATCGATCTCTTTGGTATTAATGTTAACTTTAACGTTGGTTTCTCGAAGGCCAACTTCAAAATCATCAAATTCAACCGAACAGAATGTGCTTCCAAAATCTTGTATGTCGTTACATTGAAATTCACCAGACCAAGAGCCATTAACCTGATACTGAATAAAGGCGGATACGTCTTCTACGCCGATATCATCTACAATCTTTAGATCAACTTTATCGGTGCCAGCGAGCACATCACTGTCCGTACGAGTAACTATTGGCGCATCTGTATCGATATCCGTACCATCTCGCGGTGGAATGACGCCATCAGTACTGCCATATGTACCTAAGTCATTAAGCTTCTTACTAAAGTCGACATAGTCTGCGGCATCAGTACCAGAGATATTGACACTTGGATCGTTTACCACGATCAGAACATGCTGAGATAAATCACGTGTATAAATGTCGCTATTTATCTTTTTCTGTCCAAAGCTGAGGGGAGTCACTGCTCCTGAAGTCTGGCTCACTTCAAGACCATCAAGAACACCATCTGCAATAACATCCCTATATTGGATGTCAGCGAAATGCATTGAAGTGTAGACGTTATCGCTGTTGCCGTATTTTTTTATAAGATCGTAAGAGTAAGACGAGTATGCAGTTAATAAAGCGCCGTATTGATGCCCAGCACTAGCAAAACTGCTTTGCCCACCTTTGGTTATATCAATAGGTTTGGTCTCATTTACGTCAAACCCATACATGCTATTGATACTATCCAAAGCAGTTGAAAAGGCACTCTCATCTGTGGATCCTTGAGAAATTTTGTACTTTGCCAAGCCTGCTGCCAAGTTCGACAGCGGAGTAAGCATTAACTTTTGCTCACTCCCCTCTTTAAAGTTCACAACACCTTCAAATTTAAGTGTCTTCGCATTGCTCACTGATACCGTTTCATTCGTAAACGGGTCGGTATAACTCCCCTCTTTTGCAACAACAAAAAGAGGCATTGAAGACGATTCAAACTCTAGCAGATAGTTTCCGAACGCATCAGACGTCGTGTTAGCCAACTTCCGGCCTAAGTTTCCATTTTTGAACTCGAAAACCTCAATCTTTGCGCCATTTACAGGGGCGTCAAAAACCATACCGGAAATGCTTCCTTTGCTTCTAGCTGGAGGTGTGTTGTCTCCTCCATCACCACCACCACATGCACTCAATAAAAGAGATGTAAGCGTAAGACCTAATGTTAATTTCAGCGTATTTTTAGCGAACATAGTAATTTGGCAAAATATATTTTGCCGAGATTATATTATTGTAAAATATTTTCTCAACGTGACAATAACACCATTTAAAAAGCCAAAAACACCAGGCCAACCGTCACTTTTACTAAATTATTAAATTAAAATCATCACCTATAATTATTCACTTAGTTAAAACGGAGGAATTAGCCATACTTTAATGCTAGGTTTTATTTAAAATATTATACTCTACGCACAACTGTCAGCCTTGATAAACCACCAAAACTAATGACTATTTTGATAATAAAAAGGAGTATGCGAACTCCTACCACAACCCTTCTCACCATTGCCTTACTCATTTTTATTGGCGTGTCTCTTTCTCACCACATCCTCACTCCCATGGATAGACTGCCTACCGTCAAGCCTTTGGAGTTCAAGAATGAGGGAGTTCAAGCGCCTTTTGAGGTGGGTACTCTTAGACAAAAAATCACCATAGGTGTGGTTGAGTACTCGTTTGTCGCTTCATTGTTAAAATCAGGAATAAGTCAAAAAGAGATTAATTTGCTATTGGCCCTTATTAAAAGTAACTTTAATATTATTGATTCAGTTAAGAGAGGTGACCATTTTATCTTAAGAACTAAGTTAAATAGTAGAAATGAAACCTATATTAGTTCTTTTTACTATTTAGGTAGTAAAACCGATTTATTTATTATCAATGATGGACAAGGTAACATATTTGATGAACATGGCGTGTCAATAAAAAATAAACTCCGATTTTCAGATCCCTTTGATAAAAGCTACAGAGTAAGCTCTGGCTATGACTTAAAACGAACACACCCAGTAACTAATATAACGACTCCGCACTTAGGCACTGACTATGCAACACCAGTAGGTACACCGATTCGTAGTATTGCTGATGGTATCGTTTTAAAGTCTCGTTACAACCGTTTTGCGGGCAACTACATTAATATCCGCCACACAAATGGCTCTGTATCACGCTACCTACACTTATCTCAACGCCACGTCCACGTTGGCGAGAAGATCAGCCGAGGACAAGTGATAGGAAAAACGGGTAACACAGGAAGAACAACAGGGCCGCATTTACACCTTGAACTGCACATCAATGGTATTCCGGTTGATTACGAGCGATACATTCAAAAGCACCCAAACACTGACGTTAATATAGAAATGCTGATTGCAGCGAGAAAAGAAAAAGCTGAATTAACAGCGGAATGGCAACGGTATAGGCAGTCAAATCGGCAATAAAATACTTCGGTTCGATCTTTCTTCATTTATCTGAAGCGAGTCCTCGTAACCCTCTGAGCGCTTCAAGACCTGTCGCCACTTTCCAAGTTCAGGACAAAAAAGAGCCGCTATATGTGGCTCTTAGTGATTCGAATCTTTGTTTGCAGCCCATGAGTTAATATTTTTGTGGGCACAACTGAATGTAGCAAACTTGCTGGCACGTAACACGCTTAGACTTCAGAAAAAGCTATCGTCCTCCAGCAAGAGCTTTAATGGTTCAGCATCCAACTGGTGTTGATCGCCTCTCCCTGCTCATCAAGTTTATGAATAATATAGTCGATAAACACTTTTACTTTCGCGGGCACAAACTTACGACTTGGATAGTATATATAGACACCCTGACCATCGGTTCTTTGAGGTTCAGAAACCAACATCAGCTTACCTTGCTGCACTAAGTCTCGAGCAAGATATTGGGGCATCAGAGCAATCCCTGCTCCTAAACTCGCTAAAGAGGCCATCGCATAACCATTGTCTACTGTCACTTGATGTGTAGGACTAAATTCTACTAATTGCCCATCTAAAGGCATCGTCAAGGTAAGCAAGCGCCCAGATTGTTTATAGCGGTACATTATCCATTTGTGCTGGTTAAGTGCTTCAACACTCTGAGGCCGACCAAACTTCTTTATGTACTCCGGACTGGCAAACATACCCATATCAATAGGACATAATCGCCTCGCAATCAGGTTGCTGTCATTTAGTCTCCCGCTTCGAATAGCAACGTCCATCCCACTCTCCAATATACTGGTGTATTCATCGGAAAAGCTAAGATCCAACTTCACTTCAGGGTAACGTTCGCAAAACTCTGGAATCAGCGGAGTTATATAGTTTTGCCCGAACGACAAAGGAAGGCTGACACGAAGTGTACCAAACGGAGATGCAATACTTTGATGAAGCTGCTCTTCACTACTTTTGAGCAAGTTGATCACTTCTCTTGCCGTCTCAAGGTAGTTAAACCCCGCTTCAGTGAGCTGGAGTTGACGTGTTGTACGGTGAACTAAACGAACACCCAAATCCTGTTCTAGGCGAGCAATCGCTTTACTAACAGTAGAAGGCGACTGCCCTAATTGATTCGCGACTGCTGTAAAGTTCCCTAAGTCCACAACAGATACAAACAACTTTATTAATGACAGCTTATCCATAACGCTCACAATTAATGAAAAATAATCACATCTAATATGACAGAAAAAGTATTTTTGTGTCATGCAAACTTTTCTAGTATTTCGGAAAAGCATACCTAGCTATGGATATTTCTACTGACCTCAGAGACGACAAATAAAGCCAACACCATTAACTCTACACTCAAAATGCTCGGGCTTACGGCATTTTCTCCAACCTATAATTCCATTGCATCTCATTAAGTGCAATGAAACATACTGAACTTGCTCTAACACGGTAAGAGGTTTTAATGACAATAATTCAACTTAAACGCGAAGTGATCTGTTTTGCTGGCGATTCTGGAGATGGTATCCAATTACTTGGAGAGCGCTTTTCAGACAACTCGTCGAAACAAGGAAACGATGTCATGACGTTACCTGATTATCCAGCTGAGATACGGGCTCCGGCAGGAACCACATCTGGAGTATCGGCTTTTCAGATGCAATTTGCCTCAACAGAGATTTATACTCCTGGCGACGATTTTTCAGTCTTAATCGCTCTGAATGCCGCTGCATTAAAAAACAAAATCTCACAACTCGTTGAAGGCGGTTTGGTGCTTATTGATCTCGATGGTTTTAATAAAAAAAACCTTGAGCTTGCTGGCTATGAATCTAACCCATTGAGCGATGGTAGCCTCGCAGATTATCGAGTGATTAGTGACAGTTTTACGCGTTTAACCGTTCAATCTCTTTCTGAGTTAAACATTGCGCCTAAAGTAGTGAAGCGAAGCAAAAACTTTTTTATGCTTGGTATTGTTTTATGGATTTACAGCCGTCCGCTAGAACCGACCATTGAATGGCTAAATAATAAATTCGCTGACAATCCGCAAGCGAGAGAGGCAAATACTTTAGCCATAAAGTCGGGATTTAATTATGCTGAAACAACCGAAATATTCAGCGACTGTTTTCAGGTTGCTCCCGTAGCAGATAAAGCTGGCTTGTATCGTACTGTTTCAGGGAACGAAGCATTATCGCTTGGGTTAATATGCGCAGCAGAAAAACTCCAACGCCAGCTATTTTTGGGCTCTTACCCCATAACACCCGCCTCAGATATTCTACACACACTATCAACCTATCAACACTTTGGGGTCACGACATTCCAAGCAGAAGATGAGATTGCAGCTGCTTGTTCAGCTTTAGGTGCATCTTATGCTGGCGATTTAGGAGTCACATCAACGTCTGGCCCTGGATTATGTTTGAAAGCAGAGACCATTAACCTTGCCGTGATGGCGGAGTTGCCAATGGTTGTTATCAACGTACAACGTGGAGGCCCCTCAACTGGCCTACCGACTAAAACAGAGCAATCAGACTTGCTTTTGTCTTTGTATGGTAGAAATGGGGATTCACCACTCCCAGTGTTGGCTCCTGCCTCTCCTGCAGACTGCTTTGATATGGCAATCGAGGCCTGTCGAATTGCCACTACATTTATGACGCCAGTGATCTTATTGAGTGACGGCTACTTAGCAAACGGCTCCGAATCTTGGCTCGTGCCCAACCCTGATGAGATTAAGCTCACTGCCGAGGCAACAAAAGCAAACATAAGCCCGTTTTATCCCTATGCCCGTGATGACGTGTATTACAGCAGAGAGTGGGTCACGCCTGGTACAAAAGAGAAAATGCACCGCATTGGAGGATTGGAAAAGCAAGCGATTACTGGCAACCCTTCTCATGATCCTGAAAACCACCAGCGCATGACTGATGAAAGAGCAAAAAAAGTAAATAACATCTGCCATTTCATCCCTAAACAAACGCTAACAGGCAGTACTCAAGACTCACTGCTAGTACTAAGTTGGGGAGGCACGCAAGGTTCTGTGTCGACCGCAATTGAGCATCTGAGAAAGCAAGGCGCATCGGTTGCCCACGCCCATATTAAGTATCTAAACCCGTTTCCAATCAATTTGGAAGAGATCATTAGCCAATTCAAACATGTGCTTGTTTTTGAGTTGAATAACCAGCAACTCGTTAAAGTGATTCGCTCACAATATGCCATTTCTGCCCGCTCCGTAACCCAAGTTAAGGGGTTACCATTCAAAGTTCACGAGGTCATTGAGTCTATTAACCACCACCTGAAGGATATTAAAAATGACGACTAAGGTACTCAACCGCAAAGATTTCGCATCTGATGTTGAAGTCAAATGGTGTCGAGGCTGTGGTGATTTTAACGTATTAAAAACGATGCAATCCGTTCTAGCACGATTAGTTCGAACTAAAGAGAACACCGTATTCATCTCAGGGATCGGCTGCTCATCTCGTTTTCCTTATTATCTCGATACTTATGGATTTCATACGATTCACGGCCGTGCCCCTGCCATCGCTACTGGTGTAAAAGCTAGCAATCCAGAGTTAGATGTTTGGGTTGTAACTGGCGATGGTGACGCACTGAGTATTGGCGGTAATCACTTTATTCACGCGATTCGACGCAACCAAGACATTAAAATTTTGCTTTTTAATAATGCTGTCTATGGACTGACCAAAGGCCAATTTTCCCCGACAAGCGAACAGGGCTTCATTTCTAAGTCGAGTCCTGAAGGTTCTCCCGATCAAGCGCTTAAACCTCTGGCATTAGCCGCATCCGCAGGTGCTACGTTCATAGCGCGAACATCAGACAATGATCCTACACACATGACGATGGTGTTAGAGGCTGCTGCCGCACATTCGGGCACGGCTGTAGTTGAAATCCTGCAAAACTGCGTCATTTTTAACGATAAAGTGCACGAACCTTACAACGGCCCAGCTAATAGAAGCGAACATCTACTTTATCTCTCAGATAATGAACCGTTATTGTTTGGTAAAACGCACTCAAAAGCGTTGATCAATAAAGGGTTTGGCTTCGAGATTGTCGAATCAGAGGCCCCGAACCTTTTGCTCCACTCCAGTCAATGCGAGGAGTCATACTATGCTTATGCGCTTGCTAACTTGAGCTATCCAGACTTTCCCGTACCCGTGGGCGTTTTTCGTTCAGTGACTCGACCTACTTTTGATCAGGTCATTCGACATCAAAAACACCAAGCAACTCTAAAATATGGTCAAGGCGACTTGACCGAATTGCTCAAACAAAACAGTTATGAGCGTCTCTGCTAACAATTGAAAGAGCCAGCTATTGAGGTAACCTTTCCTGCAAAGATGAAACTAAAAGGTTTCCGATTCTAGTTGGCGACTTGCTGAATGATGAGTTGATAAGGAAGTGTGGTGGTTGCAGATATCCATCACACTAAAAAGAGGCTCTATAATGAGCCTCTTCTGTTTTTTAAAATAGTGACATCGTCACTATAGTTAATATGAATAAAGCTTATGGCAAAAGATACCATAAACTCACTCAATTAATTGACAACGTGGATTGATTACAACGTATTCCGAGCCGAGGTGGGTTATATATAGCAGCGAAAGTATCGGGGTGCGCGACAAAAATGGCGAATAAGCTTGCTTCATCCAATGTAGCGGTTTATCCATCATCGCATTTTTCTATCAACAATCATTCTAATGCCCTCTTATTTGGATTTGGCATTATCCCTAGCCAAAAAATAGAAGAAGCATTCGATATTATTCAATCAGTATTAGATTAAACCGAAATAGTAACAAGCACCTCATCCTAAAGCAGATATAAAATTGCCCCTTCAAAAATGTCATAAACTTAAAAAGTCATAGACTTATGAAGAGGCAATATCAATTATATTTGCACCAAATATCAATACATGGTTTTAAATATCAATTTATGGTTGTTTCAACACTTGTTACATTCAGTCGATTTACTCTTTACCGAACACGTTGTTCTCTTGTTCTTGAACGCGGATGAATGTAGTACGCTTGGTTAGCTCTTTAAGCTTTGCTGCACCCACGTATGTACAAGTTGAGCGAACGCCGCCAAGGATGTCTTGGATAGTGCCGTGAACACTTCCACGGTAAGGTAATAGTACGGTTTTTCCTTCGGCTGCGCGGTAACCAGCAACACCACCTGAGTGCTTCTCCATCGCGCTCTTCGACGACATTCCATAGAACTTCATGAACTTCTCGCCATCTTTCTCGATCACTTCGCCGCCTGACTCTTCGTGGCCCGCTAACATGCCGCCTAGCATAACAAAGTCCGCACCGCCGCCGAATGCTTTGGATACATCACCTGCGCATGAGCAACCGCCGTCACCGATGATCATGCCACCAAGGCCGTGCGCTGCATCGCCACACTCGATGATTGCAGAAAGCTGCGGGTAACCAACACCCGTTTTTACACGAGTTGTACAAACTGAGCCAGGGCCAATGCCTACTTTCACGATGTCTGCACCAGCGAGGATCAACTCTTCACACATATCACCAGTAACCACGTTACCCGCAGAAATCACCTTGTCTGGGAACTCTGCTCGCACGCGTTCAACATACTCGACTAAATGCTCTGAGTAACCATTTGCAATGTCGATACAGATGAAAATAAATTCATCTGAAAGCGCCATAATATCTTGGGTTTTTTGGAAGTCTGCGTCAGATGTTCCCGTAGACACCATTACGTTATTCAGGGTTGCTTTATCAGCTGATTTAGCAAACTCAGCCCAATCTTCTACCGTGTAATGTTTGTGAACAGCAGTCATTACACCATGCTCAGCTAGCGCTTTAGCCATTGCAAAGCTACCAACCGAATCCATGTTTGCTGCGATTACAGGCACACCAGACCATTGACGGCCACTATGCTTGAATGTAAAATCGCGGGTTAAATTTACTTGAGAACGGCTCTTAAGGGTAGAACGTTTCGGGCGAAACAGTACATCTTTAAAACCTAACTTAAGTTCTTGTTCGATACGCATTGTGTAATTCCTTGATTCATATGTATATGTGTCATCTCAGAGTGCGTAGTGATTTCGTTGGCAGACGAGTTCACTGTTCTTCGGACACAAAAAAACCGGAGCGTTGGCAGACGCTCCGGTTTTCAGCATTATAGGCTGTGATTTATTTCCTACAAGTCTGATATTTGAATTTTTTTTGTGATACCATCTTGATAATCGCATATCAAAAACACTCCTCAAGTCGTTATTTTTTCTCATTATTTATAATTATCAACAACTTAAGAAAACGTTTAAGTTAACCTATTGCGCAAACCTTTGCGTCATACCTTTAAAATGAAAACGCATCACCTCTCAAATCTGCCTAAAACTCAATCACCTAATACTAAGATGCGCTGCTAATTCGGAAAAAGTACTCCAAAAAAATCGATCATTTTTTCATAGTGATGGGCGAGATCTAGCTACGTCCTATCGATTTGTTGAGTAATAGCGGTACGAAGTGTGCCTATAACATCACTTGCCAAAAGACCAATTTGACCATGCTGACTCACGTTTATATCCGCAGCATGACTGTGGAGTACCACACCTAAACGTGCCGCAATGGAAATGGGTAACCCTTTAGCTAGCAACGCACCAATAACACCAGATAGCACATCTCCCATTCCGCCCGTCGCCATTCCGGCGTTACCCGCTAGGCAGACGTACATTCTCGTTCCATCGTAAATAAGTGTTCCCGCGCCTTTTAAAACCACCACACCGCCATAACGCTCTTGCAGTTGTCTTGCAGCAGAATATCGGTCACTTTCTATTTGTTGAGTGGTCACATTTAATAGTCGAGCTGCCTCTCCAGGATGCGGCGTGATCACTCGCTGGTTGTCGCACACCAAAGTGCCATCACATCGTTGGCTTAGCATCGCTAGAATATTGAGCCCATCAGCATCAACAACTTTAGGTTTCTGTTCTTGAGCCAGATATTGATAGGCTTGATAAGCCCACTCATCATCACCAAAACCTGGACCAAACACCAATACTTCAGCCCAGCGAATGCGTTTGGTTAAGTCGTTCTCAGTATCCCTGAGTAAGTCAGCGGTGATGCTTTGGCTCATTACTTCTGGGCAGCCAATCTGTAGTGGAATAAGGCTACTCGGGTGAGTAATTGCGGCAGTTAAACCCGCTCCGGCTCTAACCGCAGCGGAGGAACATAAACGAATCGCTCCTGACATACCTTGGTTACCACCGACGCAAAGTAGTTTGCCATTGTCACCTTTGTGTGCTGTCGGGTTTGGCTTGAGCATTAACCTTGAAACAACCTGATGATCAATACCTAGTGCACTTTCTACTTCGATAGAATCAAACTCAATATTTACACCCAATCCACAAAAGTGGAGTTCACCAACTCGATCTCTCGCTTGTCCGGTGCACAAGCCTTGCTTAACACCAATGAAGGTTACAGTATGCTCAGCATGAATGGCATCGCCTAAAATAGCACCTGTATTTGCACACAACCCGGAAGGAATATCGACTGCAATCACTGGGGTGTGAATTTGATTGATTTGCTCAATGTAGCGACGGTACTCCGAACGAACCTCACCACTTAAACCAGTGCCTAACATGGCATCAATGATCACATCGGCTTCTAGCAATGCGGTATTCCACTCATCCCAATCATTGTTAACACCATCGATGGACTGCCAATCTTGATATGCGCGTAAAGCATCACCTTTGAGCGCAGTCACATCACCAAGTTGGAAAACCTGTACATTGAGTTGCGCTTGTTTAGCAAGCGAGGCAAATACGTATCCGTCACCACCATTATTCCCTTTGCCACAAATGACTAAGATATTTTTTGATTTGGGATATAAGTGTAAAAAACGCTCATACACAGCCATACCTGCGCGTTGCATTAGGCTATACATATAAACACCAGCCATTTGCGCTGCCAGCGTTTCACCGTTTTTTACTTGTTCTGCGGTGTAGAGTTTTAGGGCGAGATTAAAGTCCATCTTCACGTTCTGCGCATTAGGAAACACAATTATAAGTATACAAAAAAGCCAAGGCGAACCTTGGCTTTTGAGAAAGTTTTTTATCGCTACTGACTCTGAGACATCAATGCTTCAGCCGTCGCGTCTTGTATAGATAAAAACAACGATTTGATTTTCCCAGTCGGGGTACGCATGGGGTTCAGCGTAACGTTCTGGTACATAAACTCCGCTTGCTGAGTAACAGGGCGTACGTTACGGCAACGGAACAAGTAAGGACGCTGGCGCCACGTAATAAAGCTGCGGCAACCTAAATCATACACGGGCTTTGTTTTTAACTTAAACCATTCCTGCGGGATTTCAGGGAAGATATCAAAGATAGAACGACCAATTGCATCATGAGATTGCAAACCACTGTGATGAGTCATAAACCCATTCCACACTTGCACATTATAATCTCGGTCAATGACGACGAGCCCCATGTCGACGTTTTGTACCATGTCGACCATCCAATGGAATTGTTCAAACTCTGCTGGCATATTCAACATTAGAACTCCTCCATTAGATATGACAGTTTGTTATCGAGCAGCGGCAAAGATTCATCGACGAACATAAACAATAAATCACAACGGATTGACGTTCCCTCAATGTTGTAGCTCACCTCGAATGTCATGGTGCGGCTGAATGCGCCCGTCGTAGACTCAATGATCGAATCAATTGATATATGCTGACCAAGAAGCACTGGAGGGCTTTGGAAGAATCGCACTTCAGATTGTTCGCCCAAGCCATTTAAGAATGACCCCACCAAGATATTGGAAATATCCATGAGCAGCTCAAGCTCTTCCAGTTCGTCGCTGTCAGCCGGCACTTTCATCAATTTCTTGAGATCCGATACGCTCGAATCGCTCAAAATCACCAGCGCTTCACCCGCAATACCTTCGCCACAAAAGCCCTGACAAACGCCCGATACATTGTCATGCGACGCTAAGTCACGGAGAGCCATGTGTAGTTCACTCACTTCGAAGATATTAACGTTCGGAAGCGGTAACTGCACAAACACATCAAAGTGACGCGCCAAGGCATCTGCGGCTCGACCAATAGAGACGTTCGCCACTTCCATGTAAATATCGCGACGACGTATAATCGGTAACTCAATAGAAACAGGCGTGATAATTTGAGGACGAGGCTCTGGCTCAACCAACTCTTTAAGCGCATTCTTGAGTTCATCTTTGGCGATCGGTTTTTGAATAAACGCTTTTGCACCCAGTGCGAACACACGTTCTTTCGCTTTAGGTTGGATATCCCCCGACACCACAACCACGGGAGTTTTATTCCCTAACCGCTGCATGTTTTCTAGTGTTTCAAAGCCATCCATTTCTGGCATGGTCAAATCAAGAAACATCAATTTAAACTCGTTCTTTTCGAGTTCTTCTAGCGCATTTTTTCCGTGGATAGCAAACGTAATATCGGCATTCAATGTGGCTGGTAGTGATCTCGCCATCTGTTTGCGTGCTAACGCTGAATCATCACAGATGAGTACGGGAAAAGACATTCAATCACCTTTTTATATTCCACAATCTGCGCCGGAGTCTAACAGATTGTTACAGCATGTAATACGAGAAAACTGACGAGTTTCTATTTCTTTTTTTATTCAATAAGCATACGCAATATGAATCGATGAGTGAACAAAATGGCGAAAAAGCAAACATCCCATTCGCTGTTTAGTGACATGAAACAAACATGGATAAAACGCCTCCATTAAAAATAAGCACAAAGTTGCATTTTAAATTAAAAATTCGTTTTTACTCCCACTCTATCCGCTCAGTATGAGTACTGGGTAAATCGGTATCGCGTAGCAATAAAAAAGCACCCTTTCATAGGGTGCCTTGAATAATGTATTCATCAATAAAGTGTCACTTCTATGGCACACCGTGACCTTTAGAAGCCACCCATACGCGATACCATTGCTCACGAGTCAATTCGATATTCAGCGCATTTACTGCCGTTTGCACACGCTCAATCTTACCAGAGCCAATGATTGGAATTGGGTTAGATGGTAAACGACGTACCCAAGCGTAAATCACTTGGTCAATGCTAGTCGCGCCCACTTCTTCTCGAATCGCTTCTAATTCGTTGCGAACACGAACGGCTTGCTCACTGTCACCACTGAAGATTGAACCACCACCGAGGCAAGACCAAGCCATTGGTCGCGTGCGCAACATTTGCATTTGATCAAGCGTTCCATCGTGTGCAACTTCAAAATTAAGCGGGTTGATTTCCACTTGGTTAGTCACAAGAGGCTTACCCAAACGAGATTGCAACAATTCGAACTGACGTGGAGTAAAGTTAGATACACCAAAGTGCTTCACTTTACCCACTTTGTGTAGCTCTGAGAATGCTTCAGCCACTTCATCGGCATCCATTAACACGTCAGGGCGATGGATTAAAAGCACATCGATTTCGTCCACATTCAAACGCTCAAGCGAGTTATTCACCGATTGGTAGATGTGAGCGGAACTCGTATCATAGTGATTGATCTTACGCTCTGGTGTTTTATCTCCGCACAGGTTGATATCACACTTTGTGACGATCTGAATCTGCTCTCGCACACTCTTATCGAGAGCAAGTGCTTCACCAAACAATTTCTCACACTCGTAATTACCGTATATGTCCGCGTGATCGACCGTGGTAATGCCTAACTCAATATGTTGCTTGAGGAATGACAAACGCTCTTGAGCAGTCATGCCCCAATCAACTGCACGCCAATATCCTTGGACCAGCTCTGAGAACTCAGGACCTTTTGGTGCAGTCACAACTTTTGCAACCATGGTTTTTCTCCTTCAATTGATCTGCATTCATCGTAGTCTTGTTTTCACATCGGCTCAACGGGTAAACTTTGGCAATTCGAACTGGAGTACGAAATATGTCTTTTGCCCAACGCCTAGCCACCTTGATCGGAGAAGAAAGCATCAGCGGATTTGCACGACGCGTTGATGTGTCTGAAGCTTTAATACGCAAATATTTAAAAGGCAGTGAACCGAGCCTAACGAAAGCAAATCAAATTGCGATGCGAGCCAACTGCTCTCTTGAATGGTTAGCGACCGGATGTGGTTATTTATATCGCCGCGCTGAAGTCGTAGATATGGATGCGTACAAACTTGCATTTCAACACGTTATGAATCAGCCGTTGCCAGATGAGGCAGAAGAACAGCACCGTAAGCTCATCGCTGGCTATCAATACCTGCGCGCGCACAAAAAATCGGATGGATTTTTGGACGAGTCTGCGATGGCGACCTTCCTATCTCTCCATAAAGAATCTAAAAACGAGTCACTTTAACATCGATAATTTCGCCATCGCTGTGCAATTCCACATTTAAAGACGGTGATGGCGTCGCAAACTCGTCCGGCTTTACCCAAAGTAAGCTTCGAATCGTTTCTTGCGGATAGCGGTTTATCAACAAGATAACTTCTTTATCGACAAGCTCAGAAGATTTCTTTTCCAGCGCTTCAACGACGTCATAGTGTTCTTGTCCGATAGTTATACTACGTAAAACCAACCCGTCTTTTCTTAAATTGAGGATTAAGTCATTGAGACTTTGCCATTGATATTCGGTCAAAAAAGAGAACAGAGCACTGTCCTTTCCCAAAACAACTTCACCATACAGATGCTGCTGATAGTACGAAAAATCGTCCAAACAAAATGTGCTGAAATACGTTGAAGCATCTTGCTGCTGCACGTCACAGCGATACCAGCTTCCCTTTGTTTCTATACGCTCTTTTAAATTGGAGTACGGCATTGCAGACAACGTGTCCTGCCACCAACTCTGGGTTGAAAATGCTGGAAACGTTACCGAAAAACAACATAAAGAAAACAGGACTCGAGGATAAAAGCGCATGAATTACTCTGGTTGATTAACATCGAACCCAGACATTACCGACTAGTAGAAATTGTTCAAGATAAAAATAGTGGCAGGTAGTGCGGAAAGTTGTAGAGCAGAAATTAAGAAGGCGCACATTTGCGTGCGCCTCTACCTCGTTACTCAATCGTGAGTGTGCGAATCGGAGATGTCTATTGATGCATCCCGAACATAAAACGAGGACTTACCGTAGGGTTTGAATCCATCCAAATTGTGTGTAAAACCTCACATCCCTCCTTCTGAAGCAGTCATGTTGCTTTACACCTAAAGCATGGTTCATTTTGCTCAAAAAACAAGTTTTTTATCCCAAATTATGAGAGCAATAGCACAGTCTTGGTGAATGAATGACATCGCGACACTTCGAACACTCAATAGTGAAAAGCTAAATTGCATCTTTATTGATTAGGTCTAGACTCTGCGAAGCGTATACTTTCTCGCGTCCCTTCCACCAGCAACAGGAGAACTTGTTAATGACCAAACGAGAGAGAATTGTAAAATCTGTGTTAGCGCACGTACCGAAAGATGCGATTAACCAGTTTGTCTCTCGAGGGTCCACACCATTTTCTGTCCTGATTATGGCCGCAATCGTTGGCACACTAGCTGGTTTTGTCGGCACTTACTTCGAACTTGCGGTTCATTTTGTTTCTGAAACCCGTACCGAATGGCTAAGAAGCGAAATCGGTAGCGTACTTCCTCTTTGGCTTGCTGCTGTACTGATCAGTGCTCTACTTGCTTTTGTTGGTTACTTTCTTGTTCACCGCTTTGCTCCAGAGGCTGCGGGATCAGGCATCCCTGAAATAGAAGGCGCGATGGACAACATTCGTCCAGTGCGCTGGTGGCGAGTTCTACCTGTTAAATTCTTCGGCGGCATGGGTGCACTTGGCTCCGGTATGGTACTTGGTCGCGAAGGTCCGACAGTTCAAATGGGCGGCGCAGTTGGTCGAATGGTGACCGATATTTTCCGTGTGAAAGATGACGATACTCGTCATTCCCTACTCGCTTCAGGTGCCGCTGGTGGTTTGGCTGCCGCCTTTAATGCCCCACTCGCAGGCATTATGTTCGTTGTGGAGGAAATGCGACCTCAGTTTCGCTATTCTCTGATCTCTATTCGCGCGGTGATCATCTCTGCTATTATGGCCAACATTGTGTTTCGCGCCATCAACGGGCAAGACGCTGTCATCACAATGCCGCAATATCACTCTCCAGAGCTTCAGTCCCTTTGGTTGTTTCTATTGCTTGGCGCATTGTTTGGCGTATTCGGAGTGATCTTCAATAAATTGATTACCGTGGCACAAGACAGTTTTGTCGCAATTCACAAAAACGATCGTAAACGCTATTTAATCGTGGGTTCACTACTTGGGGGCATTTTTGGTCTGCTTCTCTTATACGTGCCACAGCTAACTGGCGGTGGCATCGGCCTTATTCCTGATATTACCAATGGCAACTACTCGGTATCCGTTTTAGTTCTGCTTTTCTTTGGTCGCGTCATCACGACGTTGCTATGCTTTGGCTCTGGTGCGCCGGGTGGTATCTTTGCACCTATGCTTGCTCTGGGGACCTTGTTTGGCTATGCATTCGGAGCGAGTGCTGATGTGTTGCTTCCTACGCTTGATATCGAACCTGGCGTATTTGCTATTGCGGGCATGGGGGCCCTGTTTGCTGCAACGGTACGCGCACCGATCACGGGCATTTTGTTGGTGATTGAAATGACCAATAACTACTACTTAATTCTACCACTTATCATTACTTGTTTAGGTGCCGTGATTATTGCTCAGTTGTTTGGCGGACAACCGATTTACAGCCAGTTGCTACATCGTACAATCAAAAACGATAAGTTACGTCAGCAGGATCTTCCTGAAAACCAATCGACATAATTCTCGCTTTGTTATTATTTCGCTCCAAACCATCGAAGGGTTTGGAGCGATAAACTCTACGTTTTTACATCCTTTCCCAAATATTCGATACCAAACTCACAAAAATACTATTCTCTGATATTTCCTCACCACCTTTCATGAGTAAGCACTCTCTAAACTTGCTAGTATTCGCTACTCAAATAGAGCATTTCATCCAAATCATCACGTTTCGTTTCATTCAGGCAAAAATCAAATGGAGTAGATTTGAACTGGAGAAGACTTGTGCAGTTTTATAGCGTTCCGCCGTCTCAAGCCGCGTTAGCGCTAGGTATGATAGGTTTAGGACAAGCTTGGGCACTCTATGTCCCTGAAATTGGTGAACCAATACGCCCATTTTTAGCGTCACTCGGCGCGCTTTTACTCGCCCCTGTGCTGATAAAATATGCCACGAATCCACGATTATTTATGGTCGACATTCGTCACCCATTGAGCGGTAGCTTAATGGCACCCATGAGTATGGCGTTACTGATCCTTGCAGATTATCTTGCTTCTGTAGCGCCAATCATTGCTTATCCACTCTGGTTTATGGCACTTTTGCTGCATTTTACTATGATGGTACTGTTTTTTAGCTTTCAGCTAATGAACTTCAAAATGTCGAATATTGTACCTAGCTGGTTTCTCTATCCAGTGGGACTGATCAGCAGCTCATTAGCAGGCTCCCAATTGGGTCACAACCTATTCTCTGAAACCTTAGCGATGATGTGCATTGGCATTTATTTCTTTATGTTACCGCTGGTGCTCTATCGTTTGGTGTTTTTCGGATCTCTACCGAGACGAGCCAGGCCGACCCTCGCAATTATGGCCGCACCGGTAAACTTGTCATTGGCGGCATACTTGGTGAACTTTCCCCTGCCCGATCCGATACTGACTGGCGCATTAGCAGGGATTGCTATCACAATGACGTTATTGATCTACCTGTGTTACTTCCGCTTACTTCGATTGAAGTTTCAACCTTCTATCGCGGCGGTAACCTTTCCTTCCGTGATCAGTGCCATTGCGATGCACCGCTTAACCTCCTTTTTTGCCGAATCGCATCCACATTGGCACTGGCTACACGATTTTGGCTTTTTAGAGCTCAGCATTGCGACTGTGTTGGTGGTTTGGGTATCGTCAGGTTACGTCAAAATGTATTGGCCAGAAATCGTTAAGTCGCCCTCTAAACAAGCATAAAAAACGGCCTCATCTGAGGCCGCTGTTCATCTCATCAATAAGACATCAACCCACAAACTTCGCCATGAAGTTCCCAATGTTAGTCAAACTCGATGCCGCCATTACGATAACAATCGCTGCTCCAGTTAGCGTTAAGTACATTGGGTGTTGGTAGTCACCGACAATATCTTTGCGCTTTGTCGCAACCAATACAGTGCCCAAAACGATAGGAAGAATAATGCTGTTCACTAGGCCCGCTAGCATCAAAAGAAGAATTGGCATGTCCATGGTTACCGTGCCTAGCGAGGTTAGGATAATGAAACCAACACACCACGCTTTCTCGTTTCGCGCCACAACTGGGAAAAGCGTCTTAATTAATGATATAGCCATGTAAGAGTTGCCAACCACAGACGTGATGGAAGCTACAAACAGTACTAAGCCAAAGATGAAGTAACCAAGCTGGCCAGCACCTTGACGGAAAGCATCCGCCGCAGGGTTAGCCGTATCCAGCGTTGCGCCTGTCGCGATAACGCCAAACACCGCCAAAAACAGTAGGATTCGAATAACCACCGCGATAGAAATACCAGCCCACGCTGTTGAGGTGATGGAAGGCACGTTCTCTTTGCCTTTCAAGCCGATGTCTACTAGGCGTTGTGCACCCGTGTAGTAACCGCCAACTGCACCGCCAACGATAGTCAACGTAGGCAGAAGCAAACTACCAACATCCATAGGCATCACCGCTGCACTTAGTGTCTCTCCCATCGGAGGTAAGCTCGTCATAGCCACGTATGCGATCAGAACGATCATGAACAAGCCAAGGTAGCGGGCCATTTGGTCCATTCGTTTGGAGGCGTTATGAACCACAAACAACAAACAGCCAACGACACCGGTAAACAGTGCGCCCCATGTTGTGTCCACGCCCGTTAGCACATTGATGCCTAACGCTGCGCCACTCACGTTGCCAAAGTTAAACGCCACTGCACCAAGCGCAAGGAGAATACCAACACCATAACCCATGCCGGGTGCCACTTTGTTCGCAATGTCTTGGATTCGCATGCCAGAAACGCCGACAATACGCCACAAGTTCATCACAATACCAAACGTGATAAAAATGGAAGCCAAAACTGGAAATGCCATGTCGACTTTGTAGATATTTGTGAAGACTGCGGTTTGAGTTAAAAAGCCGGGACCCACAGAGGTTGTCGCCATCAAAAAAGCGACACTGAGCATGGCTTTCTTTTGCCAACTCCTTTCTGTAACTGGAGCTGAAATAGAGGAGGTGCTGATAGTGCTTTGTGTAGTCATGCCGAGTCCCAAATTTGTTGTCTTTCTATTATTAGAAAAAAGAAAGACAACTGACCGAGATCAGCTGAACTTAGAGAAATATCTCTTTTTAAAACAAACGATTACAAGTTGTAGTCGTTCATTGGGCGCATATATTAAGAGCAACGGATGTGACTGTCAATACACAATTGCATAATTACTATTTATTGCGACTCACTTGACTATGATTTGGATATAAAAGATATAAAAAAGGATGGCAACTCGCCATCCTCTCTCAATTTTATTTGTCGATTTGATTAACGCAGGCCATGCAGAAATTCAGCACGGGTCGCTGGGTTGCTCTTAAAAATACCACCTAACGCTGTAGTCGTGGTTTCACTGGTGGCATCCATCACACCGCGTGACTTCACACAGTAATGCGTCGCGTCGATAGTCACCGCTACATCGTCAGACTCAAGCAATGTTTGCAAAGCAACAAGGATTTGCTGGGTCATACGCTCTTGAACTTGAGGGCGTTGCGCAAAGAAACGAACAATACGGTTGATCTTAGACAGGCCAATGATCTTACCGCGAGGAATATAAGCAACAGCGGCTTTACCGTCGATTGTCACAAGGTGGTGTTCGCACGTACTGGTCACAGTAATGTCTTTCACGCGAACCATTTCGCTCACGTTCATCTTGTTTTCGATAACTGTGATCTTGGGGAAGTTGGAGTAATCCAAACCAGAGAAAATCTCGTCCACGTACATTTTTGCAATGCGGTGTGGCGTTTCCTCTAAGCTATCATCCGTAAGGTCGAGCTGAAGCAGACCAAGAATCTCACGCATGTGGTATTCAATCTTTTCCTTCTTCTCTTCACGGCTAACGGCATTAGGGCGCATTGGTGTTTCTAACCCGCGTTGCTCTAGCGCTTCTTTCACTAACTTTGCTGACTCGCTAAGACCTGACATTCCACTTCCTCTTTTGTAACTACCACTCTCGGTGTGAAATACAATTGCCGTGTTTTCATCCCGTAGCGTTAAAGTCGCTCAGTCCGATGTTTATAACGCCAAGGCACATAACAAGAATACACTGAGCTATTTTCTCATGCTCCGTAGGAACTTTACCCCTTTCGGATGGGTGACAAGGATACTCGGATTTTTGAATAATTACACCCATATTTTATAGGTGGACATTCTTACTCGGTCCCCTTTTATGGTAGAGTTGCCACAAAACAAAAGAACATAGGATTATCTCAATGGGCTGCTGCGACGCACCTGGCTTGATGCCAATTGAAGAAGCGATGGATAAGATGCTATCGCGAATCAAACCTATCCAAACGACACTTTCTCTTCCTCTTGCTGACGCTCTGGGTTTTGTGCTGGCTGAAGACATTTTATCGCCAATTCACGTGCCCCCTTTCGACAATTCAGCAATGGACGGTTATGCCATTCGTATTCAAGACCTAGAAGTGTCTACAGTGTTGCCTCTGGCAGGTAAATCCTTCGCAGGTCAGCCTTTTGAGGGTGAATGGCCGGCAGGCACTTGTGTTCGAATCATGACTGGCGCGAAAATTCCGGAAGGCTGTGATGCCGTTATCATGCAAGAAAATACGGAAGTGACCAACGCTGGTATTCAGTTCAACCAAACGGATGTGAAGCCGCAAAATAACATCCGCCCTACGGGTGACGACATCAAGCAAGGCGATATTGTATTGGCAAAAGGCGCGCGCCTGACACCGCGCGATATTCCAATGATTGCCTCTCTTGGTGTCAGCCATGTCACCGTCGTGCGTAAGCCAAAGGTGGCATTTTTCTCCACAGGTGATGAACTTAAACCATTGGGTGAGCCACTCAAGGCAGGTCAAATCTACGACAGTAATCGTTACGGTATTAAGCCGCTGATTGAAAACTTTGGTTGTGAAGCGATTGATCTTGGCATTATCCCTGATTGCCCAGAAACATTAAAAGCAACGTTTGAAAAAGCACAAACGCTTGCGGATGTGGTTGTAACGTCTGGCGGTGTCAGCGTTGGTGAAGCAGATTACACCAAAGACATTCTTGAAGAACTTGGCGAAATCGGTTTCTGGAAACTGGCAATCAAGCCGGGTAAACCTTTCGCATTTGGCAAGTTAAGTACTGCTTGGTTCTGTGGGCTACCAGGTAACCCTGTATCTGCGGTGCTAACCATGTACGTACTTGTTCAACCAATGTTGGCTAAATTGGCTGGCCACACTGAATGGAAGGCGCCAGAGTCTATCCCTGCTACGACTAAAACCGCATTTAAGAAAGCGCCGGGACGTACAGACTACCAACGCGGTATCTATACTCTAGAAAACGGTAAATTTGTCGTTGAAACCACTGGCAACCAAAGTTCAGGAGCCTTTCGCTCAATGAGTTTGGCAAACTGCTTTGTGGTGTTGGAACGTGAGCGTGGCCGTGTGGAAGTTGGCGAAACGGTTCAAATCCAACTATTTAACTCAACGTTATACTAGGAACGTACCGTGGATATTCTTTCCGATCAGGAGATGCTGCGCTATAACCGCCAGATCATTCTTCGTCAGTTCGATTTCGAAGGGCAAGAAGCTCTCAAACAAAGCTCAGTGCTTATTTTGGGTGCAGGCGGTTTAGGTTGCGCTTCTAGCCAATACCTTGCCACGGCTGGTGTTGGCAATATTACTTTTATCGATGACGATATTGTTGAACTCTCCAATTTACAACGCCAAGTATTGCACCACGACGCCGATGTTGGCCGTAAAAAGGTTGACTCCGCGGCGGATGCGTTGCGGGAACTTAATCCTCATATCGAAGTAAACACCGTTGCTAAACGCCTTGACGACATTCAGCTTCAGGCTTTGATTGAACAACACACTGTGGTGGTCGATGCTTCAGATAACGTCGACACTCGCAATCAACTCAACCGACTCTGCTTTGCAACAAAAACACCGCTTATTTCTGGTGCAGCCATTCGTATGGAAGGCCAAGTGAGTGTGTTTACGTACGACGACCCAACTCAACCGTGCTATCAGTGTTTGAGCGCGCTATTCGGCAGCAGTGCATTAAGTTGCGTTGAAGCTGGCGTCATGGCGCCTGTTGTGGGTATTGTTGGCGCTGTACAAGCGATGGAAACCATCAAGGTGATTGCAAATTACGGCCAACCCAAAAAAGGGAAGATCCTCATTCTCGATGCGTTTAGCATGTCCTGGCGGGAAATGAATTTGATGAAAATGCCGACCTGCCCTGTTTGTGGCTAAGTAACGCTGTCAGCTTATCAATGAAGATTCTCAAAAAGCTCAACGTAACGTTGAGCTTTTTCTTATTCTGAGATTCATATTTCGAACCAAATAACTTACCGATATAAAATTCATTATAAACAGTAAGTTAAAAACTGGCACATTCCTTTCATTGCATATCATACAAACCAATGAGAGGGCGAATCATGAAAAGGACATCACTATTACTTGGATCTCTGTTTGCAAGCGCATACGTAAGCGCAGCGCCATTCGACACTTGTCCGAGCAAAGCATATTTATTCCAATCGACCCCAGTGCAAGTTTACGGCGTTAATCTGGTTACCGGATCAACCAAGTTACTGACCGACGATGTGGGCTTAGCATCTGGTATTAACGGCGTCGGTTTCAACTTCACTGATCGATACATCTATGGTTACGATACAACCAACTTGAAAATCGTACGTTTAGGCCAGGACTTTCAAGCGGAAACTCTCAACGTACAAGGGCTTCCTAGCCATACGTTTTTTGTCGGCGACGTGTACAACCACGTCTACTACTTGTATCGCAAAGGTAAAGGGCTATTTTCCATTGATCTGTCGCCGTTAGATACGGACCCAAATGCTACCTTAACCCTGAATAAAATCACATCAAATGCAAGTGTGAGTTTAACCGATTTTGCGTTCCACCCTGGCGACGGTGCGCTCTATGGTATCGATAATGGGTCTGGCATATTGTATAAATTCGATACAAAAACAGGCCAAGCAACCGCGATCGGCAATACAGGGGAAACGGGTACCTTTGGTGCAGGCTACTTTGATGTAAACGGAAACTACTACGTATCGCGTAACCAGGACGGCAAAATTTATCGCGTCGACTTATCAGAAAATAATGCCGCCAATATCGCTGCGGGCATTGTTCCTGCTGTAGAGTTTGTGTCTAACGGTCCAAGTTCCAGCCAAAATGACGGTGCCCGATGCGCGAACGCTCCCGTTATTGACGAAGACGAGCCAATTGACTTTGGTGACGCACCTGACACTTACGCTACCTTGCTCTCTTCTAACGGACCACGCCACGCTGTTGATGGTGTAACTTGGCTTGGCACAATTGCGCCAGATGGTGATGCCGATGGACAAGTGGCTCCGTCTGGAGATAACAAAGTTGGTACAGCAGATGAAGATGGCGTCGGCTTTGTTACCGCACTCGACCCAGGGTTAAGTTCACTAGTGAGCGTAACTGCATCGACATCCGGCTACTTGTCAGCTTGGTTTGACTGGAACCGAGATGGTGACTTTGCTGACGAAGGTGAGCAAGTATTCACCGATGAGTTACTCTCTGCAGGCAGCAATACGCTTCCATTTGTCGTCTCTGAACTGGCAACCGCAGGCCCTAGCTGGAGCCGATTCCGCTTTAGCCAACAAACTGGTCTGAACTTCGATGGCGGATCAACATCAGGTGAAGTAGAAGATTACCCAATCACAATCACTGAAAACGGCGTATCCGTACAGCACTTCCCAAGTGCCGATTCCTACGCAACGGTCGCGTATGAAGACAACTGGCCTTACACCGCTGACTACGACATGAATGACGTAGTCATTAAGTTCCGTATGACTGAAACACGTATGGACGGCACGGTGGAAAATATCCAAATTAGCGGAGATCTGGCCGCCTATGGGGCTGGCTATAAAAATGGCTTTGCTATTCGTCTACCTGGCGTTTCGAAAGCAAGCATTGAAAACGGCTTAACAAAGCTAACGTTTAATGGCAAAGAACAACCGACCAACGGTCTAGAAGCGGTATCAGAAGAAGCCATCTTCATTATCAGTGACGACCTCAGTCAGTATGCGCAAAGTCAATGTGCGTATTTTAGAACCCAAACGGGTTGCAATGATAACGTCGCGTTGTCTTTCACACTGACCATCTACTTTAAGGAAGGAGCCGACCGCTCAGCGCTACAGGCCATGCCTTATGACCCATTTATCTTTGCCACCCCCAATATATATCACGGCGATGGCATCACCTTTCAACCAGGTAGAAAATGGGAAGTACATTTGCCAGACCAAGCACCAACTGAGCAGTTTGATGACGCAAACCTATATGGCGTGGGCGTAGACGCAAGTGACCCGGCTCGAGGCGTGTACTTCAAAACAGCGAACAACCTCCCTTGGGCATTGCTTATCGTCGAAGAGTGGAATTGGCCGCTAGAGAAAGTTGACTTAGTTGACGCTTACCCAGAGTTTGCCACCTACGCCGAGTCTGGTGGGCGAGAAGGAGCAAACTGGCATACCCAACCTAAAGCAAACAAACGTTACATTCCATAGGAGAAGCATCATGAAAAACTTAATCACAATCATCATGGGATTAGCGTTAACAGCCTGCGGTGGTGGCGGTGGCGGCGGTGGCGACAAAAGCAACGATAACGCTACTCCACCTCCAGCTCAAACTACCGTTATTGTTGAAGAGCCAAGCATGCAAAATTTAGACGTACCAGATGGGTTCGATTATGACCCAAGGTTAGAAAGCTCACTTGCGGTAGATATTAGTGGTTACTCTTTACAGCGCGCACATCTGAGCATTTATAAGGAGTACCGTGAAGATGCGTCTGGAACCTACCAAGCGAAATATTCGAGCAATGTTGCTTCTGCTGCGCTGACGAGTGGGAAAGCTAACTTAGACTTCTCCACCTCGGATAGCCAAGGTAACCTATTAATCGAAATTTGGTTCTACGATGGCTCAGAACCTCTGCAAAAAGTCGTCTCAACCGGAAATACGACATGGCGCATGTAAGATGCTCTATTGGTGAGCATTGATACTCGGGACTGGCGCAAGCCACAGGTTTTAAGACAAAATCGCATCGTTCTTTGAACATGCGATTTTTTTGTTGTAAAACAAAATGATTACTTGAAACAATAGCAATGGAGCGCAAATTGGATAATCCCAAAACCTATATGTTGGTCTTCAGCGGTTTCATTGCCCTACTTGTGCTCTTGTTGCTCATTAAGCAAACGGATGAAAACACGGTTTCAGCCACCGTCATTAGCAATACTTTAACTCAGTCCCTTGATGGTCAACGTCGGTACCTCACTATTAATTCACCTGAGATAGAGCAACAACGAGTGACGGTTCCAGTGTCCGCATCTTGTCCAGTGGGCTCTATTGCGTTGTTCCACCAAGCATCCCGCTCAAGTCTTGACTCATCCCTTTCATTCATTCGCTGTGAGTAAAGCTACTGTGCGGACTTCCCAAATAAGAAGGATTTAACCATGCAAGCATTGATCGATGCCAAAGAGCTTCATGCTTTATTAGACCAACCGAATGTAAAACTTCTAGACGCGAGTATTCGTTTTCAAATTCCTTCCGAAGGGAAAAAGATCGCCAATAAGTGGATTCTAGGCTCATTGCGTTTCGACTACGACAATGACTTTTGTCTCCCAGATACCAATCTCCCTCATATGATGCCAACAGAAGAAGGATTTAATAACAGCGCTCAGAAACTTGGCCTGAACAACGAAGACCTTATTGTTGTTTATGACAACTCAGGAACACTCGCCTCTCCGCGCGCATGGTGGATGTTTAAGGCAATGGGGCACAATAATGTCAAAGTGCTTAATGGTGGCCTCCCGGCTTGGATTGAGGCTGGACTGCCTGTCACGGATGTCTTGTCAGAAGCTAAGCAGCTTGGAAACTTTACCGGGAAATTAAATAAACATGCTTTTTTGGACGCAAATGCAATATTAGAGTACTCAAACAATTGCAGTGCAAACATTGTTGACGCTCGCTCACGTGCACGTTTTTTAGGCGAGGTACCAGAGCCAAGAGAAGGACTGCGTTTTGGTCATATTCCTAATTCTGTTTGCCTCCCTTTTCAAACATTATTGAGTAATGGCTTTATAAAGGCAGACTCGGAATTGAAACAAGCATTTAGTGCACTAACGTTATATAATGATAAATCAATCATTTTCAGTTGTGGCTCAGGTGTAACGGCCTGTATTTTGCTGCTAGCAGCATACCAGTTAGGTTGGCGTGATTTATCGGTCTATGACGGGTCATGGACAGAATGGGGCGCAGACCACTCATTACCCATTACTCGCTAATCTAGGAGCTATCGAAGCGGCATGGTCAGGTTAAAGAAGAACATTTGGACACTATACATGGCGCTACTTACGATAAGCGCCGTGCTGTTCGTGTTGTTTGGCCGCTACCATTATGAGTCAACCCTGAATAAGTACAAAGATAAGCAGCTCCTACAATTGGAGCTGTTTGCCTCTTCTGTCGAATCACTTCTGAAAGGACAAGAATCGTTACTTGAAGTCATTGGTCATCAGTTGGTCGAGAGAAATGACTTTACTCGTACAGCAGCAGTTCAAACTCGCCCGATGCTGGACAAACTGCTCAGTATCCATCCGGCGATTATTGGATTCGGCCTAACCAACCCCGATGGAGACTACATCGCCGTAAGCTCCAACTTGATCTTGGCAAAGCTACATAATCTAAAACAAGATCAATTGACTCGTGATACCTTTTTGGCAGCGCTCAACTCCGACCGAATGATTATAGGTCGAACGTATTTTATGCCAGCTCAAGATTCACTTGTGATTCCGATCCGAAAAGCAATTCCAAATAAAGATGGTGTTGTACAAGCAGTGATGACGGCTGGCTTTAATATGAATTCATCTTCGGTTTTTCGTAACGATATCCATGCCAATGAGCACAACCGGGTCACATTGATCCGCAGTGATGGCTACCTTACTTTTAGCTCGTCAGAAGATACAACCCTAGAAGATTACCTAAAACCTGCCAATGATTTAGATATAAAAGCCGTTATGGCTCAAATCACAAAAGATTCAGGCTGGGATATGGCGCAACTAAAAGAGCTCACACGAGCGCTCAATATTGTTGTCGACAATTCTCGCCTGAGTGAGTTAATCACATTGAGATACCTTCCTGATTATCATCTTTGGGCCTCTTCCTCGACAGATTTGAATTTTATTAAGCGCGGATTTTACGAACAGTTTGCACTGTACTCGATTGTTTTTCTTATCGTCCAAGGTGCTTTTTACGCTTTATTCCGCTCCATTGCGAACAATGAACATAAAACAAAACTGCGTTTGCTCTATCAAGCGAACCACGATCATCTCACTGGATTACCAAACCGAGAGTACCTACGCGCAAACATTCGACACTGGCTTTCTGGGAAAGGGAATCCTTTTTCTTTGATGTTTATCGATATTGATAATTTCAAATCAGTCAACGACACACATGGTCATGACTTTGGCGACGAAGTTCTAAAACAAATATCTATCCGCTTAAACACCTTTGTTAACGATGGCCGATTAATCATCCGTGAAGCCAGTGACGAGTTTATTTTTCTAACGAATCGAATTGATGAAGTAAGCGTTAAAAGACTAGCGAGCGACTTAATAAAGGCGCTATCAGAACCCTACGAAGTCAATGACAGTCAGTTCCTGCTCAGTTGCAGTATTGGTATTGCCTGCTATCCACACCATGGTGAAACATTAGATGAACTGCTCCTGTCAGCCGATATTGCGATGTATCAAGCGAAAAAACAACGCAACGTATACAGCCTGTTCAATCAGCAGATGCAAGCTACACATCTGCGTAAAATGAAAATTGAGCAACGCCTGAGGCTCGCGATAGATAAGCAAGCGCTTCATATGGTTTATCAACCTCAGTTAAACCTAGAAGGCGATATTTATGGTGTCGAAGCGCTTATTCGTTGGAGTGATGATGAGCTCGGCTTAGTCACACCAAGTGAATTTATTCCCGTCGCAGAAAGCACTGGGTTGATGGTTCGTATTGGTGAACAAATCATTGAAAATAGCCTGACAGATATGGCTAAGCTGACTGGTAATATTGATACATCTATCCAGATGTCTATTAACATCTCGGTCAAACAGTTTGTTCACGCCAAATTCATTACTAATCTTATGAATGCTATTGAGAAACGCGGCATCGAATGTTCAAAGATTACCCTAGAGATCACCGAAAACCTGTTTATTGAAGATCTTGAAAAGTTCGCACCAATTTGCGAGCGCTTGCATGCTCTTGGCTTTAAAATCTCGCTCGATGATTTCGGGACTGGCTACTCTTCATTAAGCATGTTGCGTACGCTACCTATTGATGAGGTGAAGATTGACAAGAGCTTTGTCGATCACATTGAGCATGACAAAAAAGCACTGAACATGGTTAAGAATATCATTTCTATCGGCAAAAACTTTGAAATGAAAGTACTGGCTGAAGGAGTAGAAACGCTGCAACAACTGAATGAGTTAAAAGCTTGCGGTTGTGATTTGATTCAGGGCTACTTCTACTCTAAACCTTTATCGCTTGAAGACTTGATCGCTTTTACGAGGCAGAACCAAAGCAAAGAAACCGTAGTTGAATAACTACGATCGCTTTGCTTAGAAGGTTTTATTTATTCATTTCTTGGTACATCACCTCCACCAACTCGCCTTTCGGGTCGCCTGATAATTCCCAGGTAAAAATGCCACCTAAGTTCGCCTGTTTAGCCCAATTTGCTTTGGCTTTGATCGAGCGTTGATCTTCGTAAGAGATAAAGACTTTCTTTACAGGATGCCACAAGTAAGGTGCTTGAGATTGCTCATCATACTTGTACTCGTAACCCTGCTCCGCTCCATAGTTCTTCACCAAATCCCAGAACATGAAATAGCCGTTCTCACCCGTACCAAACTGCGCTCCTTGCTCGGAGACAAGATCTTGCGTTGGTAAGCCACCCGAGAAGTCTTTGGTACCTTGCCAGCCACGCCCGTAAAACGCAGCGCCAATCACCAGTTTCTCACTTGGAATACCGAGCTCAATCATCTGATTGATGAACACGTCTGCGCCCATGCCCCACCAGCTTCGCTCAGTCGCATGCAAGTTGGTAGTATGCCCGGTTTGCTGCCCCCAACCGCCAAGGAAGTCATACGTCATTGCAAACATGTTAGTTAGGTACGGCTCCGCGGCTTTCCAATCGATACCTGCTGCTTTTGGACCAACGCCTACAGCAGTAGAGAGCTCGTATTCACGTTTGGTTTGATTTGTGAGTTCATCTAACTCTGCACGCATGGTTTTTACCAAATAGGTAAAGGCCTCACGCTCAGATGCTTTTTGTTCATCAGAAAGCTTGGTGTCAGGGTTCCAAGGCGACGTTGTTAAACCGCCACCACCTGGGAATTCCCAATCCAGATCAATACCATCAAAGAAATCATATTGAGCAATCAACTTAACGGCAGTTTTTGAAAATTGATCCATCGCTTGTTTGCTTTTCGCCATAGCATGGAACGGTTCGGACATTGTCCAACCACCAAAAGAAGGGAGAATTTTAAGATCAGGATGTTGTTTCTTCATTTCAGCAAGTTGAGCGAAGTGGCCTTTGTATGGAAAGTTAACGGAGACATCGCCAAAGTCCTTTCCTAATGCTGCTTCTGTATCGACAATGATCGCCGTATACGGATCTTTTCCTTCACATTGTTCGGCAACCAGTTTTTGTACCGCTTCAGAAGCACCGGTATGAGGGCCGCACATACTAAGAAACGCATAAATCACATGCGTCAGCTTATCGGCGGGAATATCGTTCACCGTGTATGGGTTTTCTGCATTTGCGTACTGCCAATCCGCAAAGTAACCCGCTACGACTTTTTGCTCGGCGTGCGCCGCACCAGTTAGCCCCATAATCAGTGCAGCAAGAAGTGTCTTTTTCATTGTGTTCTCCAGAGTAGATGTACAAATTTAAAGCTACTCCTAGAGAATATTTTTAACTTGAAAACGAAATCAGGCTGCGAGTCATTTATAACTCCTCGCAGCCTGATTACATAAATTGCATATTATTTGTGCTAACTCTCAGATGCCGCGTTGCCGTGCATTTGCTCATCTAAGTTGAGTACCGTTAATGCGTTGCTGACGCTCGTGGCGATCACGTCTATCGCTCCGGTTCTTAATGCTCCAAGTAAGGCGAGCGGCTTACTGTTCTCCGCTGCAATCGCGATGACTTCCGATATTGGGCGAAACTCTTCAATACCAAGGCCAATCACTCGGTCACTCATTACGGTGTTGGCAACATTACCGTGAATATCAAAGAAATCATAACCTGCAAAGTCCCCGACCACGCCTTGTTGAAGTCTCGATTGAACGACCTCATCAGGCGTAAACCAACCTAAGTCCACCATGTAGCTGTTTTCGCTCATGTCACCAATACCGACCAAAGCGACATCAGCTTTACGTGCTAGGTCGAGCGTTTGTTTCACGGTTGCATTTTGCATGAAAGCCAACTTCTGTTCTCTGTTCTCTGCATAAGCCGGCGCATAGAGAGTTTCGGACGTTCCACCGTACTTTTTCGCTAACTGACGACAAATGTGGTCGGCGTTATACATACCACCACGTGGGTGAATACCGCCGATACCACATACAAATTTACAGTCACGCGGCGTAATAACACCAATATGGTGAGCGACAGAAGATACGTTACGCCCTTGTCCAACGGTCACCACCATGCCGTTTTTAAGCGTGCTGGTGAGATAATTGGACACCAATCCCGACACCTGTAGTCGCTGTGCCTCTTCATTTGGCTGATCAAGAGCGACAAGCGCACGCTTAACGCCGAATCGCTCGATCAAACGTTGCTCAATCTTGGCGCTAAACACCGGGTGGTATTTAACGGTGATTTCAACGATGCCTTCATCACGCGCCTGCTTGAGCATTCGCCCGACCTTTGCGCGTGATATGGCAAATTTTCTCGATATCTCTTCCTGAGTCGCACCGTCTTGATAATACGCGACGGAAATCTCTGTCAACAAATCCGTGTTTTCAATGGAAATATCTTGATTAGAACTGCTCATGGTTTCTCTCGCCCTTTAAGAGGATCGATATTGTATGCAATAAGTGAGCATATGCTCATTGACTTAGCATATGTTCTTTATCAATTTAAACGCTACATTTGCTCATCGCAATAACATTTTCTCACTACAATTTTTTACCCTCACGTACAACGCTCAACCTTTGAACAATAAGGGCAAACGTTTATTTGGGTTAACCACTAAACACACAGTAAAAAAACGTTGATGAAGTTCACTATAAGTCGATTTCAGCGATTGACTTTCAGCATAGATAGGATAAATATGGACACATCATTTACTCAGCTATCGATCAAATGTTCATTGCATTTGTTCGGTAACGAAATTTTCCGTAGTTGGCTGAGCAGATGTCTCATTAAATGCGATGAGACGATTAGCTAACTCGCTTGCAAATGCACAAGCTGTGATAACAAAAATCACGCTTAAGCCCATTTAAATAGGATGATCGATTATGAGCAACAAGTTAGAGCAACTTCGTAAACTAACGACTGTAGTAGCAGACACTGGCGAAATTGATGCAATCAAAAAGTATCAACCAGAAGACGCAACAACTAACCCTTCTCTTATCCTGAAAGCCGCTCAAATCGCAGAGTACGCACCTCTAATCGATGCTTCAATCGAATATGCTAAAGCACAGAGCAACGACAAAGCTCAACAAGTTCAAGACACTTGTGACATGCTTGCAGTAAACATCGGTAAAGAAATCCTAAAAACTATTCCAGGTCGTATCTCTACAGAAGTTGACGCACGCCTATCTTACGATATGGAAGGCAGCGTAGCGAAAGCACGTCAACTAGTAAAAATGTACAACGATGCAGGCATCACTAACGACCGCATCCTTATCAAACTAGCGTCTACTTGGGAAGGTATCCGCGCAGCAGAAATCCTAGAGAAAGAAGGCATCAACTGTAACCTAACGCTTCTATTCTCATTCGCTCAAGCGCGTGCTTGTGCAGAAGCTGGCGTATTCCTAATCTCTCCATTCGTTGGCCGTATTATGGACTGGTACAAAGCGAAAGAAGGCCGTGACTTCGAAGCTTCAGAAGATCCAGGCGTACTGTCTGTAACTAAGATCTACAACTACTACAAAGAGTACGGCTACAAAACTGTCGTAATGGGCGCAAGCTTCCGTAACATCGGTGAGATCCTAGAACTAGCTGGCTGTGACCGTCTAACTATCGCTCCTGCTCTACTTGCAGAATTAGAAGCTGCAGAAGGTGAAGTGGTTGAGAAGCTAGTTGATTCTAAAGGCGCAGCTGAGCGTCCTGCACCAATGACTCATTCTGAGTTCCTATGGGAACACAACCAAGACCCAATGGCGGTTGAGAAACTGGCTGAAGGCATCCGCAACTTCGCCGTTGACCAAGGTAAACTAGAAGCGATGATCGAAGCTAAGCTTTAATTGCTTACCAAAAGCGAGTAGCCCGTCTACTCGCTTTTACCATCAGCGCTTATTCAAGATTTTCTATTTGAACTTGTTTCGACGAGTTCCCTCTATTCAAACCCTTATCGAGAAGTAATCACTATGGATCGTAAATATCTAGCAAATGCAATTCGTGCGCTAAGCATGGATGGTGTTCAACAAGCTAACTCTGGTCACCCAGGTGCACCTATGGGCATGGCTGATATCGCTGAAGTTCTTTGGCGCTCTCACCTAAACCACAACCCATCAAACCCTGAGTGGGCAGACCGCGACCGTTTCGTACTGTCTAACGGCCACGGCTCAATGCTAATTTACTCTCTACTGCACTTGAGCGGTTACGAGCTATCTATCGATGATCTGAAAAACTTCCGTCAGCTTCACTCTAAGACTCCTGGTCACCCAGAGTACGGCTACGCGCCTGGTATCGAGACCACAACGGGTCCTCTAGGTCAAGGCATCACTAACGCGGTTGGTATGGCTCTAGCTGAGAAAGCGTTAGCAGCGCAATTCAACCAAGAAGGCCACGACATCGTTGACCACTTCACTTACGTGTTCATGGGTGACGGCTGTCTGATGGAAGGTATCTCGCACGAGGCATGTTCTCTAGCTGGTACACTAGGTCTAGGCAAACTGATCGCATTCTGGGATGACAACGGCATCTCTATCGACGGTCACGTTGAAGGTTGGTTCTCTGACGACACGCCTAAGCGTTTTGAAGCGTACGGCTGGCACGTAATCCCAGCAGTAGACGGTCACGATTCTGAAGCGATCAACGCAGCAATCGAAGCGGCGAAAGCGGATCCTCGCCCTACACTTATCTGTACTAAGACAATCATCGGTTTTGGTTCACCAAACAAGTCTGGTTCACACGATTGTCACGGTGCGCCACTAGGTGCAGAAGAAATCGCAGCAACACGCAAAGAACTAGGTTGGGAGCACGGTCCTTTTGAAATTCCGCAAGAAGTCTACGCAGAATGGTCAGCGAAAGAAACAGGCGCAGCTAAGGAAGCAGCGTGGAACGAGAAATTTGCAGCTTATGAAGCAGCGTACCCTGAGCTGGCAGCTGAATTTAAACGCCGCGTAAACGGTGAGCTTCCTGCACAGTGGGAAGAGAAAGCAAGCCAAATCATTGCTGATCTTCAAGCTAACCCAGCAAACATTGCATCACGTAAAGCGTCTCAAAATGCTCTAGAAGCATTTGGTGCTCTACTACCAGAGTTCATGGGTGGCTCTGCTGACCTAGCACCTTCTAACCTAACCATGTGGTCTGGTTCTAAGTCTCTAGAGGCAAGCGACTTCTCTGGTAACTACATCCACTACGGCGTACGTGAATTCGGTATGACAGCGATCATGAACGGTATCGCGCTACACGGTGGTTTCGTTCCTTACGGCGCAACATTCCTAATGTTCATGGAGTACGCACGTAACGCAATGCGTATGGCTGCGCTGATGAAAATTCAGAACATCCAAGTGTACACGCATGACTCTATCGGTCTTGGCGAAGATGGCCCAACTCACCAACCGGTTGAGCAAATGGCATCGCTACGTCTAACGCCAAACATGAGCACATGGCGTCCGTGTGACCAAGTTGAGTCTGCAGTGGCTTGGAAGCTAGCGATTGAACGTAAAGATGCACCAACTGCGCTTATCTTCTCACGTCAAAACCTAGCGCAACAAGAGCGCACAGCTGAACAAGTTGCTGACATCGCAAAAGGCGGTTACATCCTGAAAGATTGCGAAGGCAAGCCAGAGCTAATCCTTATCGCAACAGGTTCTGAAGTTGAACTAGCAGTAGAAGCAGCAGCACAGCTAACTGCTGAAGGTAAGAAAGTACGCGTTGTTTCAATGCCATCAACAGATGCATTCGACAAGCAAGACGCCGCTTACCGTGAAGCCGTTCTACCATCAGACGTAACAGCTCGTATCGCTATCGAAGCAGGTATTGCTGACTTCTGGTACAAGTACGTAGGCTTCGACGGTCGCATCATCGGTATGACTTCATTCGGTGAATCTGCACCTGCTGGTGAACTGTTCAAAATGTTCGGTTTCACTACTGAAAACGTAGTAAATACAGCAAAAGAACTACTAGCGTAATTGCAGTAAAAAGATAATCAGTTTTCTCTATTGCGAATGTGAAAACTGAAAAGCCCCGCCAGCAATGGCGGGGCTTTCTTTTATCTGGCCCCTATTTGTGTAAACACAGCCAGAAAGTGAACACAACGACTTTCGTTACGGCTATTTGTCTTCAAATCGAAGCGCGAGCTGATAGAAATCTTGTACTTGCTCTTTCAACTGACGGCTGTTTTGCTCTACGGAGTGCGTTGCTGCCAAGTTTTGCTCTGCCGTAGAAGCAATAGAGTGAATATGCTGATTTACATCGCTGGATAGCTTCAGCTGGTTATTTGCCGCTTCCGCCACATCGACCATCAACCCACTCATGCTTTGCATCATCTGTTCAACCTCAGACAAACGAAGCGCGCTTTGCTCTGCAACCTGAGAACATGTATCCGTTTGCTCTTTGTTTGCCAGAATGTCTTTTTGCCAACTTTGTATCGTCGCCAACATAGCAGAGATAGACGCTTGGATTTGTTCAGTTGCATTGGATGTGCGACCAGAGAGCGCGCGCACCTCATCGGCAACAACAGCAAAACCACGACCTTGCTCACCCGCCCTCGCCGCTTCAATTGCCGCGTTAAGTGCCAGTAAATTGGTTTGTTCTGCGATCCCACCAATCTCTTCCATCAAATGATTCACTTTCTGCGCCTGATCACTCAGTTGATACGTCGTTTCCGTCGCTTTTTCTGCTTGAAGGCTCAACTGCGTTAGATTGGTGTGCGTTTGATCGATGGTTTCCTTCGCCATCAAGCATGACTTCAATGTGTCATCAATTAGCATATGGGCATCATTGGTGCTAGAAGAGACTGAATTCGCCGAAGACTCCACCTCTTGAGTCGCATCACGTACGCGATGAATATCGGTGTTTTGCTGATTTAATGCAGCCGAAACTTCTGCTGTGGTTTGACTGAGTTCTTCGGCGCAATGCTGCAACGGCAGTGCGGAGTCTGTCATTCTTCCCAACACGGTTCGAATTCTTGCGGACAGCATTTTGATATGGAAATCGGCAATCGAAAATGCTGTATTGCCGGAATAGATCAAGCGACTCACGCTGTCGTATTGCTTTTGTAACTTTTTCAGTTGTTTAGGCGTATCAATTAATTCTTGGCGGAATAACAACGCTAGAGCACTCGCAGGTAGTGCACTTGCAAGCCAAGCCAATGGACCTTCAATAGACAATGCATATGCGGCTGCAGGTGCGGTCAATGCGCCAAGTAGAATCGCATAGCGAATGGTTTCATTGAGTTTCAACGACCAAGTACGACCTGACTTCTCGGCGGCGCGCATACTCTTGTAGGCTTTCGTGGCTATATCAACCCACTCTCGCTTTGGCTTCACGCGCACAGATTGATAACCAACAACGTGGTTATTTTCATAAATAGGGGTGACATAGGCATCAACCCAATAGTAACCGCCCGACTTAGTGGCATTCTTAACCATGCCGCGCCAGGCTTTGCCTTGCTTAAGACGTGCCCACATATCGCCGAAAGCGGCTTTAGGCATGTCATTGTGGCGAACGATATTGTGGTTCTGGCCGACGAGTTCTTCGTGAGTGTACTCAGCAACACGGCAAAAGGCTTCGTTACAATACGTAATAACACCTTGTAGGTTAGTTGTTGAGACGAGTTCCTCAGACTCCCTCACGAGAGTTTCTTGAGCTTTATGAGAAATATTGACTGACATAGACGAAACTTCTGTAGTTTTTATTGATTTTCGGCAAGATATATACAGGATTTTTATTTTTATTACAAAAAGTTAGACAAAAAGTCTTATCAATTCGACATTTTTAGTGTGGGAATTCACATTATCAATAAAAATATAAAGAAGAAGTTGTGGAGTTGAGCTAATAAACAAAACCCGACACGTTATGCCGGGCTATGTATAGAAGATCTAATCAAGCAGTTTGGGATTCCGTTTCTTTGTTCGTTTTCAAAGCAAACATCACGATGACGAGTAACACAAAAGGAAGAACGTACAAATTAAGGTTTTGCCAACCTACGGTGGATTCAAGCCAGCCAGATAGTAATGCAGTGATAGTGACACAACTGAACACGAAGAATTCATTAAACGCTTGAGCCTTGCTCCTGTTTTTCGCTTCATAGCTTTGACTAAATAACCCAGTTGCCGCGATAAACATAAAGTTCCAACCAACGCCTAACAGAACTAAAGCAAGACTAAAGTGCCAAATGGACACTCCGTGTATGTTAATTCCAATACAAGCAACAAATAGCAATCCACCGGCTAAAATCATATTCTTCGCGCCAAACCGCTCTATCAAGCGTCCCGTGACAAACGCCGGTGCAAACATGCCCAGCACATGCCATTCGATCACTCCTGCCGCTTTGTCAAAATCAAAGCCACAACCAATCATCGCCAGAGGCGTTGCTGTCATTAAAATGTTCATCACCGCATACGCAACCATTGCGGCGATAACCGCTAGCATGAAATTAGGTCGACGGATAATATGCCCCACTTTATCCGCTTTAGTATGTAGAACTTGCGTGTGTGCTGGTGGAAAACGAATCGTTTGCAGCACGATCAACGCAGTTATATAAAGTCCAATAAGCACGGCAAAAGCACTAATGTACAAACCATCATCTGACCATTGCTGTGAATACACCGCCAAATTAGGGCCAAGTATCGCCGCTAGTACCCCTCCCGCCATAGATATCGAAATCGCCCTGTGTCTTGCCGACTCTTCACACACTTCAATAGCAGCAAATCTGTATAGCGTTCCGAAGCCAATACCAACACCGAGCAAAAAGGTAGAAACACAGAACAGATAGAAGTTCTGTTGACTTAACGCATACGTCGCTAGGCTGGCACCCAAAATGCCAATAACATTACCGAGACTAAACCCAAGGCGACGTCCCAACTTGCCCATAATTAGTGACGCAGGGATCGTCGCAGCCATCAGTCCTAAAAATTGCAGCGCAACGGGCAACGTAATAAAGCTTGATGACGGCGCAAGTGTTTTGCCAATAAGGGCAATAACAGATATGAGTAAAATATTCCCTGTCATTAATAGGGCTTGGCAAAGGGATAATAACCATACATTACGATTCAATTCCAAATTCCTTTTGGTTACAGCGCATACAGATAACATATAGGAAAGCAGAAACAATAGAAAGAGATGCGAGTAATTCTCAATAAAAAAGAGCCAGAAGCACAATGCCTCTGGCTCTTTAAAAAGTTCTTTCTGTTGAGCTTATTTGTTACGGCGCGCTTTTACTGCATCTGAAAGCTGACGAAGTACGGTTTCCGTATCTTCCCAACCGATACATGCATCGGTAATCGACTGACCATAAGTGGCCGCTTTACCATCCACTAAGTCTTGGCGACCTTCAACTAAATGAGACTCAATCATCACACCAAAAATTGCTTCTTCGCCACCAGCTATTTGCTCTGATACGTCATCAGACACCAACATTTGACGTTTAAACTGCTTCGAGCTGTTAGCGTGGCTAAAATCAATCATCACTTTTTTCGGTAGCCCTGCACCATCTAACTCATCTTTAATTTGAGCAACATGCGCTGCACTGTAGTTTGGCTCTTTACCACCACGGAGAATGATATGGCAATCAGGATTGCCAGCGGTTTCTACGATCGCAGAATGTCCGTATTTTGTTACTGATAAGAAGTGGTGAGAAGCACTTGCAGAACGAATCGCATCGCTCGCGATCTTAATGTTCCCGTCTGTACCATTTTTAAACCCAACAGGACAAGAAAGACCAGAAGCAAGCTCACGGTGAACCTGAGATTCTGTCGTACGAGCACCGATAGCACCCCAACTGATCAGATCCGCCACGTACTGAGGCGTAATCATATCTAGGAACTCACTCGCGGTTGGCAAGCCCATATCGGTAAGATCAAGAAGAAGCTTACGTCCAATACGCAGACCATCATTCAGCTTGTAGGTATCATTCAGGTAAGGGTCGTTGATCAGACCTTTCCATCCTACCGTTGTACGCGGTTTCTCAAAATAAACTCGCATCACAACTTCTAGTTGTTCACCAAGTTCATCACGTAATACTTTTAGCTTTTTACCATATTCAACCGCAGCAGCAGGATCGTGAATGGAACACGGGCCAACAATTACAAGTAATCGGTCATCTTTTCCTTCAAGAATATTGTGAATGGCATTACGGCAATCAAAAGTGGTCGAAGAAGCGGTTTCAGTCGCTGGGAACTTCTCTAATACTGCTACAGGTGGCAATAACTCTTTTACTCTATTTATTCTTACATCATCAGTTTGAAACATTACTTCTACTTCCTGGTTTTTATTTCCGACCCAATTTTTTGCCAACTGAACTCATTGCAACATTGTTCACAAAGCGAGCAGCATCAAGGGCTCTGGTCATTTTCTGTCTAGCGTTTAAGTAACTTATCGGCTTAGGCGTAGACTTGCAATCAGTTTTTGCAAATAAATGCAAATAAAAATCACCTGTTAACTACCGCGCACAATGTAAAATAAACTTTACGAAAAAAAGTTCAAAATAATCATCAATTTTCTTATGACCCCAAAAATCTTTACTACAATGTAAGAAATATCAGAAGTTTGTGAGGTGTTATTGGTTATTAAATGTTGATCAAGTTCAAAGATATTGTTGCTTGATATGAAATGATTAGAATATTAAACTAATTTCTTATAAACGCTGGTTTTTTCTAATTTTTTGATAAAACGAAGTAGAAGTTAATATGCAATCAATACAAGGAAACATTATGAACAAAGTAGCAATTGCAGTAGCAGCAGTGGTAGCTGGTAGTAGCGCGCTTTTAAACTCTGCTCAGGCTGAAATGTATATCGGGGGCAAAGTAGGCATGACTACACTTGACGATGCTTGCTATCTAAATAGCCCTTGTGATGATGAAGCTTTTGGTGCTGGACTACATATCGGTTATGACTTCACCGATATCATCGGGCTAGAGTATGGTGTCGACTTCTTAGGCGATTACAAAGCTAACTTTAAGTCAGGGGCTAATATAGTTAATACGATCGACGGCAATTTAACGGCTTTAACTCTCGCACCTAAATTTAACTGGCACTTGAACGAATCTTGGAACTTATTCGCTAAGATCGGTGGTGCTTACATGATGTCTGATGACGAAAAAGATTTCGTTCCAACTGGCTCGCTAGGTGCTGAATACACTATCGACAGAAACTGGAGCGTACGCGCAGAATATCAACGCTATCAAGACCTATCTGATGACGTATGGGACGACATGGACGCTAACTTCTTCGGTATCGGCTTTAACTACAAATTTGCGGCTGCGCCAGTGGTTGCGGCAGTTGTAACAGAAGAAGTGGTTGAGCCAGATCCAGAACCAGTGATGATGAGCAAAGTGCACAAAGAAGAGTACGGTACAGGTACGTTTGAATTCGACAGTGCTAAGCTAACAGAGTCTGTTTCGGAGCGTCTAGACAACTTCGTATCATTCTTGAACGAATACCCTCAAGCTCAAGTAGAGATCACTGGCTACACGGATAGCTCTGGTCCTGCGACTTACAACCAAAAACTGTCTGAGCGTCGTGCTCAATCTGTTGCGGATTACCTAACTGCTGCAGGCATTGACTCAGATCGTTTAACTGTGAAAGGCATGGGTGAAGAAAACCCAGTTGCTGACAATAGCACTCGTGAAGGTCGTGAGAAAAACCGTCGCGTAGAGGTTGTGGTTCCTTCGTTTGAATACCAAGAGCTAGTTCAACCTGAATAAACATCTATGATACTTTATCTATGATGTTGTAAAAGTTAATGGGGTGCGTTTGCACCCCATTTTGATCTCGCTTTATCGCTCTTTTTACTATGGTTTTGGAAAAAAGATTAACTCGTTATCTTGCACCATAACACAATCCATACCCGCTGCATGCGCCGCTCGTTTACCTAGCTCGGTATCCTCGAATACAAGACATTGTGACGCTTCCAACCCAAGATGCTCGGCCGCCACCAAAAAGGTATCCGGAAAAGGCTTATGGTTCTCTACATCACTTGCTGTTACCACAACATCCAACTTGTCCAATAAACCGGAGTGGCTCAACAGGCGCATGGCACTTTCTCGTTGACTGCCAGTTCCGACCGCTATTTTCTTGTGGCCTAAATATTCTTCTAACACGATATTAGTGCACGGAATAACGTCCCCGTGCAGCTCCATAGCAGCGAACGTTTCCATTTTAAATGTAGCGACGGTTTTAGGATCTAATGAAAGCTCATGCACACGGTTTAGCTCCTCAACAATTTTAAAGCTCGGCATGCCCCCTAAACTGTGAAACCACTCCTGACAAAACGGAAAATCAAAGCGATCTGCGGTTGCTTGCCAAGCAGCCAAATGGGCTGGCATGGTATCTATTAAAGTACCATCCATATCAAATATGAATCCCTCATAGGGCCTAAAATCAATCGTGCTCATGTCTTTTCTTCTATTTGTACATCTGTGATGTTAATTTATCAGCTCTTTCAATCGTCCTTACCGGCATTTACTTATCATGCTCAAAATTTCGAACTCCGTCACAATTCAAGAGTGGGAAATTCAATTATCCCCAATTAGAGCTCAAGGAAATGGTGGCCAGAACGTTAACAAGGTAGCGTCCGCTATACATTTACGCTTTGATATCCGACATTCCAGCTTACCTGACTTCTACAAAGAACGATTACTTGCTCTTTCTGACAGTCGTATAACTAAAGATGGCGTGATCATCATCAAAGCGCAACAATTTCGCACGCAAGAACAAAATAAGGAAGACGCCCTGAATCGGCTTCAAGCTTTAATTAAAGCTGCCGCCTTACAGGAGAAGAAGCGTATTAAAACGAAACCAACCCGCGCTTCTCAACGCCGAAGACTTGATACCAAGAACAAGCATGGAGCGAAAAAGCAGCAACGTAAGAAAGTGCTGTATTAATGCATGTCGTTTTCTCGACATGTTAGTTGAACAACGTTTGCTAGCCCTTGGGAAATCTCATTGGATTTCTCTTTTTAGTTACTTATTCAGGAAACAACAATATGACTATTAGGCAAAAACTCTACTTCCTCGGAGTTATCGCCATTTTAGGCATCGTGGCCCTTTTGGGTACGTCATCCCATTTCGCCAATAAGAGCAATGAACTTAACCACGCCATCAAACTCGTTGGCGATCTAGAAATACGTTTACTCAACTTACGCAGAAACGAGAAAGATTTCTTACTGCGTAGTAATGACAAATACCTAAACAAATTTGATGCGAATGTTGATAAGTTTCTAAATACAGAAAAAGAGCTTGCGAGCATACTCACGAGCAATGAATTACCTTCCAGTCAACGATTCAAACAAGACCTCCTTGCATACCAAAAGGGCTTTCAGAATCTGGTCAGTGCTTACCAACGCTACGGACTTGATGCAAAGAGTGGCCTTCTTTCTGGTTACGAGCAAGCACTGTTAGAAGCCAAGCAACGCTCCGACCACCAGCAATTGCTGGCGTTGGTTCGTTTTGACTCTGCAGTCAAATCAGGTCAATTCAATAGTGATTTGCTTGTTGGGCTATATGCTCCGGAGCTCATCAAAACAGGTAAGCTAGTAGCGGCACAAAAACAAGTTGTAGGGGTCGCTTACGACCAAGGCCTACTTGGTGAAACTCGCGCATTATCTCATGCTGTAGAAGAGCAATTTGAAACCTTTTCGACAGCCCTTAGCTCTGCTGCTGCAAAGCGTGATGAACAAATGTCGACCATCAAGCAAGTGATTACTGCCCTGATCTTAGGTGTTATTTTCGCATTGATTTGGCAGATCTCTCGCTCAATCAATACACGAGTAAATAGCTTGCTTGGCACCATTCGAAGCATTAGCGAAACAAACAACATGGGACTGCGCTCTGACTTGAAAGGCAAAGATGAGCTATTTGATATCAGCCACCACCTCAATGATCTGTTGGATAAGCTTGAGCAGTTAATTAGTGGCACCCAAGAAAAATCGGCGCAGTTAACGGCCAGTACCGATAATATGCATCGTGAGCTAGAAGGGGTTATGGAGCAGTTCCATACTCAAACTGACCACACTGCATCGATGGCTACTGCGGTTCAGCAAATGGTGGCAACGATAGGTGAAATATCGGAAAGCACGTCGGTTGCGGTAGAGGGTGTACATCAAGCCGCGAATAACGCCGAACAAGGCCGAAGTGTTGTTGAAACCACTGTAACCAACATTGGTCAATTGACCAGTATTTTATCGAACAGTCAGCAGTCGATTGGCTCGTTGAACCAACATGTAGATAAAATTGGTGGTGCGGTGAACATCATCCAAGAAATTGCGGAACAAACTAACTTACTGGCTCTCAATGCAGCAATTGAAGCCGCGCGAGCAGGCGAGCAAGGTCGTGGCTTCGCCGTTGTTGCCGATGAAGTACGTGCCCTAGCTAGCCGAACTCATCAATCTACCGAGGAAATCACGCGAGTTGTTGTTGATATTCAAGCTCAAATGTCGACGGTCGTGGCGGATATTGATCAATGTAACGATCAAGGACAACAAACGCTTAATGCCTCTGAAAAACTGGATTCTAGCCTGCAACAGATCATCACTGACATGCATGCAATTCAGGGCAATTCGGAGCGCATTGCTTCAGCGATTGAAGAGCAAGGTATCGTGATGAACCAAGTTAGTGGCTCAATCACCGAGCTTAACGCGATATCTGAAAACAACATGCAATCTGCTCAGGAATGCTTGCACGAAGTGAACTCTGTTTCTGCTCAAGCTCATGATATGGACGAAGCCGTTGCACAATTTAAAACCGCGCTAAAATAACCTTCCTTAAAAATAAAAAGCCCGAGGCGATCATTGCTTCGGGCTTTTTTTCGACTTTAACTTCGTGCTCTACTGTGCACAGCGGGTGTGATTACTCATCATCAAGAGGAACCAGCTTGGTGTTGCCGCCATGAACTTTCTCACGCTGCCTTTGCACCAGAGCGTAGAAGCCTGGGATCAAGAATGTACCTGCTAGAAGCACACACAATAGACCACCAATCAGCGACACGCCGAGCGAGTTTTGGCTCACGTGCCCTGCACCTGCGGCGAAGATCAGCGGGAAGATACCCAGGATAAACGACCAAGATGTCATATTCACAGCGCGGAAACGTAACGTGCCTCCTTTAACCGCTGCACTATCGATATCAGCATCTTTTTCTTCACGTTCTTGCTTGGCGAACTCCACAATCAAAATTGCGTTTTTCGCCGCCAAGGCTATGAGCAAGACAAGGCCAATTTGCGCATACAAGTTAAGCGGTGTCCCAGTCAGATTCAACGCCAAGAAGGAGCCTAATGTTGCTACTGGCACCACCAAAATGATGGCTAATGGAATACTCCAGCTCTCATATTGTGCCACCATGAACAAGTAAATGAAGATCAAAGCCAGTGCAAACGCATAAATGGCTTGGTTACCCGCAAGTACTTCCTGGTAGGCCATACCTGTCCATTCATACGTGTATCCCTGCGGGAGAACTTCAGCAGCAACGCGTTCCATTGCAGCAATCGCATCACCACTAGAGTAACCCGGAGCTGGTTGGCCTTGAATGATAGCACTACGGTACATGTTGTAACGCCATGCTACATCAGGCTCGAACACTTGCTCGTAGCTCACTAGCGTACTTAGCGGAACCATATCGCCGTTCGAAGAACGAACATGGAAACGCTCTAGATCTTCCATGCTGCTACGGTGCTGGCTATCAGCTTGCATGGTTACGCGGAAGTTCTTACCAAACATGGTGAAGTCATTCACATAAAGCGAACCTAAGTTGCCTTGCAAGGTTTGGAAAATAGACGACAGTGAAATACCCAACTGCTGTGCTTTCTCACGGTCGATATCAACGTAGTAGTGCGGGACATTCGCGCGGAACGTACTAAACGTGTAGGCAATTTCAGGGGCTTGGTTGGCCGCTTGGATCATTTCTCCCATGACCATCGACAAATCGGTACGGCTTCGCCCTAGCGTATCTTCAAGCACAAACTCAAAACCAGACGCAGCGCCCATACCAGGAACCGCCGGAGGTCCCATCGCAAACACAACCGCTTGAGGCAACTCTGTCGCCGCTCGGCCATTAATACGCGCCGCGATGGCATTGGCAGAGTGTTCCCCTTGCAACGAGTTACGAGTATCCCAGTCATGCAGTTTGATAAACACAGATGCACCGTTTGATGCTGCTGCGCCTGTCATAAACGAGTAACCGTTCGCAACCGTCACGCCATCCACACCAGGCTCTTCACCAATCATGTTCATTAAATCATTGGTGACTTCTTCAGTACGAGATAAAGAAGCTGAATCTGGTAGCTGAACGTTAACCAGCAAAATGCCTTTATCTTCTTGAGGAACAAACGCTGTTGAGGTGGTTTTCGCAAAGAAAGTGACCGCCGCGATAGCGACTATAAAGAACGTCACGAGCAGCAAAGATTTCTTCACCAAGAAACCAGCGACCTGACCATAACGCGTTGTGATACGCTCTAAGCCTCGGTTGAAAGCCTGGAACCAGTTAGCCGTGTTGCCCCCACCCTGCTTCAATACCAAAGAACAAAGTGCTGGAGACAGCGTCAATGCGTTAATGGATGAGATCACAACCGAAATACAGATGGTCAAAGCGAACTGGCGATACATGATACCAGTGATACCCGGCAGCATCGCGACTGGTATGAATACCGCAAGTAAAACCAAGGTCGACGTGATGATTGGGCCCGTTACTTCTTTCATCGCTAGCAATGTCGCTTTACGCGGTGAAATGGTTGGGTCTTTCGCCATGGTGGTATCGACGTTTTCGATAACCAGAATCGCATCGTCCACCACGATACCAATCGCAAGGATCAAGCCAAACAAAGTGACCGTATTGATGGTGAAGCCCGTCGCCTGCATGATGGCAAACGTACCAATCAGAGAAACGGGGATCGCAACAACAGGAATCAAAGTTGCGCGCGCACTCCCCAAAAACAAGTAAGTTACAGCAATCACCAATAGAATCGCTTCAATCAGTGTTTTTACTACCCCTTTGATCGATTCAGATACGAACACGGTTGTATCGTAGCTGGTCTCATACGCCATGCCCTCAGGGAAGTTTTTACTCAAGTCCTCAAGCAGCTCCATGACGGCCTGACCACTTTCTAACGCGTTCGCATCTGATTGAAGAGACAATGCAACAATTGACGCGTCCTGACCACGGAATTTACCGTTACCATCGTAGAACTTTTTGCCTAGTTCGACACGAGCGACATCTTTCAGATAAACCGTGGAACCATTTGAATTAGCTCGAAGGACAACGTTCTCAAACTCGCTCACGCTTTCCAAGCGACCTTTGGTCACAAGGTTAAACTGAACTTCTTGAGGATTGTTGTATGGTGCTGCACCAACACGCCCTGCCGCAACTTGAACGTTTTGTTCAGCCAAAGCGGCGTATACGTCTGACGTGGTTAGCTTAAGGTTGGCCATTTTTTCCGGATCTAACCAAACACGCATTGCGTATTCGCCACCACCAATCACGTTAACTTCACTGATGCCTTTCGCACGAGCGAGCTGATCTTTTACATTCAAGTTAATGTAGTTAATCAAGAACTGATCATCGTATTTGCCATCAGGTGAATAGAAGTTAAGTACCATCAGCAAGTCAGGTGAACGCTTTTTCACCGTCACACCAACCATGCGCACTTCTTGAGGCAGTTTTGACTCGATCTGTGACACACGGTTTTGCACGTTTACTTGCGCCATGTCTGGATCGGTCCCGACATCGAACGTGACGTTTAGGCTGTATGAGCCATCGTTCGCGCTCTTTGAAGACATGTAGATCATGTCCTCAACGCCATTGACCGAGGTCTCTATGGGGTCCGCAATGGCCTGCTCGACAACTTCCGCACTCGCACCGGTGTAGTATGCCGAAACGCTGACTGATGGCGGACTTATCTGTGGGTACTCCGCCACTGGCAAAATCGCCAGTGAGATCGCGCCTGCTAGCGTTAATATGATCGAAATAACCAGCGCGAATTTAGGTCTCTGAATAAAGAAACGACTTAACATAGTGCCCCCTACTGCTTATCTTCAGCAGGTGTTTGAATGCGCACTTCTACACCATTACGCACACGCTGTAGGCCCTGTGTAATAACCGTATCTTCCTGTTCGAGGCCTTCTCGAATGATAATGCCTTGTTCAACCTGAGGTCCAAGCTCGACGTTACGACGCTCTGCCACACTTCCCTCAGCCATCACCATCACAAAGTCACCTTCTAAGTCAGTCTGTACGGCACGTCGTGGGATAACAATAACGTCTTTTGTGTTCTTATCTCTCAAGTTCACTTTGATGTGCTGACCCGGAAGTAACTTCTGCTCTGGGTTTGGCACTAGCGCACGCATTGCAATCGTACCAGTTTTGGTATCAATACGATTACCTAAGAAATCGAGCTTACCGAGATGCTCAAAAAACTGACCATTTTCCAGCTCAAGCTGAACTTCAACTCTGTTTGATTCTGCTGAGCCGTCGCCTTTGACTTGATCCATACCCATGGCTAAACGCTCGCGCTCACTCACACTAAATGAAGTATGCACTGGGTCTAAGCTCACCAATGTCGTCAGCACGCCAGATGAAGGGGAAACAAGATCACCGGTACTCACTTTGGTATCGCTAATACGACCGCTGAACGGAGCTCGGATTTGAGTATAAGAAAGGTTAACTTCAGCAAGCTTAAGCTGAGCGTTTGCTGCTTCTAGCTCGGCTTTCGCACCAAGAAGTGCCGCAGTTAAGGCGTCAAACTCAGATTGAGAGATACTACCGCGAGGCAACAAGTTTTTACCTCGGGTGTGGTCTAGTTCCGCTTTTTTTAGCGCGGCTTTTGCTTGTGCAAGTGCCGCTTTAGCGCTCGCGACTTGTGCTTCAAAAGAAGATGGCTCGATAGAATAAAGAAGCTGCCCTTTTTCTACCATTTGCCCCTCTTCAAAGTGACGAGCTTTTAAATAGCCAGAAATCTGCGCGGTAATATTGGTATCTTCTACTGCTTCAATGCGACCGATATAAGACTTGCTCGGTTGGTAGTCGATAACCGTGACATCCTGAGTCACTACGAGAGGCGCTTGGCCTTCCCTTTGGGCATTATTAGCTTCCCCGCATCCAGCGAGGATTGCTGTAGCCGCCATTAGTGCGACAAGTGGTTTCTTTTGCATGTATTTACCGTCTTTATAGAACAGGATATTGTTGAATTCCCATCAACCTTACTCCTTGCTGCAACTGAAAACTTCACTCAAAAGCCCCCAAAATGTTTCTAAATGTAAACATGAGAAACAAAAAGAAAATAAAGTAATTTAGTTAACAGTGATATTTAACGAACAATACACAAGCAGCTCAATCATAACTATTTGATATACACTCTCAGGCATCGTGCATTTAGAGGCGCCAGGAAACACTAAGTGAGATATCGTATAAAGACGGAAAGTGAGATTCGGTGCTCAAGATAAGAACGTTTTATGGTTAAAAAGACAAAAAATGACGCCTTCATACTCAAGACCCCGATTTTGACTATTTTTTTAATATAAATGGGTTATCATTCAATTAATTCAACGCCTTCGACAGAGAGGATGACTATGATTTCTAAATGGGCAAAACGCTTTTACCAGATGGCAGAACTAGTGGCGTCATGGAGTAAGGACCCATCAACACAAGTCGGTGCAGTTATCACTAAACAGAATCGCATTGTATCTGTTGGATTTAATGGCTACCCGCACGGTGTTTCTGACAGTGTCGATACCGATGAACGCGAGTTGAAATACCTTAAAACACTACACGCGGAAGAGAACGCAATTTTGTTCTCAAAACGTGATTTAGACGGATGTGATATTTGGGTGACTCATTTTCCATGCCCTAACTGCGCGGCAAAGATCATTCAAACAGGGATCTCTCACGTGCACTGCCCTGAGCAATCTGAAGACTTTCTATCTCGCTGGGGAGATAAAATCCAAGTCAGCCAAGACATGTTCGATCAAGCGGGTGTGAAAGTCGACTGGCTACCACTAGAAGACATTGAAATTGAAGACAAAGACGTACGTTAATGTTTCGTTTTTGAATTTAAAAATAGCCCAGATGACTCTGGGCTATTTTTCCCCATTCAATCGACAAGAACCGCTCGACCTAGTCTGTTAACTGTGTTTTTTCGCGGTGAGTTCAGCAATTTTGACGATGACAAGCACTGACTTCTCCATCATTTCAACCGAAATAAACTCATGAATCCCATGGAAGTTAAAACCACCAGTGAAGATATTCGGGCACGGCAACCCCATAAAAGATAAACGAGCGCCATCTGTACCACCACGAATAGGTTTTATAATCGGCTCCACATCACACGCTTCCATCGCTTGCTTCGCTAGCTCAATGATATGCGGGTAAGGCTCAACCATTTCTCTCATATTGTAATAGCTGTCTGTTATTTTCAGTTCTACAGAACCATGGCGTAAGCCCGCGTTCATGTCATCAACGAGTTTCTGCATAAAGGTTTTTCGCTCTTCAAGCCCCTGACGATCAAAGTCTCGGATAATGTAACCAAGTTCGCTTCGCGCCACGCCCATTTCTGCCGATTTTAAATGGAAGAACCCTTCGTAGCCTTCTGTTGTTTCGGGAGTTTGATCTTGAGGCATTTGAACCTGAAATTTCGCAGCCAAGTTCATCGCATTAACCATTTTACCTTTTGCAGTACCAGGGTGAACGCTGACACCATGAAAAATCACATCGGCGTTTGCCGCATTAAAGTTTTCGTATTCCAGTTCACCTTGCGGGCCACCATCAATAGTGTATGCCCATTTCGCGCCAAACTTTTCAACATCAAATAAATCTGCGCCCCGGCCAATCTCTTCATCTGGTGTAAAGCCGATACGAATGTCGCCGTGTGGAATGTCTGGATTTTCTAGTAACAGCGCGACCGCAGAGAGAATCTCAGCAATACCAGCTTTGTTATCCGCGCCAAGTAATGTAGTGCCATCGGTAGTGATAAGATTGTGGCCATGTAGATGATGTAAATCTGGGTATTGCACCGGAGATAACACTTCATCCCCCAACCCTAGCGCAATATCGCCGCCTTGGTAATCTTCAATAAATTGCGGTTTTACGTTTTTTCCTGAGGCGTCAGGCGCGGTATCCATATGGGCAATAAAGCCGATAGGCGGCACCTCATAATCAACGTTAGCTGGCAGTCTAGCCATCAAGTAGCCATTTTTATCTAATGTCACATCACTTAAGCCAAGTTCAATCATCTCTTTCTTAAGCAACTCAGCAAACACAAGCTGACCAGGCGAGCTTGGGCAAAGCGTAACATGTGGATTTGATTGGGTATCGAACGTGACGTAGCGAAGAAATCTTTCAACTAAATGTTTCATATTTATTCTCATTGTTTTTATACGATGAGGCTTTATCAACCATCAATAAGCTGACCTTACCTCATCAAACCTCAAGCTATGTTACGCTCTTAGCTCAATAAGAATTTGCTTTGAATCATTTTTTCATAAGAAAGGCTACGGCACATCCCCTCGTCAATTGAAGCATGAATCTAATCTAATAATTCCTCAGCTAGTACTCGCCACTCTTTTACCTTACCGCGAAAATGACGCCATTGTTTATCGGTCATAGATTGAGAAATATCTAATGTCAGTTGATCGACCAGCACAAAGTTAGAATCAATATTTTTAGAAAGCTGCTCACTGTAATAGCTCTCTGGCTCGAACAACAGGCGCATAAATATATCCTGATAAGTGACAGCATTGGACTTGTTGTCGAACAGATATTCAAGCTCTTGATATATCGTTGCTCGATAACCTCTCCATAAAGGACTGTTAAGAGTGACTTGTTGAGAAAACGTTTGAGCTAATTGGCGCTGACTTTCTGATAGGCTTCCCAACCACTCTTCCATCCATTCTTCTGTGTTATCTAGAATAATTTCACGTATTTCATCTTCCGTTTTATCCGCATATTTTGCGTTTCGCTCTTGATAATGCTCTTGTACATTACTCAGAAATTCCCGTTCTTGATCTTTCGTTAACTGTAAACTCAAAGCAAAAAGGTCTGGTGCTGCTTTGCTTACCACTCTATCGTAATGCGCTCGCATTCTATCTCGATTTTCCTGCAAATAATTTAGGGTGATATCGCTCGCTTTTAATCTCTCAAGCTCTTTTAAATGATCGATATATAACGGTAATTCTTCTTTCTTATGCCATTCTGCTAACAATAATAAGCGTTCTTCGACCAAGACTTCTTGTTCACCTTGCAGAGAAACATAATCCTCTATGTAATCGATAACGAACCAATCGATATTGCTGTATAGAAACTTCTTCGTACATCCGGCAAGAAGAAATACGAAACAAAATAGAAGGCCATAGCGAAGCACCTTATTAGATACACCCTGTAATTTAGTCACTTATTCGTATTCCCTTTTCTATTGATTAAGTTCTATACTCAACTTGTATCACTTAATATTGCGGCAAACTTACACCAGTGTGACAAATATTGATTGCCACCTTAATAATATATAGAGTTTGAAATTAACTTTTTGATCACAGCTATCCGCAAAAAAGTGAGTTAGAGCGCAATTATCGGCTAAAAAATACACCGAACGACGCTCCTTATAACGGCATATAATTTGCATGGATGTTTTTTGGATGGTTTATGGAGGCGAAGTATGGCAGCCGCTGAGCAACTTGATACCAGTGTAGAATATGAGATTCGATATTTTGAACAGGGGAAAATGCACTGCATGAGAGTCATTGCTGAAAGCAAAAAAGTGGCTTATCAGTACTATTTAGAGTGCGGTAAGCACAACAGTGACTTGTACTCTATTCGCCCAGACAAATAAAAAAACCGCCTTAAAGGCGGTTTTTTTATTATTAAAATCACGCTAAACGATTGATTCCATTGGTAGTTTGGAATTGTTCTTCAACTGTGTTATTTGATGTCGCCAAAGCGCTCAAGATAAAGAACCGTTGCCGCGGTACGAGAAGGAACTTGAAGCTTTTTAAGTAAACTCTTCATATGCACTTTAACCGTTGATTCAGAAATAAAAAGACGATCGGCAATCTGCTTGTTGCGGAAACCTCTTGCCACCTCTCTTAAGATCTGCGTTTCGCGATCCGTCAGCGTATCAAAAACGTCCTCTTGTCCTGAACGCTCACTCAAATACTTAGAAACTTCTTGGCTGTAAGCTTTGTCGCCTTGATGCGCTTGTTTTAGCAACTCAACCAGCTCATCAGGCTCAGTATCTTTCAATAAATAGCCATCTGCGCCACTTCGAACTATTGCTTCTATGTCAGCAGGACTATCCGATACGGTTAAGATAACAATTCGAGCTTCACAACCATCAGCACGTAGCGCTTGTAAGGTATCGAGGCCTGACATGCCTTTCATATTGAGATCAAGAAGTACAAGGTCCAGTTCCAGCTCATGCGCTTTCGCTACCGCATCTGCGCCATTACTTGCTTCTGCAACGACTTCAAACTCAGGCTCAAAGCTTAAAAGTTGGTGAATACCTCGTCGCATGAGTGGATGATCATCCACCAGCATTACTTTACACACTGTCACTGTTTACTTCCTTACTATGTTGGAATTCTAGTTTTACGGTACAGCCTTTGTTGATCGATGCTTCAATGTGAAGATCGGCATGCAGCCTAGCGGCTCGCTCTTGCATGATACTCATACCGTAATGATTTAATTTTTCGTCTTGATGTTCAAAGCCTATTCCATCATCGGTAACGGTTACTGTGACTTTTCCATCATTATCGAGACATTGAATGTGAATATTATCCGCTTGCGCATGCTTGATGGCATTAATTGCCGCTTCTCTTATCAACTGTAGTAAATGAACCTGCTGGTGTGCATCCAGTTCAGTTGAAGAAAGTCTATTTTTTAACGTAATGTCAGCGACGGTTTGTTCGTTGAGCGTTTCGACCATATCTTGCAATGCTTGGCCAAAACTGCCCTCTTTAATCGTAAGACGAAACGTCGTCAGTAATTCGCGTAGTTGGGTATAAGCAGCAGATAAGCCCGTATCCAACTCGGCAATGACTTGATTCGCCTGAACTATCGCTTTTTCATCAGGCAAATTCTTTACGCTTCTCTTTAACAAAGCGACCTGAATTTTTAGATAAGAGAGTGCTTGAGCTAATGAATCATGCAGTTCCCGAGCAATGGTGGCTCGCTCTTCCATCAGTAGGATTTGTTCTGCTTGGCGTTGGGCTCGATTGTAATACACGGCACGCGATAAAATCTGCACAAAGTTGTCAATCAGTGCCTCATTCGGACAAGGTAACCCGGCCTTCCAATACAAATAGCCTAAGTGCTCACCGTCCAACGTTAGAGCCTTACTGTGGCAATCTTCATCACAGTCGTGGCAGCACTCTTCCCCTTCCATCAATATCCAACTCGGTTCTCCCAATTGCTCTATTTCAAGTTTGACCGCTTTAATGCCTTCAAGACTTGCAATATGTTGTAATATGGCTTGGAAGTTATCCTGATTAATACGCGAAGCCGTTAACTCTTTCGACGAGTCATACAATACTTCTAAAGACTGATTCGCATGCTGTAATTTACGCGTTTTTTCATCAACCGCTTGTTCTAGCCCTCGGTATAACTTACCAAGGTCCGTCGCCATCCGATTAAAGGTTCGAGTCAGGATCCCCATTTCATTATCGCTGGATACATCAAGCGATATATTAAATGAGCGATTCTTAATTTGCTCGCTAGCAAAAACTAAAGCACGCAAAGGCCGTACAACTTCGAGGCGCACAAAATGGACAACAAACATACTGACACAAAGGATACCGCCTAACCCTAACCCGCCAATCCAAGCTAAGTTAATCAGCTTTTGCTCCGAAAAGCTTTGCAGCTTAAATACAAACTCATCGATCTGCTTTACAAAACCAGCCACTAGGAGTTGGTACTCCGCCGGGTTGCCTCCTCTCAACACCGACTTGAGTTCATGCCATCTCATAATAAGACGGTAGTAATCATGAGTAATGTCTTCTGGCACTGACCAATGCTGGAGTGCTTTCATGGAAGGTGAGTATATCGAATGTTCAAATGCGTCAATATGTGAAGAGTAATCAACAGATTTAATCTGAATATCATGTGCCAAACGATAACTTTGCATTCGCATTGAGCCAGCAACATTGACGGCTTCTGCATCATTCAAGCTTGACGCTAACGTAAAAATTGCAAAACCAGTCGTAGCAACTGAAAGCAGCAAAATAAGAAGCATCGCGGACGCAATCGTGCGCGTCACTGACTTTTTCACATTTTTAAACAATCTGAGTTCCTCGCCCATTAACAACCCTATTTGTACGTGCAATGAACCCATTACCTTTCAACTTTATCAATATGTGATCACCTGCGACGGAATTTATTGATCCAAAACAATATTGCATCCCATTTACCTCCTAAGAGGTATTTATACAAATATGTCAAAAACTACAATTTCGTTAGTTTAAATGACAGTTTATTAATGAAAATTGTGGACTATGCTTAGTTTGGGTTCCAAGTTTCGAGGTGACTAAGTGGTAGACCTTTCCAGAAGAAGACTCTTTGCAAGAAAAGTGCACCCCGACAACGCCGTACGTTTGCCTTGGTTAACCAAGCCAGAACAGTTTACGGACGATTGCACTCGCTGCGGTAAATGCATTGAGGCCTGCGAAACAAAGATTATAACTAAAAGTGATGGCGGATTCCCTGCGGTCGATTTTTCTATTGATGAGTGCACATTTTGTTATCAGTGTGCAGACGCCTGTCCTGAGCCCCTTTTCTTGCCAAAAACAGAGCAACCTTGGCAAGCGAAAGCAAGCATCAATGATAGCTGCTTAGCAAAACAAAATGTCGAATGCCGAAGCTGTGGGGATATGTGCGACCCGATGGCAATTCAGTTCAAATTAGAGCTGGGGAAAGTAGCACAACCCAATTTAGACCTTGATGAGTGTAACGGCTGCGGCGCCTGTGTTTCAGTGTGCCCGACTTCATCCATCAATGTGAGCAATATAACAGCCTAAGCCGTATGTCGTCGGCCAAAGGCAATAAATGAGAGAGCTATATGTCACTAAATGAAGTGCATATTTCAAGTTTGGTAGTACACGTACTGCCAGAACATCTGGACGAAATCAAACAACAGATCGAAGCACATGAAAATGCGGAAATCTATGGTGACAGTCCAGAAGGCAAGATTATCGTCGTGCTTGAAACCGAAAACCAAGGTTTTATCACAGACACTATCGATGCCATCAACAATTTACCGAATGTCTTGAGCACGGTATTGGTTTATCACCAAATCGAAACTGGGCTTGAAGAAACGGATGAAGAAGACACTGGAACACAACATTCCCAAATCGAGGGTGAAGTATGAAAATGACAAGACGTGCGTTTGTGAAAGCAAACGCGGCTGCATCAGCTGCTGCTGTCGCAGGTGTGACACTACCAGCATCTGCAGCCAACCTGATTGCAAGCTCTGATCAAACCAAAATCACATGGGACAAAGCACCTTGTCGTTTCTGTGGTACAGGCTGTTCTGTTCTTGTTGGTACTCAAAATGGCAAAGTGGTAGCAACACAGGGTGACCCAGAAGCACCAGTAAACAAAGGCCTAAACTGTATTAAAGGCTACTTCCTTTCTAAGATCATGTACGGTCAAGACCGTCTGACCCAGCCGATGCTGAGAATGAAAGATGGCAAATTCCACAAAGACGGTGAATTTACACCTATCTCTTGGGATGACGCTTTCGACATCATGGCTGAGAAATGGAAAGCTTCCCTCGAGAAAAAAGGTCCAACAAGCGTAGGTATGTTTGGCTCAGGCCAATGGACAGTAATGGAAGGCTACGCTGCGTCAAAGCTAATGAAAGCGGGCTTCCGTTCAAACAACATTGATCCAAACGCTCGTCACTGTATGGCTTCTGCTGTAGTTGGCTTTATGCGCGCATTCGGTATCGATGAGCCGATGGGTTGTTACGATGACTTTGAGAACGCAGACGCATTCGTTCTATGGGGCTCGAACATGGCAGAGATGCACCCTGTTCTATGGACTCGTATTACTGACCGTCGCCTAAGTCACCCTCACGTTAAAGTGAACGTGCTTTCTACTTACTACCACCGTTCATTTGAGTTGGCAGATCACGGCTACATTTTTAATCCACAGTCTGACCTAGCGATTGCTAACTTCATCGCGAACTACATCATCGAAAACGATGCGGTAAACTGGGACTTCGTGAACAAGCACACTAACTTCACTCAAGCAGATACCGACATCGGTTACGGCCTACGTGACGATGATCCGCTACAAAAAGCAGCGAAGAATCCTAACTCAGGCAAACTAACGTCTATCTCTTTCGAAGAGTACAAAAAGTCTGTTGCACCTTACACAGCTGAGAAAGCCTCTGAAATCTCTGGTGTTGAAAAAGAGAAGCTTATCGAGCTTGCGAAGCAATACGCCAATCCAAATACGAAAGTGATGTCTCTATGGACGATGGGTATGAACCAACATACTCGTGGCGTGTGGATGAATAACTTGGTTTACAACATCCACCTACTAACCGGTAAGATCTCGACTCCGGGTAACAGCCCATTCTCACTAACAGGTCAACCATCTGCGTGTGGTACCGCTCGTGAGGTTGGTACTTTCGCTCACCGTCTACCTGCAGACATGGTAGTAGCTAACCCGAAACACCGTAAGATTGCGGAAGACATCTGGAAACTGCCAGAAGGGACGATTCCACCAAAACCTGGCTTCCACGCCGTATTGCAAGACCGCATGTTGAATGATGGTGTTCTGAACTGTTACTGGGTTCAATGTAATAACAACATGCAAGCGGGTCCAAACATCAACACAGAACGTCTTCCAGGTTACCGCAACCCTGAAAACTTCATCGTTGTGTCTGACCCATACCCAACAGCGACAGCGCAAGCAGCAGACCTTATTCTTCCAACAGCAATGTGGATTGAGAAAGAAGGTGCTTACGGTAACGCAGAGCGTCGTACTCAAGCTTGGTACCAACAAGTGGGCACGGTCGGTCAGGCAAAATCTGACCTATGGCAGCTAATGGAGTTCTCGAAACGCTTCAAAATGGAAGAAGTGTGGCCTGAAGAGCTGCTAGCGAAAGCGCCTCAGTACCGTGGTAAAACCATGTACGACGTACTATACCGCAATGGTAATGTCGACAAGTTCCCTATCGAAGAAGCTCGCGAATTGAATGACGATGCTCACCACTTCGGTTTCTATGTTCAGAAAGGTCTGTTTGAGGAATATGCAACGTTTGGCCGTGGTCACGGGCATGATTTAGCACCATACGACCGTTACCATGAAGTGCGTGGTCTACGTTGGCCAGTTGTTGATGGTAAGGAAACACAATGGCGCTTTAAAGAAGGTTCTGACCCATACGCAAAAGAAGGTTCTGGTTGGGATTTCTACGGCAATGCTGACGGCAAAGCGAAGATTATCTCTGCACCATATGAAGCGCCACCAGAAGTGCCAAACGATGAGTTTGATATGTGGCTATGTACTGGTCGTGTTCTTGAACATTGGCACACAGGCACCATGACTCGTCGTGTACCTGAGCTATACAAAGCAGTACCAGACGCAGTGTGTTACATGCACCCTGAAGACGCAAAAGCGCGTAACGTTCGTCGTGGTGAAGAAGTACTCATGGCAAACAAACGCGGCGAAGTACGCGTTCGTGTTGAAACTCGCGGTCGTAACCGTCCGCCAAAAGGTTTGGTATTCGTACCGTTCTTTGATGCACGTATTTTGATTAACAAGCTCATCCTAGATGCGACTGACCCACTGTCTAAACAGACAGACTTTAAAAAGTGTCCAGTCAAAATCACTAAGATTGCTTAACCTTCAGATACCGAATGCTACGGCCGTCACTATGGCGGCCTAATAAAGAATTTAAGCCATAAAGGCGGAGATGAAATGATGAAAAAATTACTTGTCGCACTTTTATCTGTAGGTGCTTTAGTGACAGGCATTGCGCAAGCTGAGTTAGATAATCCAGGTGGTATTGGCGGTCTAGAGTCTCTACGTGGAATGTCTCAATTGGAAGACACACGCCCAGCAGATGAGTTCAAAGACTTCCCTAAAGATCAGATTGTTGAAGATAGCTTTGTTTATCAACCACCGTTGATCCCACACAGCATCCGTCACTACGAAGTGTCGTTAAATGCTAACAAGTGTCTTGCGTGCCACAGCTGGAAAAATGCAAAAGAGTCAGGCGCGACTAAAATTAGCGTAACGCACTATGTAAACCGAGAAGATGCTGTATTGGCGGATATGTCTCCTCGTCGTTACTTCTGTTTGCAATGCCACGTGCCACAAACTAATGCTAAGCCACTAGTTGAAAACAAGTTCGAGGCAGTTGATTCGCTTCAGTAATTGAAACGCGAGTACGAAGAGGTTATTTATGAAAATACTTAAAGCGTTTTGGAAAAGACTGAAGAACCCAAGTAAAGCTGCCGCTGGTGTGGTTTTGTTCTTAGGTTTTGCAGGCGGTCTTTTATTTTGGGGCGCATTCAACACAGGTATGGAGGCAACCAACACAGAAGAGTTCTGTTCTGGCTGTCACGCACCAATCGTTGCTGAAATTCAAGAAACAATTCACTACTCTAACCGTTCTGGTGTTCGTGCCATCTGCTCAGACTGTCACGTTCCTCATGAATGGACAGATAAGATCGTTCGTAAAGTACAAGCATCCAAAGAGCTATTCGCTCACTATGTTCTGCGTACTATCGATACACCAGAGAAGTTCCAAGAGCGTCGAGGACACCTTGCTGAGCGAGAGTGGGCGCGAATGAAAAAGAATGACTCTCTTGAGTGTCGTAACTGTCACGAGTTTGATTACATGGATTACTCTCAACAAGGCTCACGAGCAGCGGAACAGCACTCTACTGCGCTAGCTTCTGGAGAGAAAACCTGCGTTGATTGTCATAAAGGCATCGCGCACAAACTACCGGACATGAGCGGCGTTGAAGGCTGGCACTAAGGAGACTTACCATGAGTACTTTAGAATCTGTAATTTGGCATATCCTTGGCTATAGCGCCATGCCTGTGATTATTCTTTCCGGCTTTGTGGCAGTAGCAGCAATCTCTCTCTGGCTGCTGTCATTTGGTAAGGATAAAGAGGTGTAACGTAACGCACCTCTACCCGTCAACTTGCCTATTTGTTGACACTAAGCGCTGAGTATCTACTCGGCGCTTTTTTATTCACCGTCACTTTCGGCTCAAAATGTCCTCAACCGATACATATATTCAATCGGGATAATAAGGTAGCCAGTAACGACCAAAAAAAGCGACCATAAAGGTCGCTAAAATTTACTGCTATAGGGAGTTGTTTAAGATTCTTTTACTGGCAGAACCTGCTTGACGTATTGCCCTGGAGCTTCATCGATTGCTGGGTGGTCTTCCGAGCCAATAGGGAATGGTTCGACTTGCTCTTTTGGATTGAATTGAAGTAGCCATTCATTCCAATGTGTCCACCACGAGCCCTCTTTGTGCTCGGCATTATTCAACCACTCGTCAGCCGAATCATCCAAAGTATCGTTCAACCAATAACCATACTTATTTTTCGCTGGAGGGTTCACGATACCCGCAATATGACCCGACTCACCGAGAACAAACGTTTTGTTGCCACCAGTGTTCAGGGCACCACGATAAGTTCCCTGCCATAAAGCAATATGGTCTTCTTTCGTTGATACAAAATAGCTAGGAATTTTGATCTTATTTAGGTCAATCCATACCCCACCAATTTTGACGCCTTTGTCTTGCACTAGCTTATTCTCTAAATAGAGCTCACGAAGCAAGAAGTTATGGGAGGCAGCACTCACGTTGGTGCTGTCACTGTTCCAGTACAACAAGTCAAAATCGACTGGGCTGTTGCCCTTTAAGTAGTTGTCTACATAGTAGTTCCAGTACAAGCTGTTTTCACGCAGTAAGCTGAATGTGACGCTTAATGAACGACCGTCCATATACCCTTTTGCGTTGTTTTGCGCCTCAATTGCACTCACAATGGTGTCATTGATGTACGCGCCAACTTCGCCTGGCTGAGAAAAGTCGAGCAATGTGGTGAAGAAAGTCGCTGATTTAATACGCTTCTTCATACGTTTTGCCGCATAGTACGCAACCGTGCTCGCCAGAACCGTACCACCGATACAGTAACCAGCCGCGTTGATTTGCTCTTGGCCCGTTATATCTTCAATTGCCGCGACGGCTTTGACGACGCCTTCTGTCACATAGTCACCAAACTCTACATGCGCTTGTGCCTTGCCTGGGTTACGCCAAGACATCATAAATACGCTATGTCCCTGCTCTAGCAACCATCGAACCATTGAGTTCTTCGCTGTTAAGTCAAGGATGTAGTATTTATTAATGAAAGGCGGAACGATGAGCAGTGGCGTCGCATTCACTTTCTCTGTTAGAGGTCGATATTGAATCAACTCAAACAATTCGTTTTGAAAAACCACATCGCCCGGAGTGGTCGCAACGTCATCACCCACGCGGAATGCATTGTTATTCGTCATACGAATTTTCAAAATGTCCGCGCTGGACTCAACGTCTTCTTTTAACTGCTCTAAGCCAGCCAGAAGGTTTTGACCGTTTTGCTCAAGTGTCAGTTTCAAGAGTTCTGGATTCGTCGCGATGAAATTCGAAGGGGAAAGTGCATTGATGGCTTGACGGGAAAAGAAAAGTATTCGCTCTTTAGATTTTTCATCCAAACCTTCGAGTGACTCAATTGTATCTAAATAAGTCTTGCTGAATAACAGGTAGGATTGCTTAATGAAGCTATACATCACCTCATTTTGCCACGCTTCATTAGAAAAACGCTTGTCCCCTTTTTCTGCTTCAATGATCTGTTTTTGGTTACCCGCCAACGCGACATTCTGCCAAATTTGTAGCTGCTGTTCCCACCATTCTGCTTGCAGTTTTAAGATCGCAGCAGGCTGATTTACAGCTTGTTCGAAGAGTTTGGCAGTGTCTTCCAAGTTCACTTCTTGCATGGCCTTATTTAAAGGAGAGTTCACGACTGCCTTGTTCACTTCGAAATCATGCCACCACTGTTGATTGGTTTGTTGAAGCTGTACAAGATAGTCCGAAAAGAAGTGCTGAAACATAGTCTTACTCCTATATTCGGAAAAAACAACGCCGCCCAAATTAGGGTCTAGAGACCCTAAGGCGGCGAGAATCGGACAAATTACGCTGGAGTAACAGTCTTTAGATTTTCCGAAGTCATTTTCTCAACGTCTTCTTTGAACTCTTTTGCAATAGCTTGAAGCTTGTTGCTGTCGTCCATCATTTGTTGAGAAAGCTTAGTAAGAACGCTTAGTTGCTGGCTGTTGAAAGCAGTCAATGACGTTACGTCTTTGATTTCTGATGCCGCTTTCATTTGGTTCAGACCCACTTCGCTGTAAGTACGAATTGCGTTCAGTTGAAGCTCAGTCAACACTTCTACGTTTTTTGTCACTAGCTTGTTGAACTTCAAGTAAGGTTCTAGATTTTTTTCAGTTTGATCGCTAAAAGTTTTGAAGAAATCTGTGTACATGGTTTATCTCCTAGAGAAAGAATTAAAAATGTCCGTTTAAATAATTACTTAACTGCTTTTATAACCACAGCCGTCCCCATGCCGCCGCCCACACAAAGTGATGCGACACCATATTGACCATTTTGCTTATGAAGCTCGTGAACAAGCGTCACTAAGATTCGGTTGCCCGATGCACCAAGTGGGTGACCTAGCGCGATAGCACCACCATTAAAGTTCGCTTTATCTTGAATCGCGTTAACGGGAACTTGGTTGGTTTCCGCCAACTGATGAATCACGCCAAGTGCTTGCGCAGCAAATGCTTCGTTTAACTCGTAAACGTCAATGTCGTTTACCGTTAATTCCGCTTTTGCTAATGCTTTATTGACTGACTCCACTGGACCTAGACCCATAATTTTCGGATCAAGCCCCGATTGCGCATAGCTTACGATCTCAGCAATAGGCGTGAGTCCATGTGCTTTAACTGCGCTCTCAGACGCGACGATAATTGCACTCGCACCATCGTTAATACCTGATGCATTCCCCGCAGTCACAGTGCCTTCACGGTCAAAAGCAGGGCGCAGCTTGCTTAACGCTTCCATGGTCGCATTAGCCTTTGGGTATTCGTCGGTATCAAATAGCACCGTTTCACGGCGTTGCTTTACTTCTACGGGCACAATTTCGTCTTTGAATTTGCCCGCTTCGATTGCCGCCACCGCTTTCTGTTGGCTAGACAGCGCATACTCGTCTTGCTGTTGACGGGTTAGGCCGATTTCTTTTGCAACGTTTTCTGCCGTCACACCCATGTGATATTGGTTGTAAACGTCGGTTAAACCGTCCGCTACGAGCAGATCTTTCAGCTCTAGGTTACCCATTTTGTTGCCATCACGAATACTGCTTGGTGCGGCAAACGGTATCTGAGACATGACCTCAACACCTGCTGCAACAACAATCTCTGCATCGCCACTACGGATATGTGAAACCGCATCCATGACGGTTTTCATGCCACTGCCGCAAACCATGTTTACACCATACGCAGGAACCGCGTCCGGAATCCCAGCGAACAATGCCGCCTGACGACCGACTCCCATGCCTTGACCTGCGCCGACAACGTTGCCAACAATGACTTCGTCAATCTTGTCGGCATTCAACTTCGCCGCTTCCAATGCGCCCTTAATCGCTACTGCTGCCAAATTGCCAGCAGAGGTATTTTTCAGACTGCCACCAAAGGCGCCAATTGGAGTGCGCTTCGCTGCTACGATAAACACTTTTTCCATCATCTTATCTCCTTAGTGCATGTATAGGCCGCCGTTCACCGACAAAGTCTCACCGGTGATATAGGCTCCTGCATCGCTGACCAAGAAGCTGACTGATGCTGCAATTTCTTCTGGTGTAGCAAGGCGTTTCATTGGGATTTGATTCGTGATGGATTCCAATACTTCTGGCTTCATTTGCTCAACCATTGGTGTACCAGTGTAACCTGGCGCAATAACATTTACTGTCACACCCGAACGAGCACCTTCATACGCCAACGCTTTAGAGAAACCTATCATCCCAGCTTTCGCCGCCGAGTAGTTTGCTTGACCAAACTGCCCTTTTAGGCCATTGACTGAAGAGATGTTAATAACACGACCACCGCCTTTTTCGCACATAGCAGCGAACAGAGGTTGCGTAACGTTGAATAGACTATTGAGGTTGGTATTAATGACGTCATTCCAAGCTTGCGCAGTCATCTTTTTAAACACGCCATCACGTGTGATACCTGCGTTGTTGATAACGACATCAATGGTCCCTTCTTCCTCAAGCAATTGCGCTAACTTTGCTGCACACTCTGCAGTGTTTGTTACGTCCAACTCAAAAAGGCGAACCTGATCTTTGGTAAACCCTTTACTGTTGAACCACTCCAACGCACATTCATAGTTGCCTGTGAAATACGTAGCGATTACACGGTAACCATCATTCACTAATTGAGAGGAAATAGCAGAACCAATTCCGCCTTTTGATCCGGTGATCAAAGCGACTTTCTTCATCGAAGACTCCATTCTTAACGGCATTTAAAAAAGCAAACTAAATACACTGATGAAATAAATCACCAACTGACGTGTTTATTTATTCTTTTGGCTATCAATCCTGTGATGCCTTTTATTTTAAGTTAAACCAGAAATATTACATTTCAAATAAAAAACTAATCCATTTGCATAAGATTGATTTAGATCTCATTAAACATGAAATGTTATAAAATGGTTAACTCTTTATAAGCCATTGTTTTAAATAAAATAAAGTTAAACACAAGCTTATCAGAACATAAATTTAAGCATTATTTATCAATAGGTTACATACCGAACAGTGGACGTTACATCATCTCATGATTTCAGATACAACTCTCATGCTGAGAGTTGTTATCTATAAATACGATTAGAATAATAATTCAAATATCAATATGAGCAATTGTCAGTAATATCATTTAATTACTAACTTAAATGATATTACTGACAGTATAACCTTAATTTTATATTTATAGTTTTACTTATGAAAACTGGTATATTTAGAATGTAAAAAATAGAAGAAAACGTCTCATTTTGGTGCAGTTCGCACTATTATGACGCAGCAATTAAAAAATAATTTCAGTTTTATTTTAAATATCCAAATAACATCAATTAACTAGCATTTAACGTATCGAATCACTTTTTATCTATTGAAGTACCGGTACGGTGCAATATTCGGTGGTACCATCTCCTAAAGCAATCATCTAGATTCTTTAACCCAAGTAAATTGATGTTATACCCAAATGACGTCAAGATGCAGAAATCGTGTCAGTGACATGCTCCGCAGGGCGAGTTGCCTTATCCCACAGCCTTTGTTAACGATTTTTGATTTAGAACCACTAGATCTTCAAATCGTTGCCGTGCCTGTGAGCCAAGTCATTCTCGCTGAACCTAACACCTTGAGGTTATTTGGGGATATTTGGGGATAGTATCCTTTATCAATTTGCACTATCTTTGTGGCTTCTATCAAATCACTTAGTTATCAACAAACATGAATCTTGCATTGCTCAGTATGTTCATCCCTACCTTCTTTTTTGTCTCAATTACACCAGGAATGTGCATGACGCTCGCCTTAACGCTAGGAATGAGTATCGGTTATCGCCGCACATTATGGATGATGATTGGTGAACTCGTCGGTGTCGCGCTGGTTTCAGTCTCGGCAGTACTAGGGATCGCCGCGATCATGCTCAGCTATCCTTGGATGTTTATCGCACTAAAGTTTATTGGTGGCGGCTACTTACTCTATCTTGGTGTAGAAATGTGGCGATCTCGAGGTAAGTTAGCAATAAATGTCGATAATTTAGAAAAACCCAAAAGTGGCAATGTCGCGCTCATCATGCAAGGCTTCGTTACCGCTATCGCAAACCCAAAAGGCTGGGCATTTATGATTTCTCTACTGCCGCCTTTTATCGATCAAAATGCGGCTCTTGCTCCACAGCTGATCGTGCTTGTCTCCATCATCCTTCTTTTTGAGTTCATTTGTATGTCTCTGTATGCCACGGGTGGTAAAGGACTGAAACGCGTGTTGGGTCAATCAAAGAATGTGCGCCTGATGAACCGTATCGCGGGCACTTTAATGATGGGGGTTGGTGTTTGGCTATTACTGAGCTAAAGCAACGCTGGAAATGATGAAAAATATCCTAAGAAAAATTACGCGAAACATAAGTGAAGTATTAGATTTTCAGGCCCGGGTTTGGGTCGTAAACGTTTATGCTGGAGAACACAAAGGCGAATCTTACGTTGTAAACGAAGACAGCTTTTCCGAGCCATTGCAATGGATGAAAAAGAAAGGTTATCACACATCCATGCTGCGCCTGGTTGAATCGATGAAGCGCTCTCAAATCAATGAGTTCGATTTAGGTCACGTCAAACACCGCCTGATGCGTGTGAAATAGCACAAAGTAAAACGCCACTCAAACTGAGTGGCGCAAGCACTTTTTACCTTCAGCACCTCGCATTACGGCGCGGTATCAATCTCAACAGGCAAGTAATGCTTCGGTTCGAGCTTGAACAGTTCAGGTAATACGGTACCAATGGAAATGGAAGACCATGTACCTGATAGCACACCAATAAACATCGCGGTTGAGAAACCCGCTAGCGGTGCTCCCCCCATAATCCATAGTGCACCAACAGTAATCAGTGTTGTGCCTGATGTCACCATCGTTCTAGAGAACGTCGCGATGACAGCCTGGTCATTGATGTCTTCCATTTTCCAACTTTGTTTCGCGATCAGTAGCTCACGAATTCGATCTGAAATGATGATCGAATCATTCAACGAGTAGCCTAAAATTGCCAATACGGCAGCAAAAACCGTTAAGTTGAATTCCATTTGGGTAACGGCGAAGAAGCCGAGGACGACAATTACGTCATGAGCCAGAGCAAATACAGAGCCACTCGCTAAGCGCCATTCAAAACGGAAACACAAGTAACCAAGGATGCTCAGCACACAAATCAATAGTGCTAAACCGCCTTGGTCAAACAAATCCTGGCCAACTTGAGCACCAACAATACTGTTGCTGACGACATCAACTTGATGTGAAACTGGCTTTAATACCTCTTCCACACTTGGCAGAGTTTGCCCTTCTTCAGGGGCGGAGTAGCGAATGAGCCAACGACCATCTTCACCTGTGCGGGTGACAGAGGTTGATTCACCAAGTTTTGGTTGTAGTGCATCAAGCAGATCGTGGTTGGTTAACGACTTATCGACTTTCACTTCTGTCACCATACCACCAGTGAAATCCAAGCCGAGATTCAACCCTTTAAAGCCCAGAGCACCAAGTGCGATCACCGTCAAAACGATAGAAACTAGCGTAGTGAAGTGGCGAATTTTACGAATATTTTGTTTTAGCATTTCGACCATGATTAAACCCTCACATCACGACGGGCATCTCGGCCCCAAATTAAATTGATCATTGCTCGAGAGGCAAATACGCCTGTAAACATACTGGTTAACAAACCTAATCCGAGTGTTAAAGCAAAGCCTTGGATTGGACCGTTACCGATGGCGTATAAAATCACGGCGGTGATCATGGTAGTAATGTTGGCATCAAGGATGGTCGAGAACGCGCTATCAAAGCCCAGATCAATCGCTTGAGCGAAACTGCGGCCTTCACGCATTTTGTCCTTAATACGTTCGAAGATAATAACGTTGGTGTCCACTGCCATACCAACGGTTAACACCAACCCTGCAATACCTGGAAGCGTTAGCACCGCACCTGGTAACAAGGCAATTAAGCCAAGCAAACAAAGCATGTTGGCACAAAGCGCCACGTTCGCCACCCAACCTAAGCGGCGGTACCAAAGGGCCATAAAGGTCAGTGTTAAACCCATACCCAAAGCAAGTGCCGCAAAGCCATTTTCAATGTTTTCAGCTCCCAAAGAAGCACCAATAGTGCGCTCCTCTACGATAGTAACCGGGGCTGTTAGCGACCCCGCACGAAGTAATAGCGCTAACTGCTGCGCTTCGTCCATGCTGCCAGCGCCGGTAATACGGAATTGGCTACCAAGTTGAGATTGAATAGTCGCAACGCTGATAACGCGCTCGCTGCGCTCCGTTACGCCACGATCGTTTGTCTTGTATTCGCGGTAAACCGTCGCCATTGGCTTGCCAATATGCGTTGCAGAGAAATCACTCATCTTTTTACCGCCCGCGTGGTCAAGCGAGATGTTAACTTCTGACATACCCATATTGTCGACGCCTGCACGAGCGTTAACAATGTGCTCACCCGTTAGGACTGGTCGTTTCTCCAGAACAACAGTTCGGCCATCGTTATCTTTCAGCACAAGATCTTGGCCGCTTCGCGCTTGGCCTGCATCTTTCACTTCATAGAATGCCAAACTCGCAGTGGCACCAATAACGTTTTTCGCTTGTGCTGGGTCTTGTACACCTGGTAGCTCAATACGAATGCTGTCTTTACCCTGACGCTGAACTAATGCTTCCGTAATGCCTAGCTCTTCAATACGACCACGCATAATCTTCAAGTTTTGTTGCAATGTCGTTGATTGGAACTCTTGAATATTCTGCTCACTTGGCTCAAGAACAAAACCGCGAGACGAGCTTTTCACCACCCAACCTGGATAGTTTTGACGCAAGAATTTGTTTACTTCAGCTAGGGCGGTATCACTCTCACTGTTTACCGCAATGCGGTTACCACTTTCTGCGCGAATTTGTACACCACGCACGCGCTGATCTCGCAGGCTTGCTTTGATCTCATCGATCAAAGCATTACGTTGCTCCTCAAATGCTTTATTTACGTCGACATTCAAGAGGAACTGTACCCCACCGCGAAGGTCAAGACCGAGTTTGATTGGGCTAAAACCCATCTCATTCAGCCACTCTGGAGCAACAGACACATATGAGAAGGTAATGCTGTCTTCTTTATTTAGCTCATTGTTTAGTAACGCACGAGCTTTGCTTTGCGCATTTTCATCATCGAATACAATGGTCGTTTTGCCATCTTTTTCGATGATTTTGTCTGCTGAGATATGATTGGTTTTCAGTAGTTGATTCAACTGAACAACCGACATTTCACTGCTGTTTTGGTTTGAAAACGTTAGCTGGATCGATGGTTGCTCACCGAACCAAGTCGGAATCGCGCTTAACGTTAAGATAATGACCGTCGTGATTAATACGACATATTTCCAAGCTGAATAGTGATTCATCAGCTTTCTGTTCTTTTGCTGCTTTGGTGTTTTTTTCATGTAAACATCATCCCTTCACTACGAAGTGAAGCTTTTAATAACAAGGCTTAACACACGACAGATGCCCCCAGAATAAATTCAGGGTATGAAATGCTCAGGACGGTTACGCCCTGTTGAATACAATCGTCGTGTTAAGAGTGCACAATGGTGCAAATAGATGGTGTTTAGGCAGAAAACTGACTATTGAGTGCGACGTACATTGCGTTGGTCTCTTTCCAACCAGAAATGCGATGATCGCTTGTGAAATGATAAAAAGTGTACTGGTTTTGACGCCAATTGATATCCATCAGGCTGTAGGCATAACCTGCGTCAACATAGAAAGGCGTGTTTAGGTCACCAACAACGTCAACATGCTCATCATCGAGGCCTTCACGTAAGTGAGAAACCCAACGTTGAGTGTTAAATAGAGCTAGCGTATCGAGTCTTGCATGACTTTCAGAAATCGGAGACTGCGTCGTTTCTTCTGAGACTTCAGAAAAATCGATTGAGGTATTTGCAAAAGCAATGCTCGCAACAAATGGTTGCAGCTTAGAAAAGTAAGGTAAATGAGCTTTCTGATCGATTTGCGCAGCAAAAACATGCGCTGGTAGCAATACCATCGCAAGCAGCATAAAAAGCAATTTTTTCAAGCAAATCTGAGACATAAGAACTCACTAAAAACAAAACGAGTCGAGTTTTTTCACTCGACTCGATGATAGTATTCCTATTAATTATGGTTCACAACTAAAAAGTTATAAATCTCTAGAGGCTTTAAACTAAAGGCGCTCTGTTAACGGTAAAAGATATCGCCTTTATCGACATCTAAATAGATTTTGTTCTCTTGCTCCAAACCACCACAATAAATGAAGTACACATTGCGCTTGTCATAAGTAACCGAACGAACCCAGCCACCGAGCTCTTCAAAATCACTCGGATCACAGGTTTCATCGTCTAACAATTGCTGGGTTTTCTTGCGGAAGATGTCCAAGTGGACTTTTAAATCATCCGACTTCTGCAAATATCCATCCAGTATTTCTAAACGCTCTTGTTCTTTAATAACTGGCTCTGCATCAGATAATCCTTCGGAATTCAACCACTCAGCTTTTTCTTCACCGCCCTCTTCATAAACAAGGTAACCAGAGATTCGATACCAACCATCCACTTTTTCTAACACCGATACTTTTTCTCCCTTATAGAGCGTATCGACAACCAAAGCATTAGCATTTGGCTTATTGTAAACATTGATTCGACGCTCAATGACATAGTATTCGGTCACTTCAGGAGGAGAGGTTTCTAAATCCAGAATCGGTTTGGATATTTCTTCTTCCACTGGCGCTTGCTCCACTTGCGCAGCTTTTGGCGCTTCAGGTTCATCTTTTTGCATAAAGAAGAAATAGTATCCAGCACCCGCCCCACCGAGCAACAGTATGACAATCAATGCGATGAGAATTTTCTTCATGTACTTTTCCTTTTCATTCTTTGTTCTTATCTCACCGGCAACACGCATGTCGCGGAAATTTGGGTATATACTCAAAAGGGTCGGTCAACTAACGCGAGCAATAATGATCAACAAACTCAATTGGATACTGTTGCTTCTTCTGTTCCCCATTATGGGGCACGCCAATATTCAATGTAACCCATCGTCGTGGAATGACAATCTTACCCAATTCAATCGTTTAGAGTCCAATTACAATAAGCATGTTGAGGTATTCAATGCACTTTTAGCCGAACATAAGCAGCGTCAGTTATTGTCCCAAACCTTTTCCCTACATGAACTCGTGTTACTTTGGCGCGCCCGCTCGAACCAAAATGCGTTCAAAACTCAATTAAAAGCCTCCATTCAATATAAAGAAGAACTCACGACTAAAGCTAATGAGTTGATTAAATTGAGCACACAATCTCAATGGTCAGCAAATGGATGGAAGAAACTTGCCCAAAAGTGCCGTGAGTCAAACGAAACTGCCAATCAAATCACTGCGGAGTGGTATAACACCAACGCTTTGCAACTTACCGAGGATTACAAACGCCTTTCTTCACAGTACCAAGCACTAGCGCAACTCTATGATAAAGAAGCGAGATCGCTTCAATACGCTCAAGATGTTTCGAGGTAAAAATCGAGCCCGTTTTGAAAAGACGATGTCGGGTTTTCACTCCAATATTGGACGTTATTCGTGCTTTAATTCCTTCTTTTAGTGATCCCAACGTTATATGTAAAAAATGGGACTGTTCCCTTTTACAAACTTGACTAAACCATGACCAGGAGAGGCAACTTATAGAGACATACGTCACAATAATGCTTTACTTATGGCCAATTTTTGGTTAATTTACCCATTAATAAAATTTAATAAAAAGTCACATTTGGCTGGAGATGATGCTACAACCATGGTTATCAATCGATTAAGTAACAGGGACTGTCCTAATGCTACCAAAGCCAAGTTTTTGTCAGTAGTTAGGCACGTAAAAGAGTTTGGTTCAATCAGCGATTTGGACCTTTGTAAAATCTTCGGAGAAACAATTTGGAGTGATGGGAGGGAATACCATTCAGCTGCGTTCTCATTCAAGGTTGATAGATACACAGGTAACTGTGAAATCTCACAATACAAGCACCAATAAGGCTTAAGAATTTATAAGGCGGAGTCAGGAAACTGATTCCGCTTTTTTGATCATCGCAATCGTAAAGTCGTGATCGGAATAACCCTCGATCAATTGTGCGTCTGGACATAGCCATCGGCAATAGCGTAACACCCCAACTTTATTATGCGATGCGAGCATTCTCATGCTCGGCAGCTTTTCTTCATCCAATAAGTTAAACACGCACCCTTTCTCTGCGGCCCGGTAAATTTTCTCGATCATCTCAATGGTATGATTTGGATTCGCGGATTGATAATTCAATGCTCCAGAAGCAAAGACATAATCACTACGGGGCAATACCAACGTTGAAAAGTCACCGCATACGAACTCACTTTGAGTACGAAAGTCCCGCTTTCTGGCCTCAGAGATAAACTGTTTTTGCTGATCAATGCCAATATAACTTTGGGGGCGCAGATTGTTGAACTCAATAAACGCTAATAAGTCTCCATAGCCACACCCAATATCTAAAAGACTTGAACCGTCTAACGTTAACCCACGGCACAAGGCTTCAAATCGACTGATTTGGCTGTACTTATCTCTCCATCCCAGCGTTCGCGCTCTGTCTGTACCGAACTGTCGGTATCGCTTTCGGTGATAGTGAGCAATCTTAAGTCTATCGAGAAATTTCATCTTTCTTATGCATAAATCGGCAAGCTTCCATTTCCTTTCACTTGTCTAATCGCCAAGTGCGTATGGATATCTTTTACGTTTTCTAATCGTTGTAGCTTTCTAGTGAATGTTTCATAGCCAGCGAGATCTTTGCTGACCACTTCTAACAAATAATCATAAGCCCCTGATACAACATGGCACGAGATCACCTCGTCCATTTCAACAACAGCATGTTCAAATTCATCAATCGAAGAAGCTTGGTGGTTGTTCAAACTGACTTCAACAAATACGGTCATCGCAATACCCACCGTGTCTCTGGACACAATGGCTCGATAACCGCTAATTACGCCCTCCTGCTCTAAACGCTTAATGCGTCTTGCACAAGGTGATGCCGATAATCCTACTTTGTCAGCGAGCTCTGCCGTAGTCAGGGTTGCATCCTTCTGCATCAAGTTGATCAGTTGCCTGTCAATTTTGTCCATTTATCCTTCCATGCCAATAATCACTAACAATTAACATTTATACGCGCTTTATCACCAACATCAAGCTTAATTACGTCAAACTTTGCCTCCCTTTGGCACGTGTTTTATTCAACAATTAACACATCATTTACAAATGGACATGCCGACAATGATCTTGGGATACGCAGCTATATTAACGACCTTACTGCTTTGGTCTGGTTTCTTTATTTCTTTAAAAGGGGGCGCAATTTCTAACTTGCAGCCAGCCGATATCGCGCTAGTTCGCTTTCTAATCCCAAGTTTAATTTTATTACCATTTGTGATTAAGCATAAGCAGGCGCTTCGCGTCGTGCCTAAACGCTACCTAACTGGTGTTGTGGTAGGGAGTGGCCTGCCCTACCTGCTGGTCGTCGGCACAGCTATGCACTTCGCTCCCGTGGCGCACGGCAGTGCATTAGTACCTGGCACTTTGCCATTATTTGTTTCTGCTATCGCGGTGTTGTGCTATCAACAGTCGCTGAGTGCTCACCGCTTAATCGGGCTTTCTACGGTGCTGTTAGGGATTTTCGTATTTCTTCTTTCTAATAGCGGTGCAGAGTACAACTGGTCTCAATTACAAGGCCACATCCTGTTTCTAACCGGTAGCATTATGTGGGCAGTTTTCACCATCAGTGCTCGTGTTGCTAACCTTAATGCGCATGTCTGTGCTGGATTCGTTGCAATCGCGTCTTTGGCACTGCTCATCATTGCGGTTGGCTTCGGATGGGTAGATAGTTACCTAGCGATAACGCCGATCAGTCAGTGGCCGTGGGAAGAATTATTTGGCCACGCGATGTTGCAAGGTGTCGGCGCAGGCTTAATCGCCTCTTTTACCTTTATCTATGCAATCCGAATTATTGGCGCCGAAGCCAGTGCTGCTTTTGGGTCATTAACTCCAGTCGTCGCGACACTTCTTGCCGTTCCAATTTTTGGTGAACAACCAGATTCACTGACTTGGTTAGCGCTGATGCTGGTAACCTGCGGCAGTATTGTGGCAAGCCAAATCTTTATGAAAGATGGAATGAGCCAAACTTATCGCCCACCACTTCACAGATAGCGATAATTTTACAAAAACTTTTGTCCTACTATCTTGAATAACAAAATGGCGTTTTGATAGCCTCGATTTAACCAATAATTAAAACGCCAATGTTATGCCTGCCACTCATACTAAAGATGAACTGCATAGATTCCTCAAACCGGGAATGAAACTTTCGACTAATTTCGAGTTTGGGCCTAAGGACCAGTATACGTATTCCACCACCTATCTTGGGATGAAAGAGAACGCGTATTTGATTCTTGATATACCGATGCGTTTGTTTGAAGAGCAAGTGATGAGAAAACTCCCAAACGCCGATGTCATCGTGCGTGGTGTATCAGATACGGAGTTAGGCCATGTCATTGCATTTAAATCCAGTGTTCTAACAACTGCGGTTCGTCCTTCGCCCCTTTTATTTATTCGAATTCCAGGAACATTTGCAACCAAACCAGTCCGGGAACACGAACGATATAAGCTGCAAATGGATTGTAAGATTGTTCACGCGGGGAATGTTTACGACGGTAGCCTTATCGACTTCTCACTGGCAGGTATTGGTATCTCAACTTTTATAGAGCCTGAATTCAACGTTGGTGAAAGTGTCACTATCGACTCTTCTCTAAGTCACTATATCGGAGAAGAAAATCGGTGTGTCATTGCCAACATTAAGAAGTTGGTGAAAGGCTGGGTAATAGGAATTAAGTTTGAAAGCCCAATAGCGATGAGTCACGAGCTAAAAACAGAGTTACTGGAGCAGTCCTTTCTAACCAGTAACGTCTGAACTTACTGCTGGCTAAAGCGCGTCGCCTCAAAGCTGTTGAGCACTCTGTGCACCGCATAGGTCACGAGCAGAGTGACAACAATAGCAAACAAAATACTACTCACGCGATACAGCGCGCTGAACATTAAATCGCCATCCGGAGTAAGGTATTGGCCAAATAAAATACCTAATGTAGTTAATCCGCCAAACCCAGCTCCTGACCCACTAGACTCTTTTACATGCATATAGCTGAACATCATCGCGCCAATCCACAGCAATGGGACGATAAACAGCAAGGTATCCGACCAATCGTATAGTACGAGCTGCCCAGCAATACCAAAGGTTACCCCCATCAAGGTCCCCATTGCTCTTTTGCGCGCATACCCTAAAGCACCGTTCCAATGCATAGGAAACAATAAAAGCAAGGTTGTCGCCTGAGCGGACATAGAATCACTGAGGTCAAATAGCTGGAATACAAGGAAAGACATTGTAGCGATACTCGCCCCCATAAGGGCTTCATGCCGCATGCGGTGACTCTGTTTAGGCTGAGATGGTTTTGCCGGTGGCTGACGAGGCTCTGCATCAGGGATCAAAAATGTCACGACGTAGGCCACGATCACTGAAATAACATTCGCTTGTAGGTTGCTGAATATCAGATCATTTAAGTCGGTTGTTGGATAACTCGCAAAATGCAGCATGATGCTCAAGCTCAGCACGCTATTTGCCCCAAACAGGAATAAGCTCCCTTTTGACATACAGGCGAACTTATACAAAAACAACCCGAAGGCGATGATCGTCATCATGCCAGGATGTCCACCAAATAGCCCACCAAGAATACCGACCTCTAATCCGCATACGACCGCTGAAAAAATCAGCTGTCGTGCGGCATGCAGGCTCATGACTGGTACCATTCCAAGTAACAACATCGGTGTTACGGTAAAAAATACGCCATAATTCCAGCCAAAGACCTTACATAAGGTGAAGCCAATGGTCGCGCCAGTTGCAATGCGCAAACACTGACGGAAGTCGTTTTCCGACATGGGATGATCCCATAACTTCATATCGCCTCCCCGTTAATAAATGTAATGAAGAAGACTCAAAAATCGGATCTGACATCTCGCTAACCAGCCAGATAACGAGTTTTCTGGCAACAGTTGCACAGTCGCACGTGCCCCGGCCGGAAATGCGCGCTGTTGAGGCTCATCGATAGCTAAATGTAAACGTAAACGCTGCGCGTCTCTCACCCAACGGTTTGAGTCTGTCGGTGTTGCTAAACGGCCATCCGCATCAAACTGGCCCGAGCTTACTCCCGCATCCACACTCGTAATACGAGCTTCAAATACGTCACCAGGCAAGCTATCAAAGGCCACTAACGCCCGACTGTTCTGATTGAAGTGTCGCAGACTCTTTTCACGAAAGTCGGCAATAATATCCACGTCATCCGAGACTAAAGCCACAAGAGGCGTACCAGCGGCCGCATAGGCACCCGTTTCCAGCTGCAAGTTAGCGACAACGCCATCATGCTCAGCAATTACTTGAGTGTAAGACAGATTAAGTTCCGCTTGTTTTAGCTGGTTTTGTGCCACGCGGATATTTACATTCGTTGCACCTAAATCGCCTCGGTTTACTTCCAACTCTTTTAAACGAGCGCGCGCGGCCAGTAAGTTTGCTCTGGCTGCCGTTGCACTACTTTGTGCGTCATCACGCTGTTGTTGCGAGGTGCCATTGCGATGAAACAATGTATCAAGACGTTTGGCTTCGCGAACTTTTTGCTCGGCGACAATTTTGCTTGCTTCAACGTCCGCCTTTGCCGCTGCAATAGAGGCATCAAGCTGTTCATTATTTTGAATCACACGTTCAAGGTTAAGTTGAGCCTTTTCTACGGCGAGCTGATAAGGCTGTGGATCTATCTGGAATAGTAGATCGCCTTGGCTTATTTCTTGATTGTTGGCAACATAAAGATTCGTAATCTGTCCACTCACACGGGGAGCTACTTTAGTTACCACTCGCGTTGCCATTGCCTGAGGCGTCAGTGGCATGACGAGATCTGCGACTAGAAAATAGGCAAAGACAAGGACAAACGCGACGCAAGAATACTTGATCCAACGTGCGAATTTTTGATCTGGAGTCATAGGCGTTTACTTCTCTTTTAATTCGGGTTTCTGACTTATTCGCTAAGTGAATCAAGTGCATTGTGAGCAATCTGATCGAGGATCAATGAAAGCTTTTGAAGCTCTTGGTCATTGATTTCTGTCAGTAGCTTGCTCCGTACTTGAAGAATTCGAGTCTCCATTTGCTTGAGTAGGGTTTTACCTTCTTCTGTAAGGCTAACAATGCGTGCTCGCTTGTCATGCTCACTGCAATGGCGAGTGATCAGAGATTGCTCTTCTAATAGCTTTAATGTGCGCATCAGCGATGCCAACTCAATCTCAAGCGCTTCAGCCAAATGCTTCTGACTAACGTTGTCGCCCATTCGATAAAGTTTCCATAACGCAGTCCAACGCGGGTACGTCAGGTTTAAAGGCTCCAACTCGCGATCTGCAACCATTTTCCACAAACGGGCAACACGAGATAACTTTTCAGCCAGAGAAAGGTCGCGCAAACTGTTGATGTCTTGAATCATAAGATCTACTCAATTACTTAGCTTGCTAAGTAATATAAAATAGTTAGCACGCTAAGTAAATAATTTTTTGTGATTTAAATCACATAGAATATGCCATTGGGGAACAAGTTTGCGTAACGCAACGTAGTACTTGGGTTGTAATAGTAGTGATATACGACACTAAAGGTGATATCAGCACTCCAGGCTTATCAACAAGTGAAGCATTGAGATACAAAAAAAGCACAACCCTAAGTTATGGCGTTGTGCTTTTCGGTTTAGTGAGCGATTGAATTATCAATTAAGGCTCATAGCGAATGAGTTCATCACGTTCGTTCAATTAAGAATCGCTGCTTGAAGTCAACAAAGGCTTCATGGAGCGCATTTTCTTTAATCGGTTTGAGCAATACGTAATTCGCGCCCGCCTCCATAAACGCATCACTGGTTTCTTTCGCCGTATCGGCAGTACAAGCATAAATTGGCGTGCCTAACTTCAGCTTCTGTCGGATCTCTTTGGTTGTTTCAATTCCTCCAAGATGCGGCAGTTGGTTGTCCATCAAAATCAAATCGTAAGTATGATCTTTTAAGAACTCCATCGCTTCCAATCCATCTTTTGCCCAATCAACCTGCATTTTGTACTTGTTACAAAATGCTTTGAGAATGAAAGCATTAGTATGGTTATCTTCTACCAACAGTACTTTTAGACTCTCTGCGAATAACTCACCAGGTTTAACTCTCAAGCTTGAATCAAGAGGGGTGAGCACTCGCTCACGATCTTTCACTGGCATTGTAATAACAAAGGTCGTGCCTAAACCTTTTTGACTACGTACTTGAACGTCACCTTCCAGCATATCGACGAGGTTTTTCACAATGGTCAGTCCCAAGCCACTGCCACCGTATTCTCGAGTGGTCGTTGCTTCCTCTTGAACGAAAGGTTCGAACATTTGGTCGAGCTTATCGGGCTCTATGCCGATGCCCGTATCCGTAATTTCCACTACCAACACACTATTTTCGGCGCCGTAGAACTGCTCCAGTTCCGCATGCAAGCGTACGCTGCCCGAGGGGGTAAACTTAACTGAGTTACTGACTAAGTTGAATAAAATTTGGTTCAGACGAACTTGGTCAGTAAAGATTTCAACATTGGGATCAATCTTGTTTTCAATGACGAGGTTAACGCCTTTATTTTCGCAAATTGGACGATAAATGTTTTCTAACGTTCGAATCGTGTCAGTGAAAGAAAACGGGTGCTTTTGAATATTAAACTTACCCTGCTCAATCTTCGAAAAATCCAAAATGTCATTCAAAACAGCAAGTAAGTGCTCACCACTATGTCGAAGTACGTCAATTTGGTTATTCTGTTCTTCCGTTTCGACCGAGTCTTTTAATAATTGAGCAACTCCTAGAATGCCATTGATTGGCGTTCGGATTTCATGGCTCATTTTAGCCAGAAAATCGGCACGTGCTTGGGCGGATTTTTCTGCCTCTTTACGTGCCAAGTTACTTTGTTTTTCCGCTTCAATAAGCGTCGTAATATCCTGACCTTGAACAATGATACCGCTGATATCACCGTCAACTCGAATCGGCGATAAGTTCCAGCGATATACCTTGTCTCCAATTGGTACATTGACGCCAGTTAACGTGGCTCCTTGAGCTGCCATTCGCAGGTGCGGCATCAACTTTTCTTTGAAGCCTTTAAACACTGGGTGCATGGTTTCAATGTCGTTTTCCATGACCAATTCTTTGCGGGCTGCCGGATTAATTTGGATGAGTACGCCAGACTCTGACCACACCATAATCGGCGATAACGCAAAGTTAAACAGATCGCGGAATGAACGCTTTTGCGCTTCCAGCTCTTCAAAGGTGTTTTCTAGTGTCGAACCAATATGATCGAACTCCTCGATATCCGACCCGCCAAACCGTTCGAACCCTTTTTCTTCACGAGCCGAACGAGTATATGCCATCAACGAGCCAAGCTCTTCGACGACTCGATTCTCAATCCACTCTTTGGTCATCAACGCAATCATCACCATCCCGATAACCGAAGCCAGCATCGCTAAAAGGTGCTGGATTTGCAGCGTCACAACACTCTGATTGTCTTGTACGGTTAGTAAACACAAATCCGTCGTGGCAGCATTGACTTCGATAGGGGTTTTAATAATCAACAACTGGTCAAGCTTTTGCTGAGATTCTCGCCGCTTCAGAACATCAAATATCTTGTACGCTTCATCTCCGACTAGTGAGCTGGCTAGTGGCGTATCGTTGGCCACCAAAACAACATTATCAACGTTCCCTTCGTTTTTTAGTCTTTCCATCAACCCGAAGTTGTTATCTAGAACAACAACATTGTAAGAATACCCCATCACTTCACCGGTTTTAGGTTGTAAAACCGGTACACGACGCAGTAACAGATGGCGAGTTCCCATTGGGGTATGTGAAGGAAGGTAATACCAATTGTTGCTAAAAGTCACTTGGCTCGCGAGATCATTGAGAATCAAGTTATTGATGCCATAGAAATGCGCATTCCCATCGTCCCAAATAATGCCTTGATGATCGGTGAGAAAGCGAAACTCTGGCGTATGAGAAGGATCACTCTGGTCAATACTCATGAAAAAGTAATTGAGAGCTTCTTCATCCCGTTCTGTATAAAAATCTAAAACAACATCACTCTTCGAGTTACTGTTGTGATGAATCTGAATCGCAGCAAAATGGCTATCAAAAATATTAAGAATCAGCGCTGACGTCTGTTGCTTAGTTCTATCCACTTCTTGCCAAATAATTTGCTTCGAGAAGTAATAACTCTGAACGAAGATGCCTAAAATGATCGGAGCAAGTACGAGAATGATTATTTTCGTAATAAGCGTCGACAATGAGCGACGCTTTCTTGTTTTTGATGTAGTTGTCATCAATTGTCTGAGTATCTAAATGCGCGTTTTCTTAATGCTTCAATTCTTTCTGGAGAATCAGATTTCGTGACGACTTCAAAATCACCAGAATAAACGGTTGGAACGGGCTTCCCTTCAAGATCCCACTTAATCGCTTCTGCCATTGCAATGCCAGTATCATCGTTCATACGCATAACAGTAACGTCTAACTCCCCTTTCGAAAGCGCTTCTAATTCTGCAGAGCCGCCACCCCAGCCATTGATCATGACATCTTCACGCCCTAACTCTTTCAGCGCATCAACAGCACCTAGCGCCACATCTGTAGAACACGCATAAATAAAATCGACGTCAGGATATTTTTCCAAACTCGCTTTTGCTGCTTCGTACCCAGACTGCTTTGTCGCTTTAGTATAGTAAGCAGATTGTAGTTCAAAGTTGTTATCACGGTTGACTTGATTGATAAAGGTATTGCCTCTGATATCGCTGATATACCCTTCTGAAAAGTAGAGCACACTATAATGGCTCTGTTTTGGAAAACGCTTACCAAACTCCACTGCAAGCTCACGGCTGCCTTCAGCATGATCAAAACCAACATAAAGGAACGGTTGGTGATCCTCCCAATCTCTTACCGGTGTAGTGATATTTTGTAAGATCAACTTGGTTTTCTTTGAGTCTAAGACGTGTTCAACAAACTTACGATGCCTAGTGGTATCGAGAGTGAAAATAAGATAATCGGAGTTGCTCTTCAGCGCTTCCATTAAAGACAAACTTTGTTGCTTAATATCTGCGTTGGGACGGGTAAATACTTGATTAAGTTGATAGTCGATATCGAGTTTATCTAAACGCTGTTCAAATGCGTCTATATTTCGAATCCAATAATCCGAAATCTGTTGGCCTGGATAAACCACAGAAATTTTTAACGGACGTTTTTTGTCTCTTTCAACCGGAACAGGAGTCTCTCGCACGGCGTCAGCCAACGCATTCGTTAACTGCTTCTGTTCTGGAAACTGGTCTAAAAATTCTTGATATGCCCAATACCCATTGAGGACTTGAGTGGCTTGCGCTATCGGCGCGACAGTGGCCATTGACATCAGGGAGAATACTAACGCTTTTTTCATCTACTGCTCTTTTAGCTTTTTATGAGCCTAATTCAGCTCTATTCGTTACCTAGCCGAGTCATCCTTTACTCTTGTAATCTACCTTCCTCTGAGTGCCTGTTTCAATAATAAATTGGTTCTTAGTCTGAGTTGGAACGAATAAACGTTTATTGTGTACCTAATTGTAAGGTCACAAAATATCATTTCTCCTTTTCATACTCTGAGTGTTTAAACAGAACACCAACCCATTATGCGTCAGTTTGTTCTTACATGGTACTCCAAAACTAAAAAGAAACCGCCTCAGTGGACGGTTTCTTTGTTATTCGGCATGTCGCGAACGCTTATTTCGATAAAGCCATTTCTAACATCATCTGCTGATTTTCATCAACGACAATACTTGCTTTTGACGTAACAAGCAGCTCTTTCTTAGCTTTTGTTAGTTGCTTAATATAATACTCAGCCCGCATGGCAAGTGTCTTTGAATCAAAATCCGAAGACCACTCCAATACCAAGGGACCTTTTCCCTTTAAAGCTTTCGCTCCTTTGCCCGTTTGGTGCTGATTGAATCTTCGCTCAACATTGTTTGTGACACCGCAATACAGCGCATTACGGTTATTTCGTATCAAATAGACACTCCAACGCTGCGCTGTATTTTCAATCATGAAAGTAGTGACTCGACCTTAGCTTTAAGCTCATCGAGCTCTTCTTTAAGCTGAGCAACTTCGAGCTCTAGCTGGCTGACTCGATCAGAATTAGAGCCAGCCGCTGACACTGGCACTGCTAGCTCAGAGACGTCAACGTCGCCACAGAACAAATGCATATAGCGTGATTCTCGCTTTCCGGCTTCACGCGGTAACTTGACCACTAATGGCCCTTTGTCTTCGCTTGCTAAGTGCTCCAAAACTGTTTCAACTTCTTTGACATCATGAAATGTCGCGAGACGATTGGTACGAGTGCGAATTTCCCCAGGCGTTTGAGCACCACGCAAAAGCATACAGCACACGATTCCCTTCTCTTGTTCTGTCAGTTTTAAATCACCAAACTCCGTATTACAGAAACGGTGTTGATACTTGCTAACACGGCTGTTAAACGCACTTTCGTCACTGACGAGCCTACGCTCAATTAGAGCATCAACGGCATCGAGAACGTCTGACTCAGAGAGCGACATTACGGGATCACGGTTGCTTTTTTGATTACACGCGTTGGTTAATGCGTTTAGGCTGAGGGGATAAAGATCTGGGGTGGTGACTTCTTTTTCGATCAAGCAACCAATGACTCGTGCTTCAATTGCCGTTAGCTCAACTTTCATAATGCATTTCCTTATTATTTTTGCATTTGACTTGGTACCTAAATCGCTTCGAAATCATGCATCATACATTGGCAAAGAGATGCAAGAAGCGTTAACGATTCAGGTGTCGGTGTCAGGCTAAAGCATAGCGCAAGACCTGGCACCCTTTGCGAATCGGGTCAGGTATCAATGCTCCGAGAGAATTGGCACTTTCGTCAAATTGCCATCTTGATCAACCATCATTATTTTTGAACGATTCAGCTCAACTTCGATGATTTCGAGTTGCTCGCGAGCGTTGATATACGCTGTTTTTAACTTTTCAGCCACAGAGCGAGTGGCTTGCTCATTATCTTGACTACTTACTTGCTCCGCAGTGTTCCCAGAGTCCATATCAAGTTCATCATTTTGCATTCAATGGTGTTGATAATATAGTGAAGGCCACGTTATGACAATGAATCGATGGATTCTACGATGTTGCCCAAAACTCGATTAAAGAAGCGTGATTATGTGGACACATCGCAATTGGTTGAGAAATGTTCAACTCTGCATTGTGATTGATCTAAAGACTGTTATGCCACTGGATGTTGTGCTTTAATCGAGGGAGATATTCATAAAATTAGGAAAGAGAACTATGAGTAGCGTATTTGAAATCGTTAACCAAGCTCGTCGTAAAAACAAACTAAAACGTGAGCTGCTTGATAACGAAAAGAAAGTTCGTGATAACCGCAAACGTGTTGACCTTCTAGAAAACCTTCTAGATTACATCAAACCAGAAATGACTCACGATGAAATCGTCGCAATCATCAAAAATATGAAAGCAGACTACGAAGATCGTGTTGATGACCACATCATCAAAAGTGCAGAAATCTCTAAAGCACGTCGTGACATCAGCCGTCGTATTCGCGAACTGACTGAAGAAGACAAGCAAACTAGCGGCAAAAAATAAACGCTTAAGCTAGATTTTCCAACCCCGAGTAAAGCTACCTTACTCGGGGTTTATTTTTGTCTCTAAACTAAGCGCCGTGTACAATCAATCCAACTCTTATTCCTAACGCATTCAGCTTTCTATGTCCTCAACTACGACAAGTACACAACCAACACTTGCAAAACAATTATTTACGATGACTTGGCCAATGCTATTTGGCGTTCTATCTTTAATGAGCTTTCAGCTTGTAGATAGTGCATTTATCGGTCAGCTCGGCGTTTTACCTTTGGCCGCTCAAGGTTTTACTCTTCCGTTGCAAATGGTCATTATCGGCATTCAAGTCGGTTTAGGTATCGCCACGACCGCTGTCATTTCTAAAGCGCTTGGTGCGAATGAAAGTCGTTATGCCAAACAGCTCGGTGGCTTAGTTTTGATGATTGGCTCAATCGGTGTAGCCGTTTTTGGAGGGCTAATTTGGCTTTTGCGCTACCCCATTTTATCTCTATTAAGTGCTCCAGAATCTGTGATGCCGATTATCGACAGCTACTGGCCTTGGTGGCTGCTAAGTTCATGGACTGGAGCGGTTTTATATTTTTACTACAGTATTTGCCGAGCTAACGGCAACACCATGTTGCCTGGCACAATGATGATGGTGACCAGCGGTGTGAACCTTGTGCTCGATCCACTATTTATTTTCACGTTTAACTTGGGTATTAACGGAGCCGCAATAGCAACCATCGTTGCTTTTGGGTTTGGTATTTTAGTCGTCGCGCCTCGCGTAAAGAAGAATCACTGGGCAACAACGCAGTGGCAAGACCTCAACGTAGCTAAAAGTGTTGCGTCTATCGGTAACATCATGGGACCTGCGATGATCAGCCAACTGCTGCCTCCGTTGTCGTCCATGTTAGCAACAAAGTTGTTGGCAAGCTTCGGGACCGCAGCAGTCGCCGCTTGGGCGCTCGGTTCACGCTACGAATTCTTTGCTATCGTTTCGGTGTTAGCGCTGACAATGTCTATGCCCCCAATGGTCGGGCGCTTACTTGGCGCAAAGAACTACCAAGATATCCAATCGCTAGTCAGTATTGCCGTAAAATTCATTCTGGGCTTTCAACTTTTGATCGCAGCCATTACGTTTGTCGTCGCAAACCCACTTGCACTACTGATGACCAGTGATGTTCAAGTAGAGCAAGTATTAGAAATGCATTTGCTGATTGTTCCTATCAGCTTAGGTTCACTAGGTGTATGTATGTTGATGGTTTCTCTTTGCAATGCATTAGGTAAATCTTACACCGCGCTCACCATTTCAGCGCTACGCTTGTTTGTCTTTTTCCTTCCTTGCTTATGGGTTGGCGCTCAAATGGGGGGAATCCGAGGTCTACTTTTAGGCGCTTGTATGGGCAACATTCTGGCGGGCATTTCCGCTTACCTAACCTATCGACAAACCATACGTAAACTCGCTGGCGCTCAAGCAAACGCATAACAATACATGGTTAAAATAAAGCCCCTTTGATTGGGGCTTTATCGTCTTGAAATGTTATCGATTTAGGCGAGTTTTAATTCATTGAAGAGCTCAAATAGCTGATTCGATTTATAAGGCTTAGGTAAATAAGCATCCATACCTGCAGCAAAACAGTTGTGAATGTCTTCTTCCAAAACACTCGCGGTGAGCGCAATAATGGTCGTTTTCTCACGCCCGGCTTTCTTTTCCCAACGACGAATTTCTTTCGTCGCGGTCAGTCCATCCATCACCGGCATCATACAATCCATTAAAATTGCATCGAATTCTTCTCCCTTTGTGATGGCTTCCAACGCTTCTTGTCCATTGCTTGTTATCAAATAGTCATATCCAGCTTTATCCAGAAAGAAACTCGCGATTTTCTGATTCATCAAGTTATCCTCCGCGATTAAGATCCTCCTGTGAGAGCGCGACGTTCGATATTCAGACTTTGGAATACTATTAGTGACAGCGTCACTTGAAATGGTTTTTTCTACCTTCGCTAAATCGTCAATGACATGCTTAAATCGATTGCCAAGAAAAGGCAATGTGAGCACAGCATGTACTCTTTCTGCATTGTCGTAGGGAGTGGATAGATGATGCTGACAAATAATCACACGACGAAGATCATACTTGCGTGACAACTCATCTAAGGCTTCATCCGTATTGGAGTCGTCACTATGGCACAGAAATATGACATCAAAGTCATCGTTTATTGCTTTTACTTCATTAACATTATTCGCACCAAAGAGATTGATTTTCGCTAATCGACACTCTTTCAAAAGTTGATCAGCGTAATCGTAATTTGTGCAGATCAAGAGCCCTTTATTTATCATGTCCGAGCGCCAGCCAAACATCGGAATAACGTCAACCTCAATAGAGAATTCAAAGCATGTGCCCACTCCTTTGGTGGATGTCGCTATAAGCTGCCCTCCCATCATGGATACCAGTTGACGACAAATTGCCAATCCCAGTCCCGTTCCACCGAACTGCCTCGACACTCCTTCATCTTCCTGAGTAAAGGGTTCAAAAATCGTCGTTAACTTATCTTGTTCAATGCCTATCCCGGAATCTTCGACTTTAAACATCAGCGTTCCGCGCTCGTTCTCAGGTAACTCGTCATAACTGACATCAACACGTATATGACCGCTTTCGGTAAACTTGACCGCATTCGATACCAGATTCGTGATGACCTGCTTGATGCGATGATCATCAACCATCACTCGAGTTGGAATGTTTTCAGCTAAGTTAATCCCCAGCTCTAGCTGTTTAGATGTGGCTTTGGATTGAAATAAAACCATCGACTGGTACACCACCTCTCGGATATCGGCCTCGACTAACGACAACTCCAGTCGACCAGATTCGATTTTAGAAAGATCCAAAATATCGTTAAGCAAGGTAAGTAATGTTTGAGATGAAGAGTCAATGTCATCAACGACTTCTTGTTGATGAGAAGATAACTCACTTTGAGAGAGTATCTCCGTCATGCCCATAATACCGTTTAGGGGGGTACGTATTTCATGCGACATGTTGGCAAGAAATACTGATTTAGCGCGATTAGCAGACACTGCAGACTCTTTAGCATGGAGTATTTCGTCTGTTTGTCTCTGCTTTTCTTCAACCACTCGATTCACTTGCTGAGCGAAAATCGTCAGTTCATCACTGCCATCGACTTTGACTTTCGTCTGTTTCTCTTCATCGTTGATCAGCGCCGTTAAGGTATGAATAATCGCATCTAGTTTGCTATTAACCCGAAACCAAGTGCCAAAGCCAAGCCAACAAAGCATGACGATAACCAAAATAACGCCAGAGGTAATCATCGCAATATTGGTTTTTTGTTCATGAACTTGTGTTAGGAGCGACTGCTCTGTTTGTTTCGTGAACCCATCAATGAGTACTTGCAAGCGTTGCACACGGAAATCGAGTTCTCTCAAATACGCTTCATAGTCACTACGTGACATGTCCCCTGACATTAGTCGCCCACGAGATGCCAAATTTCTCTGATATCTCGGCGACGTAAACAAGCCTAGCAATTTATCAACTTGATCGTATGACCCTCCTAAATTTAAAAACGCATCCAAATTTTGCTGCTGTCGATCAATAGCCTGAAAAAACAGACTCTGACTCAACCGACTCTTAGGATCTTGGACTAGGCGATGCGTCAACCAGGCTTCTTTCTGTGTCCAAAAAGACAGCTGAGCAAGGTAAGCAATAAAATTCTGCATTCGAATGCCATCCTCACTACCATACCACTGATGATTTTGTAGCAAAGAGCGCGACATATTTTGAAGCAGTTGAAATGCCCAATCGCCAAGGTCATCCATCTCGTCCAACCTACCGGATAATACCCCTAGCATGGCCTCTTTCAGCTCATCAGCATATTCAGCGGTATTGGGGTTACTGACGAATTTTTGATGCATGGAAGAAATAACACCGTCTTGTTCTTCTATATTAAGTGCGGCTGATGCTTGAAGCGTAGGCTGGCGGCGTGCTTTCTCTATGGAGTATATAAAATGAGAGGCTTGGGATATCAACTGGAAACCTTGGATATTGATTACCGTTTGATTGAGACGGCTTACGCGCAACGCATTGTCAGAAAACTGCTGAACTGCAAAAACCACTATCACCACCGTGGGTAATAGTGCGAGGAGTGCTAAGCGTGTTTTTATTGATAATCTCAACATCCATCAGCCCAATGGTTGATCTCATCCGATTATTTAATACTAGACTAGTTTCTAGCATTGAAAGGCATATACGACATGGTTACTTTAAAACAACATTCACCTACCAAAACCATGGTCATTCCGCTTATTTCGCCATCGGTCAATGAAATGGTAATTGTGACTCGAATCATACTTTTCGATCTTCAAGCTGAGTACAAACAGTGAAGTTTCACTCATACTTAAGATGCACATCACTTTTCATGAAATTCCAAACCATATGTTCACCTATATCGTTGCCTTATCGAGACAAATCACACAAAAATGCAAACGAATTCACAGTGACAACAAAACTAATTTGAAAACACACATTATCATCGCGAAAAAAGTGGATGACTTTTTAAATGTCAATACGTGAAAACCACCGCTTTAGTCACATTAATTCACCACTAATACGACCTTAACTAGTGTTTTACACTGGATTTAATTTTCCTAGCAGAATAAGGGCTCCGACCTTAGAATCCGCACACATAACTATTACAACCCGATTACATAACCCACCACACTCTTGCACGCTGCCGAAGAAGCAACAGCAGAGAGTATGGTTAGCCCCCAAAACGTGAAAGGTCTAATACAACAATGAGTCCAGAGAAATATCTCCAAGACTGGCAAACTAGCCAAACGATTGCTGAATCTATTTCCCCTCTAATTGGTAAGCTATATCGTCAAAAAGGAATCGAAGTGGTTCTGTTTGGTAAAACGCTTATCAATGCTACTACTATAGACATTCTCAAAACTCATCGCGTTGCAAGACGTTATACAGGCAGCCCACTCTCACTTGAGCACACGATGCCTATCATTCAAGTGCTATGTGAAATGAGCATTTCTTCGTGTCGTGTAGATGTTGGCCAATTGGCAACTAAGTACTGGAATGAACATGACGATACTGCCTCTCTAAATGATTTCCTTATCACTGCACTTGATGGTGCACGCGATGCAGACTCTTCATTGAAAGCGCGTGATGTAGTTCTTTACGGTTTTGGTCGCATTGGTCGACTACTAACTCGCCTTCTAATCGAGAAAAGTGGCCCAGGTTACCCACTACGACTGCGAGCGATTGTGGTTCGTGGCGGTAAAAAAGGCGATTTAGAGAAGCGTGCTAGCTTACTGCGTCGTGACTCAGTCCACGGTCAGTTCAACGGTAGCATTGTGATCGATGAGGAACGTAAAGCTCTGATCGTTAACGGTAACTACATCCAAATCATCTACGCAAACAATCCAAGCGAAGTGGACTACTCTGCTTACGGTATTAACAACGCGCTTGTTGTTGATAACACAGGTGTTTGGCGTGATTCTGAAGGCCTAAGCCAACACTTAGAGTGTCAAGGTGCAGAGAAAGTGCTGCTAACGGCACCAGGTAAAGGCGATATCAAAAACGTTGTATTCGGTGTAAATGAATCAGTTATTCAAGAAGATGACACCATCATCTCTGCCGCGAGCTGTACCACAAACGCAATCACGCCGGTTCTTAAAGCGCTGAATGATAAATATGGTGTCCTTTCTGGTCACATCGAAACCGTGCACTCATACACAAACGACCAAAACTTGATCGACAATTTCCACTCTGGTGACCGCCGTGGACGTAGTGCTTCTCTGAACATGGTTCTAACTTCAACTGGCGCAGCTAAAGCTGTAGCAAAAGCACTGCCAGAGCTAGCTGGTAAGCTAACAGGTAACGCAATTCGCGTACCGACACCAAACGTTTCGATGGCAGTCGCTAACCTAAACTTAGGTGAAGACGTAGACCGTGATTCACTGAACGATTACTTGCGTGAAATGGCGTTGAACTCTGAGCTTTCGGCACAGATTGACTACACCGATTCAACAGAAATTGTATCAACTGACTTAGTTGGCTCTCGCCATGCAGGCGTCGTAGATGGTCAAGCGACTATCGCACAAGACAAGCGTTGTGTACTTTACATCTGGTACGACAACGAATTCGGTTACAGCTGCCAAGTTGTGCACTGTATGGAACAAATGATGGGTGTTCGTTACCAAACATTCCCTCGATAGGTGAACTTTGCTCCACAACGTTAACCACATAGCGTAACGGACAATATCTCATATTTGTTCTAAATAATAAGCGCAAAGCGCATTACTAATATTTTTCCCCGTTTATACGCCTGATCACCCTCAGGCGTTTTTTCATTTCGCTCATTTGACACTCTCCGGACAAAGTGAAGGCTATCATTCATGTTTTGTTCATGTTCACAGCATTAATCTGAACACATGAATTACAGAGAGGTCATGATTATGAATCGGATTATTGTTACCGCACTGGCACTGATTACGGGCTTTTTTACATTAGTATTTAGCTTGATCATTGCGATTCCGTTGACCATCGCAGCATTGATTACAGGCAAGCGTATTGAGAAGCGCGTGAAGAAAATGCAGAAAGAAATGCATGAAGAGTATGAATTCAATACTGGTAAAGCCGATGCTATCGAAGGTGAGTTCGAAGAGGTTCGCCGATAAGTAAATAGAATTTATATAAGTTTCTCTCCCCCGACTGCTCCTGAGAAACTTCTTGCTTTCACCCTGTCTTTTACAATGGCAGGGTGCTTTTTTACAATGGCAGGGTGCTTTTTTACAAAAAAGGCAGCCACCTGGGCTGCCTTTAATATTTTGTTGTCTTGGCAAATTTATACGGTTACGACCACTCGAAGTGCCAATAGCATGAGAACAATCCCTGACAAACGATCAATTAACACTGCTTTAGAACGAATTCTGTCCACCACTTTAGAGCTTGATAACACTAGGGTGATAAAGGTATACCAAAGCCCGTCCACAACAAATGGTGTAGCAACAATGATCATTTGATTGCTCAAATCATTACCTAGCGCTACAAACTGACTGAATAATGCGATAAAAAACAAAGCAATTTTAGGACTTAAAATCGAGATAAAAAAACCTTCTCGAGCAGACTGGCTTACCGTTGTTTCCTCGCCTGACTCCAACTTCGCCGCCACACCGCCTTTCGAACGCAGCGCATTGAACCCTAAATATGCAAGATATGCCGCGCCTGCAAGGCTGATCGTCTTGAACAACATCGGGCTTTGCTGCAAAACAACAGCGAGGCCAATCAGCGTGATAAAGGCATAAACGCCAATTCCAAAAGCGTGTGCCCAAGCCGTTGCCAAACCATTGATGCGTCCACCAGCCAAAGCATGTTTTGCCACAATCGCTAGGCTAGGCCCAGGTGACATAGCGCCGAGTAAACACACGGTAAAAAGTGATAACCAAACTGTTAGTGTCATAAATAACCTCTCTCCATTTGAACTCAATCTATCAATTGAAGAGCTATAATTTGAAATCAAAGTTTCGCATAAAAGTCATGATTTAAAATCATAACTTAATGGATGGAGTATTCCGATATTTTCATCACCGCGTGGATTTGCTCTCGCACCCACTGATGAGCTGGATCATTGTCGTATTTAGGATGCCACATCAGCCAGTATTCATGGGTAGGTGTCTCAAAAGGAAGCGCTTTATGAACCAAAGGCCAGTGCTTGGCCAAATTATTTGCAATGTGCTCCGGAACTACCATCAAGTGGTCACTTGAGACCAAACGATTTACCGCCGCAGAGAAAAAAGGCACTTTAAAGGTAACATGACGCATCAGCCCCCTGTCTTTTAGTGCCATATCAGTACTTGAGTCTTTGTCTCCCCCACCCGTCACTTGAATATGCGAATGACTGATGAGGTCCTCTATAGAAATCGAAGCCTTACCAGCTAAAGGGTGAGACGCCTTCATCAAACAAACTGACTTATCAGAACCAATATTGATGCTAGATACACCTTCAGGCTGAGTGGGATACATAGAAGAAGCAAGATGGATTCCTAACTCGTGAAGCTTATCGATGAAATCTAGTTGCCACAGTCGATACGCCAAATCCAATTGTGGTGCTTGTTCACCTAAGTGAGATGCAATATCGGGCAAAACGTATTGTGCCACGTAATCACTTGAGGCAATAACCAGCTCGCCTTGCCACAGTTGCGGCTCAAAAGGTTTGTCATCGAGTAAATGGTCAAACTCAGCCAGTAACGCATCAAGCTTTGATTTTAATGCTATTGCTCGCGGGGTTGGTATCAGCTGATTACCTTGACGAATAAGCAGTGGGTCACCACACAGATCGCGCAATTGTGCAAGCTGTCGCCTAACCGCAGACTGAGTAATGTGCAAACGTTCTGCAGTTCGGCTGACATGACACTCTTCTAAAAGTACATGCAAGGACCTAAGTAGATTCAAATTGATGTTGTTTAACATACCGGCTCAAGAAGGTTTAATAAATAATGGCACCCATGATGCTTATTTCACAAACTGGTTGCCAGTCGTATTAAAGAACTCAGCTAAAACGGTATGAGTCATGAGGTGCCTTAGCTCTGGGTAACGTTGAATTTGATCTCTGATTTCGTTCAAACGAGTCATCGTAGGTACTTCGACAAAAACCATCATATCCGTTTCACCACTGATTGCATGGCACCATTTTACGCCATCGATTTTGTATAGTTCGTCGGCATATGATTCGCAATAATACGTGGATGTAGATTTATCGAACTTTAGAGCAAAATAAGCACAAATCGAGTCCCCGCCTGAAGAGGCAATTTCAGCGTGATACCCGAGAATCACTTTGTCATGTTCTAGCTTACGAATACGAGCAGTCACCGCAGAACGAGAAAGGTTCACTTTATCCGCAATTTCAGTCACCGACAGCCGAGCGTTGTGTCGGAGAAGATCCACAATCTTGTGATCAAACTTGTCCATATACTTACCAAGCTTTCCTTATTTTTCTCATTCTATACCGATTCTAACTGCATAAGAAACCAACATTTTGTTGGAAATATTTAAAACAACCGTCATATTGACGGCTCAGTAAATCATTTTGTTATTAAGATTTTGGATATGCTATTTGGTAAGCATGAGATGAGCACCGTTATCCATTCAAATAAAAGAGCGATAACGCATTGAAATCAAATACGCTTCTTATGCACTCAGCGCACTAGCGGGCTCATTAAACTCCAATAAATGAGATAATTAGAAGCCACAAGCGTTTTCGTCATAAGCCCTACAACATTGGATGAATCAATTAGCATGGAACAGCTCAAAAAAGACATTTCACTCACATCCGGTATCGCCCAACTATCCACAACATTAATGGGAACGGGGCTTTTTATGATACCAGCTATTGCAGCAGGCATAGCGGGTCATTTTTCACTATGGGCCTGGATTTTATTATTCATCGCCATTTGTCCTATTGCGCTGACTTTTGCCCAGCTAGGCAAGCGATATCCCAACGCGGGCGGAACCGCATTTTTTGTGCGTAAAGCATTTAACGCCAAGCTGGAAAGTAGTGTAGCTTGGCTATTTGTTAGTGTCATTCCGGTAGGGGTTCCGGCCGCGATTGCACTCGCCGCAGGCTTTCTACAGCAAATATTGCCAGAGCCTATTAGCAATAATCTGTTTGCACAAATTCTAACGGTATTACTTCTTGTGTTCGTCAACTTGATGGGCACTAAGTCATCAGGTCATTTACAAACTCTTATTGCTTTGAGTGTCTTTGCGCTCGTTGGCACATTTTTATGGAAAGGCGACGTTAACAGCGCCGATCTCGTGATGCCAGCTATCACACAAGAGTCAATTTGGCCTATTACCGCAGCGCTTGGCGTGATGTTCTGGTGTTTTGTTGGCATAGAGGCTTTTGCTCATATGGGGGAAGAATTCAAAAACCCTCAAAGAGATTTCCCTATTGCCATTATTGTCGGTTGTTTTGTAGCGGGAGCTACGTACTGGGCTTGCTCTGTTGTTATTTTAAAGTTTGGCGCGTATGGTAACGCTCAATTTGATAACGCATCCATCCCCTGGCTTAGTGCCCAACTACTAGGCGATGGAGCCAAATGGATAATCAGCTTGATAGGTTTCTCCGCTTGTTTCGCGAGCGTTAACTTATACACACAGAGCCTAGCGCGAATGGTCTGGGCTCAAGCTCGAGAACATCGTCCTTCTAGTCCACTAGCCAAGATTTCACGTCGTGGTGTCCCTTTCTCAGCCACCATATTAGTTGGCGGTACATTATTGATATCTTGTGTGATAGGAACCCTATCACAGCTCGATCTGGAGTTTTTCCTAAAACTCGCAAACAGTGTATTCGTTCTGGTTTACATGTTGGCGATGTTAGCCGCTTTTAAATTGCTTCGAGGATTTGGTAAAACACTTGCGGGACTGTCCCTACTGCTTTGTACCGGTGTTTTTATATGTTTAGGCTGGTCAATGTTTTATGCACTTGGCATTTTTACTCTACTTTTACTGCCTTGGAAACAGTGGCGACATAAGCGACAAACACGTGTAGTTGAATAGTCACCGCTTCCCATTTCGAAATATGTGAGCTAAGCGTTGGATACCAGCGTCTATGTTCTCTAACGCGATATTGCCGTAACCAAGCACGGCACCATGCCAGTGACGTGCTTGAAAATCTGGGTGTTCATAATAGCTCAAAGGTCGCAAGATGATCCCTTCATGCTCTGCTAGTTTTGTAAAACGCTGCTCATCCATACCGTCTTGCCATTTCAACGTAACATGAAGCCCCGCCGCTTGGCTAACGACGCAAACACGGTCGCCAAAATGTTGTTGAATGGATAAATGCATCTGTTCATGCTTAGTTTTGTACAGTCGACGCATTTTTCGAATATGACGTAATAACCCACCTTCAGTAATAAAATCTGCCAATGCTTCTTGTGTATGCGTCGGCGAATCACCACTTAACGCATCCTTAACCACCAAACATTGCTCTACTAAACGTTCAGGAACCACAAGGTAGCCAAGCCGCAATCCGTTAAACATTACTTTACTGAAGGAACCCACATACAACACACGATCATCTCGACCCATTTGAGCTGCTAGCCCCTGTAAGCTGGTGTAGGGACGATGAGCAAACTGAAATTCGCTGTCATAATCGTCCTCGATGATCCAACTTGATTGCTCGACCGCCCAGTTGATGATCTTTCCTCTTTGCTCGGTATTGAGTGTGGTACCCATCGGATATTGATTACTTGGTGTGATATACAGCGCATCGGCATCGCTTGAGGTCACAGCTTCCACATCTAAACCTAATTTCTCTCTTACGAACAAAGGCTCAAATTGATAGTTTTGGAACTGAATCAACTTCCGCATTTGCGCGTAACCTGGCTGCTCCATCAGAACCTTATCACCTTGTTTGAGCACTACCATCGTCGCAATTGACAACGCTTGCTGCGCCCCAGAGGTAATAATAATGCGCTCTGGGGAGCAATTTACTGAACGGCTTGATGCAAGGTAGTCAGCTAAAGCACAGCGCAATGCCCAACTGCCCTGAATATCTTGATTCCCTAGCAAGCAGGTGCGGGACATGTGGCGAGCAACTAGCTTTTGCCACTGCGCCATCGGAAATGCGTCCAAATCCGGCACACCCGGTGCAAATGCGCGGTTGATGTCAAAGTTGGTTTTCGGTGATGAGTCTCTCTGAACTGAACTAGGTTCAGGCAAGTACTGCTCCGGCAGTTCTACGGCAACATAAAAACCCGAACCTTTTTGGCTGTTCAAGTACCCTTCCGCCACTAACTGTTCGTAGGCAGAAATCACGGTATTCCTACTTAGATTAAGCGCTTGTGAAAGCTTCCGCGTAGAAGGCAACTTCCCATTCTTCACCCACAATCCTTGAACAATTTTCTTGCGAATAGCAAAAAACAACGCTTGCTGACGCGTTCCATCACTTTCTTTTAAATGTAGGTCACCGATATCAATCAAAGACAAACTGGATCCATCCATTAGTTAAAACTGGCTCTATTTAAGCTACCAGTTAAGCACTACATTGCAATCAAAGAATGAGGATCAAGCGCTCGTAATCGTGAGTAAACAAGGAGAGAAAATGCTATCCAACACCAATAGAACGGAAATTAAGAAAGGCGCACATAAAGCCGTCTCTGATATTAGAAAACTGCACGCCATCATAGATGAAAGCCTAATCGCTCATATTGCGATAACCAACGAGTCAGGCCCTGTGGTCATCCCTATGCTGGCATGGCGTGTGGATGATTACGTGTATATCCATGGTGCCAACAACAGTCGACTGTTACGCTCACTCAAACTAGGAGTCCAAACGTGCTTAACCTTTACTTTGTTTGATGGTTGGGTATTGGCTCGAAGTGCGTTTCACCACAGTGCGCATTATCGCAGTGCAGTGGTCTTTGGCCAGTTTGAGATGGTGGAGGATAACCAAGAGAAAGACAGGTTGTTGAATCACTTTATCGAACAGATCGCTCCAGGGAGAACAAAACAAGTCCGTTTGAGTAATGAAAAAGAGCTCAAAGCCACCATGCTGCTGCGTATCCCACTCACAGAGGCATCTGTGAAAATCAGCAATTTTGGCGTCAACGACGATGCGGAAGACATGGATATTCCTGTTTGGGCAGGTGTCCTACCCTACCGAACCGTCGTAGGTCCGCTGCAAGCTTGTGAAGATTTGTATGAAGGTATCGCTGAACCAGACTACCGCAGTGCCTACTCTAATCGTTGGCAGGAATAAGCACCGTAAAACGTGCACCGCCTAAGTGACTCTCGCCGACGGAAAGCTCCCAACCCAGTTGCCTCGCTGCACTGGTAGCGATGGCAAGCCCTAAACCAAAGCCTTTCATGTCGGCGTTGCGGCTTTTGTCTAAACGCGAAAATGGCATAAATACTTCTTCTCGCATCGCTTCAGGGATGCCCGGACCATCGTCCTCAATATCGATGCTCCAGCAATCCGCTACCATTCGAATCGTCACCTCAACGCAGGATTCACCGTAACGCTTGGCGTTTTGCAGTAAATTATCGAGGACGAGGTTACCCAAAGTAGGCTGAAAGTGAATCAATTGGTTCGCGAGTTCATTTTCTGCTCTCAACATGGTGGACTCTAAGCCTAGGTAATTCATGCGGCTTTTACACCAAAGAGGCAGTTCCATGGTTTCAACAGAATCGCTCAAAGAATGGTTTTTCACACTCAAGCGAGACAGCATGACAATGTCGGACGTTAAATCCGTCACTACATCAACGTATCGTTCAATATCGTCATGTAACTCTGCCTGCATTTCACCACTCGTGCGCCTAGCTAAATCCGTCGCTAGCTGAATACGACTCAGCGGTGTGCGCACTTCATGAGGAATAGCTTGAGTAAAGATGTGTGTTTGACGTACTCGTCTCTCAATCTCTTCAGACATGTTGTTGAAGCCTTGGGCGAGCTCTTTCACGGGTTGCGAAAATTGCTTTAGATCGACTCGCGTATTCAACTCACCATAACCAAATTGTTGTTGTGCAGCCGTTAGTTGTCGAATTTGGCGGTCAAGACGTCGTACAGGTATGTAAACCATAATGCCTAAACTGCACACAACAACCAAAAGTAGAGTCAGTATAAATACAATCTCAGAATCTTCATTCCAATCAACATCTGGGCTAAAGAAATCCGTTTTTTCTTTGAAAACTAAACTCTTCGAGGTGTTAGGTAAAGGGAATACCGCAGCATAGGTACTGCCATCAATAAGATAAACAGGTATCCCCTGTATTCGGTACAGCAGCTTACAATCTCGACAAGGCGGTGATCCGTCCCAGTTTTCAACCAATGTTAAATCAAAGATAAAGAAATCTTGCTTGCCGTTTTCGGTTAACTTCTTGTAGAGAGACTCTGGAGTGCCTCGTTGCTCAATGTATTGATCGACAAAATAAGCACCATCACTCAAAAAAACGCCGACTTCTGTTTTGCGCATGTACTCTTCCCCCATAAAGAGAAACAAAGCAACAGTAAGCGCAAGGCCAGTAACTAACCCCACATATAGACGAGTAAACAGGGAAAACATGCGTCATTTACCTGTCAGCATGTAGCCGTGGTGACGTATGGTCTTAATGGTAGCGGTATGGATATGAGCCTTATAGAATTTCTTCCTTAGTGAGGATATACGCATATCAATCGAACGATCAGTAATGCAGTATTCAATGCCTCTGGCAAGACGACAACATGATTCACGAGATACTGGCTTATCGACATTCAGCATCAGGAGCTCTAGAATTTCAAACTCAGAGCTCGTTAAACCAATATCTTTTTGCAAATAAAATGCTTGGGAGCGACGAAGACAAAGGCTAATGCCATATCGGCTCAGCTTTTCTTCTTCAACGGTATCAACTTGACGACGATAGCGACGTAGCGCCGCTTCAATACGGGCGAGAAGGATATTGCCTTTTATCGGTTTGGTAAGGTAATCATCAGCACCGAACTTAAATAAGCTCACCTCGCTCATTTCATCATCGGTTGCAGTCAAAACAATGATAATCCCATGATAAAATTTACGTGCCTCTTGGCATATTTCTGCGCCATTTTTTCCCGGCAACATCAAATCTAACAGCACTAGGTCCGGATTGAGTCCGTGAATCGTTTCTAATGCATTTTGACCGTTGTCGATAACGGTTACTGTATAGCCTTCGGCTTCGAGGTACATTTTGGTTAATCGAGCAATCTCAGAGTCGTCTTCTACCAGTAAGATTGTATTGCCCACCATGAATCATTTACTCCACCAATATGATGGAGGGAGTATATCGCTCGTCCTATACTGCGCAACCCACTTAAATGATAATTTTAATAAAAAGCGGGCTTACATACGCTTACAAACCATACATATACGATAATCCTAATCATTCCACGCCCCTAAAACCATACAATAACCTGATGTTTTATTTATTAGCAGAATATAGCTTCAAATAAAAAATAAATTTCGGAATAAAAATCTACTAGATTTTTAAATATATCGAATGATAGTCCTTACCAAAAAACAATATCGATATATATGACTTGGTTTGCTTATATAGACAGGACTTTATGTTGCTTCTAAGTTTCTTGCTCTAATAAAGTCTACGAGTAACATGAAATGAGATATTCCCAATTAACACCTTTAGCCATATTTTGCGCGATAAGTCTAACTGCTTGCGGCGGCAGTGAATCTAATTCGAAACCATCGACAACGACACCTCCAACACCACCAGCGCCAACATTGAGCACTGTCACAATCCCAACTGTCGTTTCTACAGAGCTTCCAGCCAAGTTAAAAGTGGCTGCTGATGCGGGCTTCACCCACTATGTGAAAATCTCCCTTTCTGAAGCAAATAACAATGATGCATTTCACATTGTGGCTGTTGATGACGGTGCGAATAATGAAAAAATCTTTCGTGCAGCCAAAATCATCCAACACCTTCTCACAAACCAACCAGACTCTAAGTACGGCGCTGACAAGTCTCGTATCGCTAAGACATTAGCCGAGCGTGATGCCACACTAATGCTGACCGAAAACGACGAACAGAATGATGAGATGTTAACCAAAATCTTTATCAACGAACTGATTCGCCAAGACAAACTGAACGATGCAGTGACAAACTCGGGCTTAGCACACTCTTTTGATACGAGTTCTCTAGAAAAGTTTGTTGTAAGCATGATGGTACTTAACGAAGAAGATATGGATACACTTGTCACATCTATCGTGGCAACATTAGTAAATAGTAAAGAAACACCAAACTGGCTAAGGAACAGCCAATCTTTGATGTATCGAGAACTGACAGTTGAAGGCGATTGCCATTACATGAGTAATTTTGCCGATTACTGTGCCAATCTTGGTAAAAAAGCCGAACGAGACGCCGCTTTTGAAGAAATTTTACACTTGGTCCAAGCGCAAGGTATTGCACCTAACACGGGGACTGCGGCACTGCAAAATGACATTCAAGCTCATGCGTTAAAAATCTATAACGATATTCAAGCGGGCAAACCGACGGTGTGGCGCCCAACTCAGTATGACTGGGACGATTGGAAATCGGACGACTTCGATCCTGAAAGTGTTAAACAAACGGGCCCTTCATATTCTCACGAATACTTTGCTGCCGCTTTTGAAGCTTACATGGGTGTAGCAAAAGCAAACGGACAAGGTTTAGATGGCTACCAAGCGTTAACACGTGAAGAAATGCAAACTCAAGATCCACAAGCCGTTGATTGGATCAGCGGCTTATTCCACGGATACTTGCAATACACCGCGAACATCGACTCTGCGGGCGTCAAACTTTACACAGAAAAGACAAATCCAGGCACAGTGCCTACCTTTCGTATGGCTCCCAACAAAGACGGCTTGATAGAAGCATACACCTACAAATCTCAGTGGCTGACAAAAGTGAAGATCATTGGCGACGACGCGATGAATGTGATCGGTAATGACCAAGACAATACCTTTGAAGGCAACAGCAAAGACAACAGCATTTATGGTGAAGGCGGCGTCAACACCTATATCGTGCCACACAAACTGGCAGAATGTACCGTTATCAAAGCAAAGAGCGTTTCTGTTGAGTGCCCGAGTACAGGCACTGACGAGTTGTACGACATTCAAAAGATCCAATTCACCGACCAAATCTTAGATGTAACCGAGTTATAAACGATGAAAAACATGAAGAAACTTACTCTATTCGCTCCCCTGCTCCTTGCAGGTTGTGGTGGCCTAGCCGTCATGGATCGTACTGATGCCGTAAAAGCACAACCAGAAATGCTGATCAAAACCGACGGAGATTTTTGGGGATTCGGTGCAGATGGCCATTTTGATTTTGCTGGTAAGTACAAAGGCAACTATTCACGCAGTGCTTCTAACTCAAGTTGGTTTAACCATATCTCTTTCAAAGAAGGTACGATGGGCGCAGAAGTGACTCGTATCGACAACGGGGAAACTTGGCTTCTGAGCTGCGCTGGAGGCGGTATGTCGGTTAACTACATGGGCGTCGATTTTGGTGGGAATGATCCTTACACCTGTGATATCACCCAAGATGGCGTCAAAGTGGGAGAATTTGCTATGGAGCCAAAATCCGCTCTCATCGACATCAGCTTCGAGAAAAAAGAGACTGGCGTAGTGCGTATCGGCAGCACCCACTTTAATGTAGAAACCGTACATACTAGTCCCGACGCCATGATGGCGGTAGACATTCCATTGGGTTATAGCTTTAAGGAAGGCACACAAGAAATTGCCGCTGTACAGACGAACGGTACCATTGCGGTACAAATGCTCCCAGAACTTAGTGAACAAAAAAAGGATGTGATTGCCATCGGCGCTGTTGCAAGTGCACTAAGCTGGCGCCCTAAGAAATAGCCATTACATTAAACAACACCAAAAATAGCAAAGCCCTCTACCTTGAGGGCTTTTATTGCTTGTTTTCATAAAGACAAGTGAAGCATTACTTTTCTAATCTTCCCGCATACTGCTTGGGCGTTAATCCACGATGTTTCTTAAACATACGATTGAAGCTCGCCACATTGGTGTAACCAAGGCGCATGGCTATGTCATCAATACTCACGCGCTTACTCAATAACCCAGCCGCAACATTACTCAATACATAGCCGGATACCATCGAGAAGTTGAGGCCTAATTTGTGCAAACGACGTTGAAACTGCTGTTCAGATAAATCAAGCAGAGAAGAAACGCGCTCTAACGTTGGCAATCCATAATGACTGCTGTAGTTCACCACTTCATAAATCACTTTCAACTCATCTTCTGGGTCGGGCATATTAAGCAAATCATCCAAATCGGAAAAACTCATCGCTAGACGGCTGTCCTCGCGATGGCTCACTTGGCGGGAAGCTAATCGGTCATCTCCCGGGATCCATATTTCTGTTTTTGGCTGACTCCATTCCACCTCGCAGCCGAAATATTCCCGGTATCGCTCAGTATTTTTTCTCGACCCTGAAATCTTGACGCGCAAAGGCTGATAGTCTTTACCAAGAAATTCGCGTAGCACTTTAATCATAAATACCGCACAGCGGATACTATCGTGCACCTTTACTGACGTTTCTATAAACGGATTGTGGTAAGTCCATTTGATGATTTTGCCCGACTGTTCGCCAGCGAAAAACGCCCCAGATTGTAAGTTACTCGCACCATAATTAACGCGTCGAATCGCGCTGGCTAAATCATTCCCAGAAAATAGCCAGCGTCCCACAGGTCCAAGCTTTTGCAGTTCAATACCTCGGCTGAGACTCAATACCACATCCGGGTCACCACTGGCTTGTTCAACACAACGATACCATTCTGCGACGGCTTTTAGCGGGATCAGTGTCATTGGGTTGTGAAACACCGACGACGGAATCCCCAGTTCATCCGAGCCCAAATTATATTTAGATAACGCGAGGTTATGCATGTTTAGAATGCCCATCGCGCGAATAAATCGAACCGTCTTCATTACCAATCACATCAAATTTAACCGCATATTGATTGAATCTGTCACAAAGAAAGACCTAAATCAAATCCAGATCACAATACGCCAACCGTTTGATAGAGGAGTGTTTAATGAGTTTACTGAGTGTCCCATTTGTCGGTACAGGCGCAGATACGGCGTTACATGTTGTCGCTGCTGTCGTTTTAATCGCGAGTGTCGCGGGCGCGTGTTACGGCTTTTGGAAAATCCATGAATTACCTATCAATAAAGCACACAGCAAAGACCATCATCAGATAGGGCTCATCACTGCGCTGACCTGGATAGGGTTTGTCTGGCACTGGGTTTGGGTGCTAGCCGTGATCTTTGCATTTGTTGATATGGAAAAAGCCATCATCAATCTGCGTGATACATGGAGAAGTAAACCGCAAACAGAAACACAGCCAAAAGAGGAAGCGTAATGTTAGAAGGTTTAGCGGTATGGGCTCTCTTCATCTATCTGCTGCGTTTGGTTGGCATGCCTTGGAACAAAGCAACCAAATCGTTCGCTTATCTTGGCGGTTTGAGTTGGCTAATGTTCGTATGGGTAGGTTTGATTAATTTCACCCCGATGGATTTATCCGGTGGTTCTGTCGTGCAGTCACCACACATCCAATTGCGTCCAGATTCAACCAATGTGAAGGGTAAAGTTGACCACATTTACATTAGGCCGAATCAGCAAGTTAAAGAAGGTCAGCTTATTTATGAACTTGACCCAACGCAATACGAAATCGCATTAAATCAGGCCAGCGTATCCGCCGATTCTGCACGAGTCGCATTAGCTACGGCAAAAGGCGACATCGAGATTGAAGAAGCGAATCATCAAGCATTGGTGCAAGATCTAGAAACATCAAAGAGCCAATTGGAAGCGGCGAACGTTGACTACAAATTGCAGAAAAAGATGCTAGATCGTTATGTTGAGCAAAACCGAGTGGTGCAAAACACCATCACGGAAAGCGACATCGACAAACAATCGAGTGCGGTTGATATGGCACGTCACAACGTGTTAACCCTTGAGTCTCAAATTAAGAAGAAACAAGTCGATATTTCACGCGCAAAACTGGCGATTCATAAAGCAGAGCTCGCAGTTGAAACCAAACAAGCCGAACTGCGCCAAGCTGAAGAGCAAATTGCAAAAGCGCAATGGGATTTGAACAGCACCAAAGTTCATGCCCCAACAGATGGCTTTGTCACCAACTTTATCCTGCGTGAAGGTCAGCGTGTATCGATGATGCCACGTATTAATATGTACACTAACGAGAAGTATGTGCTGATGCGAGTCAACCACCAGGCGATTCGTAACATCAAACCGGGTCAGCCAGCGGAATTCTCTTCGTCCGTTTACCCAGGCAAGATCTTCTCAGCGACCGTCGAAGGTATTGTTGAAGCAACAGGTGAGTCACAAGGTAATCTGCTGGGTTTCGATGATTCTGTTCGCGTGACAACCGGCAAGAACTTACAGAACAAACACCACTTTGTTCGTCTTAAGATTGATGAGCCAGAAGGCTACGACATTCCTGTTGGCTCTGTTGGCCTCGCATGGGTCAGCGGTGACAAACCGATAGGCTTCATGGCCTTCTTGGATGTGATTCGCGGGATCATCATTCGAATGAAGTCTCAGCTGTACTTCTTCTACTCCATCTAAACTCACAAACCGCCAGTTTCGCTGGCGGTTTTTTCATTTGTATCCAAACACATCCTTTTCCCGTATAACAATTAGTTAGTAAACAGCGGAGAAGATTCATGTCGGCAAAGGAAAGAAGCCTACCTACCCATCGTATCTCAAGGTTCAGCAAGTTCGCTTCACTTGCTACCCGTGTCGCAGGCAATGTGATTGCAGAAGGCACGAAACAAATTGCCAAAGGCAATAAACCAAAAGCGAAAGACCTCTTGCTGACGCCACAAAACATCGCACGGTTGACAGACCAACTTGCTCACCTACGTGGCGCTGCAATGAAGCTTGGTCAAATGCTATCAATGGATGCTGGTGATGTTTTAGAACCTGAACTCGCCGATATTCTTTCCCGCCTTCGCTCCAACGCAGACCCAATGCCTGCAAAACAACTGAACGGAGTCATGGAAAGTTCGCTAGGAACGAGTTGGAAAGCTGAGTTTCTATCATTTAACTTCAAACCAATCGCCAGTGCATCAATAGGACAGGTGCACCAAGCCTACAGCGATGCGGGCGATAACCTAGCCGTCAAAGTACAATATCCGGGCATACGAAAAAGTATTGATAGCGACGTCGATAATGTCGGTACACTGCTCAAGGTCGTTGGGTTGATTCCCGAGTCTGTCGACTACAAAGGATTGCTCGAAGAAGCGAAAAAGCAACTGCATGATGAAGCCGATTACACCCGAGAAGCGCAATTTGCGATTCGTTACCATGATGCTTTGAAGGAGCATCCTCATTTTGTCGTACCAAAGATTCACACTGAAAGTTGCTCAGACTCCGTTCTCGCCATGGAGTTTATTGACGGCGTACCCATTGAACACATCGAACATTATGATCAAAGTACGCGAGATTTTGTCATGCACAGTTTGCTCGAATTGCTGTTCAGAGAGCTGTTCGAATTCAAGATGGTGCAAACCGACCCTAACTTCGCCAATTACTTGTACATTGAAAGTACTCGCCAAATCGGCTTGTTAGATTTCGGTGCAACTCGCGAATACAGCGAACGGTTCAGTACCGGCTATCGCCAAGCTTTTGCGTCCGTCATGAATAATGACGAACAAGGCTTGAATGACGCGCTTGAACAAATTGGCTTCTTCAGCCAAACCATCCTACCTGACCAGCGCCAAGCGATTCTCGATTTAGTAAAAATGGCATGTGAACCCATGTTGGTTGATGAGCCATATGATTTTAAAGCCAGTGGCTTAGCGCAAAAACTTCGCGAAGCTGGCACTATTTTGAGCATGGAACAAGAGTACTGGCATACCCCACCTGCCGATGCCCTATTTTTACATCGTAAAATTGGTGGAATGTATTTGCTCGCAGCGAGAATTGGCGCAAAAGTGAACATTCGCCAATTGGTACAGCCATATCTCACTATCAACAGCGAATAGCCTATTGTTTTTCTGTTACTTTCAAGTACCTTGAGCAAGGTTAAGATGCATAGTTGTGCATCTCAATAACATGCCATACTTCCATAAAACGAATTAACTATCGGGGTACTCGGTGAGCAAGTTTCAAGATCTCTCCACTCTAATCCAGCAAATTGGCCAAGCCGAAGAAGCGGATCAAGTCGCAACGCTCAATGAATCTATTGAAGCGGGTCTCGAACCTGGCGCAGTCGCCCTAATTCTAGAAGCCTTTCCAATCGATGATCGTGTTCGCTTATGGCGAGCTTTGCCACTAGAACTGCATATCGACGTGTTAACGGAAATGCGTGCCGACGTACGTTTTTCTATCATCAATGCATTATCTGAAGTCGAGCTAAAACTCACCCTCGCTAAACTTGATAACTTATCGCTGATCGAATGGGCGGATTCGTTGCCTGAGTCGATCATCAACGAAGCGCTCGCGTTAATCGAAAAAGATGAGTTAGAGCTTTACGATCAGGCAAACGAATATGAAGATGAAGAACTCGGCCACTGGGCTGAGCGTAAAATCATCACCCTGCCCTTTAATATTACGATTGGAACGGCTAAGCAGTTAATGGAGCGCTATAGCTACGACACACCTCAACAAGTCTACCTGATCAACCGTAATAAACAGTATCGAGGGACAGTCAATTACTACGAAATTTTACGTAGTGATCCTGATACTCGCTTGAAAACACTCGTTATTGAAGCGGTGACGGTGCTAGACAGTAAGATGATGCTTCCCGAAGCGGTAGAAGCATTAGAGCACAGCACACTGCCCGCTCTACCTGTGACTGATGCAGACCAAACTCTGATTGGTGAAGTCGATTGGCAATTTGCATTAAGTACGCAACGTGAAATCTACGAAGCGCGCTTAATGGCCGGTACTGGTATGGATGAAGGCGATGACTTGTTTGCGCCAGTATTAAAAAGCTCGCAAAAACGCGGCGTGTGGCTGGGCATCAATTTGCTGACTGCAATTTTAGCGTCTGTCACTATCGGGCTATTTGAAGACGTGATTGCTCAAGTGGTGGCTTTGGCCGTACTAATGCCAATTGTTGCATCGATGGGTGGCATTGCAGGCAGCCAAACGCTGACTCTAATGGTTCGTGCGATGGCGCTTAATCAGATTACCCCAGGTAACCGATTCAAATTCTTAAAAAATGAGTTGGGCATAGGCTCACTGAACGGCATTGCTTGGGCGCTAATCATCGGCGGGTTAGCCGGATTGTGGTTCCAATCGCCAGTTTTAGGCGGAACCATCGCGCTGGCCATTATCGTCAACATTATTACCGCTGCTTTATTTGGTGTGTTGATACCCATTATTTTGGATAAGTTTAAATTGGACCCTGCTTTGGCTGGCTCGGTGATTCTAACAACAGTGACAGATGTGGTTGGTTTTTTCGCCTTTTTAGGGACGGCGAGTTTAGTCATGCTCTAAAAAGTCCACTGTTTATTAATCAATCATTAGCATAATAGAGTCAAATTGCATAACGCAGTTGCAAATTGCAAACAAACTCAAACTTTAAGCAACGCATGTCACAGAAACTACGTATTTTAGGGCATATTAAAGTTGGCACAGTAACTGCATTATATAAATCGACCCTTCTTAAGCCGAGGGTCACCTAGCCAACTGACGTTGTTAGTGAACTTGATTTTGTTCACATGTATATAAGCCAATCGCACTCTTTGCGGTTGGCCTTTTTTTTATGTGGCTATTGCTCTCTTATCCTCTGACCGAGCTCGGTTGTACTTTTCTTGCCCACAACAGATTGTTTACTGTTTATAAAATTCAAATATTCGCCCACTAAACCATTAGAAATACCAGCTTCAACAAAAACAAATCACCTACATAAAATAAAACCAAGAAAACACACCCCAAAAAAGAACAAATAACGTCCAAACCAAAAATCTCATCATGAAATCGTTTTCTTTTCATAGAAATCGACTGAACAATCCAGAGTTATAGATAAATTTAATCCATAAAAACAAATAGCAATTCAAAACATTCATTTCACATAGAAAACCTGTCTATAAATCATAGAAAATACGTAAAAATAAACTTTTCACTTTTAGAACTTAAAAACCAAACAATTGTTATTAAAAGAAAAAACAGACACCAAAAATCAAGCAAACGTTTAAATTGCAATTTTATCATTGACTATTAAATTTACATCACGATAATACGCGCCGTTTGCCTGAAAACCAGGTGCTATAATTTAATATTTCAATGTGCGGAGGTAATAATGGCTGGAGACAATAACTACAGTCTTGGACCAGTTCCCAACACGGCCAGAAAAGGCGTGGCATCACTAACCATGGTGATGTTAGGACTCACTTTTTTCTCCGCAAGTATGTGGACAGGGGGTTCTCTCGGTACTGGGCTCTCCTTTAATGATTTTTTCCTCGCTGTTCTCATCGGTAACCTAATCCTCGGTATTTACACTTCTTTCCTCGGTTACATCGGCGCTTCTACTGGTCTCTCTACTCACCTTCTTGCTCGTTTCTCTTTTGGTTCTAAAGGCTCTTGGCTTCCTTCTGCTCTTCTTGGCGGTACTCAAGTTGGGTGGTTTGGAGTTGGTGTCGCGATGTTTGCGATTCCGGTGCATAAAGCAACGGGCATCGATACCAATACTTTGATCCTTGTCTCCGGTTTGCTCATGACCGCGACCGTTTACTTTGGCATCTCCGCACTGATGGTGCTGTCAGCAATCGCCGTTCCCGCGATTGCACTACTTGGCGGCTACTCTGTCATCGAGGCAGTAAATAGTGTTGGCGGTATAAGCGAACTGCAACAGGTTCAACCAACCGAGCCACTCGATTTTTCAATAGCTCTCGCAATGGTTGTCGGCTCTTTTGTCAGTGCTGGTACATTAACGGCAGATTTCGTGCGCTTTGGCAAAAAGCCGCGCAGCGCCGTAATGATCACCATGGTGGCATTTTTCATCGGTAACTCGTTAATGTTTATCTTTGGCGCGGCAGGTGCGTCGGTGACTGGTCAATCAGACATCTCTGAAGTGATGATTGCGCAAGGTTTATTGATTCCTGCCATCATCGTACTTGGGTTAAACATTTGGACGACCAACGACAACGCGCTCTACGCATCGGGTCTTGGATTTTCCAACATCACTGGCTTACCAAGTAAATACATCTCGATGGCGAACGGGCTTGTTGGCACACTTTGCGCTCTCTGGCTCTACAATAACTTTGTTGGCTGGCTAACCTTCTTATCGTTGGCAATTCCACCGGTTGGCGGCGTGATCATCGCTGACTTCTTCACGAACCGTAAGCGCTACGCAAACTTTGAAGCCGCCCAGTTCCAAAGCGTAAACTGGGCTGGCATTATCGCTGTAGCGATTGGCGTTGGTGCGGGACACTTCCTTCCTGGCGTGGTACCGATTAACGCTGTACTTGGCGGCGCAATTAGCTTCCTGATTCTTAATCCTATTCTTAACAAAAAAGCACTGGCTACACAGCCAGCGTAAGGAACCATCATGACAACACTACTGATCAAAAACGTAACGCTAAAAGGACAAGAAGGTCTACAGCAAATTTTGATTGAAGATGGTCAATTCAAGCGCATTGAAAGCAACGATGTGGAGCTTAATCACAACGGTGACACCATCGATGCTGAAGGCGGCATGGCGGTGGCGCCTTTCTGCGAGCCGCACATCCACCTAGATACAACGCAAACCGCAGGCGAGCCAAGCTGGAACATCTCTGGCACATTGTTTGAGGGTATTGAACGTTGGGCTGAGCGCAAAGAAATGCTGTCGATTGAAGACGTGAAAACGCGCGCAAAACAAACCTTAAAATGGCAGATCGCAAATGGTGTACAACACGTTCGAACTCACGTAGATGTTTCAGACCCTACCCTAATTGCCCTAAAAGCGATGGTAGAAGTGCGTGAAGAGATGAAAGAGTGGGTAGACATCCAAATCGTTGCGTTTCCGCAGGAAGGTATTCTCTCTTACCCAAATGGCAAAGAGCTGCTAGAAGAAGCCGTCAAATTGGGGGCGGACGTTATTGGCGCGATTCCACACTTTGAATTCACACGCGAATATGGCATTGAATCACTGCACTACGTATTCGAGTTAGCACAAAAATACGACCGTCTGATCGACGTGCATTGTGATGAAATCGATGACGAGCAATCTCGCTTCGTTGAAACGCTGGCAGCATTAGCGCACAAGTTCGATATGGGAGGTAAAGTCACGGCCAGTCACACAACAGCGATGGGTTCTTACAACGGCGCATACGCATCTCGCCTGTTCCGTTTATTACGCATGTCCGGTATCAACTTCGTGGCAAACCCTCTGGTGAACATTCACTTACAAGGCCGTTTTGATGATTATCCGAAACGTCGTGGCGTAACACGAGTAAAAGAGATGCTGAATGCCAACATCAACGTCTGCTTTGGACACGATGACGTATTCGACCCATGGTATCCACTAGGCACTGCAAACATGCTGCAAGTGCTGCATATGGGTCTGCACGTGTGTCAGGTGATGGGTTACGACCAAATCAACAACTCACTGGATCTGATCAGCACCAATTCAGCACGTACACTGAACATTCAAGACAAGCACGGCATTGAAACAGGTAAGCCAGGTAGTTTACTGATTCTTCCTGCAGAAAATGTTTTTGACGCAGTACGTCGCCAAGTGCCGGTTCGCTACTCTGTTCGTCACGGTAAAGTCATTGCAGAGACACAGCCTGCGACGACTCATATTCATCTTGAACAAGCAGAGCAAGTGACGTTCAAGCGCTAAGGTTCGTAAAAATACCGACTAAAACGAAAAAGGGTCTGACGAAATCATCAGGCCCTTTTGCTATTGGCAAACGTCACTGCTGTTCTGTGTCTTACCACCTTAGTAGCCAACCGAACGCACAAAAATGCTATTTAAGATGACCCGAAACTTACCAAGTTGCATAAGGTTCTGATGGCTAAATCTCAATTACACTATTGAACTTGGAAATTCCTCTCTGCGTTCGGCATACTTCTGCCTTCACTTTAGTTGTAGATATAACTCATGACCTTATTAAGCCAGATAGAATCGCAATTTTTGGAATTTATGCAGCAAGAGATGCAAGTCGATGCGGCGCATGACATAAGCCATGTTCAACGGGTCGTAAACACTGCAAAAAAACTGGCTGTAGAAGAAGGCGCCGACTTATCTATTGTGCTTCCCGCCGCCTATTTACATGATTGTTTTACCTATCCGAAAGATCATCCAAACCGCAAGCAGAGCTCAATCATTGCAGCCAAAAAAGCGGTCGCGTTTTTAGAAAGTATCGATTATCCGCAGCAATACCATGATGCCATTGCCCATGCGATAGAAGCACACAGCTTTAGCGCTAATATCAGACCCAACACATTGGAGGCAAAAGTCGTTCAAGATGCCGATCGGCTGGATGCATTAGGTGCTATTGGCGTTACTCGCTGTATACAAGTGAGCACTGAGTTTGATGCGCAACTTTACGATGACAAAGACATCTTTGCTCAACAGCGAGAACTCGACGACAAACAATTCACTCTGGATCACTTCCAGACCAAGTTATTCAAAATCGCCGAAACCATGAACACAGAGTCAGCAAGACGCGAAGCGCAAAAACGCAAAGCCTTTATGCAAACGTATATAGAGCAATTACACGACGAGGTGACAGCGTAAATGTCTGAAAGCCATACGTTAATTAAAGAGCTTAAACGCCAGCTAAAGTTAGCTGGGCTGCATTACATCGATGTTGCACAACACCTTGATTTAAGTGAAGGCAGCGTCAAACGGTTACTGGCTGAAGGTCAACACATTAGCCTTGAACGCTTAGAACGAATTTGCCAATTGATTGGTTTAGAAATGGCGGAACTGTTTAAGCTCGCGGCTGCGCACAATAAAGGTCTAGAGTCGCTAACGTTAGAGCAAGAAAAGCAGTTGGTTGACGATAAAGCCCTGCTACTCGTGGCGATCTGTGTTGTAAATGGTTATCAGTTTGAACAAATCGTTCAGCAATACACCTTCAATGAGTTGGAACTGGTGCAAAAACTTGCTCATTTGGATCGTCTTAACATCATCGACTTGCAGCCAAATAACAAAATTCGTTTGCGTATATCTCCGACATTTAAGTGGCAGATGGGCGGCCCTATTCAACGGTTCTTCCAACAGCAAGTTCAAGACGCCTTTTTCCAAAGCTACTTTTCCGGTGAAGATGAACAGTTGTCCATGGCAACAGGATTGATGAGCATACCAACCAACAAGAAGCTGCAACAGAAACTGCAAAAGGTCATCGATGAGTTTTATCAGGCTTGCCAAAGTGATAGCTCTCTCGATATGGACGAGAAACACGGCACCTCTCTGATTATTGCGATGCGTCGCTGGACGTTCCCTCTGTTTGAACCATGGGAAAGAAAATCCACTCATAAGTCTCGAAATTAGTAACTCAATAAACAAATAAAAAATTAAAGTAACGAATTTCGTTACTTTTGGTGGCATGCAACGTCACTTGAAAGAGAAAGCTGGTTTAATCGTTCATTGAGCATAAAGTGCTCCTATCTCATTCGACTTTGTTTAATCGGGGCCAGCATGTTTTTCTCAAAACGCTTTTTTCCTTACTTTGTGACGCAATGCCTTGGCGCACTCAATGACAACATCTACAAAAACGTTCTGTTATTGATGGTGACTTACAGCCAAATTGATAACCTACCAATATCCGTTAATCTATTTGTTAATTTGGCGGCTGGCTTATTCATCCTACCTTTCTTTCTATTCTCTGCGCATGCTGGTGCCGTCGCTGACAGCATGGACAAAGCCAAATTAATCCGACGTCTAAAGCTCATCGAGCTGGCTATCATGTCTTGCGCTGCAACCGCTATTGCCACCCAAAGTGCCATGCTGATGCTTGCTCTTTTATTTATGACAGGCACTCAATCGGCTTATTTTGGTCCTGTGAAATACGCCTTGCTACCACAAGCGCTCAAACCAAATGAGCTTGTTAAAGGAAATGCTTGGGTTGAAATGGGCACGTTCCTTTCGATTCTTATCGGTACGCTAAGCGCAGGCCTACTGCTAGCCATTCCTAATGGTACCTTGATTGCTTCTTGTGTCGTGATTGCCTTGTCTTTGCTTGGGTTTATGAGCAGTGTGAATATTCCAACGATGCCTAGCCAATCGACTGACAAAGCGAAATTTGAACCGATTTCTGGTTTAAAGAACACGTTAAAAGTGGCAAAAAAACAGAGAGGCATTTGGATGTCTATTCTAGCCATCAGTTGGTTTTGGTTCATGGGTGCGACTTACCTGACTCAATTCCCTAACTTTGCGCGTGAACATTTGTTTGCAGACAGCACTGTCGTTTCTTTACTGTTGGCATTGTTTTCCATTGGCATCGCGACAGGCTCTTGGTTGTGTGAAAAACTTTCCTTCAACCACGTTGAGCTTGGTATTTTGCCATTCGGTATCCTTGGTCTGACCGTCTTTGGCGTCGACTTGCTATGGGCAGTCCCAAGTTATCCATCACTTCCGGTGCACTTTTATGATGTGCAAAGCTTCGTTGCCGAATCCAAACATCTGCGCGTCATGATTGACCTGTTCCTTGTTGGTGTAAGCGGCGGTGTCTTTATTGTTCCTCTTTATGCGTTCATCCAATCTCGTTCAAACAAAGGGGAATGTGCACGTGCCATTGCTGCTAACAACATCATGAATGCGTTGTTTATGGTGGTGTCTGCTTTGGTTTCGATCGTTGTACTCAGCGCACTAGAGCTTTCTATTGTGGAACTGTTTGCCATGATGGCAATAGGTAACTTCTTCGTGGCAATCTATGTCTATCGTCAAGTACCGGAATTTACACAACGCTTTATCAGTTATGTACTCAGCCATTGTATGTATCGTGTGTCAGTACAGGGGCGCCAACATATTCCTGAACAAGGTGCTGCGTTAATCGTGGCTAACCATGTTAGCTATGTCGATGCGTTGATTTTGATGGGAACCTCTACTCGCCCGGTTCGTTTTGTGATGGACAAGTCCATCAGCGAGCTGCCTGTTCTTAAATATGTTTTCCGTCATGCCGGTGTTATCCCGATCTGTTCTCCACGTAAGTGTGCCGACACTTACCGACGAGCATTTGAACAGATTGAACAAGCGCTTAACGACGGTGAAGTTGTCTGTATCTTCCCTGAGGGTCGTTTAACGTCTAACGGTGAATTGGGTGAGTTTCGCCCTGGTGTAGAGAAAATCCTTGAACGTAACCCTGTTCCTGTCATCCCTATGGCGTTAAAAGGGCTTTGGGGTTCTTTTTTCAGCCACAAAGGCGGACATGCTCTCACAAAACGACCGACTCGTTTTTGGTCAAAAGTGGATGTTGTTATCGGTGAAGTGTTAAGTCCTGCGTCTTTAAATCGTAATCAATTGCAACAACAAGTACAGGATTTACTGGGCTGAGTCGCTTGCTACAGCAGTCAAACTTTGCAGCAAAACGTAAATATGCACCACAAAGCACAAGTAGTTCTTTGTTAATTAGAGTAGGATATCTACGACGTCATAAATCTAGGAGGTATTATGAAAATCATCATCTTACATGGTCTTTATATGCATGGGCTGGTCATGCAGCCTCTTAGCCAAAAGCTGAGAAAACTCGGATACGAAACGCAAGTACTCAGCTATAACACTGTTGCTATCGATGAGTCTTCACTGTTTGATTCTATTGATCATTCGCTTAATCCACTGACCACAAACGTGCTCGTGGGACACAGCTTGGGAGGCTTGATGATTAAGCGCTATCTCGCCAACAGAAAACCGAGCACTAACTTAATCTCTCATGTTGTCGCTATCGGTTCGCCTCTTAAAGGCGCGTCCATTGTAGGTCGAATTCAAGATCTCGGATTGGGTGCAATTTTAGGCAATTCGCCACACCACGGATTAAACAAACATGATGACGCTTGGGATTTCCCTCAAAAGCTCGGCAGTATCGCAGGAACGATGCCGATTGGCGCTCGCCCATTGTTGATCCGTAATGACAACACCATGTCGGACGGTACCGTTACCGTGGAAGAGACAAGACTGGACGGTATGCAAGATCATATCGAAGTGAAGCAAACGCATACGAGCCTGATTTACAACACCTTCGTACCGCAGCAGATTGATCACTTTATTCGCACAGATTATTTCCGTCGATAGCACACTTTTCCATCATACAGATGGAATCGACTTTCCAAGCTATTCAGTTCGCAGTACTATCCTAGCTCCACTTCCTCACAATTTGGATGAAGTGGCACATTTTTAATTGTTCTCAGGGCGGGGCGAAATTCCCCACCGGCGGTATACTTTTCAAGTGAGCCCGCGAGCGCTCGATTCGTCGAGGTCAGCAGATCTGGTGAGATGCCAGAGCCGACGGTTATAGTCCGGATGAAAGAGAATAAGAATACACCAGCATAGCGAGTCAGATTGCTAAGAGTGCTGGTGCACTTCTTTTTGATCGTATTTTACGGCGATCTCTCATACCGCCCTGATTCTGGTGAAATTTAGGAGTTAACCATGAATCAGTCATCACTACTTGCCGAATTCGGCGACCCAATTACTCGCGTTGAAAACGCACTTATCGCTCTAAAAGAAGGCCGTGGCGTACTTCTTCTTGATGATGAAGATCGCGAAAACGAAGGCGATATCATTTATTCAATCGAGCACCTCACCAACGAGCAAATGGCGTTGATGATCCGCGAATGTAGCGGCATCGTTTGTTTGTGCTTAACAGATGCTCAAGCGGACAAACTGGAACTGCCTCCAATGGTAGTAAACAACAACAGCGCAAACCAAACCGCATTTACGGTTTCTATTGAAGCGAAAGTTGGTGTAACAACGGGGGTTTCAGCAGCAGACCGAGTGACGACCATTAAAACGGCGGCAAACCCGCATGCGAAACCTGAGGATCTTGCTCGCCCGGGCCACGTATTCCCTCTGCGCGCACGTCCAGGTGGTGTAATGACTCGCCGTGGTCACACAGAAGGTACGATTGACCTGATGCAAATGGCAGGGCTTCAACCCGCTGGCGTACTATGTGAAGTGACCAACCCAGATGGCACGATGGCAAAAGCACCAGAGATCGTTGCGTTTGGTCGCCTGCACAACATGCCAGTGCTGACTATTGAAGACATGGTGATGTACCGCAATCAGTTCGAGTTAAAACTGGCATAATTAAATCCCAGCTCTGAAAGAAGCCGCGCATTTGTGCGGCTTTTTTGATCGATCCTCTTTGCACTTGAGTAGTTATACTTATTGAAAACAAGGGGAACAACACCATGAAAGGATTACTGAAACTCGCCGCTCTCGTTAGCTTTCTCTCCATGAATTCGCTTGCTCTTGCATCTGAGTGCCCTGATATTCTTCAAGGTAAGCAAAGGTTGTTAAACTCAACAGAAGAAGTCGATCTATGCGAAAGCTTTAAGGGAAAGACACTACTAGTCGTCAATACAGCAAGCCAGTGTGGCTTCACTCCTCAGTTCGAACAGTTAGAAACCCTCTATCAAACTTACAAAGACCAAAACTTCACCGTTATAGGCTTCCCGAGCAATGACTTCCGACAGGATAGAGGAAGCGAAACAAACACTGCGAAAGTCTGTTATCTCGATTACGGGGTCACCTTTCCAATGATGGCTCGCTCCTCAGTATTAGGCGTAGATGCAAACCCCGTATTCAGCGAGATTACTAACCAAGCTGGCATCAAACCAAAATGGAACTTCTATAAGTTTCTAATTAGCTCTGAAGGCAAAGTTATTGCCACTTTTCCAAGCTCCACATCACCGACAAGTACTACGCTTACCAATATGATAGAGCAACAATTGTAAGGTGACGACCATGACAACACGCTCAACCATGCTACAACTCGGTTACTTAGGTCTGGTTCCATTTGTGTTTAGTTTAGGGCTGATTTTCACTGACATCTCACTGTTCAATTTAAGTGGCCAGCAATTTTTCATCGCTTACAGTGCCGTAATATTAAGTTTTTTATCCGGCATACTCTGGGGGAATGGCATTGAGCATTACTACCACCGCCTTAGCAGAAATATATTAATTCTCAGCAACCTTTTTGTCTTACTCGCTTGGGGCGCATTATTGCAGGGTCACAAACACTACGCGGTCGCTACCCTACTCTTAGCAATTGGGTATCTTGCTGTTTGGTATGCAGAAAAACTCGTGAGGAAAGTCGAACAAGACGCCGAGCCCAAGGGATATCAAGGAATGAGGAGCAAACTGACCTTCTGCGTAATCGTAATGCACGGATTGGCTTTAGTTTCATAACCTGGTCTGTCCAGTACTAAGATCACAAAAAAACGTCTTTTTATAAAACAATGTTCATTTCGTGAATGCACACATATTTTGAACACTGTTTTGTTTCATTTATGAATCAATCCACATATAAGTAATTCAAAGCATTCACAAAGGATATGAATATGTTTTTTCGCAAACTTTTGTTTAGCACTGCGATGATCAATGCAACGACAGGTTGCGTGTCTTACCAGGCACAACAAGCCGCCGCTCAAACAGTAAATAATACAGGTGCCGTGCTTACCAATGTGATTAAAACTACGATTGCTCAGCCATGTAATGTTGCAATCACTGCAGCTAGCTTGTTTTATCCGCATGCCATATTTATGACTAGTGTTCCGACTCAAGCATGTACAAGCGTTCTTAGATAATACGAAAGTGATAAGCATAAAAAATGGCGACTCTACCGTCGCCATTTTTAAGCTTCAATGCTATTTATAGTTACAGCGTCAATAAGTAATTAACTAATTGATTGTACTCGTCGTAAGTACGAATTTCGTTGGCCAAAACAATGTATTTATTGTTCACAACCACACCCGGAACCCCTCTCAACGTGCTAGCAGAGAATTGCTTATCAAAACCTTTCTGCATTGAGTTTACGGCGAAACTGTTGTACGCCGCATCAAACTTCTTACCTTCTACGCCATTATCAATGAAAAGCTGTTTCAGCTCAGCTTCGTCTTTTGGCGCTTGTCGCTTTTGATGAATTTGGGCAAACATGGCAGGAATCATTGTATCTTCAACTCCTAGCGACACCATCGTCGCGTAGGACTTGGCCATCGGAATCGCCATATCTCCGCCCATGAACCCCACATGCACCTTTTCAAACTTTGCCTCTTTTGGCAGAGCAGGTTTTAAACGCTCAATAAGCGACTCAAACTTGTAGCAATGTGGGCAATAAAAAGAAAAGAATTCCGTCACAACAGGTTTCGATGCTTTCTTAACATCCAGAACTTTGTAGTGCTTCCCTTCTTCAAATTGCGCTGCATGAGCGGTAAAAGTCAGTAAAAGTGCACTACATAAGGCAAGTAGTTTTTTCATTGTTTATTTCCTTGTGGCATTCAAATGCCAAATCATTTCATTTGGTAAAAAGGGGGAAACCCCAAGTAATTTGAGATGAGGAATTAAACAATCGGAGGACGATAAAGCTTGGTGATCACTGTCACTACTTTTTCGACTAAAGGCCTATCAATCAATGCAAGGCTGTAAGGAAGAAGCAGTAAGTCGTTTTGAGATAAGTTGGCGGGAATTTTGACTATGCAGGAAGAGCTACAATTCGTGTGAGACTGTTGCACCTTATTGATAGTTGACTCATCGTGATGTGATTCTACGCAGTCGTCATTGACGCCAAGTTGTTTGTGCAGAGCAGCCTGTTGAACAATAATATCGCGTACTTCAATTGTTTTCACCGGGGCTGAAGCCTTCGCCATAGGAGCGACACTGCTCAAAAGCATAGCGGCTAAACAAACTATCGCGGTCAACAATGTACGGTTAAACTTCAACATAGCTACATCAACAAAAATGGTGATTTAAGATAATACATGATAACGGTTTGACTTCAAGATACGGACTCTGAGTTCCGCCTCGCCTAAAAACTTGGTACGTTAACGGTTCCTTACCCTTGAGGCTTCTCAATACCGCTCCCCTCTCACAAGAACTCATAGCGATTAAGCTATTCATCATTTAGATAGTTCTTCACCTGATACCAGCGACAATTCGATAAAACTTGAAATCGTTATGAAACACGAGTAATAGTTAGAACAGTTTTTGTACGAACAAGGAAAGATCAATGCTTAAAAAGAGATTCTTTAAGACAAAAGATGAAGTTGAAGTCACGTTCGAGCTAGATAAAGACCAGTGGGACTCCATCCATATTGCTGGGGATTTTAACAACTGGCAGCCAGAACCGATGAAGTTAGTGAAGAAAAGCCGTCAATTTAAATTTAAAACGCGCTTACCTAAAGAGCAGAATGTTCAGTTCCGCTACTTGCTCAATGATGCAAAGTGGGAAAACGATCCTCAAGCCGACGCTTATGTTCCCAATGCTTTTGGCAGCGACAACAGCGTCGTGTGCACCACCGAATAAAACGTAAGTTCACTCTAATATTCCATATTAAGGCGCAGCAGTTGCGCCTTTTTTAGCCTCTTCATAATGTGATTAATGATTAAGTTTGAATCATTACTTGGGGTATTTATCGAATCAACTCATCCGATAACCTTATTCTGAGAAAGCTTTATTTGAAATAATTCGTAAATTTGTTTAAGTTCCAGTGATATTAAATATTGTATACATCACTCAAATGAACGCACAACAAGTCAAACCATCTTTAATCATTGTGGAAGACGATCCCAAATTACAAGCTATGCTGGGAGAGTATTTTGTTGAACAAGGTTTCCAGGTCAAATGTATCGACAACGGGACAGACGCACCGGAAGCGATTATTGACACACAGCCAGACGTGGTTTTGTTAGATTTGATGCTACCTGGACAAGACGGCCTGAGCGTATGTCGTCAAATCCGTGAATGCTACAAAGGCAAAGTGTTGATGCTGACAGCGAGTGATGACGACTTCGATCACGTCGCCGCATTAGAAATTGGCGCCGATGACTTTGTTACCAAGCCTATCAAACCTCGCGTGCTGCTGGCACGCATTCGCATGCTATTGAGAAGAAAAGAGGCAGCCTCTACCGAGTCCGAAAACGGTCTACAAATTGGAGTGCTGTGTTTAAACCGATTACGTAAATCATGCGTCATGAACCAGGAAGAAATTGCGCTGACTGACGGTGAGTTCGATTTATTATGGGTTCTCGCAACACACGCAGAAAAAACACTCTCACGTGAGTGGTTAACGAAAACACTACGTGGTATTGAGTACGACGGTACAGATCGCACCATTGACAACCGTATTGTGACATTGAGAAAAAAATTAGGCGATGCCTCTTGCTCTCCACAAAAAATCATTACGGTTCGCGGCAAAGGCTACCTATTTATGCCTGATGCATGGAATGAATAATGAGACGGATTTATCTGGAAAGCTTTGTCGGTCTTATCATTCTATTTATGGTGAGTTTGTGGGGTTACGAATTCTTAGTCTATGAGATCAACACAGATTACGATTACCTGCTACAAGAGCAAGAAGGTCAAGCTTTCCACGATCTTATCTATCCTATCTACGAAGAGCACGGACTAGAATACACTCAACAACAGCTTGAGCAATTTGCCACGTCCAGCCATCGCTTGTTGATTCCTCACACGCTCGAAGAACTTCCAGAGGACATCAGAAAAGCATTTGAAAGTGACACCTCTGTTAACGTTGCTTACGACGAAGAAAGGGATATATGGTTCCGCCTAGATGCGGACACCCCTATTTTCAAAATGATCGATGATCCAGATAGCTCAGTTATTCAGGCGATTAACTTTGATGACAACATTGTATGGTTATTCTTTTTAGCCGGATTTGCTCTGTATTGCATACTGCTGATCTGGTTTTTGAGTCGTCGAATTCGTGAGTTAGAAAGAGTCACGGTCGAGTTTGCTTCAGGCAACTTCAAAGCACGAGCAAGCACCTCAAGCGCCAAGTCGGTTGGAACGCTGAACAAAAGCTTTAATACGATGGCTGACAAAGTTTCTCGCCTGATCACTAGCAATAAAATGCTGACCAATGCAGTTGCGCATGAATTACGCACTCCTATTTTTCGTTTACAGTGGCAAGCTGACTTGTTATCGGACTCTACATTAACCGAACAACAGAAAAAGCATGTACGTAGTATCGTCGAGGACATTGACGAGATGGAAGACATGGTTGAAGAGCTGCTTTATTACGCCAAAATGGAACGCCCAGATACGGCGTTGCAAACAGAAAACGTAGCGCTCACCAAGTTAGTTAATGAGTTAAAACAGAGATGGCAAAAAGAGACCAAATTATCAATCTCACTCAATGAAACAAACTCTGAAAACGCGCGCGCATTCGCCGATCCAAAACTGCTAAAACGTGCCTTGGATAATCTGCTACGCAATGCAATGCGATATGCAAATACTCAAATTATGGTTGAGATAAAAAGTGATCAGCAAAGCTGCTTAATCCATGTACATGATGATGGTATAGGTATAGAAGAGCAGCATTGGCCTCACCTTTTTGAAGCATTTTATAGCGCCGATGAGTCCCGAAACAAAAACACGAGTGGATTTGGGCTTGGTTTGGCGATCGTCAGGCAGATAATGGAACTTCAACATGGTGAGGTTTCGATTTCTCATAGCCCACTTGGTGGTGCTTGCTTCACACTTCGTCTCCCAAAATCAGACAGTTAAGCTAACGTCTTTCCTCCTTTACAGAAGACGACACTTCAATACACTCCAGCGACAGAGCCCAACAATAAAACAGTGTACATTTAATCCATAAATTCACAGAACAAATGGATAATACTCATGTACAAACCTTTTATTCTGGTTATGACGCTTGCCTCTACTCTTAGCGCTTGTACTTATAATCAAAAGCCTGTTGTCGACATGACCAATGTTGAACCTGCTAAATATGAACAAGATTTTCTTTATTGCCAAGGGTATGCGGACAACGTAGACAAAACGGAAGCTGCAAAATCTGAAGCCGCTAATGGCGCAGTTACAGGTGCACTAATTGGGGCAGCAGCTGGAGCGCTAGAAAGCGGGATAGGTGGGGCTGCTGTGGGTGCCGCTGCAGGCGGTGCTGTAGGAGCAGGGGCCGGAGCGTTGAGTGGAAGCAATGACTCCACCAAGACACAATCTCTCGTACTGCGAAAATGCCTTCAGAATAAAGGCTATACCGTCTACGACCTTGATTAATTCAACTCTTTTTTCTTATTCAAACCCTATATCGTTGTGTGATGAACGCCATTCACAAATGTTTCACGCAAGAACGATTAGTCTCTTTCATCGTTTGGATAGATGCACAATCTAAATTATTAAGCTGTAGTAAGGTCATATTTTGAAGCCAGGTAAAACAGGTCTACGCCGTGTCATGGATGCGACCGGCTATTCATTTCAGGGATTGAAAGCCGCATGGAAATACGAAGCCGCCTTCAGACAAGAATTGATTCTAGCCTTAGTGCTTTCCGTCTGTGCTTTTTTCCTTCCAGTCACCACATTTGAAAGAGTACTGATGATCAGTAGCCTGTTATTGGTCCTGATCGTCGAACTTATTAATTCCGCCATAGAAGCGGTTGTCGACCGTGTTAGCGATGACTGGCACGAGCTCAGTGGTAGAGCCAAAGATATCGGCTCGGCTGCAGTATTTGTTGCGCTAACTCTTGCCCTTTTTGTTTGGGCTTCGTTCTTGCTCTAATTTTGATTCAAGACATTTACTTATGAAGACACATAATTTGCAACAAAAAGGTATCTCGTACGTTACCTTTACTTTCTTGTTGGCATTCTATTTCGCGCTGGTTGTAAATATTCCTATTTACAAAGAGCTGAATGGTATTTTTTCAAGCCTAGATAATGTCAAAATTGGTTTTATTATTACGATACCCATTTTCTTTCTTGCCGCGCTCAATTTCCTTTTTAACTTATTTAGTTGGCCTTGGGTTGGAAAGCCATTCTTTATTATTTTGCTCATAATTTCGAGTATGGTGAGCTACGCAAGTTACAACTATGGCACGCTTTTCGATTCTGGAATGATTGCTAATATTGCTGAAACCGATTCGAGCGAGGCAAGCTCTTACCTGAGTACTTATTCTGTAATCTGGACGCTACTTATGGGGGGCGTCCCTGCGATGATTGTCTATAAGGTCAAGTTGCAATCTCAGCGCCACCAATTGCTGTATTTTTCTCTCACGAAGTTGGTGTCGATGTTGTCATCTCTTGCAGTAATTGCTGTTATTGCCAGTGTTTACTACCAAGACTATGCATCTGTCGGTCGCAATAACAGCTACCTGAAAAAAATCATTATTCCCACTCAATTCGTTTACAGCGCGACTGGGTATGTAAAGGAGAAATACTTCACCACGCCAGAACCGTACCGCGAGATTGGAATCGATGCAAAGCAGTCAGATAGCGCAGTAAAGCAAGCACAGAACAAGCCGACACTACTGGTGTTTGTTGTCGGAGAAACCGCTCGAACGCAGAACTACCAACTCAATGGCTATAAGCGAGAGACAAACCCTTACACCAGTAAGCTGGATGTGATTTCATTTCAAGAGGTTGCGTCTTGTGGCACTGCAACTGCAGTATCTGTGCCTTGCATGTTTTCTCAGCTCACGCGAAGCAAGTTTGAACGGACCAAGGCAGATAACCAAGATAATGCTCTCGACATCATGCAGCGCGCTGGAGTTGACCTAATCTGGAAAGAAAATGATGGCGGAGACAAAGAAGTCGCCCACAAGATCAAGAAAATTGAAGTGAACCGAAAGCAAGCAAGTCCTCTGTGTAACGGTCAAACCTGTTACGATATGGCGCTGTTAGATCACTTTGATCAAGAAGTTGCGGATATGCACGGCAATCGCGTTGTCGCCATGCATCTTATAGGAAGTCATGGTCCTACCTACTTCCAGCGTTATCCTAGAGACAAAGCGTTTTTCAAACCAGACTGCCCACGTGCAGATATAGAAAACTGTAGCGTCGAACAAATCGTGAATACGTACGACAATACGATACGCTACACTGATCTTGTGTTGGCAGAAACCATCAACAAACTCAAAGCATTAGAGTCTCAATATAATACCGCTCTCATCTACGTATCGGATCATGGTGAATCATTAGGCGAAAACGGATTGTTCTTACATGGCATGCCTTACGGCCTTGCACCAGACTTCCAAAAACGTGTTCCTTTGCTCATGTGGCTATCTTCCGGCTTTAAGCAAGTGAAACAAATCAACACCGACTGTTTGTCGAATGAAGCGCAAAAGGCAGGCCAGTACTCACATGATAACGTGTTCCACTCTTTATTAGGCGTTATGGATGTACAAACCCAAGCCTACGACGGCAAGTTGGATATATTCAAAGATTGCCGCACGACTTCCTAAGTGGACCAACAAAGCCTGACTCAAAATGTGAGTCAGGCTCTTTTCTAACAAGGCATTTAAACTCATCAGCTTGCCAAGCGTTATACTACAACCTGCCATCCATACATCGAAATAAGGACTAGGATGAAAATTGGTATTATTGGTTTAGGAGATATTGCTCAGAAAGCATACCTTCCCGTTATCACTCAGCTTCCAAATATCGAACTTGTATTTTGTACCCGCAACGCAAATGCACTTGAGAGTCTGGCTAAGCAATATCGAATCTCAGAGACCTGTCAAGACTACCAGCAGCTTCTGCACTTTGGCGTAGATGCTGTCATGATTCATGCGGCAACAAGCGTACATCCTCAAATCGCAGCATTCTTTTTGCAACATGGAATCCCAACCTTTGTCGACAAACCATTAGCGGACAATGCTGATGACGTGGAAAAACTGTACGATATTGCCGAAAAAGAAAAACAACCACTTTATGTGGGCTTCAACCGACGTCATATTCCGCTATACAACCAACACATGCCAGAGGTACAGCAAGGCAACATTTCTGACCTAAAATCGCTACGCTGGGAAAAGAACCGTCACCAACTACCAGGCGATATTCGTACCTTTATATTTGATGATTTTATTCACCCATTAGACAGTATTAACGTGACAGCCAAGACCGATTTAAAAGAGGCTTACATAACGCATCAACTTGAGGGTGCCCAATTGGCGCGTTTAGACATTCAGTGGCAACACGGAGATACTTTACTCCACGCTTCGATGAATCGTCACTTCGGTGTGACTGTGGAGCGCGTTCAAGCTTGTTATGCTAACAAAGCAGTGGAATTCGACTCTTTCGTTGAAGGGAAACGATGGCAAGCGAACCAAGAGCAAAAAATCAATTTGAAAGATTGGACGCCAATGCTGACGAGCAAAGGTTTCCATGCGATGTTGCTCGACTGGTTTCACGTCGTTGAATCTGGAAAAATCGCTAGTGAAGTAGTGAAACGCAACATTGCTAGCCATCAGTTAGCAGAGCAAATTTGTCAATATATCGAGAAAGTTACCTCTAGGTAGCTTAATTCTTGGCTATGTGCTTAATCGAGTATTACGCTCTATACTAAAACAAACGTAGCTTCAGAGAGTCATTCATTCTCTGTTAATACTTATGCGGCTATTCTATCAAGCAAGTGAATGAGGGAACGGCTCACGTTCATTAACGGATCGGTTGGTGGTTTTAGTTTTACATTACGATCCCCTCAGGAACCAGCATCATCACATTCAAGAGTAAAGGAAATAGAATGAGAACACTCGGTAACATCATTTGGTTTGTATTTGGTGGCGTATTTATGGGGTTGCTATGGTGGTTTTTCGGTATCTTAGCCTTTATTAGCATCATCGGAATACCTTGGGGGCGTGCGTGTATCGTTATGGGTAATTTTTCCTTTTTCCCATTCGGAAAAGAAGCCATTTCACGCGATGAATTGACCAATGAAATGGACATTGGTACGAGCCCTCTAGGCGTTATCGGTAACGTCCTTTGGTTTGTCTTTGCAGGCCTTTGGTTAGCAATCGGTCACGTACTTTCCGCCGCAGCGTGTTTTGTAACCATCATTGGTATTCCGTTTGCACTCCAACACCTGAAGCTTGCGGTTATTTCACTCGCACCAATTGGTAAAACGGTTGTGTCGTCAGAAGAAGCTGCAATGGCTCGGTACAATATCAACCGCTAACAAACAGCCAATATACTTTCTATCCTCTGGGCAATCGTGCTCAGAGGGCAACTCCCGTCAAAAGTAAGCCTATTATCGCTATCGCATATTCAATAATGGTTGATTGTATATCCATACCGTCACCTTTAAGTTGAAGTTCACCCTAGCTATGTACTACTTTACTTTTTATTAATCAATGGATTAGCTTAACTCTCCAAGCTCACCCACGCTCAAAAATCAGTATTATTTCCTCTCCTCTAAATTGAGTTTATTTACGAAAAGTCGAACTATAAGCATAGTTGATATTAATGATTTTTGACGATAAATAACTCACACCAATCCAGCGATAGTTCCAGCGTTTACTTTTTCTCAATAAACGTAAGCCGTTACGAAAGCGGGTTTCTTCCCGATCAAAGCCACCACTTCGCATCACTATCGCTTTTCTTTAAAAGGCAACAAATATTCGTTGTTATCTTGAGTAAATTATTTTGTTTGTCGCATTTAAGTTCAATCAATATTATTCGCGACATCGGAGAAATAGACCATTGAGCTCCTTAGCATTTATCACAGACATAGAACGTAAAGCCCCTTTTTTGCTCGTTTTTCTTTTTACAAATGTTCTAACTCAACGTCTATTCAGACAGGAATATACCGTGGATAAATATCAAGCTGCTTATGCCAAACGTCTAGAGAAGTTAAAGGGTAATCAATCCCCAAAAACGATAGCCCGTCTTTCGGCTTGGGAGGCATTTCTTAACAAAGAGTACGAACTCCAAGACTTAGAATACCAACTATCAGACGCAGCACACCTACACTATGAACAATCTCATGTGAAAAATGATATTTCTTTTAAGGCGTTCAAGCGGGCGTTCTATAACGAATCCATCAAAATCTACAATCTAACCGATGGCGCCTCTATACAGAAAGTATTCACTCCGCTGCTCGCATTAACGACAGTTTGGGTGCTATTTATCTGCTTTTTTGACAAGTGATCATCACTTTTATTAGAACAATAAACTTAGGGCGCTTGCATCATGATTCAAAATGATAACCAGACGCACAACGCCCCACTTAAATATAAAAAAGGAGTTTGATCTTGTATGTCTAAGATGACACTTCTTTTAATTACAACAACGATCAGTATCGGAATTACAGGCGCCGCTTTCTGTGTGGGAGTGACATATTTATTCAGTGCGCTTTCACTAAATGAGCTGCTCAATAACCTGTAACTCCCTAGGCTTAATATAAAAAGGGCATCCATCAATGCCCTTTTCTTTTACTTAAGGAGATGCCCTAGCACTTAGGACCACTTGGGTATAAAACCGTTATGCGTTAAGCTGCATTCTATTCATCCAATAGGTAAAGAATGGAACACAGTGATGGAACAAGTAGGAGAGCGTGCGTTGATTGTCGAAGGTGGTGCGATGCGAGGTGTATTTTCTTGCGGCATACTCGATCATTTTCTCGCTAACGATTTCTCTCCATTTGATAGCTTTTGGGGTGTATCGGCGGGCGCAAGTAACTTGGCGGCGTATTTAGCTAAAATGCCCGGGCGCAACTTAAAAATCTATCTCGATTACAGTTTAAGGAAAGAATTCATCTCACCATCTCAGATTCTACGTGGCGGCGATATGATGAACTTAGATTGGATGTGGAACGTCACTCTCGAAGAGCTTGGTATCGACAAGTCCGCACTAAAAGCGGATTCGAGACCTTTCTTTTTAGGCGTAACACGTCAAGACAATGGCCGAGCCGAGTACCATACTCCTAATGTCGACGAGCTCGCAGAAACAATGAAAGCCAGCAGCGCGCTTCCCGTACTTTACCGAAATGGTGTCTTACTGAACGGCACCCGATACGTTGATGGTGGGGTTTCTGATGCACTTCCTGTCGCAGAAGCAATAAAGCGAGGAGCCAAAAAGATTATGGTTTTACGCAGCCAACCCTCCAGCTATCAAAAGCCGAAAGGAAAGTTCAGCGCGCTAACCAAACGGATGTTGAAAGAAACGCCAGGATTAATTGAGCCGATGTTGACACGTGAAGTTCGCTACAATCAAACTTTAGCACTGATCGACAATCCACCATCGGGAGTCGAAATCATCCAAATGTGTCCTCCCCAATCATTTAAATTAAAACGATTGAGTCGCTCGCCAGCACCATTGCGTCAAGCTTATGAGTTAGGTATTGAAGCAGGAAAAGAAGCCATCATGCGATGGAATCAGAAGTAGAAAAAAGCCACGTGGATTAGACGTGGCTAACGCAAATTCGATGGCAGTGGATTATCGTATTTGCTTCTGGTCGAGCCCAATGGTCAGGCTCAAAACTGTTGATAACTGCGCTACTCACAGAAAAGGGAGTTAGGATGTTGATGCTAGTAGCTTTCAAACAATCCTGAATTGTAGTCTTGGATTGCTTGTTCTATTTCTTCCATGCTATTCATTACAAAAGGGCCATAGTGAACCACTGGTTCATTGATTGGTTCGCCAATAAAAATCAGAGCACCACTCTCCTTTTCGGCTTGTAATTCAACCCATTCACCTTTCGATAGAATCGCCATTTCGCCTTGATTGATCTCACGATCTTTTACCTGAATACGTCCTTTATAAACGTAAATCATCATGTTGTGGTCTTGCTCCGTGGTCAAATTCAAAGCGTGACCAACCATCGCTCTCCAATCGGCCACCGTGGCAGCAACACCTGTTTCTGTTAGAGGCCCCTGAATACGTTCGTTGTTTATAGTCAGATGACCAGCAATCAAGCGCACAACGCCCGAGCTTTGAGTTTCGAATTCCGTTATCGTTTCAGGTTGAAAGTCATGATATTGAGCCGGTGCCATCTTATTTTTCGCAGGCTGGTTTATCCAAATTTGGAAACCATGCAATTCACCTTCCTGCATAATAGGCATCTCACTATGAATGACGCCTCTTCCTGCCGCCATCCATTGAGCGCCACCAGAACGAAGCTCACCAACATTATCCATGTGGTCACGATGCTGGAAATGACCTTTCAACATGTAAGTAAGCGTCTCGATGCCGCGATGCGGATGAGGAGGAAAGCCACCAACATAATCAGCACGGTCGTCAGACTTAAGTTCATCCATCATCAAAAATGGAGAAAAGCTCGCATTATTAAACCCTGCTACTCGACGAATTTTCACTCCGTCACCATCAGCAGTGGGTTGTGAGTGAATAAGCTGACGAATTTCTCTGAATGTGCTCATACTATTTCTCCTCGTTTACCTTTGTGGCCGCTTGCAAACCGCATGTTCAGCCATGGCTATCGATATGGTTCTATTTTAGATTGAAGAAAAATAATCATGAGCCTTGCTATTTGAGCTACTTATTCAAATTTTTCGAACAGTACACTTATCCAAGCTGTCGACATATATTTAAAAATAAGTGTAGCTATTTCCTAAACAAGGTGTATAGTAGGCCTTGGCTCTTAGAAGAGAGCTGTTAATGCAACATTTAGTTTAAGTTTCCTCTCAGTAAAATCTTGAATCCCCCAATTCAGACACCTGCGTACAACTTCCTCTTGATTGAACATTCAATAGCTTAGAAAAGATCCACAAAACAAATTCAAATTTTAATGTTTAATTCAAAGGTATTTTTATGTCTAAAGTAAACGGCTCAGTAAAATGGTTTAACGAAACTAAAGGCTTTGGCTTCCTATCTCAAGACAACGGTGGTCAAGATGTATTCGTACACTTCAACGCTATCGTTTCTGACGGTTTCAAAACACTGACTGAAGGTCAGAAAGTAAGCTTCAACGTAGAGCAAGGTAAAAAAGGTCCTCAAGCGACTGAAGTAACTCCTCTATAAGACTGCTTTTCTTGGTGTAGCATGCCCATGCTGCACCAAATCTCTCTCCTTCAAAAATATTCTCACTTTAATCACTCAGTCTAATATCAGGCATTGCTTTGTGCTACCTAAAATAAATAGGATAGTACTGCTTAATTTATTATTTATAGGAAAAATCATGTCCTCAAAAAGAACAGGCCGTCAAAGGCATTGGTATCAATTACTTAACAAAGACAAAATCACTAAGAAACAGGAGAATAAATGTTAGAAATTGAATTTAATCTAGAACAACCTCACACCTCTTGGAACGCTAAAATACATCAATTAAATGGTGATATTTTACGAAGGCACGTATTACCTAAGCTTCATTCTCATAGCTACATGATCGATTTTGAATATTGTGAGAAAACGCAATCTGGAACTATTCTCTGTGATTCAGGTTCAAAGTTAGGAAGTTTTACTGTTAACTAATTCAGTTTTCATGCATTAATGAATGATGCAACTAATTTGGAAGGTATCCAATGGCTAGAAAAAGTAAGAAGCAAGCAGAAAAAGACAAAAAAGAGTCGGAGCAAAACGCGGCGGCGGTAAAACAAAAAACGCGACGCCGTATAGAAGACATTATGGAACAAAGAGAATTTGACAAGTTATTTGATCTATAAGCTATCCTTGACTCTCTCAATGCTTTCTCTGCTCCATCGTTGTGCAAGGTACCGCCACCTACCTTTGCTCAAACGAAGCCTCACTCTTTTTCCTCACTCATAACAACACGATAAGCCTCGTTCACGCTCAAAAACCAATTTGCTCCTCTATACCCAAGTGACTTATACGGTTGCCAGTTACTTTTCTTAGTTTTCTTAGAAAAACCCTTCGACTACTGACAACTAGGTTATTTGCGTATAGCCAAATTGAGAATTTTGCGTATAATCGCCTCGTTTGCTTCGTATAACCCCAATGATATGGTTTGGGGGTCTCTACCAGTTCCCGCAAAGTGCTGATTACGGAGAGTTGAGAGCATCGTGGGTCTTACTCTTTGTGATAGCGTTCGATTTATTCTTATCTATACCTATTCTTAGAGTAACTGCATCCACAATACACATAAGGTGGAATATGAACGCATTTATTCAAGGTCTTCCAAAAGTAGAGCTGCACTTACATATCGAAGGTTCACTTGAACCAGAACTTCTCTTCAAGTTAGCACAACGAAACGGTATCGACATTCCTTACTCTTCTCCGAGTGAACTGCGCAGCGCGTATCAGTTCGAAGACTTACAGTCATTCCTTGACCTTTATTACCAAGGGGCGGATGTTTTGCGTACAGAGCAAGACTTTTACGATCTCACTTGGGAATACTTACTGCACTGTAAAGCGGATAACGTTATTCATACCGAAATCTTTTTTGACCCACAAACGCATACAGAGCGCGGTATTGACTTTGAGACCGTTATCCACGGGATCGCCCGCGCACTACAAGATGGGTACGAGAAGCTCGGCATTACTTCACAAATCATTGCGTGTTTTCTCCGTCACCTTTCAGAAGAAAGCGCCATGGAGACTCTGCAAGCCGTTCTGAAACACCGTGATGAGATCATTGGTGTCGGTCTAGATTCTTCAGAACAAGGCCATCCACCAGTTAAGTTCAAACGAGTATTTAAACAAGCGGTAGAAGCAGGCTTACTGACTGTTGCTCATGCAGGTGAAGAAGGCCCGGCACAAAACATTACCGATGCAATTGAAATGCTTCACGTCAGCCGCGTGGATCATGGTGTTCGCTGTGTTGAGGATGAAGCATTAGTCGAGTCGTTAATTGAAAGCAAAATGCCACTGACGGTATGTCCATTATCGAACCTTAAATTGTGTGTATTTGACGATATGAAAGATCACAATATTGTCGAGCTACTGCGCAAAGGGGTCGCTGTGACAATAAATTCGGACGATCCGGTATACTTTGGTGGTTACATGACAGATAACTTTTTAGCCGTCAACAACGCACACCCAATGAGTAAGAATGAACTAGCTCAATTCACAATGAATGCGATTGATGCTAGCTTCATCGATAATGAGTTGAAAGCGAAGTATCGCCATCTCGTTAGTCAATACGTAAGTCAGCATGAAGCGTTGTAATAAAGCCATCAGTGCTACATCTTGGGTCAAACACTTAGGTGCTAAAACCTTACAAAAGCTCTGTGGTTAACCGCATTTATAAGCGCTAGACTGAGAAAGCTAAACTAGCACACAAAAAGGAATAAAATCATGATTCAACAAGGCCAAGCTCTACCAGTTGCGACTCTAAGCGAATTGACTACCGATGGTATGGTTAACCACGACGTGACTGAGCTGTTTGCAAACAAGAAAGTCGTACTCTTCGCTGTACCTGGCGCATTCACCCCAACGTGCTCGGAAGCTCACCTACCAGGCTATGTGGTATTAGCCGACGAGTTGAAGGCAAAAGGTATTGATTTAATTGCGTGTGTTTCTGTAAACGATGCATTTGTGATGCAAGCTTGGGGCGAAGCCCAAAACGCTTCAGAAATCCTGATGTTGGGTGATGGCGACGCAAGCTTTACTAAAGCATTAGGTCTTGAAATGGATACCGGCGGCTTTGGTGGTATTCGCTCACAACGCTACGCCATGATCATTGAAAACGGCATTGTGACCAAACTTAACGTTGAAGAACCAAAAGAGTTTGAAGCGAGCAAAGCAGAAACGATTTTAGCGGCGCTTTAAGCTTACCCTTAGATACAAAAAACGGAAGCCATTGCTTCCGTTTTTTGTTGGCTAACGCATTCTCACAACACTCGTTTGTTGCTTACGCTGCATTTCCGCAAAAGTCAGCACAAATGGGGATGACTGCTTTACGCGGCTCGGCAGTGAAGAAAGCGCATTGTAGGCATCCTGTTTCGTTTTAAAATCACCAACAGTTACCGTATACCAACGCGTTCCTCGGCTGTTTTTCCAGTTAACCCAAACCGGATGCTTAGGATCGATATAACGAATGTAATCTTTCACATCTTTTTCTTGCTTTAGCGCGAGTACCTGCATCGTGTAATGGTTTGGGTTTAAATAACCATACGCATCCTGAGAGGTCATTACTCCAACACATTGGCCACTATCGACCTGCTGCTGGTAAGGCATAGCGCAGCCCATGAGCGATAAAATCAATGTCAAAGATAAAATCTTGTGCACGTGTCACTCCATTTTTGTTCTAGTTTCTTTTCTCTCGCACTCAAAAACACAAAAACGCTTCTAATTAGGCGAAAATAGACCCATACGAGAAGGTTCGATGTTTTAGCGCAACGAGTATTCCAAAAAAGTAAGGCGACCACGTTGGCCGCCTTAGTAAATTGATTTAATAGAACAATAACAAGATAGAGTGATAATGGCAGAAGTTAGCTGTTTTTTAGAGCCAACTCGCGACCAATTGCTTAAACCAGTCTAAAATTCGCTTGAATAAGCTGCCTTCTTCCACCGATTCCAACGCTACAAGTTCGGCTTCATTCACAATTTTACCTTCGACTTTGTAAAGCACTTTACCAACCACTTGTTGCTCAGAAATTGGCGCTACCAAATCGCCATTATATTCAACTTCAGCTTGTAGCTTTTTCACATCCCCTTTTGGTAAAGTGAGATAAACGTCATTGGCAACGCCTACTTTAAGCTCATCTTGTTCGCCCATCCAAACTCGAGCGTTCGCAACTTCCGTTCCTGCCTCGGTTGGCATTACCGTATCGTAAAAGCGGAAGCCATAACTTAGCAGTTGTTTGCTTTCGGATTCACGGATATTCTCACTTTTTGCTCCCATCACAACAGCAATTAAACGCATGTCACCTTGAGTCGCTGAAGTCGCTAGACTGTAACCAGCACCGCTTGTATAACCAGTTTTCATACCATCGACATTCATACTGCGATCACGAAGCAAACCATTGCGGTTATATTGCGTAATGCCGTTGTAGGTAAACGAGGTTTCGCTATACAGTGGGTAGATATCAGGTAAGTCACGAATAATAGCTTGACCCAACTTGGCAATGTCATAAGGTGTTGAATATAAACCGTCACTGTCTAGACCATGAGGGTTGGTGAAAGCCGTGTTATTTAATTCAAGCTTAGTAGCCCAACTATTCATCAAGCTTACAAACCCTGACTCACTACCTGCGACATGTTCAGCAATGGCCACACTAGCATCATTACCTGATTGAACAACCAGGCCACGGTATAAGTCAGATAAAGAAACGGAAGTATTGACTTCAATAAACATCTTTGAGGAATCTGGGAAGTTTTTTGCCCAAGCATTTCGGCTAATGACGACCTCATCATCCAAAGTAATATTACCTGCGTTAATTTCTTGACCAGCCACATAAGCCGTCATTAACTTCGTTAAGCTCGCAGGATTTAGCCGTTTATGTGCATCACGTTCAACCAGCACTTTCCCAGTGTGAAAGTCCATCAAAACATAGCCACGAGAACTGAGTTCCGGTGCATTTGGCACAACCGTTGGTGCTGCATAAGCCAACGAAGATACAGCAGCGAACCCTGTAATTAACACTGTGTTTAATATAGTACTTTTTCTCATCATGACATCTTATCTTAGTAGCATTTAAGGCTTACAAACGGTACCCGAATGAATTCAAAGCGCAGGGTTACCTAGGTAAAGAGCGAGTATATTGAAACGGCGCTCAGTTACAGCCACCTTGTTACGATTAGTTACTTTTACTCAATGTTTGTCGAGAATAATGAGAGGCAGGTAGAGCTTTCGTCTAGAAAGATGAGACAAGAGGCGAGAAATCATGCCGTTATGCTATGTAATTAGTGTTCAGAGAAAAAACCGTACAAGCCAGATCTAAAACTAAGCTTGTACGGGAAAAGATAGCTAAAAATTTTATCACTATCTAACTAGGGGCAACTAAGAAAATCTACAATTCAATTAATAATCCGAACTAATAATTTACTAACCAATGCTTCATCTCGGTCATAACAACATAATAATTTATTGTCAGAATTTCAGATAAAAATAAAAATTTAATTTATATATAACCTAAATATTATCTATTACTAGACAGGAGAAAAGTATAATTTCCGTTTCTTAAAACTAAGGGAGGCTTTTTTCGATACCTTTGAGTTTGTATCGTCATCAGTAAACTGAGTGTAACAATGAGGGATAAGGCATCCGGCTTTAGCACGAAAAGATAAGCCACTGTTATTTAAGTTCACTCTCTGCTTTTTTATCACTAAAGACTTTAAATTTCGGTTACCTTCAGTTTGTATAGCAATTCTTTCACGTACCCCAACCCAGTACGAATCAAACGACGACATTATACATATCCTCTTTCATGGTATAAGCAGTTGTAATTAAACATTGCTCAAAGCTAGATGTAGAATTCAGTAAATTATTTAAATTTTATTTATCTATAAATTTTAATTTAAATAGATTAACCTGCACATTCCACACAAAATAAAAGGTTATGTCAAAGATTAATTATCATTAAGTTTATTTATACTAGATATAAAATTAAGTTATAAATTTAAGGTTATCTAAAGTATAAATTTTTAGAATATCATCAGCTAATAGTTAATAGAAATGCAGAGGGCTTGTTGAATATGAAAACGACAAATAGAAGCAAAGAACCATCTATATATTGAATAATCTTCAACGGGGTTACAATTCAAATAAAAGTAGCGCATCTAGTAAGATGCGCTATGGATTTGATCAGTTTTGGAGTATGAGTTCGGATGAAAACAAACTTACTTGAAGTGACTGAGCCAAGTTTGCTTATGGTTTAAGCTTCAATACCTTATCAATATCTTCTGCGCTGTGACGTTCAGGTAACTGCTCCCACTCTTCTCCCCATGAGCGATTCACAATACGACCACGCTGGACAGCTTCTCGCTCATCAATCGCTTTCGCCCAACGCACAACGTTTTTATAGCTTTCTACGTCTAAGAATTCAGCCGCATCGTAAGCACGACCCAGTACAAGGTTGCCGTACCATGGCCATGTTGCGATATCAGCGATACTGTACTCATCGCCTCCTAGGAATTCATTGTTTGCGAGGCGCTTGTCTAATACATCTAACTGACGTTTTGCTTCCATTGTAAAACGGTTGATTGGGTACTCGAACTTCTCTGGTGCGTACGCGTAGAAGTGACCAAAACCACCGCCTAGGTATGGCGCAGAACCTTGCAGCCAGAATAACCAGTTCATTACCTCAGCACGCTTAGCGCCTTCTTTTGGTAGAAAGTGACCAAACTTCTCTGCTAGGTAGAACAGGATGTTACCTGATTCAAACACGTTCACTGGCTCAGAACCTGAACGGTCAACCAGTGCCGGAATTTTAGAGTTTGGGTTAACAGCTACAAAGCCAGAACCAAACTGGTCGCCGTCACCAATCTTGATCAGGTATGCATCATATTCTGCTTCTTTTACGCCTGCCGCCAGAAGCTCTTCAAACATGATCGTTACTTTCTGGCCGTTTGGAGTCCCCATGGAATAAAGTTGGAATGGGTGTTCCCCAACAGGCAATTCTTGCTCATGACGAGCGCCTGAGTCCGGGCGGTTAATGCTCGCCCACTGGCCACCATTTTCGTTATCGTTTGTCCAAACTTTTGGTGGAATGTATTCGTTAGCCATTGTTATCCCTTATTGTGTTTGAATGCATTATCAAGCTGGCAAACTCAGTGCGCCAGCAAGCATGATGAAGTAACCCACCGCATTCGATAAATGGGCATACCCAAGATATTAGGCCGGAATCTTCAAATAAAAGTCCTGACCTTTCACTTAATTAGAACCTTTGGTTATGGAATTTTCTTTCACGCTATAAGGAAAAACGTTGTTTTAATGTGAGTTAGGTTCGAGATGCTAACAATAATGAGTAAGCCCAACTCGGCGGCGCACCTCTGTTTGGTGATTTAGAACAACCGCTTAACTTTACAGTCACTAAGAGCGAAGTAGTGTTAGATACTTTGGTTCAGAAGACTTACGTACGTGAAAGATAGTTAGGTTAGATAGTTAAAAAGAAAAACGCCCTTCACTGAGTCAATGAAGGGCGTTTTAATGTAATCGAAACCGTTACTTAGCAGATTCAAACAAACCAGTGATACCTTTCAAAGGGAAAAGCCTTGCTTGCTCCAACCCTTTCAACGTTACCTTATTGAGGTCATCAATAAAGAAACGACTGGTCATCGTGTGTTTGCCACCATTAATAAAAATCTCGATGACAGAGTTGTCGATATATATATCAATCGTCTGCTTAGCGTCCAATCTTGGTGCTTTTCGAATGCTACCAAATTCTTCTGCGTACAAATGAGACATGTGACGACGGTCCAGCATAAACTCGTGCTCTGTCGCACTAAAGACGATGTTGTCACCTTTGAGGTTACTCAGCTCAAGTTCAAAGCCATCGCCCTCAAGGTCTAATTGTATCAAACAACTGGTGCTTTCCAGTGTATGGGATTGTGCAAAGACCACCTCTTCTTTTCTTAAACTCTTCAGCTCAGGGAGTGGAGTTTGAACAAGAAAACCATCTTTCAACGTTAGTTCTCTAGGAAGAGACAACATTCCTGCCCACTGGTGTGTGACCGATGGTGTGTCGATTTCTGGCAACCCTATCCATGCAATAAGAATGCGACGCCCACTCTCATCTAAATAGGTTTGTGGGGCGTAGAAATCAAACCCATAATCTGGCTGTAAAATATCTTGGTGGTTTTCTAAAGTCATCGACTCTAGGTTCAACTGATCACCCACGATATACGCGACAGAATAGATGTTTTTGAAATCATAAGGATTACTACTGCTCACGCCCTGTGGAGAAAACAGCATCACCGATTGACCATTAATCTCAAAGAAATCAGGACACTCCCACATATACCCAAGGTCAGAAAGCTTGGTCTTGATAGGACCTTTATGCTGCCACGTTTTCAAATCTTTGCTTTGATAGAGCGCCATTGAGCCATGCTCAGTTTTGGTTTGAGCACCCACCACCATCAAATAGTCGTCGCCTTTCTTCCAAACTTTTGGATCACGAAAGTGCTCCGTGTAATGTTCGTTCTCAATGACCACACCATGCTTTTCAATGTTGCCGTCTGAATCCATGGTGGCAAAGCACTGTGTTGGAATTCGGTTCCAGTTTTGGTCACGCTTGTTGCCAGTAAAAAACAGCAAAGCCTTGTTGTTTTCCACCAAAGCGCCACCCGAATAAACACCATGTGAATCGTAGTCTTGGTCGGGATGAAGACCCACGCCATGATCAGTAAAATGGATGAAGTCTTTAGTAGAAAGGTGGTACCAATACTTCATTCCATGGACTGGTCCCACAGGCGTCCACTGGTAAAAGATGTGGTGCTCACCATTGAAATAGCACAACCCATTTGGGTCATTTAACAGCCCAAATCTAGGGGCGATATGAAAACTAGGAAAGCCTTTATCTTGCTGACGTGAAAGTTTCATTTCTTCGATATCACACTGAGGGATTTGCTCAAGTCGGCGATATCTTTGCTCTACAGTCCAACGGTTGTTTAAGCTCATAATTTTTCTCAACTGAAATTGGATCTGAAGATCATTGCCCAATAAATCGCAGCAATTCTGTCTGGGTCGGAAGCGCGGTCATTGCGCCTTTTTGCGTCGTCGCTAATGCACCACAGCCATTTGCCCATTGAATCGCAGAGCTAACAACAGGATGATTTTTCCAATCGTCATGCTGAGACAGACATGCCAGTAGCCCTCCGACAAAAGCATCACCCGCACCTGTGGTATCAATCGGACTAACGACTTGACCTGTGATCAGTTCACTCTGACTTTCAAAGACTCGCCAAACACCTTTCGCACCTTGTGTCACCAAGACCAAAGCAATATTCAAAGAGGCTATTTGTTGTAAACCTTGCGCCATCGATGTTGAGTTAGTTAAGAACAAAAGCTCTTCTTCAGAGAACTTAACCACATCAGCCATCGCTACAGCCTTCATCACGACAGCTTGGATTTCTGATTGATCTTGCCAAACTTCATCACGCAAGTTAGGGTCAAAGCTAATGAAACCACCAGCGGCTTTTGCTCTTTTGATCGCCTCAAACGTGCTGCTTCTACTTGGCTCATTTGCCAGTGAAATCGAGCAGACATGCAGCCAGTCACCTTGCTTAAAGTTTGGGATGTCTTCAACAGACATAAACTGATCAGCGCTCGGTTTTACCATAAACGTAAAACTGCGTTCACCTTGATCGTCTAAATCCACCACCACTGTTGATGTTCTTTGCTCAGGGTCTTTAATGAGAAACTCCGTGCAAACGCCCTCTTGATCGAGTATTGATTGCATGAAGCGACCAAATGGGTCATCACCCACACGTCCAAAAAACGCACTCTTACCAGATAGACGAGCAATTGCTACGGCGACATTCGCTGGTGCACCTCCGGGACATTTGAGTAAAGAAGTCTCAGATTCCGGTATTAGATCGACAACAGCATCACCAGTTACCCACACTTGATTCATCTTGCTTACCTTAAAATTAAAGCCCTGATAGCCCAACGTGTTGAACACCTTCACTACCAAGTAAAAATTGAAAAAGGCTAGCCAAGCCATTAGTGCTTGGCTAGCACCCCAAACATTTAGGAAAAGAAGTGGATTTTGGGGGACTCCACCCTTAAGGAGTTCAGATTAAGCCGCTGCTTTTTTACCGACTTTAGCGCGGTCACGCATACCAAGAACGATGGTGAGAACAAATGCGGTCAAGAACGCGATCACCATACCCGCGATGTAGTAACCAATCTTATCTGGCGTGATGGAAATGATGCCTGGAAGACCAGCTGCACCCAATGCCTGAGCTTTCACATTAAACATTGTGATGAACGCACTTGATAACGCTGCAGCGCAAACTGCCGCAATAAATGGGTAACGTAGTTTTAAGTTAACACCAAACATGGCTGGTTCTGTAATACCCAGCAAACCCGTGACACCCGATGGAATCGCAATACCTTTCATCTTCTTATCTTTACTCATCACGCCCACCGCCAACGCTGCAGCACCTTGAGAAACGTTAGACATTGCCGCAATAGGAAAGATAAAGGTGCCGCCAGTCGTTGCAATGTCCGCAAGAAGTTGCGTTTCAATCGCAATAAAGCTGTGATGCATACCGGTAATAACAAACGGAGCATAGATAAGACCAAATACCGCACCACCAACAAAGCCAGCTGTGTTGTATAGCCAGTTCAGACCATCACCCAATAGGAAACCGATATCACGCGTGAATGGGCCGACGACAGTAAACGTCAATAAGCCCGTAATGAAAATCGCAAGTAGCGGCGTTAAGAGGTTATCTAAAACAGAAGGAATGACCTTGCGCAGGCCTAACTCAACCTTCGCAAGAATGAATGCCGATACCAAAACCGGTAACACCGAACCTTGGTAGCCCACTTTTTGAATTTCAAAGCCAAGAATATTCCAAACCGGAATGTTGCCAGATACCGCAGCCCCCCCGAAGCCCCACCCGTTAAGTAATTCTGGGTGAACCATCAACATACCTAACGCCGCCCCTAAATATGGGTTACCGCCAAACTTCTTACTGGCTGAAAATGCCAGCAGAATAGGCAGGTAAACAAACGGAGCATTCGCAAACGTGTTGATCATGTTCGCCAAGTCTGTCAGTCCTGGGTTGGCATCAATCAAAGATTTGCCATCAATAAACAAGCCTTGAGCAGTCAAAAGGTTATAGATACCCATCAACAAACCGCCAGCGACGATTGCTGGAATGATTGGGACGAAAATATCAGACAGCCCTTTCACCGCGCGCTGAACGATGTTTTGTTTCTCTGCGCCAGCAGACGCAACGTCGTTGGTGGACATTTCACTCATCCCCGTCAACTTCGCCATTTCTGCATAAACTTGGTTTACGATGCCTGATCCAAAAATGATTTGGTACTGACCCGCAACTTTGAACTGCCCTTTTACCCCTTCAAGGCTATCAATCGCTTGTTCATCTATTTTTTGCTCATCTGCAACGGCAAGGCGTAAGCGTGTCGCACAATGCGCAAGTGCGGTGATGTTGCTTTTACCACCTAATAGAGTTAACAACTCTTTTGCTACTGCCGGATAATTCATTTCATACCCCATTGGATTATTATCTGAGCTTGCGAAATTTTCGGGAACGTTTGCAAAACAGATTTTTGCTCAATAAAACCAAATGATCAAAGATAAAGCAGAGAGAATGTGAGAATGATCGTCAAATTCTCTCCCTAAGAGCAGTATAGGAGGTTAGAATCGCTACTTATCAAAGAGCCTTTCATCTTCTCTTTGCAAACAATCCCAAAAACGAAAAACAGAATGGATAGGAACAATGGCGAGTCTGCATGATGTCGCCCGTCTGGCTGGCGTATCAAAATCAACAGTGTCACGGGTTATAAACGATGAGTATGGCGTAAAAGAAGCGACAAAACAGAAGGTCCGCCAAGCAGTAGCGGAGTGTGGCTATGTGCCGAACCAAGTCGCTAAAGATCTAAAATCTCAAAAGACCAATCTGGTTGGTGTCATTGTTCCTCGGGTTTCCTCTCATGCCACATCCCAAGGTGTCGATGGATTAACCGATGTCCTTGAAAAAGCCGGGAAACATGTCTTACTTGCTAGCACTCACCAAGCCCATGAAAAAGAACTGGAATACATTCAGATCTTTAACCAAAAACGGGTTGAAGGGATCATTCTTTACGCCACCCACCTCGATTCCAAGCTGGTAAAAGCAATTCAAAACTCAGCCGTCCCAGTTGTGCTCGTCGGTCAAGATGGTTCCATGTTTAATATTCCAAGCATCATTCATGATGACGCACGAGTAGGGTTTGAAGCGGGAAATAGACTGGTTGCAAAAGGTTGCCAAACCATGGGTTTTATTGGTGTGCAAGGTGACGATATCGCGGTAGATAAGCAACGCTCTGAAGGATTTGTTCAAGCGCTACAACATCATGGTTTTGAGCTCGCCTTCCATGCTCGTGGTGACTTTACAATCGATTCTGGCTATTCATTGGCAAAACAACACTTAACAAAGAACCCTAAGCTAGATGGCTTGTTCTGTGCGACAGACCGTATTGCTATCGGTGCGATGAGAGCGATTCAAGAGCTCGGGTTAACACCGGGTAAAGACGTTTTAGTGCTAGGAGTTGGTGATGATGAGCTCGCATCAGTGTGCACCCCAACCTTATCAACATTTAACTATGCATTTGATAAAGCAGGGGAAAATGGTGCGAAACTGTTACTAGATAGAATCGCCAACAGAAGTTTTGAAATGAGTAAGATGGTACTAACCTTCAAAACAATTGAGCGTCAGTCCTGTTAATGAAAAAGCGCCAACTGAAATCAGTTGGCGCTTTTCTTATTACTCTTTGTCGGTTAGAGCCCTTTAGAACCAAGTTTCCATTTGCAGTGCAAACAGAACTTCACCACCATCACCCATCGTTGCAGCGCCCGCATCCTGGCTAATCGAGTAGCCATTCAAGTCTTCGCTCCAATCAACGTAGCTAACTGCAAAACGTAGCTCCGGACGGTCAAAGAAACCTGCTGCGGTAGACATCTTAAGCGTTGGTGCAATTGTCGCTTTGTAAAAACTGCCACTTGCTTTATCAATCGCATTGTCTAGGTCCATGTATTGGTATGAGCCTTCATAAACCATCTCAAAGTTTTGCGTAAACTCTTGTGCTAAGCGGATGTTGAACGATGCCCACGTAAATTCATCATTTTTAGCAAAGCGATCTTGGCTGTGTTCTGCTAGCAACGCAGGTGCTACACGCCAGTTGTCGCCGATGCGTGTTACACCATAACTGAACAAGCGTACGGCTTTTGCGTCTTCTAGCAAATCACCGTTTGAACCAATGCCTTTAAGTTCCGCACCCAGTCCATCACCCATCAAAATACCGGTTTTAGAGAAGCCTTCACTCATGCCAAAGAAGTTATCGCCATGGTAAGCAAACATCGCATGTAAACCTTTGTCCGCTGCACCTTCTACGCGATCATTGTTATCAGCAGACGTCATGCCGCTCAGCATCAATTGCCAATTACCAAAGCGGTTGTTCATTGTCGCGATATAGTTTTCAACATCCGTTGACGAGCTATCAATCTCACCAAAATCACGACCATAGATCGAGAAGTTTGCTTTCCATGAATCGCTCATTTGGACGTCATACACGCCTGCACCAGTACCAGATAGGAAAACGATATCCGAGTCAAAGAAGTGAATGTCAAAGTTATCACGGTCAAATCGTTTGCCTGCCCAAAACGTTGCGTCAGCAAACGCACTTGATTCAGAGAACATGCTCAACTTGTTTAGCTCAGCATATACCTGACGAACGTTTAATTGACTCTCACTCGCTGTCCATTCGTTATTGGTTTCCGTACTATCTGCCAACATGATTCGGAACAGTGCGCTGGAACCATCATCTGCAAAGCGTTTGTGAATAAGGTTTGCTTCCACATAATGATCATCCTCAACCCCTAATCGTCCAATTGGCGCGCCAATAGCACCAGCTGCCGTCATGTAAGGACCAGTACCCACTGCACCATTCAGATCATCATTAATGAGCAACCCGGAACGAGCGTAGCCATGAAACTCAAAGCTTGAGGCTTTTTCATTTGCTTCTACGGATACTTTTTCTGTCTGTTCAAGCCTCTGTTCTAATTCATTAATTCGCTTTTCAAGAGCGGCAACATCTGTTGTTGCGAATGCAGGTGCAGTAACCAGCCCAAGCGCTACTGCCATCGTCAAAGTGTGTAGTTTCATTTCCATAGTCTCACGTAAATTTATACTTAGGTTATTTGCAAACGTTCCCAAGCAAAATTGCAAACTTATGGTGACTTTAAACGTCCATCTAAAGCCTGAATTTCAGAGCGCTCAGATACAGAGCGTCTCTACCACTTGTATCAATGAAGGCGATAATATATAAAATTTTCGGGAACGTTACCGCGAGGAAGAAATTTTGTTACTTCTATCACGTTCAATTGTGTTACTTACAGAAAAATCATTAACCAGCGCACAGTTAAATTATTCGCTCTAGAGGAAGCAGTTTGAAGATATCAGGCTGTGAATGGGGATTTGATGTTCGCTTGAGGGAATGATAATCACTCACTTCCCCAATCTACTTGGTGACGACGCGCCTCTAGAAGATCAGCGGCTAAGCTTGAAAGTGACTAAGAGCGAAGCGGATCTCGATACCTTGGTTCAAACAACATAAAAGGCAGTTAAGACGAGATAAACGCCCTTCACTTTCTGTGAAGAGCGCTTTGTTATTCTAATTCAAGCTAACGAAACTCTTTTTTGGACAGACATTATTTAGGTCTGCAGCTAAATATTCACAGAGCTAATCATTGAATTCATATAACATTAGGAAAATAAACTTTAATACTCCTGCCCCAATTCTTCGACTGCTCGAATGGTCATCATCCGCATGACTAAAAGATCGCCAAGTAAGAAATTGTTCAAAGTTCTTACAAAAAACACTCCCTTAGCAAGGAGATATTCGACTAAAATCACACGCTTAACACGAAAATTTCAAGGACCGGGTATGAATAATCAGGGCTGGATTCACTATTGGCGTAATTCTCTTGCCGATGCCGACAGCGCGAAAGGTGCATTAAAAAAACAAGATCTGAAGAATTATGTGCGAGCGACAACCGACGAGTTCAAAGAAGGTAAGCTTAAACCTGATTCTACATTGCTAGAAGATCTGTTTCGCAATGAACCAGATACCCTAACCGCCGTACAAATTCATCATCGACCGATCACCTATTATCTTCGGAAAGTTCATGGCAAAGATTACAGTGGTAATATGCCTGGTGTACTGACACCGATTGTCTGCTCTTTATGGGTCAATCGTGAAGGACTATTATTTCCTCACACCGCGCCATTCATACCTCGTGATTTGCTTGCTCCTCAAGGAAATGACACCTTTACTATCGCTGACGTTGATAAGATCGATGAATTCCTGACAACAAATGAAATTCCAGCGCTGTCTAATGAAAGTATTCCTGCCAAATTCGAACAAGAAGAACAGTATCAGAACCATCAAAAAGATTGGCACAACTACTACGGACTCACTCAAAAACTATTTGCCGATTACTGCGATAGAAACCAAATCGAGCAGTTCTACGAAGACATTGAAAGTCGTGGCTTAGTCAACAAAACCAACGAGTGCCCGGGTGCTTCAAGGCATATTTTAAAACTGTACGATAACCTAAGCAATTCAAGCACAACCTTGCCTCTGCTTGATAGTTACGCGGTAAAAACAGTAACCAACCACGATGAATGTATTGATGTATCTCATACAGTGAATTCGCGTTTTGGCCACTCAAATAGTCAATTCCCGCTAGCTAAAGCACAATGCGATGCTTTGGCCCATACCTTAGCTATGCAAGAAGGCGATATTCTTGCGGTAAATGGTCCTCCTGGCACAGGTAAAACAACGTTTGTTCTATCTGTAGTCGCGTCACTGTGGATCGAATCTGCGCTAAAAGAGAGTCAGCCGCCGCTAATCATTGCGGCATCGACTAATAATCAAGCAGTAACCAACATCATTGATGCTTTTGGTAAAGACTTCGATGAAGGCGAGGACGAACTATCGGGCCGATGGTTACCTGACATTTTTAGCTATGGTGGCTACCTGCCATCGGCGTATGGAGAAATGGAAGCTGCCAAAAGTTACCAAACTAAGCATTTCTATGAAAAAGTCGAGCAGTTGGATTTTGTCGATCAAGCCCAAGCGCATTATTTGGATAGAGCAAAACAGGCGTTTCCACAACAAAATTTTGCTGATGTAACGCAAGTTAAAGCGCATCTCCTTGCCGAATTGCGCCAACATCAAAACCAGTTAGATTACATCCAAAACAATTGGCATCACTACAACCGCCAACTGACTGACATCCATTCTCGGCTGGGGCATAATCCCCAACAAACATTGGCAGATCAACAACAAGCCGTTTCTAATGCGCAAGTATTGAAAGATAACGCCAAAGAACAGTTAACTGCGTGGCGAAGCTACCTCGGTAATGAATCTACATGGTTAACTCTGTTTAAGTGGTTACCGCCAATCAAGAATAAACTTGAGCTCCAGCGTAGGAGTTTCATGTTTAACCTTATTGAGCACGATGAAGAGCAAATTGAAAACCTGTCATCAGACCGATTTGAGAGCCTACTCAAGCAAATATTTTCTAGTAAAAAAGACGATTTTGACGAACAAAAAAATCGGTATCAATCTTGGTTAGAACAGTATCAAGAGTTTGAGCAATCACAACTGAATTGGCTTGATTCTATCAATAACTTTACTGAAGACTCTCCAGAACAAACTATTCCACAATTGACCGACATCGATTCGGTTTTAGATATCACGATCCGTTTTCGAATGTTCCGCTTAGCTGTCCATTACTGGGAAGCATGCTGGCTACTCAGTTGCCGAGATTTGGGTCAAGGGCTGAACAAGCAGGCCCGGAAAACAGGTCTGAAAACGGTTCGTCCGCGCTGGCAACGCCGAATGATGCTCACTCCTTGCATTGTATCAACGTTCCATTCTCTGCCTTCTCATATGACTTACCAGTCTCACGTTGGGAATAATGAATTTGAAACTGACTATCTGCTTAATGAAATCGACCTTTTGATCGTTGATGAAGCGGGTCAAGTAGCTCCAGAAGTTGCTGCGGCCTCGTTCTCTCTAGCCAAAAAAGCATTGGTGATTGGTGATATTTACCAGATCCCGCCGATTAGAAATGTGTGCTCATCAATTGACCGAGGCAATTTAAAGCAGCATAAAGTTATCAGCTCTGATGATGAATACACAGTCATTCAAGAGGAAGGCCGAAGTGTAGTGACTGGCAGTGTGATGCATGTAGCACAACAAGCAAGCCGCTTTCATTATATGCCGGAAGCTGAGCCTGGAATGTTTTTGCAAGAACATAGACGCTGCTACGACGAATTGATCTCATACTGCAACGACCTTTGCTACCAAGGTATCCTGGTCCCCAAGCGAGGACTAGCGACCGAAGGTAGCCTCTTCTCTCCTTTCAGTCATTTGCACGTCGACGGTATCGCGGAATCATTTAGCGGCAGCCGACGCAATAAGTTAGAAGCAGAAACTATCGCTGCATGGTTACATGCCAATAAGGTTGAAATAGAGAATTACTACGGTGAGCCACTGGCCAAGTGTGTGGGTATCATTACTCCATTTTCAGCTCAAGTGAACCAGATCAAGACTGCGTGTGGTGAGTTCGATATCAAAGCAGGCAAAGGGGATGACCAACTAACCGCCGGCACCGTTCACTCTCTTCAAGGTGCTGAACGCAAAATAATTATTTTTTCCCAGGTATACACCAGACACAACGATGGCGGGTTTATCGATATGGATCCGTCAATGCTCAACGTCGCTGTCTCTCGAGCCAAAGATGCATTCTTGGTGTTTGGTGATTTGGATATCATTGAAGCTGCGCCATCAGCTTCTCCACGAGGATTACTCGCCAAGTATCTCTTCACTGACGAGCGAAATGAGCTTGAATTTAGTGTTGGTCAACGCCCCGATTTATTACAAATATGCGGCCATCCGAAACTGCTAACCAATGCCGAAGAGCACGATGCGTTTTTATCAAAACTGCTGAGGGAAGTACAACGAAAAATAGATATCGTATCGCCTTGGTTACTGCTAGACAAACTGCAATCAACTGGGCAGTTAGAACTACTAAAAACAGCACTGCAGAAAGGTGTCCAGATAACCATACACACCGACAGACATTTCAATACCACTGTCGCAAACCACCCGGATACCAATAAAGTAAAAGCGTTTCAACATTGCTGCACGACCTTGGAACAGCTTGGTATCGTTATCAATGTGATAAATGGTGTCCATAGTAAAAGCGTTTTTGCTGATGATCGGTATATGGCGGTGGGGTCATTCAACTGGTTTAGTGCAAGCAGAAGCGGAAAATACGCCAATATCGAGACATCATTAATCTATGTCGGTGAGTTAGAGAAGGAGATCAAAACTCAACTCAACTTCTTAAATAGCCGAAGCTGCAACACAAACAAGCAGCCCGTGACGTAGACACAAAGCGTCACTCTTTTGTCCCGAAGTGACTCAAAATCATTTTCAGCATACCCTCAGACAGTTGATTGCTGATTATTCACTTTTAATGGGCAATTACGAAGTAAGTTGCACGCCTTTCACATGAGTTTTATTGGGGAAAACTTGGGGCTAGAAGAGCAAGCGATTTTATGAGCGAAAATGACAATGTGGCAAAAACGCACCAACAGCTCAATTAACGTTACCCAACAAAAACGCCCTTCACATAAGTAAAGGGCGTTTGTTATTTGAGATTTTGATTAGCTAGTTATAACACCAACCCACCATCAATCTTGAGCACTTGTCCGGTTATAAACGCACTTTTATCAGACGCTAGAAACGCAACGCCATTCGCAATGTCTTGCGCCGAGCCCATGCGTCCCAGAGGCGTTTTACTTTCCATCATTTGAATGACTTTTTCAGGCAAGCTCTTTGTCATGTTGGTAGCGATAAAACCTGGAGCAACACAGTTGACTCGGATTTGAGCGCCTTTTCTTGCTAACTCTTTCGCCCAGCCTTTGCTCATCGCTATCACGCCACCTTTACTCGCGCCATAATTACTTTGACCAATATTGCCATCCGTTCCCACGATAGACGAAATACTGACAATACTGCCTGCACCTTGCTCTAGCATGACAGGTGCAACGCGCTGGGTGAGTAAAAACACCGCCTTTAGGTTCACGTCGATAACGCTGTCCCAGTCTTGCTCTAACATGTCTGGCAGCAGTGCATCTCTCGTTATTCCGGCGTTGTTGACCAGAACATCAATGCGTTGATGTTTCGCGACGATGCGATCGACCACTTCACTTACCGCTGCGGCCTCACAGAGATTCACTTGATAACTTGAAAGGTTTGGCGACTGACTCCACTCCACAGGCGAGATATCTAGCCCCACGACGTGAAATCCATCTTCGAGTAATTGTTCGCAAATGGCCTGCCCTATACCGCGAGCAGCCCCTGTAACGACGGCGACTTTTTCGTCTTTCATCTTGGTCTTCCTTAAATGTTGAGAGTACAAATTCGCTTGTATCCCTAGCGTTTTTTGTTTTTATGCCTAGTCGCGCTACAGCTGCGCTTCTCATACGCAGGGTCTTTTATATCTTATAAAAACTATAGAAACAGTCTGGGAGTCGGATGTGAACTAATCAAGGCAACTTGATGACTATGGCAAGATCAACTTAAGAAAGTGTGTTGGAAGGAGCAAAGTTACACGATTGGAGGACTTGGATAGAAAAGTATTGATCTGATGACTCAAATACTACTTCATCAGACCAATATTACTTGTCTCTTAATCTCTTACAAAAGCTGGTTTTGTTATTTTCACCAGAAAAGGTTGAAGCAAAAGATTAAACAACATTCCAGTAATAAACAGGGTGATCACAATACTCGCACCACTTGGTAAGTCGTAGCGAGCCGATGCGGCAATACCCGATAAAATCCCAACAATACCGATGCTGATACTGGCGACAAAGAATCGAGTTCCCTTCAATGCTGCCGTACATAAAGCTGGAATCACCAACAAAGCAAATTCTAAATAAATGCCGGTTAACTTGACCGTAATGGGCATCAGGATAGCAAAGATAAGATAAAAACCACTACCGCGCATAAACGCAGGTTTTAACCAAACCAATAGCAACATCGCAGCGGTAATGAGTGCCAAAGGCCAAACGTCTGCCCAAGTCGCCCATAACAGTTGCCCATTAAGAATGCCTTGAATAAAGTCTCCGCCGTGTGGGTCTTTGCTCACCAGCAGGATCGCCAGCGATGCAGACACCACAAACAAGCTGCCAATCATGGGCTCTAAATGTTGCTGGTATCGTTTCTCCATTAAGGCAATCAAACCGCAAAGCATCAAAGACATAACCCAAGGGCCAATCATTTCACCAAAGAATGAGCCTGAGAACAGCGCGTATTGGCTCAACCAGTAGTGGCTTAGTGCTGCCCCCAATGCCGCAACTTGCGCCACCGCCAAATCTATAAAGATGATCTGACGATTAAGAACTTGTTGCCCCAGAACGATGTTGCCAACTAACGCAATTAAGCCACACAAAACCGCAGGTAAAAGCCATGCATAATCTGCCATGACTTAGATCTTCACTGGAACGGGTGGCACTAACACATCCAGTAAATCATCAATGACCTGATCGTACATCTCATCCAAGCTTTCACCCTCAGAAACGGTCAATGGCAGTTGAATCACAGGTTTGTCAGTATGCTCCTGCAACCAGTTCGCTGGACGCAGATCCTGATGAGAGGAGTAAACAATCGCATCAAAACTGTCGGCATCTAACTTGGTAAGTGATTGCAGGTGAGATGTGGTCGGTGAAATGCCCGGTTTAGGTTCGAGATCGGCAATCTGCTTCATTCCGAGCCAATCGTACAAATAACGATACGTCGCGTGATAACCGACAACTTGCTTACCCTTTAAAGCCGCGCCTTTCTCATTCCATTCATTGAGCTTTTTTTGCCACTGCGCGCGAAACTTCATACCATTCACTTGGTAACTTTGCGCGTTGTCGGGATCAATCGCTTTTAAGCGCTCCGTTACTATACGAGATAATGGAATCATGTCATTTGCCGCAAATTGAACATGTGGGTTTCCGTGCGCATGAATGTCCCCCATGCTGCGGTCAACATGATCATGAGAGTCCAACATACGCACGAAATCGGTCGCATAAATCATGCTTTGAGCACCATTTTGAACGGCACTATTGCCACTTCGATTTTGAAGCATCGGCAACCAACCTACCTCCAACTCAGCGCCAGAGCACATCGCCATGTCAGCTTGGCGCATCTTGGCAATCAAAGACGGACGAGCTTGAACATAATGCGGATCTTGCTTAGCCGTGGTTGCTGAGTAAATGGTGGCGTTTGGGGCATGACTTTCAAGAAAAGCTTTCCATTCAGGCTCACAAACGAAAATGTTAAGAGCCAAAGCAGGCGAAGAGATGATGGCAGATCCCGCCGCCATCATCACTAAACTGCATTTACTTATCGCAAGTTTAGAACGCATGTGCACCGTGCGCTCCAAATGTCATTACGTATTGCAGAGTAAACACGTTGTCTGTTTCGCTGTCTTGGTTATCAATGCGAGTGTATTGCGCACGGATCGTACCGAAATGAGAAGAATCCCATGCGATCATCGCATCCATCTCTTTATCATTCAGTGCTGTGAAATGCATATGATCGCCGTGTGCGTGGCCATCATAGCTTTCTGCTTCGCCGTAGCGTAGGCCTGCAGACCAACTTGGGTTGAAGCGGTAAACGCCCGAAACATAGTATGCGCTTAGGTTGTCTGGTGACTCTGCATCGTTCTTATATTTACTGTCTACCACACCGTCTAACAACATGTATTCCGCAGATAGCGTGAAGTTGCTGTACTTGTAGTTACCATCTGGTGCCCACTTCCACACAAAATCTGCGCCGTATAGGTTCGCACCCGTTACAGCCGCAGCGTGGCTGTGGTCATGTTCTTCTTCGTGACCATGACCATGGTCGTGATCTTCGAATTCTTTAATTTTGCCATTTTCGTTACGCAGGTAGCTTAAACCAAACTGCCAACTTGAAGATTCAGAGAAATCATTACCAAGCTTCATCGTTGTCGTGTAAACACCAACTTTAGAGCCATCTTCAACAGAAGACATCTTGTTGCCGCTTAATGCTTCTACACCAAACTTCACGTAAAGATCGGTTGGCAGAACGATGTTTGCGCGTACACCGTCATCATAGTAATGCGAACCAAGGAAAGTACGATAAGCAATTGGGCGTTCAACGAAACTGTCAGTGTGCATGTGTTGATTGTTGAGGTAACCGAAGTCAGATAGGAATCGGCCCGCGCGCACGTTTACACCGTATGGCAATGCCAAAGTTTCGATGAATGCTTCTTCAAGCTCTAATTCTGTCTCATCGCCATGACTTTCAAGAACAGCGGTCAACGCACCGTGAAACTTATCGTCAATATTTGATGATAAGTTCAATTCCGTATGGCCTAGGCCAAAGCCTTCTTCGCGCTCAGAATTATGACGTTGACCATCTTGGTAGTAGCCATCAACAACAACACCAATCTGTGGGTTCGATAATGTATCGGCAAAAACAGGGGACGCAAAAATGCTACCGATCGCGAGAGAAACCAATTTCTTATTCACTACTTCTTTCCTCTTGTTATGTTATAACATTTAATTTTGCGATGTTATAATATAACAATTATCATTACACAAGCAGAAATTTAACTTGGTTCCGACAGCTAGCTCGTATTCAATCCCTGATTTTGACTATCAACAAGTGAATCAATTGATGTTTTTTATACGTATACTATTGAGAGTAAATCATTAGATAAGTAACGGAATTTCAGTATGTTGAATATGGATTTCTCGAAAAGAATCGTGATAGAAACAGGTGAACAGGAGTGGATCGCCAGCCCTTACAAAGGCGTGTGGCGTAAACCTTTGGAAAGAGAAGCCAAAGAATCAGGGCACACCACCAGCGTAGTGAAGTATGAGCCAAACTCGCACTTTTCGACTCATCCTCATCCTCACGGAGAAGAAATATTAGTGCTCGAAGGAGTGTTCTCTGACGAAGATGGTGACTACCCTGCTGGAACCTACTTGCGTAACCCTCCTGGAAGTCAACATGCGCCCTATAGCAAAGAAGGCTGTGTGATTTTAGTTAAACTAAATCAATTCAATTCTGATGATCTTGAAACAGTTCGCATCAACACGAACGAAGCGAATTGGTTACCTGGCACCGGTGGGCTGAAAGTCATGCCATTGCATGATTTTGAGCATGAACATGTCGCATTGGTTAAATGGCCGAAAGGCGAGAAGTTTCAACCACACCGTCACTTTGGTGGTGAAGAAATTTTTGTGTTATCGGGGGAATTTAAAGACGAGCTAGGAACCTATCCTCCCTACTCTTGGATACGCAGTCCACATATGAGTGAGCACTTTCCTTTTGTAGAGCAAGAAACGGTCATTTGGGTAAAAACAGGCCACCTGCCACTCCAAGCTCCTGCTCAGCAATCCTAATGTTGGAATACTTGGCATCGTCCCTTGAAACTAAAATCGGCTCGTAGATTACGAGCCGATGATCATTGCGTCGCTAAGAACCCATAATTCTCGAGTGGAGCCAATCTTTGAGCTCAGCTCGATTATGTTTTAACACGTTCATTTCGTGATCATCAATCGGGCTTCCTTGCAGTTCTAGTACGCGGATTTCCTTATCTAAAGCATTGTAGTTTTTAACGGTTTCAGCAAATGATGCATCGTTTTCGGCAAGCTGAGTAATGGTATCCAAATGTTCTGGGAATTCATGAGTTAATGAGTGATTTTCACCTAACATAGAGACCTCTTGGCTAGAGTTATTGATGTATATCTCCGCTCATTTTTTGAGCGACACATTCTTAACCATAGCACTTCATTGAGCACAATATCGTCGATTTGAGCACACTTTTACTGAACGTCTTAATGATGGTTCGTCGCTGTTTTCGACCCGGTAACTCCGCTCGTTGTTATTCTGTACTTTGTCAATAATCGGCTACATTTAATACACTTCTCATAAAAAGGTACATCTAATGAACAGCATGAAAACTGGCCTAATCAGTGCATCAATAGCCGTTGCACTTATTGGCTGTAATTCAGACAGTGACTCTGTCAGTACAATGACTCCTGTTACTTTGTCCGTATCAGATGCCCCTATTGATGACGTATCAGAAGTGGTGATCACATATAACAAAGTTGCATTTCTTCCTCTGGATGGTGGCACACCACAAGTATTCGATGTGTATAAAACAGACGAAGAAGGCAATTTGGTCGACGAAGATGGTAACCCCCTTCCCGAAGGTGAAGATCCACTCCCACTAAGTGTTAACTTACTCAATTTCCAAGGCAGTGACGCGCAGGAATTGGTGGATGATGAACTGATACCAACTGGTAATTATAAACTCTGCGTGTTTGCTAATGATGGCGATCATCCAAACTACCCATCGTATGTGATTGACGAAGCGACAGGAAATCAAATCCCACTGACCGTCAAAGGTGATGGTGCTTGCCCACAAGGTGTCGGAAAGGATCCTGACTCTAGAGTACTGTTCTTTAACAACACCTTTGCAGTCAACCCTGACAATAATGAGTTCGTAGTTGAATTTGATCTGCGCCGTGGCTTAAAAGACGGAACAGGCCAAAATGAAGGCTACAGCATTCAACGCACCTCCGTCACTTTAATTAACACGGTTACAACGGGGGAGATTCAGGGTGATGTCGCAACATTGACCTATCAAAGCTGCGAAACGGATACCCCAAGTGCAAACGGATATGCGCACGCGGTCTACTTATATCAAGGAAATATCGCTGAAGAAAACATGGGGCCATTTGCCGGCGCAGAAGGCCAAGCAATGCCAATCGCAGCAGCGAACGTGGTTCAAGATGTTGATGATGCAAATTACGAGTACGAATTCGGTTTTGTAGAACCTGGTACTTACTCGGTCGGTTATACCTGTACGGCAAATGACGATTCTGAAGAAGGTATTGTCGCTGGCGAAACTTTCAGCATTTATCAATCAACTAGCGGACTTAACGTATCCGTTGGTACTAATACAGACGCAAACTTTTAAGATCCCCTAGAAATGGCAGAGTCAGCACAAGCTCTGCCTTTTCTTCATGGCGTTCTTGGTCAGCTCTTTGCTCACCACAAATCGACTCACACGATAATACGTTCGTTTTCATCCTTAGAAGAAGCTAATGGGTAGATAGAAATCCAGCTCAAACGCCTCATCATGGCTGAGAAAGTGATTTTTATGATAATGGACATAAGCGGGCGTAGAACGCTGTTTAAAGCCAGAGTTAGGCAACCACTTCTCTAATACCATACTCAGTTGAGGAAGAAGCTCACCATATACTCCCGTTAAGCGAAAGACGGCATGTAAACCGCCTGGGATGGTCATTTGATTCACGACGCCACGCACTTTGAGCGGCGTATCAATCTCCATACAAGCCACATAGCGACACTTGTCGAGTTCTACCCAAGCAGGGTTGGAGTGATGCAAGCCGTATTGAACCGAAAAGTCCCGATTCTCAGAACTTGCCCACGCTTTCAAAATCAGCCACGCATTGCGAATGGAACGGTTATAGCCCTCATGCCGAACATACGCCGCAAAGCGTTGTGGAACCTCCATAATTTTAGGTTCTGGCAACTCGCGTTTCGCAACACGATGATAACCCGCTGCTACTTCCGGATCCTTCAAATACGGTTTTTCTGCGACTTGTAAATCATGCTTTCTCCACGCACCAGGTGACATAGCGAACGTCGCTTTAAACGCTCGGCTAAAAGAAGATACCGAGCTAAAGCCGCACTTGTTAGCAATGTCTAACACCGATGAGCTGGTATCAAACATAAGTTGATTGGCAGCGTATTCCATTCTTGTACGGCGGATATATTGATGGATGGACTCCCCCACTACATCTTTAAAAATACGGTGGAAGTGTTGTTCAGAATAGGCTGCTACATCCGCCAGCTCTTTAGCCGATAACTCTCTGCTAATGTCCTGATGAATGTAAAACAGCACGTCATTGATTCTGGAAACTTGTTGATGGCTCACGGAGTAAACTTTCGCTCAAATAGCATAAATGGACATATTTAACAGCATAAATGGACACACCAAGCTTGGCAATTTACCTATACTATTTCTGACATAAAAAAAGACAATTACGAGAAGCACAGCACATGGAAATAGCACAGTCATTACAACAAACTAAGTCATCCTACATTCGAGAGATCCTCGCAGCAGCGAGCGATAAGAACGTCATTTCTCTTGCGGGTGGCTTACCGGACGAAAAAACCTTCCCGATCGACTTAATGAAACCGACGCTCGAAAACCTCGCGAACATGCCAGAGGTGTTTCAATATGGCGCAACAGCAGGCTACGCACCACTACTTAACTTTTTGACCGATTATTACCAGCTGCCAGAATCTCATTTGGCGATGATCACAACGGGTTCTCAGCAAGGGCTAGATTTGATTGCGCGTGCGTACGTGGATCCGGGCGATAAAGTGGTGATGGAAGCACCAAGCTACCTTGGTGCTATGCAAGTATTCGGTTTAGTGCAAGCCAACATCGTGACCGTTTCGCAAACCGAGTGTGGCCCAAACCTTGAAGAACTCGAGCAATGCTTTGCCACGCAGCAACCAAAAATGTTCTACGCCGTACCTGATTTTCACAACCCAACGGGCGTATGCTGGGCGCTAGAGACTCGCCAAAAAGTTGCCGAGCTTTGTATCCAATACGACGTGGCATTCATTGAAGACGCACCATACCGCGAGCTGCGTTTTTCTGGTGAAGCACTACCGCTGGTTTCGGATTTCTGCCCGCAGCACTCCATCGTGTTGCGTTCATTCTCCAAAATCGCCTCTCCAGGCTTGCGTATTGGTGTGGTAACGGGCAAACGCAGTTACCTTGAGCCACTCATCAAAATCAAACAAGGTGCCGATCTGCACTCTAGTATTCCTATGCAAGCTTTGCTGCATGGTCTACTGCAACATGACAACTTCGAAACGCACATTTCAACCATCTGTGCGCTTTACAAATCGCGTTACGATGTCATGTTTGCTGAGCTGCAAAAACAGCTGCCAGAAAGTTGCGTACTCAAACCTGTCGATGGTGGCATGTTTGTATGGGTCGAAATTCCAGAATGCGACACCTTCGAACTTGCGAAGACCCTTCTTGCAAACTGGGTTGCTGTGGTGCCAAGCCCGGTATTTTATCCGGAAGGTTCAAAGGTAAAAGCCGCTCTGCGTCTTAACTTTACCAATGCCACACCAGAAGAACTGACGACTGCTGTCACTCGACTTGCGGATGTACTCAACGCTTTGTAATTGAGCGCATACGTTAGAATCTGCCTTTGAGATTCGAAAAAGTCTCAAAGGCAGCATCAAAAAAGTTCCCCAAAAAATTTTATATTTTCTCTCAAATCAACTCTCTACAGTAAGTACCTGTTTTCTCTTGATCCTCTCACTCATATAAAATGAGAACCTAATCACGTATTTGATGGTTAGAAAAGTTACGTCTATCTTTCAAACAAAAGACATCAACTTCGCAGCATTAATGTTCTCAATTTCAGACACTTTACTCAGTCGTGGCTTAGCGATTGAGTAAACGACTAGAAAGCATCTGCGGGCATACCCACTACGAAGGATTGACCAGAACCATTCTGAATGTCGCGAGCCAGTCTTTTGATTGGCAATTACGTCAGTGAATCGCACCAAATGACAGAGGGGTTATCAGGATGAACACTCGAACCACGACAGGACTCGTCACCACTGGCTGGTCCGTTATCTTTTCACTTTTTACCGCATTCGCCGCGTATGCGAATACGTCTCCAAACTGTAGTGATGTTTTAGCGGGCAACACAACTGCCGTATCGCAAAAAATGATGGTTTTACTGGGCGAAGACATCACTAAATCCAACCGCATCACCACGGTGATTCCAGCCAAAAACAATCCATTTGTGACCGAAGCACTGGTCTCGGTTTCCAACGACGTGTCACCCAATGGACGTTTGCCACAAAAGACATTGGAAGAGATCAGAAAAGTACGCTCAGATTTAGAAAAAGCCGCACAGGAAGTGAGCCGATTACAAGGTACTTTTGAAGTCGCATTTGTTAGCTTGATTGATGGTTACTGCCAGTTCTCGAACCACGAACTTACTCAGCATGCCAAAATCGACTTTGACCATTTGGAAGGTCTCACGTTGTATTCAATCCCCGCTTTGTTAGCAATGGTGGATCAATCCTACGCCATGGCAGAAAATAGAATTGCTAGCGAGCAGGAACAGTTAAGCAACATTGAGAAAGAACAACAGAGACAGAAACAGCAAGCCAGTGCTGCCGCAGCAGCGCGTTACCAAGACGGTAACGTGTTGGTGAAAGTCGAGAATTTTGATGGCTCTAATGTGACGTTTTCCGTGACTAACGTCGGTTCACAAGGTTCATTACAGCCAAACTTCAACACGTTTAATGCCTATCGCACCGAAAGCGGAGAGCTAGTGTATAAATCGGAGTCTTTGTTGAACTTAGCTGATACTGCGGGTAACACGCTTGAAACCATGGGGATCGCAGAGCTCTCATCACGAGGGGGAAACAACTTGTCAATCTCTCCGGGTGAAACCCGAAAATTCGTCACCAGTATCGCTTCAGAAGTCGCACCACACGCACAGTTAAGCTTGGAGTTCCCAGCCAAAGTATTAAATACCGAACAAGACTTCACGCTGTCGTTTTCTGACACGACGGCTGTGGCTACAGCGAATGTAAATTAGCTGAAAAGTGCTCATCACAACGCGCACAGACGTAAACTTGTTGTTTGGCAGCAAGATCAAAGACAGGCACATTTCGCCTGTCTTTGCTTTCGGAAAAGTAAAATTATCACTGTTTGCACTTATAAGCATTAGCAAACATAGTAACCGATGTGGAGAAGTCCAACGGCTCATATAAATACAATGTATCTGCGCCCAAATCTGCCGCTTTGATGCGCATTTGGTTTAACGTACCCCAAACCATGTCTTTATCTGCGTGCAGCCAATAATCATAAAAGTGCCCTTCCGAGCCAATTACCGTTCCCATTAGCTCGCAGTTTTCAATCGCATTCACGTTGTCCCAAAGCACTTGGACTTGCTCAGATTCTTGGGTCGGGAACGTCACACATCCCGTCAATGATGCCGCTAACGCAAGACACATCACTCGCTTTTTCATAGTCATATCGCCTAAAAATTATTTAGATGGCGGATTTTATGAATTGCTTATGTGATGACCAACAAAATATTTCTATCGCCCCTTTAAATAGAAATAATGGAAGCGAAGAAAACTCTAAAGGCAGCGTATACCGCTAGTAATCACATGGCATCTAAGATAAAACAGTAGCGATAATATACGGATGAGGGATAGAGTTTGGTTTCTAAAAATAAGCTAATTCGCTATACGGCTACGGAAGTCGCTGATGCATTTGAAAAAGAAGATGAGCTCATTAAACAAGTTCAGTCCAACCAACTCTCGCAAGTGCTATTACTTTGGCAAGTAAAAAGCCCGACGCTCGTGCTTCCCGCGGGTAAAAAGTGGCCTATTTCTAACGAGTTAGAACATGCGTTAAATGCGTCTGGCTGGAAACTCTTTTCTCGTAAAACTGGCGGTGCCCCCGTCCCTCAAGTACCGGGTATTATTAATCTATCACACATCTATCACTGGCCAGACGGTGAGCCTTACGACATCAAGAAAGCGTATCTCGATTTGTGTGCGATTTTGACAGTTTTCTTTGAGCAACTGGGCGTGAAAGTAGATGTCCATGCTACGCCTTATTCCTACTGCGATGGCGAGTACAACCTCAACATTGGCGGGCAAAAAGTCGTAGGAACCGCTCAGCGCGTTTTACTGAAAAAAGGCGGCGGACAAATGGTGTTGTCACAAGCATGCATTCTGATTGATACCGACGTCGAAAAGATTGTCGAACCAGTACGATTATGTAGTCAGCTTTGTGGTCACAGCGATGATATTCGTGGTGATGTCCACACACCGCTCTTCCATCATATATCCGACCGTCCATCGGTAGATTCACTCTTTCAACAACTAACGAGTGCATTTTTAACGCACGCTAAGGCTGAGTAGTTATAAGGAGCAAGCCTCACTCTTGCTCCGAGCCGCTTCTAGCTATTGGTTGTAGTCATGTCGTTCGCTGCCTTTGTCCGAAAAGTATTCGATAAACTCAAACTGCATGCCGTGATAGCGATGCAAGCATGCTCATCACCAACGTAAAACCATTCAATCGATCGGCCAAACCAGGTATCAATTTTGTCTGCCAAAAATAAATGAGATCCAGTTCAAATATTTATCCACAACAGAATTAGTTGAAGCCAGCGCGTAAAAGCCTCAGAATGTCGCACTTTTCGTACCGATTTGTTTTCGGCGCGTTGTTATCTAACTCTACAATTGAGAATCATACATATGGGTTTTACCTCTTTAGGTCTATCTGCTCCAATCCTTAAAGCTATTCAAGAAAAAGGCTACGACACCCCTTCGCCAATTCAGGCAAAAGCAATTCCTGCTATTTTGGAAGGGAAAGACGTAATGGCAGCAGCGCAGACTGGTACAGGTAAAACTGCAGGCTTTACGCTACCGATTCTTGAGCGTTTATCGAACGGCCCGCGCGTTCGTGCTAACCAAGTTCGCGCACTTATCCTAACGCCAACACGTGAACTTGCAGCTCAGGTGCAAGAAAACGTGTTTATGTACGGCCGTCACCTTCCACTAAGCAGTGCAGTTGTTTTTGGTGGTGTGAAGATCAACCCGCAAATGCAGCGTCTTCGCAAAGGTGCGGATGTGTTGGTCGCGACACCAGGCCGCCTGATGGATTTGTACAACCAAAATGCGGTCAAATTCGACCAACTAGAAGTGCTAGTACTGGATGAAGCAGACCGCATGCTGGATATGGGCTTTATCCGCGACATTCGCAAAATCCTAGCCCTGCTACCAAAACAACGTCAGAACCTACTTTTCTCGGCGACTTTCTCGGATGAAATCCGCGACCTTGCGAAAGGCTTGGTGAACAACCCGGTTGAGATTTCAGTGAACCCGGCAAACTCGACGGCGAGAACGGTTGAGCAAAGCATCTACCCAGCAGACGTGAAGAAGAAAGCTCCGATGTTGGTTAAATTGATCAAAGACGGCGATTGGAAGCAAGTGCTGGTGTTTACGAAAACGAAACACGGCGCAAACCGCCTGGCGAAGTTCCTTATAGAACAAAACCTACCTGCTGCTGCCATCCACGGCAACAAGAGCCAAGGCGCACGTACCAAAGCACTGGCGGATTTTAAATCGGGTGAAATTCGTGTGTTGGTCGCGACGGACATTGCTGCGCGCGGTATCGATATTCCTCAATTACCACAAGTGGTGAACTTTGAGCTACCTAAAGTGGCAGAAGACTACGTTCACCGTATTGGTCGTACTGGCCGCGCGGGCGAAGTAGGTAAAGCGATTTCACTTGTATGTGCGCTAGAAGCATCTGAGTTGTTTGCGATTGAACGTTTGATTAAAGAAGTGCTACCACGTAAAGAGTTGGAAGGTTTTGCGCCAACCAATGTGGTACCAGAATCTAAACTGGATACTCGACCAATCAAACCAAAAAAACCTAAGAAGCCGAAAAAACCAAAAGCGCCAAATGCTGCGGGTGAAAACGCTCCAGCAACCGAAAAGAAAGCAGGCAATGGTGCAAACAAACCTAAACGTCGCTTCAACGGTGGTAACAACGGCAACAAAAACAGCACCAATCAAGGTGGTGCGGGCAAGCCTAAAGGCAACAGTGAAGGCCAAGGTCGTACAAACAGTAAACCAGATGACCGTAAACCTAACGGCAACAAGCCAAATGGCAATAAACCGAATGGAAATAAACCAAACGGTAGTAAGAGTGGCAACGCTGGTAAACCGTCAGGTAACCGCAAGCCAAACAATGCTAAGCCTGCAGGAAACAAACCATCAGGTCAGCGCCGTAAACCTCGTCCGCAGGCGGCAAACTAATCTGTAAACGGCCTCCGATAGCAAATACAACAAAGCCGCTGATAATCTCAGCGGCTTTGTTTTTCTTAGAACACAGCTTTGTTAAAACAGCCTACATTAAAGGTGTGATTCGAATATCTGCGATTTGCGCTTCGTTCTTTTCACCCTCAATACCACCAGCGTAGATGTAGGTTTCATTCGATGTGAGGTAACTCATATTGAAGTGGTCCTTCAGCGCGATCTGATAGGTTTTCTCCTGCTCCAACGCCACTTCAATTGGCGTTGAGTAACGCATACCTTGGTTTTCACCAATATGGCCCATCTGCAAGTAACCTTGACCAACCACTTTACCTGCATCATCCAATACCTCTAACAATTTCACGGTGTTCGTGATGCCGGTATTAAGTTGTCCTAGGTTATTGTTGTACCAAGCATCGAACTGGTAAGTGCCCGTTACAGGAGCTGTAAACGACTCTGCACCTTTTACGATGCCACTGTCTTTGCTCACCGTAACCACTGAGACATTGTCTTTGAGTGGCTGATATTCGCCATCAAGTTTGATGCGGATCTCTTCACCGACACAAGCCGGTTGGCTTGGGTTAGAACGGAAGCCTTTATCGTTAATGCTTTCAGCCAAATAACAAGCAAAACCTGTTGGCGTATCGGAATAAGATTGAGCAATCACGTTCTTTTGAATCAGCTCGCCATTGCGATACAAGTTCACGTTGTACTTGCTCGTCACGTCAATCGAAACCGAATTATCAACGCTTTTTACTACCAGTTTTGGCTCTTGCGGAGAATAAACGCGGCTGTCTTCACTCACATACGGTTTCACACCAGAAACTAAAGTAATGCTGCTATCTACATTCACAAGCGCGCCCAGTGTCACGTGGAAATGCCCCTCTTCGTCCATCGTGACATTTTCAACTGGGTAGTAGCCTGTTTCATCTTTGCTTACTTCAGGCAAATCAATGGTTACCGAATAGTTCTTTCCTTTAAAGGCAAAGTTTTCCAACGTGATTTGTTCAGACTGAGCCAACAAGTTATTGCGCACCCAACTTGTGATAAACGGCTTCACTTCCAACTTACCTGTTTCGGTATGGATGCCGAATAGGGTCTCTACCACCATGTTCAAGTAGCCACCCACAGACCAAAGCTGACGCTGAGAGTTAATCACTGGGCCATCCAAGCTCGGAGCTTCGCCATGATCACTATGGATGATGAATGACTTACCAGAAAGCCACTCTAAGTTTTCCATGTTGGATAAATTGGTTGCCGTACCACGAACCAACGATTGAATGGCATTGTTCGCTGCTGCCACGTTTTGTGTTTGATGCGCGGCGCGCAAGCTGTACGCGGTAACAAATGGCCAAATTGCGCGGTTATGGTACACAGGCACGTCTGGTTGTTGAGGGAAATAAACCGGCACGCCAAACTCACTGTGTGGGTAATTGGCCATGATTTGTTTCGCCTGCGCATCACTTGCCACGCCACTGATGATCGCCAACGCTTCACCCAACATGTCGTATTTGTCGACCGCGATGTCTTTGCCATTATCAAACAAATAACTTACGTACATACCGCGTTCGGCATTCCAAAACTGCTCGTTGATAGCGGTTTTTAACTGCTCAGCCCACTCGGTGTATTTGACCGCGTTGGTTGAATCGTACTTCTCTGCCAACTTAGCCGCGAGCTGAATCGCGCGGTAGTGAACCACGTTTGTCGATAACGCTTTGCTGCTCCCAATCGCATTGACATCGTTTGGCGTCCACGTTGAGTAAGTTTGCTCACGCCAATCGAGGAAGGATTGTTCGCCAGTGTATAAACCGGATTTAGAATCAAAAGCCGCCAGGCGATCGGCTTCAAGTGTATTACTGATCGCTTTATATGCGCGCTCTGCAAACTGGTTGTACTCTTCCCCATCCAATGCCGAAAGTAAGCGTTCTGCACCAAGCGCCCAAGTCGTGCGGTCAGTACTGATTGGCCAGCTACCGCCAGTGCCCGTGTCTTGCACAATCTGCTCGCCATCGTATTGCTGATCGGTCGTGTCGCGGAAAGCGGACAATTTGAAATTCAAACCATTTTGCACGCGAGTTGGATTCATCAATGCAAGCGAAAGGTCTGCTGCGTACGCCAAATCACGCGTCCACACGTAATGCCACTTCGCGCCCGTCTCAAAAACTTCCGCTTTGATTGGGTTGTTGTAGTTGTAATTGCCGTCTTTGATTTCAGAAACGGCAAGCTGGTCTAGCTCTTTCATCGTCAACGCAAACAACGCGTCAAACGCGACATCACCCGACACCACTCGCGGCCCTGTTTGCTCATTAATCACTAAGCCTTGGTCGAGCGCATCACGCAATTCTGTCGTCGTTGAAATACCAAATTCACGCAGCTCAGCTTTAGGATCTTTCACCGAGAAAATCACGGTATCACTCGAGTCATCGTAATTGGCGAACAGTTTCACTTCTTTGCTCTGATGTCCTTCATGCACCATTGCAGGGTCGAGAATCGCATCAGAGTAGTATTTTTCCGCTTCTTCTTGCGTTGCTTTCGTCACAGTCATTGTCGCGCGACTTTCATCGGCAAAGCTCACAGAAAACTTGTAATACCCTTTGTCTTCAAACGTGATCTCAGAGTTGCAATCATCGTTCATACACGCTTCATTTGTGTCTGGTTTTGGCAGGTACTCCTGAGCTTTATCGAACGCCGCGGGCTCCTCAAAATAGGTGTATTGGATCTGCCAACCCGGATCAGCAATCTTGAACTGATTGCTACCTCGAGCGACGCGCAGTACGGTTTCGTACTCGTTATTACCCAAATAGTTTAGCTTGGCATGCTCTGCCGTGCCCCAATCCCCATTTAAACCACGTAAATATAAGTCGGCTGAAATAATTGGTTTGTCGACCTGCACAGGCGCATCAGAGGAATCTGACCCACACCCAGCAAGACCAATACAAGACGCGACAGCAAGCGCAATAAAACTCGGTTTCATGTTCATCCCTTAGATTGTTGTTTTGGCGATAGTCTAAAGAACACCCTTTTGATGGGAAAATAGGAAGTCAGGAGCGAGCTATAGATAACATCTATACGTCAAACCCCAACAGTGATGTAGATCTATGAAATGCGCATAATTTCAATCAAATGAGATTACAGATTTGTGATTTATAAATGAAATTGTGCAAAATACCCCTCGTTCTTAGAGGGGAAAGAAAATGGACAAATCTCTGCAGCAATTTTTACTGGTTGCACGCTGCCAAAGCATCAGTGCTGCGGCAAGAATGGCAGGGTTAAGCCAGCCAACGGTAACAAGCAATTTAAAGAAGCTGGAAGAGAATCTCGGCGTGACGCTGTTTGAGCGTCATCCTAATGGCATGGTGTTGACCGAATACGGACGCATCCTCTATCGCCATAGCAACGCGATGCAGCATGAATACAACCAAATGATGCAAAGCATTGATGAACGGAAACAGTACCAAGTCGGAAAAATTAAAATGGGTACTGGCGATGCGTGGTGGCCGCTGTTCGTCAAACAAGCACTCAATGAACATCTGACCAAGCAGCCATCGGCATCTACGCACGTCGAATTTGGCAACCACTTAGGCTTGATGGATTCATTAATCAACGAACAGATTGAATTTTTCATCGGCCACGAGATTGTCGGCTTGTCGTCTAAATGCGATGTTACGTTTATTCCACTATTTCAAACGGTTGATGCCTATTTTGTTTCCCCAAGCCACCCACTTTTAGGGAAAACCGTCACCGAAGAGATGCTGCACGAATACCCCGCTCTTTCGGTCACTTATGACGCTAAGAAATTCGCTCACGTCATCGATAACCCAATCCCGAAACAAAATGAACGCGAAAGGCAGCAACTGGATGACAGACCGACTTACGAAGTGGATTCTCTGCTCGCCAGCATTGATGTACTGAAAGAAAGCGTCGCGGTGATGTCTTATACTCGCCATCTGCAACCGTATTTGGAATCCTTTGGCTTACGATGCTTAACCATGGAAAACGAACCAAACCCTGGCACCGTCGGGATTTATCGCCACCGCCGAGAAACCTCGGAATCGCATCTAGATCTGATTGCTGGTATCACTCAGCGCGCTAAATTGCTCAACTAGAAAGTCCAAAAACAGGCGAACTCTTTTCGGTTGATATTGGCGGCTCTGATAAATGACATGCAGATCCGCTTCAGCGCCTTGCGAAAAGGCGCTGAAGTTTTTCATATACCCATCCAAAACCGTTACTAAACGTTGTTGTTTTAGGTCTTGCTGAATATCTAAAATCGATTTCAACGCAATCCCCGCCCCCTCCAACGCCCATTGTCGAATCACTTCACCATCATCAGAAAAGCGCTTTGGCGTAACCGTGATCGTTTGGTGAGACTCTTCATCTTTAAAGTGCCACGTTTTTAATTCTTCATTGCTGCGCACCATGGCTAAGCAGCGATGATCCGCGAGATCTTGAGGACAGTTGGGGACACCTTGCTTCGCCAAATAATCAGGTGACGCGCACAGCACGCGTTGACTCGACACCAGCTTGCGCGAAATGAGATTGCTATCCGCTAACTCGCCGTAACGAATCACCAAATCGAGCCCCGATTCAGCCAAATTCGATAAATTGTCATTAAGATAAAGATAAGGCGTCACATCCGGATATCGCTCAGAAAAAGCCGACACCATCGGCGAAATAATTTGTTTGCCAATATCTCGTGGAGCTGAAATTTTCAACGTTCCGCGCACTTCCGAAATACCCGTTTGCAGCAAGTTTTCCGTCTCTTTCACGCTATCAATGATGTTCAGACAAGCTTGATAGTACATTGCCCCGGCGTCCGTGAGTGATACGTGGCGTGTGCTTCGGTTGAGCAGCTTTACGCCATAGCGTTCTTCTATCGCTTGCAGTCTTGCCGTTACCGTAGCCGGAGATAAACCTAACTCCCTTCCCGCCGCTGCCAGACCTTGATGTTTAACGATGCTGACAAACAACGTCATATCCGAAAACTTATCCACCTTCGCGCCCTTATTATTTGGAAAAACTGAATAATCAATTCAGATATAACCCAATTATCAAATTAAGTCGAATCCATATACTGACCCTATCGACATTGTTTAGACCCAGAACGTTATGTGACAGGGCAAAGTTAAACGCCGTAACGCTGTTCAACGCACAACAACACGCCCTGCCCAGCCAGAGATAGGAAACAAAAAATGAAACTGTACATTTATGAACATTGCCCCTTTAGCGCCCGCGTCCGTTTTGTCGCAGGCATGCTGAATATTCAGCTCGACGTCATCAACATTGCTTATGACGACGAGAGCACCACCACAAACATCATCGGCGCAAAACAAGTTCCTCTTTTGATCAAAGACGATGGTGAAGCGATGGCGGAAAGCTTAGACATCATCAACTACTTCCTTGAATTGGCATCTTCCAATGAAAGCAGCCAACCCTCAGCACCGGTTTTAGACTGGCAAAAGCAAGCGTTTTTACCGCTACAAAAAGTCGGATATCCGCGTTGGTCAAACATGACGTTACCGGAATTTGCAACAGAAACCGCTAAACAAGCATGGCGTGCAAAAAAAGAAACCGAAGCGTTAAATTTTGAAGCCTTGATTAACGATACACCTGCGATTGCGAAAGAAATCGCCGCTTTGATAGAACAAACCAAACCCTTGCTCAACCTAAGTTCAGAAAAGCAAACGTCACTGGTTGATCAAGCCATTATGTTTTCCATTCTACGCGGCTTTTTCAGTGCGTCCGAAGTGCAATGGGATCCAGCCGTACTTCACTGGATGGCAACCGCTCGTAAAGCGACCAACGTGCCAGTACTTATCTGAGGAGCGCAACATGAAACAAAGACCAAATAAGCTGTTTGAACCAGCTCAACTGAAAGCGTTGTCACTACAAAACCGTATTGTCATGGCACCAATGACTCGCGCACGTACCACTCAGCCGGGCAACATCCCGAATGAGATGATGGCAACGTATTATCAACAGCGCGCTTCTGCCGGACTGATCATTTCCGAAGCCACACAAATTTCGGACGATTCTCAAGGCTACTCGTTCACCCCTGGCATTTACACCGATGCGCAAGTGGCGGGCTGGCAGGGTGTGACCCAAGCGGTCAAATCACAAGGCGCAGCGATGTTTTGTCAGCTATGGCATGTGGGCAGAGTGTCTCACCCAACATTCCAAAATGGTGAACAGCCTATCGCGCCATCTGCGCTCGCTCCGGTAGAGACGCAAGTTTGGATTGCGGATGAACAAGGCAACGGCAATATGGTCGATTGTGTTGAGCCACGCGCCATGACACAAGCGGATATCAACCGAGTTGTCGGTGATTTCGCGAACGCAGCCAAACGCGCCATTGAATCGGGTTTTGATGGTGTAGAAATCCACGGCGGGAATGGGTATCTGATCGATCAGTTCTTAAGAACCAACTCAAACCATCGAACAGACAACTACGGCGGTTCACGAGAAAATCGTATCCGTTTTCTTATCGAAGTAGTGGATGCAGTTATCGCCGCTGTCGGTGCGCATCGAGTTGGAGTGAGATTGGCACCATTCATTACGTTTAAAGATATGGACTGCCCAGATATCGTGCCAACAATCTTGGAAGCATCAAAACAGCTACAGGAGCGCGACATTGCCTACTTGCACTTGTCCGAGGCCGATTGGGCTGATGCACCAACGATTCCTGAGGCGTTTCGAATCGAACTTAGAAAGCGCTTTCGCAACGCTATCATTGTCGCAGGTCGCTACAATCCTCAACGAGCAAACGAAGTGTTAGAGAAAGGCTACGCGGATCTTGTCGCATTCGGACGACCATTCGTAGCAAACCCAGACTTGGTCTCTCGATTGCAACATCACCATCCGTTGGCAGAACTCGATGGCTCAACGTTGTTTGGCGGAAACGAACGAGGCTACACCGATTACCCTGCTCTGCAACAGGAATGCGCAGAACAGGCCTAACAAAAAAAGCCCCAACCTAGCTGCTACGGTTGGGGCTGTCACCAAACTAAAATTGGTTTTAGCTAGCTTAATCTGGCTAAGAGTTAAATCACTTCTAACGCGCCGCGGCGCCAAGGTTCGATAACGACTTTGATGTGGTCATTTGGCGTCATTAACTGTCTAAACGCATCTTCCACACCATCGATTCCCACTTTGGCGGTGAGCATTTTCTGCCAAGGCAACTTATGTTCGGCAATCGCTTGTAGGCATTGCTCAAACTCGTGCGGTTGGTAGTAGTAAGAGAATCTCAAATCGAGCTCTTTTACCGTAGCGTACGCGTAGTTAATGATTGCGGGTGTCGTATGGATACCCGAGATGACGATTCGCGCTCGGGCAGGAGCGCGGCGCATAAAATCGTCAATCAAGGTATGCTTGCCCACACACTCATAAATGACCAGACGTGAGTTCATCGCGTACTGCTCACCAACGGCGATCTCGTCTTCCTTGGTCGGGTTGATCAATCGATTTGCGCCAAACTCGCTAGCAAGTTGCAGCTTCTCTTCCTGAAGGTCGACCGCAAGAATATTGCTCACACCGCGTTGTTTCAGTGCAGCAATCACCGCCAGCCCTATAGGGCCGCAACCGACAACCAGCGCTGTGTCTTCCGTTTCGATTTCACTGCGATTGACCGCGTGCAAACCGACCGCCAGTGGTTCGGTCAATGCCGCCGCCTCGGACGGCATTTCGTCGGGCACTGGCAGTAGGAGAGCTTCATCAAGTAGGAAATACTCAGAGTAAGCGCCGTAAGTACCCGGAGTGACACCAACGCCTGCGCCATTTTGGCTGAGCAACATCGGCACAGAGGTGACTCGGCTACCGACAGGCAACGTTTGCTGCGTATCGGCACCGTATTCGACAATTTCCGCACAGAATTCATGTCCCAACATCACTTGAGCGTGCTCACCTACTTCATCAGGCATCAACCCGAGCTGGTAGAATACATCAAACACCTCATCCGCGTGTCGAGTAATATGTAGGTCGGAGCCACAAATCCCACAGGCGAGACTACGAACCAACACTTGTCCCGCTGCGGGTTTGGGGATTTCGACTTGCTTCAGGCGGACACTACCATCCTGCATTACGATACTGTTCATCTGTTGCATGGGGTTACTCCGCTAGCTCATCACTCAGGGCAGCAATCGCACCCGGTTTGATATAGCGCGCAGTGAAGCCTTGCGCTTTGGCAGCGGCAACCACCACTTGCTCAATCCAACCTGCATCCATGATGTTGATAAAGTTACCCTCTTCGTCAAAGTTAATGTTCGCACCTTGGATCACCATAAAGCCATCTGCGCCACCCGACTCTTCTGGACAGTGAAAGGTATGAATCGAACCGCCCGGCTCATATAAGTAGCTACCAGCGGTTTGGACTTGGTCTGGATACTCGATGTAGTGCCACGCGCCACTCAGTGTATAGAAATGCACCACACCAGTATGGAAGTGCTTAGGCAGAGTCACGCCCGGTTTGAACTTGGCGCGAATCACCCACGTACCATTTTCTGGGTCAAGAAACAGCGGGTAAACATCAACACCCGGTAGCGCGTCTTTAATGATCGACTCTTCATTAGTATTAAGAGTTAATAGGAAATCTTGATGCTGAATAACTTCTGGTAATGACATAACTTACATCCTCACTATTGCTGTAATTTGGCGTGCTCGTCTATTCCATCTATCCCATGAGCGGGTACTTAAAATTCTCGAAACCGTCAGATGCGCTAATGGTGCAGCCGTTGATACAGTTGGCTTTCTCGCTGACAAGAAACGCTACCACGTTGGCAATCTCTTCTGGTTGCGTGAAGTTTTGGCGCATCTGTTCTTTGCGGATGTGGTTCCACAAGCCGATCTCTTCGTATTGCCTTAACATCGGAGTATCGACACGTCCCGGAGCGACGGCACACACACGAATATCCAGAGGCGCTAACTCTAGAGCGGCGCATTTGGTCATCATATCGACTGCGGCTTTACTGACGTTGTAGGTAAACGTCATCTCGGAGGCCATTTGGGCGTAAACGGAAGAGGTATTGAGGATCACGCCCGGTGTCCCTTGCGCTTGGAATTGTCGTCCAGCGGCGAGAATGCCATAGTAAACGCCGTTTTGGTTGACTTTAGAGATAGGCTCAAAGTCGGCGATAGGATCATGTTCAAGCAGAGGTTTCGGTGCGCCGATACCTGCATTGTTGACCATGATGTCAAGTGAGCCAAATTGTTCGACCGCGTACCTCACCATGGCTTCGACTTGTTGGTAATCGGTGACGTCCGCAACAAAGGTTTCCAACTGCTTAGAGCCAAAACTTGCGTACATTTGCAGTGATTGATCTGAAATATCGACAGCAAGCACTTTGGCTCCTTGCTCTCTTAGCTTTGCAATAATAGCTTGCCCAATTCCACCCGCAGCGCCAGTCACGATGGCAGTTTTATTGATAAGTTCCATACAGCTTCTCATCCATGCGTTGTTGTTATCGAAATGTAACTTAGATCAACTCACTGGCACTCACTTGACCCTTTACGAAGTAAATTTGATATATTGCGATTTACAACCTGTTAACATTTAAAAATCGAGACATGTATATCGTACGAAGTGGCGCTGCCGATAAATTTGATAGCTTGGTTTCAGAATTAGGTCAGAATCCGCAAGAGATAATGGCCGCTGTTGGCCTGTCTGCCGCGCAGTTTCGCGATCCCGATACCTATCTCGCCTACCCTAGGTTGGCTGAATTACTGGAAGAAGCGGCTGCTCGTTGTAAGCAACCGTTGTTTGGTGCGTTACTCGCCGAGCGCCAAAACCTGCAAAGTTTAGGCGATTTGCCGATGCTGGTTTCTCGTGCTGAAACGGTCGGTGATGCATTGGCGCGGGTGAATGATTATCTCTATTTGCATTCGTCAGGCGTTACTCTCAACATGACGCCACAAGATGATTGGGTACGATTGTCGCTCAATATTGATGTGAATAGTGACCGCGGTATTGCGCAGTTGATGCAGCTAAGTGTGTCACACTTAGCCATGTTTATCGCCAGTTTGCTCGATATTGAAGCAAGCCACTTCGCGCTACATTTGACTCAACACGCAACATTGGAAGTAGAGCAAAGCAAGTTTGCCCAACAGAACAAACTGCGTTTTGGTGATAAGTTTGACGGTGTATTGCTCAAAGCCAACCTGCTCAACGCTAAGAATCACCAAGACGAAGACGCACTGGATCGCCACTTTCAACAGCACCTCAAGTATTTGCAAACCCGCTATCCTAACAATCTGAGTGATCAAGCAGCGAATATGATTGGTCGTTTGTTGTCGACCGGAGAATGCAGCGTGGAGCGCGTTGCAAGAGCATTAGACCTGCATCCGAGAATGCTGCAAAACAAGTTGAAACAGCAGGAAACAAGTTATCGACAGTTGTTACAACAAGTACGACAGGATTTCGCCGAGCAGCGTTTAAGTGAGAATATTCAGAGTATTACCGATATCGCATTGCAACTGGGCTATGCAGAAACTGCGGTATTCAGCCGCCACTTTCGCAGTTGGACAGGAAAGTCGCCCAGCCAATGGAGACTGGAGAACAGGATAAGTTGAACAGTTTGAGAGCATAGATAAAAAGCCGCTGATATTCAGCGGCTTTGAGCGTTTAGTCGATACTATCGAAACGCTAGATCACGTAAGAAAAGTGAAATCGAAGGGAAGAAAATCAGCATCACGGAGACCAAAAGCAAGATGAACACAAACGGTGGCGTGCCGCGAATCACTTCCACATAAGGGCGTTTAAACACGGCAATCGCGGTAAAGATATCGCAGCCAAACGGTGGTGTTGCAGAACCTATCGCAGCTTGCAAGGTCACGATGGTGCCGACCAGTACTGGGTCAATGCCAGAGGACTTAATCACAGGTGCAAAGATAGGGATCAAAATCAGCATCACTACGATTGGATCAACGAACATACAACCAATAAAGAACGCAATTGAAATAACGACCAGTAACTCGGTCTGCGAAAGATCATTAATCCCGATCATACCCAACAATTCTTGCGGGATCTGGGCAAATGAAATTACCCAAGAAAAAGCAGCCCCTGCTGCGACTAAGATAAATACCACCGCGGTAACCATGCCCGTAGAAAGCGCGATTTCGCCAAGCTCCTTCCATTTCACTTTACGGAAGATAACCATTTCTAATAACACAGCGTACAACACCGAAACCGACGCCGCTTCGGTAGGGCTAAATACTCCAGCATAAATACCGCCAACAGTAATGATCGGAAAACCAAATGGTAAAACCGCTTTACGTATTGTGGTCCAACGTTCTTTCCAGCTGGCTCGCGGGGCATTTTCTACAGAGCTTTTACCTGCATAAAAATAACAGTAGGCAGAAAACATCAATAAAATCACGATCGCCGGTCCAATACCAGCAATAAACAGCTCAGCAACCGATGTTCCAGACACCACACCATAGATGATCATACCGATACTCGGTGGAATAAGGAGCGCTAAGTCAGAGGCGTTAATAATCAAAGCCAGAGCAAAACTGTCTTTGTAACCATACTCCAACATTTTCGGTCGCATAATAGAGCCAACAGAAACAACGGTGGCTTGTGTAGACCCCGATACCGCACCAAACATCGCACAGCTAAGCGATGAGGTGATCGCCAGACCGCCACGAACGTGCCCAACAAACGCCATTGCGACATCTAGCAAGCGCGTTGCTGCGACGCCTCGGGTAATAATTTCTGCCGCGAGAATAAACATCGGTACTGCGATCAACGCAGCGGGTTTGATGCCAGCAAGCATTTGCTGGATCATAAAATCTGGCCCCAAGCCAAGAAAAACAATAAATCCCAACATGGTCGCCGCTAATAGCGGTACCAACATCGGAAAGCCAAAAGCCAACAACGTGATCATCGTTGCAACAAGAGCGGTCGTCATAGCGCTTTCTCCTGCTTAGTGGCAGAGCCGATGCCATCTGGTCGAGATGAGCGTGAAAGCTTTGTCAGCGTTATGAAACGTTTGATATGGCGACCACCCACACGCGCGAACTGAACCGTGCTAAAGAAAAGGCCAATCGGTGCGATTAAGTACACCCAACTCAAAGGTACTTGCATTGCAGGAGAAAGACGCCCCATTTGGCTCACCTTGCCAATGTATTGCCACGAATACCAAGTTAGCACCGCCACCAATGCGGCGGTGAGTAAATAAATAATGCCGTTGGCTAAAGTTTGTATACGCTTTGGAAGCATATCGGTAAATGCCGTCATACGGATATGGCGAGATTGGCGGGCAGCATAACTGCAACCAATAAACGTGACGGCGATAATGAGGAAATAATTGAGTTCTTCTGAAAAGTAGATGCTTTGGCTAAAGAGGTAGCGCCCTAACACGTTAGCAATTGAGTTCAACGCAATAAGAAGCACCGAGCCAATGAGCAGTGCCGCCTCCGATTTCTGTATATATTTATCTAGCCACTGAAAAATCCCTTTCATCCGCGCTGCTCCTGATCAACAAAAATGTTAATGAAACGTTATCTTTTTCATGACAATCAAGTCAATCAGGTGAATAAGAAAGATTTTCTGAACTTGGCGCTTTCGCAGAAAAAATTGGTCAGAGCATACTGCTCAGACCAAAAAGTGAGAGGTTGGAGGGTTTGTATCGAGAATTTCTGCAATCACAGATAACCCATGCTTAATGTAGCCTCGATTAGTCTCTGCTCCCAAACTGATTCGCACGTAAGGCATTGGCTGATTAGTATCGAGAACAAAAGGTTTATACCCCGTGATCTGCACCCCAGAACGCTTAGCCGAAGCGACCAGATCATCACTGCTCCACTGCTCGGGTAACCTCAACCAAATGTGCTGACCATTCGGGTGTGAGCTATAAACATGCCCTTCTAAAGTGGCTTTTGCTATTCGCTGGCGCTTGGCAAATTCATTGACTTGAAATCGAATAAGTCGATTTAATGTACCGTTCTCGATCCACAAATGAGCGACTTCAAACGGTAGCGGGGTCGCAGACCAACTCGTCGCAGCTAAACGGCCAATCGCATGCTGCAAAAAATGACGTGGGACCGTTAAATAGCCCGTACGCATACCTGGCGCTACGACTTTGGTTAAACTGGTGACATAAAAAGCCTGCTCGGGTAACAGTGCAGCGAGAGGTGGGACACGATTGGGCTCTAGTGCCCCATACACGTCATCTTCAATCACGTAGATATCATACTGTTTCGCAATATTTGCTATCGCCTCTCGGCGCACAATATCCATATGCGCACTATTCGGATTGGCCATGCTCGGTGTGCAACACAGCGCCTTGATTGGTTTGTGTTTACATGCCCATTCAAATGCATCCGGCGTGATACCAAACTCATCCATCTCAAGCGGCTGTAACTTAAATCCAAGCATTCTCGAGCGAGAGATCAAGCCATGATCGACTAAGTGGCCACAAGCGACTAAATCACCGTGTTCAACAACGGTGCTTAAAGCCAAGGTCAAGCCATGGCATGCACCATTTGTGAGTAATATTTGATCGGTACCAACGTCTAACCCTTGGCTACTGAGAAATCGCGCTCCGGACTCAATATGATGAGGCTGACCTGTTACTGGCTTTGCTTTACTGATCAAACTGCGATTGTTTGTTTGCCCAGCAATTTCCATTAACGCCTGATTAAAAAGCGTAATGTGGCGATCGGTTACTACCGGATGAGCGATCGACATATCAATTTCATCCGGCGTTTCTTTCATCTCTTGCGTCAGCATGAACTCCGTGTCCGTGCTTTCATCCACAAAGCCTGATTTTACAAACGTACCGTTTCCCACCCAAGACTCGAGCGCACCTTTTTTCTCTGCATAACCATATGCATGACTGACGGTTTGTACGCTCACGCCAATTTGCTCCGCAAACTCACGATGTGTGGGTAGTCGAGTACCGGGTTTTAGGTAACCACTGCGGACACATTCGACAAGATAATTGCCAATGGAGATGTACTTAGCGGTGCCTGGGCGAATGATCGGGTTCAAAGAAATTGTCATGACACAATATTTTAATTGATTCATTTTTAATGCTCATTGTAACTTCAATTTAACAAATGGCGAGTTTTTAGCCATCAAATGCGGTGTAATGCACAAAAATGAGCCACAATTGTAATGATTGACATGAGAAATATAGATTCAACAAACATGTTAAATGGCATCGTTTAATCCAAACCCAGCCGCAGTGGTGAGTTGCAATAGTTTTTAAACGCAGGTCTGGCTGACCTGGTGGAAGGTAGAAATACCTCAACGTCTCCGAAGGCCCATAAGGCGTCGGATTTTTAACAAGGAGAAAATATGAGAGGCGTTGCTTTGCATTTTACACTGGATGAATTCCAGGACCGATTAACAAAAGTTCGGCAGTCGATGGAAGAACGAGAGTTGGATGTCCTTATCATTCACGATCCTTCTAACATGGCATGGCTGACTGGTTATGACGGTTGGTCTTTTTATGTCCCACAATGTGTCGTTGTAGGATCATCTGGCGAGCCTGTTTGGTTTGGGCGCTGCCAAGATGCCAATGGGGCATACAGAACTGCGTATATGTCGGCAGAAAATATCACCTACTACCCAGACCATTATGTAATGAATCCACCATTACACCCAATGGATTTTCTGGTAGAAGCGGTACTCGCCCCGCGTCTTTGGGATCGCGGCCGTATCGGGGTGGAAAAAGATAACTATTACTTTAGTGCCACCGCTTACGAGTCACTCACCACGCACTTGCCGAATGCTCAACTTCTCGATGCAACCGGGCTAGTCAATTGGTGTCGCGCCGTTAAATCTGATCAAGAACTAGCTTATATGTACCGCGCAGCTCGCATTGTTGAAAACATGCATCGCGTCGCGTTCGATATGATCGAGCCAGGATTGCCGAAACATCACCTTGTCGCCGAGATTAACCGCCAAGCAGTACTTGGGCATGAAGATCACTTTGGCGATTACACCGCGATCGTACCGCTTTTGCCATCTGGTTCTGATGCTTCTGCACCTCACCTAACGTGGGACGATAGACCTTTCAAAAAAGGCGAAGGTACTTTTTTCGAAATCGCTGGCGCGCATCGCCGTTACCATTGCCCACTCTCTCGCACTATTTTTCTTGGAGAACCGGACGACAAATTCAAACGTGCAGATGAAGCATTAACTTTAGGTCTCGAAGCAGGCTTAGAAGTCGCAAGACCAGGCAATACTTGCGCCGACATCGCCAACGCATTGAACCAAGTCCTCGATAAAGCAGGATTCTCACGTGAAGGCGCCCGCTGTGGTTACCCAATTGGTCTGAGCTACCCTCCTGATTGGGGCGAACGAACCATGAGCTTGCGAGACACCGATAAAACCGTATTAAAAGAAGGCATGACATTCCACTTTATGCCGGGGCTATGGTTTGAAGATTGGGGGTTAGAAACCACCGAAAGCATTGTGATCACCCGTGATGGTGCAAAAACACTGTGTGATTTTCCACGCCACTTATTTGTTAAACACTAATTTTTCAAACCGTAAGTTCTGTTGAACTAGGCTTAAGAACAAAAAGGACTCGATATGCAAAAGAACTCGATCACAGCCACCGTAGACTTTGACCGAGAAGGCGTGCAGCACGGCTTTTTAGCGCTGCCCTATTCCCATGATGACTCCGCTTGGGGAAGCATCATGATACCTATCACCGTGATAAAAAATGGTCACGGGCCAACGGCGCTGCTTACTGGCGGTAATCATGGTGATGAATACGAAGGTATTACCAGCCTGCTTAAATTGGCAAACTCGCTTCAAGCAGAGCAAATCCAAGGTCGCGTCATTATTGTGCCAATGATGAACTTACCTGCGGTACAAAATGCCTCGCGCACATCGTCTATCGATAAAGGGAATTTAAATCGCAGCTTTCCCGGAAACCCTGTAGGCTCAGTGACCGAAAAAATCGCGGATTACTTTACTCGTTACTTAGTACCCATGTGCGATTTTGCGTTAGACATTCATTCAGGTGGTAAAACGTTAGACATCGTGCCTTTCGCCGCAGCCCATCGCCTCGACAACCTCGATCAAGAAGAAGCATGCATCTTAGGTGCAAAGCTGTTTGGCGCACCTTACACCATGATCTTGCTCGAAATGGACGCCACCAGCCTGTACGACACCGCAGTGGAATCTCAAGGCAAAATTTTCGTCACCACAGAGCTCAGAGGTGGCGGAACCAGCACTCCAGAAACCATCGCTTATGCCGACCGTGGTATTCGTAACTTCTTGCGTTTTTCGGGCAACTTATCAGGTGATTACGAAAAACCAACCCTGCCAACTAGGTTGCTTGATATGCCCGATGCAAGTTGCTACGTGCAAAGCCAGCACAACGGTATCACCGAATACTTATTTGAGCTTGGCGATACCATCAAACAAGACGATGTACTGGCAAGAATCTATTCAACCGAGCGTACAGGGAGCGACCCTATCGAATACAAAGCGCAGCGCAGTGGGATTTTTGCTGCACGTCGTTTCCCAGCCATGGTCAACATTGGTGACACGGTCGCCGTAATTGCCGAAGACTGTGGCGAATTAAACTAACTCTTATTAGGGCGTATTGACCTTTCGCGGTTAAATTTTGTTCGAGGTAAAATCGTTTTAGGCGCGGCGAAGACTATGCAGCCTAGTCATTCTAAGCAAATGGTCTTCAACAAAGCATAAAACGATTTTTGCGGGGGCGCCTAGCTCGAACCCTTCGGGCAGCCTTTGTGGTTCATTTCTACTGCGTTATCGGCTTTTTATGCAGGCCACCCACAAATCGCTGCAAAAATCAGCTCGAAAGGTCAACACGCCCTAAACACGACACAACATCGGGTCTGGTGTATCACCTGCCATTGGTGAATTGACTCACAAACTGATTAAGGAAGAAATGGATGAATCCGATGAAACACAGCTACCTAACGAGTGCCGTACTGATCGCAGCCAGCTTTGCCACCAGCAATGTTTATGCAGAAACGTGGAAATTCGCTCTAGAAGAAGTCAAAGGCTCGGTGCAAGATGCTTATGCGCAAGAGTTTAAAAAGCGCATCGAAAATGCAACCGATGGCGACGTCACAGTGGAAGTCTATCCATACGGCACATTAGGTCAGTCAGAAGATCTTACCGAGCTTACTGCGAACGGTATTATCCAATTTACCAACGCATCGCCAGGTATTTTTGGTTCATTCGTGCCCGAAATGCAGGTTTTCTCCATCCCTTACCTTTTGTCGCAAGACAATGATGTGAATAAAAAAGTGCTGAGTTCAAGCCCTACAATCTATGACACACTCGGCGGAAAGCTAGAACAGAAAAACCTCAAACTTCTCACTATGTATCCAGAAGGTGAAATGGTGTGGACGACCAACCGTGAGATTCGTTCTCCAAAAGATTTTGATAACTTCAAAATACGCGTGATGGCATCGCCAATGCTGGTTGAGGCTTATAAATCGTTTGGAGCCGACCCTACGCCTTTACCCTACTCAGAAGTCTATGGTGCTCTGCAACTTAAAATGATCGATGGTCAAGTAAACCCCGTTTTTGCTATCGAAGAAATGAAGTTCTACGAAGTGAACGACTACATGATCTGGGCAGGACAACAACAATTTACTACGACTGTCATTACCAACAACAGCTGGTTCGAAACCCTCCCACAAGACCGCCAAGATCAGGTCAATAAAGTCATCGCTGGTATGACTGACTTTATATTTGAAAAACAGGATGAGTTTAACCAAAAACGTCTTGATCAAATTAAGCAAGCAAAACCAGATATGCAGATGATCAAACTCGACAGTGACGAACGTGCAGCATTTAAACAAGCCTCTATGCCAATGCGGGACAAATACATCGAGCTTACAGGCGACAGCGGTAAAGCAGTGCTGAGCTCACTGGAACAAGAGTTCAATCAATAACAGAATCAATAACAGAAAAAGGAGTGGCCTTCGGGCCACCTTATAGCGGTTGACCAGTCATCAACTATTCTGAACTGATTGGTATTTTACAGGGAGACCAATTATGCGCCTCGATCGCTACGACGTAAAAATTCTACAAATACTTCATGACAATGGCCGTATTACCAAATCTCACCTTGCCGAGGCCATTAACCTATCCGTGAGCCCTTGCTGGGAGCGTGTCAAAAAACTGGAAGAAGCAGGCATCATTGAAGGCTACGGGGCAAAAGTAAATACCGATGTTTTGTTCAAACGAACGTCGGTCATGGTTGAAGTTACGCTCAAAAAGCACAGCGCCCAAGCGTTCAAACGTTTCGAGCAACTGGTTCAACACTCACCAGAAGTCACTGATTGTTATGCCACTGGCGGCGGTGTCGATTACATCCTCAAAATTCAGTCGGAAGATATTGACCAATATCAGCGGCTTATCGACAACTGGTTAGAGTCAGAAGTGGGCATTGAGCGCTACTTTACTTACATCGTGACGAAAACAATCAAACGTGATGCAGGCACATTAGAAGTGAACCAAAACGCCTTGTTCTAAAAGGGAAAACACGCTTAAAAGACGACCAGAAAAATCACCATATCTGATGGTGTGGAAAAGAAAGTTTTGATGGTTTAAACCTCGGCATCAGAAATTATTTCGGTCACTTCTCCATTACAGTTTAACTATGGACAACGACGCTGGGAGAAGGACTCATGACAGCACTGCACAGCTTACATGCTGAGGAATTAAAAGCCTCGCACGACATGATGGCGATAATGAAAGACGTACGTTTGGTGAGAGGTTTAGCGTACGTAAATGGCAAATGGGTAAGTGGTGACCAATTTCATCCGGTGGATAATCCAGCGGATGGGACGGTCATCGGCTACATCACCAAGCTATCTCAGCAACAACTCTATCAAGCGATTGATGAAGCCGACCAAGCCTTTCGTCAATGGCGAAAAATGCAAGCAGAAGAGCGCGCTGAAATTCTCATGCGTTGGCACGATCTGATTTTAGAATCAAAACAAGATCTTGCTCGTTTGATGGTTATGGAACAAGGCAAAACATTAGGTGATGCTTTGGGTGAAATCGACTACGGCGCATCCTTTGTTCGTTGGTTTGCAGAGGAAGCACGCCGCAGTTATGGCGAAACCATCCCAAGTCATATTCCGAATGCGCAGCTATCGACGGTACGCGAACCGATTGGTGTCGCAGCACTGATTACACCATGGAATTTTCCTAATGCAATGGTCACCCGTAAAGCCGCCGCAGCATTAGCGATAGGCTGTCCGGTGCTCATCAAACCTGCCAGCGAAACGCCTTTCTCCGCATTGGCCTTGGCAGAATTAGCAGACCGAGCCGGCTTTCCACCTGGTGTATTTAACGTGATTACTGGCGATGCGGTGATGGTGTCACAAACCTTGTGTCACTCCGATAAAGTCAAAGCGCTCTCGTTCACAGGTTCAACTCGAGTGGGTAAGTTGCTGCTGCGCGACGCGGCACAAACCGTGAAGAAGTGCAGTATGGAGCTCGGCGGTAATGCCCCTTTCATCGTGCTGCCAGATATGGATGTCGAGCAAGCAGCCAAAGCCGCCGTGGATGCCAAGTTTCAAACTGCAGGACAAGACTGCTTGGCCGCAAACCGTATTTTCGTCCCCGAAGATAAGTACGAAGCGTTTTTGGAAGCGTTTGCCAAAGAAATGAACCACATTGTTTTGGGCAATGGTTTAGATGAAAAAACCACCATGGGGCCGCAGATCAATCGCGCTGCGGTGGATAAAGCGCATGATTTGGTGCGTGACGCACTCGACAAAGGCGCGCGATTGGTAGCGGGATACCACCAGCCCGTACCAGGCGAAAACTTCTTTGCGCCGACATTGCTGGCCGATGTCACCCCTGATATGGCGGTGTATCGCGAAGAGAATTTTTGTCCTGTGGCAGGCGTATTGCCTTACCAAGACTTAGATACCGTGATTGAAATGAGCAACGACACTGAGTACGGCTTAGCTGCCTATGTTTATGGCCACGATATTCACCAAATTTGGCGCTGCATGCGTGGTTTGGAATTTGGCATGGTGAGCGTGAACTCCGTCAAGATGACTGGACACCCTATCCCATTCGGCGGTGTGAAACAGTCTGGACTTGGACGAGAAGGCAGTCGCCACGGCTTTGAAGAATACAGTGAAATCAAATACTGCTGCTTAGGCGCTTTACCAACCGTCAGTGGCAGTTAAGGCACGAAATATGGATATCCAATTATTAGAGGAGAAGGATCATGAGCAACAAAACCCAACAACTTTTAGAGATCGACCGTCAGAGAGTATTTCATGCCTCAACCCACCTGAAGCAGTATGCGGCTGGGGAGCTTTCGGGAAGAATTATCTCGAGCGGAAGCGGAATACGCATCACCGATTCAGAAGGCATCGAGCTGATAGACGGCTTTGCCGGGTTGTATTGTGTGAACATTGGCTATGGCAGGACTGAAATGGCCGATGCTATTTATGAACAAGCCAAAGAGCTGGCGTACTACCACACTTACGTCGGTCATACGAACGAAGCACTAGTGACACTGTCAGATCGCATCATCAAAATGGCGCCTGAAGGCATGAGTAAAGTCTACTACGGCATGTCAGGCAGCGATGCGAACGAAACTCAACTTAAGTTGGTCTGGTATTACAACAATGCTCGTGGTCTACCAGAGAAGAAAAAAATTATCTCCCGTGATCGCGGCTACCATGGTTCAAGTATCGCTTCGGGTTCAATGACAGGGTTGCCTCTGTTCCACGCACATTTTGATTTACCGCTTGAGCGCATCAAGCACACCATGGCGCCGTATTACTATCGCCGTGAAGACGAGAGTATGTCTGAGCTTGAATTCTCTCAATATTGTGCGGATCAACTCGAAGCGATGATCTTGGAAGAAGGCCCTGAAACGGTGGCAGCGATGATTGCGGAACCAGTGCTCGGTACTGGCGGTATTGTGCCACCACCAGAAGGGTACTGGCAGGCGATTCGTAAAGTACTAGACAAATACGATGTACTCTTGATTGCGGATGAAGTGGTCTGTGGCTTTGGTCGCCTCGGCTCCGATTTTGGCTCGCTGCACTACGACATGAAACCGGATCTCATCACGGTAGCGAAAGGGTTAACCTCTGCCTATCAACCGCTATCTGGCGTGATCGTCGGTGAACGAGTTTGGAGTGTGCTAGAAAACGGCACCGACCAATGGGGCGCTATCGGACACGGTTATACCTACTCCGGTCACCCAATGGGAGCGGCAGCCGCGAACTGCAACCTCGATATCATTGAACGTGAAGGCTTGGTGCAAAACGCAGCCGAGGTCGGCGCTTACCTGCAGCAACGTATGGCGGAAACGTTTAACGATCATCCATTGATCGGTGATACTCGTGGCGTTGGCTTGTTGCATGCGTTGGAGTTTTCTTCAGACAAACTCCGCCGAGCACACTTTGATCCAAACTTGAAAGTGGGTCCGCAAATCGCGGCAGCCTGTTTAGAGCAAGGCTTAATCGCTCGCGCCATGCCACATGGTGACATCCTCGGCTTTGCTCCACCGCTTATCGCGAATCGTAATGACATCGACACTATTGTCGACAAAGCGCACCAAGCGGTCAATAAAGTGATGGATAACCTCGTCACGTCTAAACAGTGGCAGCCAAAATAGCCGCGAATTAACCAACTCACAAACCTACCAACGATTACCGCCCTCTCTGACCAAGTTAGAGGGGGCGGTCCTAAGAGACGTACTACATGGAAACACAAGCAATCTTTGCCGCAAAGAAAGCGATTAACGGATTAGTCAGTCGCACACCATTACTTCACTCACCACTGTTATCGCAACAATATCAATGTGAAATTTGGTTAAAACTGGAAACACTACAACCTATTGGTGCTTTTAAATTGCGTGGAGCGACTCATGCCATGAACAAACTGAGTGAGGAACAAAAACAACATGGCGTCGTCACTTGCTCTACTGGTAATCACGGCCGTGCCGTGGCTTATGCTGGGCAACGACTAGGAGTCCGCACCGTGATTTGTATGTCCAATTTAGTGCCACAAAACAAAGTCGACGCAATTAAAGCATTAGGCGCAGAAGTTCGAATTGTTGGGCAAGCTCAAGACGACGCGGAGCGAGAAGCATTGAGGCTAACAGAAGAAGAGTCGATGACCTATCTCTCACCATTCGAACACCCAGACATCATCGCCGGACAAGGGACCATTGGGCTAGAAATCATTGAAGATCTTCCTGATGTCGACGTCATTTTCGCCGGGTTATCTGGCGGCGGATTGATTGGTGGTATTGGCTTAGCCGCAAAATCAAATAGCAGCAAAGTGAACGTGTATGGCGTTTCCATGGACAAAGGCGCAGCGATGGTAGAAAGCATTAAAGCAGGAAAACCAGTACAAGTTGAAGAGCACGAATCGTTTGCTGACAGCTTGGGTGGCGGCATAGGTTTAGACAATCGCTATACCTTCAAACTCGTGCAAGAAGTCATGGATAAAGCGTTTTTAGTCAGTGAACACAACATCGCCAAAGGCATGGCAGATATTTTCGATGCAGAAAAATTTGCCGTAGAAGGCGCGGCCGCAGTGGGGCTTGCCGCCATTCACCAGCATCAACTGGACTTACGCGGTAAGAAAGTCGTTTTGGTGCTCAGTGGAAAAAACGTCTCTTCAGACACTTTTGAGACGGCATTAAAAATTGGCCGCCAAGTCAAAGAATAACCGAGGTCGTGCGAATGAAAATCTATAATAAATCTCAGATAGAGCAAGCAACTCAGTTAGATCTTAATGCGTTAGCGGCCGTGGAAAATGGCTTCAAAGCGCTTGGGCAAGGCAACGTCACTATGCCTCCGATTCTTAGTATGGCAATCGAAGAGCATAACGGCGAAGTGGATGTAAAAACGGCGCATATCAAAGGTAATGAGCGCTTCGCGATAAAAATCAGCCCAGGTTTTTTTGATAACCCAAAACTGGGACTACCCAGCCTAAATGGTTTGATGGTCCTCTTTAGTGCGAAAACAGGGCTGGTTGATAGCGTATTGTTTGACGAAGGGTATCTAACCGACATTCGTACTGCTCTCGCCGGCGCTATCTCCGCGAAATACCTGTCGAACTCAGAAGCATCCAAAATTACGGTTATTGGCAGTGGGCTTCAAGCAGAACTCCAAGTCGCTGCGATAAAATTAGTTAGGCCAATCTCCCAAGTGAACATCTGGGCAAGAGACAACACAAAATCGCAGGCTTACAAACAACGCATGGAGCAACGATACGATCTATCCGTATCCGTACACTCCTCTATCCAGCAAGCATGCCAAGAAGCCGACATTATTGTCACGACAACACCATCAAAAGAACCTTTGCTGAATTGGGAAGATATCCCATCAGGAGCACACGTGATCGCTATGGGTTCAGACAGCCCTCATAAACGTGAACTTGCCACGTCAGTCATTCTAAATGCTGAGCATCTGGTGGTTGATCGAATTAGTCAGTCAGAGTCGCTTGGCGAGTTACGCAGTGTAAATAAACCGCTCACCCGTAGCCTAGTCGAACTTGGCGACATCATTTGCGGCAAACACCCCTACTCAAGGCGTGTTGACGATGTTTCGGTATGTGATTTAACAGGGACTGGCGTTCAAGACACCGCAATCGCTGACTATACCGCTCAACAACTCACCAGCATTCAATCCACGATGTAACTTATTCCCTGTGACTTTGGCGGTGGGCAACCACCGCACTTTTTGAGGGCCGTAACATGCCAGAGCTCTGTACGTTTCAATCTTTAACCACTCAGTTTGATTTTTCGGCGGATGTATCCGCTTATCAACGTTCAATCGGACTCATTCAACTCGCGACCGACTATGTGCTAGAAAACGAATGGCGCGAGCATTTACCCGCAGATGTTCGCTTATACACTTCACGCTTTCTCACCACAGGTACTGTTGATCCTCTGCACTTAACAGACATGCAAAACAGTATCCGCGAGTGTGTACGCACCATCGTGCCAATGTGGCCAATCAACATCATGGCGTTTGGCTGTACGTCAGCTAGTGTGCTCATTGGCTCCGATCAAATCACTGATTTAATTCGTCAAGAGAGACCCGAAGCCATAACAACTAACCCTTGGCAAGCCGCACTGAGAGCGCTTGAACACCATCAAGCTCAAAGAATCGTTATGCTGACGCCGTATACTAATGACGTCAATCACCCACTTTATGAGTCCATGACCGAACATGGCATTGACGTTCTGGCCTTTGGGTATTTCAATCTCGACTACGATCCCCATATCCCAACCATTGGAGGACAAGACGTAGAAAATGCCTTAGCGCAGCTGCTTGAGTCGATTGATTGCACTGTGGACGCGGTATTTATTTCATGCACGAACATGCGAGTCATGCATCTACTGCCTTATTTCTCAAGCCGCTTTGGTATTCCTGTACTAAGCTCCAACCAAGTGATGCTTTGGGACGCATTGCGTTTGCTTGAGTCCGATAATTTCTCCGACGTGTCATCATCGCCCTTTCCTTGCTGATAAGGACTCGCTAAAATGCACAAAATTGCGCACTAACTGGATGAAACATGGCAAAACTTACCCTTCAAGAACAAATGCTGAAAGCTGGCTTAGTTAATGAAAAGAAACTAAAGAAAGCGAAGAAAGGCTCTAAAAAATCACGCGTTCAAGCACGCGAAGTAAAAGCGGCGGTTGAAGAGAATAAACGCCAACAGTTAGAGCGTGATAAACAATTGAGCGAACAGCAAAATGCCGAGCGTTTGAATAAAGAGATCAAAGCGCAAATCAATCAATTGATTGAGATGAACAAGATCGACTTAAAAGATGGCGATATTAAGTACAACTTCACCCATGGCACCTTGGTTAAGTCACTGTATGTTGATGCTCTCATCCGCGAACAGTTGATTAAAGGCATTCTAGCCATTGCGATTGTCGGTGAAAGCTACGTTGTCATTCCACGCGGAGTAGCGAATAAAATTGCTCAACGTGATGAGTCCGTCATCATCGAACAGAAAGAACCAGAATCGGACATTCCAGCAGAAGACGACCCATACGCAGATTTCGTCGTGCCAGATGACTTGATGTGGTAACAACAAACAATAGATGCATCAACGAAAAGAGCCGCTGATATAACATCAGCGGCTCTTTTTTTAATAGAAAAAATACGCTTCAGAAATGATGTGCGTTATTGCTTACTTAGTAGTAAATTCACACCAGATGCGGCTAAAAACAGCGAACATCCCCGATTAAAACGTTTCGCCATTTTTGGATTTGAAAACCAATGTCTAAGGTACAAACCAAAAATCGCGTAAATTGAAATGGCGACCATTTCTAAAATCAAAAACGTGGAGCCAAGGGCAAAAAACTGCTCTTGAACGTTGGCGTTCACATCAACAAACTGCGGCAAAAACGCAGTAAAAATAAGAATCGCCTTCGGGTTACCGGCGGCAAGCGTAAACTCTTGTTTCGCAAGCCCTGCATAGTTGCGTGAGTTAGTTAACTCAGAGATCGGGCTCGATTCAGAACGCCAAAGGTTGAATGCAATCCACAATAGGTACAACGCACCCACCAGCTTTAACGCTAAAAACAGCATTTCTGATGTGTACAAAATCACGGCGAGCCCAGAGGCAGACAACGCGATCATGCCAGAAAATGCCGTAATACGCCCTAAACTAGCGACAAACGCGGCACGAAAACCGTAACAACGCGCATTATTCATTGCCAATAAGTTGTTTGGGCCTGGAGTCATATTCAGAGCAAAGCAAGCGGGAATAAAAAGGAGGAGCTTCCAAATATCCATGATAAAAAATGGCCTTAATTTTTAGTAATAGCCCGCACCGTAACATTGGCTGCTAGAATGAGTAAATAAAAAATTCTACGCTAGAGCATTTCCGCTTCAAACCGAGCTGCTCTGGCTTGCGCAATCGTACAGTGCGTTTCTGTCATCAACTCCGCCAAGGTGATATTTGGGTTTTGCACCACCAACCGAATCAGTTTTTCTTCTAACGGTTCCAGTTTGTCCTGATGAACGGATAACCCTTTCTCCAACTTATTCATCACAAACCTTAGCTCTTCACACTGCCCTGCTTTTAGCTGATCAAGTAACGCTTTTAAGTTCAAAGCTTCTCCAGAAACTTGCCAATGACGTGAGCGCCTAACTCGCTTAACGTCACACCCGCAATCCGCCGCAATGACTTTAATGCGTTTAGCATTCTCACCGCCAATGCGATGAATCAGAGAGGGCAGCGAAACAATAATGTCGTCATCTTTCATCCGTTACTCTCCCACCACTGACACATTCTCTCCAACCCAAGTGAGTAGCTGTTTGGCGGCTTTGGAGAGCACCTGATTTTGGCGCACAATGTAGCCGAAATCGGTGTTTGGAAAACTAGGCAAAGGCGTGACTTCTCGGGAAAGCATTAACCTCGGATCAAGAGAGAAATCCGGCACAATGGCGGTCCCAAATCCTGCTTCTGCCCAGTCGATTTGTGCTTCCACACTGCCCACTTCCATCACGCGATGCTTAGGCAGATTTAACTCAGGTAAAGACGCATCTATCAGCTCACGGGTTCGCGTGTCGTGCCCTAGCAGAATCAACGTCTGGCTCTCTTTTCGATTGTCCTGCCACTCAAAAATGTTATCGCCAAACGCACACCAGTGAATTTGCGTGAGAGGCGTAAAATGCAGCGGTTGACTCTCTTTTTGTGCGATAACAAAGCCGATATCGGCACGCGCACTTTTCACCAAATCCACCGCTTGAGAAGACGTGGTATTGAACAATGCCAAGTCGATACCCGGGTATTCACTTTTGAATTGCTGGAACGGTTTGATAAGCAGTAAACGTGAAACGATATCGCTCGCCGCAATAGAAAGCGTTCCTTGCGTAAGATCGTTGATGGCATTGAGATCCGATTGGCAAATTTGCAGCTCATTAAGCATCCGCTGCGCCGTATCTAACAAACGCTTCCCCGCTTGCGTCAACTGCACAGGATTTCGCTCAATCAGTTTAGTGCGCGTGGCTTGTTCCAACTGCTTGATATGCAAACTCACGTTCGGCTGTGTCATGTGCAGTTCCGTCGCTGTTTTGCCGAAATGTTTTACCTCTGCAAGAGTTACGAAGGTTCGTAGCCAGTTCAAATCTAACATTGCCAATTCCAATATGAGATTCTTATCAAGTTAATGAGTATAATTAATTTCTCTTATTATGGCGAACGCCTTAAGATTTTTGTATCTGTTTTTGGAGATTAAATTATGTCGTCTATCGTTGTTGTGGGTGCAAACTGGGGTGATGAAGGCAAAGGCCGCATCGTTGACTTTTTGGCAGAGCAAGCTTCTGCGAGCATTCGTTTCCAAGGTGGTAACAACGCGGGTCACACCGTGGTTAACGACCTAGGTACGTTCAAGCTGCACCAGCTACCAAGTGGCGTTTTCAACCCAGACTGTTTGGCAGTATTAGGTCCGGGTATGGTTATCAGCCCTGCATTGCTGTCTCAGGAGATTGCGGAAGTTGAAGAAGCGGGCGTAAAAGTGAATATGTGCATCTCTGATCGCGCAACACTGTGTCTACCTCTACACGCATTAGAAGATACGCTAGAAGAACAACGTTTAGGCGACAAAGCATACGGTTCAACTCGCCAAGGTATAGCACCTGCGTACGGTGACCGCGTAATGAAGAAAGGCATCCTAGTTGGTTGGTTGAAGCAACCAGAAGTATTGGTTGAACGCCTTCAATTCATGATGGATTGGAAACTGCCACAACTGCGTGCGCTTTACCCGACGTTCGAGTTTGAACAAACTGCTGAAGAACTGGCGAACTGGCTGCTAGAAGTCTCTGCACCTTGGCGCGATTCAATTTGCAACGTAACGCTGCCTCTAAAAGAACTACAAGCGAAAGACAAAACTCTATTGTTCGAAGCGCAGCTTGGCGCGGGTCGTGACCTTGTTTACGGTGAGTACCCTTGGACAACATCTTCTAACGTTGTATCAATGTACGCGGGTATCGGCAGTGGTCTTCCAGCACTTCGTCCTGAACGCGTTATTGCGGTTGCAAAAGCATTCAGCTCATCAGTAGGTACTGGTACGTTGATCACTGCAATGGAAGAGCAAGATGCTTTCCGAGAACTTGCAGGCGAGTTCGGTGCAACTACAGGTCGTCCGCGCGATATGGGTTACTTCGACGCAGTCGCTACGAAGAATGGCGTTGAACTGCAAGCCGCAACTGAAATTGCACTAACGAAAGTAGACTGTTTGACTGGTCTTAACGATCTGAAAATCTGTGTTGGCTACGAAGGCGACCACAGCGAAAACCCAATCTGGCCTCAAACTGCATCTCTTGCGCCAATCTACGAGAAGATGGAAAGCTGGAGCGAGGACATCACAGGTTGTCGTAAGTTTGAAGAGCTTCCAGTAGCAGCACAGAAATACGTTCTACGCATTGAGGAACTGATGGGCGTACCAGTAAAAATGGTGTCTGTGGGTCCTGGTCGTGAACAAATGATTATGCGATAAGATGTGAATTAACACATCATTGGCAAGCGGCTTTTATCTGTTCCGGGGTAAAGCCGCTTTTTTTTACACTGTAAACTTTGAAGAAATTGCACTTCTCAATTCGTGTTTAGTAACCTAATCGCACCTCCCTTCCCTCTTTATTTACCAATCAATAGATTAGAGCATATAACGCATTGTGCACGTTATTAGTACATCTCTCACTTGTTAAAGAAGCACGTTATTTAAGTTAATTGTTTGAATTAATGTTCTTTAACTGATTGCTTGATCACGATCTTCATCTGCAATTTGTTGAACTAGTGCTCAAAAAATCTAACCCGCTGTTTTTAGGATAGATGAGTTCCCCAACATCCAACCTAACAGCAGGTGATTCCCATGACGAAAAATCTTTTCCGCCTCAGTACAATAACTCTCGGTTTATGCATCAGTTCGTTCTCTTTTGCGCAATCCGATCTTCCGAACATTAAAATCCTTGCCACTGGTGGCACCATAGCTGGAGCAGGTCAATCTGCGACAGAGTCAAACTACACAGCAGGTAAAGTCGGCGTTGAATCATTGATTTCTGCCGTTCCGAGCATGACCAACATTGCCGATATTTCCGGAGAGCAAGTCGTCAGTATTGGTTCACAAGATATGAATGATGAGGTATGGCTTAAATTAGCCAAACGCGTCAACGAACTGCTCGCTCAAGATGATGTTGACGGTATCGTCATCACGCATGGTACCGATACGTTAGAGGAAACCGCTTACTTCCTTGATCTGACCGTCAAGAGCAAAAAGCCAGTCGTGATTGTCGGTGCAATGCGTCCTTCCACCGCAATGAGTGCTGATGGCCCAGTTAATTTATACAACGCCGTCGTGACAGCCACCGATGAAGATTCTGAAGGGCGCGGCGTGTTAGTCGCGATGAATGACACTATATTCGATGCGCGAGACGTAACTAAAACAAACACCACTTCCGTCAGTACTTTCCAGTCACCTAACTTTGGCCCTATCGGTTACATTCATAATAGCGATGCCAAATATCAACGAAGCCCAGAGCGTAAACACACCACAGAAACACCATTCGATGTATCAAAACTCAACACACTACCTAAAGTAGGCATTGTTTATAACTATGCAAATGCGTCGAGCTTACCAGTCAAAGCCTTTGTGGATGCGAAGTTTGACGGTATTGTAAGTGCTGGTGTGGGTAATGGTAACTTGTACCACACGGTCTTTGATGAGCTAGAAAAAGCGAGCAAAGATGGCGTTGTTGTTGTAAGGAGCTCTCGCACACCAACTGGCTCAACCACTTTGGATGCTGAAATTGATGACGACAAATATGGCTTTGTTGCCTCAGGCACACTAAACCCACAAAAAGCACGTATCTTACTGATGCTGTCACTTACTCAGACTAAAAACTATCAAGATATCCAAAAGATGTTCCAATACTATTAAATCATTCTGTGCAAGGCATCTTTAGATGCACAAGAGGAGGTGTTACTCGCCTCCTCTTGCACACGACGATGTTGGCGCCCCTGGTTAACCAAACAAACGGCGCTTCATTCCTGCTTTTTCCAGAATACGCGTAGTAATTTCCTCAACAGACAGAGAGGACGTATTGATATATGGGATCGCCTCTCTTCTAAACAACGCCTCTACGGTGTCTAGCTCCAACTTACACTGCTCAGTACTGGCGTAATCACTTCCAGACAAACGATTCTCACGGATTTCAGTCAAACGTTCAGGGTCGATAGTAAGCCCGAATAATTTATGACGATGGATCTCAAACTCAGGCAACAAACGCATCATCTTCACGTCTTCCGCAATAAATGGGTAGTTCACGACACGCAAACCAAACTGCATCGCCATATATAGGCTGGTGGGGGTTTTCCCGCTGCGCGATACTCCCAGCAGGATGATATCGGCTTGTTCCAACCCTTTTAGCGTGATGCCATCATCATGCGCCAATGTATATTCAATGGCCGCGATACGGTCGAAATAGGTATCGGAATCTTTCCCCACACTGCGAGAACGTTGCAACTTGGGTTTTGGCGCCATCTGAATGTCGTCTTGCACTTTCTGTACAATGCTTTCCAACACATCGTAGCTGTATGCAGGTGCTTCCAGCAGCATTTCACGTACGTCTGGCACCACGATAGAGAAAAACACCAGAGGTTTGACGCCATTGCGTTGGTAGGAAGTTTCAATTTCTTTGACTACGTCAGCAACTTTGTCCTGGCTTTCTACAAACGGAAAGGTTTTTTCGTTAGGAATGAACGGAAATTGACCGAGAACAACATGTCCTAATGTCTCACATGTTATCGCCGTACCGTCAGAAACATAGAACACATCACGACTTTGGTTATTTATTTGCATTTCTGTTTAATTTTTCAAAATCTTTTGAGTAGGATGGTAAACATAATATTAATAAATCAGTTTGGCTTTCAGTTAGGTTCACCACAGCTTTAAAAATTCTTTTGAATTTTTTTCAGCCAGAACGTAATCGTTTGCCTTTGATATCAATCTAAATGAAGCAATATATGGTCAAAGTGTAATAACAGCCAACATGCGATTGTTTAGAGCGATTTAAGTCCCCCTACTAAGCTGCAATGTTTCTGGAGAAAGACATGCAAAAGAACACCCTCTGGTTCAATGGCCTATCCATGGATGATGTCGACAAAGTCGGCGGTAAGAATGCTTCACTTGGCGAAATGGTTTCTAACCTAGCGAACGCAGGCGTTTCTGTACCAAATGGTTTTGCGACAACCTCATACGCGTTTAACCAATTCCTTGACCACGAAGGTTTGGATGAGCGTATTCACCAATTACTTGATGAACTAGACGTTGAGGATGTGGAAGCTCTGCGTAAGACAGGTGCAACCATCCGTCAATGGGTATTAGAGGCCCCTTTCCCTGCGGATCTTGAACAAGAAGTCCGTGAAAACTACCAAGAACTGATTGAAGGCAACCCTGAGCTTTCAGTCGCAGTTCGTTCATCTGCTACGGCAGAAGACCTGCCTGATGCCTCTTTTGCTGGTCAGCAAGAAACGTTTTTGAACGTGAAAGGCATCGACGCAGTACTAGAAGCAACTAAGCACGTTTACGCTTCTCTATTTAACGACCGTGCGATCTCTTACCGTGTACACCAAGGTTTCGACCACCGTGGTATCTCGCTATCTGCGGGTATCCAACGTATGGTGCGTTCAGACAAAGCTTCTTCGGGTGTAATGTTTACGCTTGATACTGAGTCTGGTTTCGACCAAGTTGTCTTCATCACCTCTTCATGGGGCCTAGGTGAAATGGTCGTTCAAGGCGCAGTAAACCCTGATGAATTCTACGTTCATAAGCCAATGCTTGAAGCAGGTGAGCACCCGATCGTTAAGAAAACATTTGGTTCTAAGTTGATCAAAATGATCTACTCTGACAACCAAGAGATCGGCAAACAAGTTGATATCGTTGATACTTCTGATGAAGAGCGCAACACGTTTTCACTGAACGACGAAGAGATCAAAGAGCTCGCCAAACAAGCGATGATCATCGAGAAGCACTACCAGCGTCCAATGGACATTGAGTGGGCAAAAGATGGCATCGACGGCAAGCTGTACATTGTTCAAGCGCGTCCTGAAACCGTATGTTCACAAACGGAACAAAACGTGATTGAGCGCTACGAGCTACAAAACAAAGCAGATGTTTTGATTGAAGGTCGTGCAATCGGTCAACGTATCGGTAAAGGTGCAGTGCGTTTGGTTGACTCTCTGGACCAAATGTCATTGGTTCAGGAAGGTGATGTGTTGGTTACAGACATGACTGATCCAGACTGGGAACCAGTGATGAAGAAAGCTTCTGCTATTGTTACCAACCGTGGCGGACGTACTTGTCACGCAGCAATCATTGCTCGTGAACTTGGTATTCCTGCAATCGTTGGCTGTGGCGATGCGACAAGCAAACTGACTGATGGCGCAACAGTGACCGTATCTTGTGCAGAAGGCGAAACGGGTTACGTTTACCAAGGTGAACTTGAGTTTGATGTAAAACGCTCTTCTGTTGATGAACTGCCACTACTGCCGACCAAAGTGATGATGAATGTGGGCAACCCAGATCGCGCATTCGACTTTGCTCAGATTCCAAACGAAGGTGTTGGTCTTGCTCGTCTAGAGTTCATCATCAACAAGATGATCGGTATTCACCCGAAAGCATTACTTAACTTTGATGCGCAAAGCGATGAGCTAAAAGCAGAAATTAAACAGCGCATTCGTGGTTACAAAGATCCTATCGATTTCTACGTGAGCAAGCTGACTGAAGGCATCGCGACTATCGCTTCTGCTTTCTGGCCAAAACGCGTCATCGTTCGTATGTCTGACTTTAAGTCTAACGAATACAGCAACTTGGTTGGTGGTAAAGCCTACGAACCGCATGAAGAAAACCCAATGCTCGGCTTCCGTGGTGCGTCTCGTTACATTTCTCCAGTGTTTGAAGATTGCTTCGAGTTAGAAACTCAAGCTATCAAGCGCGTTCGTAACGAAATGGGTCTGAAGAACGTTGAAATCATGATCCCATTCGTGCGTACACCAAGCGAAGCTGCATCAGTGATAGATTTGCTAGCGAAGTTTGATCTGCGCCGTGGCGACCAAGGTCTGAAAGTCATCATGATGTGTGAACTGCCATCCAACGCGGTACTTGCCGATGAGTTCTTGAAGTACTTTGACGGCTTCTCGATTGGTTCAAACGACATGACTCAGCTAACGCTTGGTCTGGACCGTGACTCTGGCGACGTTGCTCACCTATTTGATGAGCGTAACGCGGCGGTGAAAATCATGCTGAAAATGGCAATTGACGCAGCAACCAAAGCTGGCAAGTACGTGGGTATTTGTGGTCAGGGCCCATCAGATCATGAAGATTTGGCGGAATGGTTGATGGAGCAAGGCATCAGCTCTGTTTCACTAAATCCAGACACCGTTATCGATACTTGGTTACAGCTCGGTAAAGTTAGCAGCAAGTAACGCGCTAAAAATTTAAGCCCTCACACTCCCCTTGTGAGGGCTTTGTTATGCATACGTCATTTCGCAATCAGTTCGTGATTCCTCTCTCAAGATCGCCATTTAGTCAATTTCATTATCAAAGTCTGATGACCTAGAATGAATGATGTATCGACAACTCCAGAGAGAATTTGATGAAAAAGTCTATCGCACTCATTACCACATTGATGCTCATCGCATCTCCCGCTTACGCAGATTGGGATGATATTTCCAACAAAATGTCTGAGCTAGGCGAAGCGGTTTCTGATACTGCGCAAGATGCTTGGGACGATACCAAAGCCTTTTCAAAGCAAGCGTGGCAAGATTTCACTAATTGGTCCGAGGAAGCAATCAATACCGCGGGCGAGTGGACAGAAGCCAGTATCGAGAAAAGCAAAGAATGGATAGATGCAGCCGACAAGAAAATTGATGAACTAATGGAAGGCGACACGCCAGAAGAAGCTCGCCAAGCCGTAGACTTAATGGCGGATAGTGCTTTGCTCAAGTTGTTTAATGAAAAGCCGGAGGCCAAAGCCATTTACGACAATGCTTACGGCTACGCGGTCTTTGATTCTCGTAAATTGTCTTTGTTGTTTCACACCAACTCAGGGTCAGGTGTCGCAGTCAATAAGGAAACAGAAAAACGCACTTATATGAATATGTTTGGTTTGGGCGTCGCACTTGGGGCTGGCGGCAAGTTTTACCAACAAGTGATTCTATTTGAGAGCAAAGAAGACTTTGATACGTTCGTCAACGAAGGATGGGAAGCGACCAGTGAAGCCTCTGCTGTAGCTGGCGAAGACTCAGAGCAACTTTCAAAGCAATTTAACAGTGGCGTCGCCGTTTATCAGTTGAATGCAAAAGGCTTGCTCATCGATGCCAACGTGTCTGGTTCTAAATATTGGGTTAACGAAGAGCTCACCAACTCGCAGTAACGCATAACAACTAATCGCTTAAACAGAACGGTTGTTATGCACCCTTATCAATAAGTTAACGCAGCTATGACTCCTCAAAACTGAGTACTTGTGCAACTTTCTCATGGGAAGTCACCAGAAGATGGTGACTTCCCTTTCTCGTTGGATGGCTTTTCGTTATGCTTGCGCAAAACCATCTGCAATTCGGTATCCCATGCCTGACAATAACTTTAATAATCTGCTGGCAGAAGCAATTTCTGCTCTTAATACGCCTAACTTTACTCCTAAGCTTATGCGTGTCATTCGCACTCTTTTTCATTTTGATTGCGCGGTTATTTTAGGTTATCGAGAAGGTAAACATCCTATCTATCTCTACGACTCGATTGAGAACGAACGAGAGTTACTTTTTCAACGCTACCTGACTGACTCATTTCAAAATGACCCTTTTTTTCTCAAACTAAACGAGACAAAACAACAAGGCGTATTTACGCTCAAAGACGTAGCACGCAAAGGCGTTGATTTTACTTCCTACTGCGAACAGTTCTACCATCAGACCGGGTGGAAAGACGAACTGAGCATGCTAGTCGAAGTCGAACCTGGCCGTTGGGTCATGTTGTACTTCGGGTATATGAATGATGGAAAATACTTTTCTCAACAGCAAATCAATAAATTAAAGCCCTACTTCCCGATAATTCAATCGCTTTGTCAGCAGCACTGGAAACAAACGGAGTTTACCTTTTCTGAGCCTGTTTTTGCCCAGAGTGCTTATTCTGGCAGTATGCGATTAGCCATTGAGCAAGCTTTAGCAACATTTGGCGTAGAATCACTCACTCGTCGCGAGCAAGAGGTGGCTTCACTTCTCGCTCAAGGGTTTGACACCAAAGAAATTGCCGCGCGGTTACACTTAGTGCAAGGAACGGTCAAAAATCATCGAAAACGCATTTACTCGCAGTTAAATGTGTCTTCATTGAGTGAGTTATTCCAGCTTTTCCTCAATCACCTTATTCTCCATTCAAGATAAAAAACTGTCCCTTAAGGGATATATCGACAAAAGGTGTCGCGTTTTAGTCTGAATACAACAACCACTAAGACAGACAAAAAGAATGACGACACCATTACTGCAAGATTTACAAGATCGTGGCTTGATTGCACAAGCCAGCGATTTAGAAGAAATTCAGACACTTCTCTCACAGCCCCAAACCGTTTACTGCGGCTTCGATCCTACAGCAGGCAGCTTGCACATCGGCCACCTCGTACCTTTGATTATGCTTAAGCGCTTTCAAGATGCCGGACACCAAGCTGTTGCCTTGATTGGCGGTGCAACGGGCATGATTGGCGACCCAAGCTTTAAAGCGACCGAGCGCAGTCTGAATTCTTCAGAAATCGTCTCAGGTTGGGTTAACGATCTTTCTAATCAAATTCAGCAGTTGATGAATCACCAGCTGACCAAGCCGATGATCATGGTGAACAACGCTGACTGGATGAAAGCGATCAATGTGATCGACTTCTTCCGTGATGTGGGTAAGCACTTCTCGATCAATACTATGATCAACCGAGAATCGGTAAAACAACGCCTGCAACGACCTGACCAAGGCATCTCCTTCACCGAATTTAGCTACGCTCTGCTGCAATCGTACGATTTTGCCGAGCTAAACCGTCAATACGGTTGCCGTCTGCAAATCGGTGGCAATGACCAATGGGGAAACATCGTCAGTGGGATCGATTTAACTCGTCGCCAAAATGGTGAGCAAGTATTTGGCTTAACTCTGCCGCTGATCACCAAATCCGATGGCACCAAATTTGGCAAAACCGAAGGCGGCGCAGTGTGGCTAGACCCTAGCAAAACCTCACCTTACGCCTTCTACCAGTTCTGGCTTGGCGCAGAAGACGCCGACGTTTACCACTTCTTGCGTTACTACACGTTCTTGAGCTGCGAAGAAATTGCCAGCATTGAAGCGCAAGACCAAGCAAGCCAAGGCAAGCCACAAGCACAACGTATTCTCGCTGAAGAAATGACGCGATTTGTTCATGGCGAAGACGGCCTATCTAGTGCCGAGCGCATCACTCAAGCACTGTTCAGCGGTAATGTGCAACAACTGAGTTTGGGTGAATTAAAACAGTTGGAGTTAGATGGTTTACCAAGCATTGAGAGCACACAACAAGATTTGGTTGAGCTATTGATTGAGTCGGGTTTAGCAAGCTCGAAACGTGTTGCACGCGAACACATCAGCAACAACGCCATCAGTGTAAACGGTGAAAAAGTGTCGGCTGATAACCCGAGTTTAAGCTTCCCACTGTTTGACCAATACTGGTTACTGCAACGCGGTAAAAAGCACTTCTGCCTCGTAAAGCGTGCCGCTTAACAAAGCATCGGAGTGACACCTCACAAGGCAAAGTGATATAGCGAGTTAACTGACAAGACTTTATAAGGTTAGCTCGCTCTAGTATCGACTGTGCATACCAAAATGATGAGACATTCCATCTTCCATTCGGCCGCCTTTCCAGCCACCAGCACCGAATAAACTAAGCACATCTTGAGCGGTATAATCGGCACCAGCAAAGAAGTCATTCGCCACATCAGAGCGGATGGCTTGCAACTCTGGTTGATTTTCCAAATCAAGATCTTGCGGATTCGCGTACAACGCCAACGCAATTTTTTGTTGGCACGTGCTTAACTCACTGGTGCTCGTCTTTACCTGACCGACGGAAAAGTACTCACGACTGCCATATCCCACCACCAATCTGGTACTCATTAGCTTAATTACTTTCTTAATGCGGCGACGTTGTATAAATCTCAACATGTTTTGTTATTCCTGTATTAAGTTGGCTATGGTCGTATTCTTTTGTTCGAATTAAAACACTCTGTTTTATCCGCGAAATTTCTCTAGCGCTTTTCGCGATGATCGGTTGTATAATACGATTCTGAAATATTTTGTTACGTTACCTCGGTAACCCCTGAGACTGCAACATGAACAACAGCAGATGGGTCGGCTTTATAGGCGGCACGATTGTCTTACTTTGTACCTTTATCCTCTTCGGATCTTCCGTCCACGCTGCTTGGTACCGAATCCCTGCGGAAGCCATTCATGGTATCGCCTTCACTCTGGCTTTTGGTTTAGGGTTAAACAGCCTACTGGCGTACGCGACGGCAATGCTTACTCTCGCAGCGCTATTCTACATAGGTTTTGTTGTTGGCTACCGTATTCATCAGAAACTTAAATAAACTTCTGTCTCAACCTGAGCTTAATAACGGATACTTGATAACTAAAAAGGGAGCAAAGGCTCCCTTTTTAGTTATCAGCATGTAGATGTTCTATGCTCGCTTTAATCATTAAGGTGGTATACCCTCAACGACTGCTGCATACCTGAAACATCATCACCTAAATACTCAACCGTCATTGGAACGTTGGTCAACAGAGTAAAACTGGAGTCACTAAACCTTCCATCAACATCACTCTCCAAATGAACAAAAAACGCAGGCTTATCCGCAATCAATGTAATTTGCCTCCCTTCAATAGAGGCACCAATATTTGCCTTCGCTATCGGCAAGGTTTTTAGCTCGTGAGTACTAAACCATGTGTTGCTTATTTTGTCTTGACCGATTTGCGCTTCAACATAGAAGAAGCCTGACGTAAGTTCGTCCTTCTCGATCGATTCATCCAATTGCCACAAAATCGTATTGCTGTCTGCTATGGCCGTTTGTTCTAAGCTCCAACATTGCTTTTCTTCCCCTTGCCAATCTACCCACTTGAGCAGTGCGTTGACGCTTGCGGGCTCTTTGGCATCATTGAGCAAATGCAGGCTCAACTTGCCTGTATGCTCGGAAAATACCAAATACTGCGGCGCAAAAAAGCGTTTTGCATGGTAGTGCAACTGCTTCCAACGACCACTGTATTCCAAGCTAGACCAAGAACTGACAGGCCAGTTGTCGTTGAGTTGCCAGTACAGCATGCCGCGACAAACTGGAGAAATGGCACGCCAATGATCGCACGCAATTTTGATCGCGATTGCCTGCTGAACTTGGCTTAAATACAGCATGTTCTCGAATCCAGAGGGAAAACGGAAATAACGCGTGAACATCTCTGTGATGATACTGTTACCACGAGGATTCTTCTGATGTTGTTCAAAGGTTAGTGACGTTATATTCCAATCTTGCTCCGGGACAAACTGCTTAACTTCTGCAAAAGATGGCCAAGATTGAAAACCAAACTCAGAGCAAAAACGAGGATTCACGTCAAGGTAGGCACTGAATGATTTTCCTGAATGCCAAACGTCCCAAAAGTGCATATCGCCTTTACTATCATCATGCCACGCGTCACCGAAATCCAGTTCACCATTACACGGGGAACTTGGCCAGAAACGACGAGCGCTATCGTGCTCAGTAGTCACCTGCTCAATCATGCGGTTGAGGCGATCGTAGTTAACCGTGTATTTGACTTTGTTGTGCTTGGATTCTTCATACCAACCAATGGCACCAATCACTTCATTGTCACCACACCAAAGTGCTATTGATGGGTGCTCTTTAAGCCTAGGGATTTGGTATCGAAGCTCATCTTCGACCTCTTTTAAGAAGTCATTATCAGATGGGTACAGTGAACATGCGAACATCATGTCTTGCCACACCAACAAGCCAAGTTCATCACAAAGGTTATAAAAGGTTTCACTCTCATACTGACCACCGCCCCATACCCGAATCATGTTCATGCTAGCATCAACCGCACTTTGCAAAAGGTTGCGATAACGTGTTTCGCATTCTCGCCCCGGCATTGCGTCAACAGGGATCCAGTTGGCACCTTTGGCATTAATTGGTACGCCATTGGCGATGAATTCCATCGCAGAGCCATGTTCATCAGCTTGGTTATTTAGGGTTAACTGACGCAAACCAACGTTGCGCGTTAACTTTTGCTCTCTGCAAGAAATGGTAATGGGGTAAAGATAAGCTTCGCCATAACCCGATGGCCACCAGCGTTGAGGGTGCGAAATGTGGAACTGGCAATGATAGTGACCACTTCCTTTTGTTTGAATGCATTGACGCTCGCCATTAAATTCAACCATCATTTCATGGCGTTGACTGTCCGTTTCAACTTCAACTACTACATCAAGAAACACACTCCCATCGGCTTGCCAATGCTGCTCTGTCGAAAAGCCTTTGAGCCAAAGCTCATTCACAATGTCGATTTGAATGGGGTCGTAAATACCCGATACCATCAAGCAAATGCCCCAATCCCATCCGGAATGACATTGCGTTTTTCGGATCAAATTCATATGCGGAATTTGATTATTTCCCATTGCGGAAGGGATTGGGAAAGGCAATTTTTTGGCACGTTCCACACCTTCTATATCGACTCTGGCGAATTGAACAAGAACAGTGTTTATGCCCTGTTTTAAATAAGGTTTGATATCAACTCGTTGTTGAGTAAACATGTTGCTGCAAGTTAGTGCTAACTCACCATTAATATAGAAAGTTGCCAAGGTATCGACACGAGTTAGCGTCATCCAAACTTGCTTGGCAGACAACGTAAACGCGTCGACTTCAAACTCACGCGAGATATGCCACTCACACTCTTCAATCCAACGAACTTTGTTTTCATTATCGGCAAAATAAGGATCCGGAATGCGCTCTGCTTGCAAAAGCGCCGAAATATTATCGCCCGGAATAGACATTGGAATTTCAATATCGGGACGCTGTGGCGAGGTAAGTAACCACTGTCCATTAAGTTCGAAGTGAGCCATTGAGTAAACCTCAGTTTGGAGAAGAAACATGTTTGCTCAATGTAATCCTGAGTAATCCATGCAAAAACAAGGGAAATGTTATTTACATACGAAATGCGGTGCACTTCACGTAAAAACACTTTCCTTTGATCTCTACCCAAAAATCAGCAACTTGGCTAACCTGTTAAAAATTAATCGAAATCTAAGGTTATATTTGCAACTTCGACATGTTAACATCATCGGCTTTTTGAACATCCTCACACTTTTCGTCGAAACGATGTGAGGGGAAATGCACGGCTTCATAGCCCTAAAAAGCGAAGTAATTATGTCAAATATGACGAATGCCGCCTCCCACACAGCGCCTATTCAGGATGCTGACTATTCTGCTATTCATCCCCCATCTCTGCTCAAGCGCCTCGAACTCACCAATCCTGTCTTTTGGTTAAGTGGTAGCTTCCTCACTCTATTCGTTTTACTTGCCCTAACGAATACCGACTCTCTAACCGCAATGGTTAACACCGGCTTCGGCTTTGCTACTAAATATTTCGGAGCTTACTGGCAAGTACTGCTTCTTCTGAATTTCCTTATTGGTTTGGCTCTTGCGTTTGGTCGCACTGGTTATGTGCGTCTAGGTGGTCTAGCGAAACCTGATATTGATAACTTTAAATGGTTGTCAATTGTACTCTGTACCCTACTTGCAGGTGGTGGTGTGTTCTGGGCCGCTGCTGAGCCTATCGCGCACTTTGTGACTGCCCCACCTTTATACGGTGAAGCCTCTCCGAAAACTGCCGCAATCAATGCTCTATCTCAGTCTTTTATGCACTGGGGCTTCTTAGCTTGGGCGATCCTTGGTGGTCTATCTTCCATAGTCTTAATGCACTTGCATTACGATAAAGGCCTGCCTCTTAAGCCGCGTACTCTGCTTTACCCTGTGTTTGGCGATAAAGCCATTAAAGGCTGGATTGGTGATGTTGCTGACGCATGTAGCATTATTGCCGTAGCAGCAGGAACCATCGGCCCTATTGGCTTCTTAGGTTTACAAATTAGCTACGCGCTAAACTCATTGTTTGGCCTGCCAGATACTTTCGTAACGCAAAGCATGGTTATCATGGCAGCGATCCTGATGTATACCCTTTCCGCACTAAGCGGTTTGAGCAAAGGTATTCAAATCGTCAGTCGTTACAACATTATTTTGTCTGTGCTGTTAATTGGTTACATCCTGTTCTTTGGACCGACAAGCTTTATTGTTGATGGCTACGTACAAGGCGTTGGTCGCATGGTAGATAACTTCTTCCCAATGGCGCTATACCGTGGTGATACGGGCTGGCTAAGCTGGTGGACAGTATTCTTCTGGGGTTGGTTTATCGGTTATGGCCCAATGATGGCGATCTTCATTGCTCGTATCTCTCGTGGTCGTACAATTCGCCAACTGATTATGTCTATTAGCATCGCAGCACCGCTGATTACTTGCTTCTGGTTTAGTATCGTTGGTGGCAGTGGCCTTGCGTTTGAACTTGATAACCCTGGTTTGATTTCATCTGCGTTTGAGGGCTTTAACTTGCCTGCAGCACTGCTAGCGATTACCGGTGAATTACCTTACCCAATGATCATTTCGGTTCTGTTCCTGATCTTAACGACAACATTTATCGTGACGACGGGTGACTCAATGACTTACACAATCAGTGTAGTGATGACGGGCTCAACAGAACCAAACGCAGTGATTCGCTCATTCTGGGGTTTGATGATGGGTATTGTCGCTATCGCGCTTATCTCAATGGGCTCTGGTGGTATTTCTGCATTGCAGTCTTTCATTGTAATTACCGCCGTGCCTGTGTCTTTCATTTTGCTGCCAAGCATTTGGAAAGCGCCTGGCATCGCAAGTAAAATGGCAAAAGAGCAAGGACTAGTTTAAACCTCCTCTCTAACCAATATGCGAAAAAGAGCCCTTCATTGGGCTCTTTTTAATTCTGCACTTTATCCTACGCTATCAATGCGAATCATCACTGCATCTGGACGCCAATACTCGAATTCGCAGTCCATTAATTTGCCATCTTGTTTGTAGTTTACTCGACGAATTTTCAGAACCGGCTGTCCTTCAGCCAAGTTCAACGCTTTAGCGACATGAGCAGGTGCTGACGTTGGAATCACATCAAAACGAGAGCGCTTTGTCTCGTAGCCATACTTCTCACGATAAATACCCGTCAGTGACATGATGAGGTTCTCGGACAATATACCTTCAAACAGTGCTGATTTGAGTATATTTTCAACAAACAATACCGCTCGCCCATCAATAAAACGTAACCGTTCAATCACATAAATTGGGGTAATTCTCTCAACCTCTAACGATTTTGCATACTCACCTGCGGCCATTTCACTTCGCACGTTGAGTAACTTGGTTTCTGCAATACGATGCTGCTCTCGAATCATCTGATGGAAGTGAGAACGAGACAACGGGTTGTAACAGATCCGCTCTGGAGATACGTACCAGCCACGACGCTCTTCTCGGTAGATCAGGCCTTCAGTTTCTAAAGACACCAATGCATCTTTGATAGTGATTCGAGTCGTAGAAAATAGCTCACTGAGCTCCCTTTCTGATGGCAGCTTTTGCCCTTCCGACATGATGCCGGAAAGAATCTGCTGCTTTAAGCTGCTTCTAATTTTTCCTAATTGGGTACCAAATTGGCTGGTGCCTGTCGCTCTCATTCTGATCTAGTCCAACGATAATTTGATGAACAACATAAGGCGTGTGCGTAACAAAAATATGACATTAATCAACAGAACACATACCGAGCGTATGAAATATAAGTGCCATAGAAATTAATAAAAACTGTCAAATTACTTGCTCTAAATCGTCACATTCCATCCATAGCATACAAAGCGAACTTACTGACCTAGTCCAGAAGGGTGGAGACAATGAAAACTTTGCTAAGTCGTTCAATTACTGCACCAGCGGCAATCATCGCGGTAACGCTTGCAGCACCAACAGTAGCGAAAGAAGCCGATATTGAGTCATTGGTTACCGCAGCACAAAAAGAAGGGGCGGTTTACAGTGTAGGTATGCCTGACAGTTGGGCGAACTGGAAAGACACTTGGGCTGATTTAAAGTCAAACTACAACCTTAAGCACCAAGACACGGATATGAGCTCGGCTCAAGAAATCGCAAAATTCGAAGCTGAGAAGAAAAACGCGACCGCAGACATTGGTGACGTAGGCTTTGCCTTCGCACGTGTAGCGGTTAAAAAAGGCGTCACTCAGCCATACAAACAAACAACTTGGAATGACATTCCAGATTGGGCAAAAGACGAAGATGGTCATTGGGCACTTGCTTACACTGGCACTATTTCTTTTATCTCCAACAATAACCTCGTAAAAGAAGCGCCAAAAACGTGGGATGACCTATTAAAAGGCGACTACAAAGTGACCGTAGGTGACGTAGGCGTAGCAGCGCAGGCAAACAACGCGGTTCTCGCCGCAGCGTTCGCCAACGGTGGGGACGAATCCAACCTCAAGCCTGCGCTCAAGTTCTTTTCTGAACTCGCGAAGCAAGGTCGTCTTTCATTTACCGATCCGAACATCGCCAACCTAGAAAAAGGCGAAGTGGAAGTGGCGATCATGTGGGACTTCAATGCGTTGAACTATCGCGACAAAATTGACCGCGACCGCTTTACAGTGAGCATTCCTCAAGATGGCTCTGTGATTTCTGGTTATACAACCATAATCAATAAATATGCGAAGAACCCTAATGCAGCAAAGCTTGCTCGTGAGTACATCTTCAGCGATCAAGGGCAAATCAACTTAGCAGAAGGTTATACGCGTCCAATCCGCACCAACATCACACTGCCTCAAGCAGTGCAAGACAAGCTAATTGCTAACGACCAATACAGCAATGTTCACCCAGTGACTGACTTCTCAGCTTGGGAAAAGTCCGCGCGTAAGCTGCCACGTCAATGGCAAGAAAGTGTCTTAATCCACCAGCAATAAGAGTAAGTCGTTATGAGCAATAAGGTCATCCTTGTTGTTCTAGATGGACTGAACTATCAGGTAGCCCGTGATTGCATGGGCTACCTCAATGGTCTTCTAGAACAAAGTCGTTCCCAACAAGAAACTCGCGCAACGCTTTATCCTGTGCAATGTGAGCTGCCCTCTATGTCTCGCCCACTTTATGAGTGCATTTTAACGGGCGTTCGCCCTGTAGAAAGCGGCATCGTAAACAACAATATCGTTCGTCTATCCAAACACGATTCCATTTTCAGTTTGGCAAAAGCCCAAGGCAAAGTGACCGCTGCGGCTGCCTACCACTGGGTAAGTGAGCTTTATAATCGCGCGCCATTTGAACCTGTTCGCGATCGTTTCACGCATGATGAAACTCTGAATATCCAGCACGGCTGCTTTTACCATTGGGATCATTATCCTGATGAAGCCTTGTTCCTGGACGCAGAGTATTTACGTCGAAACTATCAACCTGATTTCTTACTGATCCACCCGATGAATATCGACGATACAGGACATAAGTTTGGCCTAGACTCTCGCCAATACCGCAATTGTGCGCGAGGTGCAGACATTATTCTTTCCAACTACATCGAACAATGGCTTGCTGATGGGTATCAAATCATTGTGACCAGCGATCATGGCATGAACAACGATCTTTCTCACGGTGGGATTTTACCTGAAGAGCGAGAAGTTCCTCTGTTTGTCATTGGCGATAAGTTTACCCATCAGGATTGTCATATTAAGCAAACTGATATTTGTGGCACCGTTTGTCAATTGCTAAACCTTGACCACACGAAGCCATACACTCAGGAATTGTTAGCACTATGAGCAGTTCTGTCCTCTCCCCAAGCTCTAGCGAATCACGCTCAAATTTGGCAAGTACTTGGTTAAAGCGCTTTAAGCCAGCCATTTGGTTAGTGCCTTTCGCGCTGTTTTTCTACCTATTTCAACTCGCACCTATGATTTGGGTACTGTTAAACAGCTTTATCTACGATGGCGAGTTTGCCTTAGATAACTACATTGAAGTGCTCGACTCCGCCTTTATGATGCAGGCGTTTGGCAACAGCTTGTGGTTAGCTGTGTGGTCGAGCATTTTTGGCTTAGCCATTGCGACTTTGTTGGTATCTTCTCTACGCAGAGTCGATTCTAAAGTCCGCGACGGTGTGATTGCGTTTACGAACATGAGCAGCAACTTTGCAGGCGTACCTTTGTCATTCGCTTTTATTATTATTTTAGGCACCAATGGGGCAATTACCCTTTTGCTCAAGCAGTATGGCTTACTCGGTGATTTCGACCTTTATGGTAAATGGGGCCTACTGGCCATTTATATCTACTTCCAAATCCCGCTGGCGGTGTTGTTGCTCTACCCTGCGTTCGACGCGTTGAGTGATGATTGGCAAGCAGCCGCTGCGCTACTAGGTGCCAAAACATCACAGTATTGGGCGAAAGTCGCTCTGCCAGTGCTCTCACCAGCCTTGTTCGGTACCTTTATTATCTTAATAGCCAACGCGATTGGCGCATATGCGAGTGTTTATGCGTTGACCTCCGGTAACTATAACGTCATCACAATTCGAATTGCGAGTCTGGTATCGGGAGACCTGTTCCTTGAACCTAATCTCGCCGCTGCAATTTCGGTGATTCTAATGGCGTTACTTGCCTTTATCACAGTGATTAACCAATGGCTCATTTCGAAAAGCTATGCAGGTAGGAAGTAGTCATGTACAACGTTAATACTCGATTCCATAAAACGGTGGTTTATTCCATTGTTGGGATCATGCTCATCCCGATTTTAGCGACCTTTGTCTATTCGCTTTCATCACGCTGGGGCGCCACGGTGCTTCCGGATGGTTTCACTTTTGATTGGTACGTTAAATTGCTGACCGACCCACGTTTCTTGCAAGCGTTTGGGCATTCGCTGTTTATTTGTATTGCTTCGCTAACCCTCAGTGTCATTCTGGTTCTGCCAGCGATATTCGTGGTGTTTTACTACTTTCCGAAGCTCGATAAGCTCATGAACGTATTGATTTTGCTACCATTCGCTGTACCACCAGTCGTGTCGTCCGTCGGCTTACTTCAACTTTATGCTGACAGTGAAATATCTCTTATCGGTACCCCTTGGATTTTAATAGGCACTTACTTCACCATCGCGTTACCGTTCATGTATCGTGCGATTTCCAATAGCTTCGAAGCAATTAACCTCAATGATTTAATGGACGCGGCACACTTACTAGGGGCAAGCACAACCAAAGCGTTCTTGATGGTCATTTTACCTAACCTCAAAAAAGGACTGATGGCATCGCTTTTCCTTTCATTTTCATTTCTATTGGGAGAGTTTGTGTTCGCCAATATTTTAATCGGCACACGTTATGAAACCCTGCAAATCTACTTGTATAACATGCGTCAGACGAGCGGCCACTTTACGTCTGCCTTAGTGATGACCTACTTCCTATTTATTTTTTTACTGACTTGGTTGGCAAGTCGTTTCAGCCGAGGAGTAAAACAATGAGCTACGTAACAGCGAAAAATCTGACTAAACGTTTTGGTGATAACACCGTATTTGAGGACATTCACTTTAACATCGAGCAAGGTGAATTCATTACGCTTTTGGGCCCTAGCGGTTGTGGTAAATCGACTCTACTTCGCAGCCTTGCAGGGCTTAACCCTGTCGATGGGGGCGAGATTTGGGTTAACGGAGAAGATATCACGCATCAAGTCCCGCAAGAGCGTGGTATTGGGATGGTCTTTCAATCGTATGCGCTGTTTCCCAATATGACCGTCGAAGGCAACATTGCATTTGGCTTAAAAATGAAAAAGCTTGCGAATGATGATATTCGACGTGAAGTGGCTAAAGTCATCAAACTGGTGGATCTGGCAGGTAAAGAAAAACACTATCCACATCAACTTTCTGGCGGTCAGCGCCAGCGTGTCGCACTCGCCCGAGCGTTGGTGGTGAAACCTCGCATATTATTGCTTGATGAGCCACTTTCTGCGCTTGATGCCAAAATCCGCAAACATCTTCGTCAGCAAATCCGAGATATTCAGAAAGAAATGAATCTCACCACTATCTTCGTAACTCATGACCAAGAAGAGGCGATGATTATGTCTGATCGTATCTTCCTAATGAGTAAAGGGGAAATTGTTCAAGCAGGAACACCTGAAGAAATTTATACTCATCCTGCTAACGAGTTTGTGGCCGGTTTCATGGGGCACTACAACCTTGTAGAGGCCAATAAAGCCAAGCAACTCTTCAACATTGATACCGAATGGAAAGTAGCGATTCGCCCAGAGTCTATATATGTAAAAGAGCAAGGTCGTCAATATGATAGCCACATCTCAGCGCCACAAGTAGGTACGATCACCAACCACCAGCTTCTAGGTAATGTTATTCGCTATCAAGTGAACGTTGAAGAGTGTGAGCTCACTGTTGACTTGCTTAACCGCTCTTCAGAACGCTTACTAGCGAATGGCAGCCAACTAGAGCTACTCTTTAACCTAAACGAAATTCAACCAGTGAGAGCCTAAACATGTCCAAACCTTTGTATGTTTTTGATATGGATGAAACCCTAATAAACGCTGACTGCGCAATGATTTGGAACGAGTTTATGGTTGAGAGAGGCATCGCGACTGATCCTTTATTTATTAAGGAAGATCAGCGTCTAATGGCCTTGTACTCTGAAGGCAAAATGGACATGGAAGACTATCTAGCGTTCTCCATGAAGCCACTAGAAAACATGCCGATTGAAGAAGTAAACGCCTTGGTTGAAGAATGTGTTGAAAGCCATATTTTGCCTAAACAGTTTCCTCAAGCCAAAACCCTGATTGAGCAACTGTCTCGTGATGGTATAGATATGGTTATCATCTCTGCCAGCGTCACTTTTTTGGTGGAAGCCGTTGGTCGCCGTCTTAATATTCCAACCGCACTCGGCATCGATTTAATCGAGAAAGACAACCGTTATACTGCTGAAATCGACGGTGTCCCTAGTTATCGTGAAGGTAAAGTCACGCGCTTAAAACAGTGGCTAGAAAATCAGCCTGAGCCTTATTCTGAAATACATTTCTATACCGATTCAATCAACGATTTGCCTTTATGTGAATACGCAGATTACACCTACCTGGTAAATCCATGCCCACGCCTAAAAGAACACGCGAATCGATCAAACTGGATGCTATTACGTTGGAATTAGGCTTCAGTCTTTATAGAAATAAAGGGCAGCTAACTGCTGCTCTTTTCCTTTAATTGTCTGGTTATACGTGAACTCAAATTTGAGACCATCGAAAAACAAACACACCAGTAACAAAATGGCGTAAGCCATGTCGAATTATTAAAAATAATGAAGATTTAGCAGTGTGATATGACAAGATTTATATAACCAAAATGGATAAAGAAAGGGCCATCTATATCTCATGATGTATTCAAATTCGACAGTCAAGCATTCCAGGAACAATAGAACAACATATTCACAATCCAGACTAACGATAATGAAAACATTGATTGAAGAATTAACATTTTAACAATCATTGCAACAATGTTAACTTTAGCTCCGTTGGTCGCGCTGGTGGTAAGCCTCTCACCAAGCCTATTGTCAGTTTTATATGGACGTTCGACCACCTCCAAAATGAATAGACACCCAATTTGGTGCCCTTTATTACGCCCGCAGAGGAAATTCTTTGCGGGCTTTTTTCTTTAAGTTGAAAGTCAGAGCGCACAGGATCAATTCTAATTGGTCAATCTCTCTACCTTGGAGGTAGTATACGAATCAACAAGCGGAGACAATTCTAGTAACTCTAACACCTTTTTCTCAAAGGTTTCATCAGCACTTCTCACCCAATCTAAAAACTTTTTTTGAGCAAACATAGGCTCGATTTCGTATAAAAACTCGATACTAAAGTAAAACTCATTTTTGATATGCAAATTGTAAACTCTTCGATAGTCCTTCTTATACTCCAAGTTACCTTCTACGTATTTTGAGTACGTTTTCTCTCCAACATCAATAGCCTGGCATTTAATTGGGGGGTAGCTGCGAAGAAACTCTCCTACGAGAAACTCTTCTTTCGCTCTCTTTTTTTCTTCGTTTATCGGCTCTAATCCCCAGCGATGATTTGCGTAATCGTTAGCATCATTCATCATCTCTGTATGATCTCCTTTCTTAGATCCTTCAGGAGACTCTAGAGCATGATAAAACTCCACATACTCTTTTTCTATGAATGAAGATAATTGATTGACAGATCTAATATTCTCATTGGCAGACTTGATCCTTAGCCTAATATATAAACCACCTTGTTTATTTATAGGTAATAGAGGGTTTAATATTTTTTTTTGAAATGAGAAATAAATAGAAGCCAATTTTATTAACTTTTCATGCCGTTCTTCTTTTGAGTCAACATCGAATTGTTTTAACTCCACAAGATCTTGGTATACATGCCCTTCATATATATTGTTCGGACACTCAAATGACAATACTAAGTCATCTATCTGGAATACATTATGTAGCAAGTTTGAAAAATCTGGCTTTCCTCGAAAGCCATCTTTACAAGTTTTAATAAGGCCCATATTTCTAACTCTTATTCTTTAAATATGCATCAATATCTTTTAAACGTTTACTAGCCATATTAGTGCCAGACATCATCAGTTGTCGTCGATAGGATTCAACACCAAAATAGGGCAATGTATGTGGGCTCTCTGTGACCTCTCCATTCATCACCAATCCCAAGAATTTACAACAACGAACGAGACTACTTGCCGATAATGGAGTTTGTCTCGCAGCAATATTTGGGACAATATCAAAGGGATTCGTTCGGGTTTTATTGTAGTTTATCTTCAAACCAAGCTGCTGTGCGTTTTTTCCTATCTTCGTTGTATTGGCCCCTCCTGCGTGCACCACAACTTGTTGATTCAATAGTTTTAAGCTCGGATTCTTTTTCCTTACATATTCAAGCGCAGAGTTAAAAATAATGGCACCTTGACTATGTACTGTCCATTTCACTTGTTTACCCTGCTATGCACATTGTTTCATTACTGCTGCTAGGTGTTGAGCATTGTGCGAAGTAAAACGAGTTTTGTCATAAACACATTCAATAAGATCCAGCTTCGCATTATCAGAAGGGTTGTGAAACAACGTATACTCTGTTGGCTTATCTTCTTTATATGCCACCTGCGTATGTACTCCCATCAGTGTCGCCGCTTTCTCATAATCATTCAGCATTCCATTTACCGTAGCATGAAGCGTATTGACTTGATGAGTTACTTGAGCTTTAGTGTGGTCCCACTCAGCCAACAATAACTTTGCTTCGTCATTGTTCTGCACTCCATTATACTCACCATTTTTACCTGTTTCTTTCTTCACATGATACATTTGGGTTCTTTGATGTGAATGCTTAAAAATAGACTTACCATGCAATTGTCGATCAAAAGCTATATCATGAATTACAACTTTCCCGTCTCTAAGGATACAAGTTAATAAATAATGATAATTTTTGAAGGGATACCTAGTTCGAAATATTCGAAGCAATGGATTACGTTTGTGTCTAACTACAGACGGTGTGCTTGGGTTAGATGAAAGAAAATACATTTCTTTGACAACTTGCTTCTGATCATATTCATTCAGAGACGCAAGCATGATGAGGGATTGTCTTGATAAGTATAGTTTTTTATTGCTAAAGAGTGTAGCTGAAAGTCTCACTCTTCCATGTAAGAATTGTTCAATCTCATTAACCGACTTATTACTTAGCCCAATATAATCAAAAGCCTCTTTCCTTTCAATAAACTCCCAAGTCATTACGAATCCCTCTTCAAATAAAAGTGAGGCATATACTAAGGTATTATTAAGGTCAACAAGGAGACTAGATCTTTCTGAATTTCAAATATATAGCATCGCCTCCAATTTAATGAAATCAACAATTTTAAAAATTACATTTATCCCCATCTCGATGATAAATCACTAGATATATACACCTATTAATACGAAGGTTAAGTGCCTTAAGTCACGTTTGAAACAAGAGACATTTAATCATTGAACTACCAATTATTGGGGGAACGTACCCATAGATACTAATTATACAGTATACCTGTAACAAAAAAGCCAGCCTTAAAAGGCTGGCAAGTAGAGCAACAAGGTCAGTGCTTACTGCTAACTAGCACTGAACTCGTATTGGATTCATTTTCGTCTGTTAGTCTCTTTATCGGCGGTTATGACTTGCTTTCTTTCTCTTTGTGGCACGTTACCTTTACTAACTGTTCTTGCTCATCTTTAATGTTTTTCACGATACGCTCATCGCGTGCGTGGATGGCATCCATATTCATTTGCTGAATATCTGCTACAGCTTCATGCTTCATTTCAGAAAAGTCCTGACGTAAATCTGAGCTCCACTCCTCTTTGTCTAAAGTGTTAGCAGCAGCGATTGGTGATGACATTACAACAATAAGACTTAGAGTAGATAGAAATACGCTTTTCATAATAAGCTCCTTGAGGATTAGCAGTTCGTTTTAGTTACAATTTATATATTGCACATACGATGCCAACTTTTATTTTGTTATTTTTCAACAATTTAACCAAATCAATATATTCATCATTATCTCCATCTGGTAAATTTCGCTAACCAAGTGTTAAATTAACCGAGAGAATCAAACGCGCAAAAGTATTCATAAAGGGAATAATTTATCAGGAGATTTTCTCGCTGTTCTTTCATCGAATAAATTACGTAACAACCCACTCTAGAACTGCTTTGAATCAAAATACAGAAATACAAAAGCAGCCCGAAGGCTGCTCCTAATCGTTAACATCAAGCTTGTTAACTCTATATATTTACTTCAACGCTCGACGTCACTGGCGACTTTCTGAAACGATTGATAAAGCGATGAATAAACCCCTTAATCGATCTGAAAATATTTTTAATATCTTCAAGCATTAAATACAAACAAGGCACCAGCACTAAAGTCAGAACCGTTGCGTACAACACCGCAAAGCCCAAAGCTACAGCCATTGGTATGACAAAACGCGCCTGCAAGCTCGTTTCAAACATAATCGGCAATACACCCGCAAACGTCGTTATGGAGGTGAGCGTGATCGCTCGAAAGCGTGCACAGCCCGCTTCAACCACCGCTTGTTTGATGTTCATACCCTTTTCTCTCACTTGGTTTACGTAATCTGTCATAACTAGAGAGTCGTTGATAACCACGCCAGCAGCGGCGATCAAACCAAATGTCGACATCATACTGATATCCAAACCTAGCCAGAAGTGGCCCCAAATCGCCCCCGTCAGACTAAATGGAATGACTGACATTACAATCAAAGGTTGGGTATAACTTTTTAACGGTACGGCTAACAAGATGTAGACGATGATCATGCCTGCAATAAAGAACAGAATCTGTTCATTACGCTGCGCTGCTTGCTCTTCAATATCACCACCCAATTCCGTTTTCACACTCGGGAAGACTTGCTTCATGTCCGGTAAGATATTGTCGTCGATGACCTTCACTACTTCTTGAGGTTCAACCAATTCTTCGTCTATCGAACCATAGACATAAACGGTTTGATACCCGCCTTCACGCCGAATGCTACTCACGCCCGGCTGCTCGTTGATCTTAACCACATCACCCAGCATGACCTTCTTACCTGCTGGCGTGGTAATCACAGCGTAACGTAATGATGAAAATGCTTCACGTGTCAGTTGCGGGTAACGCACCATAACTTTGATTTCTTCACCATCACGAATAAGACGCTGTGCTTCACCACCGTAGAAGCTGCCACCCACTTGCTCTGCGATCATGGTGAGATCCAGTCCGAGATCGTACGCTACAGGCGCAAGAGAAAGGAGCACTTCCTTGCTTCCTGAATCAATAGAAGATGAAATATCGTATAACCCTTCTTCCTGCTGTAAACGCTCTATCAAGTAACGCCCAGCCTCGTTCAATTCATTAATATTAGAACCAAACAGCAAGTAGCCAAACTCATCTCTGTCACCGCCACCCGCGCTCTGCTCGCGGATTTTGATGCTCTTCATTCCAGGAATAACTGGCATAGCTTCACGCCAACGTCGAGCAAGTTCAAATGTATTGAACGGGCGTAATTCCTCATCAACCAATGGCACCAAAACACGGCCTTCGGTACGGCTTCTGTTGTATGAAAGCACATCACGAATCATGCCTTGACCATGTTCTGCGATGGTCTCAGATTCAATTTTTTGCATCACACGTTCGATGGTCTTAAGAGCACTGATTGTTTGCTCGCTTGAAACAGTATCGTTCATTTCAATAGTGATCGCAGGATAGTCAGTAGGCACTTTAGGGTTAGGGATCACCCGAACATAATTCGCGTTGATCAAAGCCGCGCTGATCAGCAGTAAACCGCAAAACACAGCAAACACGGTCCAGCGCCAATGTGTACATGTCGTTACAAAGTTACGATACGTACCGTTTACAAAGCCAAAAAAACGTTGGTTAAATCGGTCACGCCAGCCACCAGGTTTAACTGGCTTAAAGTGAGTATGTGCAAGATGAGCAGGAAGGATTAACTTCGATTCAATCAAACTAAAGATCAAACAAAGAATCACAACACCCGCGATACCATAGAAGAAAGCACTATCAATACCGCTAGACAACAAGAAAGGGGCAAACACGGCAATTGTGGTTAAAACACCAAAAGTAGCTGGCGTTGCAACACGTTTGACGCCGCGAACCACATTTTCTACGCCACCGCCTTTTTCTTCAATTTCGCTGTAGGCGCTCTCTCCCATCACGATGGCGTCATCGACCACAATACCGAGCACCATAATGAAGGCAAAAAGAGATACAATGTTTACCGTGATCCCTAATGCAGGCATCATCATCACCGCGCCAAGAAAACACACTGGTAGCCCAATCATTACCCACATTGCCAAGCGAAAGCGCAAGAAAATGGTCAGCATAATCGCCACTAGAGCAGCGCCTTGCAGCAAGTTTTTCAACATCATGTCGAGACGACCATTTAAATAATAGGTCGTATCCACTAAGACTTTGAGCTTAACGTCCTGCGGCAATGTCTTATTTTTTGCTTCGATATAATTACGAACAGACTCGGCAACAGGGATAATGTTCTGATCACGAGTCGCTTCAACAGACATGTAGATCGCATTTTGCCCTGAGTATTCAAAGTAGCGCTCTTCTTCCGTAAAGCCATCTTTGATCGTGGCGATATCTTGCAGTAAAACCTTCGCACCATTTGCGCCAAGCTTTACAGGAATATTCCTAAACTCATCACCACGGTAGTACTGATTTTCAATCCTTACTGCGATCATCCCTGAGTTTGTTTTGACTTCGCCCGCAGAAAAGTTGGCAGAATAACGACTGATCGCGCTGCTGATATCGCTCAACGTCAAGTCGTATTTACGAAGAACGAGTGGATCAACTTCAATCGCTATCTCTTCCTCTGGTGCACTCAAATACACCAACATGACATTTTTGAGTTGAAGTAATTCATCCTCGACTTGCTTAGCAATGGGTTTGAGCTCTTCAAGCGGTCGGTCCCCAACTAACCCCATTTCTATCACATCTTGACGCCACTCAACTTGGTAGACATTGATCGGTTCCATACCGGCAGGTAAGTTGGATAAAGTATCAATGCGTTGATTTACATCATCCAAGACACGCTTGATATCAGCATTAACGTCTACCTCGATAGAGACATACGCGCTACCTCTAGAGGCCGTTGAGACCGTTTTTTTAATCCCGGTGACATCTTTAATCGATTCCTCAACCTTAACGAGAATGCTTTCTTCAATTTCTTGAGGAGAAGCGCCAGGATAAGTCGCACGAACATCAATGTAGTTCACCTCAATGTTCGGAAACATCTGCCTTTGAATAAAGAGAAAACTCACCACACCCATGATGATGATGAACACCATCAAAAGGTTGGCAGCGACGGGGTTATTCGCAAAATAGGCAATTAAGCCCTTTTGTTTAGTATCTTCCATGACAAACTCCTACTTACTGTACGACGGTTTCGGAGTCGTCACTCTTTTTTGCGATTTGTACCGCCATGCCTTTTTGAGGGTACTCCGGCAAGGTAAGTACCAACTTATCACTTTGCTCTAAGCCTTCCCCCACAAGTAAAAACTCACCTTCTGCTCTCAAGACCGTTACCGTCCGAGGTTGAAGTTGATTCTCACCATTCACTACCCATACCGTGCGATTTTTGACTAATTCCTGTGGCAGGCGATAGATATGCTTTAGCTCCTTACCTGTAAAGCTCACTTCAACGTAGGAGCCAAATTTAATTGGAGGCTGCTGATTATCAATACCATATGGGTCCGCGATTTGAATGACCATGTTAATCATTCGGGTAGCGCTATCAATCATGCCTAAATCACGAACCACTCGACCTTCTCTAGTGGTAGAAAACACACCTTGCTGCGTTACTGTCGCAGTGAGCTCACCAATGGATTCGGGTAAAAATGCACTATCAAAACCGGCAATTGGTACGTGCACCTCCGCCACTTCAATGTTGTTTAGCGTGGCAACTCGAGAGCCAGATGTGACAAATTGACCAACACCAATATCACGCTCAACAACCAGCGCATCGTAAGGTGCAACGACTTTGCAATTTTCTAAATCTCTTTTTGCTCGTTTGAGTGCCGCCTGAGCCGACTTCACTTGCGCTTGCGCGCTCAAAACCTGAGGCTTACGTAAATACAGGTCTGTCACTTGCTTATCGCTCAGTCTCTTGGCCTGGCGTTTTGCCACTTCCGCTTTGGCTTGCTCCTCAATCAAGCTCGCACGTGCGCTAGCTAAATTGGCTTCGGCTTGCAAAACCGACGCTTCGTAGTTGTCACTTTCAATCGTGAACAGCACTTCTCCTCGTTTCACGATCCCACCCGTTACAAAATTAGGGTGCCAACTTATCACTTCACCACTGACTTGCGCGGAAAGGTGTGTTTTTTCAAAAGGGACTAACTCACCATGGCTGGTTATCACCACTTTATGATCGGTAGGAAAAAGAGAAGAAGCCTGAACGGTAGGCTCTGTAATGGCATCTTTGGTTGACTCTTTTTCCGGAGCTGTCGCGGCGATTGCGGCATATCCTGCATAAGAGCCACCAACGACAACGAAAGGTAAAAGCCAACGTAATACGGGTTTTGCTAACATCGAAAATCCTTTTTTATTGTTGTTTTCATCACCATGCTTTTATTAAATCTTTGACTCCCTGTAAGCATGATGGTGAGGGAATTACATTTGAATAGACGTCAAAGCAGCGCGTACCTTGCTTTTTCGGTTGCTAACTACAGAGTTATTGCCAATTCAAAGTTAATAAAATTAACAAAAAATTAACCAACTTCGCAAGTTGCCCTGACTTAACTCTTCTTTTGAACAGCAAGGGGCGTGCCAGGCATTTATTTATTAAAATTCAAATAGTTATTATCACTCAACTATTTTAACCAGTGTGCTATTGGTCATAATCACCAGATATTAGTGATTATGACCAATTCAGACACAATCATAATTAAAATAAATGATTATCTGCGTTCAAAAAGGTGAACTTAATCCCGAGAACATGACAATTCATTGATTAATAGCCCGTTATCAAACCTTGTTGGATGCACGCTGCGGCAACTTAGGTCTATAATTTCCGATAAGTAACACTCTGTAAGACAAGGAAATGTACTTTGTTACATACACTCGCTAAGCTACTCTTCCCTTCTTTATTCACAATTTTATCGGCATGTTCATCCGTGTCATTGAACGATCCCAGTGAAAAATCCACTAGCTTCCAACTTGGGTATCAAGGTGACTCCGTGCTTGCACAGTACTTTGAAGCTTACGGGAAAGACCCAAAGTCAATAACTGGCTTTTCTCCTTTAAATCAAGGACACGATGCCCTTCTTGCTCGCACCTCTTTGATCGAGTCCGCACAAAAAAGCCTTGATCTTCAATACTATATTTACCGTGGTGACGAAACGAGTCAGCTAATAACGTGGCGCTTGTATGAAGCGGCAAAGCGTGGAGTCCGAGTAAGGCTGTTGCTTGACGATATGCAAAAGCGAAACGATGACGTGATGGCTGCACTCAATGCACATCCTAATATCGAAATCCGCTTATTCAATCCGCATCAGTATCGCGATTCCCGCTGGTTCGCACTTGCTAGCGATTTTGAACGTCTTAATCGCCGTATGCACAATAAATCTCTGATTGCAGACAGTGTTTCTGCCATTGTCGGGGGTAGGAATATCGGCAATGAGTACTTTTCTTTTGAATCACAGGTCGAATTTGGTGATTTTGATCTACTGCTCTATGGTGAGGCGGTACAACAAACTGCAGATCAGTTCGACCTCTACTGGAATAGCGCCTATGCGATACCAATGGAATGGATAACACCGGACTCACAGCAAATTACCGACCTGGCGATTCAAAAGCAGGTCGACAAACTCCAGCTAGAGGAAAAGTTCTCAACCGGCCGTTATGACTTCACTAAACTGGATATGTACCAAGCTCTCAAACAAGGCAATCTCAAGCTCTACTGGGGAGAAGCAAAAGTATGGTTTGACTTACCCGATAAAGTTGCGACCCGAGAGAGCCAACTTATTGATAATTTAACGGAGCTGGTTAAAAGTGTTGAACATTCATTTGTTCTTATCTCCCCCTATTTCGTCCCAACCGAAGTCGGCACACAAGCATTGAGTAACGCGGCCAAGCGAGGCGTTGATATCACGATTGTGACCAATAGTCTCGCCTCTAACGACGTGTTTGCCGTGCATGGTTGGTACGCAAAATATCGAACAGACCTACTCGAAGCTGGGGTCAAGCTATGGGAAGTAAAAGCAAGCGCGAAACTCAAAAGCAAGTGGAGCCTCACGGGGAGCAGCAGAGCAAGTTTACACGCAAAAGCAATGACGATTGATGACAAAACTCTGTTTGTTGGCTCGATGAACTGGGATCCACGTTCAGCCGCTTTGAATACCGAAATGGCCGTTGTTATCGAACAGCCAGAATATGTGCAAATGTTTCTAGAACAACTGCCGAATCAATTGTCGAATAACGCCTATGCCTTAACTCTGCGCGACGGAGACATTGTCTGGACCGACATAAAAACAGGCAAAGAATATGATTCTGAACCAGAGGCCGGAGTATGGCGAAAAATGGGCGCTTGGTTCTCCGGCATATTGCCAATTGAAGATCAGCTATAACAATTGTCAATGTTTCAAAACCTCCCCGATAAAGCAAGACAAGAATGGACACTAGATTTGGGGAAACACAATAAATACAAGGAAGTTCAATGTCAGCACAATGGAACGAGTACTATCAGAAAATTTTAAACCAACCTCACCGCCCAAACGTAGAAAATGCCGTAAACTTATTGAAACTCGAGAGCAAAGTCGCTCTTGATATTGGCTGCGGAATAGGTCGAGACAGTCATTTCCTCCTCGAACAGGGGTTTAACGTTCACGCATTTGATAGCCATGAAGATGCAGTAAAAACTTGTTTAACACGCTTTGAAGGCCAGAAGCGTTTCTCAATTTCACAGTGCTGTTTTACTGAGTTTGACTACCCTCAATGCAGCCTGGTTATCGCGAATGCCAGTTTGTTCTTTTGCCCGGACGAAGGCTTTGAGCAAGTTTGGACCAAAATAGACAGAGCCTTACAACCTGGCGGTATCTTTTGCGGTGATTTCTTAGGAGTAAAAGACTCCTGGGTTGCATCAGAAATGCATCCGAACATTACCGCATTAACGAAAAAGGAAGTGGAAAGTTTATTCGCGGATTACGAACTCATTTCATTGAATGAAAGAGATGAAGACGGAACCACAGTAGTCGGAAGCCCAAAACACTGGCACATGTTTAGTGTGACCGCTCGCAAGCGCTAAAAGCGGTCTCTCAAGAAAGCAGCACTTCAAATCAGTGCTGCTATCAGCGATTAATTGACTGGATACACCACTTCAAAACGTTCCAAAACTAGCGTACGTTTCTCATGCCAATCTATGTTCAACTCATCGCATTCAGCTTTAAAAAATGCAGTATGCGCGTCACGCCACCAGTTTAAGGTTCTATCACCTTCACCTTCTGCGTAGGCAAACTCTGCGGTTACATCCTCATATTTGCATGTGCTGACATCAGTAATTCGTATTACACAAACGGGGTCCCCGTTCCAATTCGTGACGACTTGTAAATGGCCGACTTGTGGCATGGTTTCGCCATGCTCTCGATACCAAAGCTCCATGCTGCAAGAGGCGGTTTTCTGTCCAATTCGAACCAAATCGGCGCATACGTTGGCGTTGTATTCATCGGCACAATAATAGTCAGCACTAACTGATGGTACGGCAGTTCTTTGTTCTGGTGATAATAATTTTAGATACTGCTCTAAGTAATCCTTAGCTCGCGCGTCCATGCTCACTCCATTAATCATAAATTCGCAAGGAGGATAAAAGATATCACAACAAATAACCACCAGGAACAAACTGAAAAATAACAAGAATATGACTTCTACGTAGACGACTGTTATTTCTTTTGTAATAACTTTGCTAAACGTTTGTGCTATTTGCTATTGTTGCATGGTCTATCTGTACTCTTCTCGTGAAAGGACGTTATATGCGCTTATTTATTGGTATTTTTTTCTCGCTGATACTTGCCTTGCCAACAATGGCATCGGAGGAAAAGTATTCAGAATCGGATCTGTTAGATAGACCATTAATGGAACGCTATATTTTAGATGAACTAAAAGCGCTGCGTCAGGACTATCAAAGCCTAGAAAAGCGAATGATCACAGAGATCACCGATCGCGAGCTAACGGTCGCAGATAAATCGTTGAACTATGCCAACGTGACCGTTACATACTTCTTCTACATCATTGCTGGTGTCGCATCGCTGATTGCCTTTGTCGGATGGCAATCTCTGCGCGAGTTTAAACACAACACCAAAGAGATGGCTGATAAACGATTGGAGAAGATCGCCCAAGAATACGAGAAAAAGTTTGTCGCCCTTGAGCGAGATTTAAAACGCAAAACTCGCATTATCAGCGAAAACAACAAAGAGATTGAGAAAATCAACGAGATCCATAACTTATGGCTACGTGCACAAAGCTCTCAAACTCCAGAACAACGTATTGAAATCTATGATGAAATCTTATTAATTCGTCCAGGTGATTTAGAAGCGTTGACTTACAAAGCCGACGCAGCGATGGAAATCAACGAATACCACTGGGCACTTAGCATCTGTAACCGCGTACTTGAAGTCGATTACACCAATGGTCCTGCACTGTATCAACGTGCTTGTGCATACTCTCGTCTTGGCATTGAAGAGCAAGCCATTGAAGACTTGGAACGCGCTATTGAATACAGCCCATCTATTCGTGACTTGCTTGCCGAAGAGCGAGACCTCGAATTGCTGCATGGTAACGAGCGCTTTGAAAAGCTCTTACACCTAGCAAACGAATAATGGAATGAGCAGCATGAGTAGTCACTTTAACTTAGAAGACGCCAGCCAAGTGTTGGTTGGCGCTTTTGCCCTCGCCGTACCCATCTCTTTTTCTGAAGAGGCGTGGCGACTGGGTGAAAGCTTGCCAATGGCAAACCTGCTCATGCTGTTAAGCCTTTCTGTCATTTTCCTCAGTTTTTTCGCGTATCAAAGCGTGTTCCAAAGCCACATCAAGAATCGCGTATCCATCTTTATTTTTCGTGTGGTTATCGCGTACCTCATTGCGGCCGTTGTGGTAGCGTTAGTTCTTTTCTGTCTTGATAAGCTGCCACTCATGAATGAGCCTTTGGTTGCGATAAAGCGCGTTATCGTCATCACAATGCCTGCTTCGATGGGCGCGATCGTAGTCGACAGTTTCGACAAAGAATAGAGATAATCGCTACTCTTCTTCTAACGTTAAGTTCGACCCCGAGTGGTCTTTCCCTAATACATCTTCTGGGTTTCGCAGTGCGCAGGTTTCTAACGACAAGCACCCGCAGCCAATGCATCCGCCTAAATCGTTTTGCAACGCTTTAAGTTTTTGAATCTTTTGTTCTAACTGTTCATGCCAATGGCTTGCCATTTCTTCCCATTGCGCTTTGTTAGGGGCTTGGTGTTTCGGCAGTTCATCTAACGCATGTTTAATTTCTTCTAACGACAACCCAACTTGCTGCGCTGCTTTGATCACCGCAACACGGCGCAACACACTGCGATGGTAGCGACGCTGATTACCTTGATTTCTCCAACTCGAAATCAGTCCTTTTTGCTCGTAAAAATGTAGGGCAGATACTTTCACTCCAGAACGTTTTGCCACTTCTCCTACGCTGATTTCCATCCTTGACTTCCCGTGTTTCTATTTTGTTAAAAAAAAGCTTTACCTCAAGTTTACTTGAGGTTCTAAAGTTACACCATCTTAAATAACGCTAAACCCAGACGGTCTCGAAAGATTGCGTTCAGGACGCATAACTTAGTTGACAAACACAGCACCGTTATAAGCCAACATTTTGAAATCCAAAGGGAACTTGAGGCAAACATAATGAAAAATAAAACTCAGCCGTACTTAGCTGGCCGCTTCTTTGACAGTATCTCATCTGGCTTGTTCATGATGGCACTGCCATGGGTCATGCTTTCCGAGCCCAAAATGGGCACATTCGTCGCTTTAGTTTCTCTGAGCTGCACCGCGATTTCTTTTCTGGCAACGCCTTTCTTTTCCACTTTAGTTGACCGAAACTCACGCAAAGCACTCCTCGTGCTCAATCAATGGATTCAATCGGGTATGGCTTTGGTGGTGTTCATTGCTTATTGGTTAGGGTTTGAATCCCACTGGCTGCTGGCTTTTGCACAATTGGTGTATTGGGTTTCGAGTAACTTTGCATGGACGACCAACAACGCCTTCACCCAAGAAAATTATCAGCATCACGAATACGCAAAAATTTCGGGTCAGCAAGAAATTGTAATGCAATCCACGACCCTAGGAGCTGGTGCGTTGGGTATTGTTTTGCTTGCAATGTGGGGAATGAAAGAGTTTGCTTTGTTTGCAGCCAGCGCATCCGCTTTGGCGGCGATGTTTTATATTCTGACGCCGTATACCCAACAATTAAGGGCATCAAAATCTGTCGCTTTCATCGCACAACTCAAAGAAAGCCAACAAATATTCCGTCTCGAACCCCGCTTTTATGGCTTTATTCTGCTCTCTTGTCTCTCTTATCCTGCATTGACGTATTTGAGCAAATTGGTGCCGATTTGGTTTTCTGAACAAGGCATCTCTGGCGATTGGTTTGCAGGGTTCAACATCAGTTTTGGTCTCGGCTCGTTGCTAACTGGCTTCTTTGTCACCAAAGTGCTGAGTCGCGCCTCCCATAGCCACATTATGTTTGCTTCGATGGTCATGGTATCTCTTGCGTTTATCGGGATGAGTTTTGCAATGAGTCCTCTCATAATCTTGTTGTTTACGGCTCTGTTTGGTGTGTTTAACGCGCTAAATCGCATTGCGAGAGTCAACTGGATGCATCACACCGTAGCGGTTCATCAACGTGGTCGTGTTGATGGCGGCATCAGCATGTTTTCCACCACCGTTCAATCTCTCAGTTATGTATTAATCGCGATGTTGAGTCATTACGAGCTAACACAATACGGTTTTGCAATCGCAGCTGTTGTCATGGTATTGGCAGTGGTATTGATGGGATTACTCAGCCGAGACGTCGAGCCGTTTAACGACCTGCCCCTTCATGCAGCGGCAAAGTGAAGCATAGAAATTGAGAAATTGAGAAGTTGAGAAATTGAAAAAGCGAGATAAGAAGACAACCAACATCGTCTTCCTAATTTTCTACACCAGTACTTTTTTCCTCTATCGCTCATCAGCAAGGTTGGGTATTCTGAGGCGACAAACATGAGCAGAAGGAATTCGCAGTGAACTTAAGACAATTGGAAGTCTTTTACGCCATTATGCAAGCAGGAACGGTGTCTGGTGCTGCTCGCTTACTGCACGTTTCCCAACCTAATGTCACTCGAGTTCTCGCCCATACAGAACAACAACTGAGCTTCGCTTTATTTGAGCGTGTAAAGGGGCGTCTCGTTCCCACTCAAGAAGCCAAAGCTTTATTGCCAGAGGCAGAAAAAGTCTATCAACAACTCGGACAATTTCGCTCTCTGACCAACAAAGTCAAACAGGGAACTCAACATTTACGAGTCGGTGCCCCGCCTGTTTTGGCCGCACACTTGTTAGCGCCGACTGTCGCGTTGTTGTCGAAAGAGCACGGCATCTCCTTTGAGCTATTAACGGCCAATCGCGATGAGCTGTGCTCTGGGTTGCTGAAACATGAATTGGATGTCGCTATCGCTTTTGGTGAAGAAACACCACCAGCGATCATGGGGCACGTGTTATTGAAAGAAAACTTAGCACTGATCGCTCCTAAAAGCGCAGCGATACCCGCAGAAAAAGTCGTTATTTTAGAAGAACTCATCAGTCACGATTTACCCATTATCGGTTTAGATAGCCGAGACCCTCTGGGCTTGCTGTTGCATCAAACCTTGTCAGCGCGTGACGAGCATTATCAACATGCCATCACCGTACGCAGCTACTCCGCGGCGGCTGAACTGGTGAAACACCAAGCAGGGTTCGCCATTGTAGACCCATGGACCACAAAACAATATCGCCAAGATGATGCCGTATCCGTGCATGCTTTGGAGCCAAACATGTCCTTCTCTGTCTCTATTTTATTCGCAGAGCACACGCCTCAATCCATTGCGACAAAGCAGTTTATCACCGCCCTAAAACAACAGATGGTTTACAGGTATAACTTGAAGTTATACCTGCCCGACAAATAAGCATTCGGTTTCCTAAATCAGTCTGGCTACATTAATGAGCAATAACGATGACGAAGGGAACCATCATGCAAATTGCTCAACCTTACCTACTCTTTCTTGGCGATGTAGCCGATCCACTCGCAGCAAAAACCGCGCGTGGCATTTACCAATGGCGACCTGAGATTTGTCTTGGCCAAATCCGCCTGACGCCAGAAACCGTATCACTTGGTTTAACCGACATGACACTACAACAAGCGCAGCAGCAAGGAGCAAAAACGCTGGTGCTTGGCACAGCAAATCCGGGGGGAGTCATTCCCGAAGCTTGGCAAGCTACCTTACTTGAAGCGGCAGAAATGGGATTTGAAATTGCATCGGGCATGCACCAACGTTTGGCGGAATTTGCTCCTCTTGCCGCTCTAGAACAACGCGGATTAACCAAACTGTATGATGTTCGCCATTATGATGTCCCGCTCAAGGTCGGTAATGGCAAAGCTCGCGCAGGCAAGCGAGTACTTACTGTAGGGACAGATTGCTCCGTTGGCAAAATGTACTCTGCCTTTGCCATTGAGCATGCATTAAAGCGTAAAAACTGTCGCGCAGAGTTCAAAGCAACGGGTCAAACCGGAATTCTAATCGCAGGCAGTGGCATTTCAATTGATGCCGTAGTTGCCGATTTTATCTCCGGCGCAGTAGAAGCGATCAGCCCCGACTTCACCGACCACGATTGGGACATCATCGAAGGGCAAGGTTCGTTATTTAACCCTTCGTTTGCTGGCGTAAGTTTGGGCTTACTTCACGGCGCACAAGCGGACGCTCTGGTACTGTGCCATGAGATTGGTCGCCCGCACATCCGCAACTTACCACATGCGAGTTTGCCAACCATTGAACAAACGATAGAAGCGAATCTGGCCGCTGCTCGCCTAACAAATCCAAAAGCTCAATTAGTGGGTATTTGCTTAAACACTTCGGCGATCAGCGAAGAAGATGCTACCCAGTTATGCCAGGATTGGAGCGACAAATATCGGGTGCCCGTCACCGACCCTGTGCGTTTTGGCGTTGACGCGGTTGCAGATAAGATCCTTACTATTTAGGAAACATTTACGGTTTAGAAAATAACTGCGGTTTAGGGAAAACTAGTGAGATGAAAATTCATGTAGAACCCGTCACGATTGCTATGGCGACACCATTTCGCATCTCTCGCGGCAGTCGGACAGAGTGCCACGTAGTCCGCGTGACAATTGAACATCTAGGCATGATCGCCCAAGGAGAATGCACGCCATACCCTCGTTATGGTGAATCGGTTGAATCGGTAATTAAGGCGATTTCTCACGCCGCGCATGAACTGCAAAGTTTGTATGCCAAAGGCGAAGCTGATGTCATGGCTCTCAAAAGCCAGCTTCAATCGTTATTGCCCGCAGGGGCGGCAAGAAATGCATTGGATTGCGCGCTTTGGCATCTTCTTGCGCTTTTGAACCACAAGCAGCAGGTTCACGACCTCTTTACGTTACCCGAGGCGATTGTGACGGCGATGACGGTTTCTATCGACACGCCGCAAGCGATGGCAAAACAGGCGCAAGCTTACCTTAGCCAAGGCGCAAAACTGCTTAAGGTAAAGCTGGATGGTGAAAACGTGATTGAGCGCGTTGCAGCAGTACGCGATGCCGCGCCGCACGTACAAATTGTCTTAGATGCGAATGAAGCGTGGCAAAACCTCGACCTCGCGACGGTATTTGATCAACTCGAACCGTTTAATATCATCATGATCGAGCAACCGCTACCACAAGACCGTGATGACGTACTCGCCAGCATTCCGCACCCCATTCCACTTTGCGCCGATGAAAGCTGTCACACCAGAGAGCAATTGCATCAACTGCTTGGCAAATATGAAATGGTGAACATTAAGCTAGATAAAACGGGCGGGCTCAGTGAAGCATTATTGCTGGCCGACGATGCAAAAAAACTCGGTTTTAGCCTCATGTCCGGTTGTATGTTGGGGACGTCGCTGGCGATGCGTGCTGCGTTACCCATTGCTGCTCAGGCGAGCGTTGTCGATCTTGATGGCCCAGTGTTGCTCGGACAAGATATAACGCCGAGCTTAGTTTATCGCGACGGCGAAATCGTTCTTTCCAAATAGCCTAAACAATCCAGAGGTTTTGCTCCAAAAGTCAGAACCTCTGAGTTTATGATCTCGATTAAAAAACAATCAGCCCCATCATGAAATAAGTCACACAAATTATATGGTTATTACGGCATGCTAAGATTACAGTAGTCCAATAAGGTGGTCTTATGCATCGAGTCATCCGGAAAATGACATGGAAGACGAATAGGCGGTAATCCCGCCCTACTCCAATGCAGTGCGTGGGTTTCTCTAACAACCCACTTCCTAGCAATTCGTAGGTTTTTCACGCCATCTTGCAAGGAGGCTCTATGCCTATAAACAAAATACGCAATATCGCTTTCGTCGGCCAAACCGGGACCGGTAAAACCACGCTGATAGAAAAACTGCTCTTCACCTGCGATGCCACTCACCATTTAGGCAGCGTAGAAAAAGGCGATACCGTTACCGACTTCGACCCTCAATCCATCCAATATCAACACAGTATTGAAGCAACGCCAGTCGCACTGCGCTGGAATAAACATCGGCTCAATATCATCGACACTCCGGGACAAAACGAGTTACTTGGCCGTACGATCAGCGTTTTTCCTGCCGTTGAAACATCCGCCCTTGTCATCGACCCTCAAACACCACTAAACCAAACTTCCGATCGCTTATTTACCTTTGCTAAAGAGCAGCAAAAATGTCAGATGATCATCATCAATAAGCTCGATAACCACGGTCATCAGTTAGAGAGATTGATGGAGAACATCGTTGAGCATTTTGGTGACCACTGCTTGCCGATCAACTTACCTTCGGCTGACGGGGAATCTGTAGTTGACTGCTATTTCGAACCAGAATTGGGACGAGAAACCTTACTTGCAACGGTAGATGAAGCTCATGAGACCTTGATTGACCAAGTTATCGAAGTCGATGAAGAACTGATGGAACTGTATCTGGAACAAGGTTCCGAACTCACCGCAGAGCAACTGCATGATCCGTTTGAAGAAGCACTGAGAACTGGACATGTTATTCCGGTCTGTTTTGTCTCAGCACAAACCGGCGCGGGCGTCGAGCTTCTGCTTCGTACCTTGGCGGAGATCATGCCCATGCCAAACGAAGGTAACCCTCCTCTATTGGAAAAGAACGGCAAAAAAATCAAAGTAAATTGCGAAACCTTAGAGCACACCGTCGCACACGTGTACAAAGTCAGCGTCGACCCATATATGGGAAAACTTGCCTACTTACGTGTGTATCAGGGTGAAATCAATGCGGGCAGCCAGCTTTATATTGGCGAAAGCAACAAGGCATTTAAAGTTGGGCACTTATATCAACTGCAGGGCAAAGATAGAACCGAGATCCCTCGCGCGCTTGCCGGCGACTTCTGCGTTTTAGCCAAAGTGGATGATCTCGAATTCGATTCAATCGTTCATGACTCTCACGAAGAAGATGGTGTTCAACTCAAGACATTGGACCTTCCTGACTCCATGTATTCTTTGTGCTTGAAGCCTCTTAAGCGTGGAGATGAGCAAAAATTAGGCGATGTACTGAATAAAATCGCCAGCGAAGATCCTTCGCTGCGCATCGAACATCGCGCTCGCACCAACGAAACCATCATCAGCGGCCAAGGGGAGTTTCACCTCAAAGTCGCATTAGAAAAGATGGCGAACGTGTACAAGCTGGACGTCGAAACCTGCCAACCAAGCGTCGAATACTTTGAAACCATCACTAAACCTGCCGAAGGGCATTATCGACACAAAAAACAAAGTGGCGGTGCAGGCCAGTTTGGTGAAGTGCAATTGAAGGTTCGCCCACTCGAGCGTGGCGCCGGATTTAAGTTCATCAACAAAGTGGTGGGTGGCGCAATTCCAACCGCGCTCATTCCTGCTGTTGAAAAAGGTATTTTGCAAGCGTTAGAGGAAGGTGCGATTTCTGGCAACCCAATTAAGGATGTGGAAGTCACCGTTTATGACGGTAAATATCACTCCGTCGATTCGAAAGAAATTGCGTTTGTCATCGCAGGTAAGAAAGCCTTTTTAGATGCGATCAACAACGCTGATCCTATTGTGCTGGAGCCAATTGTCCAAATGGAGTTACACGTCCCAACCACAAACGTCGGTGACGTGTCTGGGGATTTGTCAGGTAATCGAGGATTAATAGAAGGCACCGAACCGATTGATAGCCAATTCACGTTGTTGAAAGCCAAATCGCCAGTAAACGAGTTGCAAGATTACGCTCGTCGATTGCGAGCTATCACGGGTGGTGAAGGCAGTTTTAGTATGACTTTAAGCCATTACGAGCCCGCGCCACCAGCAGTGCAAAAACAAGTCTGCCAAGGCAGTGCTCAACAAGGTTAATTCCCTACGATTCAAATCAATCAAATAAAAAAGCGCCCTCAAAATGAGGGCGCTTTTAGGTAAATTAAAATTTATTTATCGAGAGACAAACCGATCTGACTGATTTTATTTTCAAACTCTTCGATGCTGTTCGCTTTGTAAGTCGGAGCACCGTTAAAGTAGCGCGGTTTCTCTGGCAGCATCGCATTTTTCAGCTCTTGTTCTTGATCGACATTGTCATGATAAACCGTTACACGATTTGGAATATCCTGCTTTATTACAGCCATATTGGTTCTCCTTGTTTAAATCGAATATTAAGCGTAGAACGTGGTTAACGATGCGTAAAAGCCACTGTGTAAAATTTAGACACTAGCGACAATTTTATACTCAAACCATTGCATTATTTTGTTTCAATGTTCTCTTTAAGTATTCTTGGCGCACACACCTTTCGCGTTTAAGGTAAGTGAAGGTTCCACCATCAAAAGACAGGATGTCTCATGTCAAAGCAAGAGCTTAACCAGATGGGCAGTGCCAAAGTTTATCTGGTAGAAAAACACGGCATTTCATTCATTGAAAAGCAGCAGGTAGAACAGGTTGAGGTCGCTTTTTATCAACACCAGGCTAAACCATTCAATGAACTTGGCATTCTTGTACCTGAGCTCATTGATTACGATCACCAACAAAATACGTTACGAATCGAGTATATCCCGCACTCTGTCAATCAAGAATTCCTGCTTGAAGAGCCGCGCGTGATAGAACAACTAGCTAAAATACATAGACTATCTCCGACATCAGACGGTGTTTATCATCCTCATCAGTGGACACAACCAGCCACTTCCCAAGCTTTAAACACGCTCAAACTAGACGCAAAAACAGAGCGGTTCTTTTATCAGCTACAAGAGCAATCCGGCCCGCTTTTCAACGCCAAAAATTTGATCTCTGGAGACACCAATGCCGGGAACTGGGGGCGACGAGATAATGGCGATTTGGTGCTGTTCGACTGGGAACGTTTTTCGACAGGGCATATCGCGATAGATTTAGCACCACTAGTCAAAGGCATGGGCACATTCGAAGATTATCTTGGTGTGGCGCATACCTATACCAAGACGGCAAAGCAAGGCGATGCGAGTAATTTAGCAAGAACGATTGCAATAGCTAAAACGTGGATGGTGGTAGAAGTGGTGAATATACTGGTCTCGAGACAGAACCCTCAGACCAGTAAATACATTGACTGGTTTAAACAAACCTTACCGAAATGGGCAAAAGACCTTAGCGCTCAGATGACGAATTAGGTTCGGATATTTGATACAAACGTCTTTCAGGCTCGGCACAAGAGGTTTCACAATTGCACACCTTATCAACACCGACATTATTCAATCCGCCACAACTCCCTTGAATACGCTTGTTGTGGAAAATGACGCCAAGCGACATCAACAAAATGATTGCGAGAAAACCAAGAAAGGTAAATAACCAAACCATATTAACCTGCCTTATTAGCCATCGTCTTTAGCCTAAGTATAGCAGGGCGAGATGTCACTTTAAGTAGCCCTGCTGGTGCTTTCGGTCTTGCCAGCAAGGAGGGTTTGGATTTTTTGCCACCACAACCACAGGAACCGCAACCGCCTTTTGGCTTGTGAGCATTTTTCTTATGATTGTTTGAGGGACGACCTTGAGACGGCTCAATGAGAGGCTCTCTTGGAACCGCAAGTACATCTTCCAATGAGCTACGGGTAGAAAGCCTGAATACTTGCGTGCCACTACGAAGTAATTTGGCTAGTGCGCGTTCACCGATATTTCGTACAAGTACAGCCTCCACATTGTACTCTTGCAGAGACTGAATTAACTGAGACTTCGCATTGCAACCTGCTTGTGGCATAGAAGCTATGTTCGCTAAGTTTTTTAGCATACCGTCTGTATCAGAATAAATAGCAATGTATGGTGCCTTAACAAAGTGGTTTGCCACCCGCTCACCATCATTAGGAATAGCATAAATCATAAGTTTGACTCCTCATCCGGAAAAACTAATGCATGACCTTCAACTAAACTTTTTGCGACTTTCAATCTTGCACTTTTTACTGTGTTACCAAAAGTTTGTCTAGAGACGCCCATCTGTTCAGCAGCTTGCTGCTGGCTAAGACCCTCTAAATCGGCCAAACGCAGTGCTTCTAGCTCTTCTGGTAATATGGCGACTTGCTCCAACTGATGAAATGGCACGCCATTGGGTTTGAAACAATGGTGTGCAGCACGTCCGCATATTCGTCTTTCTATCTTTGGTCTTGCCATCATTATCCCTCGAAAACACAGGGTCAAATTACGCCTTAAACTGGCATATGCCAATAACATTTTTAGCATATGCCAATAAACTAAGTTTGCAAAAATCGACACGATAAATACGTAAGACATCAGGATTAATTAGATATCTAAGAATTGACAAACTTTGGTGACAAACGAGCAAAAAGATCAATTCTAATTATCTAGATAATAAAAACGTTAGTTTGCGCAGGCTTTTCATACAAATACGCGCTAATGTATTCATTTTATTGGAGAAGAAAAACTATAATCCGATCAAATCATTCATTTGAACACTAATGATTATTTTATTAAAAGAGTGTCTCCCTAAGTAACTATAAAGTGCAGGTCGACTGCATTGAAATGAGCCTAAAGGGTAAAACAATAGATGGAGGACCTATCGAACCACCAATCATTACTTGGTCTACGATCCCAGCCATTCTTGCTGAATCACGTCTCTTGAGGGCACCTAGATATATCAGAAAAGGAAGTAAATATGTCTGACTCGAATTGGCTCAGCGAATTCCCAGAAATGGATCGCTCTGATCTTAGAGCGATTCGCAAAACACTCGATAGCGCCTACCGAGATTTCTCTCGTGAATATGGTGAACTTATCGAGTCTCTCTTTGATCCGCTCCTTTCATTTCTTGTCTGGTTTGAAAAACTGCTTATTTCAACACCTTGGGTCGTTGTTTTAGGCGTCTGCACCGCCCTCGTTTATGCCGCTAGTCGCTCTTGGAAACTGGCTATCGCATGTTTTGGCTCACTTATCCTGATTGGCTACTTCGGCATGTGGGAAGACACAATGCGCACGCTCAGTATTATCACGGTGTGTACCATGCTGGCAATCACACTCGGGATCCCTATCGGCATCGCCATGGCGCGCTCTAATCGTATTCAGTCTGTTGTGACGCCATTACTCGACGTCATGCAGACCATGCCGGCATTTGTGTACCTCATCCCAGTTGTGATGTTACTCGGGATCGGCAAAATTCCTGGCCTCATCGCAGTAGTAATCTACGCGATTCCACCTGTTATTCGTTTAACTAATTTGGGTATTCGTTTGGTGGATAAAGAAGTGTTGGAAGCCGCAACCGCATTTGGTGCCAGCAGTAAACAGCGGCTTTTTGGGGTCCAACTTCCGCTCGCAATGCCAACCATCATGGCGGGAATCAACCAAACGATAATGATGGCACTTTCGATGGTTGTCATCGCATCGATGATTGGGGTAAAAGGTTTGGGCCAGCCCGTTCTTAAGTCGATTACCAATCAATATTTCACTCTTGGTCTTTTAAATGGTCTAGCCATTGTCGCCCTAGCGATTCTTTTCGACCGCGCTTCACAAGCGTATGCGAAACGCACTCAAGCCCATCTAGGAGATTTAAAGCATGACTAGTCCACTTATCGAAATCAGCGGTCTGTATAAAATCTTCGGACCCAAACCCGACAGCGTGATTGAGCGCGTCAAGTTGGGACATAGTAAAGAACACGTGTTAGCGGAAACGGGCCACACGGTCGGGCTAAAAGACATCAACCTCCAAATTAAAAAGGGCGAGATTTTCGTCATCATGGGTTTATCCGGTTCAGGTAAGTCCACCATGATTCGCCACTTCAATCGCCTAATCGATCCAACCATGGGACAGATTTTGGTGGAAGGGGTAGATGTCATGCAGCTTTCTAACAAGGAGTTAGAGCAGTTTCGTCGTCATAAGATGTCGATGGTGTTTCAACGTTTTGGCTTATTGCCTCATCGCACTGTTATCGACAACATCGCTTACGGTTTGGAAATTCAAGGAATAAGTAAAGAAGCGCGCTTATCAAAAGCAAACGAATGGTTGGATACCGTTGGATTAACGGGTTATGAGAACCAGTATCCCGCTCAGCTATCAGGTGGTCAGCAGCAACGCGTAGGCCTCGCGCGAGCATTGGCAACCAATGCCGAAATACTGTTAATGGACGAGGCATTTTCAGCGCTGGACCCACTGATTCGGAGCGAAATGCAGGATCAGTTAATAGAACTGCAACAGCAGTTACACAAAACGATTGTTTTTATTACTCACGACTTAGATGAAGCATTGCGCCTTGGCGATCGCATTGCGATCCTTAAAGACGGTGAGCTTGTCCAACAAGGTTCACCAGACGAAATATTGCTGCATCCTGCCGATGAGTACGTTGAAGCCTTTGTAAAAGACGTCAATAGAGCGCGAGCATTGACGGTTGAGACTGTGATGCAGCCACCTTCATATCGCATTGCCGCTAAAACCATTGAAGAAGCGCTCAGTGAGATGAAACGTGTAAAACGTGATTATGCTTATCATGTGACCGATTCAGGCTATCAAGGCGTGATAACGCAACAAGGGTTACTAGACGCGACGAAGTTAGCTCACCCCCCAAGCTGGGATGATGATATCTATGAAGAAGTGCCTATCATCTCTCCCCATTCAGCCATTGAGCAAATATTGACTGAAACCATGTCGTGCGAATACTCACTGCCCGTTGTCGATGAGCATGGCCATTTGAAAGGTGAATTAGAGCGTCGTACTGTTGCTGGTTTATTCGCTGATGAAGACAGCACAAAACGAAGCACCTCACGTTCAAACATCGATAAGGCCTCTTAACTGATTTAATAAAACAGCTCACGGCAATGTGGGCTGTTTTCACTATCTCTGCCCCCCTCTAGATATTTATTTGTAGACTCAAGCTTGATATCCCAATCAACATTTACATTGTTCTGATTTTCCTGACAATTTCATGCTCATATTCGGTTTTATTGACATAGATAGATCATTCTATTGCTTTTTGATGACGCAAATACCTGATAAATGTCTACTATTACTCTCATACAAAATCTTGATTTAAAGAGGGATAAAATGAAAAAAACAATGTTGGCACTAACAGGCGCGGTAATCATTCTTGCAGGCTGTCAAGATGAGAAACCTGCCGAAACAAGCGCAGTTGAAGTACCTCAAGCGACGGAAACTGAAGTCACTACTAGCGCAGAAGTTACTACAGAGACAATTGACACGCTGCCAGTAGCAGAAGAACAAGTCATCACTGAAGAAACATTTGTAGACTCTGAGCATAACGCACAAAATGCCCTTGACTGGAACGGCACATACAAAGGTACGCTTCCATGTGCGGATTGTTCAGGTATCGACATGACCATCACACTAAATCAAGATGGCACTTACGTACTTGAAGAAAGCTACCAAGACAAAGCAGACGGTCAGTCAAAATCTGAAGGCCAATTCACTTGGGATGCAAACGGCAGCATCGTAACGTTGACAAACGAAGATGCGCCAAACCAATACTTTGTTGGTGAAAATGTACTTATGAAGCTAGACATGAATGGCGAAAAAGTAACAGGTGACCTAGCACCGTTATACAACTTAACGAAACAACAATAAGTTCGTATCGATACCTGATAAATAATCTAAATCCGAGCTACCCCAGCTCGGATTTTTTCTTTCCATCGACGGCGGTTGCCTTTCTTATCTTCCTCCTCTGATCTTACATTCCGCTTCTTATCCTGATGGTTCATTACATTTCCATACGCTTTGCTGATAGAGGCTTACAACTTCATTTTGTACAGTGTTCAAAACAAATCAGAACAACTCGGAAAAATGATGAAAAAGACATTAATTGCACTACTAACTCTGACTGCTGCTGCTTCAGCGGTTGCTGGTGATACTTATATTCGTAACGGTAACATCTACAACAATGAAGGTGGCTGGAACGCGGAAGTCGGAGTGGCTCATGGCAGCGATCTTTTCAAAGATCAAAAATACAATACAGCTCCAATTCTAAATGGCGGTTACCATGGTGACGACTTTAACGCCGATCTAAGTGGCATTAACTACCGCTTCTTCGGTAACACCAATGAATTAATCAACATGAGTGCTTACCTTGTTGGCAGTGGTGTCATGCGTGACGGTGATATTGCAAAGAGCCTGAAAGGCACGGATAAACGTCGCTTTGCTGTCGATTTAGGTTTGAACACTGACTTTACGTTAGATCAACACAATGTGATTTCAACATACCTTCAACATGATATCAGTGGTGCTTACAAAGGTTACTTAGCGGGCGCGACTTACTTCCACATTATGAACTTCGGTAGTGTTGATTTTGTTCCTTTTGCTAACCTAACTTATCAAAGTGAAGACTACGTAGATTACTACTTTGGCGTAAAACAACGCGAAGCAAATGCAAACCGCAAAGCGTACAAAGGTGATTCAACAGTAAGCTATGGTTTAGGCTACAAGCTAGTCATGCCAATCAACGATAACTGGCAAGTGAGCCAAATGACACAATACACTCGCCTAGGCAGCGGTATCAGCGATTCCTCAATTGTTGATAGTGCAAACCAATGGGTTATTGGTGCGAGTGTGTCGTACAACTTCTAACTCTACATTCCACATAAAGCCATCATTACGATGGCTTTATGTATTCATACTCTGTGCTCACCGTGTCGAAATATGCTAGTTAGAGTGAGCGATCCAGAGACGATGCAAATCGCTATAACCCGTATTTTTCACCTGAACACCGCGCACTTGCTGTGTTTTTGTCACCTCTTCATAGCCAACAAATAAAGGCAAATAAAGATACTGCTCTCGTAACGCTTTTTCTACGCCTAAAAGAGATTGTAAAGATTGAGCATTTGTCATGGCTTCGCGAAGGTTTTCTCGATGGATCAACATCTGGCTTTGATCAAAACTAAAACGCAAACCTGTTGCTATCGATAGCCATTCAAATACTCCATACTCAAACGGCGCTTCCATGACTTCTTCAATTAGGAGCAAGTCCGCTCGATGTGATACGACTTCAGGAAAACTAATGTCATCAATAATGACGATCTCTAGCTCTAATCCCGTCGCCCGAATCACTCGGTGCAACCACTCAGAGTGACGAATTAAACTTGGTATCGTCCAGATTGGCTCAGCTAGCGCTACTTTACCTTGTAGCTTAGGCGTCACAACAGCCTCTGCGATTAGTAAATCTTGCTCTTGAGTCGCTAACTGAATGCTGTCAACGGCACTTTGCGCCTCATAGATTCTCTTTTGCGCATTGATGTAATCGGCGAGTTGATGCCAATCTTCTTTTGCGAGATTAGAGTCCGCGCGTTCACGATAGGTCAAATATGAAAATGCGCTGATTTTTTCCACTTCAACGTGATCAGAGGTTTGGTTAAAACTCAACATATTCAGGGTCTTAACATCACCATGAGACAGCGTAATTTGGTCCAACAATGCGCGCGCTGAAAAATATTCTTTGTGTGCTTGAAGAATCATACTCTCTTGGTTCCAACCACTGATTTTAAATGGTCCGGTGCCTATGTGGTAAGAATAACCAGAACCGAAAGAAACAACATCTCGACAAAGAATAGAAGCGTGAGGAGTGGCTAGCATATATGGAAAAAACATGTTCGGATGTTTCAATGTAATTTTTAAGCAGCTCGATGTTTCGGCAATCACACTGTCAATACATTGCCAGATCTCGTGTACTGGTCCTTTTATTTCCTTAAGTCTTTCTATGCTCCAAACAACATCTTGTATGCTGAGAAGTTCGCCATCGTGACGATATATTCCAGGTCTCAACCATAACGTCATCACATTGCCTTCCATTTTCCACTCATGTGCTAGCGAAGGCTCAATGCCACCATTGGAATTTTGAGTCAGCAAAACATCATAAACACTTTTCGCCACATGCAGTTCAGTATGACGATAAGTGTTCGCAGGATCGACCTTAGACACCCAAGGATAAGAGGAGATCAAAATAGCGTTATTTGACTCATTCAACTGGTTCACTTTTTCAGAGGCAATCGTCAGCGCCCTGACAGCACTTTGGCCGAACCAATCGATAAGTTTTGTTATCGAGTTCATTTTTCCCCGACCAAGCTCCTCAACCAAAAATTCGGTCATCGCTTGTTGAAGGGAAATAGTAATATTCAGACGACTAGCGTTACTTCTGCCAATTGCAGGTTTCCAATCTACCCAACCGTAAGAGGCAAGCTTTTTCATCACAATAGAAACATTGCGCCTTGACGTACAAATTACCACTTCAAGCTCAGACAGCGTAACGAAGTGATATTGATGAGGTTCAAAGTGCTTTAACAGTAGATCCAGATACCTAAGATTGACATCGTTCACAAAGATTCCTAAGAGTTATTCCAAAGCAAAAATAGCACAGGACGCTTAGCAACTAAACTTCCTGTGCTATATCTAAACATATTCAAAGCTTGGACTCAGCTCGACCAACAGAAGTCAAAAACGTGTACTAAGCCAAGAGGTAACTTGAATAAGTATTCTTAGAAACGGTAACTCATACCTACAGAGAACACGTTGATGTCAGCATCAACCGTTACTTTTTCATTACCAAATTTCGCAATGTCTAGCTCAGGCATCATGTATTCCCATTCAACTTGTAGAGCAAAGTTTTCTGTAATAGCGAACTCTGCGCCTAAACCGTACATGCCTGTCACAGTGCTGTCAGAAATGGTGGTATGGCCTGCGCTACCGTCAATCACAGAGTTGCTAATTTTGAATTCAGCATTGAAGTAAGAAAGACCAGCTTTAGCAAAAAGGTTGAAACGATCACCAATAGGTAGAGTCGCCTTTGGTTGAATCGATAAATACTTCATATCACCAACAGTAACAACTTTGCCGTCTAAAGCGTCGTAGCCACCAATGGCTGCTTCTAGAGAAATGTATTCGTTGAACTTGTAACCACCAAATACTTTACCTGAAAGGCTTGAGTCATCTTCAAGTTTAAGCTTAGTGCTAGCGTTGGTACCACCACCATTGATAGAGCCATTAACATCACCAAAAGATGCTTGACCTACCGATGCACCAACGTAAGGAGCTGCGTTTGCAACAGAACATGTTGCTAGAAGGGCTGTCATTAGCCATGTTTTTTTAAACATTGTATTTCACTGCCTGTTAATTATTGAGGTTGTGTTTTGCCCATCCTTAAGCACGTCATGCTATCCATTTCACTCGGTTTCAAAACCAAGTTGATGTTAATGAATAAAAACTCAATAAAACATGAAATATTTAAACACAACTTTGCCACTTTCTTTCTTAATTATGACAATTTAGTCATTTCATAAGCACTGTTGCTTCAACCAATTAGTGAGTTTGATAATTTCCGCCTGCTTGGCTCGGCTCTTTTTATGAATAAAATAAAAGCTGTCCCCCGTCTCTAATCCATGAGAAGGGATATACACCAAATCATGCGCTTTATCTCTTTCATTGAGCATAAAATCATTCGCAAATGCGATGCCTTGGTCATAACGTGCAGCCTCAATTGCCAACAACATATGACTAAAATGTTGAACATCGACATCTTTTGGCAAAGTGTAACCACCCGCTCTGCACCACTCTGCCCAGTCTTTTCCTCTCTCACGATAAATAGAGTCTGTCGACAAAATAGGATATCGCCAAAGCGCTTCTGGAATGGGTTGATCTTGTAACTCTTTCCAAATTTTATGGCTGCATACCGGATACAGCGTTTCCGCGTATAACTTCACCGACATATAGTTGCGCTTTGGCTTCTCTACCGTGATAAAGCAATCACCAACGCTATCTGTCTGCTCAGGATCACCAACGACCATATTGAGTGTCAGATCGATTTCCGGATGTAACCGCTTAAAATCAGACAAACGCGGAATAAGCCACTTTACGGCAAGCGAGCTATAAATCGCTAAACGTATGCTGCCTTTGTCCCCTTCTCTCACCTTTTGGCTGGCCATCGCAATAGAGCTAATTGCCGGGCTAATATCCTCTAAATAACGAACACCAGTATCCGATAAAGAGAGCTTTCTTCCTTGACGAATAAATAATGACTCGCCCAAATAATCTTCCAATAATCGTATCTGATGACTAACGGCACTTTGCGTCACATTGAGCTCTTCAGCCGCAAGCGAAAAGCTAGAGTTTCGAGCGACAGATTCAAAACAGTGAACCGCTCTGAGTGGTGGCAATTTCATTATCTAAAAATCTCATACTTAAACTAATAAATATCACTTCACTTCATCCTATGACATCACCTACTCTTTGGCAAAGAAAGAGGAGAGGAAATAAGTGAAAGTTACATCGGTCGGCGCAGCTATGCTGCTATTAATTGTTGGGAATCTCATTGCGGTGCTTTCGGACTCTTTAATTAAAAGTGTCGGAAATGAAGTGCCTATTTTTCAGTTTGTCTTTTTCCGACAAATTTCCGCAGTGCTTTTTCTACTGCCTGTCTGCTTGCTGACAAAAAAGACTCATTTTCTTGAAGGATTTAAATGGCATGCTGTCCGCGCTCACGTGTGGTTGCTTGGTGCTATATTTATGGTTTTGGCGATTTCATCTTTACCGCTCGCAACTGCGAACGCAATCTTCTACGCCGCGCCATTGATCATGTTGCCGCTTGCAGCAATCTTTTTTGGAGAACAGTTATCTAAGCAATCGGTCGCCGCTGCGATAATGGGCTTTGCCGGTGTATTGGTCATCATTCGTCCAGACCAAATCGATTGGGCAGCGATTTCAGCTTTAGTTGTTGCAATTACTTTAGCAATCAATAACTTGCTCATTCGAAAATTGCCAAAAAATCAGTCTGTGATGCAAACGTTATTGATGACAAACTTGGCAGGTATTCCAGTAGCCTTCTTGCTTGTTCTGATCGAAGCGGAACCTTGGGACTGGAGTGCTTTCCCTGTCGCTGCTGGCTCAAGTTTGTTCATCATGATTTATGCGGCAACATGTGTGATCGCTTACCGCTCGATTGATAGCAACAAAATTGCCAGCGCTGAATACAGTGGTTTAATTGGTGCCGTGTTTGTGGGATTAATCTGGTTTGGAGAAGTGCCAGACATATTTATGGCTATAGGAACAATAATGATTGTTGTGCCGCTGGTTTGGCTTTCTAAACGAGAACGTCGCAAGAAAAAGCTGCAAGCTCAGCAAGAGCGAGAACAAAAAGAGGCGCACGTTACTTAAAATCGCGCTCTATCTCAAGGACTAAAAAACCGAGTCGTAAGTGCTCGGTTTTTTTATGTAGCTCTAATCCATTCTGATGTAAGCGACCACATGAGATAAAAACTGCCTTGCAAAACGATCATTAAACCGGATGCGATATTCATGATCGGCTTCCGATACTAAACGCCAACCTTCAGCAAAGTACTCTTTGATATCATCGACCGCTTCGTCTTCATTTTTGATGTGTTTCGCGTTCCACTGATAAGTGCAAGAGACAACCATCAGCCCGCCAACCTTGGTGGCTTCTTTTAGAGCGTTGATCACGCTAAGTGGCGACTCACATTGATCAACCACGTTCAAACATACGACTAAATCAAAGCTAGACTGGAGAGTATCGTGCTCAAAAGGTTGGTTAATCAGCGTCAAATCAACATGAGCACATTTCTGTACGATATCTCTATTCTCTACCTCTAAAGCGTTTAAGGTGTTCACATCGTGAAGATAAGTTAGCTCGACTCGTTGTTCTTCTATTAATAGTTGCTTCAAGCCATCCATCAACCTATTTGAAGGCTCCACAAGCGTCGCTTCTTTAAGGTTAGGTAAGCGTTGCACTAACTCATAATAGTTTCTTCCCAGCGCCGCGCCAACCTCAAGTAGGGAATACGGCTGAACGCCGCTCTCAAGTGCCATCTGCGCAATAAAATCAGCAACTTGGGAGCAGTGAGGTGATGACAAAAAAGAGAGTGGGACTTGTTTTGAGCGACTGTTTATCGTCTCAATCTGCTTATCTTCGATGAACTTGTCGAACCATTGCGCTTCGAAATAACCAGCTAAACCGCGATCGGTCAGGTAAAAATCTTCCATGTTTTTTCCGTTCGTACTTTTCGAAAAGTGATTGTATCGAACGCTGAAATTAGCTGGTAATTCTGGCTGCACATTCCCGCGGGAAAATAGATGAAAACACCGCTTATGTGAAAAAGCCCTTTCATCTCAAAGATAAAAGGGCTTGTTAATTACTTCGGTTGAGGAGCTAGTTATTGCGGAAGAACAACTTTGCCATCTTGAATTGGGAACGTTTTTGTCGCTGGCTTGCTCGCTAAGCGAACCGTCGTTGGCGCACCTGAAACTTCATAAGTGACATCGTAACCCACTACTTTTTCAGATGTTGTGTATTCTGTGTGGCACTGCTTTTTCGTCGTTGTCACTACATCGCCTTGTTGCACGTTCTCCTGAATCTTACGACCCGTTAATGCACCAGCGATCGTACCAGCTGCAGTTGCAATCACTTTACCTGAGCCGCCACCGATTTGGTTACCCAATGCCGCGCCAGCTGCTGCGCCGCCGACCGTACCAATTATTTTATTATCATCCGTAGGAGCAACTTGCTCCGTTACTACCACGTCTTTACATACTTGGTGTGGATTTTTCACCGTTTCAGTCACCGCTTCAACCAAAGTAATGTTTGCTTGGGTTGGAGCTGGTGGCGTTTTGTCTTTACAGCCTGCTAGTACAGCAACAACTGCCGTTGCAATTGCGATAGATTTCATATTCATGATTTACATCCCAGTATGGTTTGCTTTGATGAGCGGTATAGTAAATCGCAATTAGGAAATCACATCAGGCGAAAACAAACCCTCTGTCATTAACGAGTAAAGAAACACTGTTTTATAAAAGGTACGTCAAGAAACACTCAACAGAATGTCAACTGAGCTAAAACCGTATCATTACTGATTATGATTAGGCTTGATTAACCTATGAGGCTTATTTTTAAGCCAAGCTTAAAAACAGTTCGTCGTCGGTTAAATACTTATGACGGTGACTCAGGTTACGCACGTGCATAAACATAAAGTCAGGAAAACCAGGAGCAATAATGTTGTTTGGTTCCCAGCATACACCGCCAACAAACACATATCGCCCTTGCTTGTCATCTTCATGAAGGGGGTTATTAAGAGGAGAAGAAAACTCTGCGCGACAACCTTCAACCACACAAACAATTTGTCCTTTAAAAAGGCCGATCACGCGCTTAACAAGGTTTGCCTTGATGCCACATTTCCATGCTTGACGAGTGGCCATCTCATAGCCATATTTTCGGATCGCTTTCTTTTGCAAATGTACTACTAGGTTCATTTTGACTCCTGATTCAAGCAATTACGCGAAGCCCAAAGTCATAAAAGCAGATAGACGTCTATACCCGAGTGACCTCATGGTACATGGGAATAAACTACGTGATTAGACTGAGTTTAGTGTCCGATGAAAATACACCTTCCACAATGCTGTAACGTATCGATTTACACCAATCATAGGCACATAGCACATCAAAAAAACAACCTCATTTTCGAGTGCTTTCCTACGCTGTATCTGGTTACTTCTGCGTATTACTATAACGAAATCACCCTCTACGTTTGTCTATATAAATTTGTCGTAACGATAGAGGGCACTTATCAAGAAGGAGGGATAACGCCTACGCGTCGATGAGATAGTTTTGACCTTCAGTTTCTAGACGATCAATCAGTTTACGACACTCATTTAAATCAAGAGGTTGCTCGAAGCGGCGCTTGAGGTTCATCAAAAAGAAGATATCCTCACACATGGCTTTCTCAGGTTCGTCACTGATTTTTGCGACTGGTGAACCATTGCACGTGACCATTTTGATCACGATAGAAAGTGGCTGGTAGGCTTCACCCTCTTTATTGACATAATCACCCATATCGTTCGCAAGAAAAGTACCGATACCAAAACTCACCTGAATACGTCCCTGGAAATACTCGCAAATATCTAACGCTTGTTCGAAGTTAAGTCCGTCTGTAAACACCAGCGTTTTTGTTAACGGGTCTATATTAAGAGACTGATAGTGTGCAATCATTTTTTCACCCCAGCTATAAGGGCAACCACTATCGTGACGTACACCGAAATACGCGTTACTTAGCTCTTCATCAAAGTCTTTAAGGAAGGCATCAATACCAATCGTGTCGGTCAGTGCAATACCTAGTGCACCGTTAAACATTTTTTGCCAACGTTGCAAAGCCACTTTTTGCGAATCTCGCACATTCACCAGAGCTTGATGGCCCATAAACCATTCATGAGCAACGGTACCGATAGGCGTCAAATTCAGTTCTTTTGCTAAGTGGTAGTTGCTTGTTCCTGTCAAACATTCCGGCACTTCCTGGCACAAATACTCCAGCATGGTGCGCTGAGCTTGAAAGGAAAAACGTCGACGCGTCGACATATCAGAAAACTTAAAGTTAGTGATGTTACGACGTTTTAGTTCGGATTTTAGGTACCGAACTTTCTCTTCTAAAACGGTGGTAAATTGCGCTACAGGGATATCTGACCAACGCTGACGGCTACGAACTTCAGACACGATACTCATGATGATCGTTTCGTACAAAATAGTATCTCGCCACAAACCATTGATAGTAATGCGTAACTGGCTTGAGCCATCAGCCATGGCTTTATTGTGGAAAGAGACATCACTTTGTGGATTGAAACGGAAATGGCGCAGTGCATCAACAAAGTCAGGATTCAGGTAAGGCGCGACACGCTTGATGTATTCGATTTCTTCTTGCGTAAATTGAATGTCTTGCAGTTTAAGAACTTCTACTTTTACCTCTGGTAGCAGTTCAGAGAGATCTTCCTCGCTACGCACAATAAATTTGTATGACACCATCGCATCAGGGTAAAGCGCTGTTACTGCGCTCATCATATTGACTTTGTAGACATCAAAATCCAAAGCGCTTTGAATGATGCGGGAAGAAAATAGTTTGGTGGTCATTAGGTGCCCTTCTACACGCCCTTCCTGGGTATATAACTTTTTGTTACTAACTAATTTGCGTAAACAATAAACACCCATCTATAGTTTGTCAACTTTTGTTACTAACCACTCATTTTTATAAGGTTTTTCTGTCTAGAATTCGCACACAGATTGTGAATAAGTCAGATTCATTCGTAGATTTATACTCAAGGCGTACTATGAAGCACTACCGAAAACGTTTCGCACAACTCGTTACTTACCCATTGATTGACCACTTGTTATGCGCTAGATTACTTACAAATCAATATTAGGACCCAACCATGATCGTATCTGTCGACATTATTCCATTCAGGCTATCTGGCTGTGCCGATAAGGGATTGGAAGTGTTGTTGATTAAACGTTCAAATCCAAATCGGCCATACCATGGAGTCTGGGCACTACCGGGCGGATTTGTCTTTGATAAAGACTTAACCAGTGAAGGAGGACGCCCGGCCGATGAAAACTTTGAGGCGGCGCGCCGCCGAATTTGCCGCGAGAAAATCCATACTTACCCTCGTCACTTTAGTGAAGCTTTTATCGACGGCGATCCCAAGCGTGATCCAGAAGACTGGAGCTTAAACATTACTCACTACGCCTTGGTCGATCGTAACAATGTAGAGCAAATCAACAATGCTGGTGTACCAGAGTGCCAACTAAAATGGTTTTCGCTACAAGCTATACTCAATGGAGAAGAAACTCTCGCGTTTGACCATCAAAAAACCATTGAAAAAGCGTGGCAGAAGCTTCGTGCATCCATTGAATACACATCGGTTCTTTTGTTTGCATTAGACAAAGAGTTTTTGGTTGCCGACATCATTTCTGCTTATCAAGAGTTTGGTATTGATATTAGCCGAATGACGATTAAGCGCCGCTTGATAGATTCAGGCGTACTAAAACCCACCAATAAAGTCGCTTCTACCAACAAAGGCAAAGGTGGAAAACCCGCAATGGTGTATACGCTGACTAGCGACGAAGTAACCTTTTTTCAAAACTGTTTGCGTGGATAAACGCAGGCAATAAGACAGACAAGGAGTCTGCCATGACTGTTCGAGTAAACTATCAAACCACGGCGGTGATCGACGTTGATCCAGAGAAAGGCTTTAGCGAGTTATGTCCAAATGAACTGCCCGTTGCAGGTGCGTTGGAAATCGTACCGGAGCTTCTGAGTAATCATGCCAAAGGCCGATTAAAACTGGTCAGTCGTGACTTACACCCACCAAAAGCAAAATGGGATGCCGAAACACCAGCCAACATGCTTGAACCCGTCGGCCTACCCAATGTGGATATAAAATGGAACCGCCATTGTGTGCTTGGCACAACAGGTTCTGAACTTTTAGACGGTTTACCACCTGTTTTGGACTATGATTTTCAAGTTAATAAAGGCATGGATCCTGATGCGCATCCTTACGGTATTTTCTTCCATGATATTGCCGATACTAAAACGACAGGTGCACATGAATTTCTAAAATTCAACGGGATTGATACCATAGTGGTCGGTGGTCTCGCGCTAGATTTTTGTGTGAAGAAATCCGTTATGCAAGCACTGGATCTTGGCTACAATGTGGTGGTCAACCTTGCTTCAACTCGCGCTGTACTGCCTGAGAATGTTGAAAATGTGCTGACAGAGCTCAAGGATCAAGGCGCATTATTTGTCGAAAAAGCGGATGACATCATCGTAGAAAAATTCGCCTAGAGGCATGAAACAAATGGATAGGGATTTCACCATGCATCAACATGAAAAATTGAATTACGTTGAATTTGGTTCCACTAATGTCAGTGCGACCAAACAATTTTTTGAGCGTGCTTTTGACTGGAGCTTTACCGATTATGGTCCTGAATACTCTGCATTTTCAGGACAAGGGTTAGATGGCGGATTCTTCAAATCTGAGTTTGTAAACCAAACCGCAAATGGTGGCGCACTTTTAGTGTTTTATAGCTCAGATATTCAGGCCACGCAGATAAAAGTTGAGCAGCATGGTGGAAAAATTATCCGCCCTATTTTCGAATTTCCCGGCGGCTGCCGATTCCACTTCACCGAACCAAGTGGAAATGAATTCGCAGTATGGTCGGAGAGCCATTAGTACTTACCCCAACAACACTTCCACACCTAGCTTTTTGATTTGCTCAAGGTCGCTTTTCGGAGCGGCTTTGTCAGTTAACAACACCGATATTTCGTTGGTATTGCCAATTGAAGAAGGATAAATCTGTCCAAATTTACTGGAGTCCGTCAGTACGATGTTACGTCTATTCTTTGCCAGAATGGCCTCTGCGATGTCGGCACGCATCATGTCTAGGCTAGTAAAACCAGTGTCTTGGTGAAATCCGTCTATACCCAAGAAAGCCGTGCTGAAGTGAATGTTCTCAATACAGAGTTTGGTGAGCGGGCCAACGAGGCTCTCACCTTGATGCTGATATACACCACCAAGCAAGATGATGTTGGCAGAGGTGTTACGGATGAGATGGGCGATGTACGCCGATGGGGTAATGATGGTCACATCGCCGCGTTCAGCTAAAGTGCGAGCCAAGAGCGCATTAGCACTGCCGCCCTCGATCAATACGGTTTCGTTTGGTGATACCAAGTCCGCCGCTTTATTTGCAAGTGATTGTTTAATATCGAAACGGACTTCTAATCGGGTATCTATATCATCACTTTGCAGTGCGGTAGCAGCGCCGTGAACACGCTTTAAGTAGCCCTGTTGCTCAAGAAAATTCAAATCCTGCCTGATGGTCACGCCCGACACGCCGATGATGTCAGAAAGCTCCGTGACTTGAACGCGTTTACGGTCATTCACTAATTGCAGGATTTCATTTTGTCTTGGGTTCACAGGCTCACTCCTTATTAATGAGCTTGCAGTATACGCCCGAACACTTTCATATGAAAGCAGCCTGTGAACGATAGAAATAAGCGAAGCTGCGTTACACCGTAAGCTCTAGACGGTTGCCATCCGGATCTAATACGTAGCTTTCGTAGTAACCATCACCCGTTTGTCTCGGACCGTCGATCCATTGGTAGCCATCATCTACTAAGGTTTTGGTTAATTGATCCACCGCCTGCTCTGATCCTAAAGCGAAGGCAAAGTGTGCTAATCCTGTTATCTGCATCGCATGAGATTTTTCACAAGCGGTCACACCTTCCATCGACATCAACTCCAATCGTGCACCACTTTCAAACGAAAGAAAGTAAGATGAAAACTGCTTAGTTGGGTTGTGGTATTTATCGTTAGACATCGCGTTAAAATATTTCTCATAGAAGGCTTTTAACTCTTCCAAACGTTCTGTCCAAATCGCGATATGTTCAATTTTCATTGGGATTCCCCTTAGCTCTTAACTGCGCTCAATCTAACGAGGAAAAGCAGCACAAAAAAGAGAGCAAATCATCACCAAGTTGTTCCTTTTTTATGTCCGAACTGCCCATCGATGAGTCATTAACTCTATGGTTGGAGTTGTATTTGAGCGAAAGTGATGTCCATAATGGCGCAAAGTTTTACAGGATAAAATGATGGAAGAGATTTACTTCGCAGGCGGCTGCCTTTGGGGTGTTCAAGAATTTATGCGCCACCTTCCGGGCGTAATTAGCACCGAAGCAGGACGAGCAAATGGCTCAACGGATAACACTCAATCCGAATACGATGGCTACGCCGAATGCGTGAAAACCCAGTTCGACCCTGCACAAGTTTCGGTTGAAACTTTAATCGGGTATCTGTTTGAGATCATCGACCCGCACAGTGTAAACAAGCAAGGTGAAGACGTAGGTGAAAAGTACCGTACAGGTGTTTATAGCCAAAACGAGCAACACCTAACGATTGCTAAAGCGTTTATCGCAGCAAGACCGGATGCCGATAAAATCGCCGTAGAAGTACTGCCACTCACAAACTACGTGCCAAGTGATGATGAGCACCAAGACCGACTCACGCGATTTCCAAACGACTACTGCCATATCCCGTTAGATTTGCTGCATAAATATAAAAATTAATGGCCAGCTTTTATCGCTGTTTCTATTATCTCAAACTAAGAGGCGCAACGCCTCTTTTTGCATCCTAACCGGGGCTATTTGATCCTCCTCCAGTTCATTTTCATGTCTAGTTATTTATTTCAAAATAACTGGAATATAAATCACATAATAAATTTTATAATATTCCGCATTATTAATGACGGCTATCACACTTAAGATTGAGTGATACAAAAGTATAGTTATTGGTTTTTTTTTACTATTTCCGAAAACCACTTCATTAATTAAATTTGACTCATTACTTCAGCACCAATGAGTCACAAAATGATTACAGAACTAACAAACGTCAATTTAATTAAAAGCAACCTTCAAGCAAATAATAAAAAAGAAGTCTTTGAAGAGCTAGCACAAATGCTATTCGAAAATAATCGAATCAGCAGCAAAGAGGCTTTTTTAACCGACATCGAAGCACGTGAAGTATTAAGCGTGACTTCAATGGACGGCATCGCTTACCCACACGCAAAAAGCAAAGCGGTTACAGAGCCTGCAATCGCCGTTGGCGTAAAGCGCGAAGGCATCGAGTATGGCGACGAAGAGGGAGTCAAACCAACCGTATTCTTCATGATTGCTTCACCAGATAACGGTACCGACCACCATATTTATGTTCTTCAAGAATTATTCGGAAAATTTAGCGAAGAGTTTATTGAAGATATTCATAACGCAAAAGACGAAAACCAAATACTAAATATTTTAATTAATTCATAAGGCGTGAAATTATGAGTACAATCACAGCTCAAGCTAGCAATAATAGCGATTTCAAAAAACTCCTAAGTACCATGAAAGGTCACCTTTTATTCGGTACTTCTCACATGCTTCCATTTATCGTTGCGGGTGGTGTACTACTGGCTCTGGCGGTAATGGCATCCGGTAAAGGTGCGGTTCCTGCAGACGGGTTATTGGCTGATATTTCTAATATCGGTATTAAAGGTCTGGTGTTGTTCCCAATTATTCTTGGTGGCTTCATCGGTTACTCAATTGCAGACAAACCAGCACTAGCGCCAGCGATGATCTCTTCTGGCATCATGGCTGACATGGGCGGCGGCTTCCTAGGTTGTATCGTCGCTGGTTTTATCGCTGGTGGTGTAGTTCTACAACTTAAGAAGATCCCTCTTTCTGCTAACATGACTGCGTTGGGCGCTTACTTCATCTACCCACTTGTTGGTACGCTTATCTCTGCAGGTATCGTTCTATGGGGTATCGGTGAGCCAATCAAGCTCTTCATGGCTTCTATGAACGAATTCCTAGCTTCTATGGCTGGCGCTTCTAAAGTGGTTCTAGGTACGATTCTTGGTGGTATGACTGCATTCGATATGGGCGGTCCAATCAACAAAGTAGCAACGCTATTCGCTCAAACTCAAGTTGATACTCAACCATGGCTAATGGGTGGTGTTGGTATCGCAATCTGTACGCCTCCTCTAGGTATGGCACTAGCAACATTCCTATTCAAGAAGAAGTTCACTAAGCAAGAGCAAGAAGCAGGTAAAGCAGCAGCAATCATGGGTTCTATCGGTATCTCTGAAGGTGCTATCCCATTCGCAGCAAACGACCCTGTACGCGTTCTTCCTTCAATCGTTGCTGGTGGTATCGTTGGCTGTGTGTTCGGCTTCCTAACAGACGTACTACTACACGCACCATGGGGCGGTTTAATCACAGCACCTGTATCAAGCAACATCCCAATGTACGTTGTGGGTATCGCACTAGGCTCACTAACAACAGCAGTTATCGTTGGCTTCTGGAAACCAGTCGCTGAAGAAGAAGCAGAAAACGAAATCGCAGAAGCAGCACAAGCTCAAGCGGCTCCAGCAGCAGGCGAAGGCGAGTACGACATCGTAGCAGTAACATGTTGCCCATCTGGCGTAGCACACACATTCATGGCAGCGAAAGCACTAGAGAAAGCAGGTGCGGCAGCGGGTCTGAAAATCAAAGTAGAAACTCAAGGTCAAAACGGTATCCAGAACCGCATCACTGACCTAGATGTAGCAAACGCGAAGCTGGTTATTCTAGCTCACGATATCCAAGTAAAAGACGCTCACCGCTTTGCAAAAGCAAACGTTGTTGAGTGTTCAACGAAAGAAGCGATGCGTAACGCAGCGACTCTTGTGAAAGCTTAAACCTTAAGCTCCTCCCCCTAAGAGCCCTTTCCCCCAAAGGGCTCTATTTATTACGAATAAGTCAATTCCAATCAATCCCTTCCACTAATGATAGTGTCATTTCTGCCGCTGAAACTTCTTTGCAACCCGACGAATTTTGTCCGCACCACAACGGCGTAAATTCATCTCGGTTTTGCTTCTCCATAAGCGCTCTTAACTGAGTCATTTCAATGGATGCATATGGGAATTTCGGCGCAGACTCACAGATGTAACCTAGCTCCGACATCGCGCGATTCACAATACCTCTCGCTGGTCGGCCCGAGAAAACATTGGTCACAGCGGTATGTTGCGCGCGTTCACTAGCAATGGCATATCGATGTAAAGACGATGTTTTCGCCTCATCACACAACAAATAGGCGCTGCCAACTTGAACGGCACTCGCTCCTAATCTCAACGCGGCTTCCACACCGCTTCTATCAGCGATTCCGCCTGCAGCAATAACAGGCAAATTCACCCGTTTGGAGATTTGTGGTAATAACGCCATCAGACTTAATTGAGTAGTTAAATCATCCGATAAAAACATGCCTCGGTGTCCACCAGCCTCCAAGCCTTGGGCGATAATACCGTCAACGCCTTTTGCTTCCAGCCAAAGTGCTTCATCCACCGTGGTTGCTGTCGAAAGGATCTTCCCTCCCCAGCCTCGAATTCGCGCTAATAAGTCATCGGTTGGCAAACCAAAGTGGAAACTGATCACTGGCGGTGCAAATGGTTCAATCGCGTCAGCAATATCATGATTGAAAGGCATTCTTGTCGGAGCGTTTGGCTGCTCCTGTACGGTTGCACCAACTTCAGCAAAATACGGTTGCAGCGTTTTTTGCCACTCTTCGTGCTTGTTGGCGTCGTATTCCGGCATCTCATGGCAAAAGAAGTTGAGGTTGAACGGTCGATTGGTCGCCTGTTGAATAAGTTGAAGTTCTTTAACGATGGCGTCTTTATTCAGCATTCCACAAGGTAACGAGCCAAGCCCGCCAACATTACTGACAGCTATGGTCATTTGGCTGTCTTGCACGCCGGCCATTGGCGCTTGAATAATCGGTAACTCTGTTCCAAAAAGTGTATTAAATGCGTTGTTTTTCATGATCCTTCCTTGAAAACTTAACCTATACCAGTGGTGGCTATGCTCCATAGTTATCCAGGCTAGACTTTCACATGATTAACCACTTATAAAGTTAAAGTGATGCATTTGTGCGCTATGCACTTTTGATAGAAATGACAAAGGGAGCACATGGCTCCCTTGATGTAGTGGCGAACACGAATTGAAATGGCTATCGTGCTACATCTGATTCAAGCTCTAATTCTGCAACAGAAAGCATGGCAAACTCTTCCTCGGCGGTTGCTGCCACCAATTTGTTGCGGCTGTACAACCCATAATAAACACCACCGATAAGAAACAATCCCATTGTCATGAAAAAGGCTGAGGGATCAAAAGCATAAACACCTGTCATTGCGATCAAAGAAAGCACCAGAGAAATACTCGAAGTGATTACCCCGCCAGGCGTTTTATATGGGCGAGCTAACTCCGGCTGTTTAATTCGCAATAAAATATGGCTCAAGGACATTAATGCGTACGATACCGTCGCACCGACAACGGCCATCGCCAAGATTAAGTCCCCCTCCCCCGTAAGAGAAACCAAGAACCCAAAAACGCCCGGAACCAAAAGCGCACGAGAAGGCACTTTTTTGTCACTGGTTAATGACAAAGTTTGCGGCAAATAACCTGCGCGAGAAAGCGCAAACACCAAGCGACTGTAACCATAAATGATAGAGAAGAAAGAAGCGATAAGACCAGCTAACCCGAGTAAGTTCACGGCCATTGCTATCGTTGAGTTGCCCGTAAGCTTCAGTGCGTCAACTAATGGCACAGCGCTATCGCCTATGACCTTTGAACCAACCGCACCAGCCAAAAGAACGACCACCAGAGTTGCGGTTAGCAATAAAAACAGCATCGCACCAATGATGCCTTTGGGAACATCTTTCGCCGGGTTTTTTGCCTCCTCTGCTGCTAAAGGCACACCTTCAACCGCAAGAAATAACCACATCGCAAATGGCAGCGCAGCCCATACGCCATACCACCCAAACGGCAAGATTTCTGTTGCCTGAGCCGTCGCCGGAGCAATATCGAATAAGTTATTAACATCAAAGTGACCAATAAGCACAGCAGCAGTGATTAGAATAGCTAGCACAGCCAAACCGCTGATGACCATCATTACTTTGAGAGCTTCGCCAACCCCTGCCATGTGAATAGCGATAAAGACGGCGTAGAAAAGTGCGTAAACAACAGGGCCATCGATACCAACCAATTCATTCACTGCTGAGCCAATAAAAATCACTATCGCAGCAGGCGCGAGCGCATATTCAATCAAAACTGATAAGCCAGTGAAAAAGCCGCCTGTCGGCCCCATCGCCTGTCTTGCGAAGCTGTAACCACCACCCGCAGCAGGAATAGCCGCAGACATCTCAGCTAAAGACAATACTAGCGTGAAATACATTACTGCCATCGCGATAGCAGCAATAAGAAAGCCTCCCCATCCTGCTTGAGCGATGCCAAAGTTCCAACCGGCGAAGTCACCAGATATAACATACGAGACACCTAAGCCAGCAAGTAAAATCCAACCTGCGGTGCCTCTTTTTAGCTGCCTTTTGGCCAAGTACTCCTGATGTTTAGACATAGTAAATCCTTCTACTTTGATGAAATTAAAAAGTTGTCGCTGTGTTTATCTTCAACGCTTGCGCCACTTGGCTCATTTATATCGGAGCGATCTTTCAGGTTCACTCCTGACAGTTGTAATTTTCGAGCCTCCTTGAGCAAGTAAAATGCGCGTTCACAGGCATCGTCATAGTTGAGCCCGTGAGGACGCACATTGGAAATGCAGTTTCTTTGGGAATCTTTAGAGCCTCGTTTAGCCCCCCAAGTGAGATACATACCCATGCTATCCGGAGAAGTTAGACCGGGCCTCTCTCCAATTAAAACCAGCACGGCCTTGGCGTTAAAACATTCACCAACATCATCCCCTACCGCTACTCTTCCTTGCTTTACGATTGTGATAGGTGCGAATTTCCATTGATGTTCATCATCAGCGCTTAAAAGAGAAATCAATCGAGTAACAACAGGCACGGCATGGTTTTGAATTGCGACGGAAGAAAGTCCATCAGCAATAACAATCGCAAGATCAATGTCAGTGTTATGTTCCTTTGCTATCGAGTTGAGCGTTTGCCAAGAAGGTTCATCGAGCTGCCGTCCTAAATCGGGCCTTTGCAAGTACATAAGCCGATCACTCACTTGACTGCTCACTACCACAGGAGGTTCTAAGGTATTTTCAAGAATCGAGTAAGAGTCAGATAAACCAGCAACGAGAGAGTCAACATTCAAACTACAATGCACTGCATCCATAGCTTGGGCATGATCCAGCTGAAATGAGAGTAACTCGTTGGTTGGTACACTGTTCCCGCTGCGACCCAGAGCGATCCGAGCAGAGGTGAAGTCGCGTAACTTGCCCCAAGGATTGTGTGTGACAACTTCAGACTCGTCTTGTGTGGACTGAGCAATGGTGATCACTTTACCCATGAGAATACCCCTTATTCAGTTGATTAATTGCTCCCGAAAACGAGCGAGAGATTTGCTCACTTAACCGAACGTCTTGCACGCTCTCGAAAATCTGCATCTCCATTAACCATTGTTCAAACTCTGGAGCTGGCTTCAGACCGAGTACTTTTCTTGCGTAAAGGGCATCGTGAAATGAGGTAGTTTGATAGTTGAGCATGATGTCATCAGACCCTGGAATACCCATGATGAAAGAGCACTCGGCAACACCTAATAGTGTCAGCAAGTTATCCATGTCATTCTGATCGGCATAGGCATGATTGGTGTAACAGATGTCGCAACCCATAGGTAAACCAAGCAACTTCCCACAGAAATGATCTTCAAGCCCAGCACGAATGATCTGTTTGCCATCAAACAGATACTCAGGGCCAATAAACCCAACGACAGTATTAACCAACAAAGGATCGAACTGTTTCGCGACAGCATAAGCGCGGGCTTCACAAGTCTGCTGATCTACCCCATGAAACGCATTCGCAGACAGCGCTGTACCTTGTCCGGTCTCAAAATACATCACATTGTTTCCTACACTACCTCGATTCAAAGACAACGCGGCTTCATGGGCCTCTTTCAAAATCGACAAGTCGATTCCGAAGGTATCATTCGTCCCTTGCGTGCCGCCTATCGACTGAAAAACGAGATCGACTGGTGCACCCATTTCAATGGCTTCGATCGTGTTCGTGACATGAGTTAACACACAAGACTGAGTCGGTATTTGATAGTGTTGAATCACCTCATCCATTAAGTTCATTAACTTAATAGCTTGAGGTACATTATCTGTTGCCGGATTGATACCGATAACCGCATCGCCATTTCCGTACATCAGACCATCAAAAATGGTCGCTGCGATACCGTTGAGAGAATCAGTGGGATGATTCGGCTGTAAGCGAGTAGACAGGCGACTCGGCAAACCAATCGTATTCCGAAAAGCCGTGACAACTTGGCATTTTTTAGCAACGAGAATCAAATCCTGGTTGCGCATAATCTTACTGACTGCGGCCACCATTTCTGGTGTTAAACCTTGACGAATTTTAGCCAACGTTTCACCATCGGCTTCTTCACTCAGCAGCCAATTTCGAAAATCTCCGACCGTCAAGTGCTCAATCGGTTTAAAGGCTTCAAGATCATGCGTATCGATAATTAGGCGAGTGATATCGTCGCTTTCGTATGGAATAACCGCCTCGTTAAGAAACGTTTTAAGTGGTAACTCAGACAGCGCCATTTGTGCGACTACACGTTCTGCCGCTGACTGAGCACAAACTCCAGCTAACGCATCGCCTGATCGCTCCGGTGTCGCTTTCGCCATCAAGTCAGCTAATGACTTAAAGGTATAGACTTTACTTCCTTGTTGCCGACGATAAGTTGCCGTCATTGCTCTTCCTCTTCACTATTTGGTTCGCTTTTTGCTGAACTATCAATAAGCTTTAAGAAAGTATTGCCAAATGTGTTCCGTAGCGTTATCAAAAACTGGCAACATTTATAAAACAATAATAAACAATGAGTTACATAAAAATTGCTCCAACATGACTCACAAAAAAGGAATGAGCATCACAAGGATGAGTGACCAAACACCCCAAACCGCACCAATGCTGTGCATCCATCACACAAAGGATGCAAACCAACAAGCTGCAAGCCTAATAAACTGGCAACAGGAATACGATCAACTCAGCGATGGCCGATTTTTAGGTCAAATTCGAGAACGACGATTTCCCAATTTCCATGTATTTCGTGAAGACAGTAACCGCTCACTAAGACAGCAATGCAGGGTTGAACAGGGAGGTATTTGGTTGGGTTTGAGTGCGGAAAATAAGCCGCTACACCTAAATCACAGTCAGTTTAATGCAAGCCAGCTTTTGCTTAGACAAGGCGGTGCAGATTTTGAGTTAATGACACCTGAACAGTTTTCTATCTATGGGATAGTACTCGACAGAAAACTGGTTCAAATCATAGAAAAACAGCTTGAGTTAGACGGTATCGGCTGCAACACACCGCACTTAGCGGGACCAACAGAAAAGCACATTCAACAACTTAAATTCTACTTGGGTACTTTGCTCGGTACCACTGAGTCGCGATGGTCTGACAGCACACATCAGGTGGTTTTAAAAGACATCGTACTCGAACTGTTCTCAATCAGTTCACCAAACTTAATCCACCCGATATCAATCTCTCATCGTCAGCATGTGATGCGCCGCATAAAGCAACAGCTACACGACTTAGACTACCGAACTCCGATCACCGTCAGTGAACTGTGTGACGCTGTGCACGTCAGTCGCCGAACACTGCAGTACACCTTTGAACATTGCTGTAATACTTCGCCAAAGCAATTCATACACCGAATGCGGCTGAATCAAGTACGTAGAGTGCTACAAAGCCCTGAAGATAATCGAACAATTGCAGAAATCGCTTTTGACTTTGGTTTTTTTCATCTAGGGCAGTTCAGTCAAAGCTACAAGCGGCTATTTGGTGAGACGCCAACTGAAACGAGAAAATGGGAGTCCAGCAAATAAAATGACAGGCAGTATATTCTTTCAGATCCTGCGTTGGGGCCATGTTATGCAGTCGCAATGATTTGCTGAAACTTAGCATGAAGCTCTTCAAGTGCCGCTTCAACATCCGGTTCTGCACGGCTCAAATGTGCGATTAGCGTCATGAAGTAGCAGTCAAAAATCAACGGTATTTTGTCTTCAAGAACAGAACTTACGCTCGCAGATTGAAACAAAGCTTGGTTAAACGACTGGTAATAATCCAAATCCCAAATCACCTCTTTCAACAAGGCTCGGCTCAGCTCGACGTTCGCAAAATAGTAGCGATAGTATTTATCCGTCAGCGCCAAACCAATGTCGATAGCTGTCTTACCTTCCACACTGACTAGCGTCTCTTGGCTGATCTGTTGCAGTTGCGTCAGCATCCCTTCGCGCAAAATCGACAGTTTGGTCGGGAAGTGGCTGAATACCGTACCATCGGCGACTCCTGCTTCTCTCGCAATCTGCCTTGTGGTCGTCATGTCATAGCCATTCTGAGCAAAAGATGCCCACGCGGCTTTTAGGATTTTGTCTCTGGTTTGTTGTCGCTTCGTCATTGATGTATCTGCTTAATGAGCCTGAAAGGATCATACATTGAGCGGCTGACATTGACAAATTGAGCGCGCTCAATTATAAAAAATGAGCACGCTCAATTTTATATAAAAACAAAAGGAATCGCTCATGTACGTATTAAACAAACTAGGCCAAGGATTGATTTTCTTGCCGGCCATATTCTGCTTTTCTTATATTTTAAGACCAATATTGATGGTGATTCTCATACCAGGCGGACTCGCACTTTTGGCGTTAATCGGTGGAGCAGAAGTCAGATCAGAACTCAAAGCCATGCTGCTTGAGGAGATTTTTGGGGTCAGTCCATCACACACCACCTCTAAAAAGGCGTGAGTGCGCGAGAAACGTTGGCAAGGTTAAGCAAAAAACAAAACGCGCAGGTATCGAGATCTCAATACCTGCGCGATACAAATGTGGTGAAAAGAGGACTGGCGTTAATCAGTATTCATGTTCTGACCGATTCGCCATAAAACACCACTAGGGTCAAACAAACAACATTCGCGCATGCCCCAAGGTTGCTCGACCAGCTCAGTTAAACGCGAACCAAATTCTTCATGACCCACTTTGGACAAGTGCTGATGCCAGCTTTCTGCGTCTTCTACGAGCAAGTGCATCATGAAGTTGTTGCCGTGTTCTGGCTCATAAAAATTCTGTAAAAGAAACGCGCAGCTGCCTTGAGAGAAGTACGCCACATCACCGAAGTCTGACGCCATATCAAAGCCTATCGCCTCATAAAAACGTTTTGAGAGCGCGTAATCTTTCGCAGGAACAAATGATTTGATTTCAACAATATTGAGGTTTTCCATTTCCAATTTCCTAAGCCTTTTTCCATAAAACTGACTGACGTAATCTCGCTCTACGCCTTCTATTCGCCTTGCGTAATCTGCTGTGATGACAGTGGTACACACTCTACCTTTTGCGTTTGTAACCACGTGATGAATTTATGTTCGAGTTCTGTACGCTTTTTATCTTGGCTCAATAAAACATAATTGCAACCTGATAGCACAAAACCAAATGGCGCGACCAAATTATCGCGCTTAATATCGTCCATGACAAAAGGATACGATCCCATCGCCGCGCCTAAGCCATCCACCGCGGCTTGTATGCAAAAATAAAAATGCGCAAATGATTGCTAAGTGTTGCCGTTGAAGGTTTCACAACGTGTTGATTGCTGCCAATCCGCCCAAGCATGTGGGGCGGGATTGGTCATTTTCGGCGCGATGCTGGGCTTAAAGACTTAATGCGCTTGCGATCAGATTTCGACCATAAAAATGCGGCTACTAGAGCCGCATTACAATCCACAAACCTTCGGTCTGATAAGTGAAACGTTTATTGAGTGATAACGGTTAGCGTATCCCAATCAATCGTGAAGCGAATTTGTGCCTCAGTGTAGTGGCTAGTTGTACCTTGATCGTACCAGTTACACGCATTGCGAGAGAAACCTTCTTCAACTTCTTTCATGCCCGCTCGTGCGATCATCTCCGTTTTTGGCTCTTCTCCGCGCTCAAATTCTGGTGTGAACACGTACTGAAATTTCGGTTTGAAACCGTAGATCAAACGCGGCAAGTTCTCTTCTGGTAATAGGTTCTCGTTTGAACAACCTGTGTAGTGGTAAACGCCCGCCCATTTACCGTAGTACTGGTAATCGTTGGTGTAAATTTGGCTAAGAGAGGTGGTCCACTTAACGCCCATACCGCGTTCCATGGAAGCCTTTGGTTTGGCTGCGGTGACGTAATCCTTACTTGAGTAGCGAGACGTATAAGCCACACCCAGGTCGGTCGTCAACGAGCCAGAAAAACTTGGTGCTGAGCCCGGTGTTGCAGTCGCGGTTAAGCCGATAGACGGAGCAACCGTGGTTGTCGATACGGAAACATCATTGGCTTCGTTTTGCGGTGAGTAATCCTCACTAAATACCGGCGTGCCACCAGCTTGATAGATACTGTAGTCGAACGTGACTGGGTAGTTTTGAGTAAAACGGTCCACAATCGCAGCATCGTAAGTGTGTTTTACACCCGGATTACCTGGTACATAACCATTCCCCAGAGTGATCACGCGAGCCGCTTTTTTGTCGTTCTTTGAATTATGGAATAACTCAACCAGTAACTTCACCTGCACACGGCTACCACGAAACGCGTACGGGAAAAGCTCAGGCTCGCTTTGCATCACGACCTCATAGCTTTTTTTCACGTAACCTTCTAGCGCGATGTCATCAATCAAGACACTTTCTACAACCTTGTTATCAGAAGCAGCGGCAGTAGCGGAAATCCCTAACATTAAGGGAAGCAGTATTTTCTTATTCATTATTTTATTACCTTACTTGGGAACAATCCCAATTTAAGCTAACACATTGAACAAGTAGCAACAATCAAATGAAAACGATTCACATTATCAATAATTTGACCTACACCCAGAAATGAAAAAAAACAGCCAACTTACGTTGGCTGTTTCGATGCAGTTAATGAATGACCCGAGCGTCCCCTTTAAGTAACTGAGACAGATCGATAGTGAATATCGTCACTGTCGGACGTTTAGGCAGAGCATTTTCGATCGAAAACTCTGGCCCAGCTGGAACGAGGGGGAAGTGAATAGCAGTCGGCCACGTTGACGAAGCTTCATTACCGCCCGGCTCAGATATTGAGAAAGAAAACGCAGGTAAACGGGTCATAACACTTACCTCAAATGACTGATTCGCGGGCTCAAGCGAGCCCGCTTAGGTTTTGCAATGTTATTGTTGTTTTAACGCCTACTTAATCACTAACGATTGATAACGTTAGATATCAAGTTCTTTGTCTTCAACGTGGTTGGTGATCATCGCTTCAGTCGTGATCATCAAGCCAGCAACAGACGCCGCGAATTGAAGCGCTGAACGTGTTACTTTCGCAGGGTCCAAGATACCCATTTCGATCATGCTGCCGTATTCACCTGTTGCAGCGTTGTAACCGTAATCGGCATCACCCGCTTTGACAGCATTCGCCACAACTGAAGCTTCGTCACCTGCGTTGGTTGCGATTTGACGAAGAGGCTCTTCCATTGCACGTAGCGCAACTCGGATACCCACGTTTTGGTCATCGTTGTCGCCTTTTAGATCCGCCAATTCTTTCGCGATCTTAGTTAGGGCAACACCACCACCAGCAACAATACCTTCTTCAACCGCTGCGCGAGTAGCGTGTAGCGCATCGTCCACGCGGTCTTTCTTCTCTTTCATCTCAACTTCAGTTGCAGCGCCGATCTTGATCACCGCTACGCCGCCAGAAAGCTTCGCAACACGTTGTTGAAGCTTGTCTTTGTCGTATTGAGAAGTGGTTGTTTCGATTTGTTTTTCAATCGAAGCCACACGATCAGCAATCGCGCTTGCTTCTGCTGCGCCACCCACAATAGTTGTTGTGTCTTTGGTGATGGTCACTTTCTTCGCGCTACCTAGTTGCTCTAGCGTTGCTTTTTCGAGTTCTAGGCCGATTTCTTCAGAGATGACCGTACCTGCGGTTAGTACCGCAATGTCTTCCATCATCGCTTTACGGTTGTCACCAAAACCAGGTGCTTTCACCGCCGTCGCACGCACGATGCCGCGCATGTTGTTCACAACCAATGTCGCTAGCGCTTCACCTTCGATGTCTTCAGCAATAATCAATAGCGAGCGAGAAGATTTCGCCACTTCTTCTAGCACTGGCAATAGCTCGCGGATGCTGCTGACTTTTTTGTCCACCAATAGGATGTAAGGGTTGTCTAGCTCTACGCTGCCATTTTCTTGGTTAGTGATGAAGTATGGCGACAAGTAACCGCGGTCGAATTGCATACCTTCAACCACAGACAATTCGTTGTCTAGACCTTGGCCTTCTTCTACCGTAATCACGCCATTGCGACCCACTTTTTCCATCGCTTCTGCAATGATTTCACCGATCGCGCGATCGCTGTTTGCAGAAATGCTACCCACTTGGGTGATGGATTCTTTGTCGCTGCATGGCTTAGACATTTCACGTAGTTTCTCAACCGCCGCTTCAGTAGCTTTGTCGATACCACGTTTTAGGTCCATTGGGTTCATGCCAGACGCTACCGCTTTAAGACCTTCATTGATGAAAGATTGCGCCAGTACAGTAGCCGTCGTTGTACCGTCACCTGCTTCATCATTCGCTTTGGACGCCACTTGTTTCACCATTTGTGCGCCCATGTTTTCGAACTTGTCTTTCAGTTCGATTTCTTTCGCTACCGACACACCATCTTTGGTAATGGTTGGCGCGCCGTAAGATTTATCAAGCACAACGTTGCGGCCTTTCGGGCCTAGTGTCACTTTTACTGCGTCCGCCAGTAAGTTCACACCTTTCAGCATTTTTTGACGTGCGTCATTAGCAAATAATACGTCTTTTGCAGCCATAATTATCTCCTCAAAAAACTACTACAAAAATAATTACTCAACGATTGCTAACACATCAGATTCGGACAGAATCAAGTATTCTGCGCCGTCAATTTTCTCGGTTTTCACGCCGTAACCGTCATTGAAAATGATTTGGTCACCCACTTTGACTTCCATCGCAGCGCGTTCGCCATTTTCAAGGCGTTTACCTAAACCAACAGCAATGACTTTCCCGCGGTTTGATTTTTTCACCGACTGAGAAGTTAAAACGATTCCCCCTTCAGATTTATTTTCCACCTCTTGTCTTTCAACAATTAGCTTGTCATTTAAAGGACGAATTTTCATTTTTAAGTGCCTCCTACTTGGAACCAAAAATAAAAGACAGAATAAACATCAAGATGGATTTGCGAGTCGACCGCTCGCTTTCGATGAGAATAATAAGGTCGAAAAATTGGAGTTCAAGAGGTGGATTTCATAAAAATTTTTTATTGAATTGAATAAAATCTTCTATCGAAACTTTTGACATTCACGGCCACTTAAAACCTCTTTATGATGGAAAATGTGTTCAATCAAATCTAGAGTGGTTACATACTCTTAAAAAGGATAATCAAACAATGAAAAAGGTCGTATCTCTGTTTCTTGCAACATTGTGCGTTGGCTTGCTTTCTTTCAGCGTTGCGGCTTCTGAGCGTGCTGAGCAAGGGTGGCAACTGATTGAGAAAGGCGCAATGATTGTCGATGTACGCACGCCGCAAGAGTTCTCTGAGGGGCATTTAGACAATGCGGTCAATTTCCCTCTATCTGAGCTTGATAAACATTTCCAAGACGTCGATAAAGATCAAGCGATCGTATTGTACTGCCGCAGTGGTAACCGCTCTGGTAAAGCGTATCAATATTTGCAATCACAAGGGTTCACGAATCTGCACAATGCAGGAGGCTTAGAAGAACTGCAAGACGCCAAATAATCATCTCTGTTCTAATTTCAAAAATAAAAGTGCAGAGGGCGTTGCAGACTTATTGCAACGCCCTCTGTTACTAAATAATTCTCTTCCGCTACTACTCTATTTGGGCCCGGCCTCAAACTGAGTCAGGTTATCCGATATCTCAAGCCACGGCGCTTTGGACGCGACAAAAATATGGAAATCTGGCTTGTGGGATGGAGCATCATCCAAGACACCTAGGCGAATATTGACAATCCCATTGTTCTTTTTCGAATACAGGCTCGATCCACAATGGCGACAAAAACATAACATGGTATTTTCGCTTTTCTGATAAGTTTGAATATCCTCTTTTCCTTGGATAATGAGCAACTTATCTAGAGCAATACCGCCCGCCGATGAATAGTCAGAGCCAGTAAATTTTCGACATTCCGAGCAATGGCAATTTCCCATGTACTTGAATTCATCTGCCACTTCCAATTTCACCTTACCACACAGACATGAGCCTTTGAGTACTTCCATTTGAGTCCCTTTTTGTTATGAATCTAATTGAATTAGACGAATACACCGACACCATGCCACTGCAATGCGAAAAATTAAAGGCAGGTAATACAGGTTTTCAAAAATGAAACGAAAATGTAAAACACTCTACTCAGAGGAAAGATAGGTGTGCTCAGCACGTGAGAGCTCAAGCTATTGTCGATACAAAAACACCAAGCAAGACGCTTGGTGTTTTCTTAATATTTTGTCTAACACAGTCATCGCTCTTAATAAGAGACGCCTTGTTGAGAAAGTGTAGTGCTTAGAAAATGCAGTGCTTAGTAAAGCTGGTGGCTTCGTTTGCACTCCAGTCACCTTTTGGCTTATCTTTCAGGTTCTCACACCATTGCTCGCTGCCCACACCATCTTGAAGAACACAGTGCTTCGCAAAGTCTACTGCGTTGTCTGCTGTCCATTCTGTTTTTGGCTTATCGCGCATGTCGTTACACCAGCCTTCAGTGCCCACTTCATCACTACAAGCGGTTAAAGCAGAAGCCGCCAACATCAGCATGACTAGTTTTTTCATAAATTTAAGGTTCCAGTTGCAAACAATATTAAAATAAAACTCAATCGCTTCAACAAATGCCCATTCAACTGTTGAACTAAGCAGTCACTTGTTGAAGTGACTTTTGTATCAACTATAACGAAATTATCAGTCTACGTGTTAAGACACCGAAAAATTATTGAGCCAAGCTGCGTAAATGACACCATAAACACCTATAAGCAGCGCGCTTGCGTTAATGCACTGATCTTAGAAGAACCCGTGCCAAAACATGCTAAACGTAACTCTAACGCCATTTGCTCAAAGTGCTCGACCACCGCTTGAGTGCTTATGGTAGCCGCTTTCAAGACTGCGCCTGCTTGCCCAACGAGATTGGCGCCCAAATGTATGGCTTTCGCCGCTTCAAGTCCGTTATGCACACCACCTGAGGCGATCAAAGGTAATGTAGGATGCTGTGCTCTTATTTGAGTCAAACATTTTGCCGTTGGGATGCCCCAATCGCGGAAAAGTTCGGCTGCACGCTGCATTTTCGGGTTATCTTGGCAATAGCCTTCAACCGCGCTCCAACTTGTGCCACCCGCGCCCGCTACGTCAATGGCATCCACACCGGCGTCAACCAATCGCTGCGCAACGTGACCACTAATACCAAAACCGACTTCTTTAATAATGATCGGAACATTCACGCGAGATTTAAGCTGCTCGATAGCGTGTAAGACCCCAATCCAATTATGGTCGCCATTTTTCTGAAACGCTTCCTGCATTGGGTTTACGTGTACAAACAACGCATCCGCTTGAATGGATTCAACCGCACGCTGCGCATTATCAAGTTTACCTTTGTCGCGCAATTGAGCGGCTCCAAGGTTGGAATAAAGCGGCACATCTTTGGCTAAATCACGAATGGTTTTGCCTAGACCTGCGTGTTGGCGCTCTTCTAAGCTAATACGCTGCGAACCCACGCCCATCGCAATGCCTAATTCACTGGCAGCTTCAGCCAAACGACAATTGATCACTTCTGCGTCTTTTGCTCCACCTGTCATTGAGCTAATCAAAAACGGCAGCGCCAATCGGTGGCCAAGAAACTCTGTCGACAGGTCGATCGCCTGAAAGTCACATTCTGGCAGCGCGCAGTGTTCAAACTCGACAGACTCAAAGCCCGCCGTTTTATGCTTCATGCTCATGTCATGATGTAAAACAGCGTCTAGATGTAAATCTTTTCGGTTAGTTTGCGGAGCCATAATGTCACCCTAAAGTAAAACAGTCGCGCAGTATTGCGATCCTTATCAGTAACGTCAATGCGAATTTTCTGAATTCACGAGATTACTTTTCCGAAACCAGTAATGAATCACGACTTACTCTGACATTATAGAAAGAGAAACTCGCCTTCTGTTTTAAACAAGCAGGCGAGTGTTTCTCCAAGTTGAAGTAATCAGCGTGCGAGACACCACGATAAAAATGGGCCGCATACTTCTCTAATTTACTTTGCGCTTTCTGACAGAATCAGAGACACAACGGTGCTTGTGGTGGTTGGAGCAAACTGCTCAGGATCATCACAGAATTGAATTTTCCCTTTTTCTTCAACGTGGAACAACGGCACTACCGAGTTCCCTTTGTGATGCGCTAAATAGTCTTGATACGTAAAGTTGTCGCTCAATTTCGTGTGTTTTATCTCTGCACCGCGGCTCAACAAACTGGCCAGCTGGGTATAGCTTACGTTACCGCCCATCAGCAATTTACCGTGGTACTCCTGAGCCACGGAGTGCTTCTCGCTACCATTGCCGTTGGTTTTCACTTTTTGCAAGCAGTGAACTTTATCTTCACCAAACTCGTCGACAAATTGCATGCAAGCCATAATGTTGAAATGCTGGTCAGGTGTTAATGCAACGACTTGTCCCACCCCTATCAGGTTCAAATTGTCATCTGCGTGACTAGAAATCGGATTCCCGTAGTAGTAATCCAGCCCCAACATACGAACTTGACTGATGTACTCCCAGTTAGAATCGGTCATCAATATGCGGCGGTCATAACGTGCCAACGCTTGACCAATTTCTCTGGCTACTCGGTTAGCACCAATCAACAAGAAGCCGCGTGGCGCTGGCTCCGCGACGCCCAACATCAATGCGACAGGACGTGCCGTTGCACTTTGTAAAACAACCGTTCCGATGATCACCATGAAGGTCATAGGAACCAGTAAAATCGCTTCATCAATACCGTATTCGGTCAATTTGATCGCGAAAAGAGACGAAATAGAGGCAGCGACAATACCGCGCGGTGCAACCCAAGACAGAAACAGTTTATCTTTAAGTCTCAAGTTACTGCGGATGGTTGAGAGGAAAATCGACAACGGGCGCGACACCAACTGCATAAATACAAACAGCAATAACGCGCCACTACCCAGCGCAGCAAAATCATCCAAGCTAATGCGTGCAGCAAGGAAAATAAATAGGCCGGTGATCAGCAATATGGTCAAGTGCTCTTTAAAGTGCAGAATTTGTTGAATATTGATGCCCTTTGCGTTGGCAAGCCACATACCCATTACAGTAACCGTGAGTAATCCGGCTTCAGACTCGATATGGTTGGAGACGGAAAATACGCCAAGCACGATCATCAAAACCGCAAATGGCTGCAAGTATTCCGGTAGCCACGCACGGCGCATAATCGTTGCGACTGCTGCGCCAGAGGCTACACCAAGAATGACGCCCACGGCAATGAGCGTCCCGAACACTTCGGCGCTATTTATCGCGCTGTGCGATACGATGAACTCATAAACCATCACAACAAAAAGCGCACCGAGTGGATCAATCAAGATCCCCTCCCAACGCAATATATTAGCAAGCGTACTGTTAGGCCTTACCGTCCGAAGAAGTGGCACGATCACCGTCGGACCTGTTACCACGGTTAAGCTGCCGAACAACATGGCGAGCTCCCAAGTAAAACCGAGGAAATAGTGCGTCGCAATACTGGTTGCTGCCCACGAAATGATGGCCCCGATGGAAACGATACTCCAGACTGAGCCACTCACACCGCGAATTTCTTTAAAGTTTAGGGTCAAGCTGCCTTCGAAAAGAATCACCGCAACCGCCAATGAAACCAAAGGAAAGAGCAAATTCCCTAAAATCTCATCTGGATTTAACCACTGCATAAATGGCCCGACAATCAACCCAGCTAGCAGCAAAAATAAAATCGCTGGTAAGCGCAATCGCCATGCCAACCACTGACAACCTAAACCAATGACCCCAACCGCTGATAGCACCAGCGCTTCATTACCCACTTGCATTAATCATTTACCTGTTTTGTCTTTTTTCGCGTGAATGCGCTATACCCAAATAACCTCGGGCGTGCGGTTCAATAAGCATGACTTGGCATGCAGACTAAACGGCTTACCTTCGACTCTTCGACAGCACGCCTCTGAAATGCACATTTTTGAGGTCACTTGGGTATCGCATCAGAATTATGAATATAGTTGAACCCCAATGACTTAACGACTCATTTCTGTTCATCAGATCTTAAAGTGACACACAAGTATGTCGCTTTGTCGAATTCATCATTACGCATTGAGTTTCATTATGTAGAATGATTCTTAAAGAAAGCGCGGAACCTAGCACTATATGAAGCTAAGGCAAAGCGCTTGGACTAAGCTTTAGCGTACGTGCTCAAAGTTAAGAATCGTGTGTCACGCGACGTACGCAGGGAGAAATGGATTGTACGTAATACTAGCACTGTTCATGGCGTTGCTCGCCATCCTCATCGGAGTGAAAGCCGCCAACCGAGCAGCACTTTTAGAAAAAGAGCTAACCAAACTTCGTGAAGAGGTAACATCACTGCGAGTCAGTCTAAATAAGGACTCGAACCAACCAACGCGCCAACAATCCAGTGTTGAAGAGGTAACAAAAGAGGCAAACTCCTCATCCTATAAGGAGCATGACCCGATTACCGACCGAGCATCTTATCTAAACACAACACATCAAGCTCAATACCAGACAAGCGAAGTGCAACTGGACGTTTTTAGTCAAGAACAAGAGTCTATATTGCCAAGTAGAGTGCAGAGCCTGTTTAGCAACATTCAAGAAAACTGGTTGGTTTGGGTAGGCGCGCTGGCAATGCTAATTGGTGGGGGGTATCTCGTACAGGTTATTGGTAGTCACATTGAGTTTTCGCCACTTATGCGTGTGTCCTTTGCGTTTGTACTCTCGTTACTTATGGTGCTTGTTGGCGAATGGTTCCACCGCAAAGAACAACAAAATCCTCAACGAGCAACACGAGCCCAAGGCTTTACTTATGTGCCTGCCGCCGTTACCGGAACCGGGCTAACTGGCATTTACTGCACGGTTATCTTTGCGTTTGTTGTTTATCAAATGCTGACGCCTAGTGTCTCGCTTATCATCTTAGCCGCTGCTGCATTTTGTAGCTTGGCTCTATCTTTACAGCAAGGACCATTGATGGCGGTGCTTGGTCTGATTGGTGGATATACCGCACCGTTATGGATTGGTGGAAGCGAGCCTAATTACTTCTTATTAGCTGGGTATATCAGCGCGATCTCGGTCGCGGCAACATTGCTAATGCAAAAAGTGCGTAGTGCATGGATTTCTCCAAGCATCGCGCTTCCACATGTTGTTTGGATGCTGTTGCTCATTGAAAGCATGCCGCTTGAGACGCTTTTTTCTTGGCTGGCTATTTATCTCTCAATTACTCTTTATCTTATTTTCGCCGTTCCAAGACTGGGTTGGACACTCAATCCTCGTTCTCATCACTGCCAGAATAAGTGGACAAATCCGCCGACCGCTACCTCTCTCGCGATTGCGTTATTGACCTTTTCGGCTGTCACCAGAATGCCAGAATTGGACACACTGCAAATGGTGTACTGTTATGCGCTGCTCGTTGCGACAGTATGGCTCCCAGCGGTTCGCACAGGTTGGTCATTGCGCGTATTTTTGCCTTCCATATTGGTCTCTGCGACCGCACTTGTTGTCCTCACTGTCGCGTTTGACGCTTTGTATATGCCAGAACATGGTGCCAGTATCTTACTCGCATTGGCCACCAGTATTGCACTGATCTGCTGTCGAACTTATTTCCAGTCACTCAGTGACCGATCGCAACTTAGCGGCGTACTTCTGTTAGTACTGGCTCCAGCAATGAGTTTGATTACGCTGTTTTATGTCGACGAATTTATGCAAGGCTACCTGTGGCACTGGACTGCATTCTGCGCATTGGTGACCGTTTATTACGTTGTACTAGGTCAACGCTTACATTCGCTAGCATTGGAATGTTCTGCCGTCATGCACGCTTTAATCGTAGGCGTCGCCTTTGTTTGGTTAAGCGATACCTGGTTGACGACAACAATCTCGATACAAGTTGCGGTAATGGCGCTACAGACGCAATCAGGGTTATTTCGCCCCGCAAGTTGGGCGATCAAAGTGGCGATGGGGATACTGGTCATCCGCCTCACACTTTTACCCTTCATCCCTGAATGGCAACCCGTAGAAGCAGGACATTGGGCTTGGGTTATTGTGAGTTACCTACCGTCTCTCATCATCCTGCTCTATGCTCGAACAACGCTAAAGCAAGTGGACCTCGAACTGACCAACTGGTTTGAAGGTGCATTTTTGCATGTATTCTTAATGGCACTATTCACCCAAACCAACTACTGGTTAACTGGGCAGTACGGCTATTTAGGACACCTTGATTTCACAAGCGCCATCGTTTTTGCTAACCAAGCGTTGGTTATGGGTTTGGTGTACAGCTACCGTAGCCAATTTACACAACGCTTAAGCCGCATCTATGAAGCCTACAGCTACCTGCTTTGGTGTGCCTTCGCATTGCTGATAATTTTGCTTAATACGGCAGAGTCGCCATTGGTGACTGACAACGTCTCAGCCCAAGCTCTTCCCGTCATTAATATGCTAAGCGTCGGCTGGTTGCTGCCAGCTTGCATTCTACTTATCGCAACCTTTAGAGGCTGGAATACGTTACAGGTTCATCGATTTGCGGTTGCTAGCCTAGGCTTTGCACTTGCTGCTATTTGGTTAGGTATGTCTATCCGTCAATTCTGGCAAACCACATCCATGATGCTGTACCAACCGACCAGCATGGCAGAACTGTTCAGTTATTCAGTAGCAGGTTTGCTCGTGGGTGGATTGCTTACTTGGCGCGGTGTGACACACAGAGGGTTGATGATGCAGCGCGTGGGTCTAGTGGTTTTAGCTTTTGTCGCACTCAAAGTATTCTTATGGGATGTTAGTTCTCTGGATGGGTTCTGGAGAGCAATCAGCTTCTTAGGTTTAGGAGCATCTTTAATCGCGCTTGGGTGGTTATTCCAGAAATTGAATCGCTCGGTGGCAAAAGCACTCGAACCATAAACGAATTAAAGAGAGATTCCCGACAATGCACCGTTCTCGTTATTGGGGGGCGATAGCGATGCAAAGCCGGGAATCATTGGAGTGTTCGTTATTTTAGCAACGCAACAACCGTATGACGACGCACGTTTGCTTGTGCATTCAACGCTTGAAAAGTCGAGGTGAACTCACCAGACTTCTGCACAAAACCATCCAGTTTTGCATTCACATCATCTACAGAAAGCTGCGCGGTTTTATTTTGAATTGAGCGCATTTGAGTATTCAACTCTCCATGAAATGCTTTCGCTTCCTGCAAGCTCGTTTGCACTTGTCTTAGATGCTGGTTCACTTTGGCAATCGTCTGTTTCATGCCATCGCGTGATGCCAAATCAAACCCAAGTTCTGCAATACCATCTGGCTCTGACTTTAGATTTAGAACGTTCGGCTGGCCCGCAGGAAAACGGTGCCCTTCGCCCGTAACCATCACTTTCTGCTGCATTTGCTGATAAGCGTTGTCTCTGGCTTCAAATAAAATGCTGCCATCGTCAGCTAATGAGGCACGCATCCCTAAAGCAATCAAGCTTCGGTCAAGCATTTTGACAGTTCGAGCACCATCGGCTTGTCCATCGAACTGAATCATTACCGCTTGACCCTGAGGGAAATCCAAACGAATTTGCTCAGCTTTGTCACTTAAGCGATGCACGTTCAAGCCAGGAATAGAAAAGCGACGAATGTCTGCTTTATCTAGCTTTAAATGCAGTTCGTTGTTGAGCACTTTCTGGCCGTCGAAACGAGCATGCTCCACAACGTTCTGAATGGTGGCTTTAGAACGAACCAATGTATCCTGCAAGCCAGGTACATTTTGTACGCCTTGATTCACCGCTTGCGTCAAACCACGTTTAATTTGAGTCAGCTCTTTGCCAATCACCTGCAACGATTTCGATGCGATCTGCACTGCCGTCGCTTGCTGTTGACCCTGGGTCAGTTGAATCCCAGAGACAGAGTAGGCTGACGCAGTGTCAGCCTGAACTTGCGCCGGGCGCGGTTTAATTGCAGTACTTGAGTCTGCAGAACGGGTCGGCATGATAGAGGCTTGTTCTTGCCCACCCAAGCGTATGCTATGGGGTCTAACCTCTACTGTACTCATTACCATAAAAGAACTTCCTAACCTTATAGACGGTCAAACAACGATAGATCATTGATCTTTACATAGCTCGCTTGCGTTGCTTGCAAAGCCGCCATGTAATTGCTCAAGCGTACCGATGCTTCACCGTAATCCAGAGCTGAGAGGTCACCTGATACTTTATCGACGAACAGTTTATTCTCACCATGAGCACCGCCAACCAAATCTAGGTTATTGTGTCGGCCACCAATCTCCGTCATCGTGCCAAGTACGCTTGCCAACGTATCATCAATGGCACTCAGGCTTGCGTCCACTTCAGCTTGGAAATTCGGACTCGGGTTCTCAAATTCTGTAATTAGATTATTAATTTGATCCAGTACGTTTTTGCCGCCACCAAGGTCCAAAATGTCCTTTGCCGTCATGTTGGAATCCATCGTTACACCTTTCGCAATCGTCACGACACGTTTATCGCTGTTGCCCTCGATGACATAACTACCGCTTGCACTGTTTATAGCAGGGGTGTCAGTTTTGGTGCCTGAAAATAGGTAGTGCCCTTCTTCATCCTGAGCATTGAAAGACGACTCAATTGAATCACGATAGCTCTTTAGCTCCGTGATCATACCGGTACGGTCTTGATCAGTCAGTGAGCCATTCGCGCCCCATAATGCAATATCACGCATGCTCATTAGGCTCTCTTTCACTGAGTCTAAATGTGTTTCTTGACTCGAAAGCGTGGTTTTGACGTTTGCGATATTGTTTTGATATTGGGCGATGGCGCTGTTTTCACGATCCAAATTAAGCAGCTTAATCGATGCCATTGGATCGTCCGATAGTTTGGTTAGACGCTCACCTGTCGTCATTTGTTGTAGCACGTGCCCCAGACCTGCATTGTTACCTTGCAGGCTTTGCAGCATCATTTGGCTAAATTGATTGTCACTGATTCGCATCTGGGTTTCCTTTAGAATAACTGCAATACAGAATCGAACAGCTGATTCGCTGTGCTGATCACTTTCATGTTGGCATTGTGTGCATTAGCAAACGTCATTAAGTTAGCCGCTTCTTCATCACTGTTAACGGCACTCACATTGTCACGAGCCGCATGTGCTTGCTTGTTCATGGCTAACTTAGCTTGGTAATCGGCGTCTGCTTGGCGTGCTTTAATCGCGGTTTGACCCACCATAGAACTGAATGCGTCATTCAAGCTCACAGAGCCATAGCCAGTCACAGAAACAGGCTTGTTGCTTAAATTAATCAACGACTGCAATACATCCGCATTACCTGGCGTACCATCACTTGAAAACGCAAGCTCACCTGGAGTCAACTCAGTGATATCCAAACTTGCCGCTGGGTTGGCAGGGTCGTAACTGAACAATGGTTTACCTGGGTTACCATTTAAATCTTGTCCAGTAGCGAGCACAGCGTTGTATTCATCCGCTAATGCTTTCGCCATGTCATTCAAAGCCAATTGGTTTGGTTTTAATACATCGGTTTGATAATCGTTAATCGCACCTAATTTGCCACCAAGAGAGTCACCAATCGCAAAACTTTGGCTTGAGAATGTTACGTGTAAGTCTGCTACGTAAGGGTCACTAGGGTCTGGAACGGCTGCGAGTTTGCCATGGTCCGTGCCCATCACAAGTGGCTGACCAGAGGTCAACGTCACCTGAACACTGCCGTCAGGCTGTTCTGTTGTTCTGATTTCGATGGTTTGAGATAACTCGCCGATCAATTTATCTCGTTCATCCATAAGTTGCGATGGGTTGCCACCTGTTCCTTGCATTTCAACCAGTTGCTTGTTTACCTTCGCGATGTTTTCCATGAGGCTATTCGCGTGGTTGAGTGCCGCATTACGCTGATCGCTCATATCTTTATGTTGATTGTGCAAAGACTCGGTCAGCGTATTAAAGCGGCGTGCCAACGCTTCAGATTCGTTGATGATTTGTTGACGGTAAGGGATCGACTCAGGCTTAACCGTGGCATCGTTAAGCGCAGCGTTTAGAGAGTCCAAACCAGCAGAAATACTGAAGCCATCGGCCCCTAGCGTATTTTCCAATTGGCTCATGTTGCTGGTGTAACCAGAAGCGTACGCCGCCATACTGTTAGTTGACCACGTTTGCTTAATCAGAAATTGGTCTGTAACACGGCGAATGCTGGTGACCTCTACCCCTAAACCAGGGCTTAAGCGGTTAGCTTTTCCGTCATCGACTGATGCCATCAACGCTTGTTGACGACTGTAGCCCACAGTATTCACGTTCGCCACGTTTTGTGCCGTTACGTCTAAGGCCACGCGGTTCGCGCCTAAACCTGAAAGGGCAATATTAACTAGGTTCATTTACAGCTCCATTTTCCTGATCAACGGCTGAGAAAACGCGGTAGTCATACCGGCCTCACCGAGCACCTGTTTTACAGAGGCGACGGCTTGAGAGGCGGTATTAAATAAGCTCGAGTTCCCCTCAATCTCGTTAGCATCAAGCTGTGAGATAGATTCAGAATTCGCACCTTTACCATCGTTTGCAGATGAGATGTTACGCGCAGCATCAAAGGCGACTTCGCGCATAGAGGGGCTAAGTTGCTGGATGAGCATATTGGCAATGCCTGAGCTCTGCTTTTTTGCCAGTTCCATTGCCAGTTGCCCATCGTACATATCGCGGAAAACACCTTGCTGCTGGCTTGCAAACGGGCTGTCTTTATCCGCTAGAACATCGCTGCTGCTGCGCATTTGACGCAGCACCATTTGTAAAAACATCGCCTCAAATTGACCCGCTACTACTTCAAGCGCGCCTTCCTGATCTCGACTCTGCTTGATGTTGGCAAGTGCGCTGTTGTCGTGATACAGCATCGAATTCAGTTGAGTTTGTTCATTGGTACTGTCTAGTTTCATCCTTAACTCCTTAAATCACGACCAATTCAGCGTTCAATGCACCCGCTTCGCTCAGTGCTTGCAGGATAGACATTAAGTCAGTAGGTGTGGCACCTAAGCTGTTTATCGCAGTCACAATAGTGTTGAGCTCCGTGCCTGGAGGCCAAATCACCATTTGAGCTAAATCTTCGTTCACATCAAGATCCGTTTGGTTAACGACTTTCGTATCGCCATTTGCAAACGCATTTGGCTGACTGACTTGTTGTGATTCAGAAATTCGCACGGTTAAGTTGCCGTGGCTCACTGCCGCCTCACTCACTTTGACGCTCTTACCGATCACGACCGTTCCCGTACGAGAGTTAAAGACAATTCGAGCAGGCTTGCGGCCTTCCACGACGCTCATTTCTTCAAGCATCGACATCATCACTACGCGCTGTTGGGTATCTTTTGGCGCACGCATATCAATGCGCGCTTTATTGATCGCAACAGCAACGTTAGGCCCAAAAGTGTTGTTGATTTCACGCGCGATATTTTTTGCCGTTGTGAAGCTTGGTTTACGCAGGTTTAAGGTGACTTCATCACGCTGGTTGAAATCAGTTTTGATTTCTCTCTCTAACGTCGCGCCATTCGGGACGCGACCTGCCGTTGGCGTGTTAACTTCGACTTTGGAGCCACTTCGCCCTTCTGCAGATAAACCGCCCACCACGACGTTTCCTTGTGCAATGGCATACACTTCACCATCAATACCGCGTAAAGGCGTCAACAATAGCGTACCGCCACGGAGGCTTTTCGCGTCACCAATTGAAGACACGACCACGTCCAAAGTTTGTCCGGGGCCCGCCATTGGATCAACGGTTGCTGTCACGCTCACAGAAGCCACATTTCGTAGCTTAGGGTTCATACTGTCATCAATTTGAACCCCAAACTGACGAAGCATGTTGGTGATAGATTGAGAAGTAAATTTCACTTGGTTTCGGTCACCCTGGCCAGCTAAGCCAACCACCAAACCATAACCAACCAATTGGTTTTCTCGAATGCCGCGTACATCGACCAAGTCCATGATCGGAATTTCCACTTCAGCATGTGAAGTGGTTGGTAATCCCAAGGTCAACACCAATAGGAAAGACGTAAAGAAAGATTGCATTGTCTTCATTAGAAAGGTACCCATGGGCTGTTGAAGAATTGAGTTAGCCATCCGGCTGCGTTGCTGTCAGCCAGAGCTCCGCGACCTGCGTAGGTAATTCGTGCATCAGCAATTCGTTGAGAAGAAACTTGGTTGCTGCGATTAATATCATCCACACGAACAATGCCAGTGAGACGAATAAACTCATCTCCCTGGTTAAGGCGCAGCCATTTTTCGCCACTGATACGCAATACACCATTAGGTAACACCTCGTGTACCGTTACGGTGATAGCACCTTGTAGCTTGTTACCCTGTGAGCTTGAAGCGCTGCCATCAAAGTTGCGGCTGCCATCGACACTAACCCCTAACTCATCGAACGTTTTCGTTCCTATGGTCGGCGCCGCGAAGTTAACCGCTGAGCTTTTGCCAAACTTAGTACCCGCTTTTTTGCTCGATGAGGTTTCTTCTGATAGTTGAACCGTTAACACATCGCCAACTCGGTAAGCACGACGATCCTGAAACAGGGTCATCGTGTATTGGTGACGATAAAGGCTACCAGACTGGGTTTCCGGCAACGTGTAATCGAGCGTTGGTGGTGCATATTCCTCGGCATTTGGCTCAGGCGGAATAAATTCCTGACGGCCGGCACATCCCACCAGCAACACGGCGGCTACTGCCCAACTCTTAGAAAGCCATTTCATTGCTTTTTCCTTCATCATCACCAATTTCATACTTACATTGATTGCGAAACAAACTTCAGCATGTCATCTGCAGCAGAGACCACTTTCGCATTCATCTCATACGCACGTTGAGTCGTGATCATGTCGACCATCTCTTCCACTACTTGTACGTTTGAACCTTCCAATGCACCTTGCTTGATGAGGCCTGCGCCATCTTCACCAGCAATCAGTTCATCTGCCGGGCCGCTGGCTTCCGTTTCACGGAACAAGTTACCACCCACGGCCTCTAAGCCTGCTGGGTTAATGAATTTTGCGAGAGTGATTTGACCAAGCTGCTGTGGCGTTGGATCGTCCGCCGTCGTTGTTGTTACCGTGCCATCAACACCAACAGAGAATGAAGAGGCATTATCTGGGATCTGAATTTGTGGCTCTAACGGCAAGCCTTGGCTGTTAACCATCAAGCCTTCAGAGTTGACATGGAACTGACCATTACGTGTGTACATGATCTGTCCATCCGAGTTTTCGATTTGAAAGAAACCCTGTCCCATAACGGCAAGGTCCAACTCTTGTGTTGTATTTTGAGTGTTACCTTGCGTAAACACTTTTTGCGTGCCAACTACGCGAACACCGCTACCTAGCTGAATACCACTTGGCAACTCGTTAACTTGGTCTACTTGAGCACCAGGTTGACGCTGAATGCTGTAGAAAAGGTCTTCGAATACAACTCGGTCACGCTTAAAGCCAACTGTATTTACGTTCGCTAGGTTGTTAGAAATGGCAGTCATCTTCGTGTCCTGCGCTGCCATGCCTGTTTTACTTACCCATAATGCTGAATGCATTTTTTATTACTCCTTGCGGGGCGAGATTTATCTCGCCGCCATTAATTTATTACCAGCTTGTGCCAACGTCTCGGCCGTTTTCATCATGCGAACTTGCATCTCGAAGTTACGCGTTAACGACATCACGCTAATCAACTCATCAATGGCAGATACGTTACTGCCCTCAATGTGCTCAGGAGAAAGTTGCACCGTTTCATCGGCAGCGAATGGCACGCCATCTACACTGTGCAGTAGGCTGTCACTCTCTTTTTGAAGTTGGTTCATTTCTGGTTTAACCAACTTCAACGTTCCCGCGACGATTTCTGCGCCACCACCTGGTGGAATCACGGATACTTGACCACGCTCGCTGATTTCAATCTTTTGATAATCAGGCACAACCAAAGGCCCATTTTCACCAAGAACAGGGAAACCATTGATGGTCATGGCACCAAAAGTGTCGACTTGGATATTGCCCGCTCGCGTGTACGCTTCGTTACCCGCAGGGGTTTCAACAGCAAGATAACCCTCACCCATGATGGCGACATCCAACGGGCGTCCCGTTTTCATAATGTCGCCAGAATCAAAACGCGTTGAGGCAGAGTTGGTCACAACCATAGTGCGACCATCAAAACCTGGGCCTTGCATTTCTACACTGCGCACGCGCTCCATATCCGCTCGGAAGCCAGCAGTATCAGCGTTTGATAAGTTGTTTGAACGCACGTGCTGAGCCTTAAGAACTCGACTCGCACCTGACGTTGCAGTAAATAACAAGCTATCCATGCAAAACTCCCATTACACCGCGTTAAACAAAGCTTGAGTTAGCTTGTCGCTGGTAGAGATGGTTTTCGCGTTTGCTTGGTAGTTACGCTGTGCGGTCATTAGCGCCACAAGCTCACTGGTTAAGTCAACGTTAGAACCTTCTAACGCACCTGGGGTTAAATCACCCAACGTACCTGAACCAGGGACACCCATGATTGGCGCACCAGAGCTAAAGCTTTGAGTCCACGCCGTACCACTCACTTTTGCTAAACCTTGTGTGTTGGCGAAGTCTGCAAGTACAACTTGACCTTGCAGCTGTGATTGGCCGTTAGTGTAGGTCGCGTAAACCATGCCATTACCTTCAACGCGTACACCTGCAAGCTCACCGGATGTGTAACCGTTCGGGCTGTTAGTACTTACGCCGAATTTCGCACCAAACTGCGTGCTGCCTTTCAAGTTAATGTCGACACTCATCGCGTTTGCGCCTGCCGCAGGGAATGAAACATTAAACGGAGCCGTTGGTGAAGAAAGCGAACCGTCTTTGTCAAACGTTACTGGTACCGTTGTCACTGGTGTTGCGCCACCATCCACTTGAACATTCACTTCCCAAGAGTTAGAAGCGGTCTTAGTGAAGTACTGGGTTACCGTGTGCGAGTTACCCAGCGAGTCATAGACTTTTGTGGTGTAAGACGAATTGAATGAGTTTGGATCGTCCGGATTAAACGGCGTTACCGTTTTATCAATGGCAGACGCACTTGCATCAAAGTTTGCAACAAAATCAAGACCGTCTGTCGCTTTTGCATTCAGTGATGACGTAGATACTTGGATATTGCCCACAGAGCCTGTCATCAGGTTGTTGTTGCTATCCACACTGTAACCTTGCAGTTTTGCGCCACTGTTAGCGGTAACAAAGTTATCTTTATCTGTCGCGAATACACCTGAACGCGTGTATAGCGTTTGACCCATGTTGTCTTTAGTGACAAAGAAGCCGCCACCGTTGATCGCCAAGTCCATCGCACGGCCAGTTCCTGAGATACTGCCGTCTTTGTCGAAGTTCTGTGAAATTGACGCGACTTCTACACCACCAGGTTGCATGCCGTTGTATACCGCGGAGAATTCTGTGCGGCCACCTTTAAAACCATACGTTGATGCGTTGGCAATGTTGTGACTGATTGTGTTTAGCTCTGTGTTGGTCGCGTCCAGACCACTTAGTGCGATGTTAAAACTCATAAAAAGACCTCTGATTTCCCTATTTGGTTAAGCACCAAACTGAGTGATTTGATAGAAAGGAACGTTGCCAACGCCATGGACATTGACTAATGCTGCGCCGCCAGTATTTGGAATACGCACTTGCTCAACAGTGCCAGCCATGAGCACATTTGGACTTGCTTGCCCTTCTTGCACTTCTACTGCCACTGAGTATTTGCCTGGTTTAAGACCAAGTTCTTCAGGATTAATTGAAAAGTCGACGTCACCTTTGCCGTGAGCACCTAATGGCACTTTAGTAGATTGACCAAACTCATCTTTCACAACTAACGTCACTTGGTTTGAGCTATGAGCGAGTTCGATTTTTCCGTTCTGTACGCCTTCACCAAGCTCAAATTCTTTGGAATTGACGTAAACAGTTTGTCCGACGAGCCCCGCTGTCGATAGCACTTGCATGTTGTCGAGGAGAATCATGCTCTGTTGCATTGTCTTGGACATATTCTCGGTACTTTGAACTTGAGAGAATTGAGCCAACTGACCAACGTATTCCGTGCCATCAAGTGGGTTAAGTGGATCTTGGTTTTGGATCTGAGCCACCATCAAAGAAATGAATTCGTTCTCTAATGAAGAAGCACTGTTCATATCTTTGGGGTTTGGTGCAATGCCATTATTCTCTTTTGCTTTAGTGCTCACAGGAGCATCAGACGATAAAGGTGTATATTGTGCGAGACTCATTAACTGCCCTGCCCTAATCTAAGCAGACCTTGCTGCATACTTTTCACATTTGATAACACTTCAACATTGGTTTCGAAGCTACGTGTCGCTGACATCATGTCTGCCATTTCAGCCACGACATCGATATCTGGGTAATACACATAACCTTCACCATTGGCCAACGGGTTGTTTGGCTCAAAGCGTTTCTCGGCTTCTCCCGCATTTTTCACAACGTCAACAATGCGAACTTCAGCATTGGGATAAACCCCGTTTTCCGTTGTCAGCTGCGCTTTTTGGTACACAGTCGCGAATACGGGCTTCAGCGCTTTATAAGCGTCATCTGGATTTGCAGACACCGCGTCCGCGTTAGCTAAGTTACTGGCGACCGTGTTAAGACGCACAGTTTGTGCTGTCATCGCGGATCCAGTGATCGAGTAAATATCAGTGAATGACATAATTAACGTCCCTCAATCGCTTTCGTTAAGCCATTAAATTTCATGTTGAGAAACGTCAGGCTAGTTTGAAAGTCCATGTTGTTTTGCGTGAATTTCGCTTGTTCAACACCCAGTTCTACAGTGTTGCCATCTTTGCTGTTCTGGTAAGGCACCGAGTATTGGGCCTGAACCTGAAACTTAGGCACTGGTTTGTTCACACCGCCTGCAGCCACCTGGTTCATTACGGTGGTGAAACTTAGGTCTTTCGCCAAATACCCAGGGGTGTCAACATTTGCTAGGTTACTGGCAAGGACTTTGGTACGCTGAACGCGAAAATTAAGTGCCTCTGGATGTACACCTAAAGCATTTTCAAATGTGATCGCCATGCATCTTCCTTACAGTTGGCTCGAATACGCCAACATACAAACAAGATGCGTGCCATAAAAAATAGTTATATATATCAATGATTTACAAACAAGGATGGAAGCCAAACTTCCGGCTCACGGAAAGCATTAAAAGCAAGGGGAAAGTGCTTACTTCCTCAACATTAATGCTAACTCTGCTTGCTCTAATACCAGGACAAACTTTCGCCAACACCTCTGGCAGAACCCTAAGCGTTGAGGAGATAAAATCTGTTGTAGCAGAGCATTTCAAACAAGAAGTGGCCCAAAATGCTCACTCTAACCAGTGGGGAGAATACCAACTGGATTTCGACATGTGGGTACCAGGCTCGGCGAATCACCTACCTGAGTGTGAATCGCCTCTGGTCATCACTGGTCGCGACAATCAAGCGTTGCCAGTTGGAAACCTTAAGCGCTCAGTAAGTTGCGATGACATCGCTTCACCCTGGCGAATTAACGTCACGATAAAATCTTCTCTGACACTGCCTGTCTTGGTTGCCACAACCACGGTCGGTCGAAATGAAGTTGTGACTGCCAAGCACGTTAAACTGGAAACGCGCACCATCTCGCGACAAGACGATTTTTATACTCGCCCAGGACAAGCAATAGGCTTAGAAACCTCTCGCCGTTTACGTGCAGGGCAAGTGGTCAACCCATCCAATTTATCTGCTCCACCTTTAATCGAAAAAGGCAATGAAGTCATAGTGATTGCGAGCAAAAATGGATTTAGCGCCAGCACGAAAGGAGTCGCCTTAGAAGATGGTGCGAAAGGGCAACAAATTGAAGTAGAAAACCTAAGTTCTGGCAAGGTCATTAGAGCTGTCGTAACCGGGTTAAACCAAGTTCATACTCAATTTTGATTTTGGACTCAGAGTAACATTTTTTAATTTTGGCTCTCGTCAGTAACACTGAACTTCGAGTACAAAAAAAATATTTAATGTTTATCACATCCTAACCGCCTACTTAATTTAGAACATGATGATGAGGACCACAGCATGAAAATCGACAAAGTCGCGGGCGGTCATGTCCCACAAACAAAATTACAGCAAGCAAGCAAACAGCCTGTCGACGTCGTCGAACAGAGCAAGGTACACGAGCCTGCATTTCAAGCGAATACCGTAGCGATAGATCGCGCTCAAGCTGAAATGGCATCACTACCTGATGTTGATATGGAAAAAGTAGAACAAGTACGTAACGCATTAGCGCGTGGCGAACTTAGCCTAGATACCAAAGCACTATCAAAGGCGATCATGCAATTCCATACAGGTCACGAGTAATAACACACTAGGAAGAGATCATGGCAAGCGCAGTATCGCAGCGAATTCAACAATTTATTCGCTCAATACCTGAGGATATCAAGCTCTATCAACAACTTATCCCTTTGCTTCAACAGCAAAAAACGTTGTACTTAAAGTTTGATGGTGAGGCACTGAGCAACAATGTTCAGAAACAAATGCCAATACTCAATAAACTTAGTCGCTCAGCCAGTGATAGAAGCCAGTGTATGCGAGAGCTGGGGTTAGCGTGTAATGACGCCAGCGTAAAACGAATTTTCAATGCTTTGCCTGCCCAAATAGGTATGCAAGCTAGAAAACAATGGGCGCTATTGGAAACGTTGGTAAGTCAGTGCCAACAATACAATCAGAGCAATGGCCACAGCTCTGCGGCGTTCCATGAGTTGGTCAGTCAACTCAAACAACCTGTGCAACACACTTATGAAGATAAATCGTTCTAAACGATGTTCGTCTTGCCTACAGATTCAGTCGCCATCTCGGCTGAGTACTGTAGGCCTTTTTATTTTTATCGCCTTACTATCCTGCTTTTCAATCACCAGTCAGGCGAAACCAAGCCCAGCTGATATTCAAACGCAATATCAAGTTTTAGCCCCATACAAGCCACAAATCGCCAAGCGTCTCGATTCATCCAGCCTGGTGATTCATCATATTTTCAAACAACTGCAAAGCCACTCTTTACCAAAGACTCTAGCCTTAGTGCCAATGTTGGAATCCTCTTACAACCCCAAAGCCGTTTCTCATGCCAACGCCGCCGGACTTTGGCAACTGATACCAGCAACAGCTCAACGATTCGGGTTGACTGTAGATACAAAACAAGACGATCGCTTTGATACAGAAGCAAGCACAGCTGCAGCACTCAAGTATCTGACGTTTTTATACAACAAATTCGATCAAAACATGGCGCTGACATTAGCGGCCTACAATACAGGCGAAGGGCGTGTCGCACGCGCTATTCAGCGAGCTGGCAGTAACGACTTTCAGAAGCTCACACTACCTAAAGAGACTCGCCAATACGTTAGTCGATTCTTCGCGCTGGAAAAGTTGATAGATATCGGTCAGTTACAATCCTCATCATTTCAACCTTTACTCTTATTTGCTTCAGATGCTCCGATGGTTTCGCAACCGCTGATCGACTTTAGTCCACTACCTCCGTTGGTCAATTTGTGATAAAAATCACGACAAAATCCAATGTCAGAAAAACGTAAAATTACAAGATCGTGTTCGGCCAATTTGAAAACTCGTGATCTCTATGCAAACGTGTGCAAAAAAGTTGAGGTAAGGTATCTCAAAGATAAGAAAGAGTAGTGGTTTATTAAAAGGTACCCAAATTGCGCTTGCCAATTGGGTAGATATGCGTCACATTGCGTTTGCAAAAAACATGAAAACCAATGGTTGGACCTAATAATTATTTACACACTAAATGTAAAACAGCTATTGTTTTCATAGTTCGAAACAAATTTAAAATATCAAGATGACGCTTCGCTTGCGCGTCTGGAATAAGTCCGGGTTCCGGGGGGGAGTCCGGACTTTTTTTATCGATTTAAAAGCTGACCTATCAACAGAACAATGAGTGGGTAAGTCACTATGAGGCAAGCTAAGTTATTTATAGTAATTCTTTAGAAATCAACTGAAGCAAAAACGTTTCGCGCTCGATGCTCATGCCTTTTTTCGGGCTTTCTGCCATGGTCTTTTCATTGTGCGCTATCGCTTCGTGAATGTTCATCCATACTGGACGCATTCCATTTTTAACTTCATAGTCTTCATAAGCCGTTTCGCCTAACTCACGATCGATTTTACATGTATAGCAATACGACACCATGTGCATTACGTCAGCGTCGTCTTTGTACCAAGGACGAAATTCCTCAAAGATCCCGAAAGGCTTAATACCATGGATATTCTGCGCGCCGGTTTCTTCTTCTAGTTCACGAACTAGTCCAGCAATCACATCTTCACCATCATCAATACCACCACCAGGCAAAGTGTAGTCATGGTAACGCTCTGTATAGAGCAACAACACATCTTCACCATCTAGTACGATGGCGCGTGCCGCATTGCGCTGGAAAATAATTTTGTCGTCCAAGTGCTCAATGTCCGGATGAACGGTCGATTTTAAGTGTCTCATCGAAAATACCACTGTCATGTTTTGCGCGCATATTACCGAACTTCACGCTTTAAATCATCGTTGTCGGTCCAAATGCGTTCAAGACATTGGTTTGAACGCAACGGTTCTAACCTTCGTAACAATCCGCAACAAATAGAAGTGTGACGTGATAACCAGTAAAAGATGAGAATATCTAAATTCTTATACGTCCCTCTTACTTTTAACATCGATAAGACAATAATCTCTGAAAGTTGCCTATAATCAATACAATACTCGCCCACCCCATGCGGAGATAAAGAATGAAAAAGACAAATTTAATGATGGCTATGGCTGCAACGTTGGTACTGGCTGGTTGTTCAACTTACGAAGGTGCCACTCGCTCGACTGAGTATACCTCCGTCGCAAATCCTGCAGCCGTTTACTGTGTTCAGCAAGGTGGTGAGTTGGATACCGTTTCGGAAAATGGCGAACGTGTGACTTACTGCGTGCTGTCTGACGATAATCGTGTCGAGCAATGGGAATACTATCGCGACAATCATAAAGAAAGTGAGAGTGGCGACTACTAAAATTTTTTGTCGACACGCCAGATTCCCTCTATCACTTAGGAGCCTTTAGGCTCCTTTTTTATTTGATTTATCAAAACTTTCTCACTTCATTTTTACATACCTCTGACTTTACCGCATATCGACACTATATCGAACAGTGTTCTATTCTTGACATTCCTCTGACATAACTTTCCACTTGGACAATAAAATCCCAAACACAGATCACACTAATTCACATTTCTTCCACATTTTCTGGAACAGGTGAGCAAGATGAAAACACAAATAGTAAAAGAAGCCGAGTCAGCCCCAAGCAACGTTGTTACTGAAGAGTCAAAGCGCATCATTTATAAATCGAGTTTAAGCGCATTGATGATTGTCGCTATCAGTATTCTCGTTAACCTCAGTCTTCGCCTTGATTATGTCGTGTTGGGTTCAAGCCTTGGTGAGCTTTCCATAACAGAAACACTCCAGCTTGTGATGCTCGCGATTGCATCGTGGTCATTTTTTAGCCTATCTAAACAACAGCCTCAGCTAAAGCATGCGGCCATTTTGATTGCCGGCTTTTTCACGGTGCTCATTATTCGTGAAACAGACTATTGGACAGACATGATTCGTCATGGTTCTTGGGTTTTCCCTGCGCTCGCTGTCACCGCACTGGCTTGCGCCAAAGCTTACCAAGGTGGTAAAGGTACCATGAACGAAATGGCGACCATCTTAACGGTTCCCCACATGAAACTGTTAATTGGTGCCGTGATGCTATTGTTGGTCTTCTCTCGCTTGTATGGCATGGGCAGTTTTTGGCAACAAGTGATGGACGAGAACTACATCCGTGATGTTAAAAATATTTCAGAAGAAGGCATGGAACTCCTTTGCTACTGTTTGATCGCATTGAGCGCAGTCCGCACAAAACGCGAACTTAATGAATAGACTCAGGATCCAAGCGGCGGTTCAATGCAGTTAATATCGGATGAACGATCCTTAACGCTTGTTCCGCAGCTCCTACAGATTCATCCAAGGCCGTCATTTCGATGGCCTTTTTCATGTCTTCAATCTGTTGCAAACTATCTTTATCGAGTGGTAAAGCGAGCAATTGCTGAATGGCATGTCTCGCGATCATAAGCGACTTCTTTCGGACAACCGATAAGTCTCGTAAAAGTGCTCCCTGCTTGACCCCTTCTAAATAAACTCGGTAAGTCGTGAGTTCATCCAGTAATAAAAATGCCGCTGCCATAGGCCCTTTATGTGGGTATGGTACGCTGATATGTTTGTTGATATCCAATGGTAAGTTGAGAGTAACGCCCATGGATGCGCACTCAGATTTTAGTACTCGTAATAATCCCTGCTCATCCATCAAGGTTTGGATTTCTATGATTCGCTCAAGGTGGTAGTCATTCGACAACAAGGTGACCTCAACCGAACGCGCTGACCATAACTGGAACAAACCACTATCACACAAAACGCGAGAAGCGTAACGCATGTTCTGAAACGTATTCAAAGAGCGATTTTCTAAAAGTATTTGATGTTCAGGGAACGGATGCACAGCGGCCGCATTGAGAGATTTAAAATAGCTGTACATTGCATCTGCTTCAGAAATGCGTTGACCTTGCGTTAATCCACCACAAAAAATAATCGCCGTTCGCTCTGTCGGCAATGACGCAATCACATTAGATAACGCTTCGACTCTTGTTACCCCCTCAACGGTCAATCTGCTATTGACGAGGCGTTTACCTAAAACGATGACCACATTGTCTAACTTCATTTCAAAATCTCGCGCTTAGTTGGCAGTGTTACAAAAATCTTCTTTCACTCCCGGCCTACAGGCTTTAACATCTAGTTAACAACACTGTTCTAGAGACCTTTATAAAGGTTCACTGCTAAAGGAAGTCAATTATGCTGTCGATTTTCGATATATTTAAGATTGGTGTCGGGCCTTCTAGCTCCCACACTAATGGTCCTATGCTTGCCGGATTCCATTTCACTCAACTAGTTAGCGACTCTATGGCGAAAGTGCATCGGGTGCAAGTGGACCTTTATGGCTCATTATCGCTCACTGGTAGAGGGCACCACACAGACCGAGCCACTGTCCTTGGTTTGATGGGAAATAAACCCGATACCATCAAAATGAGTAGCGCTAAAAGTGCGCTACAAAATACTATAGACAACAACACGCTGCTACTCGCTGGTACGCACCAGATTGAGTTTAGCTACGACCATGACATCGTCTTTCATAGTGACAACCTTCCCCTGCATGAAAACGGAATGACGATTACCGCACTAGACGCTGCGGGAGACCAAGTGGCGTTTGAAATTTATTATTCCATCGGAGGCGGATTCATCGCCACCGCTGACGAACTAGAAAACGGCACGCAACAAGATGAAGTCGCGGTACCATTTCCTTTCACATCAGCGGATGAGATGCTGGAAAAAGCCGAGACTAACGGTTTTAGTTTGGGAGGCATGATTCTACAAAACGAACTGGCATTCCGCTCAGATGAAGAAATTAGCCAAAGAGCAGAACAAATTTGGAAAGTGATGTCGCTCTGCATGCAACGTGGTTTCGATACGGAAGGGATTTTAGAAGGTGGTCTCAATGTCACTCGTCGTGCACCAAATCTTTTGAAGAAGCTCGAAGCTAACGCTGCAGTTGAGAATGATCCAATGGAGATCATGGATTGGATTAACCTCTTTGCCTTTGCGGTTAGCGAAGAAAATGCAGCTGGAGGACAAGTCGTTACTTCTCCAACTAATGGCGCCGCAGGGGTTATTCCGGCGGTATTGATGTACTACCATCGCTTCATCAAAGAGCTTGATATTAAACAGCTGAAAGACTTTCTTGCAGTCGCTGGCGCTATCGGCATCTTATACAAAACTAACGCGTCAATTTCCGGCGCCGAAGTGGGTTGTCAGGGAGAGGTCGGGGTTTCTTCATCCATGGCAGCCGCTGGTTTAACGGCACTCAGAGGCGGCAGTAACGAGCAAATTTGTATTGCTGCGGAAATTGCGATGGAGCATTCATTAGGAATGACTTGTGACCCGATCGGCGGCTTGGTTCAAGTGCCTTGCATTGAAAGAAATGCCATGGGCGCAATGAAAGCCATTAATGCCTCACGTATGGCATTAAAGCGCACGAGCAAATGCCTTATTTCATTAGATAAAGTTATCGAAACCATGTATCAAACTGGTAAAGATATGAACAAAAAATACCGTGAAACTTCCTTAGGTGGCTTGGCCGTCATTCATATGGCACCGCCATGCGAATAATCAAATAAGCCCGCTATATCATTGCTGGCGATGCACTTCGTCAGCAATTTCCTTTCTCGCAAGACCTCTTTTTATTTGCCAGTAATCCTATACCCCCCTTCAGCCCCAATCAGTAATAAATATAACAAAATTAAACAAAAGCAGAATTAAGCACTGCTTTATTCAAATTGATCTAGAACAACACATTAGCATTTAGCCACCTAAGCATTAGAAAATATAGTGCAGCATTTCCACGTTATGCGACAATTATTTCAATACTCAATCTTTCGTTTCATTACTATTTAATAGAAATAACAATACCTACCTTTCTCCGCTAATGTGAGTACAAAATTATGTGGAATAAACTAAATAAATCCATGATGTTCTGCCAAATGATGTTTGGCTTATCATTTTACGGTGTATTAGTAAGTCTAACTCGATTTTTTCTAGAGGATCTAAATTACAACGAAGCCGATACGATGATGATCGTTGGTGCTTTTTCGGCGATCGGGCCACTTTTCGCGATTGCGGGCGGCTTTATTGCAGATAAGTTTTTAGGCGCTTATCGCTCACTTTCTATCGCATATTTCGCTTTTGCATCCGGTTACGTATTACTCGTGCTGGGGGCTTCTGCTTCTAACGTTCCACTTTCAATGTGTGGTATTGCGCTCGCCAGTTATGGCCGCGGCCTGATGTCACCCTCTTACCCTAGCCTCTATAAACGAACGTTCAAATCACAAGAAGATTTTGAAAAAGGATACCCAATCAATTATTCAGTGAATAATGTTGGCGCCTTTTTAGGTCAATATTTGTTCCCAATGATTGTCCTTGTGATCGGCTTTAATGGCGGTTTTACCATCTCTGCTGTTATGGCAGCAGCGGCATTGATCATGCTATTGGTATTCCGCAAAGATCTTGTTGGCGTAGCCTCTGAGCTTGATCAAAAAACCGTAAGTTTAAAAAACTGGGTACTCTTTGCATTGATTTCATTGGCAATGATCGCGTTGGTATTTTTCATGTTTTCAAACATGGATATTGGCCAAAATATCGTATACGCCATCGGAGGGGCGGCGATCGCATACTTCATATCTCTGATGCTTAAAGCAAGCAAAGCTGAGTCTTTGAAGATGGGGACCATCTTAATTGTGACCTTGCTGACAACCTGTTTCTTTGTTTACTACGGACAAATGATGACCTCGATGAACATGGTTGCTATCAACACATTAAAAGGCTCTCTATTTGGTTTTATTCCGCTCGAACCAGAAGCAGCAATGGCAATGAACCCGCTTTGGTGTATGGTTGGTGGTCCTATCGTAGCTGGCTTTTTTGGGTTGCTGGAAAAGCGTGATATCTACCTCTCTACCGCGACAAAAATCGCCTTGGCATTTGTACTGACCGCAATAGCGTTTGGTATATTGACGTTTGCCGTGACTACCGTGGGTGAAGATGTCGTGATCATGCCAGAAATCTTTCTCGCTATTCACTTCTTCCAGGCGATTGCAGAAGTCATCGTGGGTTCGATGGTCGTAGCGTTTATTCTTTCCGTCGCGCCAAAGCACATCGAAAACTTCTCTGTTAGCCTATTTTCTGTGGCAATCGCATTAAGCGGTATTATTGGTGCTGCATTCTCAACCTCTATCGCGTTAGAGAAAGGACAGACCATCACACAAGACATTGTACAAAACGTATATGGTGATTATTTCCAATTACTCACTGTCCTTGCTGTCGTGATGGTCGCTATCGCAATGGCAGCGTCACTCATTATTCGCAAGATGCTTGATGCGGCGAAAGAAAGCGATACTCAAGCGCAACCAGTCGAGATCGAAGCTGGGGTTGAAGTTCAAAGCTGAGTTTGATGATTTACCTATCTCAAAATATAAAAAATGCCGCGATATTCGCGGCATTTTCTTAACAACAACATGTTCGATTAATCACGTCGACCACGAAGTTCAATTTTTTGTGTAGCAGCATCCGTTTGGATGATTACCCCGCCATAGGCCGTTTCATTTCGACCTTTCAGCGTCAGTTGAGAATCTGCGCGCTCGACGTCGACCTGATTTTTCGTAGCCATCGTCATATCAATCGTGCCCGTGTATGACCCATCGCCAGCTAATGCTATGTTTGTTGAGCAAACCATCAAACCAAGTGCGATTAATTTTTTCATACGTCACCTCTGTTTTTGTTCTTACTTTCTTTCGATGAAAAAACTGTAACAACAGAAACATGTTCATACGAGGAAAGTCATCATTTACCAAATGGAAATCCAAACCACTAAATTGATATGACCAAGCATATTTGCTGTCCACCGTCGCCTTCAATAAACCATAAGATACGACAGCATGCTTAAATTGACCGAACGTTGTCTTTTATTCAGAAATTCAGAGATATGATTTCTCGGCAGAAGATAAATGAGACGATGTATGAGCATTAATCTGGACATTCAAAACGTATTGGTACTAAAACGGATGTATGAGTTACGTAGCGTCCGATTGGTGGCAGATTCACTCGGAAAGACCTCAGGATCAATCAGCAAAAACCTGACAAAAATGAAAGCGCAGCTCGATGATCCTTTGTTCATTCAGACTAAAAATGGCTTTGAACCGACCGCTTTTGTCGAAGCGAACATGCCACATTTTGAACAAATACTCACCAGTATTGATTCCATCAAACCACAGAGTTTTTCACCCGCTCATTTTGACGGCTCGATCACTATTTATGCGAACACATTGTTTTGGGATTACTTTGGTGACAAGTTTTACTTAGAATTACTAAAACACGCCCCAAAAGCAAAGTTCTCTTGTTTACGTTGGGGGAGCGACGCGAAAAAGCGATTAACTGAGGGTGAAAACGCTATTGCGATTCATTATTTTGATGAGGATCTTCCGCAGTCAATTATTCAAAACGAACTAGGTCGAGGAAAAGCCGTATTTTTTGTTCGAGATGAGCATCCCGCTCAACATTTCCAAGAGCTAGAAAACTATCCCTTTTTACTTTTCAAAACGCCGGGATGGAACGACTACCGATACCCGTTGTTGGAAAGGCTCAACCATATGGGGTTCCGAACCACACCTAAGGTAGAAATTGAACACCCTGCGATGATTCAAAAAGTGCTCCTACAAACGGATCATTTTGGTATAACCATGAGTGGACATGTGCCTAAGGGCTGCCGAAGTATCGCGCTTCCTGGCGGGTTAGAGCTTGATGTTCGCTACGTGATGAGCTGTCGTCGATCACAACAGCAAGCCCCGATAAACCAGTGGTTATTCAATGTCATTAAAGATATCACCCAGCCCTAACCTAAAAGTCCTAGGGTGATGACTTGTCTATGTTTTCTTAGGTACTCGATATCGTTGAGGTAAGCGGTATGATGGCAATCTTCTAGGTTCGCTTGAAACCTATCATCACCTTGAGCTGCGACCCCTCTCATAAAATCAACTAACGCGGAGAGTCGATGTGTCATCACCTCCACCAGCTCTTCCCGTTCCAATCTCGAACACCCATAAGCGTCACAGAAGAGTTTTGCACGCTGAATTTGTTGCTCCAAACAGCCCATTTTATCGTGCTCATCGGTTTTAAATGGTGCCCAACCATAGACCGAAAAAGCGACATCCCAAACTCTTGGCGCCGGATGCGCCGTATCAAAATCAAACACACCAACGACAAACTCTCCATGGAGTGCCACGTTATATGGCATGAAATCACCATGACAAATCACCTCTTGTGGTGTTCGTGGTGGCAGCATCCAGTGCAGCGTTTCATTTTGATATTGCTTAAGGAAACCCTCAGATGCATCGTGCATATCGCGTAACATTTTTGCCGCAGATTGGAGCGCGGAAACAGAAGCAATGTTGCCAATCAATGGATAGTTGTAAGTCTCTCCTTCGACATAGCTAACCCACTCTTTTCCTTTCTCAATACCAACCGCTTTAGGGCATGCCGTAAAGCCTCGTGAATGAAGATAGGTAAGTAGCTGATGGATAGTCATCGTCCAATAACTGGCAGGACGAGATATCAAATTCCCTTTTCGATAGATGGCATTTTCTCTACCGCCTTGCATTGTTTCCATAACAGTATCCTGTGTGGATTAAGTGCGCATCAGATAACGTAAAGCTAGATCATCATACACTCAAAGCTTTTAGAGAAGGTTGACTGACCCTATAAGAAACCGCGCATTTTGTTAGGTAAATCGCAAGAATAAGTACCGCTGTAAAAATAGACCGTAAACATCAAAGGCTTTGTATTAACCATTGGGCAAAGGTGTTTACGTGTGACTTTTCTGATGCTCTAACCATCATATAGTGTGCGCCGGAGCTGGGCATACGCCAATCTCCGATTTGTACTAATATCCCTTGTTGCAACTCATCCTCAACAAGAAAGTCTCTCACCAGTAAGACACCAAGTTGATTAGTTGCAGCTTGAATAGCAAGCAATGAATGTTCAAATTCGGCTATCACTTTGCTCACCTTGCCTTGATAACCTTGGTACGCAAACCATACCTGCCAAGATTCATGATAACCCCCGGTGCAAATTTTAGGTGTTTGAGACAACTTCGTGAGGTCATCAATCGGATTTAACTGAATAAAGCCGGGGCTTGCTACAACGATCCAGTTTTCTTTGGTAAGCTGAATAGCTTGTTGTTCTTGCCAATCGCCATCTCCGTTAATAATTTCTATATCTGCTATCGCACTGGCGTTTGGAACCGTATTCGCGGTTGTCGAGATCTTAAAGGAAACATCTGGAAATTGACGCTGAAAATCGGCCAGCCTTGGCATTAGCCATTGCGAGCAAAAACTGTGGGCGACATGTAAGGTAATTTGCTTGTTCTGTGGGCGAGTAAATAAATGATGGGTCGAGGTTGATAAGGTTTGAAGCACATGGTTAACCACAGGCCAGTATTCTTTTGCTGAGCTGGTCAGCGTAAGGTGCGTACCCTTGCACTCGAATAATGTTGTATTTAACTGCAGTTCTAGCGATTTCACCTGCTGACTGACGGCCGCACGGGTCACATTTAGCTCCTCTGCGGCTTTAGTGAAGCTCTGTAATCGCGCCGTGGCTTCAAACGCTCGGAGCAAATTAAGCGGCGGTAAACTTTGCATAACACTCTCCCAAATACTTGGTAGCCATGGTATGAACTGGTGATGACAAATTGATGAAAGTGCTGAGTTTGTTAAGCGGGATCAAAAAAGCCAGCGTGATACACGCTGGCTTTTGGAACTGTCTCTTAAGCAGGAATTATTCTGCTTTCTCAGTGGTTTGGTATTCAAACGCAGGGACAACTACTTCAACACGACGGTTCATTTGACGACCTTGACGTGTTTCGTTGCTTGCTACTGGGTTAGCTTCACCCATGCCTTTCACTGTCATACGCTCAGCCGCAATACCTTTTGCTTGGAACTCGTCAGCAACAGCTTTCGCGCGTTTTTCTGTAAGTTGCTGGTTGTACGCAGCAGAACCCGTCGTATCACTGTAACCCGTGATCTCAACTTGAGCTTGTGGGTAAGTGTTCATCAGATCAACGGTACCAGAAAGGGTCGATGCATCTTTCACTTCTGCACTTTCTAGGTCGAATTGTACTGTCGCTGTTGTTTGAGCAGGGTAAACATGCTCAACAATACGTATTGCAGGGCGTGTTTCTACTACTTCCTCAACCACTTCTTCTTGAACTACTGGCTCAGAGCCGAACTTGTAGTTAAAACCAATACCGAAGAAATCTGAATCCATATCTTCAATCACGTCATCAGACATATCTTGGTAACGTTGGTATTCAGCACGTAGGCTCCAGTTGTAGTTGATTTTGTACTCAGCACCTAGAGAGCCTGTTGGTACGAAATCTTTTTCGTCACCCGCCATCATGTATGCAGCACCAACTTTCGCGAATAGATTCCAAGAATCCGTTAGCGGTAGGTTGAATTTAGGAGCAAGAGTCAACGCCCAAAGATCACCGTCAACGGTGTTTAGGCCCGGCTTTTTGAAGTTTGCAGTGAAGTCACCAAGGTAATCAACACCGTACTCTGCTGCAACGTACTCGTTGAAGCTGTAGCCCAAGTGCATAGATGCAGCAAAACTGTCGTCGTCACAAGGTTCGTTTAGGTAACACGCATCATTTAGAGAGTTGTAACCTACTTTACCGCCCATGTAAGTGTCAGCAAGTGCAACGTTTGAGATCACACCACCAGCAAGTACAGTAGCCACTGCTATAGCGATTTTTTTCATTATTCTTTTCCTTTTTCTTGTACACAAAGCAACACATCGAGGCAGCATACTGCCGTAAAATATGAAGCCGTAACTTTCTCTTTTCTTCGAACAGAAATAGCTAAATAGCGTAGGAAAGAATCAAAAAATGATATTCAAACGCCAATGACGTAAAACGGAGAAAGATAACCTCAAGACCATCTATTCATGAGCTTCATCCGCATACCCAACCGAGAAATAAAGTCTCGTTGCGTTGGTTTAGCCATAGTCAATTCGTTGCGGAGAATATCACAAAATAGCCAGTTTTCTGTGACGCAAATCACCATAAAAACCCATTTTCTCAAATTTAAGAATCGACATTTAAGCCTGTGAATGGCAACAAATTTTTACAGGAGAGAATGGATATCGAAGGCATAAAAAAACAGCTCATTTAAAATGAGCTGTTTTCGAAATAATGAACAGACGTTAAGTTATCGAACTAGATTTTATCCGCCACGGTAAGCGTTGCAGCTAAGACATCTTGCCCAAATAATACACTGCGTTCTGGTGACCAACCATAAAGCGGATCTGGGTGATTGTTGTTGTCTTTAAATGGCATCTCGATCGTGTACGACAGGCATTTGAACTGCTCCGCGACCCAGTTTGAGCCTACCGTCAAATTCGCTTTACCCGGCTCATCTTTATCATAACCAATCTCATCTTGGAACTCAGGTGTAATAGTCAGTAGCGCTTGCTTAAATGATGCCTCTAAAGCGGCAAGATTTTCATCGTAAGAAGGAATACCTTCTGAGCCAGCGACGAAGTTGTAAGGAATTGCTTCATCACCATGGATATCTAAAAACATGTCAACACCCGTTTCCAGCATACGTTGACGAACAAGGTAGACTTCTGGACTTTTCTCCATAGACGGAGTTTGCCATTCACGGTTCAAGTTCACGCCTACCGCGTTCGTACGCAAGTGGCCGCGAATACCACCATCTGGGTTCATGTTTGGTACCACGTAAAGCACTGCTTTTTCCAGTAATGCACGCACAACCGTGTCATTTTCATCCAGTAAACGTTGGATCATGCCTTCCATGAACCATTCAGCCATGGTTTCACCCGGATGTTGGCGTGCAATCATCCAGATTTTCTTTTTGCCTTCTTCCGGTTCACCAAACGTTAGCAAGCTCATGTCATTGCCGTCTAATGTGTGGCCTAATGTTTCTAGTTGGCAGTGGTGCGCGCTTTGTGCCATGTGTAACAAGTCTAAATGACGATCGTATGTGTAAGGCGCAAAGTACGCGAAGTAAATTGAGCTACGCTCAGGGATAACAGTGAAAGTCAGCGTGTCGCCATCGAACTCTGCTGGTACACGGAACCATTCTTCACGGTCGTAAGACGCCACGACATCGTAACCTTGCCAACCTTCTGGATAAGCCGACTTAGCCAAATCAAGCAGTTTGATCGTGTGCGACTGCTCGGCTTCGGTTTCTAGACGGAAATGGAACCACTGGTAGAATTCCGACATATTGTCATTAGGGATTTTAAGTTGGATGTCATTTTTGTCGTCCGCTTTCACTACGTGAATGCTGCCGCTATCGAAGTTGCTGAATACTTTCATTATATTACTCACCTTTTAAATCTGAGCTTGAAAGACAGAGGCTAACACAAGGCTACATCGCCCCCCAATGACTTTCACTGCAAACTGTCTCGTTTGTGGCTAAAGTCTTCAGTTTAGTCGAGCTTATCCGCTTTGCCTGCTGGTCCTGCGAGTTTCGCTAGCCATTTATCCCAAACAAACGGATGTTTCTCATTGTCTTCCGCTTCCTCTTTTCGGCGAACAGCATTTCGTACCATCATTGCTCCCAGCCAACGTATTGGTTCTGGTGGAAAATACCCAAGCGGTCCTTGCGCTAAACCACTTCGCGTCCATTCGTTATCTAGCCCTAACACCAACGACGATAAAATTTTTCCACCCATTCGAGTTTGGGCAACGCCGTTACCTGAATAACCAAATCCGTAAAAGACATTACTTTGCTCATCCAATTGGCCAAAAAAAGGAAACCCAGTTGCGGAGCGATCCGAACCGCCAGTCCAAGAGTACTCAAATTCAGCCCCTTTTAAGCGAGGAAAAAGGTTGTCGAATGATTTTTTTAGTAGCGTTTGATAACGCGTCGGCTTGTTAAACATCGCGTCAACTTGGTTGTTGAAAGAGAACTGATTACCGCCTTTACCTAGCATCAAACGGCTATCTGGCGTATCTCGGTAATAATGTACGAAGATGCGTGAGTCCAACACACTCGAACCTGCTTGCCAACCAGATTGAGACAAAGTATCACCAAGCGGTTTGGTAATAACCATATCCGAAGACACCACAACAATACTGTTTTTGAACTGCTTAAATTGCTCAACCATCCATGCGTTCAATGCCAACACCACCTTATGTGCTTGAATTTTGCCTTCAGGAGTACAAACAGTCGCAGGTTCTCCATAATCTAGACGCGTCATTGGCGTGTTCTCATAAATTTCCACACCCAACTCAATAGCGATACGGCGTAACCCTCGTGCGAGTAAGGCGGGTTGTACGTTAGCAGCAACCGGAGAGTGATAGCCTTCAATATGGCGAGGTGAACCCGCATTGGCACGCAGTTCCTCCACCGAGCAACGACGCCAACTGTTCACATCTAGCCGTTGTAACTCGTCGACAACTGGCTGCATTCCACCTTTCTGAGTCTGATTGGTTGCGGTGTAATAAACCCCTTTTAACGATAATTGCGCATCGATATTGTATTGCTGACAAAAGTCGTCAATCTCCAACACCGCTTGTTCCGACTCTTTTACCAACCAAACAGCATGTTCTTCACCAAATAGTCGTTTCAACGTCGGAAACTTTGTCGACCATGTAAGCATACAGCCGCCATTCGCGCCCGATGCACCACTGCCACACAAGCCCTTTTCGATAACAACCACCTGTTTTTCAGGAGATTGCTGCTTAATCATAATCGCTGTCCAAAGTCCGGTGTAGCCACCACCGACAATAGCAATATCGGTATCAATATTTTGATGTAATGGTTGCGGCGTTTCTGGCTGTTCAGCTTCAATGGCCTGTTTGAACCAGTATGAACTGTGTGTCATCGGATATCCTTGTTAGTGCGTTGCATCGTTTCTGTAAACACTTTACAAACGATGAGCACAATCAACGAGCAAGAATATCTAACGCTGAGCGATAGCAAATGTTGCGCTGAGAGAGTGGAAGTTTCCGCTATCAATGAATACAAAAAAGGGGAGCAGCGCTCCCCAAAACAAACAGCAAGGATATAAATTATCGGAAAATCGAGACCGTCTTACTGGTTAGTATTTACCGGTTTCACGCATGCGGTACTCGTATTGAACATTGAGAATAGGCTGGTATACAACTTGCCCGTCACTTTGCAAGAACTCATTCACCATGACTTTTGAGTCGGTGATAGAAAACGACTGGCGATCAACATACTCTGTAAGGCTTGTAAACTCGTCACGAAGCTGACCTGGTGATTTGCTTTGATAGTTCTGAATCATGTCACGACCCATTTCATAAGCCGCTTGTTTGCTATCCATAACATCACCATGGATCGTTTCGGTATCGTTTGTCCACTGATAGCCACCAGCAAAAACAACAGAAGGTGCAGCAGTCAGAGCAATCATACTTGCTAAAGTCATTAAGCGTTTCATAAACCTCTCCTTACTTACCTTTATATCGGGCCTAAATTGGCTCGATATTTATAAGGTACGTATAAAGACCAGAAACACGTCAAAATAATTTCAAATAACGTTCAATTCTTGTTCAACTCATTTCACTTTAACTTAGCAACACGGCATCATACTCTGCCAACACGAGCATTTTTCTACCTCGTAATCACAACGTTCAAAGTGGCTTCCAAACTGACATTTCCTTACCAACCCATACAATACCTAAGGTCAATTTTCTCTTAGAATCCCAACAAAAGAACAGTGTTCAAAACCTTATATAAACGTCGGGCACAGCAAAACCTCCCCTTTTAGTAGTGCTTTGCATTTCCCCCTTTTTCGGGTTCTTCGCTGCTCGTCCGTCGGTTCTTAATTGTGGCTGTTGAGCACACGTTAATCTGGAGTGAAAATGACCGCGAACAAATCCATTTTTTACCATAGCAAATCAATTTACTCAGATGATTATGCTGATGTCTATAAGCCAATTTGGACCTACAGAGCGAAGTTCATCTTGCGTGCACTTTACTACAAACGAGCGTTTAAGCACCTGTCAGATAATATTGAATCGTCATTGCTAGAGATGCTTTGTGCACGTACGCACCGATTTTTAGAAAAACCGTTTCGTCCCTACATCATCAAAAATAACTCAGCGTTCGATCGTTCAAACCTAGTGGTTGATCACTACAAAACCATTTCAGAGCTGTTTTCTAAACAGACCATTGAAGAGATCTATACCGATTCGACAGGCTTAACATTAACATCATTTGAAATCGACGAGACATTGTACTCTGTGCGATTGGTGTACGAAGCGCGTTACCAAAAAGAAGGCGACATGAGCCTAGTGCTACACAGCGCGGAGGATGGCAACTTCTATACACTCTCATTTACTCTCGGCCACATAGAGTCTGGACGCAGCATTATGATTGGCGGCTTGCAAGGGCCACGCAGCAGTGAAGAGAACAACGCGAAAATTAAAAAATTAACTCGTAAGCTTTACGGGCAAAGACCAAAAAGCTTGATGGTGAGTTTGCTCACTTTACTCGCGCAAATTTGGGAAGTGAATACGATTCTAGCGGTAAAAACACAATCCCATACTTATGCTGCACGACGCTACAGTAAAGGACGAATCAAAACGGATTACGATGCACTCTGGCAAGAGTTGGGCGGCACCGAATACAACCGTCATTTCTACTCACTCGATGTGAATGCCCCGCGTCGTGATATCGAAGGCATGTCGCGTTCTAAGCGTTCGATGTATCGACGTCGTTACGAATGGTTAGACAATACCAAAGCGGAGTTCATGACAAGGCTACGTTAACCCAACGCACCACATGACGTTTTGTTTTTTCATTTTATGATTCGGAGTTTTTATGTCTTACAAGTACGCCGTTGCATGCTTACTGTCCGCACTTTCCTTAACGGCTCATGCACAACCAACCCAACATGTTGTTGGAGCAAATTTAGGCTACGGTAATGTTAGTTACGATGTGAACAATAGCCATGATGAAGGTGACATGTTCCTTGGTGATGTATATTACCGTTACATGTTCGATCACAACTTTGGTATTGAAGCCGGCTATAAGGGCGCATTTAACGGCATTGGCTCCGTACTTATCAGTCCCTTAACAGAAATCACCGATGTCAGTTATGGCGGGCCTCGACTCAGCGGTTACGCAAGTTACCCTCTGGGAGCTGGCTTTGAGCTTTACGGGAAAGGCGGTATCACTTACTACACGTTAAGTTACACGCTTAAAAACAATGGTCAGAATAAAGAATATGACGAGTCTAGTCTTGGCGGAGAAGCCGCTGCTGGTGTCGCTTGGGCCTATAAACACTTTGGTTTGAACTTAGAGTACAACTACGCCAAGAATAGCGATTTTGATTCTGGCGGTGTGATGTTTGGTGCACAATTGCGATTTTAAAAGTTTAGCTGTGCCAAGGCACCGAATCGACATCGGTGCTTTATACCTCAAGCAGGGCTCAATGACAGAATGATTCCGCTCAGGATCAACAGCACCCCGACGCCTCGCATGAAATACCATTTTTCAGCCAACAACCACACGCCCATTAATAAACCAAATACAATGCTGATTTGTCGCAAAGCCACAACAAGGCTGACGTTATCAGTCATGGTCATCGCAAACAGCACCAAGCCGTAGGTTGATGCCATCATGATGCCAGCCATGCTCGCACTTTTGCGTATCATCCAAGCGGTTTGTAGCTCTTGCTGACTCCCCGAAACAATACACCACAATAAAACCGGTACTCCCATAACCCAAAACTGCACGCCTAGATAAAAGATCGCGCTATAGTTGTCGTTAAGAATGGTCGATGTTTGTTGAGTTAGCAGATTCAATGCTTGCTTGTCCACAACGGAATAACCCGTCGTGCCAAACGCTGCAATCAAGGCCCAAAACACACCAACATTCAGGTACTCCCCAAGAGTAATTTGACGAAAGCTGGTCACTGGAACTAGGACACAACCTAAAGTAATAAGCAGGAAACCCAACCACTGCTGAGCATTCAACTCATAACCTAAGGCGACGGTGAGTGCACCCACCATCATTACAGGAAGTGCTCTCGCAATCGGATAAATAACTCCCACATCAGCGTGCTTGTAGGCCACGATCAAACCAATCAAATAGACGATTTGAGATAAACCACTGATAAACAGCATTCCCCAAAACACGTTGGGCAACGTCGTCCAGCCAATGTTAAAGAGATACCAAATAAGATAAGGCGTGAGCAGAAGGCAAGCAGATAAACTTGCCGCCATCGTAAACGCTAGCCCTGAACCAGCATTGCTTTTACCAAGAATATTCCAGCCAGCATGCATAACCGCAGACAATACAACGAGTGCGATTGCCAAGAGATCCATTCCGTTTTCCTGTTTATGATATTTAGATACCCTCAAGGTGCTTGGGTACAACAAAGGCCCCAATATGGAGCCTTTGAATTTGAGATATAAATTGCTCGCTGCCAACTAGACAGATGCCCAGCAAACAGAGATTAATTCAGCTCCGCGACAGACTCGATGCTGATGGCATCATGACGCCAGTATTCGATGTCACAGTCAATCAACTCGCCATGTTGGTTGTAGTTGATACGTTCAACCACCATTGCAGGCGTACCAGACGTCGCGCGCAATGCCTGTGCCACCTCACCCAACAAAGTACTAGTCGAAATTCGGTAACGAATTTTTTGATACGTCACACCGTAGTGTTCACGATAAATGTCGGTTAACGAGTTTGATAAATCATAAGACAATAAGTTGGGAAATATGTCTGGTCGAATGTAGTTCGTGACATAAACCACCGGACGCTCTTCTAGGTAACGAACGCGGTCGACACGAAATACGTCTGAAAACGGCTGAAGGTCCAACAAACGAGCGGCCAATTTATTAGCCAAAGTGCCTTTTGCGGCTATCACTTCTGTTTTTGGCACACGATTTTGCGCTTTCGCCATGTTCGGGAAGTTTAGCGTTTGGGTAGGGTCGTAACGCAATGGCTCAGGTGAGATAAACCAACCTCGGCGATCTTCGCGATAGATTCGACCTTCCGCTTCTAGCAGTGATAAAGCTTCACGCAAAGTGACGCGTGTAGTATCGAACGACTCCGCCAACTTACGCTCTGCTGGCAGTTTTTGACGCGGCGATAGCATACCCGCTTCAATCTGTTCAACAATCGAATCTTTAATTTTTACGTATTGCACGAAGTGTCCTTATCTTTTGCGCCAAGCTTGTGTGCGATTCTCTAACAATTTACCCAAAGTCATCTGAACAATCTTCGCAATTGCGGCAGCCATCATAATCATCACAGCCATTGCCGCTGCAGCGCCAGTTTGACCTGCATCGTCCATATTCAGAATCGAGACCGAAGCCGGAATCGTATCGGTTGAGTAAAGGAATACTACCGCAGAAGTGGTGGTCAATGCATTAACAAACAAGTAAGTCGCAATGTCCAAAATCGCAGGTAAACACACAGGTAATGTCACTTTAAAGAACAACTTGTATTGAGGAAGCTTCACCGATGCCGCCGTGGCTTCAATCTCCGATGGCAACTGCTTTAGCGCTGTCAGTGCAGTCATGTGACCCACGGTGTAGTAATGCACTACCGTATTAATCACCAAGAATGCCATGGTGCCATAAAGCACGTTCAAAGGATTGTTTGCATCGTTGAAGTAAAAGATGTAACCCAAGCCAAGTACCATACCCGGAACTGCCATTGGTACCACGCTAAGCATTTGCATCACCTGACGAATTGGACCAAACGCACGCCCTTTCTCAATGCAGTAAGCACCGACAAAGATGATGGCTGTACCAATAACCGCCGTCCAACCTGCCAGCGTTAGTGAGTTGAAGAATGGACCCCAACCGTAAGTGCTCATTTCAGCAAAGTTGTAATTGTTTAACGTTAGCGCTTTGTTCCAAGGCCAGAACGTCACTAACGAGCCATACACTGCCATACCCAAAACCGCCAACACTGCGATAGAAATGATGCTGCAGTAAACCAAACAAATGCTGTCGCGCGCTTTGTTCGGCTCTGGCTGATATGGCACCGAGCGAGTGTCGAATAAGTTCTTTTGTTTTTTCTGTACCCAACGGTCTGCGCCGAACGCCATTACCGCAGGGAATAACAGCATAATGCTGGTCACCGCACCCATAGCAAAGTTTTGCTGTCCCACAACTTGCTTGAAGATGTCAGTCGCCAGAACGTTATAGCTGCCACCAATCACTTTCGGCACACCAAAGTCCGTGATAACCAGTGTAAAGACCACGATAAGCGTACTGATCAAACCGTATTTCGCTGCAGGTAACGTCACCATGAAGAAGGTTTTGATGGGTGAGGTTTTAAGTGCGCGGGCTGCTTCATACAAACGGGCATCTGAAGTACGCAGCGAAGTAGTCAAAATCATCAATGCATGAGGGAAGGTCCAGAAAATCAAACCCATCGAGATACCAATCACGCCGTAAATCGAGTTTCCTAACAGCATCTCTTTGGCAATGCCTTGATTACCGAAAAGGAAAATCAAACTGATCGCTGGTAACAACGAAGGCGCGAGAATCGGCGCAGTACCTAGGATTTGAAACAAACCTTTAAACGGCATACAGGAACGAGTCAGCGCGTAGGCATAACCAAACGCAAGCACACCCACTACAGAGGTCACAATCACGCCCAAAGTGAAGGTGTTTCCCACCGACACCCACAAGCTTGAAGAGGAAAAGTACGTCGCAAAGTTTGCCAGACCGACAAATTCACCATCGGAATTTTGCACACTCTTGGTCAACATTGCCCAAAGCGGCATCAAGATGAACAGCACCATCATGGTCGACAAACCAGCGAGCAAACCAAACAACACAAGGTTGTCGCGGCTGACACGTCCGAGTAGGGATTTTGCTTTGTCTTGTGTGGTCAGGCTATTCATCGTCATTGTCTTCGCATCCATGTTTACACCTACGCTGCTAGCGCTTTTTCAACCGAGGGCACGGCGTAACCATGCAGCCCTTCTTCAGCAAACTGGATGTAACGTACATCGCCCGCCTTGATATTGAGTTTTTGAACCGTTTCCACAGGCACATCCACTACGATGGTTTTCGTTGAGCTGTCGTTTTGCAATACGCAATCAATACGGAAAAACGCCCCTAGAAACTCGGTTGCCGTAACTCGCACAGGTAAAGAGTTGGTGTAGTTTTCAACGAACTTGATGCTTTCAGGACGCACCGCAAGGTCGAAGCGGTCACCACGTTGGATCTTACGATTGGTCAAGCTTGGCGCAGGCATCAGGGTTTCAGCAATGCGTACCTGAGAATCCGTTGCGACTGAGGTTTCTATAAAGTTCATGCTGCCGACAAACTCAGCGACAAAGCGCGTTGCTGGTTGTTGGTAGATCTCTTGGGGTGTGCCGACTTGCTCAATTACACCATGGTTCATTACCACGATACGATCAGCCATCGACAACGCTTCGTCCTGATCGTGCGTAACCATGATCGTGGTGATGCCCAGCTTGCGTTGCAACTTACAAATCTCGTCACGTAAGTGAACACGCACTTTTGCATCCAGCGCTGACAGCGGCTCATCCAGTAGCAGTAGACCCGGAGATAGCGCCAATGCACGAGCCAAAGCAACACGCTGCTGCTGACCACCAGAAAGTTGGTTAGGGAATTTCTCGCCAGAGGTTGGAAGACCAATGGTTTCTAACCAGTAATCCACCTTCTCTAACGCTTCTTTGGTCGACATGCCTTGGTTCTTCAAACCCACCGCAATATTCTCTTGCACAGTTAGGTTCGGAAACAAAGCATAAGATTGGAATACGATGCCGAAATCACGCTTCTCTGGTGGTAGGAATGTGGTCTCTTGACCGTTTTGAAAAATCGCACCAGATGTTGGCAAGTCTAAACCTGCAATGGCACGTAACAGAGTGGTTTTACCGCAGCCAGAAGGGCCAAGAAAACAAACAAACTCGCCCTTCTCAATCGCTAGCGAGATTTTCTTTAATGCAATGAACTGTCCGAATTGCTTCACTACATTTTCGATATTTAGGTAATGTTGGTTAGTTGACATAACACACGCTCCAAATGGTATATACCAACTTTAGTTTTGGAGTGTTACGTTCCAATGACAAATTTATAGCTAGAAGATGACAAATAGATGAAGGGAGATGGGGTTTGTTCAAGTGGTAATTAGAGATTCCCGACTCACTCCTTCGTCGCTCTCGAGAATGACGTTGTGAGTGCGGATAGAAGCTCCCAACTTTCTTAAGTCCGTCATTCCAGCGAACCTAGGTGAGACTAGGAATCTACTTTCAGCAAACTCTGAAATAACAGAGAAAACAAAAAATCCACCTCAACCGAGGTGGATTTCAGTATTCAACTCAAAGCAAATTCAATTAAGATTTTGGCTCTGATTTCGCGTCAAACTTCTCAGACCAAGCCGCTAGAATCTCTGCACGCTTGCTGCCCATTTGCGCAAAGTCCATCTTCGCCATGTTCTCTTGAACATTAGGGAAGTTAGACACAGTAGCTTTCACTTCTTTATGTGCAACCACTGGGTACATTTCTACGTAAAGCTCGTTTGCCGCTTTAGAGATTGACCAGTCGACAACACGTTTCGCTGCATCCGACTCTTTTACTAGACCAACGGCTTCTGATTCCCAACCGATGCCTTTTGGTGTGATCACCGCTAGTGGCGCGCCTTGTGTTTTCAGCTTCGCGCCGCGGCTCGCCATCGAAATACCGATAGCCACTTCACCCATACCCGCTTGAACACATGGCTTAGAGCCCGAGTGCGTGTAGTGTGCAATGTTCTTGTCTAAGTCACGCATGTAGTTCCATGCCTGATCTTCACCCATGTTTTGTAGCCAAGCAGAAACCTGCATGTAGCCAGTGCCTGAAGAAGCTGGGTTTGGCATTGCAATGTGACCTTTGTAAACCGGCTTTGTTAGGTCTTCCCAAGACGTTGGTTTCGGTAGGTTAAGTTGTTGCGCTACCGCTTCGTTAAAACAAACTGCGTTAAAGAACGCATCGTTACCAAACCAAGCTTGGTTTGATTGAGGGTCGTTTAGATTCGCATGCAGCTCTTCCAAACCTTTTGGTGTGTAAGGCTTAAGAAGACCTTCATCTTTAAGCAGTGCCATTGACGAGCCAGCCAGACCCCAAACCACTTCCGCTTGAGGGTTGTTCTTTTCTGCCAGCAATTTCGCCGTCATGATACCGGTTGAATCGCGAACCCACTTAATCTTGATATCTGGGTTATCTTTCTCAAACGCAGACTTGTATTTAGCAAGAATGTCAGTTTCGAAAGCGGTGTAAACCGTGACTTCCTGTGCTGCCATTGCATTCGTAGCTAGCAGAGAGACAAGTGCAGCCAGCGATCCTTTCATCAAACGGTTTTTCATCATTTTCTCCAGTTAATTTGGCTAAGTTTTAATTTGGTCTGCACCAGTTGACGATAACCACCCTACTGAGCCTTTATGACGAAATTATGACCATTAAATGGCAGTTTTACGAAAATTCGCGCTGAATAATCGTTCAATTGATCCGCCATTTTCTGGATATTAAAGTTTTATGAAATTGGAGATTCGCCTATTTACTGCCCTTTTCTTCCTCGTTAGAGTGAACTCGAAATTTGGTGTAGACCAATTAGCCTATTCTGATGGAAATCGAGATGAAAAACGAATACCTACTACTGACTCCAGGTCCTCTATCTACTTCTGAAACGGTACGTGAAGCCATGCTTAAAGACTGGTGTACTTGGGATGATGAATACAACAAAGACATTGTAGAAGTGATCCGCACTAAGCTTGTAAAACTGGCAACTCAACAAGACGGCTACACCAGCGTACTAATGCAAGGTAGCGGCACCGCATCAGTAGAAGCGACGATTGGCAGCGCCATTGGCAAAGATGGAAAATTGTTGGTTGTCGACAACGGTGCTTACGGTGCGCGTATCGCTCAGATCGCTGATTACCTAAATATTCCATGCCATGTAGTTTCCCCAGGCGAAACATCACAGCCACACTTGAACGAGGTGGAAACTGCATTGGCATCGGATCCTACAATCACACACGTGGCGATTGTTCACTGCGAGACAACCACTGGCATGCTTAACCCAATTGAAGAATTTGCTTCTGCAGCAAAAGCGCACGGCAAAGTGGTGATTCTGGATGCCATGTCGAGCTTTGGTGGCATTCCTATCGATATCGCTGAGCTAGGCATCGATTTTATGATCAGCTCTGCAAACAAATGTATTCAAGGCGTTCCGGGCTTTGGCTTTGTGATTGCGAAACAAACTGAGCTAGAAAAGTGCCAAGGTCAGGCACGTTCTTTGAGCCTTGATCTTTACGACCAATGGCACTGCATGGAAGTGAACCACGGCAAATGGCGTTTTACATCTCCAACGCACACGGTTCGCGCTTTCTACCAAGCATTGTTAGAACTCGAACAAGAAGGCGGCATTGAGGCTCGTCATAACCGTTACCAAACTAACCAGAAAACACTGGTTGCAGGTATGCGCTCTTTGGGTTTCGAACCGCTACTGAGTGATGACCTTCACTCGCCAATCATCACTTCTTTCTACTCTCCGACGCACAGTGATTACCAGTTCAAAGCGTTCTACACGCGTTTGAAAGAGCAAGGTTTTGTGATTTATCCGGGTAAGGTATCGAACGCAGATTGCTTCCGTATCGGCAACATTGGCGAAGTTTACCCAGCAGATATCGAGCGCTTAATCGGTGCGATTGAAAAAGCAATGTACTGGCAAGTTGCGTAAAGCAGCCTTCTGATTGAGAGAGCGTTATGACTCAGAATATCAAACCGACTCATTTCCGCAGCGAAGGTGATGTCAACACGACACCGGCACGCCAAGCTTGGAATGCATCGATGGACGACGAACGCACGCAAGCCTTGTTGAAGCGTGATTCGGAGGTCTTTCTTCATCAAGCCATGTCAACGCCTTGCTTAGATACATTGGAAGCAGCAGAAGGCATCTACATCCAAGATGCCACGGGCAAAAAGTACATGGACTTCCATGGCAATAACGTCCACCAGTTGGGCTACGGTCATCCGCATGTGATTAAACGAGTGCAAGAGCAAATTGCCAAACTGCCGTTTTCACCACGTCGTTTTACCAACGAGACCGCGATTAAATGTGCCGAAAAACTCACTCAAATCTGCGGCGGTGAATTGAACCGCGTGTTGTTTGCTCCGGGTGGCACATCTGCGGTTGGCATGGCACTTAAACTAGCGCGCCACATCACGGGCAACTACAAGGTGGTGTCTCTGTGGGATTCCTTCCACGGCGCATCGCTAGATGCCATCTCAGTGGGTGGTGAAGCGTGTTTCCGCCAAGGTATGGGACCATTAATGGCAGGTGTTGAGCGCATTCCACCAGCGGTGTCTTATCGTGGCGCTTTCCCGGTCCCGGACGGCAGCGACGTGCACTACGCCGACTACCTTGAATACGTGATTGAGAAAGAAGGCGGCGTGGGCGCATTTATCGCAGAAGCGGTTCGTAATACCGACGTACAAGTACCGAGTAAAGCCTACTGGAAACGTATCCGTGAAATCTGTGACAAACACAATGTCATGCTGATCATCGACGACATCCCTAACGGTATGGGTCGTAGCGGTGAATGGTTTACCTACCAAGCTTACGACATCGAGCCAGATATGCTCTGCATCGGTAAAGGTTTGGGTGGTGGCTTAGTGCCTATCGCAGCCATGGTAACCAAAGACAAATACAACACCGCCGAGCAAATCTCCATGGGTCACTACACTCATGAGAAAAGCCCTATCGGTTGTGCTGCGGCACTGGCAACCATGGAAGCCATTGAGCAAGACGGCTTGCTAGATAAAGCCAAAGCCGACAGCCAGTTCATGCGTGAAAAGCTGCTAGAGATGAAAGCCAAGTACCCTGTGATTGGTGATGTTCGTGGCATTGGCATGTTGTGGGGTATTGAGTTGGTCACTGACCACGAAAGCAAAGCACGCGCGTATGACGAAGCGGAAGCTGTGTTGTACCAATGCCTCAACAATGGTGTGAGCTTCAAGGTATCGCAAGGTAACGTGACTCAACTCAGCCCACCGCTGATCATCACCCGCGAACAACTAACAAAAGCGTTGGCGATCTTCGAAGAAGCCATCGCCAAAGTGTGTAAAGACTTTAACTACTTTTAGGGTCAATAGACCTCAACAAAACCAATTTATTCAGAGCGCGGTTCCAACGAGTGGGCAAGCGCTCTGGCAAGCAAGAAAAAGGATTGAACATGAGCAACTCACCAATTCAAGCAGTGATCTTTGACTGGGCTGGCACTATCGTCGATTTCGGCTCTTTCGCGCCAACCAGCATCTTTGTGGAAGCGTTCAAGCAAGGCTTTGATTTCGATATCGACCTTGAAGAGGCGCGTGAACCAATGGGGCTTGGTAAGTGGGACCACATCCAAGCTGTGGGTCGCATTCCTGCGGTTGATAAGCGTTGGAACGAGAAGTTTGGGCGCTCAATGACCAGCGAAGACATCGACGCTATCTATGCGGCATTTATGCCTCTGCAAAAAGCAAAAGTGGCTGACCACGCAGAACCAATCCTCAACGCAGTTGAAGTGGTAAACGGTCTGAAAGACAAAGGCATCAAGATCGGTTCTTGTTCGGGTTACCCTCGCGAAGTAATGGATGTACTGATTCCGGTTGCGGCGGATTACGGCTACCAACCAGATTACGTTGTCGCGACAGACGATCTGCCACAAGGTGGTCGCCCTGCGCCGTTTATGGCACTGAAAAACGTGATTGAGCTTGGTGTAACCGACGTTAAAGCATGCGTCAAAGTGGACGACTCAGCACCGGGCATCTTTGAAGGTCACAATGCGGGCATGTGGACGGTGGGTCTTCTACTTTCTGGTAACGAAGCGGGTCTGACATTTGAAGAATACCAAGCTGCGGACGAAGCAACGCTTAATGCTGCTCGTGAAAAAGCGCGTGCAAAATTGCTCAAGAGCTCGCCGCATTACCTCATCGACACCATTGCTGACTTCCCAGAAGTGGTGGCAGATATCGAACGTCGCCTAGCAGCTGGTGAGCGTCCGTAATCTTCATCTTCCACCAATAAGTGAAAACAAAACGCCCCTCACGTGAGGGGCGTTTTTCATATTGAGGCTATCTTATTGAGACAACAACTTTCTCGTTGGTTCTTGCTCGGTGTATTCAACGGATTCGTTACCAGATAGCTTATCGACGTCAGCTTGTTCGCCGCTCACCACCAGTACCTGTTGCTTCACCAACGCATCAACCACTTTAAGGTTATGTTGACGAAGAAGCGCTCTCACTTCGCTCTCTTTCCCTTTGTGATACTTAACAAAGTAACGCGTAGGTTGTTGCCCAGCTTGTTCAGAACGTTCATCCACGAGCGGAAATCCTTGATTGTTCGCCAAGCTGGCCGAGCTTAGTCCGATTGCCAATAGTGCGGTAGCACTCACCGCAGACAAAGAAAGTAAGGTCAACTTCTTCATAGCCACTCCTTATTGAAAAGTCAGAGTCCAACTGTTGATTGTGCCTGTGTCTCTTCTGGCACTGTCTACCGCTTTTAGTTCCCAAGAACCTTGTGATTCAAAACCAGAGAAATCCGCTTGGAAAGTGGCTTTGATATCGTTAGCGCTGCCGCCAGTATTATCGTGAAGCACGACTTCTCCACCAGTAGGTGAAGTTAGCGTCACTCGTAGGTCACCGATGTAAGTGTGGCTAATATCAACGTCAATACTTACTGTACCTGAATCACCAGAGCGATCGACATCTACTGCGCTGATTGCGCCAGAAGATTTGTTGTCAGGAATCGCAACAGGGCTGGTGTTTGAGAAGCTAGAGTCCGAAGAGCTACCGCCACCGTCAGGACCGTTACAGCCCGCATCCAAGAATAGTTTCGCCGCTTCCGCATTCACTAGGCCGTGACCTGTGCGGTTGTCTCGTCCAGCGACATCAATGTCTGTTGCCGTTTGAACTAGGGCATTACGTACTTGCGCTGCTGTACACGTTGGGTGGTAACTCCACACCAAGCCTGCTACGCCAGTTACATGAGGTGTTGCCATCGATGTACCATTGTAGTACTCGTAATCTTCACCAGAGGTGGTTGAAACCGTAATTTCTTGACCTACATACCCCAGCAACTCTTGACCAAATGCACGGTCAACCGTCACCGAAACCATGCGATAAGCGTTGTTTGTGTCAACCAAGAATGGGTTTTGTAAACCAGGTAGTTCAGAGTTGCTGTATACGATTGCAGCTCGCGCACCCGCATTGTAACAAGCCTGAACTGCATCCACTTCTGGGTAGTTACCTGAAGACTGGTTGCCAATACGCTCAGTCAAACAAATTTTGCCTGACATATCACCACAGTTAAAGTTACCGCCAGATACATCACAGCTATCTAGCGTTGCCGTTACTGAACCAGTGATTGGATCTGGCACATACGAAGAGCCGTTATTAATCAAACGATTGTGAGGTACAATACCGCGATCAAACTGGCTTACGCCATTCAAGGTAATATCAGAAAGTTTACCTTCGCCTACCGTAACCGTTGATAAGATCGCCACACCTGGGCCAGAGATCTCAACTTGATCAGTAGATTGCGAGAACGCCGCATGATCATTTTGGTTATCGACAGCAGCAACAGACATAACTGAATCGTAAGAAGCTGGGTAGCTGTGTGCGGTGTTACCGTCATTACCAGCTGCGGCGATTAGCAGAACGCCTTGATCGTAAATGTTTTGCAGTGCATTTTGCTCAGTTCGGCTTGATTGACTACCACCAAGACTCATGTTCACAACGTTGGCACCATTATCTGCACACGTTTGGATCGCTTTAACAAGTCCAGATGAGTAACCCCAACCTGATTCGTTAAATACTTTCACGATGTGCAAATTCACATTCTGGTTTGGCATCACACCCTTCACACCTTCGGTGTTGGCAATCGCTGCGATAGTACCTGCTACGTGAGTACCGTGGGCGTTATTGTTACCCGGATCGCTCCATGATCCTGTACCACTATCGTTGGTACCTGCAACGCGGTTACCGCTTAGGTCGTTGTGCGAGATGTCGTACCCTGAATCGATAATACATACAGTGCGATTACCAGCATTGAAGTCGTCTAACTGTTGAGCATTAACCGCTTCATAACCCCACGGGGTAGTTTCGCTGAGCAAATAGCGAGGCGGATCGACTTCGACATATTCCACATCACTGCGATTACGAAGTGGTTCTAAGTCATCACCATCCAACTCAACGCTGTAAATGGCGCGATTACCCAGTTTTTCCACCTTACGTGCCTTCACCTGTTCTAAAACAGACTCCTGCGCGATTCGTGGTCCCCAAAAAGAGTTACCACCCATTGAAGATCGGCTGACTGCATCTTCTTTGAATTTGACGATGTACTTCGTCGGTAACTTAGATTCATCAAATCCCATTGGTGGAGCCGCAAACGCTGACATAGAAGTGGTCAGTGCTATCGCTACGGCAGACAACGAAAATAAGCCTTGTTTTTTACTTGTTGTGTAGTGCATTTGCCCTATTCCTTATTTGAGCTAATTTTTATTCACTATATTCTCATGAAAAGTCATCACTATGATGTTCGCATGAGAGCTTCAGCTATAGTTTATAGGCCAAAAATGCCAAACAATTTGTTTCATGAATATACAACTTTGTACAAAAGATCATTCAAAAAACATTTTTAGTTAACATCAAAAAGCATAAACAAAACCTTATAAAGCAATCACTTAATTAACAAAAAATGCATGTTAAATTAATGTTAGTGAGTAATTATTCTAAATAACACGCATTTAATCGATTACTATGCTGAATGGATTTTTTGACTGTGGTGCCAAAACTGAAATATTGAATATTTAGTTGTTGACTGTCTTGAGTATTTACTCAGAATTAGAAGGTTTAGTGAGAAAAATTCTCATCTAAATACTGTTATAGCCGAGCGTATTCACGTATTCGGAACCATAACCATTACAAGAAGAGTGAATGATGAAAAAAACAATCACACTATTAACTGCATTACTTCCGCTTGCCTCTGCCGTTGCAGAGGAGCCAACATTATCAACAGAAATGGTTTCTGCGTCTGAAGTGGTCAGCACGCAAGAAAATCAAACCTATACTTACGTTCGCTGCTGGTATCGTACGAGCCACTCTAAGGATGATGCGGCTACCGACTGGAAATGGGCAAAAAACCAAGATGGTAGTGACTTCACTATCGACGGTTATTGGTGGAGCTCTGTTTCATTTAAAAACATGTTCTACACCAACACTTCACAAAACGTGATTCGCCAGCGCTGTGAAGAAACACTAGATCTGGCGAACGAGAACGCAGACATTACGTTTTTTGCTGCTGACAATCGCTATTCTTATAACCACACGATCTGGAGCAATGATGCTGCAATGCAACCAGATCAAATCAACAAAGTAGTGGCTTTGGGCGACAGCTTATCTGATACAGGCAACATCTTTAACGCTTCCCAATGGCGCTTCCCTAACCCAAACAGCTGGTTCTTAGGTCACTTCTCGAACGGTTTTGTTTGGACGGAATACGTTGCTAAAGCCAAAAACTTACCGCTTTATAACTGGGCAGTTGGCGGCGCAGCAGGTGAGAACCAATACATTGCGCTAACAGGTGTCGGCGAACAAGTTTCTTCTTACTTGACCTACACAAAACTGGCGAAAAACTACAACCCAGCAAACACATTGTTTACGTTGGAGTTTGGTTTAAATGATTTCATGAACTACAACCGTAGCGTGCCGGAAGTAAAAGCGGATTACGCTGAAGCTCTGATTCGTCTAACAGACGCGGGCGCGAAGAACTTCATGTTGATGACTCTGCCAGACGCAACCAAAGCACCACAGTTCAAATACTCAACGCAGGAAGAAATTGAAACGATTCGCGCGAAAGTATTGAAAATGAACGAGTTCATCAAAGCACAAGCGATGTACTATAAAGCTCAAGGTTACAACATTTCATTGTTTGATACGCACGCGCTGTTTGAGACGTTAACCTCGGCACCAGAAGAACACGGGTTTGTGAATGCAAGTGATCCTTGTCTGGACATCAACCGCTCATCTTCTGTGGATTACATGTACACCCATTCATTACGCTCTGAGTGTGCGGCATCTGGCGCAGATAAGTTTGTGTTCTGGGATGTGACTCACCCAACCACAGCCACGCATCGTTATGTTGCTGAAAAAATGTTGGAAAGCAGCAATAACTTAGAAGAGTTTCGCTTTTAATAAGACTTTCTTATAGGTTAAATTCTTAATCATCATAAATACTTTGATGATAAAAATGGCCACGAAATATCGTGGTCATTTTGTTTTCATATACATGAGTCTACTTTTATATTTAAATATAGATGAACAACAATTGAAATACAAAATTTCAAGTTATAAGTATTATAAACAAAACTTTTAAATACCAACAAACCAGTAAAATAAAAATTATTCAATATGCCATCCATTTAAATTTCATTATGGTCATTTTGATTATTGAATTTAAAGAAGAGTTAAGTGACAAGTTAAATAAAAAATACCCACATAACACAGGTAAGACCGAGAGGAGTTTGTCATGTGGGTTTAAACGATAGTTCTCTTGCTGATTCGAACTACCAACGTTGGGATGCAATGGAAATACAAATGACTCAGAGTTTCCATCACGAACACTTTATCGCTGGATTTGCCTCTGTTTGTTAGGGAACAGTCAGCACAATAAAAATAGAGAAGTAATACCGCAAAAATAAAAATAGAGGTTCAGGATTTAATTTACACGTAAAATAACTACTATATTCACGCCATGAAGCATTAATAAATTCAACAATAAATATTTATTAAGTTAAATTTACTTATTGTCAGCACACTGTTAGTTTTGCTCCTAAATACACTGGTCAGATTTGTTTATTTTACTGATTTTCGTTGCAATACAACTTCTAATTAATTCATGAGAAAAACATGCAGCGACAATTAACTCTTTCACCGATTTATTTATTAATCGGGTTAGCCTCCTCGACGGCGTATGCCGGTGGTTTTCAAATTAACGAACATTCTGCGACGGGTCTTGGTCGTGCTTTTGCTGGTGATGCCGCTATTGGTGATAATGCGTCTGTAGTCAGCCGCAACGCCGCAGCAATGACGCTGTTTAAACAAAATGCCTTATCGTTCAGTGTCACTTACGTCAAACCTGACGTTACCGTTAAAAATGCGCAATATCATCGAGCTAACATTAATGCGGATGTCAATGTTGGTATGGGCGGTTTTCCTCCGTCCCCTCAAGTTGACATTACCCCGTAATTCTCTCAAACCGTGACCGACATTGATGACGTCGATGGCGTTGGTCAACCAGCCGTTGTACCCAATTTTTACTTTATTCACCCTATCAACGACGACTGGTATCTAGGCTTATCGGCATACTCCAACTTCGGAACCGACATGGAGTTTAAACCAAACTATGGCGCACCTGTTTTTGGCGGTGTCACCAGCGTAGCGAGTGTCAACCTTGGCGCAAGCTTGGCATACAAGGTGAACGACCGTCTTAGTATCGGTGGTGGTATTGATGTGATTTACGGCTCTGGTGAGCTGTACCGCGATATGGGCGTGGGTGTTTGCGTTGGTGGGAACATCCTTGGAAACGAACTAGAACAACGTTGTGGAACCGTAAAAGGCAACGCACTTGATGTGGAAGCGGGCGGCATTGGGCTTGGCGCGAACATTGGCATGATGTACGAGTTTAACGAACGTCATCGCTTAGGTTTAAGCTACAAGCACAGCCCTAACATTGATGCCAAGGGCGACATCCACTTTGCTGGCGAATCGTACGACTCACTTGCTATGCCACTACCGGATATTGCGGAGTTTTCCGGTTATCACCGCGTCTTACCTAAATTTGCCCTGCACTATTCTGTGCAGTGGATTGGTTGGTCAGCATTTGACAACTTGAAAGCTGATGATCAGTTACTAAAAGATTTTCAGTGGCAAGACTCCGCGCACTACTCCATCGGTGCGACTTGGTACGCCAATGAACGTTGGACACTGCGCACGGGTTACATGTTCGACAAAACACCTGTCGATGAGCTGACTTCGCTTTCTATTCCAGATTCGAACCGTCACTGGTTATCTGCGGGTGCCTCTTACCAATGGTCATCAGATACCACGGTTGACATCGGCATGACGTACTTGATTGGTGAAGATGTCAACGTAGAAGAGTACGCGTATGAAGGTGTTCCTGCACCGATGGTGACAGGCGTGACCCATTCAAATGCGTTCCTAATTGGTGCCCAACTCAGCCACCGTTTCTAATTTATCAGGCAGTGATCAAACCTCTAGGTCATTGCCTTGTAACAACGCTTATCAAAGCGACCGAACAGAGACATTATTATGAACAAAACACTACTTGCTTTTTCACTCTCACTTCTCACTCTAAGCGCTGCTCAGGCTTCGGAGTGGGGCTATGGCAATGACAAACACGGGCCAGAGCACTGGGGAGAAATCGCCAAAGACTGCGCAACCACGAAAAACCAAAGCCCAATCAACATCGACAACCCAGCCGATGCAAAACTGGAAGCACTGAACCTTTCGTACACTGGTCAGGTCATTGGTTTAACCAACAATGGTCATACGCTGCAAGCGCAAGTGAACGGACGTAACAGCTTCACCATCGATGGCGAGACGTTCGAACTACAACAGTTCCATTTCCACACACCTTCAGAAAACCAAATCAAAGGCCGCCAATATCCACTTGAAGCGCACTTTGTGCACGCCAACGCAGATGGCGAGTTGGCGGTAATTTCGGTGATGTTTGATGCTGGCGATCAAAACGCAGCGCTGTCTAAACTGATCAGCGCAATCCCACAAGAGAATCAAACCACGTTCTTTAAAGATACGTTTGAGATTAACGACTTACTGCCAAAAACTGCAAGCTACTATCGATTTAACGGATCTTTAACCACACCGCCATGTTCAGAAGGTGTGCGCTGGTTTGTGCTTAAAGACACTCAAACCTTATCCAAAGATCAAGCCGCGAAACTGATGGAAGTCATGGGACAAAACAATCGTCCGCTGCAACCGTTAAATGCGCGCGTTGTACTTTCTAACTAATCGCCACATCCGATAAGGGGCATCGTATTTGCCCCTTATTTTGATTCGCTCTAACCTCACTTCGTTACAGGAACCCCCAATGAAAACTCCATCTTTTCTGTCACTCTTACTCGCACTCGCCCCGACACTCGCCTTCTCTCATAACCTTTCTGTCGGTCAAACTACCCCTTCCGTCAGCATTGATACCTATGGCGAAATGACGCTGCAAGGAGACGATGTGGCTTATCAACCTTGGGCAACTCAGCAGATGTTAGGCAAAGTCCGTGTGATACAAGCCATTGCAGGTCGTAGTAAAGCTAAAGAGATGAACGCGCCGCTGATGTCAGCAATCACTGCCGCTCACTTTCCTGAAGATCAGTATCAGACCACAACCGTGATCAACCAAGAAGACGCCATTTGGGGAACCGGTACATTTGTAAAATCGTCGGCAGAGGACAGCAAAAAGACATTCTCTTGGTCTTCCATGGTGTTAGACAAAAATGGCTTATTAGCAACAACTTGGGATCTGCAGCAAGAAAGTTCTGCGATTATCGTACAAAATAAACAAGGCGAAATTTTATTCGTGAAAGAAGGGGCTTTAACTCAAGACGAAGTCACACACGTCATCGAACTGATTAAACAGAATATCTAAACCTAAGGTAAGGAAAAGCTATGAAACTGTTCAACACCATCGCACTCTGTCTTTTAGCGGCTGTAGCCTCTTTCCAATCGGTTGCTGGAGACAACGATTGGGACAAGATTGCAGATAAAACCGTCAGTTTTAAATCGGAAACCGACACAGTCAATCCACTGTCACCATTTGCTAACGCTCGTTTCAGCCACATCAAAATCAAATGTACGCAAGGTACGGTCGATCTGAAAAGCGTTAAAGTGATCATGAAAGATGGTCAGGAAAAGACGTTCGACAGTTTAGGTGTTCTGACTAAAGGCATGTCATCAAGAAGCTTAAGCCTACCAACGAAAGATAACGCGAAATTAGACAAGATCGAGTTGAACTATGAATCGGTTGGCAGCACAGCGCTGCAAGTCGCAGGAGTGACCAAGAAAGCGAAAGTAGAAATTTTAGGTAAGAAAATCGACGAGTAAGCGATGGCTCAACGAGCTCTCCCAAACTAAAAACAGCGGCACTAGACCGCTGTTTTTATTAAAAATTGTCATTGCTCACTAAATGAATTCCTTCAGCTTCGCCAAACCATAAGCCGCGATAGTGACACAATCTTTGATCGTGCCGTCGATCATCATTTGTTCGAACTCCTCAACAGAAAAAGCGCGAGTGATCAAATCCTCTTCTTCACTGTCGAGTTGATTGCCCACGTCCGTTAAATCACTGGCGAAGTAGACGTGACATGTCTGATTCAAAAAGCCGTATGCGATAAACTGCGCGCCGACATACGCCATAGTGCTCGCCTGCATGCCCGTTTCTTCACGCAGTTCGCCTTTGGCAAGCTCAAGATGATCCGCATCTGGGTTTGATTCCCACGCCCCTTGTGGGATCTCCCAACAACGTTGACCTACGGTGTAACGGTACTGCTGAACCAAGTGAATCATCCCGTTATCGATAGCCAGAATCGCAGCACAATCAGGTTTGTCGACCACACCATAGATGCCCTCTGCGCCACTCGGACGTAAAATTTTGTCCTCACGCACCGTCATCCACTTATTTTGGTAAACGACTTTGCTGTCTAGCTGTTTGATGTCTGACATGGTTATTCCTTGATTTTTCTGAGGGTTACTGTGGAATAATACCCGATTCAGTTACGCCACCAAAATGTTCTTTAGTTCACTCAAAGACTCAACGGTGTAATTTGGTGCGATACGCTCATCGACACTTGCGCCTGTGGTATTTAACCAGCAAGTTTCAATACCAAAGTTATTGCCACCAAGAATATCGGAATGCAGGTTGTCACCCACCATCAGTACACGCGTTTTGCATGGGTTGCCCATTTGCTGCATCGCGTATTCAAAAATGCCTAAGTCCGGTTTTGCGACGCCCACTTGTTCAGAGATCACCACTTTATCGAAGTACTCAGTCATCCCTGTGCGCTCAAGGCGAATTGCTTGCAACTCTGTAAAACCGTTGGTGATGATGCCCATTTTAGCTTTGCCTTGCAGCGCTTCCATCAGCTCTTTTGCACCTGGCAACAAACTGCAAATATCGGCCATTGCTTCTAAAAATGCGCTATTGAGATCTGCTGTTGTGGTATTCAACTTCTCAGCCCACTCGGTAAAGCGGTTATGTTTTAGCTCATCTGCCGTTACTTTGCCGTCTTGGTAATCCACCCAAAGCGGTTTGTTTACGGTTTGGTAATGAGCAAAATCTTGTTCAGTAAAATCTACGCCTTTGCGAGAAAACATAAGCTGCAAACCTTTGAAAGCATCAAAGTGGAATAAGGTTTCGTCAGCGTCAAACAGGATCCAATCGTACTTCATTTTCTTCTTCCCAAAATCAAGGTCGTAATACTGGTGCATAGTCTAGATTGTTTTCTTCTTGAAGATAATCTCTATAATTGGAAATTAATTGTATCCTTGTGCTCAACAATAAATGCTTCACGATGATAGGAGATTGATGTGAACGCGATTGCCTCCCTGCCCGTTTTTGTTGCTGTTGTCGAATGCGGCAGCTTTTCCCTTGCGGCCAAACAGCTGAATCTGACGAAATCGGCGATCAGCAAACGCATCAACCAACTAGAAGACGATTTGGGCATTCGTCTCCTTAATCGAACTACGCGTAAGCTGAGCCTGACCGAAGCAGGAGAACGCTATTTTGAGTACGCCTCTCAAGCGCTCAACCTAGCCCAGCAAGGCGTGGACGCGGTATCGGAACTGCAAGGCTCTCCACAAGGTCGGCTCAAAATTACCGTGCCGATGTCTTTCGGTGTACTGCATATCGCGCCTTTGATCAGCGAGTTTCTCGCTCGTTACCCGAAAATTGAAGTGGATTTAAACCTCGAAGACAAAATGGTCGATTTGGTTAAAGACGGTTTTGATTTGGGGATCCGTATTGGTGAACTCACCTCTTCCAATCTCATCGCAAAGCGTCTCGCCCCTTGTAAAAGTGTGCTTTGTGCCTCACCAGATTACTTAGCGGAGTTTGGAACACCACAAAAACCAAGTGATTTAGTCGGTCACAACTGCCTGCGCTACTCCTATTTCCGTGGCGGCGTCGAATGGATGTTCATCAACAACGGCAGCGAATACAAGGTACTTCCAAAAGGAAACTTTATCGTCAATAACAGCGAAGCCATTCGCCAGTTGCTGTTAAGAGGTTCGGGCATTGCGCAACTGCCGACGTTTATTGCAGGAAGAGACTTTGCTGCAGGAAATCTAAAACCGGTGATGGAAGAGTATTCTCTACCAGAACACGCCATTTATGCGGTTTTTCCTGAACGCAAGCACATGCCGTTGAAAGTAAGAGCCTTTATCGATTTTATCAGCGAAAAACTCGGCACAGATTTACCTTACTGGGATCGTTACAACAGCCCAGAAAAATAACCATATTGATGATAAGTGAGTGAGATTTCACTACTGACATGTTCTGACATTCCATCCGCGTAACCTTATTTGGAACTCAACAGGCAATCCGCCAAAACCAATAAGGAATCACAATATGGAAACCGTTATCGAAACTGTGCAATTTCGTCTAACCGCAGGCACAACAGAGCAAGACGTGATCGCCGCTGCCAAACAGTCACAAACGTTTGTGAAGAATCTGCCGGGCTTTTTGTACCGATCGCTCAGTCACGAAGCGACGGACGATGTGTGGACAGACATCATTTACTGGCGTTCAATGGACGATGCCAAACAGGCGGGAAAACAGATTAAGCAAGCCGCTGAATTTCAGCCTCTGTTATCGATGATTGACTGCGAAAGTTTCGAGCTTAAACATCACAACTTAAAAATGTGCAGTGAGCTAGAGAAGTAATCAGCCACACTACCACTAACAACCAGTAGGTCTAGATAAGGAACATCATGAGCAAATCAGAACGACTGTTTGAGCTACTGACGCTTTTGCGCGCAAAGCGTTACGCCGTGACAGCGAAAGAGCTCGCAGAAAGAATGGAAGTCAGCGAACGTACGATTTATCGCGATATTCAGTCGTTGCTTAGTTCTGGTGTTCCTATTCAAGGTGAAGCAGGTGTTGGCTACCTATTGCAAGCTGGCTCTCATCTGCCGCCTTTGATGTTCTCAGAAAAAGAGATGATGGCGCTTGAACTGGGTATGCGGATGGTTCGAGCCTGGTCGGATGTTGAACTCGCCGAAGCGTCTCACTCTGCGTCCACCAAAATACTTTCGGTATTGCCAGATAAGCTCAAACAACAAGTGGAAGATTGTCCGCTGATTGTGCCCGATTATCACACCCAATCCGAGACTGCCAAACGTGGGCAGCTTCTGCGCCACGCGATTGATCATCAGTTTAAGGTCAGTTTGGATTACCAAGATGAAAGCGGACAGGTGACCGAGAGAAAAATCCAACCGTTAGGCCAATTCTTTTGGGGCAAAGTCTGGACGCTGGTCGCCTGGTGCGAATTGCGCGATGATTACCGTCAGTTCCGCCTCGACCGTATCCAAGCACTGCGTATGCACGATGAAGAGTTTCAGAGTGCGGAAACCAAATCTCTCAAACATTATATTGCGCAGTATGAATCGAAAGATTGAGTGTTCTTCATCCTTCCATCACAAGGATTCTAAATTGCTCTGCTCAATGCGCGATATTTGGAAAGGCACATTTGGTTAAACTAATGTTTCATTTTTAACAGATGCGCAACCAACCTAAGATCGTTAACTTAAGTAGCACGTCAACCACACCGGAGCGTGAAGCTATGAAAGTACTGATTCAATACACCCAAGCAGGGAAATATCGAGATCAAGCGTGGGAGTCTTTAACTCTTCGATCTAAAGGTGATATGCAGGCCGTTACCCCTTCTTATGCTGCCCAACTTATCGAACAAAGCAAAGCGACACTTGTGATGACAGAAGACGGACAGATCATCTTTCACTCCTAAATTCCATCAGTCCTATGACGAAAAAGGCCTGCATTGCTGCAGGCCTTTGTATGAGTGAATTAAGAGTTATTTACTGGAAACTCACTGCAGTTGGTAGGCGATCAAGCATCTTGTAGTAATCACCAGCCACAGCGCCGATATCACCACGCAAATACGCTTGAATCATATTGAGATCTTTCAGCCAAAGTTCTTTGTCAGCATCTGAAGACGCCATGTACCCTGCGTACACATTGTCGACCGCGAACATCATGTCTTCGGCGTGATCGTTGTAAATCAAAAGCATCGCATCAGTGTAAGCTTCGAACGCTTTCAGCTCATCGTGCGCTTTACCACCTTTGTAGCTCAATGTGCCCGAAGTTGCATCGATGACCAAATCACCCGAAGTCACATTCGCTGTCGTAAAGTTGATGAAAGACTGGCTAAACGACAGCACACCTGCCGCGATATCCGCATCAATGGTTCGCTTCATTGCGTTGACCATTGGCGCATCCAGCAGCAATACAGGATCGTGGAACGCTGGGACAATCGCTGTTCGGAATGGCCCCCAAGCACTATCGATGCTCTCTGCAACCTTGTTTAGTGTTGCAGGCTCATAGCTATCTAGGTACGTTTTTAGATCGTAACCTTTGGACGTCACCAGTTGATTTGCGTAGTCGTAAGCCAGCTTGTTTGCTTTTGTTGCCACAAACTTCTCGCCGTCGATAACAAACTCAACCTTGTCACCCGCGATGATACCGTAACGGTCTTGCTGCTTCGTAAACGTATCAAACTGAGATTGACCACGAGTCTTCACTGTGTAGTCGTAAGACTTCATTTGGTTCACACCCATTCTCAAGATGACATCGCCAACACGTCCGCGACCTTCTGCACCAATATCAAGGAATCTTGCAATACCACGAGGCATTGGTGGTAGGGACTCCATTTGCTCAGTGATGTGTAGGTTCACGGTAACACCTTTTAGATTGGTGTATTCCTTACCGTCTTTACCCACCAATTTAACTGGCGTATTTAACGCATCATTTGCCACGATGTTGCCCATGATGTCTTCGTATTCAGCTTGCACCCCAGGGATATCAAGCAGCGATGCAAAGCTCACCTCGTCGGTAAAACGGTTCGAGAATCGACGTGCTAAGAAGTGGCTCGCCAACGCTTTATCTGGCCAGTTACCCAACACAGACACCGCATTTGACCAAGGGTAATCCGGGTCAAAGCTACCAATTGAGTTTAGGAAGCGTCCATTCGCAGTTTCCGCAACAGCTATATAGCCCTCATCTGAATCTTCGATAAAGCGTGCTGCCAAATCATCAAAACAGCTGGCTGTTGAAAGATCGTAGTCAGCCGGAATTTGGTGTGAGTTGTTGTCTAACAGTTGACCAAAAGAAATCACTTTTTGGTTGCCTGCCGCATTTTCTATCACACATTGATGCTCTGGTGTGCGCAAGATATCAAGGAAGAACGCCGCGGATTTTTTCGCCCCATTCGCATAATCACAGAACCATGAGTTATCGGCTTTGCCTTCGCTACAGTATTGAGGGTTTGAAGCAATGCGCAATAAGAAGTCACCCGGCTTATCCGTTGACGAAGTGTAACCCAGATTGGTGTACAGGTTATCGATGCGCTCAAGATCTTCCATCTTGTCACGGATAGCGCTCATTTCCATGTAACGGCGCACTAAGTAACCAGGATAATCGGACGAGAACAATCCCGTAGTCCCATATAACTCCAAGTTGCGTCGATCATAGCTATCGAGATAGTTCTGCCACTCGTAAGAAACAATTTCTTCTAGGTTTGTACCTTCGTCAAAACGGTTACAGTCGCTGTTTAGAGAAACGTTCCCATCGGTACAGAAATCGTAAGACTTACGCTCAATTTCATTCACTTTATCTAGGTAGTAAAGTGCGCCATAACGAGTTTTCGCATTCAGTTCTGGATCATCAGACAACGCAGCGATATCGAATCGGCTAAAGTCACAGTTGTAGAGTGATTTGCCTTTCTCGTCCCCCGTTAGCGCCTTCACTTCAGAACACACCATCAGCGATGTGTTGTCTGGATTGTTGCCAAACTTGTATGCAAAGCTTTGTTGGTAGGCTTGCTGATCAGCGAGGTAACGAGCATATGCCGCTTTGTCTTCATCGCTCGCACTGTCTGCCGGTTTCGCAACAGGTGCAGGAGCTGAACCTGAAGAATCTTGAATCGTCTCGACTTTACGGCCGTAGCCGAACTTAAACGCCGCAATGTCGTACAGACCCCAAGTTGGCGTTTCATCCAACATGCTTGGTGCGTAGTCCATCGTCGAACTGTAAGCAGGAATGTTGTTCAAACCAAGTTGATGCGCTTGCTCTAGCGTGTAGTAGTTCGCTTTGTCATTTGAGCCTTTAAAGTTATGGCGCAGACCCATGTTATGACCAAGCTCGTGAACAAGCGTATTGCTGTAAGTCGCAACCGTAATCGCATCTGCGGCTTTCACTTGCAACTCTTTTGGTAGGTATTTCCAACGCTTAAGCTGACGCGATACTTCGTTACCTGCGTCATCGAGTTTGATCTCAAAGTAACGCTCGTCATCCAACTTCAAGTTGTCCAACATGGCCTTGTTGGTTGAAGAAACCCACGACGCTTCGATTGGATAGACGTTGTTCTCTGCCCAGAAAGACAAACGGTTCTCTTCAGCTTCAACCACCTTTTCAAACTCCATGTCATCATTGAAGTTTTTCATTAGCTGAGTTGGGCTCTTCGTCGCTGCTTTTCCAGAAACGATGTCTTCTTTTGAAACGAGCGGCGCATGAATGTTTTCATCCGATTTCAGGCTCGCCATCGCCGCCATTGTAGAAAGCGCTTCAATTCTATCCGCAACTTCTGTTTTCACAGATTCGCTGCTGGTTGGCAATGGATCTAAGCCATCTAAGTCCAGTTGATTACGATTATAGAAACGCGCCAGGTTATCCCAATAGAAAGGCACACCCGTTCTTGCAACGCCTGCGTATTGGTTCACGTGGCCTTTGATGATTTCCCCCGTCATCGGGTTAGAAACCGACGGGCCATAGCCAAGCAGACCGTTCGCTAGAGGCTCGTCAATCAGGTTAATCACGTTGTAACGCAGATCACCTGGGTGAATACCAGCCGCTTTGGTTTTGTTCACAATCTCGATTTCAGGCTTGCCTGCATCCGCCCCAAATACATTCAGCGCTTGGTTCATCTTGTCGATCGATTGCAGCGTTGCATCCAAGAACAACTTGTTCTTCTCTTCAAAGAAATTGTCGCTCAAGTAATATTTGATAGAGCCTTGATCTGGGTTGAAACGATTGAGGTAAACCACATCACGGTCGTATTTATTCGTGACTGGGTTAAGCTTTTTCGTCGACGTGGTGAAGAAACCAATGTCGTTCTCATCACCCACAGGGTACAAGATCGGTTGGTAACCTTCGGTTGCCACTTCACTTTCGTGCACTAACGAATAGTAGAACCGAGATTTAAACGCGCCATCCACAAGCGCTTCATCCAAACTCGCTTTCGTTGCAAAGTTGATGTAGTCGGAAATATTATCTAAATCGATACGGAACGTGCGCTCTAGTTCGAAATTGAGAAGACCGTTTTTAGGGTCAAAGTCCCACGAGATCAATCGTGGTGCGCCAATTTCATCAATGCCCTCGGTAATGCCATACAGATCTTCCATATTGAATTCTGCAATTTCGAGATCTTCAGGACGAGGAGTGAAGTGGGTTTTCTTCTTGTAGTTTAGGCTTGCGTCTTCGTTGGTTTCTTCTTTGTTGGTGCAATCACCATGCGCGTCTTCTTGACAGCGATACGCCGCAAAGTCACCCGGAATCGTCAGCACTTGCGCGAAGTTAACGCCGTCGTCGTCTGCGACAAATTTCTCTTCACCGCAGTAGTTATTAGCATCTTTGCTTAGATGCGCGTCTGGGTAGTTTTTATCGTAACTGCGAACTTCCAGACCTTCTTTGGTAAAACAAAGCTCAACGTAACGAGGTGAACCTTGCAAGAATGGGAATTGGTTCAGAGCAAAGCGTGGAGCGGCACCAGTCGTCGGAACGTAAAACCAACGACCGTCTTTAAGGTCTTTTACTGCGACTTCTTTTGCATCTCTTTCGACATAGTCATACGCCTGATCATCTGCGCCACAGCCTGCAAGTGCGGCCGTTATTGCTGACACCAGAGTCAATTTTTTAAACATTATTTGGATATCCTTAATTGTTGTTATTTTCCTAGAAGGAGTAAGTCACTGTCGCGATGTAAGACGCTTTCTCTTGGTCCAACAAATCGATGTTGCCCAAGGTGCCTCGCTCTGCATCTTGATAGAAACCCGTTGATGACGCCGCGAGTAGCAATGACCAGCTTTCATCAAACTCGTATGTGCCGTACAACGCCCCTTCATACTGCCAACTGCTTCTGCGCGTACCTTGATAACTGATGCTGTTACCACCTAACGCCGTGATCCCCACTGCGAACGATTCCCACGACTTTTCCGCAACAGCAAACAATGAGTAAGTCCACTCAGTCAGCGAGCGTCCCCCCATGGTTTTGTATTCGTGGAAATTTTTTCTCAGTCTTGGCGAAACCGAAAAATCGACGCTCCAAGCTGAAAAAGAGATCGGCACATCTAAACGAACCGCGGTGTGCAGTTCATCTTTACGAGATGTTTCTGAAGTTGGAATGGTGAGCTGACCCGCAACGCCGATTTTCCCTGTATCTCCAAAGCGATATAGGTTCGTGTATTGCAAGCCCAACACCGAATCTGTCGCGTAGGTGCCGACTTCATCTTCTAGGGCACGATAGCCACCCGTAGAAAAATAGGCTTTTGTGTCGCTCGAAAAGGAATAAACGAGATCGCCTCCCCACGAGAAATTGCGGACAGAACGGTAGTCGTCTTTATCGTAAATGTTTGTATCGTAAGATAGGTAAACGGCCCCACTAAACTTACAAACAATACAGGACGCATCTCCTTCATTTTGTGTAGATTCAGGCGTGCTAGTGCTATCAATTACACTCGTTTCCACCGCGAATGATGGCGCTGAAAACAGCGTACCCAACAACATTGCAAGCGGCGTCATCATCCACTTTGTTGTGTGCTGCATGTTTTGAAACTTCCATGAGAATTAAGTTTATTAGAATAAACTTAAAGACAAACAGATTATTGGGATGAAATTCCATAAAAATTCAGATAATCAACCCCAATAAACCTATCAACCATAAAATTACTCTTATGGTTAAATCCTTATTTAATTTTTTAATACTATTTATCTGAGTATTGTCGCGTTCTACTTTGCTTAAAAACGTACTTTAAAATGACTTTTTATAAATAAAACCACTCACCACAACATTAAAGAAGCAGCAAAGCAACGCCATTAAAATAAAAGCTAAAAGACAATTATTATCAACAACTTAAAATCAACAAAAACAGTTAAAATGAATGAGTGAAAATGTATAAGTTAAAATACAAAAATATAAGAACATCATTCCGTTTAATTTTAGTCGTTATTGTATTGAGAAAGTTTAATTTTCAATTTCTAAAATTGGTGGGATACACATAAGAGAAATCATCAAAACCATCCGTTGTTAATAATGAGTTTCGCATTTAAAACAAAAGATAGAAACAAGATCAAATTCATGTTTTCTAATATATATATTCAACCCTTGACAAGTTTGAATAGAAAATCAAACTTTCAGTCAATCTAAAATCAACAAAACATTCACCAAGTGAATACTCAAAAGATAAGTCAAAACTAAATAGCACATACGGTCAGCATATTTGTGAATTACTATTCATTAAATATTTTTTTATGAATTAAACAATAACGTGACCGGATTCACACAATTGCACTGCATGCAACATAAAGCAAACGAAATTTAAGTGTTTACGGACCCAAAACGTGTCGATAGAACAGAGATTAAACATCGAGCTGAAACACGTATTTCCCACCGAAATTTATTATACATAGCAGTGAGTTACCTGTACCCAAGCGGTTAAAATGCGTACTGATGTGACTCACTTTTGAGAGAGGAACATGAGAAGAGCAAAAGCACTAAAAGAGGATAATGCGATTTGAATAACCAGTGCTTCAAACCGCACTTATGAACTTATGCAGAGAAAGAAAGACTATCAGTTACTGTTGAATGGTTTTATGACCACAGTTTTCGCAGATCAAGTGACGTTCAAATTCATCCATAGAAGCAAGGAAGGCGCCGAATACTACGCTTTTAAGAAAGCCAGCAATGAACTCTTTCTTGTTGCGATTTTTATCGCCTTCAAAGCCACTTTTCTTTCTGACTAACACCACTACATGATGCGTTTCTACCCCACATGTAGGGCACATGAGGACTTCTGTCTTGTTCGACATCTTAGACTCCTTGGCGAATTATCCCTTTCTGATGGCATGATTCTCTTATGCCTGTAAAGCGAGTCATCATACCATCACTATCGATTCTTACTCTTCTTCGTTGAGACGACGAATCAACTTAGCTGGCGTGCCTCCGTATAGACAATCTGGCGGCACATCATGGTTGACGACCGAGTTCGCCGCAATCACCGAGCGAGCACCTATCGTCACACCTTGGTTAATGACGGAGTTACCGCCAATCCACACATCATCTTCAATCGTGATAGGTTTACAAAACGTCTCCCAACGTCGGCGACTTCGGTAATCAACAGAATGAGAAGCCGTATACAATTGCACGCTTGGACCGATTAGCACGTGGTTCCCGATGGTAATTTTGGCACCATCGAGCATGACCACGTTCATGTTGATAAAGGTCTCTTCGCCGATTTCGATGGTTTTACCGAATTCGCAATGGAAAGGGGCTTGAACAATGCAAAGACCCGCTTTGCCAAACAGCTGTTTTTGTAATTCGTCGCGCTTACTTTCGTCGGTATTGTTATTGAGTGCTCTAAGTGCTTGAAGAGCATGACTTCTAATGGCGTCAATTTCTTTGTCCATGCCATCAAAGATTTGACCAGACATCATTTTTTCGAGTTCTGTCACTGGGAGACTCCTACAACCTACAATTACTACTTTCAGATTAATCACACGGTACGTGAATTGCGGAATAAAAAAAGAGAAAAGCCTGCACTTTTCTCTTTCCTGTTTTTATATTTTGTGGTGCCTGTCGACTTACACGATTTCCCAGCTGTGGGTCATCTCAACACCTTCACCTAGCATTAAGCAAACCGAGCAGTATTTTTCTAGCGAGTCAGCCGCCACTTTTGCTACGACTTCTGGGTCAAGCTCATCACCTGACACTTCAAAGTGGATATTCACTTGCGTAAAGATACGTGGTGCGGTTTCACGACGCTCTGTGGTTAGCTTGGCATTAACAGACAAGACCTTTTGTCCTGCCGTTTTCAAACCGTCGACAACATCGACAGAGCTACAGCCACCAGCGGCCATTAGTACCATTTCCATTGGGCTTGGTGCCGTTGCACCGCCATTGCCATCCATCACTACGGAGTGACCCGACTGAGATTGCCCAAGGAATTTAAAATCTTCTACCCATTTAACTTCTGCTTGCATGATTTACCTCATTTAGCATCGCTCGTTGAAGACATCGTTGCCCTATCAAGCGGTGTATTTCGTGTCGATACTTTAGCTTTCTCGCATAAAAGGGCAACGGAATTTTCAACATTGCTGTAATTTTTTCGCTCGGTTGCCTTTCTCTATACGTAACACTTTTTATTTCAGTCACACTTTCTACGGAAAACAACGTTGAGGTAGCTATGAAGAATATATCTAAGTTATTGGTCGGATTCTCTTTCGCACTTCCTGTCTTGTTTCTACTTTTGAGTAAAACAGGCACCGCCGATACGATGGATAAGATGAAGGCTTCAGAGAATGCAGAAATCGCCACACTAGCTGGCGGCTGTTTCTGGTGTACAGAATCGGATTTGGAACAGTTGACTGGCGTAGTCGATGTCGTATCAGGCTATTCTGGTGGTCATGTTGAAAACCCAACTTATCGCCAAGTTTCATCAGGTAAATCAGGTCACATAGAAGTGATCGAAGTTAAGTACGATCCTAAAGTGGTTAGTTACGAGCAAGTGTTGGACTACTTTTTCCGTCATATCGATCCTACTGACGATAAAGGCTCTTTTGTCGACCGTGGCCCACAGTATCGTCCTGCTATTTTCTATCATAACGCTGAACAAAAGCAGATCGCAGAACAGTTTATAATGGAAATCGACAAGGCGATGATCTATCCAAAACCGTTTAAAACAGAATTGATCGAGTTTGAAAAGTTTTATCCCGCAGAAGAGTATCACCAAGACTACTACAAAAAGAGCAGCTTAAAGTATAAGTATTACCGCTATGCGTCTGGTCGAGATAAATACTTGGATGAAGTATTTGGTGATGATCGTAAAGAGACCCCAAAAACGCTTCGTCAGTTGATCGAAGAAAAAAAGTTGCTATCAAAAGTGAAAGAGTACAGTAAGCCTGCTAAGTCCGAGATCAAATCAAACTTAACGGAGTTGCAATACTACGTAACACAAGAAGAAGGCACCGAACGTCCGTTCGACAACGAATATTGGGACAACAAAGACGCGGGGATTTACGTTGATATCGTAACTGGTGAACCGTTGTTTTCTTCTACCGATAAATACAAATCGGGGACGGGTTGGCCAAGTTTCACTAAGCCAATCAACCCAGGTTACATCGTTGAAAAAACCGATTACAAGCTGATTTATCCAAGAACGGAAGTTCGCAGTAAGTTTGGTGATTCTCACCTTGGTCATGTGTTTAAAGACGGTCCGAAGCCAACAGGATTACGCTACTGCATGAACTCTGCGGCAATGAAGTTTGTCCCTATAAGTGAAATGAAAGAGCAGGGGTATGAAGAGTATCTGTATCTCTTTGATAAATAATTCGTACTCATTCGACTTCAAGGGCATACGATGGCGAATGGGGAGTACCAGATGAAAGGTTTTAAAAAACAATTACCAACCAAAATCTGCTCTGTTTGCCATCGCCCATTTTCATGGAGAAAGAAATGGGCAAGAAATTGGGACGAAGTCGTTTACTGTTCTGAGCGCTGCCGAAGAAACAAATCAGTCAAAAGTTAGAACCACAAAAACTTTATGCCGCACTGCTAGCCTTATTTTCCAAGGTAACGTGGCTCAGACCAAGCTGCGCTTCACCAAGGTAACAAGGCACCATCATAAGCCCAAAATGCCCCGCTATCCTGCGGGGTTGCTTTGTCAATCAATCCCCATAAGTCTTGCGCGACACGCTCTGGGCTAAACAGCTTTCCTTCAGGTACATTCGCTTGAAAAGGTGCCGACAAAGCCGTATCTGTTGTGCCTGGGTGAAGAGCGAGTACAGTCCCGTGTTTGACCATTCTCCGCCATTCAATCGACATGGTTTTGAGGAACATATTTAACGCGGCTTTCGATGCACGATAGCTGTACCAACCGCCTAAGTGATTATCACTAATACTGCCAACTTTGGCCGAAATGGTCGCAAACTTGGGGTTGGTACTGCGTTTTAACTTGGGCGTGAAGTATTTCGCCAACAGTAAACTCGGCAAAGTATTAACCATGATGGTTTGCTGAAAAAAGTCTGCGTCGAGCGAGCTAAGATTTTTCTCAGGACCTTTATCTTGGGTGTGCAACATACCAACGCAGTTCACCAACCAATCAACATGTTCAATTTGCTCACTGAACGCTTTCATCTGCTCGTCCTGCGATACATCCACTTGATGCCAAACTACATTTGGGTGTTGCCAGTCTGGTTGATGCTTACGATAAGTGGCATGCACGCGAGCTTGAGGAAAGCGAACTAGCGCTTGTTGAACCATCGCCAAACCAATTCCACCGTTACCACCAACGATCAGTATTTCCATCACAAGTTCTCCACGTTTTCTATGTAATACTCTGCGGTATCGAGTATCGCCTGGCGTTGCTGTTCTTCCATGTTGTCCCAAGAACGGAAAATCATCCCGATTCGTGGGTTGGTTGCGAGGCGCTTGTCGTGCTTGTTCATAAAGCGCCAATACAAGCTGTTAAACGGACACGATCCTTCCCCGCTCCTCGCCTTATTGTCGTAGTGGCAACCCTTACAGTAGTCACTCATTTTGTTGATGTAAGAGCCACTCGCCGCATACGGTTTGGTACCAACAATCCCACCATCTGCAAACAGTGCCATACCGCGCGTATTGGGCATTTCTACCCATTCAATCGCATCAACGTAGATACCGAGATACCATTCATCCACTTGATCTGGGTCGATCTCGGTTAATAAACAAAAGTTACCGGTTACCATCAAGCGCTGAATGTGGTGCGCGTAAGCGTAATCAAGAGACTGGCCAATCGCGTTTCGCATACAGGCCATTTTGGTTTCGCCGTTCCAGAAGAAGTCTGGCAGCTTTCTACTCGCTTCCAGTTCATTCTTTTTCGGGTAATGAGGCATGTTCGCCCAATAAACGCCTCGGATGTACTCTCGCCACCCCAAGATCTGACGAATAAAACCTTCTACCTGAGAAATATCGATGTCGGCATTGGCATGAAATGCCTTAAGTGAAGCGTCAATCACCTCTCGCGGATTCAGCAGCTTGCTGTTCAGCGAGAACGAAATCCGGCTGTGATACAAGCTCCATTTAGCCTCGTGCTGACCTGTCATGGCGTCTTGAAAACGACCAAACAATGGCAAACAGACCTGACAAAAATGCGCGAGTAAAGACAAGCTTTGAGAGCGACTTACTGGCCAGAGTAAATCACCATTTAATTTACCTATGGTTTGAATGTTGTGCCGACCTAAGCGCTCGACAATATCACTGACGTCATGACTAAACATTAATGGCTTTGGCAGCTGTTCAATGTCTTTTGCTTTAAGTTTATTTCGGTTATTGGCGTCGTAGTTCCACTTTCCACCAATAGGCTTACCGTCTTGCATCAAAATGTTGAAACGCTTACGCATACGGCGATAAAAGTGCTCCATCATGATGTGTTTACCTTGGGGAAACTGCGATTCTATTTCCTCAAACGGTAACAAAAAGTGTTCCGAATCGACGCTGCGCATCACGACCCCATCAAGCTTTAGTTTGGCTAACTGCTCTAGTAAACGGTATTCGTCGGGGCGTTGATATTCAAACTTACTTGCACCAACTTCACTCACGTAGTGTTGTAAGACTTGCGCAAGATCCTCGAAAGATTGTGTGTCATCCAACGTGAGGTGTAAAACTTGATGCCCTTCTTCCTGCAGCTCGTTAGCAAAATTCGCCATCGCAGAGAAAAAAGCACACACCTTTTGAATGTGATGCGTAACGTAAGTATTTTCTTGTTTCAACTCAGCAACAAGGTAAAGCACCGAGTCGTCTACACGTTGAAACCACGAATGCTCGCTATTAAGTTGGTCACCAAGAATGAGCCGAACCGTCTCGTAATGCATTGGTTATCTCCCGCTCTCTTTTTTTGGCGCAATCGGCCAATCCACCATATCGACACTATCAAGATGTACGCCTACGCATCTCCCCTGCCATTTGTCGATAAATGAGAAATCTGGATCATAAGTTTGTGTCTGCTTTTCTAGATTAAACTGACGTGAGCCACGTGGGTCAGCGCCAACACCAGCCAAATACTGCCAGTTGCCCCAATTAGAGCCGACATCGTAATCAATCAACTGAGTTTCAAAATAAGCAGCACCGTAGCGCCAGTCGAGTCCGAGTTCATGAACCAGACAGCTCGCGACCAGTTGGCGCCCTCGGTTAGACATATAACCCGTTTTATTAAGCTGATGCATACATGCGTTAACTATTGGAAAAGGTGTCTCGCCTTTCTTCCACTGCTTAAAGCGTTGCGCATAAAAACTGGTCAGTGGTGGCTGGTTGGCGATACCGCCAAATCGAAACAACTTCTGTTGATACTTTCTCGCGTACCAATAAAAGTATTCCCGCCACAACAACTCGAAATAGATCCAATAGGTTGAATCATTTGCTCCGTTCTTCCGCTCATATTGTTTGAGCATGGCATAAATGATTGTAGGAGAGACGCAACCATGAGCTAACCAAGGTGAAAATTTAGTTGAATACTCCACCCCATCAAGCCCATTGCGCGTCTGTTTATATTCACTCGCTAAACTTGAAGCAAAATAGCGTCGACAATGTTCAAGACCGCTCAGTTCTCCGCCATCAAATGCTGGTTTGGTGTCAAAGTAATATGTCGTGGCGGTAGGAAAATTCATACCTGAAGGTTCTGGCGGTAAAGCATGAACGCTCTCGTAAGGTTGAGAGAGGTCTAAACCTTCGACCTGCTTTCTAAATTTCGTGAAGGTCGCAGGCAGTTGCCTTAATTCAAATGGTAACTGTTCTTCGCACAACAAAGAACGGATCGCTTGCTGTTTTATGTTCACATGGGGAGTGCCTTCAATTGCACGCTCTAGTGCCTGTTGCTCATCCGAACCAGCAAACGCATCAGCATAAATATGAGTGATACCGAAATGACTGATGGCATATTTGATCGCTTGATAGGGCGTCAGTTCAATCGTCCATAATCGTTGCCCCAATTTAGCTAAAGATTGATTAAGTTCATTAAGCGATGCCTCGAGAAACTGCAATTTCGCACGCCCTAAAGAGGTCTCCTGCGCAAAGTGCTGCAAGTAAGGTGTCACCGAGGGGCGACAATACAAACAAATTAACTCATCCATTTCTGCACAAGCGTCTATCAACAGCGGGTTGTCATGCAAACGCAGGTCATTAGTGAACCAATACAGTCCTATTTTCTTATCCAAGTCGCACCCTCTTTTTGTAAACTCGTTTTTTGTAAACTCGGAGTCCCGCGTTCTTGTTGCAAATAGCCTAAGCGCTAAGTCTTTTATTCCACTCGTTGTTGTACGGGCAATAGAGCTTTACGATCATTAGGTTACTGACAATCTCACTAAACCAATTGGCTGGTCATCTTAGAGCCCTTAACACCAAAACATCGTTTGCGCATGTTTCATACTAAGATTTTATAAAATTAAAATTTGGCGATATTGATAACGGTCTTAATCACTCATTTTTTATATAAACCATGCAAAAATGATAAAAATTAAAGCGATATTGGTTAATATCCGTTAATCTAAGTCCAATTCCATTTTGCTAGTACCATCGCAGAAATGACCGACGAGTTTAAAAAATCGACCGCTAATTTGAAAAAAGCGGTCCCCCTAATGATCAAAAATCATGTTGCTGCCACGCCAGCCAACTATGCGCTTTGGTATACCTACGTTGACAAGACCATTCCTGAACTCAACTTTGAGTTGGATACGGTGTTAGAAAACTACGGTATCTGCCCGCCTGCAACCAATAAACAGCTTTATAACAACTATGTTGCCAGTAAAGCAGAAACTAGCCTTGAAGATCTTAGAACCAATGTAGAAGTTCTGCTGCATGAAGTGTCCAGCTCGATGAGCGATACACTTTCAGATACTTCTTCCTTTTCTGAAATGGTAGACAAAAGTTTTAATAAGCTAGAAAAAGTTGAAGACAACAGCTTAAGTATTGAAGAAGTGATGGTGGTGATTCGTCAACTTGTCGCAGAGTCACACGAAATTCGTCACTCGACAAAGTTTTTGAATAGCCAATTAACTAATGCGAGTGAAGAAATTTCTCGCCTCAAAAATCAGCTGGCTGAAGTACAGCAAGACGCATTATTTGATGGTTTATCCAACCTTTACAACCGTCGAGCTTTTGATAAAGATCTGTCTTCGCTTATCGCATCAAATCAAGCAATGACCTTGATCATGCTTGATATCGACCATTTCAAGTCATTTAACGACAATTACGGCCACCTTTTCGGCGATACGGTGCTAAAAGCCATTGCCCGTCGACTACAACAAAGCTGTCGAGATGGAATATGCGCGTATCGTTTTGGTGGTGAAGAGTTCGCCTTAATTGTGCCCAATAAGTCTCTGCGAATTGCTCGCCAATATGCAGACACACTACGCCGCATGATAGAAAAACTGCGCATCAGAGATAAGCGTTCTGGTACACAAGTTCACAGCATTACCGCTTCTTTTGGGGTAGCAGAATATGAGGTGGGTGATACGCCTGAAGCTCTGGTCAATAAAGCCGATAAGCAACTTTATGAGGCAAAACAACTCGGTCGTAACCGCGTGATGCCCATTTAAATCAACTTGTTATATAAGCTTGGTTAATAGGACCGACTTTTTCGAAATAGAATAAAAACCCCGCACTATTGAGTGCGGGGTCTATTTATCTGGCGCTTCACATCTTAATCGACACTGTAGCAATAGCTTAGAATATAGTCGTCACCGTTTTTCGCAGTGTATTCTTTATCTTCACTGCATGCCATCGGCTTACCTTTTTTGTCGCCTTTGATTAGGCTGATCCAGTGGCGCATCGCCGTCGGCGCATTGCCCGTTAGTTCAGGGTTAAACGTAGTACGTGTTTCCAGTTGAATGTCATCAATATCCATCAACTCCACACAACCGGTGCCTTTGTGACAGCCAAATAGCACTTCTACGTGGTTACCCGAATCGTCTTTAAACAAGATCGATTTTGGATCTTCTTTCTCACCCGTGTACGCCACAAAGTGTTTTGGGCTTTTCAGGCCGCTGTGTGTGCCGTCTTTGAAGTAAGCCAATACATGGCGGTAATCAATTACGTAACTTGATACATCTTGGTGCGACCCGTTCTCCAATGGGAACATGCGGTCTAGTAGTTGCTTCGCTTTTACTTGCTTCTCGCTCTGCTGCTCAGCACTTACCGCTTCGACGGCAAATACAGCTTCAGCGATAAATGGGCGTTGTTGTTGTTGCATCTCTTTTTTATCGAAGTTCAGCATATTCATCGTCATATCCTCGCACTTAAAAAAACTCGTCCTAGAGTAAAAACTTAATTCCTTCGTTTAAGTTTCAGGCAATTCTGTGAAGTTGATGGTTAATTTCCTTGCCTGCTTATTATGTAGACTAGCGAAATATTGACTACAATTTCACAACAAAAATTTTACAATGTGAATTTTACAAAATGTCTGTGTCAAAAAGCCTTATTCGTCAGTCCCATTTTCTAGGTACGAAAATTCGCAACCTAAGGAAAAACAACCATTTAACTATGGAGGATTTATCTGCACGCTGTGTAAGGATCAATCCTGAGTACGCACCGTCGGTATCTTACCTTTCGATGATAGAGCGCGGAAAACGCGTTCCGAGTATTGATATGCTCGAAGTGATCGCGGAAGTTTTTCAAAAAGATCCTGCGTGGTTTTTAGATGATGAACCGGAATTAGAGGCCATTACCCCCAACAAAGGGAATCGTGGCGGTATCAACGGTATGGCATTGGAGCCGAGCTTTTTGTTCTCCAATGATATTCTCCAAATCGCGATTCCAGAGATGTTGTCTCAAACGGGTATTACTGGACGTCAATTCGCCCACTTGCTGATCCGTGCGCACCAAGAGAACCATCAAAACCATTTTCCTGATTTAGAACGCGCAGCCGAAGAGGTCGGCTTGAAACGCCTGAATCTATCGGTAGAAGATCTGATAGATATTGCGAAAAGCATGGGGTTGGATATTCGCTGGGTAGACCGAGCACCACAGGATGTGATTGATGAACTGGGCGTCAGCGCCAAACAGTTGATTACGTCTTTCATGGAGCCACCTGGGACTATTTATCTCAATAAACGAATGCGAGACTACCCAACCCGATTGAAATATGACTTGGCGGTATACATCGGCCATCGCGTGCTCCATAGCAGTGATGCAATGAATAACGTTTTGTCTATTGGGCATCAAAACAACTGGGAGCAAATGGACAGCCCAGTTTCCAACTCTGAGCTCAACTCGCAAGATATCCTACAAGCTTGGCGCGATTTTGAGTCCAGCTTTTTTGCTGGTGCCTTGCTTTGCCCCAAAGTACCATTTCGTCAGTTGCTTGACCGTTCCGGTTACGAAATTGATGTTCACAAAAAGGCTGGCGTTTCTCCTTCCGTTGCGATGCGTCGTATGACCGTGGTTTCTCCGTACCCTCATTGGCACTACTTTGATGCCTATGGTCCGGGCAAGTTGAAAGCGGTATATCGTGGAAATGGCATCCCGCTTCCTTGGGGCAATATGCGCAAAGTGAACGATCCTTGCCAACACTGGGCCGTATTTAGACGTCTAGCCCAACCTTTGGATACCAGTTCAGCGCAAATTTCGATTTTGAATGTGGGCGACGAGCCACGTATTTACTGTTGTGAATCAGTCAACGTATTTGACCCTGCGGGGAACAACCGAGTGTTGTGCGCGGGGATAGATTTAAACCCTGCGATTTCTGCACAAGGTGGTGATGCGGTTTCTATTGCGGAAGAGCTGAAGTCACTTTGTGTCGCTTCCGGCGGAAGTAGTGTCATTCCTCCCCACATCAAAAAAGACTTAACAACCATTGCTAAGATATTAAACATCAATTGGATAGAACGAGGTATTCAAACCCAAGCTAGGCTAATCTGCTCAAGAGGGGCCGTTTGTCCAAGGCAGCCTAGTTGTTACAGTAAGTGCGGAGAAGCCGATGAGACAGGTGACGACGTGAATATTATTGGTCTCTAGAAAGAAAAAACGCCAATCACAATAATCGTGATTGGCGGTATATACTTGTGAACAATGTGTATTCACTAACAACGTCAGTTGGCTAGGTGACCCTCGGCTTAATAAGGGTCACTCTAGATAAAGCACGATGCGTGCCAACTTTAAAAAGGCCGTTTTTTAATAGATCCAGATGCATATCGTTGCTTTATTAACCATAAATTTCGCAAACTGCATTTGCAAAATGCAACAACATGCAAATATGCCACTTTATGCACTGCTAATAATGACTCTCTCAGCAAAGAGTCTATTGACATGTAAAGTCATATATTCTTATACCCAAATGATGGTGAGATTTCGGGTTCTTAACCTTACCACTGCTCCAAAGCCCTGATTGAAACTGGGCTCAGGTTCATCCGCCATGTTTTTGTTGATACATTCTTTCATCGGCTATTTTCATCATTTGCTCTGGAGATGACATGTCCGGATCAAATATCGCGTACCCAATGCTGGTTCTCAGGTAGATGAGCGCTTCATCGTAAATCACGGGCGTCGAACATAAAGCTAACCTGAGCTTTTGTAGCAGAGACTGAACATTTTCTTCCGTCCCAGGGTTATGAACGACAACTAAAAACTCATCACCTCCCATTCGGGCCACTATATCTGATTTACGCAGAGAGCTTCTCACTCTTTCAGCCGTAGCGACTAAGACCTTGTCGCCTGCGTCATGACCATAGGTATCGTTAATATGTTTAAACCTATCCAGATCTATATTGATTAAGGCGAAGCTGTAACGCTTTTTGTAACGTTTCGCTATTTCAAACTGCTGCTTGTAAAACTTCATAAAATAGCGACGGTTTGGTAAGTGCGTCAGTTCATCATGCAGTGCTCTATCATCCGCAATGATGTACAAGCGATAAATCGCAATAAGCGCGAGGCTCAGTGCAAAAACAATGGGATAACCGATGAGCCTTGCTAAATAAAGCTGATGCCAAGGAATTTGATGGTCGAGTTTGTCTCCGGAGAAAACCACCATACTCCACCCACCATAAGGAAAATGAACCATTTCTTTCGCGTATGGCGTTTTGGTTTCACTCAGCGCGCCAAAGAAAACGTCACCAAAAGCACCGCCACTGTCGTAACCACGAATCATCAAAGGATAGCGATAAGAGAAATCGATCACGCCAGTTTCTCGCATCAGAGCATCAAAATTAATCACCGCACTGATCACACCCCAATAATCTTGGTTCAACGGTGGATCAAGAAAAACCGGAACCCGCACGATCAAACCTTTGCCGCCTTGAATCAAGTTGACAGGTCCTGCTATGAATATTTCTTGTATATCCTTGGCTTTTTGCACCTGCACCCACTGCTGTGGCACCGTTCGGTAATCGAGGCCGATTAAACGCTCATTACCTTGGCGGGGAAATATATGACTGATAACATCATTCTTCGCAATGCCAATGATCGTAATATGTTTGCTTTTGCTCAGGATGCGGTGAGCCGCAATGTTCAATTCGTCTTCTTGGTTTTTAGGCAGTAAAGTAATAAGTGTCGCCAAGGTACTGGCTTTATAGATATCCGCCATAAGTACCGCTTCCAAATTGGAACGGAGGGTGGAAAGTTGTTCTTTGGCCTCAACTTGAACTCGCTCTTGGTGAAGCTCTTGCTGATTTCGATGCAACAGCTCAATAACCCCAACGCATAAAGCGAAAAAACAGAGGAAGAACAATGCAAAATAGCATCGCTTTCTGGGTAAATAACGCATTTTCTCCCCACAACTCGTATATCGTTACGAGATTTTTATTTATTGTTAAAATTCTTACTATCACAAGAATAACCAATCCCAATCGGAAAGGTAACAGTGATTAAAATTTTTTATGTTTTAGGTATGAGATGATGCATCAACAAGGCGATTTATTTGACGGTACTCAGTGGCAAGAAGTAGAAAGGGGTAAACTCTATTACGATCCTTATTTTCTTAGCCATCTAGAAGCGGATCACTACTTTGACCAACTTCTGAAAACACTGCCATGGCATCAAGAGCGCATTACCATGTTCGGCAAGTCAGTACTTCAACCTCGTTTACAAGCGTGGCATGGTGATGCAGCATATACTTACTCTGGCTTGACCATGCAGCCTCACCCTTGGACTCCTGAGTTAACTCAGCTCAAAGTGCGCTGTGAGACGATTGCGGATGTAGCTTTCAACTCTGTACTTGCCAACCTATACCGACACGGCCAAGATTCGATGGGCTGGCACCAAGACAATGAACCAGAGCTAGGTAGAAACCCGGTTATCGCCTCTTTGAATTTAGGTGAAACACGTCGATTTTTGCTCAGAAATTTACATTGTAAAACTGAGATTGAATATGAGCTTTCTCACGGCTCCTTACTGGTTATGGCTGGCGAGCTCCAACATCACTGGAAACACTGTGTACCAAAAACCGCGAAAACCAAAGGTGAACGTATCAATCTGACTTTTCGACAGATTTTTAACTATTGACTCAGCTTTTACATTCTTAATTAATATTGATGGTAGGTTTAGATTCAGGACTTCATAGGGAATGGATTTATGCGTATCAAACCTCTTAGCTTAGCAGTCTTACTCTCTTGCTCACTTACCTTTGCTGTTCAGGCATCACAGGAAGAGATACCGCTCCTAGATAATGCTCAATCAGCACAGTTGATTCGTAATACCTACGAGCAGGAACTGTTCACTTTACCTGCGTTTAAAGAGGGGCACTTTGGCTTACGCATGTACCGCCAGACATTAGATGAGAAATATCACGCTGCCGTTTGGACCGACATGGCACAAGTAGCTAGCCGATTAAACCGATTTGCTAATGAAGTCGTTGAACCTGAAGATATTATTCTTTATTCATCACAAAGATTGACCGCGTATCAAGAGAAAGAAAGTGAGCGAGGGCAACGACGCTATACCGTCACTAAACACCATCCTGAATATCTTTATCTTGGCGTGGATTTGCTTGGCGCAATGGCAAGAGCAAACGAATATGGTCTGAAACATAAGCAAGACAAAACGCTGAGAAAGATCCTGAGGCGCTACGATTTCTCGCGTTACGTTACGGACAAAGAAATGATAGAGGCGTGGGCAGCTCAGCTCGCAAACCAAGTCTACTGGCTTCGCCAGCTTGGTGAGCAAGATGTGGTCGAGGAATTTACTCAAACCTTCCGTAACACCTACCCCGACAATAAAGATAAGATGCTTTCAGCTCAGCAGTATTGGAATAAACTCTATGGTATGACGCACATCATCTTTGCCGACTCACAGTACTATCAAGAACGAGTAAGCGAAAAGAAACACCAATGGATTTATGATTACTTTCGCAACAACATCGACACTATTCTACTGCGCGCCAAAGAAGATGTGATTGCAGAAGTCGGCATTTCGTTTTTGTTAGCAGGCTTGGACCATGATCCGGTCGTAAAGAAAACCCGCCAAGCCATTCGTCACGCAATCAACGCTGAAAAAGGGATGATTCCATCGGTCGATGGGAGTTTTGATCTCAAGTACGGCGAGCACCGTAACGTGCTAGCCATCATGCTGCTCGATTGGAAAGGGGTACATAAAGCGCCAACTTATCAAGAGCACCCTGACGCTTTTAAATCAATACCCTACGGCTTAATACCTAAGCCTTAGAAATAATAAAACCCGCCATTTGGGCGGGTTTTTAGTGTGCATCTTCAATCTAAATTAGAGCGAGATGAAAATACCCGCTAAACACGCACTCATCAGGTTAGCGAGTGTGCCAGCAGCAACTGCTTTTAGGCCTAGACTTGCAACATCTTTGCGGCGCTCAGGTGCCATCACACCGATAGAACCCAGCTGAATAGCAATTGAACCAATGTTTGCAAAGCCACACAACGCAAAAGTGATGATGACTTGAGTATGCTCAGACAGCGTCGCTTTGTGCTGTACAAAATCGATAAACGCGACAAATTCGTTCATCACAACTTTCTGACCAATGTATGAACCCGCAGCAAGGATTTCGTGGCTTGGCACACCAATCAACCACGCTAGAGGTGCAAACAAGTAACCAAAAATCGCTTGTAGCGTCACACCAGAGAAACCAAGTATGTCACCTAAGTTTTCTAGTCCCGTGTTCACCATCGCGATAACACTAACAAAAGCGATAAGCATGGTACCAACAGCAACGGCCACTTTCATACCGCCCATGGCGCCGCTTGCTAGCGCATCAATAACGTTGCTTTCTTCTGATTTATCTAGCTCAATATCGTTGTAATCGCTTGGCGTTTGGCGTTCAGGAATAATGATTTTTGCCATCATCAAACTACCTGGAGCTGCCATAAAGCTTGCCGCAATCAAGTATTTTAGGTCGACACCCAAACCGGCATAACCACCAAGCACACTGCCCGCCACTGAAGCCATACCACCAGCCATCACAGCAAATAGTTCAGAGCGAGTCATGTTCGAAAGAAATGGACGAATAAGAAGTGGGGACTCGCCTTGAGATAAGAAAATGTTACCTGTTGCAACCAGAGACTCTGCTTTACTCGTACCCAAGAACTTCTGGATAGCGCCGCCAATAAATTGAATCACTTTTTGCATGATGCCCAAGTAGTAAAGGGCGGAGATAAGAGCACTGAAGAAGATGATGATAGGAAGGACACGAATAGCGAAGATAAAGCCAGAAGAAGCGAGGTCACCAAAGAGGAATTTAATCCCCTCATCAGCAAAGCTGAGTAGCCCCGCGACACCATTACTTAAACTCGCCAGCGCCGCCTGACCTAACGGGAAATAAAGCACTAAGGCAGCAAATCCCATTTGTAGCATCAAGGCGCGAGATACGGTTTTCCAATTAATGGAAGAACGGCCCTCAGAAAGTAGGAAAGCACAACCTAGCAGTGCAACAATACCAAATAGACTAAATAGAACACTCATGAGCTGGACCTACTGAACGTTGAAAAAGAAAAAAGAGCCAAAGGAATTGGCAGAAGAAAGGGACAACGCAGCGAGTGATAACTCGCCTTCAGATCCAGAATGTAGACAGAACGAATAGTTCGACATCTTATTTTTACCTTATACAAGCAATTGAACGTAGCTGGTCCGGTCCGTGGGGTCATTCACTGCTGGCGAGCGTATTGCTTGGCCTGCTCCATGTGACGGCTTGTATGGGTAAGGGTCCTGAACAACTAAACCCTAATTCCCGCTTAAACGGGACGCAAGTATAGCCAACAAAAAGAGATATTCATCACATTTATTTACGCAAACGTTCAAGCGTTCAAAATTTAGGCAAAAACGTTCTTTTGTCGTCATACCGTTAATAAAAGTAAGGGCATAAGGACAGACTTTGATGGTAAAAAACGCAAAAGTGACCAATAAATACGCAATCAAACTCGAAAGATCCAAAATTCGTCATTTTGCTCTCGCCAACAGATGGATTTTGGTTATACAATTCGCGGTGCTTCTTTTCGAGGCCTCTGAGTATTCAGAGCATCATGATGCCGAGATGGTGAAATTGGTAGACACGCTAGCATGAGGTGCTAGTGCCTTTGGTGTGAGGGTTCGAGTCCCTCTCTCGGCACCATTATCCTTCTTCCCTAATTTTGTTCGAGTGTAATGCAAAGTTCTAAGCAGGCAAGACAGTCTACAGATGCTAACCAACTTCTGAGTGAGCTTGCGGTTCACGCTTTATTGCACCTGCACTTTAAAATTCACGCGTCCTCGCATGGCCTCTCCCTTAAAGAGCGTAACGACTTACTGCAGAAATGGCTGAAGCCAAAACTGAAGAGTAATCGCTATAAGCTGATTAAAAAGCCGTTAAAGTCTTTGACTCAACAGGCAAAAGGCGAGAACGGAAATCTGGAAGCGTTACTCGAACGTTGCGTGGGTGCAGATAAACCACGTAACCCTCAACCTGATCTAGATAGCTACTTGCTGTTGATTAACGAGATTGAGAAGAAGTTGGGGACTACCGTATTATTATCTCGACCGGAAGACGTCGACTTATCTCACGACCAACACGGCTGTTTGCTGTGTGTGCTTTCTGAGAACTTAAATCAGCATTTCGATGATAATAACGCCCTAATCGCTCCTATTTCGATGCTGTTCCGTGGACCAATGAGTCAACGCTCACTTTTCCTTGGCAGCATTTACGCCAGTGGTACATTCAATTATGAAGTGCAGTACCAGGACGATCAGTTCGTTCGCATTACATTAGAGTTGGCGTAACTGTAACGCTAAGAAACAAATCGAAAAAGGCCGCGAAACTCGCGGCCTTTTGCTTTTCTATATTCAAACCTTAATTAATCGATTTCTTTAAACCGAGCAGTAAAGTGGCGCAGCACTGGTGGTTCATACTCAAAAGTGAGCCCTTTTAACTCATGTGCACGATTTTTCAGCTCGATAATCGCATCCGCAATGTAATCCATATGGTCGTTGGTATAGACGCGGCGTGGAATGGTCAAACGCATTAATTCTAACTCTGACGCTTTTTGTTTACCCGTATCAGGGTCACGACCAAGCAGTAGTGATCCTATCTCTACTGCTCGAATACCCGCCTCCAAGTACAAGGCATTACACAATACCTGCGCAGGGAACTGATCCGTTGGAATATGTGGCAAAATCTTAGCGGCATCCACAAACACTGCGTGACCACCCGTTGGGTATTGAATTGGAATACCGCCTTCACGTAAGCGCTCACCTAAGTATTGAACTTGGCTAATTCGGTAGTGAAGAAAATCTTCATCTGCCGCTTCATACAAACCGCGAGCGAGCGCTTCCATATCACGCCCAGCCATACCACCGTATGTCACAAATCCTTCCATGGGTACACAACGTGTCTGCACTGCTTGGAACAACTCTTTATGATCACGAATACAACACATACCACCAATGTTTACCATCGGGTCTTTCTTAGCCGACATGGTGAGCATGTCACCGTATTGGTACATCTCGCGAATGATTTCCAGAATCGATTTATCTTCGTACCCTTCTTCACGCTGCTTAATAAAGTAGGCGTTCTCACAGTAACGAGCCGAGTCAATCACCACCGGAATATCGTACTTGGTTGCAATCTCGTACACGCTGCGCATGTTTTCCATCGACACAGGCTGGCCACCGGAGCTATTACAAGTAATCGTGGTGATAATCGCACAAATGTTATGTGAACCGTGCGCTTCAATTGTTGCCACCAGCTTATCGATATCAAAGTTGCCCTTCCAATCATAAGGCGTAGTGGTGTCGAATGCTTCTTCCGTTACCACGTTAATTGCTTTACCGCCATTGAGCTCGATGTGACCCGCGGTGGTATCAAAATGGTAGTTCGATATAAATACTGGCGTTTCACCACCACGCACTTGACGCATACGCTCAATCAAAGCTGGGAACAAAATTTGCTCGGCACCACGCCCTTGGTGCGCAGGCACGGTGAGCTTGTAACCAAAGAAGTGCTCTACTGCATCACACAGGTTGTAGTAATTTCGGCTACCCGCATAGGATTCATCCCCCATCATGATGCCAGCCCACTGATTATCACTCATGGCACCAGTGCCAGAGTCAGTCAGCAAATCGATATAAACATCATCACTACGAAGAAGAAATGGGTTATAACCCGCTTCTTTTAACGCGACTTCACGGTCTGCCAAAGTGGTCATTTTGATTGGCTCAACCATTTTGATACGGAAAGGTTCTGGAATACGTTTCATTGTTAATTTCCTTATACGCATTGCCCTACGCGCTATCACGTAAGACTAAAAAAACAAATAGATAAAATGCTTTTCAATGCGGTTGCATTGAGGAAATCAACGAGAAGAGATTTTACTAAGAAGAGACAAGCAGTAGTCTAGGTTGTACCAGAACGACAGCACCAAACGGCTATCGAGAATATCCTTTATTCTCATCGTCTTCGTCCTCCTGATAAAAATAAAAAGCCAGAAACCCCATGTTTCTGACCTTTTCAATATAGTGCAGTTTTCAATCAACTTTCAGTGAAGTCACCCTCATTTTAAGAAGGTCTCGCCCTTTTCATTCTGCGTTTGATATTAGTTTCTTTGACTAAATAATCGAAAAGTGGCGCGAATAAGTTAGCAAATAGAATCGCTAACATGATGCCTTCTGGATAAGCTGGGTTCAGCACTCGGATAAAAATCGTCATCACACCGATTAATAGTCCGTATGCCCATTTACCGCCATTGGTAAAAGCCGCCGAGACAGGATCTGTCGCCATAAAGAAGGTACCAAACGCGACCCCACCAATCACGAAGTGCCAGTAAAACGGCATGGAGAACATTGGGTTAGAGTCCGAACCGATCGCATTCAATAATAATGAAGCCGCCACTAAACCAACCAACACGCCTGCAACGATTCGCCACGACGCTATCTTCATAAAGATAAGAATAAAGCCTGTTAATGCAATCAACAGCGTGGAGACTTCACCCATCGAGCCTGGCAAATTACCAACAAGAGCATCTCCCCATGAAATTGGCTGTCCCGTCATACTATTTATCAAGGCACTTTGTCCACCTTCATACCATTGGCTCAGCGGTGTAGCGCCAGAGTAACCATCTGCCGCAACCCAAACAGCCCCGCCAGACATGTTAGCGGGATAAGCGAAGTACAAGAAGGCTCGCCCTGCTAGTGCCGGGTTTAAGAAGTTTCGCCCCGTACCACCGAAAATCTCCTTCGCCACAACAATACCGAAAGTGATACCTAAAGCCGCTTGCCACAGTGGAATTGTCGGAGGAAGGATCAGCGCGAATAGTATAGAGCTGACAAAAAAGCCTTCGTTCACCTCATGCTTTCGAACAATAGCAAACAGAACTTCCCAGAAACCACCAACGATAAACACCGTCGCATAAACCGGAATAAAGTAAGTGGCGCCAAGCCACATTTTACTTGCCCACCCCGCCTGTGAAACCGCATCTAACGAGCCCCATACCCAACTCAGTTGCCACGAAGAGGCCAGCGCTTGCTGAGCTGAGGCTTGATCCATTCCATACAACAAAGCATCGCTGGACTGCTGACCTATGTTGTACATACCCCAGAACATGGCAGGGAAGACCGCCAGCCACACCATGATCATAATACGTTTTAAATCGATGCTATCTCGAACGTGAGTCATGCCCTGGTTAACCTTACCAGGCGTGTAAAAAATGGTTTCGACAGCTTCGAACAATGGATAGAACTTGTGATACTTCCCACCTGGGCCAAACTTAGGTGTCGCTTTCTCAAAGTAGTGTTTAAGGCTCATAACAACTCCTCCTTTATCTAAAAGATGGTACGCACTGCCGTAAAAAGCGATCGTTTTTTAATCTCTTAGCCTTCCTTCTTCGTATTCCATTTTGTTCGTCGCTCTTCCCTCATCTCTTCTAATTCGGCGAACTGTTAATTCGAAACTTAAAAGGGAATGCCCATGGATACACTCGCCATCGATTTAGCCAGATTCCAATTTGCCTTTACTGTCTCTTTCCACATCATTTTTCCAGCGTTTACGATTGGTTTGGCAAGTTACCTCGCCGTGTTAGAGGGCTTGTACTTAAAAACGGGCAACAAACAGTACATGCAGATATATAAATACTGGCTCAAAATCTTTGCCATCAGTTTTGGTATGGGTGTGGTAAGTGGCATCGTGTTGAGCTATCAATTCGGGACCAACTGGAGCGTATTTGCCGACAAAACAGGCCCAGTCTTAGGCCCGTTAATGGGATATGAAGTTTTCACTGCGTTTTTCCTCGAAGCGGGGTTTTTAGGCGTGATGCTCTTCGGTATGGATAAGGTAGGCAAGAAGCTTCACTTCACAGCGACTTGTATTGTTGCATTCGGGACGTTTTTGTCTGCGTTTTGGATACTTTCGGTCAATAGCTGGATGCAAACACCAACGGGCTACAGTATCAACGAAGCCGGACAGTTTATCCCAGAAGATTGGTGGGCGATTGTCTTCAACCCTTCCTTCCCTTATCGGCTCGTTCATATGTTGCTCGCCGCTTACCTCACTACCGCCTTTGTTGTAGCGGGCGTTGCCGCTTATCACTTACTAAAAGCAAACCATAATCCACTAGCCAGAATTATGTTCTCGATGGCAATGTGGATGGCAGCCATCGTGACACCAATTCAAATCGTTGCTGGAGACATGCATGGATTGAACACCCTTGAACATCAACCCGCCAAAGTTGCCGCGATGGAAGGGCACTATGAGTCTCACCAAGGCGCGCCATTGATCCTCTTCGGTATCCCTAACGATGAAGAAAAACGTATGGAATACGCACTGGAAATCCCCAAACTCGGTAGTTTGATTTTAACTCATGACCTCAACGGTGAAGTGAAGGGATTAGATGCTTTTCCAGAGGAGGAACACCCTCCTGTGTCCATCGTTTTCTGGTCTTTCCGAATAATGGTCGCGCTTGGTTTTGCCATGCTTGCCATTGGGGTATGGAGTCTATGGCTCAGAAAGCGTCGCAAACTTTTTGATTCTAGGGCACTTCAACGTATCTGCGTACTGTTTGCCCCAGCGGGATTCATTGCGGTTCTAGCAGGTTGGATAACCACTGAAGTCGGTCGCCAGCCTTACACCGTGTACGGTCTTTTAACCACAACCAATTCGGCATCGCCTATTGATGCCGCCGCGGTGAGCGTCTCCCTGACGGCGTTCATCGTGGTTTACTTTGTGGTTTTTGGAGCAGGCTTCTTCTATCTCCTACGTTTGATGCGCAAATCTCCAACTCGTTATGAAGAAGGCTTAGACAGCCGACTTCCTGATGGCACGAAAACCGATGCTATCACACACTCTAACCATCTAACCTAGGAGGCTAGCTCATGGATTACGCATTAATTTGGTACGCTTTGATCGGGCTCGCCGTTCTGATTTATGTCGTGTTAGATGGCTTTGATCTCGGTATTGGTATCCTCTTCCTCAGCGCGAATGACGATGAAGAGCGCGACATGATGATGAACAGTATCGCTCCTGTTTGGGATGGGAATGAAACTTGGCTAGTTCTTGGCGGTGGTGGGCTTTTTGCCGTGTTCCCCCTCGCCTACGCGGTCATTATGCCAGCACTCTATGCTCCCCTGATTTTAATGCTGCTCGGGCTAATTCTGCGCGGGGTTTCTTTTGAGTATCGCTTCCGAACACAACGCGGAAAGTTTTTATGGGATAGCGCTTTTTTCATTGGTTCACTCACCGCGGCATTGATGCAAGGCATTATGCTTGGAACCCTGCTCCAGGGTATAGAAGTTAGTGAACGAGCATACGCAGGTGGATGGTTTGATTGGCTTTCGCCATTTAGCGTATTTTGTGGCTTGGCGCTTGTTTGTGCTTATATTCTGCTTGGTTCATGCTGGTTATTAATCAAGCTTCCAGAAGAGCTGATGGGGCGTTACTATGTGGTCGCGCGACGATGGGGGCTAGCAATGGTAGCCTGTATATTCATCGCTAGTTTGTGGTTGCCATTGAGCCAACATATCGTCTTTGAACGTTGGTTCTCATTACCAAACTCGCTGCTGTTTTTCATCTTACCAATTATTGCAGCGGCACTCATTTGGCAGCTATTCAAAGCCTTGCTCGACCACAAAGCTGTTCGTGCCTATGTACTTGCCATCGGCCTGTTTCTTGTTTCCGCGATGGGTTTCGGTGTCAGTACATTTCCTTACTTGGTCCCATTCGCACTCACTTATCAAGACGTCGCCGCGCCAGATAAAAGTTTGGCATTTTTACTTGCCGGTGCGGTGGTATTACTTCCTCTGATCATAGCCTACACGGCGTATTCGTATTGGGTTTTCCGCGGTAAGATGAAACGTGGAGAGGGATATCACTAATGAAACTAAAACCCATTTTGTGGTTCATTGGCATTTGGCTGGCAAGCGTGGTCGCCTTGTTTATCGTCAGTTCGCTGATACGAGCTGCGATATTGTAGGCCAAGAGTCTACTGCACCACATCTGAAGTCATTGAGGTCTATACTCAAGCAAGAGTAAAACAACGGAGTGTTTTTATGACCTTAAAGCGGTTTCTGGTAACTTTGATTCCTTTGACGGTTCCACTGTTTTCACCAAATGCATTGGCCGTAGACAAGCAGATGTCATCCGCCATGAAAAGTAAAATGCGGTCTATTTGCTCCGCAACAGACGAGCAGGGCCACTGGCAACTTGCTGAAGCAACTCCTGACGCCAGACGCTCACTCAACATGGTGCTTTATCAAATGAATGCCGATGATAAATTGAAAGCAATTCATGAGGTGAGAACGAAAATGGTCGGCGGCACCCATTATGCGTTTGAGTTCGAGTTGCAAGATGGCCAAGTCTGGAACGCGATAGTCCTGCACAGTGCTCGCGGCGATTACATGATCGAGAGACACGCCAAGAAAGGTGAACTCTGCCCTAAAAAAGAAGGCGAGTCATAAAACCTCGCTTCAAATATAGCAAAGGCGACAGTTACGTCGCCTTTGTTTTATACCGTTTTCGCCTCTATCTTCTCATTCACCTTATCGCAAATGTACTCTCCAATAGGCATTGCAGATGTCGCTGCGGGAGAGGGGGCGTTGCAAACATGCAAGCTTCTTGCGCTCTCTGCAAACAAGAAGTCATGAACCAAAGTGCCATCGGATAACACTGCTTGCGCACGAATACCCGCAGGATATGGTTTGAGATCGTCTACCTTGATGCTAGGGCAGTATTTGTTGACCAACTTGAGATAGCCCGGCTTCCACCAAGAGTTCTTAAACTCATCCAATCCGGTTTTGAGATGCTTTTGTGTCACCTTCCAGAAACCGGAGAAGCTGAGCATCTGCATGGTATCTTGCAGGCTAAAGTTAACCTTGTCGTACCCTTCTCGCTTCCAACCTTGCACCGCATTTGGACCTACGGTCACACTGCCATCAATCATGCGAGTCAGGTGGACACCCAAGAATGGCAAATCAGGGTCGGGAATTGGATAAATAAGATGATTCACCACTTGGTCGTGTTTGCTATCTAAGCGGTAGTATTCACCGCGATAAGGGATGATCTGAAAGTCAGTTGGAATACCCATCATCTTAGTCATACGATCCGCCATCAAGCCGCTGCAAGTAACCAAGAACTTGGTATTAAGCTGCATCGTTTGACCGTCTGAAATGCAGGTCAGTTGGACTTCCTCATCCTTCTCTTCGGCAGCCACCACTTTAGTTCTCAGGCTAATTTGCCCGCCGAGCTTTTGGAACTCTTCCGCCATCTGCTCAGTGACCAAACGATAATCGACAATACTGGTGGTTTTGACATAAATCGCGCCCAAGCCTGTGATGTTTGGTTCAGCCAGTTTGAGTTGAACTTCATCGAGTAGCTTTACGTCGATACCGTTGACATGGCAGCGCTCATAAAGGGCATTCATACGTTCGACTTCTTGCTCATTGGTCGCAACCAACAACTTGCCACAGTTCTCCACCGGAATATCGTGCTCAGCACAGAACGAAATGGTTCGCTCTACCCCACGCTTACAAAAATCGGCTTTTAAGCTGCCCGGTGCGTAGTACACCCCAGCATGAATCACGCCGCTATTGTGTCCGGTTTGGTGCCTGGCAAAACCGGACTCTTTCTCAACCAATAAAATGGATTTGTCTGGGTGACGTTGCTGCAGTTGCCATGCTGTCGACACGCCAACGATACCGCCACCAACAATGATGTAGTCATAGACTGATTTCATACGACCTCTTATAAAACCGATAGTTGAGATTGTTGCAATTTGAACTTGCGACCACTGTAAATGAACACCGCGACAAATACCGCGCAGCTTGCCACACGAACCAACATTGGGATGTCGTGCCAAACCAGCAATGTACCCACCACTACCAACAAGAGACGCGTCAGAATGTTTAGAGGGCCTTCCAAGTAACCTTCAATCGCACCAATCAATGCATAGGTACCGATGATGGCAAAGAAGCCCACGGTAATCACTGACGTCACATCCCAACTTACTAAGCCTGTGTAGGCAATAAGTAGCGGCACAAGGTACAAACCTTTGGCGATTTTCCACGCCATCAAACCAGTGCGCATTGGCGGTGTTTTCGCGATGGTTGCCGCAGCAAATGCGGTCAAACACACTGGAGGAGTAACGTTACTGTCTTGCGATAGCCAGAAGATGATGAGGTGAGCAGCCAGCAATGCCAAGCCTACCGCTTCCATACCCAAACTTTGCTCTAGTAGGGTTTCCATAAAGTCAGCAGGTACTAACGCCACCATTTCTTTCGCCGTTTCCAACGCCATTGGTGCATTAAGCAGCTCCAGCTTTTCTGGCGCCGCCAACATAAAGATCGCTTTTGCTTGTTCAGGCAATTGACCTGACACCATCAATTCAAGCAATTGGTTTTCCGCAATCAACTTGTAAAGCGCAGGGGCAGACAGTGTGCCCAATACAATATACGCCGCTGTCACAGGTAAACCCATACCCAAAACAAGAGAAGCGAGCGCAATCAGAACGATCATGATGAACAAGTCACCATTCGCCCAACCGTCGATCATCAATGAGAAGGTGTTGCCGATGCCCGTTGTGCTGATCACGTTGATCACCAGACCAATACCCACCAGCAATACGGCAGTTGTCGCCATGTTTTTCGCGCCTTGCGAAAGTGCTTCGATAATCGCTTTTGGTCCCATCTTGTGATCTTTCGAGAACCAAGAAGCCACCACCACTGAAATGATCGACAAGCCCGCAGCGTAAGTCGGTGTAAAGCCTTGAACCAATAAAGTGACCAATACCGCCAGTGGGATAAGGTTGTGCCAACCGCTGATCAACACTTTCAGTAGAGATTCATCGCTGGTCGTGATTTTTTGAACGCCGCTGCGTTTGGCTTCGATACGCACAAAGAATGCAACAGACAAGAAATAGATAAGAGCAGGAATAAAAGAAACCGCGATGATATCAACATAAGGAATTTGTGTGTAAGACGCCATAATGAAAGCACCCGCGCCCATCACTGGTGGCATCAACTGACCACCTGTTGACGCTGCAGCTTCCACACCCGCCGCGAAGCGCGAAGGGAAACCTGCTTTTTGCATTAAAGGAATACTGATAACACCGGTTGAAACCGTATTTGCCACGCTAGAGCCCGATACTGAGCCCATCAAACCGGAGCCTATCACCGCAATAAAACCCGGACCACCGATGATTTTGCCAGCCGCAGCACGTGCCACATTGATGATGTAATCACCAACACCAGAGCGGACGAGAAATGCACCAAACAGAATGAACATAAATACGAAAGTCCAACTGATTCGCGAGATAGAGCCAAACATACCCTCAGAAGAATAGAAGCTGCGGTAGAGCAAAGTTTCCATGCTCAAACCCGGGAAGTGGAAAATACCTGTCGCCCACTTACCCCAAAGCACAACGTAGCTTAAACACACCACAATCAGCACTGGAATAAACCAACCCATGGTGCGTCGAATCAATTCAATAACAATCAGAATTGCCATGATGGCGAAGACCCAATCGCTGGTCACGAACTTAACACCGCGTTCATATAGCGCATCTTCGGCATAGGGAATGTAGAGCAAACACGCGACCGCGCCCATAGCAATTAACACATCGATACCGAGTGCAATCTTACTCTGCTTGAGAGAGATATGAGCCGGATACCAAAGCGCACAAATCACCGCAAAGCCAGCAAAGTGGGTCGCGGAAATCCATAACTCTGGTAACGTCGATAAGGTATTAAACCAAATGTGCAAAGCAGACAACACCACGCCAAACACAGTGATTGTAGTGGTTACCCACGGAAAATCAGTGCGCGTGGGCAGCTCAAACTTCTGCAATTCCTTTTCTATTGAGTCGCTCATCTCATACTCCAAGCTCTGGCGGCTTTTTCCATCTTAGAAATCGATAGGGATAAAATGCCCCGAGCCGAAACTCGAGGCGAAGTTGGCGTTATTTCGCCATTAGGTCTGATGGGATTTCGATGCCCATTTCTTTGTAGTAACGCGCTGCGCCTGGATGAAGAGGCACTGGCAAACCAGCAATCGCTTTCTCAATCGCCATTGCTTTTGTTGCTTTGTGGATGCCTTGTAGGAAAGGCAGGTTCTCGTAGATCGCTTTGGTTAGCTGGTAAACGTCTTCTTCCGAGATATCTTCACGAACTGCCAAGAAGTTTGGCTGTGCAATGGTGGTGATCGGCTTATCTAGACCCGGATAAGTGTTCGCTGGGATCTCGTACTTCGTCCATAGGTTATAACTGCCATTCGCCTCTTTGATTTGCTCGTCAGTAAACGAAAGAATCGAAATGTCTTTACCCAACGCAGCAAAAGCTTGAGTAACCGCACCAACAGGTACACCTGCAGGCGTGTTCATGCCGTCAATGGTACCGTTTTGAAGTGCGCTCGCGCTGCCGCCGTAGCCCATGTAAGCAAGATTGAATTTATCAGGGTCTACCTTCAGACCTTTCATGATTTGGCGACCCGAGTTCTCAGTACCAGAGTTCTTCTTACCGATAGAGAACTTCTTGCCATCTAGGTTGTTCAGGTCAGTCACTGTGCCCGTTTTTGCTAAGTCAGAGCGAACAATAAAGTGCTCAACGTTTTGCCACAGCATAGAGACTGAACGCAGTTGTTCTTGACGACCGCTCTTCTCATAAGGACCTTCACCAGACCAAGCCCACGCACCATAAAGACCTTGTAGAATCGCGAACTGCGCTTCGTTTTCGTTCAGCAGTTTGACGTTTTCACCAGAGCCCGCAGAGCTGATTGCAGAAAGGGAGAAGTGGTGCTTTGGTGCCAATTTCACTTTGCTTAACGTCGCCAACGCTACGCCCACAGGGTAGTAAGTACCACCTGTCGATGCCGTTGCAAGAATGTAACTACGATCTTCTGCCGCAGCGTTAGCAGCAATACCAAAAGAAGTCACAGCGACAGCCAAAGCTTTTACCAGCTTATTCATTTTCATTATTACTCTCCGTGTAGTCGTTTCACGATTGGGGATTTACATCATGTTAAATCTTTATTAACAACAAATTCCCTAGAGCAATTGAAATGCCAACTTTTAAGTCATTGTATTTATTGACATAAGTACAGAAAGACATCAAAAATGAGCAAAATTATGCTGATTTGATAGCAAAGCGATGAGCAAGATCTTGCTTATTCAAGAGGAGAAGGTTGCACGCCTAGATCGCAAAAGGTTAATAAAATGTGATCAAGACAAAATAAATGCACGATTGGCTGATAAGCAATATTTTGCCGACGTGATTTTGGATTGGACTACAACTAATGAGCGTCTTAACAATAAGAATAAAAAGCGCATCATTCTAAACTGCTCACTTTACCAGCGGAGGTTTATAGCCTAAACGACTACAAATAGCACAAAAATACAGCAAAACAATCCATGTTAATGAAATGAAAAGTCATTTACTCTAATTTTGAGTTTAAAAACCAGTTCGATCCACCAGTTCAGAAACAAACATTGACCGTATCAACTTATTTTCTACTTCGGGGTTGTGCCAATAGCCTCATGTTCGTTAGGGTAACTACACACCAAGGCAAACGTATTCCTTGGTGCTTTTTTGTCACTAAGGATCATTCATGTCAGCAACTGCGCAATCACAATTCGCTTTAAAACGCCCATCTGGCGTTGCTGCTGCGATCCTCCTGCTCTCTCTGGAACTGATTCAGAGCTGACAGGCTATATCTTAACTTTCTGTCAGCTTGAGAAGAAGCTGACGGGAACACCACATACTCCTCCCATTCCTTTCAGTTTCTTCCAAGCGAAACATAAGAGGAATAACAATGTTAAGCGCACGCAATATCGCCGCTTTGGGCTTCATGACTTTCGCCATGTACTTAGGCGCGGGTAACCTGATCTTCCCTCCATTTTTGGGTTATCAAGCAGGTGAAAACTTTCTGAGCGGGATGTCTGGCTTCCTCTTAACAGGCGTAGGTCTGCCTGCAATGGCGCTGGTGATGGTCGCTATCGTAAACGGTTCAGACAAATTAACCGCCGCCCTACCTAAACCTTTGGCGACCAGTTTTTGGGTGATGGTATTTATCGTGATTGGCCCTGCATTCGTGATTCCGCGCGCAATTACCGTGGCTTACCAATTCAGCTTTGCGCCAATGTTTGGTGATGCAGCTTTGGTGCCTTTCACTATTGCCTTCTGTGCTATCACCATTCTATTTGCCCTATATCCGGGTAAGTTGGTCGACAACCTAGGCAAGATCTTAACGCCTGCATTGATGGCTATCTTAATCATCATGTCTGTGACTGCTTTGGTTTCTCCTGCAGGCGAGCTAACTGCCGCAACGGGACCATACGTATCTGGTGCATTTGCTGAAGGCTTGACTCAAGGCTACATGACAATGGACGCGCTAGGCTCTATCGGTTTTGGTTGGATTATTTTCCGTGCGATTCGCAGCATGGGTGTGGATTGCCCGAAAGCCACCGCAAAATACACGCTAATCGCAGCTTTGATGTACGCGGTTGCCATGGCATTTGTTTACATCTCATTGGCTTACATTGGTTCGACGAGCTCGTACTTGGGTTCTGAGTTCAGCAATGGTGGCGACATCTTAACAGCGTTCACCTTCAGCCACTTCGGTGCATTTGGCTCACTATTACTAGGTGCCGTGATGGTATTGGCGTGTTTGACTACTGCTATCGGCGTAACCACCGCAGGCAGTGAGTTTTACGACAACACTTTCAGCAAAGTGAACTACAAAGGCTGCGTTATCACGACCATGGTATTGGCAGGTTTGATCGCTAACGTAGGTCTAGAACAACTATTGGCTATCACATTGCCAGCGGTTGTTGCGCTTCACCCAGTCGCGATTGCGTTGATGATCATGGCACCAGTGCGCAACAAGATGTCGCAAATCATGGTGGTTACGACCGCATTCACTGCTCTAACGTTTGGTTGTGTTGATGCGCTGCACATCCTGGGTTACATGCCAGATTCCACCAATGAGTGGATGGGTAATTACATGCCTCTGTACAATGACTTTGCTAGCTGGATTATGCCTAGCGTATTTATGATGATTGTTGGTCTGCTGTTTACGACGAAAACCAACCAAACCGAACAATTCGAGCTGGTAAATGAATAGCCGTTTAACATAAGACATCACTCAATAAGTAAGTTAATATGTAGTTCGCTTATTGATATCAGGCAAAGGAGTTGCCTGAACTATGGATTGATGTGGAGCGCTTATGGACAATCAGTATTTAGACATCAGAACGCTCAACTTTATCGTTATTCTGTTCTCTTGCATTTACTCAATCAGTCTACTTTGTTACCAATACACACAGAAAAAAATCAAAGGCTTAAAGACTTTTTCTCTCTCGCTGTTATTTATTGGCTTTGGGCCTTTTTTACTGGGATTTAGAGGCTCCGCACCAGATTGGCTTACCATCGTCATAGCGAATACGCTCATATTAATCGGCTTCTTGCTTACGCTTTACAGCGTGAGCATTTTTCGTCAATTCCCTCTAAAACTGGCCCACTCACTCGCTTTTTTAACGCCCATTTTCAGCGGTTCGTTTTATTATTTCACCTTCCATGACCATTCAATTAAAAGCCGCATCATTTACTTAAGTGTTTATATCTGCATCGTTACGTTTTTTAGTGGGATCGCCATGCTGAAAGGCACCAAGCAAGACCAAAAACTCCCAACCATAGTGATGGCGTGCTCCTTCTTTTGCTTCAGTATTTTTATGGGCTTCAGAGCACTTTGGAGCGCTTTCGCCAATGAAGTGCCAAATTTTATGACCGCAGGTTTTATCCACCAGATGACGTTTTTACTTAGCATCTGTCTGATTGTCGCTATGAGCTTTAGCATGTTGTGGCTAATTAATGGCCGCTTGATACAGTCAATCAATGATCTCTCACATTTAGACGCTCTCACAGGGCTTCATAATCGTCGCGCGATGGAAGAAATTGTTCCAAACCTTGTTAATCAAGCTCACAAACGGAACCAATCAATAAGCATCATCATGACCGACATGGACGAGTTCAAAGTAATTAATGATCACTACGGCCATACGGTAGGCGATTCCGTCATGGCTACGATTGCCGCTATCTTTAAGAAACACCTCCCAGAGTCAGCTTGCACAGTACGATTTGGTGGTGATGAGTTCATGATTGTTTTACTTGAAAAAGCACAACGCGCCAAAATTGTTGCCGAGCAAATTCGCCTGGCGGTGGAAACTGAAGCCTCATTGCAGTCATTCGAAAATGAGATCACCATGAGCTTTGGAATCAGTGAGTTATCAGAGGGACAATCACTCCACGAGGTCGTTGCTGAAGCTGACGAAGCGCTGTATAGCTCTAAACATACGGGCAGAAACCAAGTCACCTTGTTTGGAGAAGGGAAAGGCCTAACTTATAAGTTTGTCCCGACTCCCTCGAAGAGCGCTTAATCATATTTGTGACGCCCATAGCGGTAAATCAGCTTAAAAATTGCGTTAAGTATAATCAGAGCGATTTAAACCAAACTTTTGCATCTTTTGATTCAAAGTTCGACGAGGTAAATCCAACTCCTGCATCACCTCGTTAATGCGTCCGTGATGCCTGACCAATGAATCATGCAGCACCTTGCGCTCAAAATTGTGTAATTGAATAACCAGTGGAACACCCACTTGCGTCTCCTCCGTGGTTGACGAAGGACGACTAGAGAGAATTTCCATCACAGATACCATTTCATCCAAGGCAAAACGCATAGCCACGTTTCGCAGCTCTCGAACATTTCCAGGCCAAGCGTAGGAAAGCACAGCGTTTCTGTCGGCGTCACTCAATGGTCGGGTTTCAGGGTTAGTTTGCAAGGTGAAGTGCTCAAACAAAATCAGTGAATCTTCTTCTCTCTCCCTTAGTGGCGGCAAATAAATTTGCGCGACGTTGAGCCGATAGTATAAATCTTGCCGAAACTCTTCATGATCATTGAGATCTTCTTTCGCGGCGGCGATCACTCTCAAATCAACCGAGATCTGTTGATTGCCTCCAACGCGCTCAACTGTATGTTCCTGTAATGAACGCAGCACTTTCACCTGCATCGACAACGGCATGCTTTCTATCTCGTCAAAAAACAACGTGCCTTTATCGGCGTATTCCAACTTGCCGATGCGTCGTTTGTTTGCACCAGTGAACGCCCCAGCTTCGTGACCAAACAACTCACTCTCGAAAAGGTGTTCTGGAATCGCACCACAGTTTATCGGCACAAAGTGATGAGGTTTTCTTTGGCTTTCATTATGTAAACTGGTCGCCACCAGCTCTTTACCACAACCTGTTTCGCCGTAAATGATCACGTTAGTATCGATTTTCGCCAATTTCGCAACTTGCTCGCGTAATTGCTGCATCACTCGACTTTGACCAATGAGCACCTCTTCTAAACCACTCACGCTAGCTAGATACTCTTGGCGGTGAAGCGTCGATGTTTGCGCGCGATGGCTCTCGACCGCATCTGTGACACGTTGAGACAAACGCTCCGGCTGGAAAGGTTTTTCAATAAAATCAAACGCGCCGTTTTGTAGCGCATTCACCGCCATATCCACATCACCATGACCAGTAATTAGTATCATTGGTGTTGGAATGTGATTCGCAATAAGGCTCTCTAAAATCGAAATTCCATCAGTATCTGGCAAACGAACATCACTAACTATCGCATCAAACTCTTGGTTCAGAATGGCGGTTTTGCCTTCCTCCCCCGAGCTAAAAGCTATGACGTCAAACCCCGCCAATTGCAGCCATTGGCTTGTTGCTTGACGAACGATGTCATCATCTTCAATTAGGGCGATACGCGGAATGTCGTCAAAAGTCATGAGTTACTGCCTGATCGGTGATAGAAGTCTTTGCTAAAGTTAGCAAAAACCATGCTATAGAAAAGGAGCTAGATCCCACTTCTTAATCACAATTCTTTAACATCCAATCAGTTAAGCGCACTCTTTCACTACCAACTACGATAACTATATTCAGCCAAACGGAGTCCGAATGCAGCGCACTAAGAATGGGAAAATGTGGCTAACCGCCGTATTGATCAGTGCGCTGGTGATCTTTTTCTACGGTGCTAGCCGAGAGGTGGCCCATCAATGGCTGAGCGTCCAAACTCAACAAGAAGCACAACAGAAACTCCTCGACTACATTGGTGAAGTCCGCCGAGCATTAAAACGTTTCTATCACCTTCCCTATCTCGTCACGAATAACCCAGAAACAATTGCGTTTGTGAAAGGCAATTTAAACTACTACGAGCCACTTCAAGCACAACTGACACAGCTCGATAAAGCCGCGAATACAGAGGGTTGGTTGATACTTTCAACCTCGGGAGAAGTGTTGGTATCGAGTCTGATCGATGAACGGTTCAGCCGCTCTGACCGCCGTGCGATTGTCGAACAAATACAACGTCAGGGAGAAGGCGTCTCACTGGTGAATAAAACAAAAGGCTCTAGTCCGCTTTACTACCTCTCTGCACCAATTTTTGATGGTTTGGAGATAGCGGGCATCGTTGTTGTTCAAATCAACCTGAGTTTGCTAACAGAGCAGACCATCACTAGCCAAGACATCATCACGCTACAAAATCGCCATCAACGCTTCTTCCTCTCCAGCAGTACAAACTATAACGCCGACTGGTTTAATGAACCGAATAACCAAGTCAAAGTCGAAACTCAAACGCTGTATGACAATACGGTGATTCATTTCTGGACTCTCAATCAGCAGCGCTACTTTGCACACACAGTAAAGCTGGACGATTTAAACTGGTTTGTCAGTTACCTTATTCCGACCAAACCTGTTCAGCAAACGATTAGTGTCATTGGATGGAGCATCGCAGCACTCCTCCTGCTCCTTATCCTGTTGGTCATCATTGGTTTACAGCGTCGACAAAAACATCTCAATCAGCAGCGTATTCAAGCCTTACTAGAAGAATCGCAACGCCGACTTAAACAGATGATCAATAAAACACATGTCGGTTTGTTGTTGATTGACGAACAAGGTTTATTGTTCGACCTCAACCCAATGGCAAAACGCCTTTTTTGTCTTCCTGAAAGTGTGAATCGTCATACCTTCGCCTGGGAGTTATTTGATGCGGGTAATTCAAATTCGACCACACTCACTTTGCTTAGAGATCTGCCAAAGCATAAGGAACTAGCAGAGATTAGCGCTGTAGAAACCATGGCGCGACGCAGTGATGGCAGCGTATTTCCTGTACTCTTTTCACTCACTAGCTTCCCATGGCACGGTGAGCAGTATTTCCTTGCTACCATAATCGACATTAGCAAACGTAAAAAAGCAGAACAATCGCTTCAGCTGATTAACCAAGAGCTCGCTCAAAGGGTGGAAGAGCGAACTCAAGCTTTAAAACAAGCCCAAGAGCAATTGATTGAATCAAGCAAAATGGCAGCATTGGGCAGAATGTCGAGCGCGATTACCCACGAGTTAAACCAACCATTGACTGGCCTGCGTACCCTGTTAACCACCAACGAGTTGCTAGCAGAACGTGGACAAACAGACATGATGAAAGCCAATAACAAGTTGATTCAAAAGTTGATTGACCGCATGGCAAGCATGACCAGTCAGCTAAAAACGTTTGCCTACAATAAACCAGAGACACTGCACGAGATATCGCTGACAAACGCTTTAGAAGAGACGCTACGCGTCTATCAATCTCAACTCGCAAAGGTAGACGTTCGGGTACGCATTCCCAACGACTTACCCAATATCATTGGCGAAGAGCAACGCCTACAACAAGTGCTCGGCAACCTAATTTCTAACGCATTAGATGCGATGAAAGAGACCCAAGATCCACAGTTAATGATTGCCGTTGCACCCACTACCGATAATGTTGAGGTCGTGGTAAGTGATAATGGGTGTGGGGTACCTTCAGACCAACTCGATACCATGTTCGAACCTTTCCAAACCAGTAAAAAAATTGGTGAAGGACTGGGGTTAGGACTTTCCATCACCGCCAACAATATGCGAGATATGCAAGGGAAAGTCAGTGCGCAGCTCAACGCTGATAAAGGCATGTCCTTCACCTTAATGTTTGAGCTCGCTCCTCATCGTAGCTAACCCAATACCATCCACCTCTTCAGCTTTTCTCCACGCAATTAAAGAGCAATAAACCCTGATCAACTTTATAAAGCGAGTTGCCTAACCTACGCTTAACTTGATGAATCGCCACATGCTATTCATCAGCACAATTTTTGGTGGTTGACACCAAGTTTTAGCTCCCACCATCTAATTTATTGATAAGTAATTATTTAAAGTAAGAATGGATGCGTTATGAGAAAACTAACTTTAGCAGCAACAGGGGCGCTTTTTATTTTATCACCTCACGCTTTTGCAGCGCCTTACGCAGCAGACGCTCGAAGTCACGGAATGGGAAATACAGGCGTCGTTTCCGCTGACTATTTAACCGCTCCTCTACACAACCCAGCCCTAGGCGCTCTCTATCGAGAAAATGACGATATCGGCCTACTCATTCCTGCTCTCGGCGTCAATATTCACGATGAGGATGAAGCTTTATCAGCCGTTGATGATGTTCAAGACCTTTACGATAGTATTCAGGGCATTCCCACACCTGCGAACGAAGCCGAACTTAATCGACTACTCGATCAATTAGATAAGAGTGCTCCAGTCGTCATTAATGGAGGTCTGAGCCTCGCGATTGCGATTCCGACACGCTACATGTCGGTAAACCTTTTTAGCGCTGGTTATGTGGAGATACTTGCGGCACCCGATATCTCAGATTCAACAAACACCGCAGATCGATACCTCAATTCTGCCGTCGACCTAGCGGCTTTCGGTAGTGCGGAATATGGCGTTGCCTTGGCTCGCGCTTACACGATAGGTGGGCAGCAATTCGCATTTGGTATTACGCCCAAATACCAACAACTTAAAACCTATACGCAGCGTACAACACTAGATGACTTTGATATCGAGGATTACGACAAAAGTGAAGTATCAAAGAACACGTTCAATATGGATCTTGGGGTCGCTTGGTATCACAACGCATTTAGAGCTGGTCTCTCGTTAAAAGACGTCTTCGAGCAAGATATAGAAACAAAACTAGGCAACTATACCTACGAACTCACGCCACAAGCCACCCTTGGAATCGGCTATGTCGGGGATTATGTAGCTCTGAGCCTAGACGCCGATCTCACCAAACAAAAGCGCTTTAAAGAGCTCGACGATGACACCCAGTTTATTCGCGTTGGTATCGAGGGGAATGCTTGGGGATGGGCGCAACTCCGCGCTGGTTATGAAGTTGACCTAGAAAATAATCTCGATAACTCGGTGACAGGTGGCATTGGCATCAGTCCTTTTGATGTGATCAGTGTAGACCTAGCAGGGTCTTACGCTGGCGATAACCAATTTGGCGCGGCGGCGAATTTAGCATTTACGTTTTGAATACGAATGCCAACCTAAATTCACTTAGGTTGGCATTGTTAACAACCATCATATATCTCAAGGTTTATCATTACTGACGTTTGGTGATGAACTGATAAAAACACGATCTCGCTACAAGTATCGAGATGTCTCCTACACTATTCTCAAGCAATAAATCCACAAACATTTCCTAAATATTAAAGAGTGAGAAACATGATTAAGTTTCCAGATAATTTCCTTTGGGGTGGTGCCATTGCGGCAAACCAGGTAGAGGGGGCATACAACCTTGGGGGGAAAGGTTTATCAACATCAGATATGTTGCCAAACGGCATTCTAAGCCCGCATCAAACGCGTGAAGAACGAACGCCTGGTATCAAAGATCTTGCGATCGATTTCTACAATCGCTATCCAGAAGATATTGCCCTGTTTAAAGAGATGGGATTCACCTGCCTGCGCTTGTCCATCGCTTGGAGTCGTATTTTTCCTAATGGTGATGAACTGGAGCCAAACGAAGAAGGACTGGCGTTTTACGACAAAATTTTTGATGAGCTAGCCAAACACAATATGCAACCATTTGTGACGCTTTCTCATTACGAGATGCCTTACGCCTTGGTTGAGAATTATGGTGGTTGGGGCGATCGTCGAGTGATAGAGTTTTTCGAGCGTTACGCTCGCACCGTGCTTGAACGCTACAAAGACAAAGTGAAGCTGTGGCTTACCTTTAACGAAATCAACATGTCACTTCATGCGCCATTTACGGGAGTGGGCTTGCAAGAAGACGCCAGTGAACAAGACATTTATCAAGCGATTCACCACCAGCTTGTAGCAAACGCGAAAGCGGTAAAACTGTGTCAGCAAATCGTACCAAACGGCAAGATTGGTAATATGCTGCTTGGCGCAATCAACTACCCATACACCTGCAACCCTGATGATGTGCTTGCTGCTATGCATGAAAACAATAAGTGGTTGTTCTTCGGTGATGTGCAGACTCGTGGTCAGTACCCAGGCTACATGAAACGTTACTTCCGTGAAAACGGCATTGAAATACAAATGGAAGCTGGCGACTTAGAAGAAATTGCATCGGCCAGTGTCGATTTTATTTCCTTCAGCTACTACGCAAGTGGCTGTGCGAGTGCCGATCCGAAACAGAAAGAAGTGGGTAACATCGTCGATAGCGTACCAAACCCATACCTTGAAAAGAGCCAATGGGGCTGGTTGATCGATCCAAAAGGCCTGCGCGTTTTGCTTAACTTCCTTCACGATCGTTACCAAAAACCGCTATTTATCGTCGAGAATGGCTTAGGCGCTCGTGATGAATTCGATGAAAACGGGGAAATCCAAGACGATTATCGAATCTCATACCTTAATGATCATTTGGTTCAAGCACACGAAGCGATTCTTGATGGCGTTGAGTTGATGGGCTTCACCAGCTGGGGGCCTATCGACTTGGTGGCTAACTCAACAGCCGAAATGAGCAAGCGTTACGGTTATATTTATGTCGATCGTCATGATGATGGGCAAGGAACGCTAGAACGTAAACGCAAGAAGAGCTTCTACTGGTATCAAGACGTGATTCGTACTTCAGGCGGTTCATTGAAAAGCTAAGCCTGTTGTCTGGATATAAAGTGCGACTAGGCATTCGCCTAAACAATCAAGCCCTGCATTTGCAGGGCTTGAATTTTAAGGTGTTAATGCATTTAGAGATTAAACTGCAATCTCTCCACCGTCTTCACGTCGAATAACCACCGTCGCCGCTCGTGGGCGCACAGAAACACCAGCAGGCGTTTCTTCGGCGGCATCTTCACTGTATGGCCAGTTGCCTGGGTGCTGAATATTCACAAACAATGATTTGTAATCAGGGCTGATAGTAAAACCTGTCACTTCACAACCATTTGGCCCGACAAAGAAGCGTTTAAGCTCCGCTTGGTTATCCGCACCAATCACTGCTTGGTCACCATTCTCATCTGTTAGCTTAGATGGCACAACGGCCAACATTTGATCATTAGTGTAAGACGTAACTTCATCTGCGCCGTTATCGGTCTGAATCCACAAAATACCACGGCCATCAAACGCTAATCCGTCAGGGCTAGCAAACTGGTTTAGCTCATTCAGGCCAGAACGGTTGGTATCTGCATCACCATTTGCTGGCGAACCAAAGACAAAAATATCCCAAGTAAAGTCTGTAGCTGAAGCCCCTTCATCCCAACGAATAACGTGACCAAACTTATTATTCAAACGTGGGTTCGCAGGATTGGTTTCATCTGTACGGCGCGTATTGTTCGTCAATGTTAAGTAAACCGAACCTGTAAATGGATCAACCGTACACCACTCTGGGCGATCCATTGGGGTTGCCCCAACGAGGTCAGCCGCGCCTGCCGTATTAATGATAATTTCAGCCAATGAGTTAAAGTGATCCGCTAACGTACCACCAGATTTTGTTACGCTATCAAGCGTCAACGGCAACCAAGTACCTGTACTGTCTTCATTGAAACGCGCAACATACAGTGTGCCTTTGTCCATGTACTTATCGCCTGCCGCTAGGCGGTTTTCCGAGTTTGCATCTGCTGGATCCCACGCTGCCGCAGATTCAAATTTGTATAGGTACTCAAAGCGAGAGTCGTGACCAGAGTAGAATACCACTGGTTTGCCTTCTTCAAGCTTACCAAAAGTACAGCCTTCGTGACGGAAACGACCTAGTGCAGTACGCTTCTTCGCACGCGAGTTTTGCGTGTAAGGGTCAATTTCGACGATGTAACCGTGACCATTGGCTTCATTACGGTAATCATCCATCGCACTTGCTCCTGTTGGAGCCACATTAAAGCGAGAGAACTCATCAAGACGCTCTTCTGCATTTCCTGCAAGTGTTTCCCACAAGTAGCGTGTGCTTTGGTCATCAACACCAATGCGATCTTGTTCTTCTGTACGAGTCCCGGCGTTAACAAAGTAACCTGGCCAGTTCTCTTCACAAGTTAAGTAAGTGCCCCATGGCGTGTAGCCGTTGCCACAGTTGTTTAACGTACCACGTGCTTGGCTGCCATCTGGCGAGAAACGAGTGACGGTTAGTGACGTGTGCGCGACCGGGCCAGATAAGTCCATTGCTGTCGCACCAGTGTAACGGCGGTTTAGTGGATCGGTATCGACTAGCTTCCACATGTTGTCTTCAAGCTGAATACGAACCACTGATACACCGTGCGCGTTAATCTCTTTACGCACTTCATCTACAATGGTACGTACGCCATTTTCAACCGTCGGACCGTTTGGATGCAGTGCTGATGTATCAATGTACTCGTGGTTGATGCAAAGCAGACCGTCGGTCGTACTGTCATTTAATGGGAAAAAGTGCATGCCATCATGGTGCATGCCCAACGCGTTAAGTTGGTCTGAGCTGGTATTGCTGCCATCATTTTTCCACGCGCTGCCTTGTGCATTAAGTGGTGTTCCCCAAGGTACCAATACTTGTGCGGTGTAGCCTTGTGGAATTGAAACGGCGTCAGTGAGTGAGCCAGGGATAGATTCAAAGTTAAGAACGGCTTTAGATACGCCCGAGCCACTGCTTACTGTACTTCCTGAGTCAGACGAATTACAACCAGCCAATCCGAAAGCACCAAACGCTGTCATCGCACTGATACCTAAACCACCTTTTAGAATGCTGCGTCGAGATAGGCTCGCTTCTAATACTTCTTCAAATGGTTTGTTTTCACTTTGGTTATAACGCGTCGCGTCAAAGGTTTCCTTGCTCATTTTTACTTTCCCGATCTTATAGTTTAATTAATAAATAAGTGATTAGTTGAACGGCAAGAAGTTTGGAGAAGAAAAATGACAAAAGTGCTTAAAACATATGAAACTTGTGTTTCAGCAGTGCAGCAAACTCAGCAGCGTTACCAATTGAGCAATTAAGTTTTGGTCATATAATCACCAACTGTATCGCTTCATTCTGATTTTACTTGGGCTAAAGTGTGATAGAAGGTATAAGGTGTACGAATTCAAATCATCTACGAGAGATAATCATGAAATTAGACAAGATCGATAACAAGAGCCGTCGTATCCGTAAAAAGCTGTTCTTAGGTGAGTTCGCAATCCTAGGTTTCGAGATCAGCTGTGAAACAGACATCAACGACTTCGACCGTTACGATGCATTCGTTGATGACTTTATCGACTACATTGATGGGCTTGGCCTTTGCTTCGGCGGCGGTGGTCTAGAACTGTTTGAAGGCTTCCTATGCTCTACTGACCGTTACGGCAGTGCTACTGAAGAGCAAAAAGCACAAGTTATTGCATGGTTAGAAGCGCGTCCAGAAGTGAAAAGCGCAAAAGCTGGCGACTTGGTTGACGCAAACTACCTGTAAGTAACAGAGTCATACTGACAATAATAAAAAGCTGGTCTCCGGACTGGCTTTTTTACTTTTGGAAATGTGTGATAGTAAAAGTAGAGTGCTGGGAGGTTGTGCGGAGTGAATGTGGCGTTTTCTGAGCTGGCAATCAGCGGGAAACGGCGTTCCCCTGCCAGCTCGTGCCTTTAGGTATCATTAACTATGATTTTTTAGCTGGTGCGTCTTTCGTGTCTTTCCAGTATTGAATGCGCACACGATGTAGCTGAGCTCTTCTAGTCTTTTTCATAGTAAAATCCCTCATCTTATATAAGTAACGCTCCTTATGGAGCTTATTGTCTAAGGTCGAATCCCCTTCAATCTATAAGGGAACCAATTATTTAACCGTGACCAATTTCACAACATAATGATAATTACCGATTTCTTGCAGTCATCTTTGACTAGTAAACGGCGTATTATCTCTCTGACACGGTTAACTTACTCACCGGATATGACAGAAAAATGGCAATCAAGTTCCCTATATTATCTGTCACTGAATCTTAATAATGATTCCTGAAAAATTTTGCAAGTAAGATATCAATTGCCCATCACTTTCAGCCGAGTAACTCTTTTCGCGTTCGTGATCGCAGTTGTGTGCGACCCAATTAAGGCTGGATTCGCTGCTGATATTGCTGACGGTACTCGCGTGGCGTAAGCCCTTTATACGTTTTGAAGTGACGATTAAACAGGGCTTGGTTTCGATACCCTACTCTCTCAAACACAATTCCAATCGGCAAAGGCGTTGATTGCAGCAAATCTGCGGCATGATTGATCCGCAATTTCATTAGGCGTTGGCTAAACGGCTCTTTAAAGTGCTTTTGAAACAATCTTGTGACCGCACTGTCACTCAGTGATAAATGGTTCGCCAAGTTCGCGAGCGTCACTTTGCTAGCAAAGTGCTGTTCGAGATACGCGTTGACACTTGCCACTCGTTCTCTTTCCTGTAATTCGTGTTCACTCATCGATAAGTAAGAGTGAGTCATCAGTGTTTTCGCCCCTTCATCGTGAGCAATCAAAGACAAAACATGAAGAAATCTCGAGAGTTGCTCCATTGCAGGAAACGCCATGAGCTCATGTAGAAGATCCACAACGTGCTGAGCTGTCCGCTCAGAAAACACCACACCTTTGTTGGCCGCCTTTAAAAGCGGATCAAGCTTTCTAAGCTCTGCGCAATAGAACATCAAATTGGCAATCCACTCACGCTTAAACCAGATCACATGAGTCTCGCACTTGCTCTCGACCAATGTGGAATGAATAGAGTGAGGCACACCTGGCGCGATCAATAGCATTTGGTTGTGAGTCACTTCTAATTCGTGATGACCAATATGCAAACTGCCAGTGAAGTAGCGATGGATGACTAATTCAAACACATCATCGTGAAAATGGAGATCGTACTCTTTTTCTGGCTCATCAATGCGACGATAGCGCCAAGAAAAACCTGGTCTTTGCGGTACTTTTTCGATGTGTGCCATTGGCTACTCCACAAAATAGTATTGTTTCACGCTCAAATAATATCAGTATTGCCAGCTTAATCTTCATCACGCTGAAATAGTATTGATATTAAGCGGCATACTATCAACTTTGTGTCGTCACGCTCCTTATTGTTGCCTTGAAAGACAAGATAACTAAGGAGGCTTTCATGAGTCACTTCACTGTCAAGCTACGCCAAGTCCTGCACAAAACACGTGATGAATGGGCAACATTCGCCATCAAAGAAATGGAAATTCCACCTGACACTATCGCCAAATTTTATGGCTACAAATCGAGTTGTGATCTTGAGCAAATTCTTAAACAGGATGAAAACGACGCCAATTCGGATATTTGCTCGACACCTTGTGCGAGATCTCTCACAAGCAATGTAAGCAAAACGACCATCATTGACTAAGACAAAATCGAAAAATTAATATAAGCAATTGAAAATTATCACTTATACTATTTCAAACAATATTCGCTGCCAAAGTTTTTTTACCTAGCTAATTGAGAGTAATCAGCAAAACATCAATACTGATTGTGTCGACAGGATGTTGGCGGGAACAGGAAAAAAGCCTAATGGACTAGGTATCTTCAGGATGAAGATTTGGTAGCTTAGGATGAGTTATCAGCAAGGATGTAGTTAAGCTCTAGGATAGAGTTCGCCCGTCAGGATGATAGGCAAGAATGGACACCGCTAGGAAGGCGATGAACAAGGAACTCGGTTAAAGGACTTAACCACAATCAAGGATAGATGCAGGGAGCACCTATAGTAGCCGGATTGCTGCGAAAGAGAATAAGCCCCGTCTGGGAAACCAGGCGGGGTTTTATTTTGTCTGCTATTTATTTTATTATTCGCGAGGCACCCGATTCTCTTGCGTCGATTTATTTCGTGCCGTGCTATCATTTTCTCTACGTCTTTCAGCAAGCTCACTGCAAATCTCACATTATGCTTAATCCTGTTTGGTTACATACATTTAAGACATTGATTGAAGTCGGTCATTTCACACAAACGGCAGAAAAACTTTTTATGACCCAACCTGGTGTCAGCCAACACATCAAAAAGTTAGAGCAAAGTTGTCAGCATGTGCTGATCAAACGTGAAAACAAAAGCTTCGAATTAACAGAGCAAGGTCGGATTGTTTACGCCTACGCGCTGGAGTTAGAAGAAAGAGAGAAAGCGTTGCTCGAAGAACTCAGTTTTGATGATGCATTTTCAGGTCACTGTAAACTGGCCTGTTCTGGCGCAATGGCATTGATGCTGTATGGCCCTCTTTTAGAAAAGCAAAAACAGCACCCAGGCTTATCGCTGCATTTAGAAGCCGCACCCAATCACTCGATTCTCAATGCAATAACGGAAGGAAGCATTGATATTGGTATCGTAACTGATGTTCCTCACAAAGGTTTATTTCACAGTGAAAGAATTGGTAAGGAGCAGTTGTGCTTAGTCCTACCTAATCAATACCGCGAAAAGCAGATAACACCACAACTCTTGCACGACTGTGGTGTCATTGCCCATCCTGATGCCAAGCACTACATGACGCTGTTTTTTGACCAATGCGCGGAACAAGATCTCCAAGAAATTAAGATGAGCGATTTACCATTATCCGGCTACGTGAATCAATTAAGCCAAATTTTACTGCCTGTGAGTAAAGGACTCGGCTTCACCGTGCTGCCTCAAAGTGCTGTCGACAATTTCCCACAAAAAGATACCTTGCACATCGCACAACTGAAAAACACCGTGTGTGAAGAGTTATTTTTAGTTCGCAAACGCAGCCGTGTTCTGCCACTGCGCTATCAAACAATTAAAGATGTGTTATTGGACGTCATCACAAACTCAAAACAAACTACAGAATAGCCTAACGTTTTAAACTCGTCGTAATCCGTTTGCTTAAAAAAGTCCACAGACAACTTCCGGCTTACGACGCTGAGAATGCCCGATGATTCAACAAATTATTTTTGTCGTAACGACGAGTTTTTTTCGTTTTCTTCTCGCGAGAAAAAAACCTAAGGTGCGCACCTCTAACGAAGTGGTTGTCCAACCACACATCTAAATCGTTGAAGTCAGTAGGTAATATCACCTAAATATCACATACCTGCTGCATTCTATACTCTATACTTATATTTTTAATTTGGTACTGACTTACTAAGGAATTGCCATGCGTATTGCTATTCTCTCTCGTAATGAGAATTTATATTCAACCATGCGCCTAAAACAGGCAGGTGAAGAGCGTGGACATCAAGTAGACGTCATCGATACTCTGCACTGTTATATGGACATTACGAGCAACAACCCTAAGATCCGCTATAAGGGTGAAGAATTGCCACAATACGACGCTGTGATTCCACGTATCGGTGCATCCATCACATTCTACGGTACCGCGGTTGTACGTCAGTTTGAAATGATGGGCACATTTTGTGTCAACGAATCGGTCGCGATCAGCCGCTCTCGTGACAAATTACGCTCGTTGCAACTGTTATCGCGTAAAGGCATCGGTTTGCCGCGCACTGGCTTTGCTCACCACCCTGACAACATTCAGGACGTGATCAAAAATGTTGGTGGCGCACCTCTAGTGATTAAATTACTAGAAGGTACTCAAGGCATCGGTGTTGTGCTTGCTGAAACCAACAAAGCAGCAGAAAGCGTGATCGAAGCTTTTATGGGGTTGAAAGCAAACATCATGGTGCAAGAGTTCATCGAAGAAGCTAAAGGCGCAGACATACGTTGCTTTGTTGTCGGTAATAAAGTGATTGCAGCGATGAAGCGCCAAGCGAAAGAAGGCGAGTTCCGCTCTAACTTACATCGCGGCGGCTCTGCACAGTTAGTGCGACTAAGCAAAGAAGAGCGCGCTACTGCGATTAACGCGGCAAAAGTCATGGGGTTAAACCTATGCGGTGTCGATATCCTTCAATCTAAAAATGGCCCAGTGGTAATGGAAGTGAATTCTTCACCAGGTCTTGAAGGTATTGAGCTCGCAACAGAAAAAGACGTTGCTGGTATGATTTTCGACTTTATCGAGAAAAACGCAAAACCACACGCAAACCGTACTCGTGGTAAAGGTTGATAATTGTTTGAGTGAGAGCCTGCTCAGTAGGCTCTCGTATTACTCATCGCTAGGATGACACTATGAATCAGAAAATGATCATTGGGAACGCCGAAGCTATTTGCTTACCTGAGTTAGGGATTACTCACCTTGAAGCGCGCATTGATACGGGCGCACAAACCTCTTCATTGCATGTAGATAACATTGATTGCTTTGAAAAAGATGGTCAGTCTTACGTTGCATTCGATCTACACCCGGATGTTTATCATTTAGAACAAGTGGTTCGCTGCACAGCGAAGCTAAAGGCAAACCGTAAAGTTAAATCTTCAAACGGTACCTTTGAGCATCGCTGCGTTATCACCACCATGCTGCGCATGGGTGACAAACAATGGCCAATCGACATTACTTTGACCAACCGTGAAAAAATGACTTACATGATGTTGTTAGGTCGTCAGGGTATGGCAGACAAAGTGCTGGTCGACCCTAGCCAATCTCACTTATTGGCATCTTAACCCCGTAGCTTCAGATGAGTGATCGAACGTTTTTGTTGAGCATCACTCGTCTGGCTTTATCTTCGCCTACTTCCTACGAAATAGCGCAAACAACAATCCCTTCGCTTTAACCTTTGTGACGCGCCAATGGGTCATCGGCTTAGTCGGCGCAGTATGCAGAATGTGCTGATACGCTTTCTCATCAAAAGTCACCTCTCCCCCATGCGCCAAAAGCAAACATTGCGGATCCATCTCAAACACACGCTTTAATGATTGGCGATATTGGTTTGGATGAAATATGGGAAACGGCGCAATCAGGTGTTTCTTAACCTGCACCATCAAATCCGCCACATACAATACATCTTGTTCAGAATGATAAACCGACAAATCTCTATCGGTATGTCCCTGCGTTTCTAGCACCTGCCAATCATCAAACCCCGGAATACACTCACCATCGATGAGTTCGATATCGGGCTTTAACTTGCGCGAATACCACAGGTTTTGCTTTGGTTTACGCATCCGGTTCGCCATCCAGCGCGCTAACATCAAATCGGTCAAATGCATTAGCCAACCATCTACACCGCTATACCATTGGCTCTCTCGCTTTGCGGCCAATAGCTTACATCCAGTTAAATCACGCAGTTTGTGTGCGCCACCAGCGTGGTCTGGATGCATGTGAGTTACAACGACCAACTTTAGGTCAGAAAAAGGACGATGGAGTTGATGTTCAATAAAATCTTTAAGGTGAGGAATGTCTGCTCGACTTGCACCATCAAGCAACATTAATTTATCGGGATATTCGGCGAGATACATGGTCTGAATGTATCCCTGAATTCTGTGCAGCTGCAAAATATGTCCTTATTTGAGTGAGATTTTTCATGACCGCTTCCTTGCTGGTCAGACCAACTATAACAGCTGAATGGACGCTCTGGTAAACAAATGTTCACATCAGCGCACGACAAGAAATCATAATCGAGATGATAGATTTTAATCATTAGACTCAGCGGCACTTTTATCCGTTAATGCGCGCACACGGAGTTCGTGTCAGGGTATGAGGTTAATGCCTCATGATTTGCTTTTTTGTACTTTTCCTTCTAATTAATTAAGGACTTAAGTACATTTTTGTGAGAATCGAGTTGGAAAAAGCAACTAAATTAGACCGCATCCGCGCGGACTACAACGTTCACTACTGGAGCCAAGGTTTCTACGGTATTGATGACCAAGGCGAGGTTTACGTATCACCTCGTAGTGATCGTGCACATCAAATCCCTTTCAGTGCCATTGTAAACGAGCTAGAAGCGAAGCAGTTAAATCTGCCTGTATTAGTGCGCTTCCCGCAAATCGTGCACCAACGTGTGCATGGAATTTGCCACGCTTTCAACCAAGCAATTGAAGAATACCAATATCCAAACAAATACCTGTTGGTGTACCCAATTAAAGTAAACCAACAACGTGAAGTGGTGGATGAAATTCTAGCGAGCCAAGCTCAACTAGAAACCAAGCAGCTTGGCCTTGAAGCGGGTAGCAAGCCAGAATTGTTGGCAGTACTTGCATTGGCTCAACAAGGCAGCTCCGTGATCGTGTGTAACGGCTACAAAGACCGTGAGTATGTGCGTCTTGCACTGATCGGTGAAAAGCTAGGCCACAAAGTATTCATCGTACTAGAGAAGCTTTCTGAGCTGGATCTGGTGCTAGAAGAAGCGAAAAGCTTGGGCGTAAAACCGCGCCTTGGTTTGCGCATTCGCCTCGCCTCTCAAGGTGCGGGGAAATGGCAAGCAAGTGGCGGTGAAAAATCGAAATTTGGTTTGTCTGCATCGCAAGTGCTTAGTGTTATTGAACGTCTGAAACGCGAAGGCAGCCTAGATGCGATGCAACTGGTTCACTTCCACCTTGGCTCACAGATGGCAAACATCCGTGATGTACGTAATGGTGTGAATGAGTCTGCACGTTTCTACTGCGAACTGCGCGCACTGGGTGCAAACATCGAATACTTCGATGTGGGCGGCGGTTTGGCAGTCGACTACGACGGCACACGCAGCCAATCATCGAACTCGATGAACTACGGCCTTGCAGAGTACGCACGTAATATCGTCAACACAGTGGGCGACGTGTGTCAGCAATACGAACAACCGATGCCAGTGATCATATCTGAATCCGGTCGTTCACTGACAGCGCACCACGCTGTGTTGATTTCTAACGTAATTGGTACAGAAACATACCAACCGGAAGAAGTGCATGAACTTGGCGCAGATGCTCCACTTTTACTACAAAACATGTGGCGAAACTGGGAAAACTTACAAGATGGTACCGACGCTCGTGCGTTAATTGAGATCTACAACGATACCCAAAGTGATTTGGCAGAGGTACACTCTCAATTCGCAACTGGCGTGCTTAACTTGGAGCAACGTGCGTGGGCAGAACAACTGTCACTGCGCATTTACTTCGAACTAAGCCGCAAGATGAGCACTAAAAATCGCTTCCACCGTCCGATTCTGGACGAGTTGAGTGAACGTCTTGCAGATAAGTTCTTCGTGAACTTTTCTCTCTTCCAATCTCTACCAGATGCTTGGGGTATTGATCAGGTGTTCCCTGTTCTGCCACTTTCTGGTCTTGGCGATGCGGAAGAGCGTCGTGCTGTGATGTTGGACATCACCTGTGACTCTGATGGCGCGATCGATCACTACGTTGATGGTCAAGGCATCGAGAGCACGCTACCTGTACCAGCTTGGAGCAAAGACAAACCGTACCTAATGGGCTTTTTCCTAGTAGGCGCATACCAAGAAATCCTTGGTGACATGCACAACCTATTTGGTGACACCCACAGTGCAGTAGTCAATGTTGATGAACACGGTCAATTTGAGATCAGTTACATCAATGAAGGTGATAGTGTAGAAGACATGATGCGCTACGTTCATATCGACGTGGATGCGATTCGTGACAATTACAAACAATTGGTTTCCCAAAGAGTTGAAGCCAATGAACAAGCACAAATCCTAGCAGAACTAGAACAAGGTCTAGCGGGATACACCTATTTAGAGGACTTCTGATATGAATGATTTGTTTACTAAAACCGATTATTCGCTTTACTCCAACTCTATGTCGTTTTTACGTCTACCGTACATTCGTAATCCGGTATCGGCAGACGCAGACGTTGTGGTGCTAGGGGTTCCTCTGGACATGGCTACATCTGGTCGTCCAGGCGCACGCATGGGGCCAGATGCGATTCGCCGTGCCTCAGTCAACTTGGCATGGGAAGGTAAGAAGTTCCCGTGGGACTTCAACGTATTGGATAAGCTGAAAGTGATCGACGCGGGTGACCTCGTGTTCGATTGCGGTGATGCGGAAGATTTCACTTACCGTCTAGAGGCGGCAACCAGTGAAATTCTAAAAAGCGGTAAAACCATGCTGGGATTGGGCGGTGACCACTTCATCACACTGCCTATCCTGCGTGCCTACGCGAAGCATCATGGTCAAATGGCTCTGATTCACTTTGATGCTCATACGGATACCTACGCAAATGGCAGTTCATACGACCACGGTACAATGTTCTACCATGCGCCGAAAGAAGGTTTGATCTCTGCGAAGAACTCCGTACAAATCGGTATTCGTACTGAATACAAACAGCAGGATCACGGCTTTAATGTGATTAATGCGATGCAAGCGAATGACATGTCGGTGAACGAGATCTTAGAAGAGATTCGTCGTACCGTCGCAGATAAGCCAGTGTATGTTACTTTTGACATCGACTGCTTGGACCCAGCCTTCGCACCGGGAACAGGTACACCCGTTTGTGGTGGCTTGAACTCAGACAAAGCGCTGAAAATTATTCGTGGCTTAGCCGGTATGAATATTGTGGGTATGGATGTTGTAGAAGTATCGCCTCCGTACGACCACAGTGATGTTACCGCATTAGCGGGAGCAACCATCGCGCTAGAAATGCTTTACGCATACGCATCTGGCCGAGAATAAACATAATCATTTCTAAGGGAGCTTCGGTTCCCTTTTTGTTCATGGTGCCTTCTCTAGTCTTTTCTGCGTTCGAACCATGTCTTGCTCTGGCTAACCAAAACAATTCTTCTCCCCTCGGTTTTAACCATAAAAACCAATGACCTATAAGTGGATTTACATTCACAACAAATAAGAGATTTAACGTAATTCAACAAAGAAAAGCAGCCTATTTCCGAATGCAAATTAAGATTAGTTTTTCTAATCCATATTATAGATTTTTATCTTGCTCAACTTCACACTTTTCGATTGCTAATTGTACACGCAAAGACTAATATCTCGCGCAAATAGCCCCGTAACACCAAAAGTCTGTTGGCACTCTGCATTAGAGCGCTAAGGGTTTTTACGTCTTAAATTTTTTGGAGAGATACGCAAATGTCTGCTTCGTTTCCATTAGCGAAACTTACCTTTTTAATCGCAATATTGACTGCCGTGGGTCAAATGACCCAAACAATGTACGTGCCTTCAATCGGTCATATGGCGGGTGAGTTTTTGGTGTCTGCGTCATCACTTCAAGCTGTGATGGCTTGTTACCTGATTCCATATGGCTTATCGCAATTCGTGTACGGTACGTTATCGGACCGCTTAGGTCGCAAGCCAATCATCATAGCAGGCCTACTTATCTACATCGTAGGTACATTGGTGGCGCTCTTTGCACACCAATTTGAATGGTTCTTGATTGGTAGTTTCATCCAAGGTTTAGGTATTGGCTGCGGTGGTGCGATGTCACGTACTCTGACTCGCGACTGCTTTGAAGGTTCTGAGCTACACAGAGCAAATAGCTTAATCAGCATGTGTGTGATTTTCTCACCATTGTTGGCTCCCGTACTTGGCGGCTACTTAACCGAAGCGTTTGGCTGGCGCTCTAGCTACCTATTCTTAGCGCTGTTTGGCATTGCAGTGGTGATTACCATGATGACCAGCATGATGGAGACGCTACCAAAAGAGAAACGCAAGTTCGAACCAGTAGCCAAAAGCTACAAACACGTTTTGTCTGACCGCCGCTTCCAAGGCTTTTTGATCTGCCTAGTTGCGACGTTTGCTGGCGTAGGTGTGTTCGAGGCAGCAGCTGGGGTATTGCTAGGTGGTGTATTGGCATTACCAGCAACAACGGTAAGTTTACTGTTTATCTTACCGATCCCGGGTTACTTGGTGGGTGCCGGCTTATCTAGCTACATCGCGCAGCGTCGCTCTGAGCGTCGTGCTTTAAATGTGGGCTTGGTATCGATTTTTGTTGGTTCAGCTATTGTGCTCATCCCTGGCTTGTTTGGTTTAACCACGGCGTTAACGCTGGTTGGTGGCGCAACCGTGTACTTTTTGGGTGCGGGTATCCTATTCCCAGCCGCAACAACCGGAGCAATTGCGCCATTCCCATACCATGCAGGAACAGCAGGCGCGACATTGGGTGGCATGCAGAACTTGGGAGCAGGTATTGCGACCTTGCTTGCATCACTATTTCCAGCGCATAACCAGATGCCACTAGGTGTTTTGATGATGGCAATGTCGGTAATTGCAATGCTTGGGCTCATGTGGGTAAATCGAGCGCACAACCACTCAAACGAAGTGCCGCAAGTCATCTGATCATTATCGACTAACGTTCAAAACCCAAAAGGGACACACTAAACTAGTGTGTCCCTTTTTCATATCACACTATATCGATTTACCGATGAGAATGATTTAACTTTCGAATTGATATTTGTTAAAAATAACAGCTACTTACACAATGTGTTTTCAGCTCCCTTCAAATTGAGTAGCCAACTCGGAAATATTGAGAATTCTCACTTTTTCGGCACACCCCATAACAAAGAATGGACAACTGAAAACCACTAACGAAATGAAAGCCCAGCCCTCAGGATGAGGCCACTTGGGCGTATAATAAGGACAAAAACAGATGCGTTTCACTTTAACTACGTTGGCCGTCTCGGTCGCGCTTGTCGCCGGATGCAGCAATCAAGGAACCCCCAGCATGACTCAATACTCCCAATCACAGATCGTTGCTCAACAAACTCAAGCTCCGGTTGCGAAAAAAGTCCCTCACGCGATGACTATTCATGGTGATACTCGCGTTGATAACTACTACTGGATGCGTGACGACGAGCGTAAAGATCCGGAAATTTTGCAGCACCTAGAGCAAGAAAATCAGTATGCGGAAACCGTTCTCAAGCACACTGAAACACTTCAAGATACGCTATTTGAAGAAATTAAAGGTCGTATAGCAAAAGACGACAACTCCGTTCCTGTGCGTAAAGGCAACTACTTCTACTCAAGTGAAGTGACCGGAGATAACGAATACGAAGTTCATCTTCGAGCGAAAGATTTTGCAGGCAAAGACAAGCAAGTCATTTTAGATGTCAATGAACTTGCAAAAGAACATGAGTTCTTCAGTATTGGCGGCTTGTACGTTAGTCCGAATGAAAACTTACTAGCGTATGGCGAAGATACATTAAGCCGCCGCGTTTACACTCTTAAGATCAAAGACCTGAAAACAGGCAATTACCTACAAGATGAAATTGAAGGCGCCTCAAGCGCGATTGCATGGCAGAACGATAACAGCGCCTTTTACTACATCAAAAAAGATCCACAGACCTTGCTGGGCTACCAAGTGTATCGTCATGTTTTAGGCACGCCACAAAGCAGTGATGAGTTAATTTTTGAAGAAACCGACAGCGCCTATTACACCTCTCTAAGCAAAAGCAAAGATGGCGAAGATATTTATATCTGGCATTCCAGTACAGAAACCAGCGGCGTCTCCATCATCGATGCGAACAACCCTAAAGCAAAGGCGAAGCCTTTTTATCCTCGTGAAAATGGCATTGAATACAGCATTTCTAAGCTAGGCGATTGGTATTACATTTATACCAACTATCAAGCCGTGAACTTCCGTTTGATGAAAGTTAAGCAAGAAGAGATGCACGATCGCTCTAAGTGGCAAGACGTGATTGCCGCAGATGACAACACTCAACTTGTCGACTTCGAGCTATTCGATGATCACCTCGTCTATGAGCAGCGCTCTAACGGCCTAGCAAGCGTCACTGTACGTCAACTCTCAACAGGAAAAGAATTCCCCCTCACATTTAATGACGATGCGTTTGCTGCCTATTTGACAGGCAACCTAGAGCTGGATAACGAGAAAGTTCGTATTTATTACAGCAGTTTAACCACTCCAGGAACCTACTACGATTTCGATCTAAAAACGGGCGAGTCAGAAATCATGAAGCAAACACCTGTACTTGGTGATTTTAATCCTGACAATTACCAATCAGAACGCATTATGATCACAGCCCGTGACGGTAAAGAAGTACCCGTTTCTTTGGTGTATCGTAAAGACTTATTTAAGAAAGATGGTACGAATCCACTCTACCAATATGGTTATGGATCTTATGGCGCAACCATTGAGCCAACTTTCCGCTCGACACGTTTGAGTCTATTAGACCGCGGCTTTGTTTACGCCATCGCTCATATCCGTGGATCTGAAATGCTTGGCCGTCCTTGGTATGAGGATGGTAAAAAACTCACCAAGCAAAACACATTCAACGACTTTATTGATGTGACTAAAGGTTTGGTTGAACAAGGCTACGGCGCGAAAGATAAAGTCTTCGCTGTTGGTGGCTCTGCAGGTGGTCTCTTAATGGGGGCTGTCATCAACCAAGCACCAGAACTGTATCGCGGTATCGGTGCACACGTTCCGTTTGTGGACGTGGTAACCACTATGCTCGATGAATCAATTCCATTGACCACCAATGAATATGATGAATGGGGTAACCCAAATAACAAAACATACTATGACTATATGTTGAGTTACTCGCCTTACGACAACGTTAAGGCACAAAACTACCCGAACATGTTGGTAACGACTGGCTTGCACGACTCTCAAGTGCAGTACTTTGAACCAATGAAGTGGGTCGCCAAACTTCGTGAAATGAAGACAGACGATAACGTCTTGTTGTTCAAAACCGATATGGAAGCCGGACACGGCGGCGCATCTGGTCGATTTAAGCGCTTGAAAGAAGATGCGTTAGAGTACGCGTTCTTCCTCGATTTACTCGATAAAAAATAAGCGTATTAATAGAACTGCATCTCTAACAACAAAAATGCCCGCAACTTGCGGGCATTTTTTATAGACGCGCTCTCTAAACAGAGAGTTGGGGTACCTAAGCACATCATTACCAGTGTCTCTTATAGCCAACGGAAAGCAGAAAGAAAAACGCCTACTCACAACGAGTAGGCGTTAACACAATAAATGTGTTTAGGCAGTAGAAACTGGCCTATTTATTAGAAGTAGTAACGAGCACCTAGAGTCCAGTAGTCGTTCTCTTCGCTAGTGTAATCGTTACCTAGGTCAAACTGGTAAGCAGCAAACGTTACGAAAGCAGGAGTTACAGCGTACTCTGCTTGTAGCGCAGTTTCGCTTGAAACTGTCTTGTTGTCTTCTTCGTCTTCTACGCCTTCGTAGTTAACGCTGAATGTCCAATCATTCACGCCGTATGCCAAAAGAGCTTCAATTTGAGAAGTCTCTTTACGCATCTCGTAGAAGTAATCGTTCATACCGTATACTACTGCTGCGTATAGACCTGAACCGTACTGACCGTAGTTTACAGAGAATAGGTGTGATTCAGCGTTCTTAGTACCTAGAGTCGCGTTTTTAACATCACCGCCGCTGTATACGTAGCCTAGGCCAAAGCCAGCTACAGAACCGCTCAGTGCAACTTGACCACGTTGCTCGTATGTTGTTGCATCTGAAGTTTGCTCACCTTGCCAACCTAGACCTAGGTTGAAAGCAAAGCCTTCACCAAATTCAAAACCTTTACGGTAGCTAAGCATTTTATCAGCACGAGCTGAGCCTAGGTTGCCGTGGTTGTCGTACAAAAAGTCGTTCGCAAACGCGATTGGTAGATCCGCAACACCAGCGACATCGTAGTAAGGTGACCATTGAGTACCTGCAACAAGGCGACCGTACTGCTCGTGAGTTGCACCGATGTAACCTAGACGAGTTTTGAATGACTGTTCACCACCATTTAGGTAGTTAAGCGCCCATTCGCCTTTAGCGTCGATAGTGATACCGTTGCCAATGTCTTTCTTACCCGCGACGTTAATACGTGGAGACACTTGATGAACTTTCACATCTTCCTCGTAGTACTCACCCACGCCAACTGAAACGTGACCGCCGATCGATAAAGATGTACCATCGCTGTTATAAACTTCTGCTGCGAAGGCCTGTGAACCACATGCTAGTGCCGCCACTGCAACGGCTAGAGTTTTCATTTTCATTGTTAACATCCGTATAGTTGTTTGTACCGGTTCGCTTAGAGACAGATTAAATCCGAATCAATCGCAACGAACACATAACAAAGTAGTAATGAAATAGAAATGAAACAAACACTTTCTTATGCAACCAGTGGTATTAATGCTCACGTTTTGAACTAAGTCACAAAAAAATAGGGAACTTTTCATTCCCCATCATAAAATCTGTGGCTTTTTACGTGTCACATCTCCCAACGTGCGAGTGGCTTCTCAGTTTTGATACCCTTACTGCCCCAGCGGTCAATAACATCAATTTGCAGTATACGACTCGGTTTAATAAGCGATATCAAGGTTTTCGACGGTCGTTTATCCGTCACTAACCATAGCGTTTTATCTTGTTCAAACTGAGCTTTTAAAGATAATTTGTCTTCTTCTGTCCACTCGAGTTCTGGCTTAAATTCGCGCCCAACCACAAACAATTGGTTGCCAGAGGCAAAGTCCTCTAGTGACTCACTCATCAGTACCACTGAATCGATGCCTTTATCGAAGATCTCTGCCTGTTGTTGGTTGATCAGTTCACGCACATTGAGCATAAAAGCCTGTTGATTCGTTTGAATCGCCTTTTGGTGTTCAGGATATACACGTTGTAGATCCTCTCCAACAATGCCCGCCATTCGGATTAAGTTTGTAGGGTTCAGCCACGCGTACTTCGATGTTGACCCGTTTTCCAATGTCAGTGCTGCAACTCCTTGAGCTCTAGGAGAAATGGCCTGCGATGCATCGATTTCAATCAAGTGAATGTTGCCCTGTCGAGCGTAAACATAAGTCGGGTCTTGTTTCCAAATCGCACCAAGAGTAATAGCAACCGTCGCGGCTTGACCCGCTTGCTTAACTTGCTCTGTACCTTTATTTGCGAACCAGTTCTCAAGACGCTCAACGCCGTAACGCTTTGGAGGCAGATACTGAGTCTCTATCCCTGTACCTTTCATGAGTTGCTCAGACAACATGTACGTGACGGGAGTGCTGGTTAAAATGTCTTTGGCGCTTGCCAACGATGGAAGTGTCGTCGCTATAACCAAACCAAAAGTTATCGCTAATTTTTTTATCTTCATGTTCATTACTTTATAAAAAGGGTTACGCTTTTTGGATAATTCGGTAAACCGTTGCTGTTAGGAAAAAGGCCGCAGAAACAATGATGATGGATGCGCCTGATGGCACTGGTAGCTCAAGCTCCATCGGCAGTATGGTTCCGACTAAACACGCAATGGTTGCCAATAAAGAAGAAAGGAGAACGAAACTGCCCATGCGTTTAGTCAATAACCTAGCCGTTGCACCAGGAATCAGTAGCAATGCACCAACCAATACCGCGCCAATAATCTTTACCGCGGCGATGGTGACCAAGGTGATCATCATGACAAATAAGTAATCATAAAAGCTGGTATTAAAGCCGCGTACACGTGCAATATCCGGGCTGATACAAGTCAGCAAAATGCGGTTAAACGTAGGAATAAGAAGCAGTAATATGATCAAACAACTGATCGCTAAAATAAGGATATCGTTGTCCGTCACAGTCAAGATCGATCCGAACAACACGTTCTCCAACATGTGAATGTTGATCTTACGAGCGACGTACATTAACAGCGCAGCACCAACCGCTAACGCTAGTGCAAGAAAAACCCCAACCAGTGTATCGTAAGGTACATTGGTACGATTACGAACAAAGTGAAGCAACAGCGCAAAAATCATACAAAAGCTAAACAAGCCGATGATCGGATTCTCTGGCGGCTCACCGAGCAACACACCAATCGCGATTCCGGTAAGCGCAGCGTGCCCAACCGCTTCAGAGAAAAAAGCCAGTCGCTTGGCGATGACTAATGTCCCAAGACCACCAAGTAATGGTCCTAATATCAACGCAGCCACAATTGCGTTCACCATGAAGGCATAAGAAAAGCTATCGCTTAACCATCCAGCTTCAACGCCGCTAACCGCTAACTCTCGTAACCAATCCATTATGCAGCCTCCACTTTTGCTGTGTAGTGCTTAAATAATGTTTCTATACGATCAGGGCTTAGCACATCTGAATGGTGACCTGACGCCACAATTTGACGATTTACGACATGGACCTGAGCATCTAAACGGCGCACTGCGGTCACGTCATGGTGTACTGCCAGTACCGTTTTGCCTTCTCCAACGACTTCATGAATCAAACCTTCAAGATACCGAACACCTTGCTCGTCCATACCAGTTGTAGGTTCATCTAAAACCAATAAATTGGGCTCATCCAGTAAAGCTTGCGCAAACAAAACACGCTGTTGCTCACCGCCAGAGAGTTGCCCCATACGACGATCGCAACGCGTTGCCATGCCCACGCGATCCAGCTGGGCCAGGGCATGTTGAGTTTGTTTAGTTTTACGTCGCCAAAATAGAGGGATACGGGTTTGATTAAGCAGCACAAAATCCATCACGGTTAACGGGAGGCTTGCCTCGAACATCGCCTTTTGTGGTACATATCCTATCTTACCCGATGCAGCTGATTGCTCTGGCCAATTGAGTGCAATGTTTCCCGAAAATGGTGTTAACCCAAGTATCGAACGAAGCAAAGAGGTTTTCCCACCGCCGTTCGGCCCCATGATAACGTGGCATTTCGCGCTCTCGAATTCAGCGCTGATGTTCTGCAAAATAATATTGTCGGCGTATTTTAGGCCCACGTTACTTAAGGAAACGGAAGGACCTGTCATTACGCCTTTTCCCCTGCTCGCTTGCTCGCCACAAATTTCATGGCTTCAATGAGCGTTTCCACGTTATCTCGCATCTCAACCTCGACTTTATCAGCCTCATACTCACCGTGAGTCATGTGAGAAAAGCGATAAAGCTGTACCCCTGTCGCCTCTTCGATGGTATCAACAAAACGGTTCGGCATATTGAGCTCATAAAACAGCACATCAATGCCCGATTCACGAATTTTCTCAATCGTTTCCTGCAACTGACTGGCACTTGGTTCAACGCCATGAGCAGGCTCAATGACAGCTGCGACGTCAACACCAAACTCCTGAAGAATATAGCCGTAAGCATTATGGGTTGTCGCCACCTTCATACCAGCCGTGTCCAACTCACCAAGAGACAACATTGCATCACGCTTCATCAGGCGAAATGTTTTTGCGTATTTACGAGCATTTTGGCGATAAAAAGTAGCGTTGTCTGGGTCCAGTTTACTTAGCTCACTCGCGATGGTGTAAACCTTTTGAATAGTGGTCGATAGACCAACAAAGGTGTGAGGGTTCACTGCTCCTTGACCAACTGACTGCCCCATCGCCGGTAACAGAGGCACTTCTTTGTTCGCTTCGATAACCACGAGATCATCACGCTGAGAGGCTTTGATCACTTTCAGTGCAAAATCGTCATGACCAATACCATTGATCACTATCGCATCCATTTCATTCAAACGTTTAAGATCATTGGGTTGCGGTAAATAGTTATGAGGGTTAAAACCAGCATCGACCAGAGGAATGATGTTCGCCTTGTCATCAACAACAGCTTTGACATAGCTGTAATAAGGTTGAAGCGTAATACCAATACTGAGTTTATCGGCAGCAAAGCCTGTAGAAGACACCGTCAATAACACGGTGGCTGTAAGAATACGACGTAAAAGAGAGCGTTTGATCATAGTACTTATCAATTATGTTGTCTTAATGGGCGTGAGAATGGGAAGAAGAGGAATCTGACAGAACGATTTGTCGCCAGCCATGCTGGCGGCGTTTTGCTAGATCGCTTAGTACCTCCGCATTTAACGATCGGCTAGAATCACTAAACCAAATATCAGCTTGAGAGCCACGGCTATCCAGAAGCATAGAGGCAGAACCTTGGGCATTTTTCTTCATGCCAATGTATACTCCGTCATCGATTCGTTTCCACTGATGAGACCCTTTGCGCTTCCAATTTTGGTCTTTTACGAATGGAGCAATCCAAAGCGCCTCCATGTCAGAGACCTCAGGCCAAGTTCCAGTTTCTAGCTGCAAATCACGAATCTCTTCATGAGCAAGCTTAAGTTCAGCGATCAAACCCAACTCGTTTTGATGTAAGTCCGTGATTAAAACTTGATGAGCCTGTATGTCTGGCTTTTCAGTCGCGACCTGATGGTAGGGCATAATTATGGCTGCAGAACCGAGAATCACTGCGATTGTCAGTGCGACCCACTTTCCTTCTCGGTTACCATCATCAGGGCGAACTTTCTGTACACTCATTTCTCTTTCAGCTCAACGATATCCACTTCCACCGGGCTTTCATGTCCGGCATCAAATACCAAATAGAAATCTGTTTCAGGGTGAGTAAATTCTGCGATGGAACGCTTATCTGTTTTTTCTTTGGCGATCAGATTGTCGTCGTAATCGTACATTTCGACATCGTAGTCGACCGCTGTCGATCCATCCGAGTAGCCCGCTTCACAAATCACTTTATCTTGCGCCAAGTGACAACTCATCAGAGGGAAGTGTGCAGCAGCGTGAAAAGAAGCAAATCCAGAAAAAAGCAAAGCAGCTTTGAGAAGAGAAGTGTTATTCATGATGATTCCAAAATGGCCCAGCGATTGCTGAGCCTAATTCGATTAGTTAAGTTGAGTTTCAAACGTAAGGTGAACATTGGCACTCGCTTTATCCGCCAATGGATTATCTTTTAATTCACCTTTGTAGTTCGCTTTCATTAAGTAGCGCCCTGCGACCTCTGGCGTGAAGATCACTTTGCCATCTTCATCACTCACCACATCGATTTGTTCTTGATGGTTTCGGTACATGGTGCCTTCACGTGTGATCTCCGCTGTGACGCCCTCTTGTGGCTCACCATTGAAGAAAAACTGGAAAGTGACTGGTTCACCTTCAATGATATCCGATGGATGCGTGATCGGTTTCATCTCCAGCATTTTTCCTTCAATCTCCAACGCTTTTTCCGTTGGCATACCAACCGTGATGTAGCTTTCTGCTCGGGTGTAGCTTAGTTGAGTAACCACATCACGTGCTTGCTCGGGAAGCACATCACCACGCTCAGCTTTGTTTGCTCGCGCCCACTTCACCGTATCACGACGACCCGCTTTGTATTGGGTGTAGTAACTCGGCTGATTATTGATCGCGACTTTGTGCGTGCCTTCTTCCGTAAAAAAGAAATCAAACATAGAACGACGTTTGCCACGAACAACAAAGTTAGGACGCTCAGAACGGCCATCCGGCATCACCACGAACGCTTGGTCACTACCCGCAGGCTTATCAAAAACAAACGTTCCGTGAGAAGCAGTAACATCAAATGTCAGCCAGTCACCGCCTTCTTTTGAAACCGTAAAGTGAGAAGGCAGAACCCAACGTGGATGCGCTTGTGCGGTGGTTGTTGCAGCCAATCCCATTGCCATTACACTCGCCAATGCCACTGCTTTGATTTTGGTTTTCATTGTTGTGTCCTTTAATCACTTAACTTGATAATTGACGGTGATGACACCCGTCTCTTGTGTTGGTTTAAGCTCATAGCGCACTTCACTGTCCGCTAGCGTTATTTTTTGACGTAAGTAGTTACGCCCACCGTGTTCACGAACGACTTCGACGTACAATGTGTAATTTCCCTGCTCCAAACGCTCCCCTGCGTCATTGGTTCCATCCCAGACAAAGCGGTATTGACCAGCAGGACGGGTTGCTGACGTCACCGCATCAACAAGTTCACGATCATAACGACCCGCTTTTCTCCACCAGCTGCGCAGGTCTTTTAGCCATTCGTCTTTTCCTACCCATAGCTGAATGGTTTTAACCGGTTTACGCTGGTCATTTTCAACCCACACCGCCACATAAGGGCGTGCGTACATTGAAGTGTCTACCTTTGGAAGTTCGAATTCGAAATCGATCTTCGCGTTATCTGGTAGAGGAGCTGCAGAAAGAGAGAAAGGAGCAAAAGCCGCGATCAAAGCGGCTTTACAAAAGTGATTACGGCGGAAAAATCTTCCTGTGTTCAACATAAGTGTTCTCTAAAAAAGCTGTTATGGAACAGCAACAAAATAAATCACGAGCGACAGTAACGTACCAAAGCTCATCCATTGCATTGACGTTCTAAGCGTCTTCTTCTTAGGCAGTAATAAGCACACACCTGTTAGAACAAAAAACACCATCAAAAGCGCAGTGACGTCGATAAACCACTTCCAAATCCCACCACTGTTGCGACCTTTATGTAGATCGTTCAACAACGCAACAATACCGTAGTGCGTCGTTTCAACCTCTGCCGCACCAGTAGTCATATCAATAAAGACCGTAGCGTTATAACCCGGGCCTTTAAAATCCATAGACAACTCTCCGAGTAACAACTCACCTTGCTCAACTTCGGTATACACATCTAACGCGGAGGGAGTACCGCGAAGCTCGGTTTCTTTAGTCAAGAAAGCAAGCAGTTCTTCACGGTTAGGTTGAAAAGTATCTGAATGTGAAAATAGCACTGAGTGTGGAACCGTAAGAGTATGTTGTTGAATGATAGGTTCACGGCGTTCAAATAATTCGGGGCGATTGAGGGTAATACCAGTTATTGCAAAAAACAGCGTAACTAAGAGAAGAGCCATCGAAATATAGATATGTAGGCGTCGAGCCCAAGTTTGAACACCTTTGCTTTTAAGCAACATAGAAACAATCATCACCAATAAATGTGGGGCATAATTTAGGTGATAATCATTCGTATTGGCATTTAATTTACATTGTTTACTTTTTCAATTCAGCTTGGCTGGCGCATGTTGTAACTATTTGCGCCAATATGAGTCACCAATTGCCTCCCTCTAGATAATAACCCTATTGATTTTAATGACTCAAAATTTAATGATATTTCCAATACTAAAAAGTGGGATAGACTCCACCAAAATGCGCCTTTATGTATATTTAATGAAAAGCTTAAAAGCTATCGATAAGCTAGATTAAAAAGGTAAGCTAAGAAGTTAGTGTAGGGTTAGATAGAGAAGATTTTCTGATGCTAGCCAAACGTTATGGTGCAGTTCAGAAGGAAAAATATGAACAAGAATGTTGGAATAATTCTCTTATCACTTTTCTCAAGTGTCACTTTCGCAAGTGAAAAGTTTGAAGCCAGTTTGTTTAACAACGTAAGCCAATCTATCGATAATTATGGTGCTAAGATAAAGCTGTGCGAATCTATGGCAGACCAGAATACACCTGACAAACAAACCCTAGAGTATTCAAAGAAGCATATAGAAGCATTAACTCCTGTTCTGCCGTTTTTAAGCGAGAAAGCTTTTGAGGCTTGTGTATTAAAAGAGAAGCAAGAGCTAGCATATTATCTATTAATAGCAAAAAATAACGCTTCAAGAACCTCAACATTAAAGCTTGTAGAATCGACTGAAAGCCTAACTTTTCATATCGAACCTACATCGAGAGAAAAGTTTGAAACACTGAGCAAGGTACATCAAGAATATATAGAGAAAAGCCCTTTTTTCTCCCGACCATTTGATGCATTAGCCTTTTATGAAAAGCTCATACAATAAATAGCCTTTATGACTTTAGACAAAAAATACCCGAGACTGAGCTCGGGTATTTAATAAAAATGTTCGCTATGAGTTCTGCGTCGATTCTACTTTGCGTAGCTGTGATAGATACTTAACCCAACTTTTTGCCTGATTCGACGGTTTTATCTCATCCGCTCTTTTGGCATTAGCAAGTGCATCGTCAAACCGCTTAAGCTTGTAGTAAGCGCGAGTTTTGATAAGTGCGACATCCGCTTTACGACCGCTGACCTTATCGAGCGCGGCAAGGGCATCTTTATAGTGGCCTTCTTGCACCAATAATTGAGAGTAGTTCCAGTAATACTGTCGGTCTAACTGAGCAGCAACACGCCAACTATCGATAGACTCTTCCCACTCTTTTGCCATTTGCCAATACGTCGCTTGCTGAGCTTTCAGTTTACTATTCGAGTTTACATCCTCTAGCTCGTTCATCACCAACGCAGCTCTCTCAGGAATACCTCGTTTCGCGTACAATTGTGCCAGCAGCTTTAAGTCATCTTGGCTAAGTTGTAATCCTTTCAGTTTTGCCAACGCCAAAGAGTCCAGAGCACGTTTGTTGTCATCAACACGCAGGTAAAGAGCAACAAGCTGACGCCACCATTCAATTCGCTCAGGTTCAATCGCGATCAAGCGTTTGATGGTCGAGATTGCCGGCTTCCACTTTTTCAGTTCTAGCTCAGCAGAAAGCTTTATCGACAATGCGCCAAGCTTGTCTGGCTGACCAAACTTCTCATAACGAGCCATTGCTGAAAGCACTTTCTGCCACTGACTCAGTTGATAATGAGATTGGGAAATACGCAGCCATAGCTCATGCGCTTTTTGACCTTTAGGAATGTTTTTGCTCAAGGCATAGTAATGAGGTAACGCCTTAGAAAAGCGTTGCTCGTTCAGCAGTATATCTGCCAACATCTTTCGGGTTTGCCATGCTTGCTCATCTTGTAGCAAACCACTATTGACTGCCAACTCAAGTTGCTTAATTGCTGCTTGAGTTTGTTCATTCTGCCAGTAAAAAATACCCAACATTCGAGCGACATAAGCTTGGTCATATCCACGAGAAAGCTCCATAGCTTCAAGAGATGAAATCGCTTCTTTTAGTTTCTCCTCTTGAGCCAAGTTGTGTGCTCGTTGAACTCTCGCGGCAGTGTATTGGCTTAACTCACTGGCAATGGTTGAAAGTGCACTCAGGCTTAATACCGTACCGATTAAGAATTTTTTCATCATTTGGCTAACTTGAACTCCACTTTAGCGGTTTGTCCATACTGCTCAATTGACACACCATCCTCAACTTTTGGCTGATACTTCCATTTTTTAAGCGCACGAATCGCTTCTCTTTCGAACATACGCTGTGGCTCAGCCTCGATCACTTCAATATCTTTTGGTCGTCCAGTTGCATCGATCGTGAAACGCATAATGACATAGCCTTCAACTCTACGTTTCAGCGCCTTACTTGGATAGCGAGGATCAACACGATACAACGGCAGTGCTTGTTGGTTGCCCATTGTTCCCTTCAAGTTTGGCGCACTGATCGCGATACCTTCAAGGGCAGTGTTCAAACCTAAAGCACTGACTGGCGTCATCTGGCTCATTGGCTCCATTTGAGTGTCAGCTTGAGACAGATCCATTGGCTCCGGCGCTTGGGGTGGTTCTGGTTGCTCCGGCACTGAACGTTGACGGCGCTGCACGTCTGCTTCATTCTCTACCATCACCATATCAAAACGAACCGCTTCCGAAGCTTCTGGCGCACGCTGGTTGCCTTTATCAACCATCCACGCCATAAAGCTAAACAGGCTCACAGAAATTAACAGTGATGCTGGTAGTGCAAGTAACAGCCTGCCCATTAAGGTTTCTCCGCCGCCAATGCGATGTTTTTCACGCCCGCCGCTTTTGCAGCGTCCATCACTTTCACGACAGTGCCATTATAAGCATGCTCGTCAGCTTGGATAACTAACGAAGCATCAGGCTGATCAAGTAACAAGTGCTCAATAGAGGCCTCAACACGCTCAATATCAACCACTCGTTTGTCGATGTACACGTCATTTGCTGCCGTTACCGCGATAAAAATGCCCGCATCTTTTTGGCTTACCACATTAGAAGCCTGAGGGCGGTTCACTTCTACACCGGATTCACGTACAAACGAACTGGTCACAATGAAGAAGATCAACATGATGAAGACGATATCAAGCATCGACGTTAAATCGACTTGAGCTTCATCTTGTTGGTTAGGTCTGCGTCCGAGTCTCACTTTTGACTCCTTAAAGATTGTTCTAACTGGATAGCTTTTCGTTCACACACTTTGCTAAGGCGAGCATGAATAAACATGCCCGCCAGCGCTGCTACCATACCCGCCATGGTTGGCAGCGTAGCAAGTGAGATACCTGAAGCCATCAATTTCGGATTGCTGCTGCCTTGCGATGCCATTACGTCAAACACCGTAATCATGCCCGTCACCGTCCCTAACAACCCTAGCATTGGGCAAACCGCCACAAGCAGCTTAATAGTCGATAGGTTTTGGCGCAGTTCGATTTGCGCTTTTGCAATCCATCCTTCACGGATTTGATGCGCGTACCAAGAGTGGTGCTCTGATCTTGCTTGCCACTGCTCACAAAGCTGTTTCTTTACCCCAGGGAAAACCGTTGTGAGATAAATAACTCGCTCCATAACCAACAGCCAGCACACCGCCACGACGGCAGCCAGCCACCATAGGATTTGACCACCTTGCTGCATAAAGCTCATCAAGGTTGTGGCCCAATCCTCACTGATCAAACCCAATGTGCTGAGTAGGATCTGCTCCATTACGCTGCGTTCTCCGCTAAGGTGTTAGAGTGACTCTTGTTGCTCGGCATATCACGCTCAGCTTGTTCTGCAACTAAACCGATACCTTGCTTTTCTAAGATACTGCGAATATTTTCTGCTTGAGAGCTCAATACGTTGTGCGCCAATAACAATGGCATGGCTGAAACAAGGCCAAGTACAGTAGTTACAAGCGCCATCGAAATACCACCCGCCATTACTTTCGGATCACCATTACCAAATTGAGTGATGACTTGGAAGGTTTCGATCATACCCGTTACCGTGCCCAGTAGACCAAGCATAGGGGCCAGCGCCGCAAGAAGCTTCAGCATCGACAACCCTTTTTCTAAGTGGGTTTGCTCATCAACAACGGCTTCCAAAAGACGTAGCTCTAACGCTTCTACGCTGCGATGCTTATCTTTCTGATACACCGCAAGCACACGACCCAAAGGGTTGTCTCCTGGCTGTGCTGGAGTTTTCAGTTGCTTCATGATTTTCTGGCGCGAAATCATCAGAGATGCACCACGTACGAGAGCAATCAATAGACCGATAGCTAATAAACCAAGGATGATTTTACCGACAACGCCGCCTGCATTTAGGCGATCAGCCAAAGTCGGTGAGTTTGCGAGCTGCTCAAGGAGAATGCCGCGTGACGGGTCAATGACAAGCGCATCAATGTCACCAGAGGAAATAGTATTCGCTGTTGGACCGCTTTCAGGCTGACGAAGATAGTTTACCGCATCTCCGCGTTGACCATTCCACTTAACGTAGCCAGTGTCATCCAGCAGCGCCATAGAACCAAGACGAACACCATTAACCGTTTGTTCACGACCTTCGCCATTTAGCAGTGTGAAAGAGACGTTTGCCATCTCACCACTTGCTTTGATTTGTTCTTCCATGCTACGCCACATCGCCTGAAGTTGGATCAACGTTGGCAGTGATTTAGCCGCAACAATAGCATCGATATCTTTCTGATATGAGTTTGCATCAACACCCGTTACTGAGCTCTTGAGCTCTGACTCTAGCTCTTTTGCGTTCTGGCGAACGACGCCAAATAGCTCACCTAAGCTCCCGGTTTCTAGACGTAGCTTTTCTTCTAGCTGCGCCAGTTCCGCTTCGTTTTCACCGAAAGTAACACTTAATGAATCCGCTTCTGCTTGAAGAGCAGCTCGCTCTGCGGCCAATTTATTCTTTATAGCCTGTAGCTCTTGCTCTGTTTTCTTAAAACCTGATTCACGCGTGACATTGTGCGATTGCTGTTGACGATTTTCTTGCTGCGCCTTTTGTAACAACGCATCACTAGCAACAGTTGTATGAGGCATTAATGCGGCTGTCGAGATTAGTGCAACCGATAACCATTTTTTCATCATTTATTTGCCCTCCGCAGCGGTTAACGACACTGGCAGAGTTAACATACTCGGCGCGATCTGTTTATTCGCCATAGCGAACGCTTTATCTAGCTCTGATTTTTGCTCAGAACCCACTTGTTGCCATGCTTGTTGTTGCTGTGACCAGCTCCAGAATGTCTCACCAGATAAGCTACGTGCTACCAAAGACAAACGCCCTAAATAGAGAATGTCCGCCTCCACAGCTTCATTGTCACCCAGGTTAATCTTGCCTTGGTAAACGCCAAGCTTGGTGCCGTAATCCATTTCAATTTGGTACGCTTCTAAAATACGACGAAACTTCTCTGCATCCGCAACGTCTGCACGCGTCATCATGGAATCCAGCTTTGCAATTCGTTCCTCACGTTGCGCTTTGCGTATAGGTTTGTCGTTAGCAACGAGCGCTTTTAAGCCTTCAAGCATGTGATACATCAAAGGCACGACACCTTGACGAGTTTGAGCAATCTGCTCAATTTGCTCGTTCAAGCTATCAACTTCTTGATTTTGGCTCTCAACAAGGCTTGCAAGATGATCGCGATAAATCTTCAAGTTACCGACTTCCTCTTGCAGCTGCTCAATTTCAGCTTCTAGAGTAAGTGATTTTTCTGCGCTTGCATCAATACGTTTTTGGCTTACCGCCGACGACTGGTTTGTTTTACTCTGCACAGCTTGTGCATCGTTTAAGTTCGCCGCGTGAGCGGGAATCAAAACCGATGATATCAACAGAGCGATACTTGATTTCATTAGATTCATACGAGTTATATTTCTGTGTTCCAAAAACGACCAAAGGGGAAGACTACCCTTCCCCTTTAATAATCAAATTGTTATCAGTACTTGAACTGGATTGTTGCCATGTAGTTGCGGCTTTCTCCAACCACAACCCCACTCGCACCTTTTTGCTCGCTATTCGTGCTACCACCACCTGCGAAGTAGTCGGTATCGAATAAATTCTCGACATTGAATCGAGCAATGATATCCAAGTTTTCATCGTACTTATGTTTGTATGACACGCCCATATCAACGCGAGCGTAGCCATCTTTCTTGAAGGTATTCGCTGCATCACCGTAGCGATCACCTTCATAAATCAAACCGAGGTTTAAGTTAGTGTTGTCTTGAACCTTGTAGCTAGACCATAGACTTGCCGAGAACTCTGGCACATCTACAGGGCGGTTACCTTCATATCTTTCTGCCTTCTTAAGCTCTGCATCCAAGTACATTGCAGAAGCGGTTAGCGACAACTCAGGGGTCACAAAACCTTGGGCCATTAGCTCAGCACCTTTGTGTACTTGCTCACCACCTTGAGTTTTCTTATGTAGAACCTTATTACTAGCATCTTTACCACTTTCAACATCCAGCGACATGTTCTCTAATGTGATATCAAACACAGCACCTGATACAAATAAGCGCTGATCAAACAGTTCCCACTTCGTACCGATTTCATAAGAAATTCCGCGCTCTGCATCTAGCTTCTCGCCATCGTTCACGTAAGTTTTGCCACGACCACTGCTGACTTCACCTTGCGGCATAAAGCTTTCAGAGTACTGAACGTAAACCGAGCCATTCGTCGCTGGGTGGAAAATTACACCAAATTTTGGAGAAACCTGGTTTTCAGTCAGGTCATCGTCACGCTTTTCGTCATAACGAACACCTGCAAGCACTTGCCAGTAATCATTAATCGTCATCATGTTTTGCGCGTAGATACCCCAAGTGTCGTGCTCGCTTGTGGACTGTTTAACTTTCCCAGAGTATCCAGGACGAGGCACAGACTGACCGGCTTCTATACTTATAGGGTTGTAATACTTTTGGAAACGGTCATAGGTATACTCTAGATAGTTCGCACCTACCAAAAACGTGTTATCTGTACCAAACAGAGAAAAGTCCGTCGTCACATCTATATATGCAGTATCAAACACCCAATTATCTTTGCGTTCGTTACCAGAATGGTCGATCTTAGTATCTTGGTCATAAGTATCGAAACCTGGGTAAGACTCTACATCAAAACGCTTAAAGTCTTGGCGGTTGTAACCCGCTTTTACGTTTACATTGTCAGTCACTTGAGCATTAATATCGATGCCATAGTTTTCTACATCGTTATCAATTTCAGACCACTGCGCATCCCAGATATACTTGTCACCGCGAACCGCTTTACCATCCACAATGTAAGCACCAGAATCCACGCTACCATCGTCTTTCGTGCGATCGTAATGCGCTGACACCATAAAGTTGTCGGTGATGTCGTACTCAACCACTAGGCCCGCAACCGTGCGATCCGTTTCTGGCTCGGTACCATCGCCGTAGCTGCGCCAAGAGCCGTAGCTTTCTTTGGCAAAAATTGCGCGCGCGCGCAGTGTCTCTGCATCATTTAGCGCGCCACTCACATCAAGCACCGTGCGTGAGTGATCATTCGAACCTAGATCTTGACTCAAACTAGCTTGTGTTTGAGTTGTTGGTTTTTTCGAAACCATGTTTACCAAGCCACCCGGCTCAGATTTACCGTATAGCAAGCCTGATGGACCTTTAAGCACTTCAACACGCTCTAAAAGCTCAATTGGCTGACGGTAGTGTGACCAGTGTTGACGGCCATCACGAAGAAAACCGTCTGAACTGCTAAGTTCAAAACCACGTAGAGAGAAACGTTCGCGGTTACGGCTTGTAGCACCCGCGCTAACACTTGCATCGTTACGTAGCACTTCACCAAGTGTACTTGCACGCTGCTCATCAATTACCGTTTCATCGATAACCGCTACTTGTCCTGGCGTTTCCAGCTGCGTCATTTCCATGCGCATTGCTGTACTGTTTGTATCCGCCTTGTAGCCGAACTCTCGACCTTCTACAACTACATGTTCGTCTGTTTGAACGTCCGCCACTGCAGGTGTTGCTAACACCGCACCGATCACTAGCGCCAAATGGCTCTTAGTAAACATATCCTTTCACTCCGATTATTATTTTTCGGGTCACATGCTTGTTGAATGCGATTCCCTCTTAATTATTTCGCGGGTGAATATAAGTGATAAGTATTACCATTTGCATTAAATTTACATTCTTTGCATTTGCAAACTTTTGTAAAGTACTCTCTGATGATGAGCCACAATAACGTGATAAATATCACAGTTAATAAGACTTAACCATACTTACTGCTTGAACACCAAAGTAACACTCAGACCTCCTTGTTCACGATTTTTCGCCGTAACGGATCCACCCATAATGCGCATGGATTCTTTGACAATCGCGAGACCTAAACCATAGCCGCCAAGCTTCTTATCTCTTGATGCATCTAAGCGAGTAAACGGGTCAAAAATATCGACCAACTTGTTCTCTGGAATACCTGGCCCATTGTCGGATACAGACATGGAAATCAATTGCTGCCCATCTTTGACATGATTAGCCAGAGAAACTTCTATCTGAGATGCTTGCCCTGAATATTTGATGGCATTTCCAACAAGGTTATTCAAACAACGAATGATGAGCGTTTCTTCGCAAAAAGCTTTGGCGCATGTTGCTTCTGAACGGAATGACAATGTTTGTTCTGGTTTTAAATCGATTTTGCACCGCTCTACTTGCGGTGCGAGCAACACCTCTAAATCACGGCGTTTCGCACCTTTGTCGAAACGCGCATTTTCCAAGCGACTGAACTCCAAGATATCGCTTATCAAATGGTTTAGCTCTTTAGCTTCGTCTTCTAGCCTGGTCACCAAGCTTTGCTCGTTCTCCCCAACTCGCTTCCGCAAAAGGTGTAGAACTAAATTCTGTCTTGCTAACGGCGTTCGGAGCTCGTGGGAGACATCTCTTATAAGCAATCGCTGCTTTTCGGCAAGAGAATGAATTTGCTGTGTCATGTGGTCGAAGTCTTGCGCCAGCTCGTTAAACTCGCGCGTATTCGATTTTAACTCTTTCACCACACTGACATTAAAGTCACCGTTAGATAGCTTTTTGCTTGCTTCTCTTAAGCGATCAAGCGGCTGTTGTAAGTTGCGTGCCATTAGCAATGAGAACAACGCCAAAATAACTACCGCAATCACCACTTTGAGAATAGAGAAATATAAAATGAAGTCATGTGCGGGATGCAGTCGATGTGGCAGTTGAATCACCAAGCTATTATCTTTTACCAAAGGGATATTGATAATCGGGCGATTTACCTTTCCCTCAAGTTGATCATCAATACTTCTTTTAAATTGAAGTTTGAACTCGAAGTGTGGATGCATTAAACGGTGAGTGACGGGTTGCTGGTGCTCATTCAGCACAAACAGATAAAAGTTTTGCGCGTTCGCCCAATCCGCAAGTTCGTCCATATCTCCGTGCTCAATCAGCACATTGGCTTGATGTGCAAGATCGAGCATTTCTTCTCGCACACTGTCCGGCACTTTTAGCATTGCTTTCACGAGAGCTTGCTCCGCCATTGCTTGTACGACCAAAATACTTATCACAATTGCAGTCATATAACTAAACAACTTAAACGCTAAGCTGTCTTTACGTTTCGCGATAAAAGGTGGGCACGTGAGCTTCATTAATTGTTTACAGCCTCTAGGTAGCTGTAACCTTTGCCACGGAAGGTTTTGATATGTTGCTTAGAGAGCCCTGCTTCTACTAGCTTGCGACGTATATTACTGATGTGCATATCAAGGTTGCGGTCAAAAGGGCTTAGCTCTTTCTTTAATACTTCGGTTTGGAGTTCCGCTTTTGAAATCACCACACCTTGGTTTTTGACTAAATAGCTTAGTAATTCGGCTTCCGTGCTTGTGAGTGGTAAGCTATTGAGCTGATCACTGATCGTTTGAACGGTACTGCACATCGCCTGACGTTGGCGCTCTAAACCAACACGACGAAGAATCGCTTTGATGCGCATCAGAAGCTCAGCAACATTAAAAGGCTTTCCTATGTACTGATCGGCTCCGGCTTGGTAGCCATCAAGCATCGAGTTTTCATCATTAAGAGCAGTAAGCATTAGAATAGGTGTCGCGAAGCGTTGACAGATTCTACGGGCAACCTGCATGCCGTTAAGGTTTGGTAACATGACATCAAGCAGTACAAGATCTACCGGCGTTTTCTCCATATATTGCAAAGCACTTTCACCGCAATGTACAGAAGAGACAATATAGCCCTCCTCTTGCAAAACTGCTTCTAATAGCTCACACAAAGGAACGTCATCATCCACTATCAAAACTCGAGACATTACCACTCACCATTCAAATAAAAATGGTTCGCATTCTATTACTCATTTACAAATTAAACAACTACACATCCTAGGGCTTTAGCTTCGTCTGCTTAGCGACATTTTCCACGATGTGTTTTAAATGGGTGCTGATCGTTTTTAATGTGACAAGCTCCTCTTCAGTGAAGGGATGCATCAGAACTGAATTTGCTCCGCTTTTTCCAATAACCGTAGGCAGGCTGAGAACAACATCATGCAAACCATATTGCCCCGACATCATCGTACCGACGGGCAACACCGAACGTTCGTTAATCGTCACAGCTTGAATGATTCGAAAGACACTGGCGGCAATGCCATGAACGGTGTTCTGCTTACGCCGAAAGATTTCGTATCCCGCCTGTTTCACCGCCTCAAGAAGTGCGTGCGGATCAATTCTCTCAATGTTATGGGTATCGCAGTAATAGTCGGCCGGTTGCCCAGCGATAGAAATTAAGCTCTTAGGAGTAAAGCAATGGCTACCATGCTCTCCTAATACATAACCAAACACGTTCTTCGGGTCTAGGTCTACACGGCCAGCAACAATACTCATTAAACGAGCGGTATCAACTACACAGCCACTGCTAATAACTTTACTCGGCTCAAAACCGGTGTTGGTGACAATAAAGTGCGCCACGATATCGCATGGGTTTGACACAACAATCAACACCGCATTTGGCGCTACGCGTTCTATTTGACGCGCAATATCAACTCCAATTTGAGCATTAACCTCAGCAATATCTAAACGAGTTTGTCCTTGTTTAATCTGCGTACCAGCGGTGATAACAACAAGCGAGGCTTCGAGTAAATCTAAGTAATCATCCGACGGCATAATGCGTGTGTTTTTTGAAAAAGTCAGTGCCATCGTGTGACGAAAATCAAACACTTCACCCTCGGCACGTTCTAAATTTTTATCAAGTAGAACAAGCTCACTAAAACCACCCAGAGTGAGTAAGTAATTACACACCCCCACACCGACAGCCCCTGCACCAATAACACCGATCTTCATATTTCTCTCCCGATAACCATGATGCACTCGCAACTACCTTGCTCTTTAAAAATGAGCGGCAGGAGAATAAAAGTCCAACTTTGGTTCATGATTCGACAGGAGTGCTTCCAACGACCTACCTTGACGAATGGGCGATTTGGCTTTTATTAAGACGATCTGACAACATGCACCTTGAGGTATATCTTCAAAGCAAAAAACGAGTACAATCTGCTCAACACAAAGCAGAAGATGAAGAACATGGAAACATTAGTAATTGGTCATCGTGGTGTTGCTGGCTCATACCCAGAAAATACAAAAGTGAGCGTTCAGGCCGCCATTGACCTCGGATTAAATTGGGTTGAAGTTGATGTACAACCGACCAAAGATAATGTTTTAGTGGTTTGCCATGATCACACCATAAATCGATGCAGTAATGGACAAGGGCGTGTCGATGAACTGACTCTGGAAGAGTTAAAGGCGTTGGATTTTGGTAGCTGGTTCAGCGCAGATTTTTCAGGTGAGAAAATCATGACATTAGATGAGCTGCTCACTTTAGCTACTGAGCACAAGCTTAACTTGAATATTGAAGTTAAGGTAGATCGCCACCCAATAGAAGAAGTGGCACAAGCTCTCGCCAACGTACTAGCAAAAAGTCCCATGCCGCAAGAGAAGGTACTACTCTCCAGTTTTAGTCATGATGTCATTAGAGCGCTGCATAAATACTGCAATGAGTATCGATTAGGTGTATTGAGTGAATTCTTAACGAGAAAAGATAAACGCCTTTTGGAAGAAGTTAACGCCTATAGCTGCAACCTAAACATTAACTGGGTTCGCTCGCGCCAAATAAACAAACTCCAGCAGGCGGGTTACAAAGTGATGTGTTATACAGTGAACAATCCAAACAAACTGAAGTACCTACCTCAGTTAGACGGTATATTCAGTGATCATCCACAACGCTTTATGCCATAGCACATACCACCTTGAGCTTCAGAGGCACCATTTCGTTACCACTCAATCTGAATTGGTGTCCCCATATCTACAAGCTGGATAAACTCATCCATCTCTTCATTGGTAATCGCAATACACCCATTGGTCCAATCAAAGCTTTGGATATAAATCGGCAACTGACTCTCACCGTTTTTTAAACCATGAATTTTGATGTTCCCTCCTGGGGACACACCTCGGCGCTTCGCTTCCAACGTATCAATCGCATCAGGGTAGCTAATATGCACAGAACGATAAAAAGCCGAGTCTTCTATGACGTAATCTAAGGTGTATTCGCCCTCAGGTGTACGATTGTCTCCCTCTTCTTGTTTATGCCCTTTAGGGTTCACTCCTAAAGCAATGCGGTATTCTTTTAGTATTGTGCCTTGTTCCATTAAATACATTCGACGCTTTGACTTGTCGACTTTAACAAGATCTACAGCTGCATGGACGCTAGAAGCCAATACGCAACACAAGAACATAGAGCACCATTTTACTGACATTGCCGGAACGCCTAACCTAACTAAAGTGAACAAGAAAAGAGCGATTATGCTAGTTAGTTAGCGCCCGTAAAGCAAACAGTATCTAGAGTAAAACCTGTATTACCCCAGAAGCTAATGTGATGAACGCACAAGTGCAGAATCGTAAGATAATACTCATTGAAAGGCGTGATCGTTATCGTTGTTTGATATGGCAAAAGTTAAAGAGAAGATTTCTCTATTCATTCCGGCGAAGTTGCATTACTTTATAAGTATATTTATTTATAAAGTCCGCACTTTTTGAGAGGGAACCATGATTAATATTGCTTTTTTTAGTGCAAAATCCTACGACGAGGCCTCTTTTAATAAAATTAAAAATAACCGAGATTTTGAATTCCACTATCACGACTTCCGGCTAACCGAAAAAACCGCCAAAATGGCACATGGTTGCGATGTCGTGTGTGCTTTCGTCAATGATGACCTTTCAGCTCCCGTTCTTAAACAGCTTTCTCTAGGCGGAACTAAGCTTATTGCCATGCGCTGCGCGGGTTTTGATAAAGTGGACCAACAAGCTGCTAAAGAACTTGGCTTACAAGTAGTTCGAGTTCCAGCTTACTCACCAGAGGCGGTGGCAGAGCACACAGTCGGTTTGATGATGTGCCTAAATCGTCGCCTCCACAAAGCCTACCAACGTACACGTGACGCCAACTTCTCGCTAGAGGGCCTAGTTGGCTTTAACTTTTACGGAAAAACCGTTGGTGTCATTGGTACAGGTAAGATTGGTATCGCGACGATGCGTATCTTCAAAGGGCTTGGCATGGAGCTGCTTTGCTATGATCCTTACGAAAATCCATTAGCACTAGAAATGGGAGCGCGTTACTGTTCGCTTGAAGAAATCTACGCTAGTGCGGATATTATCTCTCTCCATTGTCCAATGAGTGAAGAAAACTATCACCTATTGAACGAAAAAGCCTTCGCACAAATGAAAGATGGTGTGATGATCATTAACACTAGTCGAGGCGAGTTGCTGGATTCACTAGCGGCGATAGAAGCCTTGAAACAAGGTAAGATTGGCGCGCTTGGTCTAGACGTGTATGACAATGAAAAAGACTTGTTCTTCCAAGATAAATCTAACGATGTCATCGTAGACGATGTTTTCCGTCGCTTATCGGCTTGTCATAACGTGCTGTTTACTGGCCACCAAGCATTCTTGACTCACGAAGCACTTAATAATATTGCCTCTGTGACGCTTGATAACGTCAAAGCCTTCTTCTCTGGTAACGTATCGGGCAATGAACTGATTAACTAAAGCCAGACAATCGAGAAGTATAGTAGAGCGTGTGATCTCAGCTATGCTATACTTCTCGACTATTTAAAATTTGAGCCAAATTACCATGAGCATAAAAACTGATATTCAAAAGCTGCACAACCGTTTAGATACATGCCAACGTAAACTTGATGCGGCACGTTCTCGTGGTGATCACGAAATGATTACAAAGTTCACGGATGAAGTAGAACAGCTAACCAAAAAGCTTAACCAGTTAAAGCATAAGCAAAACTATGAGCTGAACAAAGAACGTAAAAGCTTACTTGATATGCCATTCTCTCGTGAAATCACCAAAGCAGAACAAGCGGACATCGGCAAACTGAAAAAACGCGTACGCGGCTTAGTAATCGTTCACCCACTAACAAAAGTTGGTAAAGAGCTTCGCCTCGATGTCATGACAGGCTTTGCGCCAAAAGAGTTTTAAACTCATATTAATACTCGTTGAGCCTAAGCATTTGCTTGGGCTTTTTATTTTGTACTGCTTCATTAAATTTCATCGAAATATCAACCCATAAGCTCTTAAAAAGGCCAGCGACAAAAGCCACTGACCAAATTCAAAATGCCAGTCTGCATTACTCGCCTACGACAGTTGCTGCAACTTGTGCTCCACAACGGGGTCATTCGGAACTAACTGCTGAGCCACTTCCAAAAGTTGTACTGCATCTTGCGGATTGTCATGCTCATGCTTCATCGCAATATCAACAAGTGGCTGAATATCGATTTGCGCTTGATGCTCCTTCACATGTTCTTTCTTTTCTTCAATTAGTACATTATGAGCGGTACTCAGTAGGCTCAAACGATGTTGTGAACTCGCATTCGCCTTGTTAAGGCACTGATAGTAATCTTCTTTTAATCGCAGCGTTTTAGTCTGATGACGAAACTGCGCTATATCTATCTTCTGATAACGTATAAAGTCTACAGCCACTTGCTTATAAAAACCGAATTTATTCAAATACGTCGCGTGGGTACCATGTCCCATACCGAAGACTCTCAAGTGAGTGAGCTCTGGGTAGCGTTTGGCGTGAAGGCGGTCGATTTCATTGGTTGGATCATAAATGATGTAACCTTTTGCATCTCCAAGGTCGAGGTCGTGGTACTTTCCTTCCCAATCAAATTGTTGGGCAAGTTCAGTACTTGGCCTGTCATCCCATGGCACTAGCACTTTGTTTTTTGTACTGACCGGGTGAAACATCAATACTTGATCCAACTTTAATAGATTGGAAAAAGCGCCAATAGCAAAACCACCGCGGCTAAGGCCATAACCTAAACGGCATTCAAAAGGCTCAAGTAATGTCGATAACTGCTCTAGAAAGAAAATCAAATTACGGCTGCGAAACCAGTTACTTTTCCCAAGGTGCTGAAAAGAAATAATATTTACTTTTTGTTTCTGGGCTAAGCGATAGCCCCAAGGCGCAAAGTCTGAGTGTAAGTCCTGTACTTGTAGATTCGTACCAGCAGGGGAAAAGGTGAACAACAGTGGTTTATTTCGGTCGACAAACTCATACTTAACAAACACATCATCAAGTAAGTCCTCCCCGGACATCGGTAGCCTGGTTTGCTGTTCTTCACGAGAAAGAGCCAGCCATTCATCCAACCAGTACAGTAACTTCATTAATCCTCCATCTAAATTGCGCCTAGCAATTGTGTTAAAAATCTAGTTTTTAGTGTGTGATCATCTCCCCCTGGTTACAGGGGACTCTGATATCAGTCCTCTTTTAAAACAAAGCGTGAATTTGCTTATTAAATTGGTCAATATCTATGGTTTGATGACGAACAAACTCCTTCGCCACCAGATTAAAAAATTCTAATTTATCTAATTGTGTGGATTGAGTGCCGTGCCCCATACCGACGACTTTTAAATGAGTTAGCTCTGGGTAACGTTCAGCATGAAGACGATCAATACGATTGGTGGGGTCATAAATAATGTAACCCTTGGCATTGCCCAAATCTCGATCATGGTAGCCGCTTTCCCAATCGAACTGTTGAGCAAGCTCAGTGCTGGGCCGATCATCCCATGGCACTAACGCTTTATTTTTTGTGCTAACAGGATAAAACAACAAAAGATGATCCAACTTCAGTAAGTCAGCGAATGCGCCAATAGCAAAACCACCTCGGCTCTGCCCATAACCCAAACGACATTTGAAGGGCTTAAGCAACTCAGACAACTGCTCCAGAAAGAAAATCAAATTCCGGCTACGGAACCAATTGCTTTTACCTAAATGTTGAAAGGCAATAATATTTACTTGTTGTTGTATTCCGAGGTCGTAGCCCCAAGGAGAAAAATCCGGAGTTAAGTCTTGTACCTGAGCATCAGTACCGGAAGGAGAAAATGTGAACAACAATGGCTTGTTAAGATCGACGAATTCATACTTCACAAAAACATCATCAAGTAAATCGTAGCCAGAAATTGGTAAAGCAGCATTTTGCTCTTTTTGAGTAAGCGCTTGCCATTCATCTAACCAGTAAAGTAGCTTCATTTTTTCTCCAAGTACATCAGCAGTATTTAGACTGAAACTCTATCAAAATGCTTTTAAGCATCCCACGTTGAGACTTAACAAAGCTCTACTTAAAGCCCAAATGACCTATGGAAATGTCTTCGATTGAAGATATTACTGCGTAAACTACACCCAAAGTGAGTACGCTAAAGAACTTAGAGAAAGGGCCGGAGAAAAGCCAATTAGAAGTTTTCGATAACAGCTGTTAAAAAACAGCAGATACAAAAAAACCGCTGTAAGAACAGCGGTTTTTTAAAGGTGGCGGAGAGATAGGGATTTGAACCCTAGATACGCTATTAACGTATGCCGGTTTTCAAGACCGGTGCTTTCAACCACTCAGCCATCTCTCCACAAATTGTCACTAAAACTTAGTCTTATACTATCGATGCTAATTTTTAGTTTTGCCTTCAGTTATCTTAATTAAAAAGAAAACTTGAAAGCGATATTTAAAGCCTGGCGATGTCCTACTCTCACATGGGGAAGCCCCACACTACCATCGGCGCTATTTCGTTTCACTTCTGAGTTCGGCATGGAAATCAGGTGGGTCCAAAACGCTATGGTCGCCAAGCAAATT